>NZ_FOQN01000009.1:0-91835 GCF_900113755.1 Enterobacter sp. NFIX59 | reverse complement strand
CGACGTTATGCGGTATTAGCTACCGTTTCCAGTAGTTATCCCCCTCCATCAGGCAGTTTCCCAGACATTACTCACCCGTCCGCCGCTCGTCACCCGAGAGCAAGCTCTCTGTGCTACCGCTCGACTTGCATGTGTTAGGCCTGCCGCCAGCGTTCAATCTGAGCCATGATCAAACTCTTCAATTTAAGTTTGATGCTCGTGAATTAAACTTCGTAATGAATTACGTATGTTCACTCAGAGACTTGGTATTCATTTTTTGTCCGAGGACGTTAAGAATCCATGTCACTTTGAGTGCCCACACAGATTGTCTGATAAATTGTTAAAGAGCAGTTGCAACGCGGCTTTAAGCTCACCGTTGCGAGGTCCCGTATATTACGTTTTCCTCATTCAGAGTCAAGTGATTATTTTCGCTTTTCTCTGCTGGCGTTCATCTCTGAACCTCGCTAACCCGGCGGCCTGTAAGCCGTTGTTCCGTGTCAGTGGAGGCGCATTATAGGGAGTTCTCAGACGTTGACAACCCCTCTTTTAAAAAAAACTTTCAACCGTCTCTTTTTTGCTCAAAACCGTGCTACAGCGCCAGTTTTTCGAGCGTTTCAAAGCCATAACGGCGTAAAACGGGTAAAAGTTGCTCAGTCTCTTTCGTGATAGCCATACAAAACGCGATATTCGCATCGGTAGATTTCGCATCCGGCGCTTCATGCTCCAGCAACCAGGCCGTACGACGGGCAATAGCCGCACCGGAATCCACCAGGCGCGTCCCCTCCGGCAGCACCTCCAATAGCTCTTCCTGTAATAGCGGGAAGTGGGTACAGCCCAGCACAACGGTATCCGGAGGTTCGGGCATTCGCAGCCACGGACGAAGAATACGACGCAGCTCCTCGAGTGATACCGCCTTGCCATGCAGCTTCGCTTCAGCCATCTCCACCAGCTCAGCCGAACCCAGCATCGCTATCTGGCATTCGTTGGCAAAACGGTCGATCAGCTCGCGGGTATAAGGACGCTTTACCGTGCCTCGCGTGGCCAGCAAACCCACAATGCCGTTCGCAGTCAGACGCGCGGCAGGCTTTATTGCAGGAACGACGCCCACAACCGGGAACTGGAATTTTTCACGCAGGGCGGGAAGAGAAACGGTGCTCGCCGTATTACAGGCGATGACGGCCAGCGCAAGGGGATAGCGCTTTTGTACCGCGGTGACGATTTCAACGACACGCTCAACAATAAAATCTTCGCTCTTTTCCCCGTACGGGAAAGCGACGTTATCGAAGGCGTAGATGTAATGGAGATCCGGCAGAAGATGCCGAATCTCATCATAGACCGAAAGCCCACCGACGCCGGAATCAAACACCAGCACGGTGGGACGCGGATTAGAAGGTGTAGCTGCCAGACAAGGTGTATTCCCGTCCTGCAGTTTGGTAGCCATAAACTGTCTCGTAATCTTTATCGAACAGATTGGCTATTTTACCACGAACTGTGAGATGTGAGGTGACAGGATACGAAACTGCGACATCCCACAGACTGACACCGCCCATTTTCACGCGTTCTGACGAATAGGTGTCTGGATCAATCGCGACATCATAGCGGGTGCCCAGATAACGGTAGGCAAGGTTCCAGTCGAGATCCCATACCTGCCAGTCAAGCTGGTACTTAACCTGCTGCTTAGAACGACGGGCCAGTACTTCGTTGGTTTTGGCATTACGCGGGTCGACATAATCATAGGAAATCTGATGTCTGACCGGGCCAGTATCGAACTGTGCCGTCGCTTCCACACCTTTAATACGTGCTTCGTCAACGTTGTAGTAACGATACGTATGCGGATCGCTGCTAATAAGATTATCAATGTCATTGCGATAACCGGTGATACGCCAGTTGACCGGTCCCGTCAGGCCTTCAAAGCCCCCTTCCCACTGCTTACTCTCCTCTGGTTTAAGGTCCGGATTACCGTAAGAGGCACTGTGGATCTGGCTCATGGTCGGTGCTTTAAATGCGGTACCGTAGGAGGCAATGACGCGATAGCCCTCCACAAACTCCCACGCTGCGCTGGTTTGCCACGTGCCATGGTTGCCGAAGTTAGAGTTATCGTCATTACGCGCCGCCGCTTCAAGCGTCACGCTGCTGAACTGCTGCATCGCCGAAACAAACACGCCGGTATTGCGTTGCTCGTAACCTTTCTCCAGATAGCCCGTTCCAGCCTGGGTCTTCTGCTTTTGCCAGTCCAGACCTGCGCCAATGTTGCCGTGACCGACTTCTACGGTGTTGAGCCATTGGGTGGTGTACTGCTTCACGTCATCCATGGTGGCGGAATCAGCGTAACGCCCTTTCTTCGGATCATAGTTCTGATCTTTACTGCGACCATAGCCCGCCACCAGCTGTGACTGGAAAATCCCCTGGTTGTAACGCAGACCGGTATCCCAGTTCTGGCTGTAGAGCTGGCGAGTATCAGGTCGTCCATCCACCATAAAGTTGGCGTCGTAGTGATCGTAACCGTCATACGCGGTGCGGTTGTCATAACCAAAGCCACGGAAGAAGCCGCTCACGCTGTCGGTAATCTGCTGTTCCACGGAGCCGTACAGCGATTTACTCATAAAGCCATCGCGGTCAGGCTGGCGCGGCGCATCTTTTGCGGCGATGTCAAAACCCCGGGTATAGGTGTAGTTACCCGCCATGGTGATTTTGGTTTTATCCAGCACCTGCTGGAAAGCGCCATCATAGGTCTGGTAACCCTTAGAGCCAACGCCCGCTGAGATTTCTGCACCCGGCTTATCACGTCCGGTAATGATGTTAATCACGCCACCAATCGCGTCGGAGCCATACAGGGCTGAACGCGGACCACGGATGTACTCAATACGCTGAATCAGCGAGGTCGGGATTTGGCTCAGATCGGGAACGTTGCTGATCCCGGCGTTATTCAAAGGAATACCGTCAACCAGCACCAGCACATGGCGAGATTCCGTTCCGCGAATAAAAGTCGAAGAGTTCGAGCCCATTCCACCGCTTTGCGCGATATCCACGCCAGGCAGACGTGACATGATTTCCACCACGCTCTTTGCCTGCCAGCGCTCAATGTCTTCACGCGTCACGACGGACGTCGGTGCCAGAACAGTTTTTGCCGGTTGTTCAAAACGATTTGCCGTCACCACCAACGAGTCGGCGCTGTCCTGCGCCCAGCCCGAAAATGCCGTGACGGACAACGCCGTCAACAGCGATACTTTTTTAATCATTGTTAAAGCATCCACAATATAAGAAGGATGCCGCAGGCCTCATCGATAGCACGCGATGATGAAACCAAATGCGACGTGATCCCGGCAGGTCTTCGGGCTAGGTGGCTATATAAGGATGAAGACTTCCCATTTTCACAGTGTCTACAACGCTCATCCCGCCAGTCTTTACCGCTGCGCGTCAGCTCCAGATTTACACTGGATTCCCTTTTCACTCTCAGGAGACCGGAAACAGAATGCTACAATTAGACACGTATGGATGTCCAGACAGCTATTGGCCATTAAATCTGGACATCCCCTGAACAATGCCTACAATCGCCGCGTAATTCTTTATCACTCAGGACGCATCATGACCCCAGAACACCTCCCGACAGAACAGTACGACGCGCAGCTGGCAGAGAAAGTTGTCCGCCTGCAAAGTATGATGACGCCTTTCAACGCGCCCGTTCCCGAGGTGTTCCGCTCTCCTGTCAGCCACTACCGCATGCGCGCCGAGTTCCGCATCTGGCACGACGGTGACGACCTGTACCACATCATTTTCGATCAGCAGACAAAATCCCGTATCCGCGTGGACAGCTTTCCGGCGGCGAGCGAGCTCATTAACCAGTTAATGACGCTGGTAATGGACGGCGTGCGCAACAATCCGGTACTGCGTAACAAGCTGTTCCAGATTGACTACCTGACCACGCAAAGCAATCAGGCGATTGTCTCTCTCCTGTATCACAAAGCGCTTAACGACGAGTGGCGCGAGCAGGCGGAAGCGCTGCGCGATGCGCTGCGCGCGCAGAACATCAACGTTCACCTGATTGGCCGCGCGACAAAAACCAAAATCATGCTGGATCAGGACTACATCGACGAGCGCCTGCCGGTAGCGGGTAGAGAGATGGTTTACCGTCAGGTCGAGAACAGCTTCACCCAGCCCAACGCCGCGATGAACGTGCAGATGCTGGAGTGGGCGCTGAAGGCGACGGAAGGGTCAACGGGCGATCTGCTTGAGCTCTACTGCGGTAACGGCAACTTCTCGCTGGCGCTGGCGCGTAACTTCGATCGCGTGCTGGCAACGGAAATCGCCAAGCCGTCGGTGGCCGCCGCGCAGTACAACATTGCCGCTAACCATATCGACAACGTGCAGATCATTCGCATGGCCGCTGAAGAGTTTACCCAGGCCATGAACGGCGTTCGCCAGTTTAACCGCCTGGAAGGGATCGATCTGAAGAGCTACCAGTGTGAGACGATTTTTGTCGACCCGCCGCGCAGTGGCCTGGACAGCGAAACAGAGAAGATGGTGCAGGCGTACCCGCGTATTTTGTACATCTCCTGTAACCCGGAGACGCTGTGCAAGAATCTCGAAACATTAGGCCAGACGCACAATATTGAACGTCTGGCGCTGTTCGATCAGTTCCCGTATACGCATCATATGGAGTGCGGTGTACTGCTCACGGCGAAGTAATGTGGCCTTGTAGGGCAGGTAAGCGAAGCGCCACCTGCCAAAAAAGCCGGATGACGCTTCGCTTATCCGGCCTACAATGACAAAACCCTTTACTCTGGTAACTGGCTCTTACGGCTACGCATGCGCGAGCCAATCCAGAACACCAGCGCCACAGACAGTACCGCAGGGAAGAAGTTAGAGCCGATATCCGGATATTCCGCGCGAACCACGGTGCTGTACAGCAATACGCCCAGAATAAAGCAGGCGGCGGCCAGCCCCGGTAACCCCACCGGCATGGTGCGGTTCAGGTAACGTTGATGCAGGCAGTACACCGTCAGCACCAGCGCAATAAGCGGGAAAATCGAAAACGGCACGATTGAGCTAAAAATAGCGGCAAACGTACCATTAATGGATAAGCCAGCGATCAATGCCAGCAACAGCGTCCCTTTATCCTGACCTGACTGTTTCATTACTCACCTTCACTCTTCGGTTTGATGTGCCAGTTTCTCTTGTTCACGGCGATACCAGTAGTACGCGCCTTTGGAGATCATCCTGAGCTGTAATACCAGTCGCTCTTCGAGCTGCTTGCGTTGTTCAATGCTGACATCCAGCGCTTCGGCACCCGCGCTGAATACAATCGTCACCATCGCCTCGGCCTGTGCTTCAGTAAACGCACGCGGCATATGGTTTTCGAGTTCAAGATAGTCGGCAAGTTCCGCGATGAAGTGCTGAATTTCGCGCGCGACGGCGGCACGAAACGCTGCCGATGTGCCCGAACGCTCGCGCAGAAGCAGACGAAACGCGTTGGGGTTATTGCCGATAAATTCCATAAAGGTCGACACGGAGGTGCGGATCACGCTGCCCCCTTTGGCGATACGCTGACGCGCCTGGCGCATCAGCTGACGCAGCATCAGGCCGCTCTCGTCGACCATGGTCAGGCCCAGTTCATCCACATCACGGAAGTGACGATAGAAGGACGTTGGCGCAATCCCGGCCTCGCGTGCGACTTCGCGCAGGCTCAAACTGGCAAAACTCCGCTCGGCACTCAGTTGACTGAATGCGGCTTCCACCAGCGAACGCCGGGTTTTCTCTTTTTGTTGTGCTCTTACGCCCATCACGATAGTTGAATCCTTCCAAAGGCCTGATGGCACTATACCAGAGAATAAAATTAATCTGTTTGCCTGGCTTTGTGAATGATTGTTTACGTGCGGTTTGTGCTCCACTGCCGGAAAAAAGCACAACGATAATTGGGTTACTCTGGCAATGATGTTATGATTCTGTTGCTTTTATGTATAAGAACAGGTAAGCCTTGCCATGCCACATTCCTACGATTACGACGCAATAGTTATTGGTTCCGGCCCCGGCGGCGAAGGCGCTGCTATGGGTCTGGTGAAACAGGGAGCCAGAGTAGCGGTCATCGAGCGCTACCATAATGTCGGCGGCGGTTGCACCCACTGGGGCACCATCCCTTCGAAAGCCCTCCGCCACGCCGTTAGCCGCATTATCGAATTTAACCAGAACCCTCTTTACAGCGACCATTCCCGACTTCTTCGTTCATCTTTTGCCGACATCCTGAATCACGCGGATACCGTCATTAACCAGCAGACACGTATGCGTCAGGGGTTTTATGAGCGTAACCACTGCGAAATTTTGCAGGGCAACGCGCATTTTGTGGATGAACACACCCTGGCACTCGAATGCCACGACGGGTCGGTTGAAACTATTACCGCTGAAAAATTTGTGATTGCCTGCGGTTCACGCCCATACCATCCGGCCGACGTGGACTTCTCGCACCCGCGCGTCTACGACAGCGATTCGATTCTGAGCCTGCACCATGAACCCCGCCACGTCATTATCTATGGCGCAGGGGTCATCGGCTGCGAATATGCGTCGATCTTCCGCGGAATGGACGTCAAAGTTGACCTGATCAACACCCGCGACCGCCTGCTGGCGTTCCTCGATCAGGAAATGTCAGATTCGCTCTCCTACCACTTCTGGAACAGCGGCGTGGTCATTCGCCACAACGAAGAGTACGAGAAGATCGAAGGCTGTGACGACGGGGTGATCATGCACCTGAAGTCCGGCAAGAAGCTGAAAGCCGACTGCCTGCTGTACGCCAACGGCCGTACCGGCAACACCGATTCCCTGCAGCTGGAAAATATCGGGCTTGAAACCGACAGCCGCGGTCAGTTGAAGGTCAACAGCATGTATCAGACCGCCCTGCCGCACGTTTACGCGGTCGGCGACGTCATTGGCTATCCAAGCCTGGCCTCAGCCGCTTACGACCAGGGACGCATTGCGGCTCAGGCGCTGGTGAAAGGCGAAGCGACGGCGCATCTGATTGAAGATATCCCGACGGGCATCTACACCATCCCGGAAATCAGTTCCGTAGGGAAAACCGAGCAGCAGCTGACGTCTATGAAGGTGCCTTACGAGGTGGGTCGTGCGCAGTTTAAACATCTGGCGCGGGCGCAAATCGTGGGGATGAGCGTGGGTACGCTGAAGATTCTGTTCCATCGCGAGACGAAAGAGATCCTCGGGATTCACTGCTTTGGTGAACGCGCCGCGGAAATCATTCATATCGGTCAGGCGATCATGGAGCAGAAAGGTGGTGGTAACACCATTGAGTACTTCGTCAACACCACCTTTAACTACCCGACCATGGCGGAAGCCTATCGGGTCGCGGCGCTAAACGGCCTGAACCGCCTGTTTTAACGCGCTGTCAAAATGGCCATCCATCGCACCACGGATGGCCTCTGCCAGCTGCTCATAGCGGCTGCGCAGCGGTGACCCAGGGCGATAGACCAGGCCAATCGTACGACGCGGCTCTGGTTTAATGCACGGCAAATAAACCACGCCATCACGTTTACGCTCGTGCGGTACCGCCAGCGCAGGCAGCAGCGTAATACCGCTTCCCGCCGCGACCATATTACGCAGCGTTTCCAGGCTGGTTGCGCGGAAATGGGTATCCTCATCCGCACCCGCTTCGAAGCAGAAGCCCATCGCCTGGTCGCGCAGGCAGTGGCCATCTTCCAGCATCAGTAGCTTTTCACCCGCCAGATCGGCCATCGGCACGCGATCGCGGTTCGCCCACGGGTGATCTTCATAGATCGCCAGCATCATCGGCTCATCGAACAGCGGCACTTCAATAAAGGCTTCACTCTCTTTTACCAGTGCCAGAATGGCGCAGTCGAGCTTGCCGCTGTCCAGCTGTGCCAACAGCTGATGGGTTTGCGCTTCGTGCAGGTACATTTCGAGTTTCGGGAACGTCTGGTGCAGCATCGGAATGATGTGCGGTAACAGGTACGGGCCAACGGTTGGGATCAGGCCAATATGCAGCGGGCCGGACATGGCCTCCCCCTGCTGGCTTGCCATTTCCTTGAGCACTTTGACCTCGCGCAGCACGGTGCGCGCCTGATCCACCAGCAGAAGACCTGCCTGTGTGAACAGAACCTTACGACTGGTGCGCTCCAGCAGCATCACGCCCAGCTCGTCTTCCAGCTTACGGATCTGGCCACTCAGCGTGGGCTGGCTGACGTGACAGGAATCTGCCGCGCGGCGAAAGTGACGATGCTCGGCTAACGCTACCAGGTATTCAAGATCACGAATATTCATTATTCATCCTCCGTCGCCACGATAGTTCATGGCGATAGATAGCATAGCAACGAACGATTATCCCTATCAAGCATTCTGTTGAATAATACACCACATAGACGAGGCGGCACGTGTTTGACCCTTGACGTCCCCGCACCGTCAGCGAGTTTCTCTCAAAACTCGAACAACTAAAGCCAACGTGAACTTTTGCGGACCCCGTGGTCCGCTTTTTTTTGCGTAAAAAAGCCCAGCGCTAAGCCAGGCTCCGTTTTTCTCCCTCTCCCTGTGGGAGAGGGCCGGGGTGAGGGCACCAGCCCGCACGGTTCAAACCAGCCGGTTTTTCGCATCCGCAATCGCCTGCGCCACCTGCTTCGGCGACACGCCGCCTTTCGCGGCACGCTTGTCCAGACAGGACTGCAGCGCCAGAATCGGATACACATCATCCCCGATAACCGCGCTGAACTTCTGCAGGTCGGCCAGCGCCAGATCCTCCAGCGGTTTACCCTGACGAATGGCTTCCACTACCGCTTCACCGACAATATGATGCGCTTCACGGAACGGTACGCCCTTCGCCACCAGATAATCCGCCAGTTCGGTAGAGTTCGCATAGCCCTGCTGCGCCGCTTCCTGGCAGCGCGGACGTTTCACCTGAATGCCGTCCAGCACCAGCGCGCCCATGTGCAGACAGTCCAGCCAGGTGTCGAGCGCGTCGAACAGCCCCTCTTTGTCTTCCTGCATGTCTTTGTTGTACGCCAGCGGCAGCCCTTTCAGGGTCATCATCATGCCGGTCAGCGCACCCTGCACGCGGCCACATTTGCCGCGGATCAGCTCGAGCGCGTCCGGGTTTTTCTTCTGCGGCATCAGGGATGAACCTGAGGTCACGCGGTCGGACAGCTCGACGAAGCCCGCTTCGCCGGAGTTAAAGAAGATCAGGTCTTCGGCAAAGCGCGAGAGGTGAACCATCCCGATAGACGCATTGGAGAGCAGCTCCAGCACGTGGTCGCGGTCGGACACGCTGTCCAGGCTGTTACGGGTGGCGGAGGCAAAGCCCAGCCAGCCTGCCAGCTGTTCACGGTCGATTTCATACGCCGTACCCGCCAGCGCGCCGCTGCCCAGCGGGCTGACGTCCAGACGTTTCAGGGTATCCTGCAGACGGCTTTCGTCACGCGCCAGCATCTCTACGTAGGCCAGACACCAGTGCGCAAAGGTCACCGGCTGCGCGCGCTGCAGGTGGGTATAACCCGGCATCACCGCGTCCTGGTTGTTCTGCGCGGTTTCCACCAGCGCGCTCTGCAACTGACGGTTGGCCGCCAGCAGTTCGCTAACGGTATCTTTACACCACAGCTTCAGGTCGGTGGCGACCTGGTCGTTACGGCTGCGCCCGGTGTGCAGCTTTTTACCCAGCTGGCCGACTTTGTCGATCAGTTTGCCTTCCACCCAGCTGTGAATATCTTCGGCATCGCTCTGCAGGATTTGCTGCGGATCCAGACGCACCTCTTCCAGCAGATTGTTCAGCGCTTCTTCCAGCTGTAACTGTTCGTCTGCGGTCAGTACGCCTACCGTTACCAGCGCTTTGGACCAGGCCACAGAGCCGACAATATCCTGTTCGGCCAGGCGGTAGTCGAAGCGCAAAGAGTCGTTGAACTGTTTGAACCGCTGATCCGCTGCCTGTGTAAAACGCCCACCCCAAAGTGCCATAACATGCTTCCTTAATATCTTTGAATTTCATTGCCCGGTGGCGCTGCGCTTACCGGGCCTACAAAACATTAAATCGATTACGCTAAAATACGCGTGCCAATTGGCGTGCCGTTAAACAGCGCCGGGAGCTGCTCCGCGTGGCGCCAGGAGGCGATATCCACCGGGCGGCCCAGCGTGCGCGCGGCATCCAGCGCGGCGTTCACTTTGACGATCATGCCGTCGGTAATAATGCCCTGAGCAATCAGCTGCTCGGCTTTCTCAGCCGTCATTTCTGCGATGCGCTGACCTTTACCGTCCAGAATGCCGCTCACGTCGGAGAGCAGGATCAGGTCCGCACCCAGCGTTGCCGCCAGCGCGGTCGCCGCCTGGTCAGCGTTAACGTTCATCAGCTCGCCCTCTTCGGTCACGCCGATGGAGCTCACCACCGGCAGGAAACCGCCTTCCAGCAGCGTGTTAATCAGCTTAGGCGAACCTGGCTGCGCCAGTCCAACGTGGCCGAGCTCTTCGTCGAGCTGGGTCACTTTTACGCTGTCGCCATCGCCCAGATAGAGGCCCACGGACGCGATATGGTGTTTCTTCGCCCACGCCAGCAGCGTTTTGTTCGCCGTACCCGCCAGCGCGCCGGTAATGATGTCAATCTGGTCAGCAGGCGTCACGCGCAGGCCGTTCTTCTTTTTCACCGGCAGGTTGAGCCCTTTCATCAGCTCATCCACCACGCAGCCACCGCCGTGCACAATCACCAGCGGACGTTGATGTGATTCGCGATAGTTCACCAGCGCGGTAAACAGACGCTCCAGCGCTTCTTCGCTGTCCAGCAGTACACCACCGAGTTTGATAATTAATGGGTTCATCATCACACCTTAAATAAGAGCCTGCGTTTCCGGGAAACCGAAACGAATATTTGCACACTGCATTGCCTGTGCGGCAGCGCCTTTCAGTAAGTTATCTTCTGCGGCCACCACGATGAGATGCTCACCCTGAACGGCAAAGCCGATATCGCAGAACGGCAGACCGACCACGTTTTTCAGCGCCGGCACGCCTTTGTCGTACAGGCGCACCAGCGGTTTATCCGCATACGCCTGCGTGAAGACCTCGCTCACCTGCTCTTTGGTCACGCCCGGTTTCAGGCGACAGGTGATGGTTTCGAGGATCCCACGCGGGAAGCTGCCCAGATGCGGGGTGAAAATGACGTCCGCACCCAGATGCGTCGTGATTTCAGGGTGATGACGGTGATTAAACACGCCATACGGCTGAAGGCTCACTTCGCAGAAGCTATTGGAGATTGCCGCCTTACGCCCTGCACCGCTCACGCCGCTGGTGGCGTTGATCACCGGCCACTGGTTCAGATCCAGCAGGCCCGCGTCGATCAGCGGCTTCAGGGAAAGCTGCGCCGCCGTCGGGTAGCAGCCCGGAACGGCAATCAGGTCCGCTTCTTTCAGTTTATCTGCGCTCCACTCCGCCAGGCCGTACACCGCTTTTTCAAGCAGATCAGGGTGCTGATGGGTGAAACCGTAATATTTTTCGTAGAACGCGCCGTCGTTAACGCGGAACGCGCCGGAGAGGTCGAAGACCACGCAGCCGGCCGCCAGAAACTGCGGCGCCAGGTCGTGGCTGACCTCATGCGCGGTGGCTAAAAACACCACGTCGACGCCGTCGGTAAACTCGCTGATGTCAGACATGGGCTGTAGCGGCAGATCGACCAGGCCCTTAAGCTGCGGATGCAAATCGGAAATTAACTTTCCTGCATCATTGCTTTGCGCTGACACGGTCAAAGCGGTTATGGTCATATGTGGATGGCGATTCACGTAGCTTACAAGCTCTGCGCCCGCATAACCGCTAGCGCCTACAATCAGCGTATTCAACATCGGGTTCCTTTATGCTCAACGTTAATGTATTTTTATTCACATTTATTGCATGAATATTGATACTATCACGACCTAAGGTGTGTCAACAATGAAAATGAACTTACCGCCATTTATCGAGATCTACCGCGCCCTGATTGCCACACCGTCTATCAGCGCAACGGAAGAAGCGCTGGATCAGAGCAATGAGTCTTTAATCAATCTGCTGGCGGGTTGGTTTAGCGATCTTAGGTTTAACGTTGAGGTTCAGCCCGTCCCCGGCACTCGCCACAAATTTAACCTGCTCGCCAGCACCGGAACCGGTGCGGGCGGCCTGCTGCTGGCCGGTCATACCGACACCGTGCCGTTTGATGATGGCCGCTGGACGCGCGATCCGTTCACCCTGACCGAGCACGACAACAAGCTCTACGGTCTGGGCACCGCCGACATGAAAGGCTTCTTCGCCTTTATCCTCGACGCGCTGCGTGATGTGGACGTGACGAAGCTGAAAAAACCGCTCTACATTCTGGCGACCGCTGATGAAGAGACCAGCATGGCGGGCGCGCGCTACTTCTCTGAAAACACCTCGATTCGCCCGGATTGCGCCATTATCGGTGAGCCGACGTCTCTGCAACCGATCCGCGCGCACAAAGGCCATATTTCTACCGCCGTGCGCGTGCTGGGCCAGTCCGGCCACTCCAGCGATCCGGCGCGCGGCGTGAACGCCATCGAGCTGATGCATGACGCCATCGGCCGCATCATGACCCTGCGCGACGATCTGAAAGAACGCTATCACTACGAGGCGTTCACCGTGCCGTATCCGACCCTGAACCTCGGCAGCCTGCACGGGGGTGATGCCTCCAACCGTATCTGTGCCTGCTGCGAACTGCATATGGATATCCGCCCGCTGCCGGGCATGACCCTGAGCGATCTCGACGGCCTGCTGAATGAAGCGCTGGCACCGGTGAGCGAACGCTGGCCGGGCCGCCTGACGGTCTCCGAACTGCATCCGCCGATCCCGGGTTATGAATGCCCGCCGGACCATCAGCTGGTTGAAGTTGTGGAAAAACTGCTCGGTGAGAAAACCGACGTGGTGAACTACTGCACCGAAGCGCCGTTTATTCAGACGCTGTGCCCTACCCTGGTCCTTGGCCCTGGCTCCATCAACCAGGCGCACCAGCCGGATGAATATCTGGAAACCCGCTTTATCAAACCCACCCGTGAACTGATTACCCAGGTTGTGCATCACTTCTGCTGGCATTAAAACCGCACCGAAGAGTCCCCTCTCCCTGTGGGAGAGGGTTAGGGTGAGGGCAACAAATCGCATGATCTCCGTCACATTCCCATAAGCATCTCTTATCTGACGCAATGCGAATTAAATTTCGTAAATTGCCCGCATTTATTCGTTTGCTGAACCGTTTTCGCAGCAATTGACGACGGGGGTTTTACGTGGCTTTATAAAGGGAGATGACAAAATAATGTCCAGAAGATTTTCGCCTGGGCATAAACAAAAATGATGGGGTGACTGGGTTTTTATGAACGAACAATATTCCGCGTTGCGTAGTAATGTCAGTATGCTCGGCAAAGTGCTTGGAGATACCATCAAAGATGCGTTGGGGGAGAACATCCTCGACCGCGTTGAAACCATCCGCAAGCTGTCTAAATCTTCCCGCGCCGGTAACGAGGCCAGTCGTCAGGAGCTGCTCACCACCTTGCAGAACCTCTCTAACGATGAGCTGCTGCCCGTTGCACGCGCATTCAGCCAGTTCCTGAACCTGGCCAACACCGCTGAGCAATACCACAGCATTTCGCCAAACGGCGAAGCGGCCAGCAACCCGGAAGTCATTGCCCGCACCCTTCGTAAACTGAAAGACCAGCCAGACCTCAACGAAGCCACCATCAAAAAAGCGGTGGAGTCGCTTTCGCTGGAGTTGGTGCTGACCGCACACCCAACCGAAATTACCCGTCGCACCCTGATCCACAAAATGGTGGAAGTGAACAACTGCCTCAAGCAGCTGGATAACAAAGACATTGCCGACTACGAACGCAACCAGCTGATGCGCCGTCTGCGCCAGCTGATTGCCCAGTCCTGGCACACCGATGAAATTCGTAAGCATCGCCCAAGCCCGGTCGACGAAGCCAAATGGGGTTTTGCGGTGGTGGAAAACAGCCTGTGGGAAGGGGTACCGAACTACCTGCGCGAGCTGAACGAACAGCTGGAAGAGAACCTCGGCTACCGCCTGCCGGTCGATTTCGTGCCGGTGCGCTTCACCTCCTGGATGGGCGGCGACCGCGACGGTAACCCGAACGTGACCGCGGAAATCACCCGCCACGTCCTGCTGCTGAGCCGCTGGAAAGCGACCGACCTGTTCCTGAAAGACATTCAGGTATTGATCTCCGAGCTGTCGATGGTAGAAGCGACGCCGGAACTGCGCGCGCTGGCCGGCGAAGAAGGCGCCAGCGAGCCGTACCGTTTCCTGATGAAAAAGCTGCGTGGTCAGCTGATGGCCACTCAGGCCTGGCTGGAAGCGCGCCTGAAAGGCCAGCGCCTGCCAAAACCAGAAGGCCTGCTCAGCCAGAACGAACAGCTCTGGGAGCCGCTTTACGCCTGTTATAAATCGCTGCAGGCCTGCGGGATGGGCATCATCGCCAACGGCGAACTGCTCGACACCCTGCGTCGCGTGAAGTGTTTTGGCGTGCCGCTGGTGCGTATCGACGTGCGTCAGGAAAGTACCCGTCATACCGAAGCGCTGGGCGAGCTGACCCGCTATCTCGGCATCGGTGACTATGAAAGCTGGTCCGAAGCCGACAAGCAGGCGTTCCTGATCCGCGAGCTGAACTCCAAGCGCCCTCTGCTGCCGCGCAACTGGGAGCCAAGCAACGATACCCGCGAAGTGCTCAACACCTGTAAAGCGATCGTTGATGCGCCGAAAGGGTCGGTGGCCGCCTATGTGATCTCCATGGCGAAGACCCCGTCCGACGTGCTTGGCGTTCACCTTCTGCTGAAAGAAGCGGGAATCGACTACGCCCTGCCGGTCGCCCCGCTGTTTGAGACCCTCGACGACCTGAACAATGCCAACGACGTCATGAGCCAGCTGTTGAATATCGACTGGTACCGCGGCTTTATTCAGGGCAAACAGATGGTGATGATTGGCTATTCCGACTCCGCGAAAGACGCGGGCGTGATGGCGGCATCCTGGGCGCAGTATCAGGCGCAGGACGCACTGATCAAAACCTGCGAGAAAGCTGGTATTGAACTGACCCTGTTCCACGGACGCGGTGGTTCAATTGGCCGTGGCGGCGCACCGGCGCACGCAGCGCTGCTGTCGCAGCCGCCGGGAAGCCTGAAAGGCGGCCTGCGCGTCACCGAGCAGGGCGAGATGATCCGTTTCAAATACGGCCTGCCGGAAGTGACCATCAGCAGCCTGTCGCTCTATACCAGCGCGATCCTGGAAGCCAACCTGCTGCCACCGCCGGAGCCGAAAGCCTCCTGGTGCCATATCATGGACGAGCTGTCGGCTATCTCCTGCGATCTGTACCGCGGCTACGTGCGTGAAAACAAAGATTTCGTCCCTTACTTCCGTTCAGCCACCCCTGAGCAGGAGCTGGGTAAACTGCCGCTGGGCTCACGTCCTGCGAAGCGTCGCCCAACCGGTGGCGTAGAGTCTCTGCGCGCGATCCCGTGGATCTTTGCCTGGACGCAGAACCGCCTGATGCTGCCCGCCTGGCTGGGTGCCGGTGCTGCGCTGCAAAAAGTGGTGGAAGACGGCAAACAGAACGAGCTGGAAACCATGTGCCGCGACTGGCCATTCTTCTCTACCCGTCTGGGAATGCTGGAGATGGTCTTCTCGAAAGCTGACCTGTGGCTGGCGGAATACTACGACCAGCGTCTGGTGAAACCTGAACTGTGGGCGCTGGGTAAAGAGCTGCGCGAACTGCTGGAAGGCGACATCAAAGTAGTGCTGGACATCGCCAACGACTCACATCTGATGGCGGACCTGCCGTGGATTGCCGAGTCTATTCAGCTGCGTAACATTTACACCGACCCGCTGAACGTCCTGCAGGCAGAGCTGCTGCACCGTTCGCGTCTGGCGGAAGAAGAAGGGAAAGAGCCAGATCCGCGCGTTGAACAGGCGCTGATGGTGACGATTGCAGGCGTTGCGGCGGGTATGCGTAACACCGGCTAATGCTTTATGCCCGGCGGCGCTGCGCTTGCACGGGCCTACGTTAAGTAGGCCGGGTAAGCGTTAGCGCCACCCGGCAAATTTCGGTAGTCTCCTTATGCATTCCGATATCACCCAAATTTTGACTGACCTGGTGAACCGCACGTTACCGCTGGGTCAGATTCATTTCTCAGCGCTGGCTGAACAGCATCCCCGCACATATCCCTGCCTCCGTATTACCCTTGGTACCCCCAGCGAGGCGATTTTTTCTTTTTTTGGACAAATCACGCATCCTGCGCCTCACGTCATGAGCATACATTTCGGTAAGCAGCAGCTTACAATCGAGTTACAGCGTGACAATGTGCTCTTACAACAACTCCAGGTTGCCCGACGTGGTCCGCGAACGGGGGCTTTTCTTCTGCAAACGCTCACCGAATTACAGATGCAGCCTGAGGAACAAGACACAGCAAGGCTGGTAGTTTTAAGCCTGCTCAGCCACTGCCGGGATCTGCTTGGCAGTGAAATTCACACTGACAGCCGCAGCCGGGCACTGTTCGAAGCCGTTCGGAGCTATATCGAAGAAAATTATGCCTCTTTGTTAACTCGCGAATCCGTGGCACAGGCGTTCTACATCTCACCAAACTACCTTTCCCATCTATTCCAGAAAGTCGGCAGCGTCGGATTCAATGAATATTTAACAAAAACGCGCCTGGAACATGCGCGTCAGCTGCTGAAAGGCTACGATCTCAAAATTAAAGATATCGCCACACGCTGCGGATTTACGGACAGCAACTACTTTTGCCGTCTCTTTCGCAAGCACACCGAACGTTCCCCTTCCGAATATCGACGCCAGTACCACAGCCAGCTGATCGCCAAAAAGTAGCATTGTGATCGCTCTCTCACTTCTCTAAGGACATTACATTTGTCCAGTATTTGGCAAAATTGACCTGTATTCGCCGCACCTGGGTGCGCCGTATCCTTTATTCAACCTTTCTGACTTAAGGAAAAATAATGGAACTGTACCTGGATACCGCCAACGTGGCGGAAGTTGAACGTCTGGCGCGCATCTTTCCTATTGCGGGCGTCACCACCAACCCGAGCATCATCGCCGCCAGCCGCGAATCCATCTGGGACGTGCTGCCGCGTCTGCAAAAAGCCATCGGACCGGAAGGCACGCTGTTTGCTCAAACCATGAGCCGCGATGCCGAAGGCATGGTGGCGGAAGCCAAACGTTTGAGTAACGCCATACCGGACATCGTGGTGAAAATCCCTGTCACGGCTGAGGGCCTTACCGCGATCAAGGCGTTGAAAAAAGAGGGGATAACCACGCTGGGGACCGCCGTTTATAGCGCTGCACAGGGCTTGCTCGCCGCACTCGCAGGGGCGAAATATGTCGCGCCGTACGTAAACCGCGTTGATGCGCAGGGCGGTGACGGCATTCGCATGGTGCAGGAGCTGCAGTCTCTGCTGGAACTGCACGCGCCGGAAAGCAAGGTGCTGGCCGCCAGCTTCAAAACGCCGCGTCAGGCGCTGGACTGTCTGTTGGCGGGATGCGAGGCAGTCACGCTTCCCTTAGACGTAGCGCAACACATGCTCGGCACGCCAGCGGTAGAGTCAGCCATAGAGAAGTTTGAGCAGGACTGGAAAAACGCGTTTGGTAACCTCAACCTCTAAGGGAGAACTGTTATGGACCGTATCATTCAATCGCCGGGGAAATATATCCAGGGCGCTGATGTGCTTACCCGTCTCGGCGACTACCTGAAACCCCTGGCCAATCGCTGGCTGGTGGTCGGCGATAAATTTGTGCTGGGTTTTGCCGAAGAGACCCTGCGTCAGAGTTTTAAAAAAGCCGAACTGCATGCCGAAATCGCGCCGTTTGGTGGTGAATGTTCACAAAATGAAATCGATCGCCTGAAAAAGCTGGCCGACAGCGCCGACTGCCTGGCAGTGCTGGGCATTGGCGGCGGTAAAACGCTGGATACCGCCAAAGCGCTGGCCCATTTCATGGACGTACCCGTCGCTATTGCGCCAACTATCGCCTCCACCGATGCGCCATGCAGCGCCCTTTCCGTCATTTACACCGACAGCGGTGAGTTCGATCGCTACCTGATGCTGCCTCACAACCCGAACATGGTTATCGTCGATACCAAAGTGGTGGCGGGTGCGCCTGCGCGTCTGCTGGCCGCCGGGATTGGCGATGCGCTGGCGACGTGGTTTGAAGCACGCGCCTGCTCGCGCAGCGGTGCGACCACCATGGCGGGCGGCAAATGTACGCAGGCAGCACTTGCGCTGGCCGAGCTGTGCTACAACACGCTGGTTGAAGAGGGTGAAAAAGCCATGCTGGCGGCGGAACAGCATGTGGTTACACCGGCGCTGGAACGCATTATCGAAGCCAACACCTATCTCAGCGGCGTAGGCTTTGAAAGCGGCGGTCTGGCGGCGGCACACGCTATTCATAACGGCATGACGGCGGTGCCGGACGCGCATCACTTCTATCACGGCGAAAAAGTGGCGTTTGGTACCCTGACGCAGCTGGTGCTGGAAAACGCGCCGGTAGAAGAAATAGAGACCGTCGCCGCGCTTTGTCACAGCGTTGGGCTGCCGATCACGCTGGCACAGCTGAACATCAAAGAGGATATCCCGGCGAAAATGCGTCTGATCGCGGAAGCGTCCTGTGCGGAAGGAGAAACCATCCACAACATGCCCGGCGGCGTAACGCCGGATCAGGTATATGCGGCACTGCTGGTGGCCGACCAGTATGGGCAGCGGTTCCTGCAGGAGTGGGAGTAAATAGCGTGAATAAAAATCCCCGCATCAGCGGGGATTTTTTTGCCCGTAGGCCGGGTAAGCGTTAGCGCCACCCGGCACAAGGGTTACTGCAGATCAAACCGGTCCAGATCCATCACCTTCGCCCATGCGGCAACGAAGTCGCGGACAAACTTCTCATGCGCATCATCGCTGGCGTAAACCTCTGCCAGCGCGCGCAGAACGGCATTCGAACCGAAGACCAGATCGGCGCGGGTGGCGGTATATTTCACTTCACCGCTGGCGCGATCGCTTCCGGCAAACAGCTCATTGGATTCGTCGGTCGCCTTCCACTGCGTGTTCATGTCCAGCAGGTTCACGAAGAAATCGTTGCTCAGCACGCCCTCGCGGTCGGTGAACACGCCATTCTTGCTGCCATCAAAGTTGGCACCCAGCACGCGCAGGCCGCCGATCAGCACCGTCAGCTCCGGCGCGGTCAGCGTCAGCTGCTGGGCTTTGTCGATCAGCAGTGACTCCGTGGTGGACACATCCACCTGCGCACGGTAGTTGCGGAAACCATCGGCAACCGGTTCGAGCAGGTTAAACATCTCGATATCCGTCTGATCCTGACGCGCATCCACGCGGCCTGGGGCGAACGGTACGGTGACGTACACGCCTGCGGCTTTTGCGGCCTGCTCAACGCCTACCACGCCCGCCAGCACGATGATATCGGCCAGTGAGGCTTTGTTGGTGGTGCGCTGAATAGCTTCCAGAGCCGGCAACGCGCGAACCGCCGCGGCGTTCACATCCCAGTCGCGCTGAGGCGCCAGCGCCAGACGCGCGCCGTTAGCGCCGCCACGCTTATCGCCACCGCGGAAGGTTGAAGCTGACGCCCAGGCAACGGAAACCAGTTCGCTCACGGACAGACCAGAGGCCGCAATTTCCGCCTTCAGGCTTTCAATGTCTTCTTTCGACGGGTTGAACACCGCCTGCGGCAGCGGGTCCTGCCAAATCAGATCTTCTTTCGGCACTTCCGGGCCAAGGTAACGCGATTTTGGCCCCATATCACGGTGGGTCAGTTTGAACCACGCGCGCGCGAAGGCTTCGTTGAAGGCCTGCGGGTCGTTCAGGAAGCGGCGGGAAATTTTCTCGAATTCCGGGTCAAAACGCAGCGTCAGGTCGGTGACCAGCATGGTAGGTTTGCGTTTTTTCGACGGGTCGAACGGATCGGGCATGATTTCCGGTGCATCTACGGCTTCAAACTGAATCGCCCCTGCCGGGCTGCGGGTCTGCACCCATTCGTATTTGAACAGGTTCTCGAAGAAGTAGTTGCTCCACTGGGTCGGGGTTTGTGACCAGATGACTTCCAGACCGGAGGTAATGGCATCTGCACCCACGCCCGTGCCGAGCGTGCTCGCCCAGCCCAGGCCCTGCGCTTCAATTGGTGAGGCTTCCGGGTCGGTACCCACGTGGGTGGCTTCACCCGCGCCGTGAGTCTTACCGAGGGTGTGGCCGCCTGCAATCAGCGCGACGGTCTCTTCATCGTTCATGCCCATGTTGCCGAAGGTCGCGCGAATCGCTGCCGCCGCTGACAGCGGTTCACCGCTGGCGTTTGGCCCTTCCGGGTTCACGTAGATCAGGCCCATTTCGGTGGCGGCCAGAGGACGCTTCGCCAGCGCTTCCGGATCGCGGTGGGTCAGCCAGGCTTTTTCATCACCCCAGTTTACGTCCAGATCCGGTTCCCAGACGTCTTCACGCCCGGCACCGAAACCAAAGGTGCGGAAGCCGGAGTTCTCCAGCGCCACGTTACCCGCGAGGATAAACAGGTCAGCCCAGGAAATTTTTTGTCCGTATTTTTGCTTGATGGGCCACAGCAGACGGCGCGCCTTATCCAGGCTCACGTTATCCGGCCAGGAGTTCAGCGGCGCAAAGCGCTGTTGACCGCGTCCTGCGCCACCGCGTCCGTCAACGGAGCGATAGGTACCCGCGCCATGCCAGGCCATACGGATAAACAGGCCCGCATAGCTGCCCCAGTCGGCAGGCCACCACGGTTGGGAGTCGGTTAAAAGTGCTTTGAGATCGCCTTTCAGCGCGGAGTAATCAAGCTTGCTAAATTCTTTGCGGTAGTCAAAGTCTTCACCCAGCGGGTTCGAACGATTGGAATGTTGGTTAAGAAGATCGATGCGGAGTTGTTTTGGCCACCAGTCGCGGCTGCCTGTACCTGCGCCCGCGCTGTGATCGACACCGCCCTGATGGAACGGGCATTTGCCGACTGATGCCGCTTTATTGGTTTCGTCTGACGTGCTCATCGCTATGCTCCCTTTTACAGTGTTACCGTTACGATATACGCCCTTGTTGATAAGGTATAGTTGAGATAACCCACAGATTCGATAGTTAAATCCGTTTAATTTCCCATGGAAAATACATGAGTTTTGTACGTCAAAGGCAGCATTGCTGATATGGCAGGAAAATAAAACCCTTATAAATCAAAAAACCCTCCGAAGAGGGCTCTTTTTTGTTACACGCCTGGTCTAACGCCGAGCGTGTGGCATATGGCGTAACTCATCTCAGCACGGTTCAGCGTGTAGAAGTGGAAATCCTTCACCCCTTCACGACTTAAGATCTTCACCATGTCCATCGCGATATTTGCGCCCACCAGCTTGCGTGTTTCCGGGTCATCGTCCAGCCCCTCGTACATTTTAGACATCCAGAGAGGAATACGCACATTGGTCATATCAGCAAATTTCTTCGCCTGTTTGAAGTTAGAGACCGGCAGAATACCCGGGATAATTTCAACGTCGATGCCCGCGGAGACGCAGCGGTCACGGAAGCGCAGGTAGCTTTCCACATCAAAGAAGAACTGAGTAATGGCGCGGTTCGCGCCGGCATCCACCTTACGCTTGAGGTTAAGCAGATCGGCCTGAGCGCTTTTCGCTTCCGGATGCACTTCAGGATAAGCGGCCACGGAGATATCAAAGTCCGCCACCCCCTTCAACAGCCCCACCAGATCGGCGGCATACATGTCCGGCTTACCGCTCCCAGGAGGCAGGTCACCGCGCAATGCGACAATATGACGGATGCCGTTATTCCAGTAATCCTGGGCGATGGCGCACAGCTCGTCGCGGGTGGCGTCGATACAGGTGAGGTGCGGGGCCGCTTCGAGACCGGTGCGATCTTTGATGCCTTTAATGATGCTGTGCGTACGGTCACGCTCGCCGGAGTTCGCACCGTAGGTCACGGAGACAAACTTCGGTTTCAGGCTGCTGAGACGATCGATAGAGCTCCACAGGGTTTGCTCCATTTCACTGGTGCGCGGCGGGAAAAATTCAAAAGAGACGTTAATCTGGCCGTTTACTTCGGCCAGGCTCTGATTCAGTGCTTCCCGCTGGTTGGCGTGAAAAAAGCTCATACCTTACCTCTATCAATCGCGTGTCATTGTCTGTTGTGTTGTGAACTTCTATACGTTTAGACGTCCAGATGTAAAAATGACGGAAAAGCGGAGGGACGTCAATAGAAATAATCAACAATAACGGTGAGGTTTGCTCAGGGAATATGAGAAAAATTCAAGATGAGGGTGAGAAGGCCCCTCACCCCGGCCCTCTCCCCAAAGGGGCGAGGGGGAAAAAGACCGCACTGAGCAGTCCCCTCTCCCCTTTGGGGAGAGGGTTAGGGTGAGGGGTTACAGCAGCTTAGCCAGACGGTTGATGTCGGACTGGATGGCCCCGGCGGTGACATCGCGCCCCGCGCCCGGACCGCGGATCACCAGCGGGTTATCGCGGTACCAGCGGCTTTCGATGGCGAAGACGTTATCGCACGGCAGCAGCGCCGCCAGCGGATGTTCAGGACGCACCGCCTCGACACCGACTCGCGCTTTTCCGTTGGCCTCGAAACGCGCCACGTAGCGCAGCACCAGCCCCATCTCGTTCGCCGCTTCCAGACGCTGCACCATTTGCTCGTTAAGTTCTTCTCCATTTTCAAAGAAATGGTCCACAGAACCTTCTTCACAGCCGGCAGGCACCAGCGATTCGACGCGTACGGAATCCGGTTCGATGTCATAACCGGCTTCACGCGCCAGGATCACCAGCTTGCGCATCACGTCTTTACCGGAGAGATCAACGCGCGGATCGGGTTCCGTTAAGCCCTGCTGCCACGCCTGATCCACCAGGTCGGTGAACGGAACGGTGCCGTCAAACTGCAGGAACAGCCAGGAGAGCGTGCCGGAGAAGATACCGCTCAGCGCCAGAATGCTGTCGCCGCTTTCAATCAGGTCACGCACGGTGTGGTTTACCGGCAGGCCTGCACCCACGGTGGCGTTATACAGCCAGTGGCGCCCCGTTTTTTCAAACGCGTCGTGGATCTGACGGTATTTATCGGTACTGCTCGCCCCCGCCAGCTTGTTCGCGCTGATAACGTGGAAACCGTGGCTGGCGAAATCAAGGTACTGATCGGCAAGCTGCTCGCTGGCGGTCACGTCCAGCACTACCAGGTCATCGTAAGGGTGCGCGCGCATCCACAGGAACAGCGACTCTTCATCCTGCTCTACGGCTTCATCATTAAAGAAGGCAAGCGCGCGGCTGGCGTCCAGCCCTTCGTAGTTCAGCAGGCTGCGACGGCTGTCCACCACGCCTGCGAGAATGAATTCGAATCCGGTACGCGCCGAGAGCGTGACCTGTTCGCGGGCGAACAGCTCCAGCCAGCGGGAACCGATGTTGCCTTTACCAAACAGCACCAGGCCGATGCGTTTTTCCGCGCGGAACAGGGAGGTATGCAGACCCTGAATCAGGCTTTCGGTTGGCCCTTTGCGCAGAACGGCCACCAGGCTGATGCCCTCTTCCGACTGCCAGGTGAACTCCACCGGCTGACCTTTCAGCTGCTGCCAGAAGCGGTGGCAGTGCAGCGGGTTACGGGTGACGCCCGCGCCCACCATCGCCACCAGCGCCAGCCCCTGACGCAGGCGAAGCTCGCCCGGCAGGCCCGCTTCATCCAGAATTTTCAGGGCGCTGTCCGCCACTTCAGCGGTATAGCAGAACTGCAGCAGCTGGCGGTCATTGTGAACGCCAACGGCCAGCGGGCGTACCTGAGCACGCTTTAACACCAGGTCAATCTCTTTATGCGCCAGTTTGAAGTCCTGGCCCGCAGGCACCTGGAACTCAATCAGGCAGATGTCGTCGTGGCTGGTGACAATACGCGCCCCGGTGCCGGACGCCAGTACGCGTTCAATACGGGTAGAGCCTTGATCCGGGGTGTAGCTGCAGCGCAGCTGGAGGTCGATATCGCTACCGGAAACCGGCTGCAGCGTGCGCGCGTGTAGCACCGGTGCGGCCAGACGCGCCAGCTCGCTGGCTTCATCCAGGCGCAGCAGCGGCAGCAAGCAGGCATCTTTTACTTTGCGCGGGTCTGCGCTGTAAACACCGGCCACGTCGCTCCAGATGGTGACGCGGGACACGCCTGCCAGGGCACCGATTTGCGTTGCCGAGTAGTCGGAGCCGTTACGGCCCAGCAGCACTGTTTCACCCGCGTTGCTGCGGCTGATAAAGCCGGTAACCACAATGCGTTTGCCCGGATGCTGCACCAGCAGCTGTTGCAGCAGCGGGTAGGACAGGCCTTCATCCACCTGCGGCTGCGCGGCGCGTTCGGCGCGCAGGAAATCACGCGCGTCGAGCCAGGCCGCCTCCACGCCCAGGTGTTGCAGCACGGCGGCCATCAGGCGCGCGGACCACACTTCACCGTGGCCCACCACTTCGGCATACACCGCATCGGTGATCCCGCTGTCCAGCAGGGCGGCCAGACGCTCAAGGTCATGGGTAAAGGCGCTGATCAGCCCGTCCGCTACGTCCGCAGGCAGCAGGCCAGCAATCAGCTCGCTCTGGTAACGACGTAAGGACTGTTGCACCTGATGCGCAGAAAGGCGATCGGTCTGGCTCAGTTTCAGCCAGCTAATCAACTGGTTGGTGGTGCTGCCCGCCGCCGAGACAACCATCATGTCACCCGGCTGTGAATATTCCGTCATGATCCCTGCGACACGCAGGTAACATTTCACATCAGCAAGACTACTACCACCAAACTTGTGCAGCTGACGACCCTTCGCCCCTGCCTGCGCTATCACACTCATGATTACCCCTTGGCTGCGATCCGGAAGCCATTTTCCAGATCGGCAATTAAATCTTCAGAATCTTCAATACCGGTTGAGATCCGCAGCAGCGTCTCAGAAATCCCGGCGGCGGCACGTGCTTCCGGTGCCATACCTGCGTGCGTCATGGTCGCGGCGTGGGAGATCAAGCTTTCAACCCCACCTAAGGATTCCGCCAGCGTAAACAATGACAGCCCGCTCAGGAAGCGACGCAGCGTTTGCTCGTCACCGTCCAGTTCAAAACTTAACATCGCGCCAAACCCTTTCTGCTGGCGCGCGGCAATTTCGTGCCCCTGATTTTCCGGCAGCGACGGGTGATAGAGCTTCTTCACCAGCGGCTGGGTTTTCAGGAAATCGACAATCGCCTGGGCATTGCGTTGCGCCACTTCCATGCGCGGCGACAGCGTGCGAATGCCGCGCAACAGCAGATAGCTGTCGAAGGCGCCCGCGGTGACGCCAATATTATTGGCCCACCATGCCAGTTCGGTGACAACGTCGGGATCTTTGGCAATCACCACGCCCGCTACCACATCAGAATGGCCGTTCAGATATTTAGTGCATGAATGCAATACCAGATCGGCACCCAGTGCGAGTGGGTTCTGAAGGGCCGGACTGAGGAACGTATTATCCACTACACTTATCGCTCCCGCATCCCTTGCGAGCTGACAAATTTTCGCAATATCGACAACGCGCAACAATGGATTGCTTGGACTTTCCACCAGAACCAGCTTTGGCTTCTCTGCCAGCGCCTGTTTCAGCGCCTGTTCATCGTTTTGATCGACAAACAGTACGCGATAGCAGCCGCGTTTTGCCAGGCTATCAAACAGGCGATAGCTGCCGCCGTAGCAATCGTGCGGCGCAACCAGCAGGTCACCTGGTTTCAGGAACACGGTGGTCACCAGGTGAATGGCGGACATCCCCGTATTGGTTAATACGGCGCCTGCGCCACCTTCCAGCTCGGCCAGCGCGCGCTGGGTCACGTCACGCGTAGGGTTGCCACGACGCGAGTAATCATGCGCGCGGGGTTCATTAAATCCGGTGAAGTTGTAGGTACTGGAAAGATGAATGGGCGGGACAACGCAGCCGTACTGCTCGTCATCATTTAATCCGCTACGCACTGCGATAGTGGCCTGTTTACGCGTCATGGTGAGGGCTTCCTGGCGAATGAGGTGAAAAGTCAGGCACCAGAGTAAACATTGAAAGTATGGACGTCAATACATCTGGACATCTAAACTTCTTTGCGTATAGATTGAGCAATGCGCAAATAGCCGTTAAAATTATATGCTTTAGTGCACGCTGCAGCGGCAATATCCGTGCCACGGTATCGCCTCTACGGTAAACTAGGCAAGATTGCGGTTCAAAACGAGTGGTTACAGGTTTTGCACCTTTAGATAAATGACTGAGAGGATTAAAGGTATCTCATGGCTGAATGGAGCGGCGAATATATCAGCCCATACGCTGAGCACGGTAAGAAGAGTGAACAAGTAAAAAAAATTACGGTTTCTATTCCTCTGAAGGTGTTGAAGATCCTCACCGATGAACGTACGCGTCGTCAGGTGAACAACCTGCGCCACGCAACCAACAGCGAGCTGCTGTGCGAAGCGTTTCTGCATGCGTTTACCGGTCAACCGTTGCCGAACGATGAAGATCTGCGTAAAGAACGCAGTGATGAAATCCCGGAAGAGGCGAAGGTGATCATGCGTGAACTGGGTATTGACCCGGAGACGTGGGAATACTGAGAAGCGGATACAAAAAAGGCACCTTGCGGTGCCTTTTTTTCGGGAAACTTATTTAGCGCCCGGGATGCTGAAACGCTTGTTGAAGCGGTCAACACGGCCACCGGTTGCAACATCACGCTGCTTACCAGTGTAGAACGGGTGGCATTTGCCGCACACGTCCAGGTTCAGATCGTGACCCACGGTAGAGCGGATCTGGATAGAGTTACCGCAAGAACAGTTTGCAGTAATCATTTCGTATTTCGGGTGAATATCTTTTTTCATGGGAGAACCTCAGTTAAGGCCGCGTCGCTCTTCCAGCCCTAACGCCAGACACCACGCGATGTTGATTGTAAGTTCTTTGGCGTAAAGTACACCAAAGGCGGCGAATCATACAGAATTTGACCAACGTATGCAAACTGATCCGCACGCCGCTTTCACTAATGTGTATACTAACGCGCCACTTTTCAAGCCAGGAAGATTCGATGCCCGTCGCTCACGTTGCCCTGCCCGTTCCGCTTCCCCGCACCTTTGACTACCTGCTGCCCGACAGCATGAGCGCCAAAGCGGGCTGTCGCGTGACCGTGCCGTTTGGCAAACAGCAGCGCGTGGGAATTGTTGTCTCCGTCAGCGATAAGAGCGAGTTGCCGTTTAACGAACTGAAGTCGGTGGTTGAGGTGCTCGACAGCGAGCCCGTTTATTCCACCAGCACCTGGCGACTGCTGCTGTGGGCGGCGGATTATTATCATCACCCCATTGGCGACGTCCTGTTCCACGCTCTGCCCATCATGCTGCGTCAGGGCAAAAGCGCCAGCCATGCGCCGATGTGGTACTGGTTTGCTACGGAAGATGGCCAGGCCGTCGACATTAACAGCCTCAAGCGCTCACAGAAACAGCAGCAGGCCCTGGCGGCGCTGCGTCAGGGGAAAATCTGGCGGCATCAGATCGACGAACTTGAAGTCAGCGAAACGGCGCTACAGGCATTAAGAAAGAAAGGGTTGAGCGACCTGGCAAGCGAAGCGCCTGCCCTTTACGACTGGCGCGAGAGTTTCTCCGTTTCAGGGGATCGCCTGCGCCTGAATACCGAACAGGCCACCGCCGTGGGCGCGATCCATAGCGCCTCGGACCACTTTTCCGCATGGCTGCTGGCGGGCGTCACCGGCTCCGGTAAGACCGAAGTCTACCTGAGCGTGCTGGAAAACGTGCTTGCGCAGGGCAAACAGGCGCTGGTGATGGTGCCGGAAATTGGCCTGACGCCGCAAACCATCGCCCGCTTTCGCGAACGCTTTAATGCGCCGGTTGAGGTGCTGCACTCTGGCCTGAACGACAGCGAACGCCTCAGCGCCTGGCTGAAAGCGAAAAACGGCGAAGCGGCGATTGTGATCGGCACCCGCTCGTCGCTGTTTACCCCGTTTAAAAATCTTGGCGTTATCGTGATCGACGAAGAACACGACAGCTCCTATAAACAGCAGGAAGGCTGGCGCTATCACGCCCGCGATCTGGCTGTTTATCGCGCCCACAGCGAGCAAATTCCTATTATTCTCGGCTCCGCCACGCCTGCGCTCGAAACGCTGCACAACGTGCGCCAGCGTAAATACCATATGCTGCGCCTGACGCGTCGCGCGGGGAATGCCCGTCCGGCCATTCAGCACGTACTGGATCTGAAAGGTCAGCAGGTCCAGGCCGGGCTTGCGCCTGCACTGATTACCCGCATGCGCCAGCACCTGCAGGCGGGCAATCAGGTGATCCTGTTTCTTAACCGTCGCGGATTTGCACCTGCCCTGCTGTGCCACGACTGCGGATGGATTGCCGAGTGCCCGCGCTGTGACCACTACTATACCTTCCACCAGGCCCAGCGGCATTTACGCTGCCACCACTGCGACAGCCAGCGTCCGGTGCCGCGCCAGTGTCCGTCATGTGGCTCAACGCATATCGTGCCGGTGGGGCTGGGAACGGAACAGCTGGAACAGGCCCTTGCGCCCTTCTTCCCCGACGTGCCCCTGTCCCGCATCGACCGGGACACCACCAGCCGCAAAGGCGCGCTGGAACAGCAGCTGGCGGAAGTGCATCGCGGCGGCGCACGCATCCTGATTGGCACTCAGATGCTGGCAAAAGGCCACCACTTCCCGGACGTGACGCTGGTCGCCCTGCTGGACGTGGACGGCGCGCTGTTCTCGGCAGATTTCCGTTCAGCCGAGCGCTTCGCTCAGCTTTATACCCAGGTGGCAGGGCGCGCCGGGCGTGCCGGTAAACAGGGCGAAGTGGTATTGCAAACGCACCACCCGGAGCACCCGCTGCTGCAAACCCTTCTGCACAAAGGCTATGACGCCTTTGCCGAGCAGGCGCTGGCCGAACGCCAGACCATGCAGTTGCCGCCGTGGACCAGCCACGTCATCATCCGCGCGGAAGACCACAACAACCAGCAGGCGCCGCTTTTCCTGCAGCAACTGAGAAACCTCCTGCAGGCCAGCCCGCTGGTGGATAATCAGCTGTGGATTTTGGGCCCGGTGCCGGCACTCGCACCAAAACGCGGCGGACGTTTTCGCTGGCAAATTTTGCTCCAGCACCCCTCTCGCGTTCGTCTTCAGCATATCGTCAGCGGCGCGCTGGTGCTGATTAACACCCTGCCCGAAGCGCGAAAAGTGAAGTGGGTACTGGACGTCGATCCCATCGAAGGCTGAAGACGGATCGAAAAATTTAACGCTCCTCACACTTTTTATGAAAATTCTGTAACCGATTCCATTAACTATCTGTAAAAATGGTGATGTCAGAAGTTCGGTGTTCAGGCGAGGAGAAGACGTTGAAGTCCAGGAAAGAGGTTGCACCGGCGACCATGAAAGACGTTGCCCAGAAAGCGCAGGTCTCTACGGCAACGGTATCCCGCGCATTAATGAACCCGGATAAAGTCTCCCAGGCGACCCGTAACCGGGTGGAGCAGGCTGCGCTTGAAGTGGGCTATTTCCCACAGGCGATGGGGCGTAACGTCAAACGCAATGAGTCGCGCACCATCCTGGTGATTGTACCGGACATCTGTGACCCTTTCTTCAGCGAGATTATCCGCGGTATTGAAGTCACCGCAGCGGAACAGGGTTACCTGGTGCTGATTGGCGACTGTGCTCACCAGAACCAGCAGGAAAAAACCTTCATCGATCTCATTATCACCAAGCAGATCGACGGCATGCTGCTGCTTGGCTCTCGCCTGCCGTTTGATGCCAGCATTGAAGAGCAGCGTAATTTACCGCCGATGGTCATGGCCAACGAGTTTGCGCCAGAGCTGGAGCTGCCGACGGTCCACATTGATAACCTCACCGCCGCATTCAACGCCGTAAACTATCTCCAGGAACTGGGGCATAAGCGTATTGGCTGTATTGCCGGACCGGAAGAGATGCCGCTGTGTCACTACCGCTTACAGGGCTACGTTCAGGCGCTGCGCCGTACCGGCGCCATCGTCGATCCGCACTACATTGCGCGCGGTGATTTTACCTTCGCTGCGGGTGGACAGGCGCTGGAGAAACTTCTGGACCTGCCTGAGCCGCCAACCGCCGTATTTTGTCACAGCGACGTGATGGCGCTGGGTGCATTATCGTATGCCAAACGCCGCGGCCTTCGCATACCGAAAGATTTATCGATCATCGGATTCGATAATATTTCGCTTTCGGAATTTTGCGATCCGCCGCTCTCAACGGTCGCTCAGCCGCGCTACCAAATCGGCCGCGAAGCAATGCTTCTGCTGCTGGATCAGCTTCACGGTCAAACAGTTAGCAGCGGCTCGCGGTTGCTGGACTGCGAACTGATTGTTCGCGGCACGACCCAGGCATTGACTTAAAGTAAACGTCTTTCGGATACCCTTATCTGGTCAAAGCCCCGCCGCTTAAGTAACATGGCGGGCTGACGAACGAATAAATACAGCGAAACGATAGTGGCACAACGAGATTATGTACGTCGCGGCCAGCCGGCACCTTCGCGACGCAAAAAGAGTAGCTCAAGGAAAAAGCAACGTAACCTGCCTGCTGTCTCGCCAGCAATGGTCGCTATTGCTGCGGCTGTAGTCGTCGCCTTTATTGGTGGCCTGTACTTTATCACGCACCATAAAAAAGAAGAGTCTGAGGCGCTTCAGGCCAGTAAAGTCGCCGGAAACGGCCTTCCTCCGAAGCCTGAAGAGCGCTGGCGCTATATCAAAGAGCTGGAAAGCCGTCAGCCTGGGGTACGTGCGCCAACCGAACCTTCTGCGGGTGGTGAAGTACAGAATGCGAATCAGCTGACGGATGAACAGCGTCAGCTGCTGGCACAAATGCAGGCCGATATGCGCCAGCAGCCTACGCAGCTGAACGAAGTGCCGTGGAATGAACAGACGCCGGCGCAGCGCCAGCAAACGCTGCAGCGACGTCAGGCACAACAGCAGATTCAGCAGCAGCAGCAACAGCAGTGGGCGCAAACCCAGCCGGTGCAGCAGCCTAAAACGCAGCCGCGGGTAACGGAACAGCCATACCAGCAGCAGACGCGTACGGTGCAGTCCCAGCCTGTCCAACAGCAGCCGAAAACGCAGCCGCAGAAACAGGCGGCTCAGCCGTATCAGGATCTGCTCCAGACGCCAGCGCATACCACCGCGCAGCAGCCGAAAACGCAGCAGGCCGCACCGGTCACCAAAGAGACCGAAGCGCCGAAGCAGACGGCCGAGAAAAAAGATGAGCGCCGCTGGATGGTACAGTGCGGTTCGTTCAAAGGTGCCGAGCAGGCGGAAACGGTACGTGCTCAGCTGGCCTTTGAAGGGTTTGATTCGCGTATTACCACCAATAACGGCTGGAATCGCGTGGTGATTGGTCCGGTCAAAGGCAAAGAAAATGCCGATGGCACCCTTTCTCGTTTGAAAATCGCCGGTCACACAAACTGCATTCGACTCGCCTCCGGGGGTTGAAACCCCCAAATTCCCCCCCATCTATCATTTAATTCAGCCCTGAGCACAGGCTCAGGGCTTCTGTTTCCCGATTCTGTAACCAGGGGGTCTGCTCGTGACAACAATAGTAAGTGTACGCCGTAACGGCCATGTGGTAATCGCCGGTGATGGCCAGGCCACGCTGGGTAATACCGTCATGAAAGGCAACGTGAAGAAAGTGCGCCGTCTCTACAACGACAAAGTGATCGCCGGTTTTGCAGGCGGCACGGCGGATGCCTTCACGCTGTTTGAACTGTTTGAACGCAAACTAGAAATGCACCAGGGTCATCTGGTGAAAGCTGCCGTTGAGCTGGCGAAAGACTGGCGTACCGACCGCATGCTGCGCAAGCTCGAAGCGCTGCTGGCGGTAGCCGATGAAACCGCTTCGCTTATCATCACCGGTAACGGTGACGTGATTCAGCCGGAAAATGACCTGATTGCCATCGGCTCTGGCGGCCCTTATGCCCAGGCTGCAGCCCGCGCGCTGTTGGAAAATACCGACATGAACGCGCGTGATATCGCGGTGAAGGCGTTGGATATTGCAGGTGATATCTGCATCTATACCAACCACAACCACACCATCGAAGAATTGACCTCCAAAGCGTAAGGATCTCCCATGTCTGAAATGACCCCACGCGAAATTGTCAGCGAACTGAACAAACACATTATCGGCCAGGATAACGCCAAGCGCTCCGTGGCTATCGCCCTGCGTAACCGCTGGCGTCGTATGCAGCTTGACGAAGAGCTGCGCCACGAAGTCACGCCGAAGAACATTCTGATGATCGGCCCGACCGGCGTCGGTAAAACCGAAATCGCCCGTCGTCTGGCGAAGCTGGCCAACGCGCCGTTCATCAAAGTTGAAGCCACCAAGTTCACCGAAGTGGGCTACGTGGGTAAAGAAGTGGACTCCATCATCCGCGATCTGACCGACTCGGCGATCAAAATGGTGCGCGTCCAGGCAATCGAGAAAAACCGCTATCGCGCGGAAGAGATGGCCGAAGAGCGTATTCTCGACGTGCTGATCCCACCGGCAAAAAACAACTGGGGCCAGGCAGAACAGCAGGCGGAACCGTCCGCTGCGCGTCAGGCGTTCCGCAAGAAGCTGCGTGAAGGCCAGCTGGACGACAAAGAGATTGAGATCGATCTCGCTGCCGCACCAATGGGTGTGGAAATCATGGCGCCTCCGGGCATGGAAGAGATGACCAGCCAGCTGCAGTCCATGTTCCAGAACCTGGGCGGCCAGAAGCAGAAAGCGCGTAAGCTGAAAATTAAAGACGCAATGAAGCTGCTGATTGAAGAAGAAGCCGCGAAGCTGGTGAACCCGGAAGAGCTGAAGCAGGACGCTATCGACGCGGTTGAGCAGCACGGTATCGTGTTTATCGACGAAATCGACAAAATTTGTAAGCGCGGTGGCAACAGCTCCGGCCCGGATGTGTCCCGCGAAGGCGTTCAGCGCGACCTGCTGCCGCTGGTTGAAGGCTGCACCGTCTCCACCAAGCACGGCATGGTGAAAACGGACCACATCCTGTTTATCGCATCAGGTGCCTTCCAGGTTGCCAGCCCGTCGGATCTGATCCCGGAACTGCAGGGCCGTCTGCCTATCCGCGTTGAGCTGCAGGCGCTGACCACCGAAGATTTCGAACGTATCCTGACTGAGCCAAACGCCTCTGCTACCGTACAGTACAAAGCGCTGATGGCGACCGAAGGCGTGAACCTCGAGTTCACCGAAGACGGTATCAAACGTATTGCTCAGGCTGCATGGCAGGTGAACGAAACCACCGAAAACATTGGTGCGCGTCGTCTGCATACCGTGCTGGAACGCCTGGTCGAAGATATCTCTTACGACGCGAGCGACCTGAACGGTCAAACCGTTACCATTGACGCAGAATATGTGAGTAAACATCTGGATGCGTTAGTGGCAGATGAAGATCTGAGCCGTTTTATCCTATAATCGCGGTTACTGGATTCTCATCACGTTTAATGGGGGCTAATGCCCCCATTTTTATTGGCTAAATACTTATGACTGACATCAGCCGTACTCAGGCGTGGCTCGAAAGTCTGCGCCCTAAAACACTTCCTCTGGCCTTTGCCGCGATTATCGTCGGCACCGCCCTTGCCTGGTGGCAGGGTTATTTTGATCCGCTGGTCGCCGCGCTGGCATTGATTACCGCCGGCCTGCTGCAAATCCTCTCCAATCTCGCCAACGACTACGGTGACGCGGTAAAAGGCAGCGACAAGCCGGACCGCATAGGGCCACTGCGCGGAATGCAGAAAGGGGTGATTACCCAGGCGCAGATGAAGCGCGCGCTGATTATCACCGTGGTGTTGATCTGCGCATCCGGCCTGGCGCTGGTGACGGTGGCGTCTAAGACTCCCAGCGATTTCATTGGCTTCCTGGTGCTGGGTTTACTGGCCATTATCGCGGCCATCACCTACACCGTCGGCACGCGTCCTTACGGTTATATTGGGCTCGGTGATATCTCCGTACTGGTTTTCTTCGGCTGGCTGAGCGTGATGGGAAGCTGGTACCTGCAGGCGCATACGGTGATCCCTGCCCTGTTCCTGCCCGCGACCGCCTGCGGCCTGCTGGCGACGGCAGTGCTCAACATCAACAACCTGCGCGACATCGACAGCGATCGCGAGAATGGCAAAAATACCCTGGCCGTGCGTCTGGGGCCGGTGAATGCGCGCCGCTATCATGCCTGCCTGCTCACTGGCGCGCTGGTTTGCCTGGCGCTGTTTAACCTGATTTCGTTGCAGAGCGTGTGGGGCTGGCTGTTTGTGCTTGCCGCGCCGCTGCTGATTAAGCAGGCCCGCTTTGTGATGCGTGAGCTCAGCCCGTCCGCCATGCCGCCGATGCTGGAGCGCACGGTAAAAGGCGCGCTGCTGACTAACCTGTTGTTCGTCATCGGGATTGTATTAAGCCAGACGCTCAGTTAGCTGACAAATATCAATTAACAATTGATGATTTTGCCAACAACGCATTTCGCACGATATACTGAACACATTCGCAGCAACTGAGCGTTAAACCTATGAAATACGATACCTCCGAGCTTTGTGACATCTACCAGGAAGATGTCAACGTCGTTGAACCGCTGTTCTCCAACTTTGGTGGGCGGTCGTCGTTTGGCGGACAGATCGTCACGGTGAAATGTTTCGAGGACAACGGGTTGCTGTACGATCTGCTCGAACAGAACGGCCGCGGCCGCGTACTGGTGGTCGATGGCGGCGGTTCCGTGCGCCGTGCATTGATTGATGCTGAGTTGGCCGGCATTGCCGTGCAGAACGAGTGGGAAGGCCTTGTGGTATACGGCTCCGTGCGCCAGGTGGACGATCTGGAAGACCTGGATATCGGGATTCAGGCCATCGCGGCCATACCGGTAGGGGCGGCGGGTGACGGCATCGGCGAAAGCGACGTGCGCGTTAACTTCGGCGGCGTGACCTTCTTCTCCGGCGACCATCTCTACGCCGATAATACCGGCATTATCCTTTCCGAAGATCCGCTGGATATCGAGTAATAAAACCGTAAGCGTGGACCATAAAAAAACCGCCAACAGCAATGTGGCGGTTTTTTTGTCCCTCGGGATTCGCGGTCCGTTGGGAAGTTTTGCAACCTTTAACCAGGATTTTTATCTTACCCTGGTTCAAATCTCAGGTAACCCCATCGACCCTTTATAAATTCCTAATTAACTATTAAAACCTTAACTACGCTGCTGCTGCTCATTATGATGCATCGTCCCTTTCCGCCATCTCGCACATGGGCATCGGTCCAGGGAAAGGTGTATTCACAACCGTAAAGCAACCTTTAACCGGGCTTGTGTCCACCGACTTATCACCGGTGGTGACCGGTGGAGCGGTTAGCTGCAGGGACCGCATAATGAAACGCTATTTATGTATCGCGTTCATTGTCGCCAGCGTACTCGTTGTAAAGAGTGATGAACCGAATGTGTTCGTTGCTTTTGCTATGACAGCGCAGGACAAGTAGCGTTAAGGCCGCCTCTGGCGGCCTTTTTTATAACTGGCATAAAAAAAGCCGGGTAGCGGCATCGCCTTACCCGGCCTGTTCAGTTCATCCCAATGGGAATCAGACTTCTTCCATACGTCCCAGCAGCGCCTGCAGGCGATCCTGCCAGCCGTTCTGCTGTTCGCGCAGCTGGTTGTTTTCGCGCTCCAGTTCTTCGCGGCCGTGCTGCGCGTTCTGTACTTCCTGCGCCAGGCTGTTGTTCTTCTCTTTCAGCTCTTCAATTTCCATCTGCAGCAGGGTGATGGTGTCAATCGCCTGCTGTACTTTCGATTCCAGTTTCTCAAACACTTCTAAAGACATGATGCTACCTCTCCTGAATTGCAAGGCGACGCTTTAACATAAACGCGCACGACATATACCGTCGATTGTATGGAGCGCGGCGCTCTGTGTCCAGCGACACACCGCGCAGATCGCGGTTTGCAACACTTTTAGGTCTGGTCCTGGTGCGTTCGCGTCATATACCCCTAAATTGTTAACTGATTCGTTAATGAAATGATTCAGCTCACATTCCTGTACCGATCCTGCACTGCTGCAAAAATGTGCTTTATGGCGCGAAAACGCTCATTTTATTGACGCAGACCACACATTTTGATTTCGATATTTCTCGTTTTTGCTCGTTAACGATAAATTAACACTATGTCTACAGGGCATCGTGGCTGTCACGGGCGGCCATGCTAACAATAAACATCAATTTCTTCAGGATTCCGATTATGAGTCAGACATCAACCTTAAAAGGCCAGTGCATTGCCGAGTTCCTTGGTACCGGGTTGTTGATATTCTTCGGAGTGGGCTGTGTCGCTGCACTGAAAGTGGCGGGTGCCAGTTTTGGTCAGTGGGAAATCAGTATCATCTGGGGTCTGGGCGTGGCGATGGCCATCTACCTGACCGCAGGAGTGTCTGGTGCACATCTTAACCCGGCGGTGACAATCGCACTGTGGCTGTTCGCGTGCTTCGACGGACGCAAAGTTGTTCCTTTCATTCTTTCTCAGTTTGCCGGCGCGTTTTGCGCAGCGGCGTTAGTTTACGGGCTTTATTACAATCTTTTCATCGACTTCGAACAGACGCATCATATGGTACGCGGCAGCGTCGAAAGTCTGGATCTGGCAGGCATCTTCTCAACCTACCCAAACCCGCATATCAATTTTGTGCAGGCGTTCGCAGTTGAAATGGTGATTACCGCTATTCTGATGGGCGTTATCCTGGCGCTGACCGACGACGGAAACGGCATTCCGCGCGGCCCGCTGGCCCCCCTGCTGATTGGCCTGCTGATTGCGGTGATTGGCGCCTCCATGGGCCCGCTGACCGGCTTCGCGATGAACCCGGCACGTGATATCGGACCAAAAGCGTTCGCCTTCATCGCAGGCTGGGGCGACGTCGCCTTCACCGGAGGCAAAGACATTCCTTACTTCCTGGTACCGCTGTTTGCGCCGGTTGTCGGGGCTGCGCTGGGTGCGTTCAGCTACCGCAAATTAATTGGTCGCCATTTACCGTGCGACACCTGTGTGGAAGAGGAGAAGGAAACGACTTCTACCGCACAACAAAAAGCTTCGCTGTAATCTGACTACGGGACACATACCATGACCGAAAAAAAATATATCGTTGCGCTCGACCAGGGCACTACCAGCTCCCGCGCTGTCGTAATGGATCATGACGCGAACATCGTCAGCGTGTCACAGCGCGAATTTGAGCAAATTTATCCTCGTCCAGGCTGGGTAGAACACGACCCGATGGAGATCTGGGCGTCACAAAGCTCCACGCTGGTCGAAGTGCTGGCGAAAGCCGATATCAGTTCCGACGAGATTGCCGCGATTGGTATCACTAACCAGCGTGAAACGACGATTGTCTGGGAACGTGAAACCGGTAAGCCTATTTACAACGCCATCGTCTGGCAGTGCCGCCGTACCTCTGAGATCTGCGAACAGCTGAAGCGCGACGGCATGGAAGAGTACGTGCGCAGCGCCACCGGCCTGGTGGTTGACCCGTATTTCTCCGGCACCAAAGTGAAATGGATCCTCGACCATGTGGAAGGTTCACGCGAGCGTGCTAAACGCGGCGAGCTGCTGTTCGGTACCGTTGACACCTGGCTTATCTGGAAGATGACCCAGGGACGCGTTCACGTCACCGACTACACCAACGCCTCGCGCACCATGCTGTTCAACATCAACACCCTGGAGTGGGATGACAAGATGCTGGACGCGCTGGATATCCCACGCGCGATGCTGCCTGAAGTGCGCAAGTCTTCAGAAGTGTACGGTCAGACCAACATCGGCGGTAAAGGCGGCACCCGTATTCCTATCGCCGGTATTGCCGGTGACCAGCAGGCGGCGCTGTTCGGCCAGCTGTGCGTCAAAGAAGGGATGGCGAAGAACACCTACGGCACAGGCTGCTTTATGCTGATGAACACCGGCGAGAAAGCGGTGAAATCAGAAAACGGTCTGCTGACTACCATCGCCTGCGGCCCGCGCGGCGAAGTGAACTATGCGCTGGAAGGTGCGGTGTTCATGGCCGGCGCGTCTATCCAGTGGCTGCGCGACGAGATGAAGCTGATCAGCGATGCGTTCGATTCCGAGTACTTCGCGACCAAAGTGAAAGACACCAACGGCGTGTACGTGGTACCTGCGTTCACCGGTCTGGGCGCACCGTACTGGGATCCGTATGCACGCGGCGCGATTTTCGGCCTGACGCGCGGTGTGAACTCTAACCACATTATTCGCGCCACCCTGGAATCCATCGCCTACCAGACGCGAGACGTGCTGGAAGCGATGCAGGCTGACTCCGGCATTCGTCTGCACGCCCTGCGCGTGGACGGCGGTGCGGTCGCGAATAACTTCCTGATGCAGTTCCAGTCCGACATTCTGGGCACCCGCGTTGAGCGTCCTGAAGTGCGTGAAGTGACGGCGCTGGGCGCGGCGTATCTTGCCGGTCTGGCGGTAGGCTTCTGGCAGAACCTGGACGAGCTGCAGGAAAAAGCGGTGATCGAACGCGAATTCCGCCCGGGCATTGAAACCACCGAGCGTAACTTCCGCTACAGCGGCTGGAAGAAAGCGGTGAAACGCGCCCTGGCGTGGGAAGAGCACGAAGAGTAATCCCCCCTCACCCTAACCCTCTCCCCAAAGGGGAGAGGGGACTTAAAACCCCCCTCCCCACTCTGTGATAAACTTCGTGCAATTCCTTTTGATTGCACGAGTACCTCATGAAACGTGAACTTGCTATCGAGTTTTCCCGCGTCACCGAAGCGGCCGCCCTTGCAGGCTATAAATGGCTGGGTCGTGGCGACAAAAATACCGCAGACGGCGCAGCCGTCCATGCCATGCGCATTGTCCTTAACCAGGTCAACATCGACGGCACCATCGTGATCGGCGAAGGCGAGATCGACGAAGCGCCAATGCTCTATATTGGTGAAAAAGTCGGTACCGGCAAAGGCGATGCCGTGGATATCGCCGTCGACCCGATCGAAGGTACCCGCATGACGGCGATGGGTCAGGCCAATGCCCTGGCAGTGCTGGCCGTGGGCGATAAGGGCTGCTTCCTTAACGCGCCGGATATGTACATGGAAAAGCTGATTGTCGGGCCTGGCGCAAAGGGCGCAATCGACCTCAGCCTGCCGCTGGAAGAGAATCTGCACAACATCGCCAAAGCCCTGGGCAAACCCCTTAGCGAACTGACCGTGACGATTCTGGCCAAACCGCGCCACGACGCCACCATCGCGCAGATGCAAAAGCTCGGCGTGCGCGTGTTTGCTATTCCTGACGGTGACGTTGCCGCCTCGATCCTGACCTGCATGCCGGACAGCGAAGTAGACGTGCTGTACGGCATCGGCGGCGCGCCGGAAGGTGTCGTCTCTGCGGCAGTGATCCGCGCGCTGGATGGCGACATGCAGGCTCGTCTGCTGCCCCGTCATGAGGTAAAAGGCGACAGCGAAGAGAACCGCCGTATCGGAGAAAACGAGCTGGCGCGCTGCGAAGCGATGGGCATCGAGGCCAATAAAGTGCTGGCTCTGGACGAGATGGCCCGTAGCGACAACGTTGTCTTCTCCGCGACCGGCATCACCAAAGGCGATCTGCTGGACGGTATCACCCGCAAGGGCAATATGGCGACCACCGAAACGCTGCTGATCCGCGGTAAATCGCGCACCATTCGCCGCATCCAGTCTATCCACTATCTCGACCGCAAAGACCCGGACGTACAGACGCACATTCTGTAAAACCGTTTGATCGATAGAGCTTTCCGGCCCTGACGGGCTGGAAATTGTCACCACAAGTACGGAAGATAGAACAGAGAAACAGCACAGGAGAAGATCATGGCGGACTGGGTAACAGGTAAAGTCACGAAAATAGAGTTCTGGACCGATGCGCTATTTAGTCTCACCGTCCATGCTCCCGTACACCCGTTTAAAGCCGGGCAATTCGCCAAGCTGGGGCTGGATGTCGACGGCGAACGCGTGCAGCGCGCCTACTCTTACGTTAACGCGCCTGATAACCCGGATCTCGAGTTCTATCTGGTCACCGTTCCGGACGGTAAGCTCAGCCCGCGTCTTGCCGCCCTCAAGCCCGGCGACGACGTGCAAATTGTGAGTGAAGCGGCAGGCTTCTTTGTGCTCGAAGAGATCCCTGATTGTGACACGCTCTGGATGCTGGCAACCGGTACAGCCATCGGCCCTTATCTCTCTATTTTGCAGTACGGCAAAGATCTGGAGCGCTTTAAAAACATCGTGCTGGTGCACGCTGCGCGCTACGCTGCAGACCTGAACTACCTGTCGCAGATGCAGGCGCTGGAACAACAGTACGGCGGAAAGTTAAAGATTCAGACAGTGGTCAGCCGTGAAACCGTAGCAGGAGCGCTTACCGGTCGCGTGCCGGCGTTAATTGAGAGTGGAGCCCTGGAAGACGCGGTGGGTTTGCCGCTGAACGCTGAAACCAGCCACGTCATGCTGTGTGGCAATCCGCAGATGGTTCGCGACACGCAGCAGCTTCTGAAGGATACCCGGCAGATGACGAAACATCTTCGCCGCCGGCCGGGCCATATGACCGCCGAACACTACTGGTGATCAGCGGTACTTCACCTCAACGGTGTCTTTACCGTATTTGTTTTCGCTCTGGGTGCCAATAAACGCGCCCAGATCGACAATCATCATCACGAAGATGACCGACGGCAGCAGCCTGCCCACGACCCACGGCAGGATGGACGGCAGCATCGCCCAGTTTCCCGCCACCAGCATCCACGCCAGAATAATCAGAAATGCCCACGCGCCGGAACGTCCGCGATCGTGCAGCCGTTTCACGACGACAGCCGCCGTTGGCCATAGCAGACAGACCAGCGCGAAGGCCGCCGTTTGCGTGCTTAGCCATGCGTTATAGGCAACGAAAAACAGAAGCAGCATGGCGACAATCCACGTCACCATCCAGATCCAGAAATCACGGCGTCCAATACGCCCTTTGAACGAAAACAGCCACTGCTGTATGGTCATGTAAGGTTCCTTATTATCGTATAGCGCGCATTTTACCCTGGAGTTGTGACCTTTTGACAAGCCGACCAGATATCGTTTTAATCATGAGCACTTACGGCCAGGGGCAATGTTGATGAAAAGTTCGGCACGTTCTCTCTTCCTGTGTTTAGCGCTGCTCAGCGTGGGTTATCCCCTGCACGCCGCCGAAACCACTGCCCCGACCACAGCTCCGTATCTGCTGGCGGGCGCGCCGTCATTCGATCAGTCCATCAGCGAGTTTCGTGAAACCTTCAATCAGGCCAACCCTACGCTGCCGCTGGATGAGTTTCGTGCCATCGATGGCCCCCGCGACACGCCTACCCTGACCCGTGCGGCAAGCAAGATTAACGAGAATTTGTATGCCTCCACGGCGCTGGAGCGCGGGACGTTAAAAATCAAAAGCATGCAAATCACCTGGCTGCCAATACAGGGGCCAGAGCAGAAAGCTGCTAAGGCGAAAGCGCTGGAGTACATGAGCGCGGTATTGCAGGCCTTTACCCCTGCGCTGACGAAAAAGCAAAGTCAGCAAAAGCTGCAAAAACTCCTTACCGCCGGGAAAAACAAGCGTTACTACGCCGATACCGAAGGCGCGATCCGCTATGTTGTAGCGGACAACGGCGAAAAAGGACTGACCTTCGCTGTTGAACCGATTAAGCTGGTGCTATCTGACACTCTCGACGGGGCGAATTAATGACAAAAAGCAAAGCCTTTCGAGGGAAAATCTCTATACTGATTCACAGACCATGCTGCCCGACAGGGTGGCCATATTCCTTAATTCGCTTATTGAGCGTGGAGAATTGAAATGCGACATCCTTTAGTGATGGGTAACTGGAAACTGAACGGCAGCCGCCACATGGTAAACGAACTGGTTGCGAACCTGCGTAAAGAGCTGGCTGGCGTGACGGGCTGCGCGGTTGCTATCGCTCCGCCGGATATGTACCTGGATCTGGCTAAACACGCCGCTGACGGCAGCCACATCATTCTGGGCGCGCAGAACGTTGACGTTAACCTGTCTGGCGCGTTCACCGGTGAAACCTCCGCTGAAATGCTGAAAGATATCGGCGCGAAATACATCATCATCGGCCACTCCGAGCGTCGCACCTATCACAAAGAATCTGATGAGTTCATCGCGAAGAAATTCGCCGTGCTGAAAGAGCAGGGTCTGATCCCGGTTCTGTGCATCGGTGAAACCGAAGCAGAAAACGAAGCGGGCAAAACCGAAGAAGTGTGCGCACGTCAGATCGACGCAGTGCTCAAAACCCAGGGCGCGGCAGCGTTCGAAGGCGCGGTTATCGCTTACGAGCCAGTCTGGGCGATCGGTACCGGCAAATCAGCAACCCCTGCGCAGGCTCAGGCGGTTCACAAATTCATCCGTGACCACATTGCGAAAGCTGACGCCAAAGTCGCTGAGCAAGTGATCATCCAGTACGGCGGTTCCGTAAACGCCTCCAACGCTGCTGAGCTGTTCACCCAGCCAGACATCGATGGCGCGCTGGTTGGCGGTGCATCCCTGAAAGCGGACGCTTTCGCGGTGATCGTTAAAGCGGCAGAAGCGGCTAAACAGGCGTAATTGCCTTTGTGGCGGGTGGCGCTTGCGCTTACCCGCCCTACAAAAACGCTACAACTTACCTAACACGCTAAACCACAGATAATCCAGCGGCAGCAGCACCAGATAAGTTGCCACCGCCAGCGCCAGACAAAGCACCATCCCCGCCCTTGCAGGCACCTTCCCGAGTCCCATCGCCACCACAATCGGCGACGCCTGATACGGCAGCAGCGGCGTAGAATAGCCCAGCACCTGAATCATGATCACCGACAGCAGCGGGAAGCCGGTCGCGTCCGAGAAGCTCTGCGCCAGGGTGGTATACAGCGCCGGAACGCCGTTGGCGGTCATAATAAAGTTGAGTGCGGTGGTAATACCGGTCAGCGCCAGGAAACTGGTGAACGGTCGGTCTGCATCCAGCGGCATAATGCGGTGCAACGCCTCGCCCACCGCCGTTCCGATGCCGGTTTGGGTCACGACGATCGCCAGCCCCAAAATACCGGCAACGTAGATACAGGTGCGCATATTCACCCCCGCAGAAAACTCCTCCCCGGTGATAAAACCTATACGCGGCAGCATAACGATGATCGACGCCGCCAGCCCCGTCCACGCGGGTCCCACGCCGTGCCAGCTCTCCGTCACCCACATCCCCAGTACCACCGCCAGCAGCCAGGCGAGACGCTTTTCGTCCCGCCCCATAGGCTCAGAGGGCGCCTGTTCCTTCGGCGGTTTCGGGCTACCGGGAAATAGCCAGCAGATCAGGCCAATCAGGATCAGGCCTTTGAGAATGCCCAGCACCGGCGTGTGCAGCAGCAGATACGGGACATAGTTCAGATGGATGCCGTACGAGCCTTCCGCCGCACCGCTCATCACCAGATTAGGGACGTTAGCGGGCAGAATCGTCGCCGAAAGCTGGAAAGTCCCGAACCCTACCGCCAGCGCCAGACCAAACCAGGCGCGGGAGCCGTCGGCGATACCGGCGCGTTTTGCCATCGCCGCGACAATCGGCATCAGCAGCGCAATACGTCCCATGTTCGACGGCATCACAAACGCCAGCGCATAGCTCAGCAGCACCACGCTCGCTACCATTAATACCCAGGAGTCGGTGAGCTTTGACGACAGCGCCCGGGCGGCCCTGTCCGCCAGTCCGGTTTTACGGATCGCCACGCCGAGCACAAAGCCGCTGAATACCAGCCAGAAAGCCGACGAGGCAAAACCGCCGAAGATGACCTCCGGCGGGGCGATTCTGGCGGTCATCGCCGCCGTGAAGAACAGCAGCGCGGTGATGAATTCAGGCAATAACGACGTCGCCCACAGAACGATGGTGACGCCAACAATCAGTGAGGGTAGCAGCAGAGGATACGTTAACCAGAGCGACATACCTGTCTCCTGTAGAATTTTTCAGCAAGTCTACGGTGACAGGCAGCCCGAGTAAACGCGATTTATGGTGGGGTTACTTCAGGATAGCGCATTGATGATCCTGCAATTCCTCTGCCGACGCGCGGTTGAGCATCAACAGATTGCGCTCGGTCGCCAGCAACACAAACGAGCCATCCGACTGCTGCGCCATCGCCAGGGCAAAGCGCCCCATATGGTCGCGCGCTTCCGGCAGCTCTTCAGCCAGCATTATGAACGGGCTGCGCTGCACCAGTTCATTTTCCGTCACCCGGCGAGCAAGATACTCATGTCCTTCCAGCCCTCCGGGAAGAGGCAGCCACTGGGTGCTGATTTCTCCCTGTGCCGCGTTGAGCTTCTCGCGCACGTCCGGGCGCAGGCAGGAAATATGAATATGGAAATGGTTCTGCGTGCGCCCTGTCGGCGAGTTAATCGTCAGCGAAATGGCGCTGTCAGGCACCTCGGAGCCGCGCTTCAGAGTCATAAAGCTGCGCGACTGCCAGGCCAGCCAGAAAAAGTTCGGCGTATGAGATTCGGTCAAAAGCGGGCTTTCGGTGCCGTTGATGCGGTAGGTTGGCATCAGCAGGTACTGCAGCGGCCCGTTGCGATCTTTAAATACCACATAGCCTGCATCCGTTTTCACCTGCGCACACGGCGCCGGGTTACGGTTTTGGATCTGATTCGGCACACACTGGTCGAGAACGATATGTCGCAACGCATTCGGATTACCCGCTTTCATCCAGTACACACCGCCAGTTGCCAGGGCGATGACAATGAGGAGCAATAAGATAATTTTTTTCACAACGCGTTCCCTGTTTTCAATAGAGGCAAAAGAGTAACGCAAAATGATGACCAAATAAAAAACCCGGCGGATTTCTCACGCCGGGTCACCGTGTCATGGGCTAATGAGTTAGCGCTGGCTGATCTGGTCGAAGGTGCCGCCGTTAGAGAAGTGCTCTTTCTGCGCTTTGGTCCAGCCACCGAACTCGTCATCAATGGTGAAGAGTTTCAGTTTAGGGAATACGCTTTCGTATTTCTTCGCAACGGCCGGATCGCGTGGACGATAGAAGTTTTTCGCCGCAATTTCCTGGCCTTCTGGCGAGTACAGATACTTCAGGTAGGCTTCCGCCACCGCTTTGGTATCTTTCTTCTCAACCACTTTATCGACCACGGAGACGGTCGGTTCAGCCAGAATTGATTCGCTTGGGGTCACGATCTCGAATTTGTCTTTACCCAGTTCGTTAGTGGCCAGCAGGGCTTCGTTTTCCCATGCGATCAGCACGTCGCCAATCCCACGCTCGACGAAGGTGTTGGTGGCGCCACGCGCGCCGGAATCCAGCACCTCAACGTTTTTATACAGCGCTTTCACGAATTCCTGCGCTTTGGCCTGGTCGCCATTGTTGTGGTGCAGCGCGTAGCCCCATGCGCCCAGGTAGTTCCAGCGAGCGCCGCCAGAGCTTTTCGGGTTAGGCGTGATGACTGACACGCCCGGCTTAATCAGGTCATTCCAGTCATGGATCTGTTTCGGGTTGCCTTTACGTACCAGGAAAACGATGGTCGACGTGTATGGCGCGGAGTTATCCGGAAGGCGTTTGATCCAGTTTTTGTCGATACGGCCACGCTCGGCGATCGCGTCAACATCGTAGGCCAGCGCCAGGGTCACCACGTCGGCTTCAATCCCGTTGATGACGGAGGTCGCCTGCTTGCCAGAACCACCGTGGGACTGGCGAACCACGACATTGTCGCCGGTTTCCTGTTTCCAGTGTGCCGCAAACGCTTTGTTGTATTGTTCGTACAGTTCACGCGTCGGGTCGTATGACACGTTCAGTAACTGGATGTCCTTAGCCAGAACGCTGGTCGATGCCAGCAATAATGTTAAACCCACGCCCCATTTATTCATCGCCCAGCTCTCTTGTGTAGTGTTTTGATGAATGCAGCGTGCCAGAAAGCGAATCGAGGATTAAAGAATAAAAAAAGATTGGCTATAACGTAGTGGAATAAAAAGGCAAATGGTGCGGAGAAAAAAGCCCGGTGGCGCTGCGCTTACCGGGCCTACGAACCGTGCTTTTGTAGGCCCGGTAAGCGCAGCGCCACCGGGCAAAAAACGCCGATCAGTACAGTTTTTTCGCGCAGTCCAGCCAGTCACCTTTGAACGGACGCTTCATGTTTTCAATCGCATCGATGATGTCATGGTGAACCAGTTTTTCGTTCTGAATACCGACGCAGCGGCCGCCGTGACCCTGCAGAAGCAGATCGATAGCGTACGCGCCCATACGGGACGCCAGAATACGGTCGTAAGGGCCTGGGGAACCGCCACGCTGGATGTGACCCAGTACGGTCGCGCGGGTTTCGCGTTTGGTTTCGGCTTCAATGTACTTCGCCAGCTCGTCAACGTCACAGATGTGCTCGGTGATAGCCACGATCGCGTGTTTTTTACCTTTCGCGATGCCCGCTTTGATTTCAGCCACCAGATCTTCACGGCTAAATTCGACTTCTGGCACGACGATAAATTCGCAACCGCCCGCAATGGCTGCCGCCAGCGTCAGGTCGCCGCAGTAACGGCCCATCACTTCAACGATAGAGATACGCTGGTGAGAAGACGAGGTGTCACGCAGGCGGTCAATCGCTTCAACAACGGTACCCAGCGCGGTAAAGAAGCCGATAGTGTAGTCAGTACCTTTGATGTCGTTGTCGATGGTGCCCGGCAGACCGATGCACGGGAAACCCATTTCGGTCAGACGTTTTGCACCCATGTAGGAGCCGTCACCACCGATAACCACCAGGGCGTCCAGGCCGCGTTTCTTCATGTTTTCGATAGCCACTTCACGAACGTGTTCATCACGGAATTCCGGGAAGCGCGCAGAACCGAGGAAAGTACCGCCACGGTTGATCATGTCAGACACGCTGTAACGGTCGAGCTGAACCATACGATCTTCATACAGGCCCAAATAACCGTCATAAACGCCAAAAACTTCCAGGCCTTCCGTCAGCGCTGCACGGACAACACCACGAATTGCCGCGTTCATGCCCGGCGCATCACCGCCGCTTGTCAACACACCGATTTTCTTAATCATGACTACCTCTGAACTTAGGAATGCAAAATTGAAATCTGTTGCCGGAAGAAACTTATCGACCAACGAATACTGCAAATAGTATATCAATCCCTTCCAGCTGAATTGATTCAGGTCAGACCAAATGGCGGTAATTTATACACAAAATGCTGGCCTGGCTCACTTTTTTACAACGAATTACGAAAGCCCAACATGACCGGGTACAACCGAGCAGGGATCCTGGTGAATGATGACGTCTGAACCAGGAAAACGCTGCAAAATCGCCTGCTCGACCTGCTCAGCTATCACGTGAGCCTGAACCAGTGGCAGGTTGTCTTCCATTTCAATGTGAATCTGAATAAAGCGGGTCGGCCCTGACTGCCGCGTTCGAAGATCGTGTGCACCGCTGACGCCGGGCCAGGAGGTCACGATAGAAAAAATTTCATTACGTTCTGAGTCCGGGAGGGCGCGGTCAAGCAGTGATTGCACCGCTTCATACCCCATCCGCAGGGCGCTATATAAAATATAGATACCAATCCCTAACGCAAACAACGCATCGGCCCGATGCCAGCCATACCAGGCCAGACCGAGCGCAATAAGAATAGCCCCATTCATCATAACATCAGATTGATAATGAAGCATATCTGCCCGTACAGCCTGACTTTGCGTTTTGCGAACAACCCAGCGCTGGAACGTTACCAGAACAAGTGTGCATATAAGCGCGACAATCGTCACAACGACGCCGACGCCGGGATCGTTCATCGGTGTTGGCGAGACGAGATGCTGAATGCCGGTGAGAAACAAGAACAGCGCAGAACCGGATATAAACATGCTTTGCGCCAGCGCGGCCAGCGACTCCGCTTTACCGTGCCCAAAGGTGTGCTCTTCATCCGCTGGCTGCAGCGAGTAACGCACCACCAGCAGGTTGGTCAGCGAGGCGGCAATATCCACCAGCGAGTCCACCAGCGCCGCCAGAATACTGACCGAACCGGTATACCACCACGCGAAAACTTTGATGACCAGCAAGCACGACGCCATTACCGTCGCGGCCATGGCGGCCCGGTTCACCAGTCTTCCATAGGATTGATTCATAAACGCTCCTGTCATGTCATGCCGCTAGTATAACGGAAGCATGTGGAGTCGAAGGATGAATAAACGGTTAACAAATCAGAATGCGGGGCAAAAAAAACCCCCACATCATGTGGGGGAAGACAGGGATGGTGTCTATGGCAAGGAAAACAGGGTTTACTGGTTACTACGGGTACTGCTATTGCTACTGAAAAACGTCGTTTCTGAGCTTCGCTGCATCCGTGCAACCTCACGCAGCTGGTCCATTCGCTGCTGATGTCTGGTGTTCAAAACCGCTTGCTGCTCGGGCGTTAGCAGGTGGAACATCTGGTTGCGGACCTTCGCCATTTCGACCTGGCGGGCAACCTGTTCCTGTGCCATTTTTTCGGCCTGAGCGCGTACAGCGCTTTCGTCAAAATTTTCTGCGGTGACAAGGCGATGCATTGTCTCCATTTCGCTAACATTAACAGGGGGCTGGTCGTGTCTCGCCCTCTGCATCAGATCTCGCATCTGTTGACGCTGATGTTCGGTTAAACTTATGCCGTCAAACATATGGCTTTGGCTGCTGTTCTGCGTTGCGCCCTCTTGTAAGGGACTGTTATCGCTGATGATAGCTTCAGCAGCCTGGCTAAACGCACTGAACGCCAGCGTTGAGGCCATGACGGCAGCGGTAACTTTGCGCATCACTTGCTCCCAAAATCTTTCGTGTCGCGATTCAACGAGAGACAGTCTACGATTCAGGCTGCAAACATGCGTCAGGGGGTGTAAAACAACGTAAAGTCATGGATTAGACAGCCTTGATGTCGTAATTTCTGCCTCGGAGGTATTTAAACAATGAATAAAATCCTGTTAGTTGATGATGACCGAGAGCTCACATCCCTTTTAAAGGAGTTGCTCGACATGGAAGGTTTCAACGTCCTGGTTGCCCATGATGGCGAGCAGGCGCTGAGTCTCCTTGACGACAGCATCGATTTACTTTTGCTCGACGTGATGATGCCGAAGAAAAACGGCATTGATACGTTGAAAGAGCTTCGCCAGACACACCAGACTCCCGTTATCATGCTGACCGCACGCGGCAGCGAACTCGATCGCGTACTCGGCCTTGAGCTGGGCGCGGATGACTATTTACCGAAGCCGTTTAACGACCGCGAACTGGTCGCCCGTATTCGCGCGATCCTGCGTCGTTCCCACTGGAGCGAGCAGCAGCAGAATACCGACAACAGCTCACCTACCCTTGAAGTCGACTCCCTGAGCCTGAACCCGGGCCGTCAGGAAGCGAGCTTTGATGGCCAGACGCTGGAACTGACCGGCACGGAGTTCACCCTGCTGTATCTGCTGGCGCAGCACCTCGGCCAGGTGGTTTCGCGTGAACATTTAAGTCAGGAAGTGCTGGGCAAACGTCTGACCCCGTTTGACCGCGCCATCGACATGCACATCTCTAACCTGCGCCGTAAGCTGCCAGAGCGTAAAGACGGTCACCCATGGTTTAAAACCCTGCGTGGTCGCGGTTATCTGATGGTTTCCGCTTCATGATAGGAAGCTTAACCGCCCGCATCTTCGCCATCTTCTGGCTGACGCTGGCACTGGTTTTAATGCTCGTACTGATGTTGCCAAAACTCGACTCACGCCAGATGACGGAGCTTCTCGACAGCGAGCAACGTCAGGGCGTGATGATCGAGCAGCACGTGGAAGCCGAGCTGGCAAACGACCCGCCGAACGATTTAATGTGGTGGCGCAGATTATTTCGCGCTATCGACAAGTGGGCGCCGCCCGGACAACGCCTGCTGCTGGTGACCAGCGAAGGCCGCGTCATTGGGGCCGATCGCAATGAAATGCAGATTATCCGCAACTTCATTGGCCAGGCGGATAACGCCGATCATCCCCAGAAGAAGAAATATGGCCGCGTAGAAATGGTAGGGCCTTTCTCCGTCAGAGACGGAGAGGATAATTATCAGCTCTACCTGATCCGTCCGGCGAGCAACTCCCAGTCTGATTTTATCAACCTGCTGTTTGACCGCCCTCTCCTGCTGCTGATTGTCACCATGCTGGTCAGCTCGCCGCTGCTGTTATGGCTGGCGTGGAGCCTGGCAAAACCGGCGCGTAAGCTGAAAAATGCCGCCGATGAAGTGGCGCAGGGTAACCTGCGACAACACCCTGAGCTGGAAGCCGGACCGCAGGAATTCCTTGCCGCCGGGACCAGTTTTAACCAGATGGTGAGCGCTCTCGATCGCATGATGACCGCACAGCAACGTCTGCTGTCGGATATCTCGCACGAACTGCGTACCCCGCTTACGCGCCTGCAGCTTGGCACCGCGCTGCTGCGCCGCCGCAGCGGTGAGAGCAAAGAGCTGGAGCGTATTGAAACAGAAGCTCACCGCCTGGACAGCATGATCAACGACCTGCTGGTCATGTCGCGTAATCAGCAGAAAAACGCGCTGGTCAGCGAAACGGTGAAAGCCAATCACCTGTGGCACGAGGTGCTGGACAACGCGGCGTTCGAAGCGGAACAGATGGGTAAATCCTTCACCGTCAACTTCCCACCGGGTCCATGGCCGCTGTACGGTAACCCCAACACGCTGGAAAGCGCGCTGGAGAATATCGTGCGTAATGCCCTGCGCTACTCGCACACGAAGATTGAGGTGGCGTTCTCGGTGGATAAAGACGGGATCACCGTCATTGTCGACGACGACGGTCCTGGCGTCAGCCCGGAAGACCGCGAGCAGATTTTCCGTCCGTTCTATCGTACCGATGAGGCGCGTGACCGGGAATCAGGTGGTACGGGGCTGGGCCTGGCGATTGTGGAAACCGCCATGCAGCAGCACCGTGGCTGGGTGAAAGCCGATGACAGTCCGCTGGGTGGATTGCGATTGACCCTCTGGCTGCCGCTGTATAAACGTTCATAACGCCCTGTCCCCGGCGTTTGCCGGGGACAGCTTACCTTACACCTCCGCGGTGACTGCCGCGCGGTTCTGCTTTTTGATCCGTTTCACCAGCAGCGTTGAGCAGACGAATCCCATCAGGCTGAACGCGATCATCACGCTAAAAACATAGTTGTAGCCTGCGATACCGGTGTGGGTATCCAGCAGCCAGCCATAAAGCGTGTAAGCAAACATGGCGGGCATGTAACCGATGATGCAGCCAAACGCCATTGCCGAGCCGGCATACTCACGCGGGGTGCCTATCTCATCCATCGGCGCGAAGAAAATGGCGCGCTGCGAGAAAATAATCGCTCCAAAACCTAAGGTTGCCGCCATCCCGATATAGACGTTCATCGATTGGTGGGGTAGCTGCATAAAGACAATCATCGCCGCGGCGGCAATCAGGAAGGTCCACTTCAGGTAGACAGTAGGCGATTTTGCCACTTTATCCGCCAGGAAACCGCCCACCGGTCCCCCCACCATTTTCAGGGCATACTGGTTGATAATGCCGTAGGCACCCACCAGCGCAACCTGAAGCATATAGATATCTTTGAGGAAAGGGATAAAGTATGTCAGCCCGCAGTAGGCAGCGTACACGAAGAAAATGCCAAACGCGGCTAGCCAGACGTTGGCGCAGGAGAGGATATGTTTGATCCCCTTGAGCACCTCCATGTTGGCATTCCCCTTTTCGCTGCCTTTGACCTTGTCGTCATCGACAATGAAGTAGGTGATCACCCCTGCGACCAGGGTAATCAGCGTGTAGTATAACAGCCCCGCCTGCATGCCCGCTTTGCCTTCCCCGAAGTGCACAAAGACGAACAGTGCCCCGGAGGCAACAACCACGTCCACCACGCCGCGGCCAGCCTCAAGAAAGCCAAACATACGCCCCTGTTCCTCCTGCGTTCCCAGCAGACGCACCGCTTTCAGCAATACTGGCCAGTAAACTACGTCAGCGAAAAAGGCCATCGCCGCAAAACAGAGCAGATACCCGGTAAATGACGGCAGCGTGGATAAGTAGAGGCCGCACAATCCCACGCCGATTAAACCAAACGGCAGCAGGATTTTTTTAGAGTAACGGTCGGCAATATACAGAGAGAGGAACAGGCCCGTTGTCTGGACAATAGTATATACCGTAAAGCTTAAACCAATTTGGGTATTGGTTAATCCCCAGTCATTTTGCATAGGTACATAAAAGACATCTTTCATACTGGAAAGTTTGAATATCGTCCCGCCGCCTAAAATCAAAAAGCAGAGTCGTGCCCATTTATTCATGAACATAATTAACACCCTTAGCGTAGGTTGAGAAAACGTTCTCAATCAGAAAATGAATGCAATAATCCTCAGCCAGCTCAAAATGAAATGGCCTTCATGTTGACGTTCTTTTTTAACGACCTAAATACTAGTCAGGTTGTTATAAATTTTTGACACACGTTACGTATATACTGAATTTGAGAAAGGGCGTGATGTTTTTCCTCCGCAAGACGGGCATCTACCATCGTGCTGTCGGGCAATGGGGTATAGCTCGCATTTCGCCACGGTATCCAGGGGTTATTCCCTTCATCGTCGAAACGGAACGCAGGAGCATAATATTCCACCTCTTCTTCTAAGCCAAAAGAGGTGACCTGGGGTTGCTCATCGCCTAAAAGTAGTAATCTTTTTAGCATCTCCTCCACAGGTAGATCACCGTATCCGGTACGACAGGCTTCATGCCCCCAACCTTTCCCCTCGTTAATAATCCGCGCATCTTTAATATGCACCTGGGTAATCAAGGGGGCCATAACCTCTAATGCCGCCAGCGGCTCTTCGTTGGCATTAATCATATTGCCAAAGTCGAACAGAATGGAGAGGTTTTTCATCCCGCTGTTTTTCACCAGCGTCACCAGTTCATGGCCCTGTAAATCTTCATGTTGTTCAATAGTAAAACTCAGGCCGCAATCGTCATAACGAGATAAATACGCAATATCGCTGGCAATTTTATCGAGCACGTCTTTCAGATACCCTTCATAACGCGGGTAGAAGCGCACCGAGGTCGCTCCCGTCGCCAGGGCGATACGGATCGCATCATCCAGCGTCGCTTTATCCGAAGCGCTGGTTTCAATATGAATATCCAGATGGTAGCTTTGCGCTTTTTCTTTAAACGTGCGTAACTGTTGGTCATTTAATTTTTGCAGGGATTGCGTTTCACCGTCTTCGACATGAATTTTTACCCCCTTTAATTTCTGCTGATACGCTATATCTAACAAATCACCCGGAAATACGCGTTCATAGCGCATATTTAAATGAAACGCGTAGGCGTGCAGATAGAGAGGTATATTTCTCGCACGTTCCGCCAGCCGCACTTTATCAATATTTTTCATTTTTCTTCTCATTCATCATGAATAACGAGTTCCACTGATTCAAGGCGCCAGTATTCAAAATCGACCTGCACCACTTTTTTATCCCGTGTCGCTCGGTGTTTTTCCACCAAAATTCCGTAAGTATTCGGTGCCACACCCAGTTCTTTGCAGGCCAGCTCCGGCATATTGACCGGTTTGAAGATCATCTCTTTAATGGTTAAGGTATGACCGAATTCATCTTCCCAGACGCTGGCAAACGACTGGTTCTCCAGTTTATGGATATATCCCGGCGCGGTTTCTGCATCAATATATGACTCGTGGTAAAAAACCTTATGTTCATCGAGCCCACACCATCCTGTTACCCGATAGCAATTCTCAGACGCGGGAAACACCCTCTCAACCTGATGCGGTACGCTCTCCATGCTCTCACGGGATAAATAACCCCAGGAGGGATTTCGCCCCTGGGCACGGGCTTCCGCATTAAAACTGGAGAGGGATTTTGGGTTATAGATAAAGCGCTTAGCAGAAATAAACCAGCCGCTGCGGTTCTTTCTAAATATCCGTGCACCCACCTCCAGCTCAATCAGCACCTGCCGTAAGGTCATGCGTTTGGCATCTAGCAGTTCGCACAACTCGCGCTCAGACGGTAGCTTCGAGCCAGCCGGTAAGTTTTGTTCACTCAGCCAGCGTTCAAAACGCTCCCTGAGCACATCCACGTAGTTTTTTTCTTTCATCCCACACCATCTGGTTTAAACCAATTTGATCATAAGATATTTGAGCCGGAAGAATTCTCAAGTGTTTTTACATTGCCAACACTTTTTTTGTGGGCCATGTATCAGGAATGAAGCAAGGAAAGGTTGAGTACGGTGTAAAAGAAGGGAGCATCCCCCGTTAGCACGGGGGAGACGAACGAAAGAGAAACCTATTTACCCCATAACCGACGGGCATTGTCTTCAATTTTGTTACTGAGCCGCCGTTTTTGCATGGTGCGCGTCCAGCTGGTCGATAGCCCCGCCGCCGACAGCAGGCGGTGATACTGTTCGTCATCAAACGGCATATGCCAGGCAATGGCGCAGGCGTCATAAACAGACACATCGCTCAGGCGTGATGCCAGCTCAAGCGGTGCGTCCGCTGAAACCTGCCCAGCCAGCACCACACGGTACAGCCAGCCGGTTTTACCCGCGTTTTGCATCTGAGCCGACATGTCATGAATGCCGAAATGGAAGTTGAGCTTGAAGCACGGCGAGCGTGGCTGCGTCACCTGAATCAGGGCATCGCCCCAGCGGTAAATATCACCGATAAAGACGTTTTGCTCGGTCAGCCCTTCGGTCGAGAGGTTCTCACCGAACGCGGGCGCGACAAACAGATCCGCCTGTTCGGGGAATTCGGCTTTCCAGTGCTGATAGTGCTCGCGCGGGTAGTGGCACAGCGCGCGCTCGGGCCCGCCGTGGATTTTCTTTTCGGCCTGCTCGTCACCCGCCAGCCCGAGGTCGGTAAGCGTCAGCTCACCGTCAACCTGAATTTTAGCGATGGCGCTCGGGCGACTGCCGTCGTACTCCCTTACCTTGCCTGTAAACACGTTCACCGGGTAATGCATTGCTGCCTCCATTACGCAGATACAAAAAAAGCGAGTCATAAGACTCGCTTCTCACAGGCGTCAACGCAACCTTATTTTTTAGCGGCGAAACGTGCTGCAGCTTCGTCCCAGTTCACCACGTCCCAGAAGGCTTTGATGTAGTCCGGGCGACGGTTCTGGAATTTCAGGTAGTAAGCGTGTTCCCACACGTCCAGACCCAGGATTGGGAAGCCGGATGCGCCAGAGATTGCTTCACCCATCAGCGGGGAGTCCTGGTTCGCAGTAGAAACCACCGCCAGTTTGTCACCTTTCAGAACCAGCCACGCCCAGCCAGAGCCGAAACGAGTAGCCGCGGCTTTTTCGAACTCCGCTTTGAAGTTGTCCACGGAACCGAAGTCGCGCTCGATAGCCGCTTTCAGGTCGCCCTGCAGGGTGGTACCGGTTTTCAGGCCTTTCCAGAACAGGCTGTGGTTAGCGTGGCCGCCAGCGTTGTTACGCAGAACGGTTTTCTTGTCCGCTGGCAGCTGGTCCAGCTTGGTGATCAGCTCTTCAACAGGCAGGTTAGCGAACTCTGGCAGGCTTTCCAGCGCGGCGTTCGCGTTGTTCACATAGGTCTGGTGGTGTTTAGTGTGATGGATTTCCATCGTCTGCTTGTCGAAATGCGGTTCCAGTGCGTCGTAGGCATACGGCAGGGATGGCAGTGTATAACTCATAATCCTCTCCATTATTGTCGGGCGGCACAGCTGTTAATGCCGCGTAAGCAGTTGGTTCATTATAGTTAATTAAATGATATTGAAAATGATTATCAATGCCGTAGTTTTTATAAGGTTATTCACATTCTGACAAAAGCTAAAATGGGTAATTCACTCAGGAGGTTAACGGAAGATGCTGCCGCGAAGACGACAGCATTGTCGGGTTAGTTTTGTTCCGCCACCAGCAGCGCGTAAGTGTCTGGCTCCAGGGCTTTAAAGATGTGCGGCTGGTCGGCGGGATAACAAATGTAATCCCCTGCGCCGAGCTCTTCCGCCGCGTCAAGCAGGCCAACCAGCGCCCGTCCCTGCGTGACAATGATATGCTCAACCGAGCCCGGCGGATGCGGCTGTGAAATACGGTCTGCACCCGGCTGGGTCATCAGAAGATAAACATCGCGGCGCGCGCCGGGGGGGCATGCGGCCAGTAAAATAGCCTCGTAATTAGCCTGTCCGGCGACCACTTTCGTCCCTTCACCGCGGCGGATCACCTGTGTGGTCGGCAACTGCGGCTCAAGCAGGCGGGCGAAAGGAATATCCAGCGCCACGCAAAGCGACCACAGCGTTTCCAGGCTAGGGTTACCGTTGCCGGACTCCAGCTGGGAAAGGGTGGATTTTGCGATCCCGGCACGGCGGGCAATTTCCGCCAGTGAAAGCCCGGTTCGCAGGCGTTCTCGCACCAGACTTTTGGCGATCAGGCTGATCGGCTGCGTCATATAACGGCCTCTTGTTCTATAAAACGAACGAATCGTTCGTCTTGAAAATCAGTTTCGTTGCGTTCATTATAATGGATACACGTTCGATATGGCTAAAATTGTATGAAGCATCATCTCTCTTGCCTGAAAGGCGACACCATAAAAGCAATTATCCTGGTCTGCCTCGCGGTGGGCGTGGTCGGGATGTCCTACGGCTCCCTGGCGATGGCCTACGGTTTCCCGGTCTGGGTACCGTTTGTACTCTCCATCACCGTACTCGCGGGCGCGTCAGAGTTTATGTTTATCGGCATTGTGGCAAGCGGCGGTAACCCGCTGGCGGCCGCCGCCGCGGGGTTGCTGGTCAACGCGCGGCACGTGCCGTTTGGCGTGACGGTTCGTGAACTGGTAGGCAAGCGCGGTCTGAGCCTGTTGGGTTGCCACATTATGAACGACGAAAGCGTGGTGTTTGGCCTGTCGCAAAAAACCGCCGAGCAGCGTAAGGCCGCCTACTGGCTGTGCGGCTTAGGCGTCGCCATCGTCTGGCCGCTCGGCGCGCTGCTGGGTGCCATGGTTGGCAAACTGTTACCTGACCCGGAAACCATCGGCCTGGATGCGGTATTCCCGGCCATATTACTGGCACTGGTAGTTCCCGCATTTAAAAACCGTACCACGCTAATCCGCGCCTGCAGCGGTGCCGCGCTATCACTGGCTGCCGTGCCGTTTGCCCCGGTAGGATTACCGGTGCTGCTCTCTTTACTGGGTCTTGCTGCGAGGAAAAAATAATGGGAAATATGACGTTTTTTATTCTCGGCATCGCCATTTTGTCTGCGGGAACGTATCTGATGCGTCTTGGCGGGGCGAAACTGGGCAGCAGGCTGGCACTGTCAGAACGCTCTCAGGCGCTGCTTTCGGACGCGGCAACAGTGCTGCTTTTTTCCGTGGCGCTGGCGACCACGTTTTATGAAGGCGAACATTTTGCCGGTATGGCGCGCGTGCTGGGCGTGGCGTTTGCGGTGTTTCTGGCCTGGAGAAAGATGCCGTTAATTGTGGTGATCGTGGCGGCGGCAGTGGTAACCGCGCTGCTGCGCGTGGCGGGCATAAACTAAAAAAGCGCCCCGGGGGCGCTCTTTCGACGGAGTGACAGCTTATTTCGTCAGTTCAGCGGTCATGTGTACGCGGTTACCTGAGAACGCCTGGGTAATTTTGTAAGATGACGCGCCGGCTTCCTGAGCCTGAGCCGCGATTTTCGCTTCTGCGCCGTCAATGGTTGACGCGGTTGCGGTCACGGTCTGAGCAGCGAAAGAACCGAAAGAAGTAGCCAGAGCGATTACAGCGACAAAAGTTTTGATGCTTTTCATAATATAAACCCTTTCATTAAGTTGTTTAGGTAAGGCACCGTGCCTTGATGAGATAAATACTAGACCTCATCATGAACAACTAAAAGCGGAAGGATTTGCTATTATCATTCAAAATTATTGATTGAGTATTAATCGCTGTGGATGGGTATAAATGGTTGCCCTTCCCGGCTTGCAGAAGCCCACCAGCGTCAGGTTACAGCGCTCCGCCACCTCCACCGCCAGCGTCGTTGCGGCTGAGACCGCAAACAGAATTTCCACACCGCACATCGCGGATTTTTGCACCATCTCATAGCTGGCCCGGCTGGAAACGAGTGCCGCACCCTGCTGCCAGACCTCACTTTCACGCGCCCGGCGCCCCAGCAGCTTATCCAGCGCCACATGGCGGCCAACGTCCTCATGCCCACCGGCAATCTCTCCCGACGGCAACACCCATGCCGCCGCGTGCGTACAGCCGCTCAGCTGGCCGATGGGCTGTACATCGTTCAGGTGCTCAAGCGCATGGTCGAGGTGAGCCAGATTAAAGGTCTGAGTAAACGACAATGGCGCAACGGGTTTACCAATATCATTGAGTTGCTCAACGCCACAGACGCCGCAGCCGGTACGCCCGGCCAGCGCGCGGCGGCGCTCTTTCAGCCCCATAAAGCGGCGGCTGGAGAGTTCGATTTGCACTTCGAGACCGTTGCAGGCCTGCACCACGTCCATGCCGTAGATGTCTTGCGGATGCTCGATGATGCCTTCCGAGAGGGAAAAACCGATGGCGAACAGCTCAAGATCTTTTGGCGAAGCCATCATCACGACATGCGAGATACCGTTGTAAACGAGCGCAACGGGCACTTCTTCCGCCAGAAAATCCGGCGTGGCATGGGTGATGTGGGGCGGTCTGTGTACCGACAGTTCCACAATGCCCGCAGGCAGTGGTGACGAGTGGGGAGCACGGTTTTGTTTAGACACAGCGGTATTCCTGAACAACCACGGAGGTGAGCCTGCTATTGCAGCATAATCCACAGGCGTTACGCATAGTATGGATCAACTTTTCGACAACCATTCTCCTACTCATTTAGCAGGGGTGCAACCTGCCACCGGCTACACCGCTTTAACATGCAGAGCTGTTAATGTGATCAATATCACACTTTATAATCAACATGGTGATAATACGTTCACTTTGTATTAACGCCATTAGAACAGCGGTACCGACAATGTGGTATTCTGATGATATCCCTCGTGGAATTGAGGGATTAACGCAAATTTTTCTCCTTTGCGGTCATTCTTCAACCGCGAAGTCAAAACTACATATGTAAGCAATGTCGAAACAAGGAGTGACCCATGCAGGTCAGCAGAAGGCAGTTCTTTAAGATCTGCGCTGGCGGTATGGCAGGCACCACGGCAGCGGCACTGGGCTTTGCGCCCGGCGTAGCGCTGGCGGAAACGCGGCAGTATAAACTGCTGCGCACCCGTGAAACCCGTAATACCTGTACGTACTGCTCTGTCGGTTGCGGGCTGTTAATGTATAGCCTCGGCGACGGTGCTAAAAACGCCAAAGCGTCTATTTTCCATATCGAAGGCGACCCGGATCATCCGGTCAACCGCGGCGCATTGTGCCCGAAAGGGGCCGGTCTGGTGGACTTTATCCACTCCGAAAGCCGCCTCAAATTCCCTGAATATCGCGCGCCTGGCTCCGACAAATGGCAGCAAATCAGCTGGGAAGAGGCGTTTGATCGCATCGCAAAACACATTAAAGAAGACCGCGATGCCAACTTTGTTGAGAAGAACGCCGACGGCGTTACGGTCAACCGCTGGCTCTCCACCGGGATGCTGTGTGCCTCTGCTTCCAGCAACGAAACCGGTTATTTAACCCAGAAATTTACGCGCGCACTCGGTATGCTCGCGGTCGACAACCAGGCGCGTGTCTGACACGGACCAACGGTAGCAAGTCTTGCTCCAACATTTGGTCGCGGTGCGATGACCAACCACTGGGTCGACATCAAGAACGCCAACCTCATTGTGGTGATGGGCGGTAACGCCGCTGAAGCGCACCCTGTCGGGTTCCGCTGGGCTATGGAAGCCAAAATCCACAACGGTGCGAAACTGATTGTGATCGATCCCCGCTTTACGCGTACTGCGTCAGTGGCGGATTTCTACACCCCTATTCGTTCAGGTACTGACATCACTTTCCTGTCAGGCGTATTGCTGTACCTGATGACCAACGAAAAATACAACCGCGAATACACCGAAGCCTATACCAACGCCAGCCTGATCGTGCGTGAGGATTACCACTTCGAAGATGGCCTGTTCAGCGGTTACGACGCCGAAAAACGCAAATACGATAAAACCAGCTGGAACTACGAGCTGGATGAGAAAGGCTTTGCGAAGCGCGACACCACCCTGCAACACCCGCGCTGCGTGTGGAACCTGCTGAAAGAGCACGTCTCCCGCTACACGCCGGAAGTTGTCGAAAACATCTGTGGTACGCCGAAGGCGGACTTCCTGAAGGTGTGCGAGCTGATCGCCGAAACCAGCGCGAAAGATAAAACCGCGTCGTTCCTGTACGCCCTCGGCTGGACGCAACACTCCATCGGCGCGCAGAACATCCGCACCATGGCGATGGTTCAGCTGCTGCTCGGCAACATGGGGATGGCAGGCGGCGGCGTGAACGCCCTGCGCGGTCACTCCAACATTCAGGGTCTGACCGACCTCGGCCTGCTGTCTCAAAGCCTGCCGGGTTACATGAACCTGCCAAGCGAAAAACAGACCGACCTGCAAACCTACCTGACGGCCAGTACGCCGAAACCGCTGCTCGAAGGCCAGGTAAACTACTGGGGCAACTATCCGAAGTTCTTCGTCTCCATGATGAAAGCCTTCTTCGGCGATAAAGCGACGGCGGAAAACAGCTGGGGCTTTGACTGGCTGCCGAAGTGGGACAAAGGCTACGACGTTCTGCAGTATTTCGAGATGATGCACCAGGGCAAAGTGAACGGCTATCTGTGCCAGGGCTTTAACCCGGTGGCCTCGTTCCCGAACAAGAACAAGGTTGTTGAGTCTCTGTCGAAGCTGAAGTTCCTGGTGACGATTGACCCGCTCAATACCGAGACCTCGACCTTCTGGCAGAATCACGGTGAATCGAACGACGTCGATCCGTCGAAGATTCAGACCGAAGTGTTCCGTCTGCCGTCTACCTGCTTCGCGGAAGAGAACGGGTCTATCGTTAACTCTGGACGCTGGCTGCAGTGGCACTGGAAAGGCGCGGACGCCCCGGGCATCGCCATGAACGACGGCGAGATCCTGGCCGGAATCTTCTTGCGCCTGCGTAAGATGTACGCGGAAGAAGGCGGCGCGAACCCGGAACCGGTCCTGAACATGACCTGGAACTACTCGACGCCGGAAAACCCTGCGCCAGAAGAAGTGGCGATGGAGAGCAACGGTAAGGCGCTGGCGGACGTTATCGACCCGGCCACCGGTACCGTGCTGGCGAAGAAAGGCGATCAGCTCAGCACCTTCGCGCACCTGCGCGATGACGGCACGACCTCCAGCGGCTGCTGGATCTTTGCCGGTAGCTGGACGCCGAAGGGCAACCAGATGGCCAACCGCGATAACGCCGATCCGTCGGGCCTCGGCAATACGCTGGGCTGGGCATGGGCATGGCCGCTTAACCGCCGCATCCTCTATAACCGCGCATCCGCTGACCCACAGGGCAACCCGTGGGATCCGAAGCGTCAGCTTCTGAAGTGGGACGGCGCGAAATGGGGCGGCGTGGATATTCCGGACTACAGCACTGCCGCACCGGGCAGCGACGTTGGGCCGTTTATCATGCAGCCTGAAGGGATGGGACGTCTGTTTGCTATCGATAAGATGGCGGAAGGTCCGTTCCCGGAACACTACGAGCCGTTTGAGACGCCGCTGGGCACCAACCCGCTGCACCCGAACGTGGTCTCTAACCCGGCAGCCCGTATCTTTAAGGGCGATTTCGAAGCGCTGGGTAAAAAAGACAAGTTCCCGTACGTGGGCACCACCTACCGTCTGACCGAGCACTTCCACTACTGGACCAAGCACGCGCTGCTTAACGCCATCGCGCAGCCGGAACAGTTTGTGGAGATCGGCGAGAAGCTGGCGAACAAGCTCGGGATTGCCCATGGCGATACCGTGAAGGTCTCCTCTAACCGCGGCTACATTAAAGCCAAGGCGGTGGTGACCAAGCGTATTCGCACGCTGAACGTTCACGGTCAGCAGGTGGATACCATCGGTATTCCGATTCACTGGGGTTATGAGGGCGTGGCGAAGAAAGGGTTCATTGCGAACACCCTGACGCCGTTCGTCGGTGATGCGAACACGCAGACGCCGGAGTTTAAGGCCTTCCTCGTGAACGTGGAAAAGGTGTAACGGAGACGACTTATGGCTTATCAATCTCAAGACATTATCCGTCGTTCCGCGACTAACGGTTTCACGCCCGCGCCTCAGGCGCGGGACCACCAGCAGGAAGTGGCGAAGCTTATCGACGTGACGACCTGTATCGGCTGTAAAGCTTGTCAGGTGGCCTGCTCTGAGTGGAACGACCTGCGTGACGAAGTGGGTCACAACGTCGGGGTGTACGACAACCCGGCAGACCTGACCGCCAAGTCCTGGACGGTGATGCGTTTCTCGGAAGTGGAGCAGAACGACAAACTGGAATGGCTTATCCGCAAAGACGGCTGTATGCACTGTGCGGATCCGGGCTGCCTGAAGGCATGTCCGTCAGAAGGGGCTATCATTCAGTATGCCAACGGCATCGTCGACTTCCAGTCCGAACAGTGCATCGGCTGCGGCTACTGCATCGCGGGCTGTCCGTTCGACGTACCGCGCCTGAACCCGGAAGACAACCGCGTCTACAAATGCACCCTGTGCGTGGACCGCGTTACCGTCGGCCAGGAGCCTGCATGCGTGAAGACCTGCCCAACCGGCGCGATCCACTTTGGCTCCAAAGAGGATATGAAAACGCTGGCGGCAGAACGCGTGGGCGAGCTGAAGACCCGTGGTTACGACAACGCGGGCCTGTACGATCCGGCCGGGGTTGGCGGTACGCACGTGATGTACGTGCTGCACCACGCCGACAAGCCGAACCTGTATCACGGCCTGCCGGAGAACCCGGAAATCAGCGCCACCGTGAAGTTCTGGAAAGGCATCTGGAAACCGCTGGCAGCGGTGGGCTTTGCTGCCACCTTCGCAGCGAGCATCTTCCACTACGTCGGCGTTGGTCCGAACCGCGCGGAAGAGGAAGACGACAACCTGCATGAAGAGAAAGACGAGGTGCGCAAATGAGAAAACGTGACACCATCGTGCGCTACACCGCGCCGGAACGCATCAACCACTGGGTCACCGCCTTCTGCTTCATGCTGGCGGCGATAAGCGGGCTGGGGTTCTTCTTCCCGTCCTTCAACTGGCTGATGCAGATCATGGGGACACCACAGCTGGCGCGCATCCTGCACCCGTTTGTGGGCGTCATTATGTTCGCGTCGTTCATCATCATGTTTTTCCGCTACTGGCACCATAACCTAATCAATCGGGATGATATCTTTTGGGCGAAGAATATTCGTAAGATCGTCGTCAACGAGGAAGTGGGTGATACCGGGCGTTATAACTTCGGCCAGAAATGCGTATTCTGGGCGGCGATTATCTTCCTGGTCCTGTTGCTGGTGAGCGGCGTGATCATCTGGCGTCCGTACTTTGCGCCTGCTTTCTCAATCCCGGTGATCCGATTCGCGCTGATGCTGCATTCATTTGCCGCAGTGGCGTTAATTGTGGTTATCATGGTGCATATCTACGCCGCCCTTTGGGTGAAAGGCACCATTACCGCGATGGTGGAAGGATGGGTAACCAGTACGTGGGCGAAGAAGCATCACCCGCGCTGGTACCGTGAAGTCCGCCAGAAACAGGAAAAGTCATCTGAATGAGTATTCGCATAATCCCGCAAGATGAGCTGGGGTCGAGCGAGAAACGCACGGCGGATTATATTCCGCCGTTGTTATTCCCCAGACTCAAGAACCTCTACAACCGCCGCGCAGAGCGTCTGCGCGAGCTGGCAGAGAACAACCCGCTGGGCGATTTTCTGCGCTTCGCCGCGCTGGTCGCCCACGCGCAGGAAGTGGTGCTGTACGACCATCCCCTGCAAATGGACCTGACCGCGCGCATCAAAGAAGCCAACGCGCAGGGCAAGCCACCGCTGGACATTCACGTCCTGCCGCGCGATAAGCACTGGCAGAAGCTGCTGCATTCGCTCATTGCCGAGCTGAAGCCGGAGATGAGCGGTACCGCGCTGGCGGTCATTGAGAATCTGGAAAAAGCGTCCGAACAAGAGCTGGAAGAGATGGCGAGCGCGCTGTTTGCCTCTGACTTCTCGCTGGTCAGTAGCGATAAAGCGCCGTTTATCTGGGCTGCGCTGTCGCTTTACTGGGCGCAAATGGCGAGCCTGATCCCGGGTAAAGCGCGCGCCGAATACGGCGAGGCGCGCCAGTTCTGCCCGGTCTGCGGCTCTATGCCGGTCTCCAGCATGGTGCAAATCGGCACCACGCAGGGGCTGCGCTACCTGCACTGCAACCTGTGTGAAACCGAGTGGCACGTGGTGCGCATCAAGTGCAGCAACTGCGAGCAGACCCGCGATCTGAACTACTGGTCGCTGGAAAATGAAGACGCGGCGGTGAAAGCCGAAAGCTGCGGCGACTGCGGCACTTACCTGAAGATTCTGTATCAGGAAAAAGACCCGAAAGTCGAAGCGGTGGCCGACGATCTTGCCTCGCTGATTCTGGACGCGAAGATGGAGCAGGAGGGCTTTGCCCGCAGCTCAATCAACCCGTTCCTGTTTCCGGGTGAAGGGGAGTAATTCCCTGTGACAGTGCCGGGCAGCGCGTGCTTGCCCGGCCTGTAATTCGACAGCAAGACCCGCCGCCTTTCATGCCAGATACCCTCCATTCTCGTTGAGAGACGCGTTATCGCCTTTGCGAGGCGCTTTCCAGCTTGTTGCCCTCAACAATATTCTTGTTTTCTTTTGAATCAAACCAGGCTATAAAACTGTTCATCCATACAGTAAAAGGGAATTTTCATGGCGCTGGAACAGGGTATTGCACAGCTGGTTCAGGGATTTATCGCTGCAGGGCGACCCTCGTCACGTCGCCAGAGCATTGAGGTGCGACGAGCAGGCTATATTGCCAGCACGGGGCTTGCCGGGGAGACAGAAACGCGCGTTCAGGTGGAGACGCTTGTTCTTGAGGGTCTTACCATTCGGGTATTTTCACCTCTCAATGCACCTGAAATATTGCCTGCTGCCATCTACTACCACGGCGGATGCTTTATCAGCGGCGGCTTTGATACCCATGACAACCAACTCCGTCAGTTAGCCTGCTACGGCAATTGTCGGGTGATTGCGATTCAGTACAGGCTGGCGCCGGAGCATACTTTCCCCGCCGCACATGACGATGCGGAAAGAGGTGCTGAGCTGGTATGGCAATATGCGGACAAATTAGGCGTCGACAGGAACCGGCTCACCCTTTGTGGAGACAGCGCGGGGGGACATCTTGCGCTGGTAACGTCATTGCGGCTCAACGCGAAAGGGCGATGGAAACCCGCACAGCTTATTCTTATCTACCCCATGCTCGACGCCACCGCCAGTTTTGAAAGCTATGCCCTCAATGGCACGGATTACGTTATCACCCGGGATACTCTGCTCAGCGGGTATGAAATGTATCTCGCAGAAACTGACCGTCAGCATCCCGAAGCGAGCCCGATGTGGCGCGATGATTTTTACGGGCTTCCGCCAGTGCACATCATTACCGCAGAGTACGATCCGCTGTGCGATGAGGGAGAAATGTTGTATCAGCATCTGACTGAGCAGGGTGTGAAGTGTACCGCTCAGCGCTGGCTGGGCGTCATCCATGGCTTCTTTCAGCTTGGCGGCATCAGCCAGTCAGCGCGAGATGTTATGCGGGATATCGCCGGGCGAATTCAGCACGCCCGGTAAGAGTGAACAGGAGATTACTCCTCCTCGTTCCCACCCTCTTCATACGCGCCGAAGGGCTTCGCCGGAAGAACGATATAGGTGCCTTCAAACACCGCGCCCGGTGTTTTATCGCCAAACAGTTCAACCTGCATTTGGACGCGAGCCTTGCGGCCACGTGCCAGACGGTCCAGATCGCCGCCCAGTGACCCCAGATCGGCCACCGCGCTCGGCTTGCCGCTGATCGGTGCACTATAGCGGATGTGAGCATCGGCCAGAATGATGGTGCCGCCCAGATGGCGCTCGCGCAGCATCAGCCAGATCAGTCCCCAGCCGGTGAGCGTGGCCAGTGAGAACAGGCTGCCGGCAAACAGCGTGTGGTGCGGGTTCTGATTGCCGGTTTCCGGCATGGTGGTAATAAATTTTTGTCCGGTGTACTGCTGTATGCGCACGCCCATTTTTTCACTGAGCGGAATGTGCTGATACCAGGCCTGCTGGAGCTGTCCGCACCAGTCGGCGCGATGCAGAATATCGTCCAGCGTGGCGATGGGTTTGATCATCAAAAAATGACGAATCGGCGTGGTTTGCGGGGTCGTGATTTCCCCCTGATTCACAAAACCGAGTTTAGCGAAGAACTCAACGGCATCTTCGCGGGCGCTACAGGTGACGCGCTTAACGCCTTCCTGACGGGCGACGGATTCCAGGGTCATCGCCATTAGCGTACCCAGACCTTTGTCCTGCACGGAGGGATGAACCGCCATAAAGCGAATAGACGCTTCGTTATCGGCGTTGATATACAAACGCCCTACGGCGACGAGGTTACCCTCTTCGTCCATCACCATCTGATGGTGGGCCATCGCGTCCCAGGCGTCGCGTTCAGAGCCTTTTGGCTGATGCAGTGGCTTGCGCAGCATTTCCCAGCGGAACTGGTAATAAGCGTCTAACTCTTCTTCCGTTTGCGGTACTCGAAGGTGATACATAGCTGTACTCTCTCTTGTTACCCGCGGCCATGCCGTAAGTATGCTCATACCTGGAGCCAGAATGTGACGGGGCCATCGTTCACCAGCGACACCTGCATATCTGCAGCGAATCGTCCGGTTTGCGTATTCATTTCCTGCTGGCGACAACGCTCAACAAAGTACTCGTAAAGTGCTTCTGCACGATCCGGCGCGGCGCCTTTAGAGAAACTCGGGCGCATGCCGCGCTCGGTATCCGCTGCCAGCGTAAACTGGGAAACCACCAGCACGCTGCCGCCTGCCTGCTGAACGTTCAGGTTCATCTTGCCTTCCGCATCGCTGAAAATACGGTAGCCCAGCACGCGCTCACATAAGCGGTTGGCTTTTTGTTCGTCGTCATCCTTTTCGACACCTAACAACACCAAAAGTCCTGGGCCAATTTCACCCGTCACCTCTCCCTCCACGGTGACGCTGGCACGGGTTACGCGCTGTATCAATGCAATCATGGTTGGTCTGCTTCTTGTTGTTTTTCAGCTGCTGCTGCTTTTTTAAGTTCGCGGTATACACCGAGAGTGACAGTTATTTCGGCACCAAGCAAGACGATACACCAGGTCCAGTAGACCCAGACAAATAAAATGGGGATCACCGCCAGCACGCCATAAATCAGCTGATAGGACGGAAACATGGTGATGTAGAGGGCAAACCCTTTCTTACCGAGCTCAAAGAGCAACGCCGCCACCAGCGCCCCCACGACAGCATCACGGTTAGGCACGCGCGTGGTCGGTACGACGCTATAGAGCAGCCAGAACGAGAGCCACGACAGGATCAACGGAAAGATGCGAAGCGCATTATCAATTACGCCGTTTAAATCACTCGCCCAGCGCAAGGAAAGGAGATACGAACTGATCGCCAGGCTCGCCCCGGCCAGCAGCGGCCCCAGCGTGAGGATCATCCAGTATACGGCAAAGGAATAGACCTTTGGCCGCGCTTTTTTGCTCCGCCAGATCGTGTTCAGCGCGTTATCGATGGCGTACATCAACAGCAGCGCGGTGACGATAAGCCCGCATGCCCCCACAGCCGTCATCTTGCTGGAATTGGCGACAAACTGCTCAATGTAGTTCTGGATGACATCCCCGGTTGCAGGAATGAAATTCGCGAAGACAAAATGACGAAGCTGCAGGCTGACGTCCGCAAACATCGGAAAGGCGGAAAACAGGGCAAAGATAACCGCCACCAGCGGTACTAATGAGAGCAACGACACGTAGGCGAGGTTACCCGCCAGCGTGGTCATATTGTCCTCATCAATACGGTGCCAGAGCAGTTTCAGCCAGGCCCGCAGCGGGCGAGTATGGTGCGTGGCTTTTTGATGAACGGTTTTTAGCATAGCTGCTTCGCGAAGTAGTTTGGTATCGTCTCTTTTCCGGTCACCAGAATTGACGTGATACCCAACTGATTAGCTCCCTCTATATTATCGGCGTTGTCATCAAAAAAGACCGCATCGGCCGCGGTGAATCCCTCTGACTGCAGAACAGCCTGGTAAATTCGCGCTTCAGGCTTACGCATACCCATCTCCTGCGAAAGATAGATCTTATCTGCCGCCGCCTTAACTTCAGGGTATTCCTCAGGCCAGAACGTCGTGTGCAGACGGTTGGTATTTGATAGCACAACGACCCGATGCCCCTGCTCGCGCAGTTTGTGCATGATGTCTATCACCTCAGGCCGAATGGCGACAAATACCGCCTGCCAGCCGTGGGAAAACTGCTCGTAGCTTAACGGTAGATCCATCTCCTGACAGAAACGTTCCGCGAATTCCTCATCACCGATCTCGCCGCGTTCATGCTGATGGAAGGTCTCGCCCATCGCGAAATTTTGCTTTAACGTTGCCAGCGGCACGCGGCTAAAGTCGCTCCATGCACCCAACACGCGATTAAAATCGATATCGACGATGACGTTTCCTAAATCAAAGATATAAAGCATGTTTATCTCCTGCTCGCCGTGGAGAGGTAACTGTAGCGGGAAAGATAAAGTTTGGCTATGCACGAGATTCAGCTGAGAGGGAGCAGTATGAAGAACAAAAATTTAGCCCGGGAAAATGATATTGGCTTTCGGGCGATAGGCTGGGATGAGTTTTATTTAAGTGCGTTTTTGCGAAGATATACGTTTTAGTTCATTTTGCAAAAAATTATAGAAAAACGCTTCCATAAGCTTTTTCTCATCACCATATTCCCCCAGTTTTTTCCATGGCAATCCCATTTCTCGCGGCTTTGCGAGAAATTGCAACAAGTTTACTTTACTTAAATTTACATTTAGATACAAATACTCTATTTATCTTCTTTTTTATAATGCTAAGTTTACATTACTTTACACATGGAGCTGCACTTTCGTGAAGATTAAAAAGGGATACGTCCTCAGTGCCGTATTAATAGCAATACTCTGCGCATTCGCTATTTATTCATACAATGCCTACCGATTTAAAAAAGCCAGCAGAGATATTTTATATCAACTCTCTAGCCAACTGATTGTGAAGCAAGGGCTTGAACCAAAACTTTCAACCCACCTCGTTTTTGATACGTTATATATCGACGGAAACATATCCAAAGATGATGACAAAATCATTGTGGGGCTTATCAGGAAAAACCTTATCCCTGTCAGAACGATATCCATAAACAGTGGTGGTGGCGATGTCGAAACTGCAATAAAAATAGCACAAGTTATTCATGATAAAGAAATTAACATTGAGGTCAGGCGATTATGCCTTTCTTCCTGTGCTAACTATCTTTTCCCAGCGGCAAAAAACAAAATCATCAACTATGGTTCCATTATTGGTTTCCATGGGTCGCCTAATTCTGATGACAATAAGTTAACAACTACGGTTAACGGAGAAATCAATACAGACACAGCGATAACAGATCGCATTTTCTCAGAAATAAGAAAAACGGATAAAGCATTCTACAAAGATATAAATGTGTCATGGATGATGCCACTTTGCGGGCAAAAAGAAAATATTGGTGATCCAGACACAGGTCTGTCGACGTACAGCGAAAAGGATTTTACGCGTTTTGGCGTAAAAAACATTTCATTCACGGATGGTGAAATGGTATGGAAAAAGTCTATGGATATTATGGGTATACCTTTTGCTCACTATTGCAAGGAAAATTAATAATGCGTGAACTCAATGAAAGTGAATTAAGTAACGTCAGCGGTGCAGGAATGTGGGGTTCTATCGGTAGTGCGATTGGTGGGATGTTCGGTGGTGGTAGCGCTGGTTGTAATGGCAGCTATTCTCACACCAGCACCACTAACAAAGATGGTTCTCACTCTGAAAGCACATCCTTTAGCGGTGGTTGCTCGGTTAACGTTGGTGGTAAAAGCGGTGGTTCATCAAAAGGTAATGGTGGTTCGAAAAGTGGCGGTGGCCGCCAGGGTAATGATCACGGTAGACATTAATTCCTGAACCATTATAACTCATAGCCGCTGATATTTGGCGGCTATTTCCACCCCGCAGGAGGCCAGATATGTTTCGCAAGGAAGCTATTGAATATCAGAGTACCCGGTGGGAAGGGAAAGCCGTTCTTCTGCCGGGCATCCCTTTTGCTTTTATTATATTGCTCAGCATTTTTTTTATTGCTTCCATTTCTATTTTTATTACCAAAGGTTCCTACACCCGTCGCGTCATCGTTCACGGTGAAATAACCACTTTCCCTGGCTCGGTGAATATCTCTGCATCAATGCAGGGTACAGTCGTGCAGAGTTTTGTTAATGAAGGCGATCGCGTAAAAAAAGGTGACGCCCTCTTTCTCATTCATTCAGGTGTATCGACGCAATCAGGCCTGGTTGATGAGAATAAAAAAAAGGAGATCGCGCTACAGATAAAGAGTATCAGCGTAATGATGGCAAATTTGAACTCTTCGAAAAACCGTACGCTCAACGCGCTGACGACTCAAAAAGATCATTATCAGTCCAGTTTTAATACCTCATCTGGGCTACTGGTGCAGGCTGAGCGGGAACTGCATCAGATTGAGAAGAACGTTAACGATTACCGTGGTTATCAGGAAAAAGGTCTGGTCACCAAAGACCAGATGAGTAGCCAAAACGCACTACTCTACCAACAGCAGAGCAATGTTTCTGACCTGGTCGCCAGAAAATCACAGGACCAGGTTCAGATCGATGCGCTCAATCAGCAAATCCAGTCCCAGAGCGCTGATTATGACCAACAGATTTACCAGCTTGAGCAAAAAATATACGAACTGCAAAAAGAAAAGTTAAATACAGAAGCGGAAGGTAATTATGTCATCGTGGCAACAGCCGATGGCTTAATCGACTCCATCAATACGGCGCAAGGTAAGATGATCGGCGCAGGCGATGTACTGGCGCGAGTTCAGCAGAATATCCATTCTCCATGCTATCTCGAAACCTGGGTTCCGGATGAAGTTCTTCCTTATCTGGCGATTGGCCAGCGCGTTAATGTTAGTTACGACGCCTTTCCTTATGAAAAATTTGGTCAGTTCAGGGCATCAATATCAGCAATATCCAGGCTTCCGGCATCGAAGCCAGAACTCCTGTCAAAGCAGACCATCGCACATGAATTCTATGACGATAAAAAGTCCTGGTACAAAATCATGATCAAACCTGACCTACAGTCTGTGCAAGTTCATGGAAAACAACTCTCACTGAGCCAGGGAGCCAAAGCGCAGATTTCTCTTTTCCTTGAAAAGAGACATATCTATGAGTGGTTATTATCGCCATTTTACGAAATGAAAATGAGCGTAACGGACGCAGGTAATGAATAATCTTTATACACTTGAGACGCTGCTGCGCAAGTTGGATCTGAAAATATTTAAACGCATCCCAGTTGTCTTTCAAACCGAAGCGTCCGAATGTGGCCTGGCCTGTCTTTCAATGATATGCAGTTTTTATGGCAAGCAGGTGGATCTACTGCAACTCCGGCAACAATTCAATTTGTCATCACGTGGGGTCAACCTCAATGCGATAAAAGCAATTGCCAGTGAACTGGAGATGTCGTCACGCGCATTGTCCGTGGACCTTCAGGAATTACATGACGTGCGTAAGCCCTGCATATTGCATTGGGATTTTAACCATTTTGTCGTACTGATTAAGGTCGATAAGAACAGCGCGGTGATCCACGACCCTGCGTTTGGACGACGGGTGATTAGCATGCCCGAATTGTCCCAACATTTTACTGGTGTTGTGCTTGAGGTATGGCCGGGAACCACTTTCTCAGTTCAAAAGAAGCAAAACAGGTTAAAAGCGACCACGTTATTAAAGAATATCAATGGACTGATAACTTCACTGACGAAGGTATTTTTCTTATCGCTGGTGATTGAGTTGATCAGCCTGCTAATGCCAGTGGGGACACAATTAGTCACGGATAATGTGATTGCATCCGGAGATTACGGTTTACTTAATATCATCTGTCTTGGGTTGTTTATTCTGATTCTGTTACGTTTGACGGTCAGTGTCATACGCTCCTGGACCACGCTGATACTGGGAACACTCATCGACGTCCAGTGGAGTTTTAGCCTCTTTTCTCACCTTATTAAGCTACCGACCACCTATTTTGAAAGACGCAAACTGGGGGACATTCAGTCTCGCTTCCACTCGCTTGATGTTATACGGGCCACTTTTACCACAGGTTTGACTGGTAGCATTATTGATACGCTAATGCTCATGGGTTTGCTGGTAATGATGTTTTTATATAACCTGCAGCTCAGCATGATAGTGGTCTCTTTTACCGCAATATACACCTTCATTCGGTTTGCTACCTATCGATACTATCGCCAGCTATCCGAAGAAGAGTTAATCAAGGAAGCACGCCTTAATTCTTATTTTATGGAAACCCTGTACGGTATAGCGACGATTAAAATTCAGGGGATGACTGACCTGAGAATCAATAACTGGTTTAATCTTTTTTCAGATAAGGTCAATACAGGCATTCGTTTGACGCGAATGGATCTTTTCTTTGGTGGCGTCGTCTCTTTTATCGCCGCCTGCGACCAAATTGTTATCCTGTGGGTTAGCGGCAGGCTGATGATGGATAGTCATTTAACCATCGGTATGTTTATCGCATTTAATACCTTCAGGAGTCAGTTCTATGACCGAATAAATGCCCTGATCAACTTTATCATTCAGCTGAAGATCATCAACTTACACAATGAACGCGTTGCCGATATTGCGCTGCAGGAAGCATCTTCTTCAACGGCCACCAGCCCGCTGCGTTTACCACACGGAGCCTTAACGCTCGAAACTCAGGATCTGACTTACCGTTATGATAACCATGCGGACCCTATCTTCAGCAAACTGAATCTGACCATTCATGCCGGAGAGAGTATTGCTATTACGGGCGTATCGGGTTCAGGTAAAAGCACCTTGATGAAAGTGTTGTGCGGTTTATTCGAACCGTCGAACGGCTGCGTCCGAATTAATGGCATTGATATTAAGCAACTTGGTTTCGAGCATTATGCTGAACGCATTGCCTGTATCATGCAGGAAGATAAGCTGTTTTCAGGCTCAATCAAAGAGAATATCGCCGGTTTTCGGCCTGACATTGACGAGCAGTGGATGGTGCAATGCGCTATCGCAAGCCATATTCATAATGACATTTTAAAGCTACCAATGGGTTACGAGACACTGATTGGTGAACTTGGGGAAGGGTTGTCCGGCGGTCAAAAACAGCGGATTTATATTGCCCGGGCATTATACCGTAAACCGGGTATTTTATTCATGGACGAGGCGACCAGCCACCTTGATAAAACCAGTGAAAGTCAGGTCAATCAGTCTATACAGGAGATGAACATCACCAGGATTATTATCGCGCATCGCGAAACCACGATTTCATCGGCAGATCGGGTGTTCGTGATAAATGGAGCAGAGTTACCCTAATCCGTGAATTTCGCAGGAAAGAGATAGCTTCGGGACATAACGCCCCAGGTAATGAAGAATTCTGGCGATCATCGAATAAAAAAGCCGCAGAGAGATCAGCGGCTTTTTAGTTGCCGGGTGGCGCTCACGCTTACCCGGCCTACGGATTGACCGTATTAGTCTTCTTTCGCACCGCGCATAGCACGTTTACGATCGTTCTCGGTCAGGTGACGTTTACGGATACGAATTGACTGTGGAGTCACTTCTACCAGTTCGTCATCATCGATGAATTCCAGAGCCTGCTCCAGAGTCATCTTGATCGGTGGAACCAGAACCGTTGCTTCGTCAGTACCGGACGCACGCATGTTGGTCAGTTTCTTACCGGTCAGGCAGTTTACGGTCAGGTCGTTAGAACGACTGTGAATACCGATGATCTGGCCTTCATAAACTTCAGCACCGTGACCCAGGAACAGCTTACCGCGATCCTGCAGACCGAACAGCGCAAACGCAACCGCTTTACCCTGACCGTTGGAGATCAGCACGCCGTTGTTACGCTGGCCCACTTCGCCCGGACGAACGTCGTCGTAGTGGCTGAAGGTGGAGTACAGCAGACCGGTACCGGAGGTCATGGTCATGAACTCTGAACGGAAGCCGATCAGGCCACGGCTTGGGATCACGTAGTCGAGACGTACGCGGCCTTTGCCATCTGGATTCATGTTTTTCAGGTCGCCTTTACGCTCACCCAGAGCCTGCATCACAGAACCCTGGTGCTGCTCTTCAACGTCCAGCGTCACGTTTTCGAACGGCTCTTGTTTACGGCCGTCGATTTCGCGGAAGATTACTTTCGGACGGGAAACCGCCATTTCGAAACCTTCACGACGCATGTTTTCGATCAGAACAGACAGGTGCAGCTCACCACGACCCGAAACGCGGAATGCATCAGCGTCTTCGGTTTCTTCAACGCGCAGCGCAACGTTGTGCACCAGCTCTTTGTTCAGGCGGTCAAGGATCTGACGAGAGGTAACGAACTTACCTTCTTTACCACAGAACGGAGAGGTGTTGACGTTGAAGAACATGGATACGGTTGGTTCATCAACGGACAGGGCTGGCAGCGCTTCGACGTTCTGCGGATCGCAGATGGTGTCGGAGATGTTCAGTTCACCCAGACCGGTGATAGCGATAATGTCGCCCGCTTCAGCGATGTCGCTCTCGATACGCTCAAGACCCAGGTGAGTCAGCACTTTACCAACTTTACCGTTACGGGTTTTGCCTTCACTATCGATGATAGTAACCTGCTGGTTAGGCTTCACTTTACCGCGCTTGATACGACCAATGCCGATTACGCCAACGTAGTTGTTGTAGTCGAGCTGAGAGATCTGCATCTGCAGGGTACCGTCAAGATCGACGTTTGGCGCAGGAACACGGTCAACAATCGCCTGATACAGCGGGGTCATGTCTTCAGCCATGTCTTCGTGGTCCAGACCTGCGATACCGTTCAGCGCAGAGGCGTAAACGATAGGGAAGTCCAGCTGCTCGTCGGTCGCGTCGAGGTTAACGAACAGGTCGAAGACCTGGTCAACAACCCAGTCAGGACGCGCGCCAGGGCGGTCAACTTTGTTGATAACAACGATTGGCTTCAGACCATGGGCAAAAGCTTTTTTGGTCACGAAGCGCGTCTGTGGCATTGGGCCATCCATTGCGTCAACGACCAGCAGAACGGAGTCTACCATGGACATTACACGTTCAACTTCACCACCGAAGTCGGCGTGCCCTGGGGTATCAACGATGTTGATACGGTAGTCATTCCATTTAATCGCGGTGTTTTTCGCGAGGATAGTAATCCCACGCTCTTTCTCCAAATCGTTGGAGTCCATCACGCGTTCTTGGGTTTCGGCACGCGCATCAAACGTACCGGATTGCTGCAGCAGCTTGTCAACCAGGGTAGTTTTACCATGGTCTACGTGCGCGATGATGGCGATGTTACGCAAATTTTCGATCACAACTTTGCCTCAGGCATTTAGAAATAGCGCGTTATTGTACACGGATTAATCGCACTACAAAACAGGATCACAAACATCCCCCGCAAACAAGTCATGCAGGGATGCTTTGTGATCGCTTTCACGGAGCGGTAAAAGGGCTCCTTAACGTAAATTGCACCAATATGGTGCTCAATGTTCACATTGAAGCACTATACTGGTGCAACAAATCCATCGTGGTGCAGCCCTTTTGCACTATGGTGCGCATGATAACGCCTTTTTGGGGTGTTTTAAAAGTTGGCACAGATTTCGCTTTATAAAAAATACATGGCACCAGCCAGTACAAACAGAAATTGAAGACCTCGTTACCACGACGACAATGACCAATCTGGAGAGTTAAGTATGTCCGCTGAACACGTTTTGACGATGCTGAACGAACATGAAGTGAAGTTTGTTGATCTGCGCTTCACCGATACCAAAGGTAAAGAACAGCACGTCACAATCCCTGCTCATCAGGTGAACGCCGAATTCTTCGAAGAAGGCAAAATGTTTGACGGCTCCTCCATTGGTGGCTGGAAAGGCATTAACGAATCCGACATGGTTCTGATGCCGGACGCGACCACTGCGCTCATTGACCCGTTCTTCGAAGAACCAACCCTGATCATCCGTTGCGACATCCTCGAGCCAGGCACGCTGCAGGGCTACGACCGTGACCCACGTTCTATCGCAAAACGTGCTGAAGAGTACCTGCGTTCTACCGGCATCGCAGACACCGTTCTGTTCGGACCAGAGCCAGAGTTCTTCCTGTTTGACGACATCCGTTTCGGCGCTTCAATTTCTGGTTCCCACGTGGCTATCGATGACATCGAAGGTGCATGGAACTCTTCCACCAAATACGAAGGTGGTAACAAAGGTCACCGTCCTGGCGTGAAAGGCGGTTACTTCCCGGTTCCTCCGGTCGATTCTTCACAGGACATCCGTTCTACCATGTGTATGATCATGGAAGAGATGGGCCTGGTTGTTGAAGCGCACCACCACGAAGTGGCGACTGCTGGCCAGAACGAAATCGCTACCCGCTTTAACACCATGACCAAGAAAGCGGATGAGATTCAGATTTACAAATACGTTGTGCACAACGTTGCGCACCGTTTCGGTAAAACCGCGACCTTCATGCCAAAACCAATGTTTGGCGATAACGGTTCCGGTATGCACTGCCACATGTCTCTGTCCAAGAACGGTACCAACCTGTTCTCTGGCGACAAATATGCCGGTCTGTCCGAGCAGGCGCTGCACTACATCGGTGGAGTTATCAAACACGCTAAAGCGATCAACGCCCTGGCGAACCCAACCACTAACTCCTACAAGCGTCTGGTCCCGGGCTACGAAGCGCCAGTGATGCTGGCCTACTCAGCACGTAACCGTTCTGCTTCTATCCGTATCCCGGTGGTAGCGTCTCCTAAAGCACGTCGTATCGAAGTGCGCTTCCCGGATCCAGCGGCTAACCCATACCTGTGCTTCGCAGCACTGCTGATGGCCGGTCTGGACGGTATTAAGAACAAGATCCACCCGGGCGAAGCGATGGACAAAAACCTGTACGACCTGCCGCCAGAAGAAGCGAAAGAGATCCCACAGGTTGCTGGCTCTCTGGAAGAAGCCCTGCAGGCGCTGGACGCAGACCGCGAGTTCCTGACTGCAGGTGGTGTGTTCACTGATGAAGCGATTGACGCTTACATCGCCCTGCGTATTGAAGAGAACGACCGTGTGCGTATGACGCCACACCCGGTTGAGTTCGAACTGTACTACAGCGTTTAATAAAGTTGTTTTACCCGGCGTGACAAGCGCCGGGGGTAGTTGCCGTGGAAACTTTTAGCCCATCTCCGGATGGGCTTTTTTCTCCACCAACAACCTGATCTCACGCGCTATTTACGCCGAAAACGCTATACTGCACTAAAACAGTGCAACAACTCCAGGAGACTGCTGAATGGCAACTGGCACGCTGCCCGATGCTGGGCAGATCCTCAATTCTTTGATTAACAGCATTTTGCTGGTCGATGACGAGCTGGCCGTTCATTACGCCAACCCGGCGGCGCAGCAGCTGCTCGCCCAAAGCGCACGTAAACTGTTCGGCACCCCGCTTCCTGAACTCCTGAGCTATTTTTCGCTGAATATTGGCCTGATGCAGGAAAGTTTGCAGGCTGGCCAGGGGTTTACCGATAACGAAGTGACGCTGGTGATCGACGGGCGCTCGCACATTCTGTCGCTGACCGCGCAGCGTCTTCCCGATGGGATGATCCTGCTGGAAATGGCGCCGATGGATAATCAGCGTCGACTGAGCCAGGAGCAGCTTCAGCATGCGCAGCAAATTGCCGCCCGTGACCTGGTGCGCGGTCTGGCGCATGAAATCAAAAACCCGTTGGGTGGATTACGCGGCGCGGCGCAGCTTCTGACCAAGGCACTCCCCGATCCCGCGCTGGCGGAGTACACCAACGTCATCATTGAGCAGGCGGACCGTCTGCGAAATCTGGTAGACCGTCTTCTTGGTCCGCAGCAGCCGGGAATGCACGTCACTGAAAGCATCCATAAAGTGGCTGAACGGGTGGTGAAGCTCGTCTCAATGGAGCTGCCGGAGAACGTCACGCTGGTACGTGATTACGACCCAAGCCTGCCGGAACTGGCCCATGATCCGGACCAGATTGAGCAGGTCCTGTTGAATATTGTGCGTAATGCCCTGCAGGCGCTGGGGCCTGAAGGGGGCGAGATTATTTTACGCACCCGCACCGCCTTCCAGCTCACGTTACACGGCGTGCGCTACCGGCTGGCGGCCCGAATCGACGTTGAGGATAACGGGCCCGGCATTCCATCGCATCTGCAGGATACCCTGTTCTACCCGATGGTAAGCGGTCGCGAAGGCGGGACCGGCCTGGGCTTATCCATTGCCCGCAGTTTGATCGATCAACACTCCGGGAAAATTGAATTTACCAGTTGGCCGGGACATACCGAGTTTTCGGTTTTCCTGCCGATTAAAAAATAAAGGTGACGTTTATGCAACGAGGGATAGTCTGGGTAGTCGATGACGATAGCTCCATCCGTTGGGTGCTTGAACGCGCGCTCACAGGGGCAGGATTAAGCTGCACGACGTTTGAGAGCGGCAGCGAAGTGCTCGATGCACTCACCACTAAAACGCCGGATGTTCTGCTTTCGGATATTCGTATGCCGGGCATGGACGGGCTGGCGCTGTTAAAGCAGATCAAACAACGCCACCCTATGCTTCCGGTCATCATAATGACCGCGCACTCCGATCTGGATGCCGCAGTGAGCGCCTATCAGCAAGGGGCGTTCGATTACCTGCCCAAACCGTTTGATATTGACGAAGCGGTGGCGCTGGTTGAGCGCGCGATTAGCCACTATCAGGAGCAGCAACAGCCGCGCCACGCGCCCGATTTTGGGCCAACGACAGACATCATCGGCGAAGCGCCGGCGATGCAGGACGTGTTTCGCATTATCGGTCGTCTGTCCCGCTCGTCCATCAGCGTATTGATTAACGGCGAATCGGGAACCGGTAAAGAGCTTGTGGCGCATGCATTGCATCGCCATAGCCCGCGGGCAAAAGCGCCGTTTATCGCTCTGAATATGGCGGCGATCCCGAAGGATTTGATTGAGTCCGAACTGTTCGGCCATGAAAAAGGGGCATTTACCGGCGCTAATACCATTCGTCAGGGGCGTTTCGAACAGGCTGACGGTGGCACGCTGTTCCTGGACGAAATTGGCGATATGCCGCTGGATGTCCAGACCCGCCTGCTGCGCGTGCTGGCCGACGGACAGTTTTACCGCGTGGGCGGCTATGCGCCGGTGAAGGTAGACGTGCGCATTATTGCCGCGACCCATCAGAACCTGGAGCAACGCGTGCAGGAAGGGAAATTCCGTGAGGATTTATTCCATCGCCTGAACGTCATCCGCGTTCATCTGCCGCCGCTGCGTGAGCGTCGGGAAGATATTCCCCGCCTGGCGCGTCATTTTCTGCAGGTGGCCGCCCGCGAGCTGGGTGTGGAAGCCAAGCAGCTTCACCCGGAAACCGATGCCGCTCTGACGCGCCTGGCGTGGCCGGGCAATGTGCGTCAGCTGGAAAACACCTGCCGTTGGTTAACCGTGATGGCCGCCGGGCAGGAAGTGCTGATTCAGGATTTACCCGCTGAGCTGTTTGAAGCGACCGCGCCTGAAAGCACTACCGGGCACGCGCTGCCGGACAGCTGGGCGACGCTGCTGGCACAGTGGGCCGACCGCGCGCTGCGTTCCGGTCATCAAAACCTGCTGTCTGAAGCTCAGCCAGAGATGGAGCGTACGCTGTTAACTACCGCGCTTCGTCATACGCAGGGTCACAAGCAGGAGGCCGCTCGCCTGTTGGGATGGGGACGTAATACCCTGACGCGCAAGCTTAAAGAGCTGGGAATGGAGTGATCGTCCCCGAAGTGTAAAGGTTATTAATTGAGCGCAAATCGCCGTTATTTTGCGCTTTACTGTTCCGATGAGTTTTGTATGATCGTGCCCGGAAATTGGGGGTGAACATCATGCTGGAAACAATCGTGAATATGCTCTCTAGCGGAGCCGCTGAAAGCCACACGCCACAAACCGCCGTTGCGGCTATGTTGTGTGCGGCGTTGGTTGGGCTGTTTAGCTAACGAGCTATCAATGAAAAGCCGGGTGGCGGCTTCGCCTTACCCGGCCTACAAAAGCGTGAAATGTAGGCCGGGTAAGCGAAGCGCCACCCGGCATTTCCGCTTAAATCACCCGCGAGAACTGCTGCATACGCGCTTTCTGACGCAGATACGCGTCGAAGCACATGCAGATATTACGGATCAACAGACGCCCTTTCGGCGTGACTTCAATCGCGCTCTCCGACACATCCACCAGCCCGTCTTTCGCCAGCGGCGCCAGAAGCTTCAGGTCTTCTGCGAAATAATCGCTGAAGTTCAGCCCCCACTGCGCTTCCACGTCGCTGAAATCGAGACGGAAGTTGCAGATAAGCGCCTTAATCACATCGCGACGGACACAGTCATCGCGCGTTAATGCAATGCCGCGCCACAGCGCGTTGCCCGTCTCATCAACCTGCTGGTAATACAGCTTCAGTTCTTTCTGGTTTTGCGCGTAGCAGTCGCCAATCATGCTGATGGCGGAGACGCCCATTCCCAGCAAATCGGTATCGCCCTGGGTCGTGTAGCCCTGGAAGTTGCGGTGCAGGACCCCTTCGCGCTGAGCTACCGCCAGTTCGTCATCCGGACGGGCAAAGTGATCCATCCCGATAAACTGATAGCCGGTTTCGGTCAGCGAGGTGATCGTTTCCTGCAGGATATCCAGCTTCTGCTGGGCAGAAGGCAGATCGGCATCTTTGATTTTGCGCTGGGCAGCAAACAGCGTCGGCAGATGCGCGTAGTTAAAGACGCTCAGGCGGTCCGGGTTGAGTTCGGCCACGCGCTTCAGGGTGAAGGCGAAGCTTTCCGGCGTTTGCTTTGGCAGGCCGTAAATCAGGTCAATATTGGTTGAGGTGAAGCCAATCTCACGCGCGTGATTGAGTAAGGCAAAGATAAATTCTTCGTCCTGCTCGCGATTCACCAGACGCTGAACCTCTTTATTGAAATCCTGCACGCCCATGCTCAGACGATTGAAGCCTTCGGCGCGTAAGTGATCCAGTACATCCAGCTCAATTTCACGCGGATCGACTTCGATCGAGATTTCAGCGTCAGCGTTAAAACTGAAATTGCCGCGCAGCAGGGTCATCAGGCGGCTTATTTGCGCTTTATTCAGATAGGTTGGCGTACCGCCGCCCCAGTGAAGCTGGCTGACGTGACGGCCAGCAAACAGCGGCGCGCGATGCACAATTTCTTGTTCGAGCGCATCAAGGTACTGGTCGGCTTTATGCTGCTGACGGGTCACGATTTTATTGCAGCCGCAGAAGTAACACAGCTTATGGCAGAACGGAATATGGACGTAGAGAGACAGCGGACGCTCAGGATAGCGCGCGACAGCCTGCTGGAAATCACGCTCTCCGAAGGCATCGGAGAACTCCAGCGCGGTGGGGTATGACGTATAACGCGGCCCGGAATAGTTATATTTCTGGATTAGGGCCAAATCCCAGTCGATAGTTGGTGCTGACATGCTCACTCCTTCCGTTGGTGTCGCGTTCGTATACGGCGGCCCGTTCTGGCCCCATCGCGGGCCATCACTCGGGTGCGCAGCCACTTCTGTCGCCGCGACAACCGCCGTAGTTTAACGAATAACCACACCAGATAACATATAACCGGAAGGGTTATAAGCAGGACTATCGTGCCTGCCGGGTGCAAATGTTAGTTTCCACCCTTCAGAAGACGCATCATATCTTCCTGCTTTTCGTCTTCTTCTTCGTCGTCTTCGTCATCGTAAGACAGGCCCAGCTTCTGCATCAGCTCGTCGATGCGATCCAGTTTGGCATCCACCCATGACTGCTCTTCGGCGGTCAGGGTTTCACCCTCTTCAAGACGTTCCAGCAGCGCGTCCAGGCGCTCATCGTTCTCCAGCAAATCCAGCTCAGCCTGCGGTGAAAGCATAGGTTTCTCGCTCTTTGGTTTGTGCTGCTTAGTGACCGGGGTGTCTGTCACGCCCAGTGGAATGGGAGTTTTACTGCCGATACGAGGATCTTTCTGCTGTTTGCCTTTTGCAGAAGCGCCCGCTGCACCACCACCGTTGGCACGGCTACCCGCAGCATGACCGCGATGTTTTTTGTCGCGTTTGCGATCGCGCGCTTCCTGGTTCAGTTCTTCGCGCGTTTTGCGGCGTGCTTTTGCAGGGCGTTTCGCGCCCGCAGCGGAGGTTGGTTTTTTCATGATGTTTTATCTTTAAGTCGTTTTCTTCAGTATAGAATTGCGGCGAAATCTAGCAGAAAGCAAGCAAAGAAAAAAGGCGACAGAGCAATCTGTCGCCTTTTTTCCTGACTCACAACCCTTAGCGGGTCAGACATTCCGTGTTTGCCAACAACAAACCCTGTTTATCCCTTGGCTAATACCGTCCGTGATACGGTTCCCTTTCCTGTTTAAACGCCTCCAGGCGCTGGTCATCCTGACAATCCTGCGTCTTCGCCTCCTGGCGCTCCTGACCCTAATCCTTAAGTCGATATCCTGTTGGCTTCCTCGCCCTGACGCACACTTTACCTTGTTCCGTTAAACTAACAAGCAACGAAACGGTACAAAAAGGGATTTTCAGACAATTACCCGGAAATAAGCTTATGATTTAAAACAGTTTGGCTTTTTTGACGCCTGCGAATTCTCTGAAATCTCCCATAGCATCTCTGGCCGATCTCTCACACCGGTTGGGGCATTCGCCTACAAGTCCTGGCAATCAGAAAAGCCTTTTGCCTGCATTCAGGTATAATCCCCCTCAGATTACGATTTTGGAGACGACCACGTGACTACCTGGAACTACCAACAGACGCATTTTGTCACCAGTGCGCCCGATATTCGCCACCTCCCTTCTGATACCGGAATTGAAGTGGCCTTTGCTGGCCGCTCCAATGCGGGGAAGTCCAGCGCCCTGAATACGCTGACCAATCAGAAGAGCCTGGCGCGTACCTCAAAAACACCTGGCCGTACCCAGCTCATCAACCTGTTTGAAGTCGCAGAGGGCAAACGCCTGGTCGACTTACCGGGTTACGGTTACGCGCAGGTACCGGAAGAGATGAAAATCAAGTGGCAGCGTGCGCTGGGGGAATACCTGGAAAAACGCCTGTGCCTGAAAGGTCTGGTGGTGCTGATGGATATTCGCCATCCCCTGAAAGATCTGGATCAGCAGATGATCGACTGGGCTGTGGCAAGCGATATCGCCGTGCTGGTGCTACTGACGAAAGCCGATAAGCTGGCAAGCGGCGCGCGCAAAGCGCAGGTGAATATGGTTCGCGAAGCGGTGCTGGCGTTCAACGGTGACGTGCAGGTTGAGCCGTTCTCCTCGCTGAAAAAGCAGGGTGTGGACAAGCTGCGTCAGAAGCTCGACACCTGGTTTAGCGAGCTGGAACCCGCGACGGAAGCGGAAGAAGAGTAATACCGAGCGCGGCGATGGCCGCGTTTTTTTTGCCTGAATTTTTCTTTGCCGCAATAAAAAACGCCCCAGTCATTACTGACTGGGGCGGCTAAAATATTCAGCCAAATCCGATTACGTGAAGTAAAAGGTCTGAAAGATAGAACATCTTACCTCTGTACCCTACGCCGATAACTCTACCCCTTTTTGTGCTGCAGAAAAAGCACTTTTTGTAGTTTTTTTTCATTCTTTACATAGGGAATTCTAATGATCGTCACAAAACGCGCGTTGTTATGTTGCAAACTTACATAAAAGGCGCGTTATGCGAAGAACCGTTAGTGAGCCTGATCCCAGTTTTCACCACTTCCCACTTCCACCAGCAACGGCACGTCAAGCGTCATGCTGCTTTCCATCAGTTCGTGGATCTTCTTCGACACGGCGTCGAGATCGTCTTTGTGCACTTCAAATACCAGTTCATCGTGTACCTGCATGATCATTTTCACGCGAGGCTTCTCTTTTTCCAGCCAGGCATCAACGGCGATCATTGCACGCTTAATAATGTCTGCCGCGGTACCCTGCATCGGGGCGTTGATCGCCGCACGCTCTGCGCCAGCGCGACGCGCCGCGTTGCTGGATTTGATGTCAGGTAAGTAGAGACGGCGACCATCAAGGGTTTCGACATAACCTTTCTCCTTCGCCTGCGCGCGGGTGCGTTCCATATATTCCAGCACCCCCGGATAACGCTCGAAGTAGAGATCCATATACTTCTGCGACTCTTTACGCGGAATGTTGAGCTGGCGCGAAAGCCCGAATGCACTCATGCCGTAAATCAGACCGAAGTTGATCGCCTTAGCGCTGCGGCGCTGTTCGTTGGTCACGCTGTCCAGCGGCAAACCGAAGACTTCTGCCGCGGTTGCCCGGTGGATATCCTTCCCTTCGGCAAATGCGCTCAACAGGCCTTTGTCACGGGACAGGTGCGCCATAATGCGCAGTTCGATTTGCGAGTAGTCCGCCGAGACAATCAGATAATCCTCTGGAGCGATGAAAGCCTGGCGAATACGACGGCCCTCTTCGTTACGTACCGGGATGTTCTGCAGGTTGGGATCGGTAGACGAGAGTCGACCGGTCGCCGCGACAGCCTGATGGTATGAGGTATGCACGCGGCCCGTTTTCGGGTTGATCATCAGCGGGAGCTTATCAGTGTAGGTAGACTTCAGCTTCGCGAGACCACGGTACTCCAGAATCACTTTCGGCAGCGGATAATCCAGCGCCAGCTCTTCCAGTACCTCTTCAGAGGTTGACGGCGCGCCGCCAGGGGTTTTCTTCAGCGGCTTGATGCCCTGCTTTTCAAACAGAATGGTTTGCAGCTGCTTCGGTGAAGAAAGGTTAAACGGCTCGCCTGCAAGCTCATGCGCTTTTTGCTCCAGCTCGGTCAGGCGCTGCGCCAGTTCCCCGGAGTGGTTATGCAGCACCGTTGGGTCTATTTTCACGCCGTTACGTTCAATGCGTGACAGCACGGGCACCAGCGGCATCTCGATATGCTGGAACACATTCAGAGGACCTTCGTGCTTCTGCAGTTTTGGCCACATCTTCAGGTGCAGCTGCAGCGTGACGTCAGCGTCTTCCGCCGCGTAGCGTCCTGCCTCTTCGAGAGCAATCTGGTTAAAGGTGAGCTGATTTTTCCCTTTGCCGGCAATCTCTTCAAACGTAATGGTTTTGTGCTTGAGCCAGCGGTCAGATAAGGAATCCATATCATGGCGACCCGCGACGCTGTCCAGAATGTAGGATTCGAGCATGGTGTCGAAGGCGATCCCGCGCAGTTCAATGCCGTAGTTTTGCAGAATGCCGCGGTCGTACTTGAGGTTTTGCCCAACCTTAAGCGCCTTTTCGTCTTCCAGGATCGGCTTCAGCAGCTCAAGCACGCGTTCACGGGAGAGCTGCTCCGGCGCATCCAGGTAATCGTGCGCAACGGGAACATAGGCCGCATGACCAGGCTCTGTCGCAAATGACAGGCCTACCATATTGGCAGAAATGTTATCGAGACTGTCCGTTTCGGTGTCAAAGGCGAAGACCGGCGCTTTTTTCAGTTTCTCGATCCAGGCGATCAGCTGCGACTCTTCAAGAAGGGTTTCGTAGTTGTCGAAGGTAAGCACCACGGCTTCTTCTTCCGCCTGCTCTTCTGCGTCAACGACAATCGTCTCCTTCGGTTTTGCCGCAGGTTTCGCCCCTTTTGCCTGCAGCCACTTGCCGGCTTCCACGTCAGTGGTCCAGCGCTTAAATTCGTATTTCTTAAACAGACTTAGAAGCTCGTCCGCAGAAGGCTGCTGCACTTCCAGCTGCTCACAGCCCAGCTCCAGTTCGACATCGGTTTTGATGGTTGCCAGCTTATAGGAGAGATAAGCCACCTCTTTGTTCTCTTCCAGCTTCCCGGCCATGGTTTTTGCACCACGGAAGGAGAGCCCGGCGATTTTGTCTGATTCGGCGTAGAGCGTATCCAGCCCGCCAAGCCCCTGAAGCAGCGCCTGCGCGGTTTTCTCACCGACGCCGGGAACACCAGGAATGTTATCCGAGGAGTCGCCCATCAACGCGAGGAAGTCGATAATCAGCTCAGGCGGCACGCCATACTTAGTGACCACTTCTTCTGGCCCCAAAATGGTGTTGGTCATGGTGTTAATCAGGGTGATACCTGGCGTTACCAGCTGCGCCATATCTTTATCACCGGTGCTGATCAGCACAGGACGCCCCATTTTTTCTGCTTCACGCGCCAGCGTGCCGATGACGTCATCGGCTTCAACGCCGGAGACGGCCAGCAGCGGCAGCCCCATCGCTTTTACCATGGCATGCAGCGGCTCTATCTGCGCACGCAGATCGTCAGGCATTGGCGGACGGTGGGATTTGTAATGTTCAAACAACTCGTCGCGGAACGTTTTGCCTTTTGCATCAAAAACGACGGCCGCATGGGTTGGCTGATACTGCAGGATCAGGCTGCGCAGCATATTCAGCACGCCGTACATTGCGCCGGTAGGTTCCCCTGCGCTATTGGTCAGAGGAGGAAACGCATGGTATGCCCGATACAGGTAAGAAGAGCCATCGACGAGAATAAGAGGGTTTTCTGGGATCTGAACCATAATGTCCGTGCCTTTAATCAATTTATGAGTAAAGGATGCCACAGAAGGATGAAAACATCAGTTATTAGCGCCAGATACAGGAAAAGATTTTGCGATCGTGAGGATCGCTCGCAAAAATAAAACTGTGGATAAGTTTGTGAATATTTTCACTTCATATGAATAACAGACGCGAAAAACACATATGAGGTAATATTTAGATCTTAATTATCATGCTGTTATGTTGTTAGATCTTATCTATATGGTCAACTGATGGCAATTTAGTCTATGTGGATATAAGCCTTGATTCGCGCAGAACCCCAGAGAAATCTGCTGCGCCAGGGTAAAAGCCGCCAAATCATCATGTGAAAGCGCCATTCATTCGTCTGTTTTCTGGTAAAATCAGCGCCCAGCGTCGACTAGCCGGTCGCTCACTTACAGCTAACTATTTGAAAAAGCTCATCATGTCGAGATTGCTCGCTGCAATAACATTACTGCTAAGCATCATTTTAACTATCCTGGTGACGATCGCCTGTTCCGTGCCGATCATTCTCGCCGGGATCATTAAACTGCTGCTGCCCGTACCCGTGGTGTGGCGAGCCGTGTCCGCATTTTGTAACTTCATGATGTATTGCTGGTGCGAAGGGCTGGCGATCCTGTTGTGCCTTAACCCGCATCTGAAGTGGGATGTCAAAGGGCTCGAGAGTCTCAACAAAAAGAACTGGTACCTGCTGATCTGCAATCACCACAGCTGGGCGGACATCGTGTTGTTATGCGTGCTTTTTCGCAAACACATCCCGATGAACAAATACTTCCTGAAACAGCAGCTCGCCTGGGTGCCTTTTATCGGGCTGGCCTGCTGGGCGCTTGATATGCCGTTTATGAAACGCTATTCGCGCAGCTATTTGATTCGTCATCCGGAACGTCGCGGTAAGGATGTGGAGACCACACGTCGTTCCTGTGAAAAGTTTCGCGCACATCCTACGACCATCGTGAACTTTGTTGAAGGTTCCCGGTTTACGGAAGAGAAGCGCCAGCAAACTCGCTCTCCTTATCAGCACCTGTTGCCGCCAAAAGCGGCAGGGATTGCGATGGCGCTTAACGTACTGGGAGCACAGTTCGATAAACTTCTTAACGTCACGCTCTGCTATCCGGAAAACGACAGGACACCGTTCTTCGATATGCTCAGCGGCAAACTGACGCGCATTGTCGTGCACGTCGATCTGGTTCCGATTGACGCTGAACTGCACGGTGATTACGTAAACGATAAGAACTTCAAACGTCGTTTCCAGCAGTGGCTTAATACGCTCTGGAAAGAGAAAGACGAACAGATAGACAAGATAAAATCTTCATACAAAAACGCCGGTCAGTGACCGGCGTTTTTACATCAACGAAATTACTTCTTCTCAACCAGGTATTTCACGGTATCTGCATACTGCTGTACGAAAATATCCATGCTGCTGGTGTCCATGCCCTGCATGTTCAGCTGATATTTGCCGTTAACAAACATCGCCGGAACGCCCTGAAGCTGGAGATCAGCAGCCGCTTTTTCCTGCTGGGCAACCAGTGATTTCACCACGAAGCTGTTCCATGCGGCATCGTACTCTTCACCTTTCACGCCCGCATCAACGAACACTTTACGGATATCCGCAGTGGTCTGAACGGTCTGGGTTTTCTGTACGGCTTCAAACATTGGCGAAGTGATCTTATCTTCCACGCCCAGTGCCATCGCCACCGCCCATGCCTGAGTCAGGTCTTTACCCAATGGGCCCAGGAACTCAACGTGGTACTTGGTCATTTTGGTGCCTTCCGGCAGCTTTTTCTTCACGTTGTCAGAAACATGCAGCACTTGCTCGAACTGATAGCAGTGTGGGCAATAGAACGAGAAGAACTCCAGAACCTGTGGCTCGCCAGCGACCGGCTTGTCCAGCGTGATGAACTGTTTGCCGTCGGTAAACTGCGCAGCAGAAGCGCTAAATGCCAGAATCATACCTGCCAGCGCCAGCCAAATTTTTTTCATGATTAACTCTCTCCTGGGTGTGTCCAATTAATACATCGGCGTTAATTGCAGAGGGGGCTCCTGAAGAACCTTAACCTGCTCAGTAAATGTAGATATCTGGCTACGCCAGTAATCCTCTCCGGTAAGCCACGGGAAATTGCGAGGAAATGCCGGATCGTCCCAACGCCTGATTAACCATGCGAGATAATAAACAAAACGCATCGCACGTAAAGGCTCAATCAGGGCAATTTCGTCTGAATTAAACGGGCTAAATTCTTCATAAGCTTCAATAATGGTTTCAAGCTGCATGCGTTGCTCGGCTTTGTCGCCATTGAGCAGCATCCACAGGTCCTGAACCGCTGGCCCCATACGCGCATCATCGAGATCGACAAACAGCGGGCCATCACGCCAGAGAATATTCCCGGCGTGACAATCGCCATGCAGGCGCAGAACGGAAATATCATCGCGCCAGCAGGTTTTCACTGCAGCAATAAGCTTATCGGTGGCGTTGAGGAAATCATCCTTTAGCGCAGCGGGGATCATTGCAGACGTTTCGAATAGTTCGCGCGGTTCAAGGAGGTATTCCTGAATCCCCATCGTTGGGCGGGCAATAAAGGCTTTTTTGCGTCCCGTCTGGTGGATACGCCCAAGATAGCGGGCAACCCATTCCATCTGATCGATATTATCCGCTTCAAACTGACGTCCCCCCAGGCTCGGGAATACAGCGTAGTAAAACCCTTCGTGCGTGAGGAGCGTTTGGTTATTAAATTTTAGCGGTGCGGCAACGGGAACATCGTCATCCAGCAGATCGTGAGCAAACTGATGCTCTTCCTGAATTTGTTCTGCGGACCAGCGTTCAGGACGATAGAACTTTACGACGAAGCGCTGACGATCCTCGTCCTGAAATTGATAGACGCGGTTTTCGTAGCTGTTTAATGGGGTTAGCCCGGAATCCACCCGAATACCCTGTTCAAACAGGGCATCCATAATGGTGTCCGGGTGTAATGTCTGGAAAGTAAAAGCCTGGTCGTTCATCCGATCATCCGGAAATTATACGAATGATTCAGGATATCATCTTGTGGCGATTTCGGTGCCGCCGCTTACAAGCTTTTACTCTTTAATTACGCCTCGGGCGCGCAATAATGCGGTCTTAAAATCTTCCTCATAATCTTTCTGAATACCAGGAATAACAGCATCTTTGGCAGAGTCGCGCATTTTAAGGTGGTAGATCAGGATGTCGTCAGAAAGGTCTGCCAGATCGCCGTCAAAACCTGACTCTTTCGCCAGTTTCTGTAAAAATTGCATCAGATTTAGCTCTGGCTCTTTTTGCCAGGCGGGCTGGAGGAGTTCAATAACTTCATTCAGACGTTTACATTTCATGGTGGTGCTCCTTTCATTTAGAGTGACACGTTAGCAGGGTCAATCCCACAATAAAAGAGGCGATATTCGTGAATCTTAGCCAGGAAATCATCGGGGTCGTTCTGGCAGGCGGCAGAGCAACGCGAATGGGCGGTAAAGATAAGGGGCTTCAGCTTCTTAATGGAAAACCCTTGTGGCAGCATGTCGCCGATACGCTCGCCGGCCAGGTGACGGCAATGACCATCAGCGCGAACAGGCATATCGACACTTACCGGCGCAGCGGATACGCCGTTTATCAGGATAGCCTTGAGAATTACCCGGGCCCGCTGGCCGGTATGCTTTCGGTCATGCAACAGTCGCACGGAGAGTGGTTTATCTTCTGCCCTTGCGATACGCCGTTTATTCCCTCCGGTCTCGTCGAGCGTCTGCTCCTGCTTCGTGGTACAGCACCTGTGGTTTGGGTACATGACGGCGAGCGTGACCATCCTGCTATCGCGTTGATGCATCGTTCGCTAGCGCCTGCTCTGCAGAGCTATCTGGCTGCGGGAGAGCGCAGGGTGATGGTCTTCATGCGTGAGTCTGGCGGCCATTCCGTTGATTTTAGCGATGTGAAATCAGCGTTTGCGAACGTGAACACGCATGATGATTTGCAGATGATGCAGGAGAAAAAATGATACCTCTTTTAGCCATTTCCGCATGGAGTGGGACCGGGAAAACCACGCTGCTGAAAAAGCTGATACCCGCGCTGTGTGCCAGAGGCCTTCGTCCTGGATTGATTAAGCATAGTCATCACAACATGGATATCGATACGCCAGGAAAAGACAGCTATGAGCTGCGTAAGGCCGGAGCAGCACAAACGATGGTAGCAAGTCCTCAGCGCTGGGCGTTAATGACAGAAACGCCGGATGAGGCGCCGCTGGATCTCGCTTATCTGGTCAGTCGGATGGATCATTCCACCCTGGATCTGGTGCTGATTGAAGGATTTAAGCATGAGGCAGTGCCTAAGATCCTGCTGTTCAGAAGCGATGCCGGGCATGATTTCAGCGAGTTAACGCTGGATGAGCATGTGATTGCGGTGGCCAGTGATGTGGTATTGCCACTTGAGGTTCCGGTGCTGGACTTAAATGATGTGGATGGGATTGCGGGCTTTATTGTGACGTGGAGTGCGGTCTGACGTGCCGGGTGGCGGCTTTGCCTTACCCGGCCTGCCGTTTTTTTGGCGCATAAACGCAAAAAGGCCATCCTTTCGGATGGCCTCTTCACTTGTTTGAAGCCTGGCAGTTCCCTACTCTCACATGGGGAGACCCCACACTACCATCGGCGCTACGGCGTTTCACTTCTGAGTTCGGCATGGGGTCAGGTGGGACCACCGCGCTAAAGCCGCCAGGCAAATTCTGTTAATCTGTATCAGGCTGAAAATCGTCTCTGTCTCTTCGCCGAAACAGCTTCGGCGTTGTAAGGTTAAGCCTCACGGTTCATTAGTATCGGTTAGCTCAACGCATCGCTGCGCTTACACACCCGACCTATCAACGTCGTCGTCTTCAACGTTCCTTCAGGAGTCTTAGGGTGTCAGGGAGAACTCATCTCGGGGCAAGTTTCGTGCTTAGATGCTTTCAGCACTTATCTTTTCCGCATTTAGCTACCGGGCAGTGCCATTGGCATGACAACCCGAACACCAGTGATGCGTCCACTCCGGTCCTCTCGTACTAGGAGCAGCCCCCCTCAATTCTCCAGCGCCCACGGCAGATAGGGACCGAACTGTCTCACGACGTTCTAAACCCAGCTCGCGTACCACTTTAAATGGCGAACAGCCATACCCTTGGGACCTACTTCAGCCCCAGGATGTGATGAGCCGACATCGAGGTGCCAAACACCGCCGTCGATATGAACTCTTGGGCGGTATCAGCC
>NZ_FOQN01000007.1:0-174546 GCF_900113755.1 Enterobacter sp. NFIX59 | reverse complement strand
TCTTCGATTGGCAGCAGGAATGGCTTGTCAATCGCACGCTCTGGTTCTGGGATGTAAGAATCCAGGAAGCCAGCCAGTTCGATGATTTTCGCTTCCCACTCAGCTTCGCCTTCCAGCGCTTTCAGAGCAGAACCACGAACGATTGGGGTATCGTCGCCTGGGAAATCGTACTGAGACAGCAGTTCACGAACTTCCATCTCTACCAGTTCCAGCAGCTCTTCGTCATCAACCATGTCGCATTTGTTCAGGAACACGATGATGAAAGGAACGCCTACCTGACGACCCAGCAGGATGTGCTCACGAGTCTGAGGCATTGGGCCGTCAGTCGCAGCAACAACCAGGATCGCGCCGTCCATCTGCGCAGCACCGGTGATCATGTTTTTAACATAGTCGGCGTGGCCTGGGCAGTCTACGTGTGCGTAGTGGCGAGTCGGGGTGTCATATTCAACGTGGGAAGTGTTGATGGTGATACCACGTGCTTTTTCTTCTGGTGCGTTATCGATCTGGTCGAATGCACGAGCAGAACCACCGTAGGTTTTAGCCAGAACGGTAGTGATTGCAGCAGTCAGGGTAGTTTTACCATGGTCAACGTGGCCGATAGTACCAACGTTGACGTGCGGTTTTGTACGTTCAAATTTTTCTTTAGACACGGCTATATTCCTTACTATAGTGCTCTCCCCTGTGGAGAGAGCACGGGACTTAGGTTTTAATCCTGTGGATTACTTACCACGGGCTTCAATAACGGCCTGAGCAACGTTGTTAGGCGCATCATCATACTTCAGGAATTCCATGGTGTATGATGCACGACCTTTGGTCAGAGAACGCAGCTGAGTTGCATATCCGAACATTTCAGACAGCGGAACTTCAGCGTGGATCTTAACGCCAGTTACTTCGGATTCCTGACCACGCAGCATACCGCGACGACGGCTCAAGTCACCGATAACGTCACCGGTGTTCTCTTCAGGAGTTTCTACTTCAACCTTCATGATTGGCTCAAGCAGAACTGGTTTTGCTTTCTTAAAGCCTTCTTTAAAGGCAATAGACGCAGCCAGTTTAAACGCCAGTTCAGAGGAGTCAACGTCGTGGTAAGAACCGAAGTGCAGACGAACACCCATGTCAACAACCGGATAGCCAGCCAGAGGGCCCGCTTTCAGCTGTTCCTGGATGCCTTTATCAACGGCTGGGATGTATTCGCCAGGAATTACACCACCTTTGATGTCGTTGATGAACTCGTAACCTTTCGGGTTAGAGCCCGGCTCCAGTGGGTACATGTCGATCACAACGTGACCGTACTGACCGCGACCACCAGACTGCTTAGCGTGTTTACCTTCAATGTCGGTAACTTTCGCGCGAATCGCTTCGCGGTAAGCAACCTGAGGTTTACCCACGTTCGCTTCAACGTTGAATTCACGCTTCATACGGTCAACGATGATGTCCAGGTGCAGTTCACCCATACCAGCGATGATGGTCTGGTTAGATTCTTCATCAGTCCATACGCGGAATGATGGGTCTTCTTTCGCCAGACGGCCCAGAGCCAGACCCATTTTTTCCTGGTCAGCTTTGGTTTTTGGTTCAACTGCGATGGAGATTACCGGCTCTGGGAATTCCATACGCTCCAGAATGATCGGGTGATCCGGGTCACACAGGGTGTCACCAGTGGTCACGTCTTTCAGACCGATAGCTGCAGCGATGTCGCCCGCACGAACTTCTTTGATCTCTTCACGTTTGTTAGCGTGCATCTGTACGATACGGCCAAAACGCTCACGCGCCGCTTTCACGGAGTTCAGGATGGTGTCACCGGAGTTAACCACACCAGAGTAAACGCGGAAGAAGGTCAGGTTACCCACGAATGGGTCGGTAGCAATTTTGAACGCCAGTGCAGAGAATGGCTCTTCGTCGCTTGCGTGACGCTCAGCCGGGGTATCTTTACCGTCGTCCAGGATGCCGTTGATCGCAGGAACGTCAACTGGGGATGGCAGGTAGTCAACTACCGCATCCAGCATCGCCTGAACACCTTTGTTCTTGAACGCAGAACCACAGGTTACCAGGATGATTTCGTTGTTCAGAACGCGCTGACGCAGAGCTTTTTTGATCTCTTCTTCAGTCAGTTCTTCACCACCCAGGTATTTCTCCATCAGCTCTTCAGAAGCTTCAGCAGCGGATTCGATCAGGTTCTGGTGCCATTCGTCAGCCAGGTCCTGCATTGCAGCTGGGATATCTTCGTATTCGAAGGTAACGCCCTGGTCTGCATCGTTCCAGTTGATGGCTTTCATTTTCACCAGGTCGATAACGCCGGTGAAGCCTTCTTCAGCACCAATTGCCAGCTGCAGCGGAACAGGGTTCGCGCCCAGACGGGTTTTGATCTGACCAACAACTTTCAGGAAGTTAGCACCCATACGGTCCATTTTGTTAACGAACGCGATGCGTGGAACTTTATATTTGTTCGCCTGACGCCATACGGTTTCAGACTGTGGCTGAACACCACCAACTGCGCAATAAACCATTACCGCGCCGTCAAGAACACGCATGGAACGTTCTACTTCGATGGTGAAGTCAACGTGCCCTGGGGTGTCGATGATGTTTACGCGATGCGGTTCGTACTGCTTAGCCATACCTGACCAGAATGCAGTAGTCGCTGCGGAGGTGATAGTAATACCACGCTCCTGCTCCTGTTCCATCCAGTCCATGGTGGCTGCGCCGTCATGAACTTCACCGATTTTGTGGTTTACACCGGTGTAGAACAGAATACGTTCGGTAGTAGTGGTTTTACCGGCGTCGATGTGCGCACTGATACCGATGTTACGGTAGCGTGCGATGGGTGTTGTACGAGCCATTTGATTCCTCGTTTATATCTTTAGGCGTTCAGTTAAGTTACCCAGAGCGGGCGGCTTCTCTGAAGCGCCCGCCTGGTGACTAAGACTCCGAAGGGATTACCAACGGTAGTGTGCGAACGCCTTGTTGGCTTCTGCCATACGGTGAACGTCTTCACGTTTCTTAACTGCAGTACCTTTGTTGTCTGCAGCATCAGAAAGTTCGTTCGCCAGACGCAGAGCCATGGATTTATCACCGCGTTTACGAGCAGCTTCAACGATCCAACGCATTGCCAGGGCATTACGACGAACCGGACGAACTTCAACTGGAACCTGATAAGTAGAACCACCAACGCGGCGGGACTTAACTTCTACAGTTGGGCGAACGTTGTCGAGAGCGACTTCGAAAGCTTCCAGTTCATTTTTACCAGAACGCTGAGCCAGGGTCTCAAGCGCGCTGTATACGATTGCTTCTGCAGTAGATTTTTTACCATCTACCATCAGGATATTTACAAATTTTGCCAGCAGTTCTGATCCGAATTTCGGATCTGGAAGAATTTTACGCTGACCAATGACGCGACGACGTGGCATGGGAATACTCCGTTGTTAATTCAGGATTGTCCAAAACTCAAAGAGTTTAGTGTGACATTAAGATAAATCAGTTTGGCCTTACTTAACGGAGAACCATTAAGCCTTAGGACGCTTCACGCCGTACTTGGAGCGAGCCTGCTTACGGTCTTTAACACCTGAGCAGTCCAGCGCACCACGGACGGTGTGGTAACGAACACCCGGAAGGTCTTTAACACGACCGCCACGGATCAGGATCACGGAGTGCTCCTGCAGGTTGTGACCTTCACCACCGATGTAGGAAGTCACTTCGAAACCGTTAGTCAAACGCACACGGCATACTTTACGCAGTGCGGAGTTTGGTTTTTTAGGAGTGGTGGTATATACACGAGTACATACGCCACGTTTCTGCGGGCAGGCTTCCAGCGCAGGCACGTTGCTTTTCGCAACTTTGCGTGCACGTGGTTTGCGTACCAGCTGGTTAACTGTTGCCATTAAATAGCTCCTGGTTTTAGCTTTTGCTTCGTAAACACGTAATAAATCGACCTCATACAATATGAGGACGCGAAATTTTAGGGCTACGTCGAAAAGGTGTCAAGAAATATACAGCGATCTCAGATCACCAGTTCATTTGACTGGCGTGCGTCACAGTAAGATTGACGAAATCAGTATAGCCAACCACGTCAATTTTGGCTGAAATTTGACCAGAAAGACCCCGCGCATCCAGATCGTCTTTCAGCGCAGAGACTGTTATGGGGGCGTTCGTGAGAATTTCAACGAAACGACTGCCTTCCAGTGCGGCAAGCACGCCATCCTGAATCAGCAGCAGATCGTCACCTTCGCGCAGCATACTCAGTAACGCGTCGATATCACATTGCCACGGTGAATGGCTCAGAGTATGGAGCATGGCGGCCTCAGAAAGTCAGAACGGTGTCGTAGTGGGAAAGGTGTTCGCGCAACGCCGCAGAAGACACGACGGTCACATCCAGCACGAAAGGCGTCTTCTCATCCAAACCGCGAGCGGCCAGCGAGTCGGCGCAGACATAAAGGTTTTCAATGTCGTACAGCGGCAACACTTTGAAGGTAGCGATATAATCCCGCGCAAGAATGGCCTGTGGCTGCTGACCCGCCAGAAGCTGAAACACCCCGTCCCCCAAAAAGAAGACGCCGATATCTTCGGTCAGCGCGGAGGTCGCAAGTAACGCATCCAGCCCTTCGCGGCCGGAAGCGCTGCCGTGTGGCGCAGACGTAAAAACAAATGCCACGCGCTTCATCAGAATTGCACCACTCTGTCGCAGGTTAATGCCGCCTGTGCCAGTGCACCCAGACCACTCAACGAAAAACCGGGCTGCAGGTTAGAACCCGATAAACCAGAACGCGCGGCTTCGGTTGCATCGGTCACGCCGCGGCGCAGTGCCGCCGCCACGCAGATGTGCAGTTCTACGCCCTGCTTTTCGTTTAATGCCTGCCAGGCGCGCACCAGATCGAACTCATCGCTCGCCGGTGACGTAAACTGATTCGCGTTATACACCCCTTCCCGATAGAAGAAGACGCTCGCCAGCTCATGTCCAGCCGCCAGTAGCGCATGCGCAAACTGCAGCGCGCTGCTGGCCTGCTGAGTACCGTACGCCGGGCCTGTCACCATTAACGCAAAACGCATTACTTGTCTTGTCCCAGGAAATCGCCGCTTTTGAACTGACGAATATAGAGGTAGACCGTGTGCTTGGAGATGTTCAGACGATCGGCCACCTGGTTGATGGCGTCTTTAATATCAAAAATCCCTTTTTCATAGAGATTGAGCACGATCTGACGATTCTTCGCGTTGTTCGAGACGTTGCGATCGGCATTCACCTCTTCAATCGTAAACTCAAGCGTCTGCGTCACCAGATCTTCAACGGAGGAGGCAAAGTTAACAGAAGAGCCAACGTCCGGCGTTTCTGGTGGAATAAAGGTGCTCATGATTTGCGAGAATGGCACATCAAGGTTCATGTTGATGCACAGCAGCCCAATAACACGATGCTCGCGGTTTCGAATCGCGATGGTTTCTGATTTCATCAGCACGCCGCTTTTGGCGCGGGTGAAATAGCATTTGGAGACGCTGCTGTCCGCGCCGGTCATGTCATGCAGCATACGCAATGCAAGGTCGGTAATTGGCGAACCAATTTTACGGCCAGTATGCTCACCATTCGCAATGCGGATGGCGGAACACTTCAGATCTTGCAGGGAGTGCAATACGATTTCGCAGTGGGAGCCAATGAGCATCGCTAACCCGTCCACTACCGCTTCATAGGATTTCAGAATATCGAAGTCGGTCTGATCGAAAGGACGTTGATCCAGCAAATCAAGTTCACTGGTTTCGTTGGTTAAAAGCGACCTGGACATGAAAAAAACACTCCTTTTCAGGAGCCTGTCGTTAGGTTTTCAGGGCAGGCTCATTATCTACACGGACAACTAAATTAATACAGCGTGCCTAACGCTTTCCAGTGTTAATTATATCTGCCCCACAATAAAAAACCGCCGCCTTAAAGGCGGCGGTTTTTTTTCAGCATTACTTCTTAGCAGCAGCGGCTTTATCGTCAGCCGGCGCGTCTGCCTTGGCATCCGCTTTCGGTGCCGGTTTGATGTCCAGCAGCTCTACGTCAAAGACCAGCGTAGAGTTGGCAGGGATACCCGGAACGCCGGTTTTGCCATAGGCCAGATCCGGTGGAATAACCATCTTGATCTTGCCGCCTTTCTTGATGTTTTTCAGGCCTTCAGTCCAGCCAGGGATCACACCATCCAGACGGAAGGAGAGCGGCTCACCGCGGGTGTAAGAGTTATCGAACTCTTTACCGTCGATCAGCGTACCTTTGTAGTTCACAACAACGGTGTCGCTGTCTTTAGGCGCATCGCCGGTGCCTTCTTTCTCAACTTTGTACACCAGGCCAGTCGAAGAGGTTTTCACACCCTTCTCTTTAGCAAAGGTGTCGCGGTAGGCTTTGCCTTTCGCTTCGTTGTCTTTAGCGTCCGCGTCCATCTTAGTCTGCGCGGCACCCTTCACGCGCGCTTCAAACGCCTGCAGAGTCTGTTCAATTTCCTGGTCAGACAGCTTGCTCTTATCTGCAAATGCGTCCTGAACGCCCGCGATCAGCTGAGCTTTATCCAGTTTGATGCCCAGTTTCTCTTGTTCTTTCAGAGAGTTTTCCATGTAACGGCCCAGAGATGCGCCCAGTGCGTAGGCGGATTTCTGGTCGTCATTTTTGAACGCCGCTTTGCTGTCTGCAGTGGCAGCAGGCTTCGCAGCAGTATCAGCAGCGAATGACAGCGGCGCGTTCAGCGCAACAGCCATCGTCGTCGCCAGCAGCGTTACTTTAAACAGTGATTTCATCCATATCTCCAGGGCCTGGGGACTCTCACCCCAGCGTTAAACGTAAATGAGTTACGTACTATAAAACGTTGCGGAAGAAATCTACAGACAGACACTTCCAATTCTCGCCACTTTTCAGACTATTTTTGTTTAAATAAGTTTCCTGCCAAGGGGATGCGGACTGTACTTAAGGATAAACTCAGTTAAACTGCGCCGCCGCAGGACCAATATGGCGAATCTGAAATAAACGAGGTGAATGATGAAGGATACAGCATTAGAAGCGAGAATGGCTGAGCTGGAAAGCCGCCTGGCTTTTCAGGACATCACCATCGAAGAGCTAAACCAGACCGTGACCGCACATGAGCTCGAAATGGCAAAACTGCGGGATCATATGCGCCTGCTGACGGAAAAGCTGAAGGCCACGCAGCCGTCAAACATTGCCTCTCAGTCAGAAGAGACGCCACCTCCTCATTATTGAGGCGTAAAAAAAGCGGGATTATCCCGCTTTTTTATTTTCCGCATGACGGAATTAGTGGCAACCGCAGCCGCCGTTACCGCAACCACCTTTACCGTGATCGTGGTCGTGACCATGGTCGTGGCCGTGACCACCGCAGCAGCCGTCGTGGCCGTGATCGTGGTCATGGTCGTGACCGTGCGCACCGTGAACGTGGCCATGAGCCAGCTCTTCTTCGGTCGCTTCACGGATCGCAACAACTTCTACGTTGAACTTCAGGTTCTGGCCAGCCAGCATGTGGTTACCGTCAACCACGACGTGGTCATCTTCCACTTCGGTGATTTCAACAGGAACCGGGCCCTGGTCGGTTTCAGCCAGGAAGCGCATGCCAACCTGCAGTTCGTCAACGCCCATGAATACGTCTTTAGGAACGCGCTGAACCAGGTTGTCGTCATACTGACCGTAAGCGTCGTTCGCGCCTACAGCAACGTCAAATTTGTCGCCAACTTCATGACCTTCCAGCGCGTTTTCCAGGCCGGAAATCAGGGAACCGTGACCATGCAGGTAGTCAAGCGGCGCACTCACCGGAGACTCATCAACCAACACACCGTCTTCTGTACGTACCTGATAGGCCAGGCTGACCACCAGGTCTTTTGCTACTTTCATGATATCTCCTGAGCGTGGGAAAATTGCTGGCGCAGATTGTAGCGGAAATCTGCACCTGTGTACCCTTTAGCTTAAAAAAACTCAGGGCATATCGCTAGTCCGGATGAAAAATCCCGATAACTTGCTCTTCTTTGCGAACGTGTTCGCGGGCCTCTTTGTCGGCCTCACGCATCTGGTGACCGCACTTAACACACTCAACAACATCAATATTATTTTCCCGCCACATCGCCAGGGTATCTTGCGCCTGGCAGGTCGGGCATTTTGCACCCGCGATAAAGCGTTTACGTACAGCCATCTTTCGTTACCCTTTATTCAAATTCATCCCAGCCATCGAGCTGGCGTCGTTCCTGCTGCATCTCGCGCTGGAAGATCTCCTCCAGCTCGCGACGCGCTTCCCGCACGCGGGAGATCTGCGCCGTATCGGTATGGACCGGCATCAGCTCGCGCAGCATCCGCATATCCAGCCGGCGGAAGTGCATCTGGGCGCGCTGCGCCTGATGCGGATGCATGCCAAGCGAGATCAGCGCCTTGCGCCCCAGCTCCAGCGCACTGGAGAACGTCTCACGGGAGAAGTGTTTCACACCCGCCTGCAATAATTCGTGAGCTTCAACACGTCCCCGCGCACGCGCCAGAATATGCAGATGCGGGAAATGCTGCTGGCAGAGATCCACCAGCTTCATCGTGTCTTCCGGGTCGTTACAGGTAATGACGATGGACTCTGCCGCCTCTGCCCCCGCCGAGCGCAGCAGCTCAAGCTGGGTCGCGTCGCCGTAGTAAACCTTATAGCCATATTTACGCATCAGGTTAACCGCGCTGATATCGCGCTCCAGCACCGTAATGCGCATTTTGTTCGCCATCAGCAAACGCCCGATAACCTGTCCAAAACGACCAAAGCCCACCACAATAACCTGCGGCTTGTCGTCTTCCACCCACGGCGCTTCGTCTTCATCGTCAGTGGGATTCAGGCGGCGCGACAGCAGTTTATCCACCAGCTTCATCAGCAGCGGCGTGGTCATCATCGACAGCGTGACCGTTACCAGCAAAAGCGCCATCTGATCGTCTTTAAACAACTTCTGGGAGGAGGCGGTAGAGAACAGCACAAACGCGAACTCGCCCCCCTGGCTTAACACGCTGGCAAATTGCATGCGTTCCGAACTGCGCAAGCCATAAATACGCGCCATGACGTACAGCACCAGCGTTTTCACCGCCACCAGGATGGCCACGCTCACCACAACCCACAGCAGATGGGTATAGAGCACGCCAAGGTTGAGCGCCATCCCCACTGAAATAAAGAACAGGCCTAACAGCAGCCCTTTAAAGGGATCGATGGCAATTTCCAGCTCGTGCCGATACTCGCTCTCCGCCAGCAGCACCCCGGCGATAAAGGTCCCGAGTGCCATCGACAGCCCCAGCGCGTCCATAAACAACGCCGATCCCAGCACCAGCAGCAGCGTCGCGGCGGTAAATACCTCGCGAACGCCCGACGCGGCAATAAAGCGGAATACGGGACGTAACAGGAAACGACCGCCAATCAGCATGCCCGCGAAGGCCAGCACCTTCATGGCGATTTTCGCCCAGTCGAAGTGGTCGTCGCCGGACCCCGCCAGCAGCGGCACCAGCGCCAGCGCCGGGATCACTGCCAAATCCTGGAACAGCAGCACCGAAAAGCCCAGCTGGCCGGCTTCGTTGCGATTCATCCCTTTATCGCGCATCAGCTGCAGCGCCATCGCCGTCGACGACATCGCAAGGCCTATCCCACCAATCACCGCCGCCTGCCATGAAAAGTTGGTCAGCATTAACAGGCCCCCCAGGATCGCGGCGCTGAACATCACCTGCGCGGCGCCCACGCCAAAAATAGAGCGTCGGAGTTGCCACAATTTCGAAGGATTCAGTTCCAGCCCGATGATGAACATCAGGAACACCACGCCCAGTTCGGAGAAATGGAGAATCTCATCTACATCGCTGATGAATCCCAGTCCCCATGGGCCAATCGCGATCCCCGCCAGCAGATACCCCAGTACCGCACCGATACCAATGCGTGCAGCAAGCGGCACCGCGACGACGGCCGCAAATAAAAACAGCACCCCGGCGAGGAGCAAATTCGATCCTTCCATTAACGACCTCCTGCCGGAATCGGTGACGCCAGCCATTCACCATAGGCTCTGGCGTGGCTGGCCAGTTCTTTCGGATCCTGACGTCGGGCCCAGTAGACAATAATCGGGCTCATCCAGTGCATACGGCACATTGCCGCCGTCAGTTCGAAAGGCCGCAGAATGTCGCTCATCGGATAGCGGTTCAGCCCGTCGTGGCGGTAAGCACTTTCCGGCTCTCCGGTGGTGATCACACTACGCCAGTACTTTCCCGCCAGCTGGTTGCCCCCCACCCCGCTGGAGAAGCCCCGGCTCAGCACGCGGTCCAGCCACTCTTTGAGCAGCGCCGGACAGCTGTAGGTGTAAAGCGGATGCTGGAACACAATGACGTCATGCTGACGCAGCAGTTCCTGCTCGTAAGGGATATCAATAAAGAAATCAGGATAGTGCGCGAAGAGATCGTGCACCGTCACGTTGCTGAGCTGTGTGGCCGGCTTAAGCAGCACCCGGTTTGCCACCGAGTCCTGAGATTCCGGATGGGCATACAGCAGCAGCACTTTTGCTGTCTGAGACATCATTCCCCTCCCGGTCTTGTTTCTGTTTTTGTGTATCGTCGTTGTTTTGGGCTACCATGGCGGCCCGGTGCGGAAAATGGCCCACACCTTACATTATCATAATGACAAATTAACATAGTCGGAACATACGGCGCTTCTATGATTGTTTTCTCCTCGTTACAAATTCGTCGCGGCGTGCGCGTCCTGCTGGATAACGCCACTGCTACCATCAACCCGGGCCAAAAAGTGGGCCTGGTCGGCAAAAACGGCTGTGGTAAATCCACCCTGCTGGCACTGCTGAAAAACGAGATTAGCGCGGATGGCGGTAACTTTACCTTCCCGGGGAACTGGCAGCTCGCCTGGGTAAACCAGGAGACGCCGGCGCTGAGCGAACCGGCACTCGACTATGTTATCGACGGCGACCGGGAATACCGTAAGCTCGAGGCGGAACTTAACGCCGCTAACGAGCGCAACGACGGCCACGCCATTGCCACCGTTCACGGCAAGCTGGACGCCATTGACGCGTGGACCATTCGCTCCCGCGCCTCCAGCCTGCTGCACGGCCTGGGCTTCAGCAATGAACAGCTGGAACGCCCGGTCAGCGACTTCTCCGGCGGCTGGCGTATGCGACTCAACCTGGCGCAGGCGCTGATCTGCCGCTCTGACCTGCTGCTGCTCGATGAACCGACCAACCACCTCGATCTCGATGCGGTTATTTGGCTGGAGAAGTGGCTCAAGAGCTATCAGGGCACTCTGATTCTGATCTCCCACGACCGCGACTTCCTCGACCCGGTGGTGGATAAAATCATTCACATCGAACAGCAAACGATGTTCGAGTACACCGGCAACTACAGCTCCTTCGAGCGTCAGCGCGCGACGCGCCTTGCCCAGCAGCAGTCCATGTACGAAAGCCAGCAGCAGCGCGTGGCGCACCTGCAGAGCTTCGTGGATCGCTTTAAGGCCAAAGCCTCAAAAGCCAAGCAGGCCCAGAGCCGCATCAAGATGCTGGAACGCATGGAGATGATTGCCCCGGCGCACGTGGATAACCCGTTCCACTTCAGCTTCCGCGAGCCGGAAAGTCTGCCGAACCCGCTGCTGAAGATGGAGAAGGTCAGCGCGGGCTATGCCGACCGCATTATTCTCGATTCTATCAAGCTCAACCTGGTGCCGGGTTCGCGCATTGGCCTGCTGGGGCGTAACGGTGCCGGTAAATCGACGCTGATCAAGCTGCTGGCGGGCGAGCTTAGCCCGGTCAGCGGTGAAATCGGCCTGGCGAAGGGCATCAAGCTTGGCTACTTCGCCCAGCATCAGCTGGAATTTTTACGCGCGGATGAATCGCCGATTCAGCACCTCGCGCGTCTGGCGCCGCAGGAGATGGAGCAGAAGCTGCGCGACTATCTCGGCGGCTTCGGCTTCCAGGGCGATAAGGTGACGGAAAACACCGAGCGCTTCTCCGGCGGCGAAAAGGCCCGTCTGGTGCTGGCGCTGATCGTCTGGCAGCGCCCGAACCTGCTGCTGCTCGATGAACCGACCAACCACCTGGATCTCGATATGCGTCAGGCGCTGACCGAAGCGCTGATTGAGTTCGAAGGCGCACTGGTGGTGGTTTCGCATGACCGTCACCTGATCCGCTCCACCACGGACGATCTCTATTTAGTGCATGGCGGCAAAGTCGAACCGTTCGACGGCGATCTGGAAGACTACCAGCAGTGGCTGACGGACGTGCAGAAGCAGGAAAACCAGCCGGAGGAATCGGCAAAAGACAACGCCAACAGCGCGCAGGCGCGTAAAGACCAGAAGCGTCGTGAAGCGGAGCTGCGCACCCAGACGCAGCCGCTGCGTAAAGAGATTATCCGTCTCGAAAAAGAGATGGAAAAACTCAACGCCACGCTTGCCGCTGTTGAAGAGAAGCTCGGCGACAGCGGTCTGTATGACCAGAGCCGCAAAGCGGAACTGACCGACTGCCTGCAAACGCAGGCGAAGACCAAATCCAGTCTCGAAGAGTGCGAAATGGCGTGGCTCGACGCACAGGAACAGCTGGAAGCGATGCTGCAGGCTGAATAACACGCCGGGAGGGCTATGAGTTTCGATATCACAAGCGAGATTACATTCCGCAAGCTCAGCATCTTCATGACGTTTATGGAGAAGGGGAATATCGCGCGTACCGCCGAAACTCTGGGCCTGAGCGGCGTCAGCGTTCACCGTGCACTGCACACGCTGGAAGAAAACGTGCGCTGCCCGCTCTTTACCCATAAGGGGCGCAACCTGATTGCCCTGCCTTCCGCCTGGACGCTGCTGGAGTATTGCCAGGAGGTGATGCAGGTGATGGAGCGCGGGCTGGAAGCGTCGCGCAAAATTGCCGGGATCGGTCAGGGGCGGCTGCGAGTCGGGACGCTCTACTCGCTCACCCTGGAAACCGTGCCGCGTCTGATCATGGGCATGAAGCTGCGTCGTCCGGATCTGGAGATGGATCTGACGATGGGCTCCAACGACACCCTGCTGCACATGCTGGATGAAGGCTCGCTGGACGCGATTCTTATCTCCATCTCCGAAAGCGACATTGACCGTAACAGCCTCGAAGTGCTGCCCCTGTTCCACGACGACATTTTCCTTGCCGCACCGGCTTCCGCCACGCTGAATACTCGCGGCCCCGCGGATCTGCGTGATTACAAAGACCAGAAATTTGTCGCTCTGGCAGAAGGGTTCGCCACCTATGCAGGGTTTCAGGAAGCCTTTCATATCGCCGGATTCGAGCCGGAGATAGTTACCCGGGTGAATGACATTTTCTCGATGCTCAGCCTGGTGCAGGCAGGTGTTGGATTTACGCTAATGCCGGGCAGGATGAAGAAAGTGTATGAGAATTCCGTGCAGCTGTTGAAGCTGGCGGAGCCGTACCAGATGCAGCAGCTGATCGCGATCGTCTTTGCCCGCAACCGCGAGCAGGACCCGAGCCTGCGGGCATTAGCCGCCGAAGGGCGGATGTATGCGCGCAGCCTGCAGGAAAGTACGTGATACAAAACAAGGCAACCGAACCCGTAGGCCCGGTAAGGCGTAGCCGCCACCGGACTAAAAACTCACCCGCGAAGCCGACGCGCCAGATGCACCGCCACGTCCACCCCGCTGCGCTCCAGTGAAATCGTCTCTCCTTCCCACGGCGCCTGACGCGTCAGGCAGGTCAGTACGCCGCCAGGCGGCATTTCAATCGCCAGCCGGGCTTCGCGTTCATTCGCTGAAATCATCGCCTCCTGCCAGCGCACCGTACGCGCCATGTTCATCGCCAGATCGTCGGCGATCTTTTCCGGCTGCCACAGCACGCGCCCGGTGCTGCCGCTCAGATAGGCGCAGCGTGGGCGTGAAAGCGTGACGGATTTAAACGCCTCCGCCAGCTTTTGTGCCGGTTCCGCCAGCAGTTCGCAGTGGGACGGCACGCTGACCGCCAGCCGTTTGGCCTTGCTCGCCCCTTTCGCCAGCGCGCGTGCCGCCGCCTGCGCCATTCCTTGATCGGCTCCGGCAATCACGATCTGCGTTTCGGCATTCAGGTTGGCAATGTAGGTCCCGGTGCCCTGGATAAGGTCTTCCACCTGCGGCAGGGTTAAGCCCATGATGGCCGTCAGGCCGTAGCCGTGCGGGTACGCCTGCTCCATCAGGTCACCGCGCAGCGCCACCAGCCTCAGCGCGTCCGAAAAGTCCAGTGCGCCTGCGATAACCGCCGCCGGATAAGCGCCGATGGACAGCCCGCTAACGATATCCGGCGTCACGCCGCGACGCTCCAGCTCTCGCCCCCAGGCCACGCCTGAAATCAGCAGACACAGCTGGACCGCACGGGTATGGGTTAGCGCGTCTGCGCTGTCCAGCGTATCCACTTCGGCGCCAAGCACCTCTCGCGCCCGTTCCAGCTCCGTTCCCGGCAAATTTTGCAGCATACCTTCGTGCTGCGTACCCTGCCCCGGAAAGGTAAACACTATTTTCATCACTCCTCCCTGCGCCACGGATCCGCCACCAGGCGCGGTCCTCGGCGGGTTTTCAGCAGCGTTTTGCCGTCGCGCAGCCACTCTGCCAGCGCAAAGCCACCCTCGGGGGTATCCACCTGCGTATCCGCCCGACACAGCGCCCGGCTAAGCTGAGACTGCCAGCCAGCAAACGCATCAGGGGAAACGGCGTGCGGGGCGCGGATCAGCAGATCAAGATCGCTGTCGGCATGAATAACCGGAATACCGGTCGCCAGCGCGTAGCCGGTGCTGCCGGTAATGCCCCACTTCCACGGCCACGCCTGCTGAGAAAGCTGCAGCGCCACCTGAACGGGTGGCTGGGTAACAAACGGCGAGCGCAGCAGATCGGCCGCAACGCTCAGGTCTTCCGGTGAAACCACGCGTAACACGTTTTCCGGCTTCACCCACCCGGCCGCCCGCTGGTCGCGGCGCAGTCCGCGCACGCCAACGGGGATCCGGCCTTCACTGTCAACATCACGCCGCACCACCACCGGCAGGCCGGTATGCCAGGCCGCCTCCACCCAGGATTCGGTGATGCCTTCCAGCGCATCGCGCGCGGTAAGCCAGATGAGGTCGTGCGGGCGTAATGTTGTGGTCATAATTACATTCCTGAAGTCAGCGAGATAAACAGCGGCAGCGACAGGATACACAGTACGGAGCTTAACAGCAGCACGGCTTCAGCATCCGGCGACTGCACGCCAAAGCGGTTACCGAACACCACGCCGAAGAAGCCCGCAGAAAGTGCAATCATCAGGATAGCGGTGATCGCCACGGAGCCATGCAGGCCGAAGATCAGCACAATACCCCAGGCAATCGCTGGCTGAATCAGCAGCTTGGCGATGGTTGACGTAATCACCATGGTGTTGATCTGCAGCTTACGGGCAGAGAGGATCACCCCGGTCAGGAACAGCGCGGCAGCGGTGGCGGACAGCCCCAGCGGTTTAATCGCTGCAAGAACCAGTTCCGGCATTTTGATCCCGATGGCGGACAGAATCACGCCCAGCAGCGGGCCCATCACGATCGGTTTTTTAATGGAGCGCCACATCAGCACCGGCAGCATGGAGAGCGTTGAGCCGGAGTTATTCCCCTCAGCGCGCGCTTTTTCCCGCTCCAGGATCAGCAGGCAGAACGGGGTCATCAGCACCGAACCGCAGGCAATAGAGACCGCAACGGAAAGCGACGTGGACGAACCTTCACCCAGCACGCTGCCCAGAATCGGCAGGCCAAGCGCTGCATAGTTCGGTAAAGCTACCGTCAGGGTCAGCACGGCCGCGTCCTGCGGGGATTTCTTAAAGACTTTCGTGGCGAGGAAGTAGATGGCCGCATAGGTGATCCACATCGCCAGAGTGAGAACCAGAATCAGCGGCGACTGCGCCACGATGCCGGTCCACGGCGTTTGCACGGTGGCGCTAAACAGCGCGGCAGGCAGTGCAAAATCCATCACGAAGATATTGAGCAGGGATACATTTTTGTTATCGACCATCTTTGCCTTACCGGCCCAGAATCCCAGCAGCATGATGACGAAAATCGGTGCAAGAGCATGAACAATTACGTAAGTCATAAATCACCTGTAGTAAAAAAAGTTTTAGCACTGGTGCGATGTTTATTATTTTTCAGGATGCAGGCTCCCGCGCGGGCGCAGCGGGCGCGCCCACGGGGTTTGCATCTCCGGCAGGTCTTTTTTTTACTTACCAGCTGGCTCGCATACGTTCGCGTACGAGCGCCGAGCTGCGGCGGTTGTCAGCACCCAGACGGTTTTTCAGGGTGGTGTCCTGACGAGCGTCACTGATGGCCTGTTGCAGGGTGGTTTTCACCAGCGTCAGATCGTTATCGGAGGGGGCATCCGGGTTGCTGATATCCAGCAGGTTAGAGAGCAGCCCCAGCGTGGCGTAGTTGCCGATGTCGTACGCCATGGGCGGAATGGTCGCCGCCAGTTTTTCCAGCGCCTCGACGGTTCGCAGCGTGATGCGCGCCGCGGACTCTTTGCCCATCGCATGGATCAGCACGCCCTTGTCATTAAAGGCGATCAGACGGTTGGCCTGGTAGCCGTGCGCCAGGAACGCGCCGGACATTGCCTTGCCGACGATCAGCCCAATCACCGGGTGACCGGCCAGGCGCGCATTCGCATAGGCTGCCGCCGCACCGGCCAGCGCCTGATGAATACCAAACGCCTCTTCGCGACGGCCATAGGCCTGGCTTGGGACGTCGATCACCGCCACAATCGGGCGCTTCACGGCTTTATCGGCATCCGCCGCGACGGTTTCGCTGACCACTTTCGCAAGCCACCAGCCTTCCAGCAGACCAACTTCGCCCTGCGCCGCGCGCGGGAAGTGGTTGTTGGCATCCGGCACCACGGCGACAAAGCGCACCGATTCACCGTTCAGCTCGCCGTCTGCCGCCTGCACGGACGGGCACAGTCCCGCGATACGTTTGACATTCGGGGCGAGGGTTTCCAGCCAGAGCTCGCCACGGCTTTTTGAATTACTCATCATTTCACCTCCCGGGCAAAAAGCGCGTTAATCTGTTCGGCATCGGCCTGTTTGCGGGTGTCGAAATTCGTTAAACGGTTCAGGTAATCGTCGTAGTTGTCGGTGCGGTGTTTCGCCGGCACGCCTTTCGCAATCGCGTCGTTCATCGCCGCTTTCACCGCGTTTACGCCGTCGCCTACCAGCGCATCCACCAGCCCGCTTTGATAGCGCACTTCGCCGCCGGTCATGCTCCAGATAAACGGACGATCGCGGGAGTCGTACTCCTCAATGCCCGCCTCCTGCTCGATAACCTGCGGGCCGTTAAGACCAAGACGCGCTTCGCGGGTCACAATCAGGTAACTGCACAGCGCTGCCGCGATGGACATCCCGCCGAAGCAGCCCACGGTCCCGGCCACAATCCCCACCACCGGGGTGTAGCGGCGCAGGTCAACAATCGCGGCGTGGATATCGGCAATCGCCGCCAGGCCGAGGTTCGCTTCCTGCAGGCGCACGCCGCCGGTCTCGAGGCACAGCACCGCCTGCGTCGGAATGCCGTTGCGGTTATCTTCCGCCGCCAGCTCCAGCGCCGCCGCCATTTTTGCACCGGACACTTCGCCCATGCTGCCGCCCTGGAACGCGCCTTCAATCGCGACCACGACCGCAGGCTGACCGTTGATGGTTCCTTTTGCGACGACCATGCCGTCATCGGCCTGAGGAACAATCCCCTGCGGCCCAAGCCACGGAGAGATAATGCCTTCAAACGGATCCAGCAGTTCGCGGTAGCTGCCCTCGTCGAGCAGAGCCTGCGCGCGCTGGCGCGCTTTCAGTTCGATAAAGCTGTTGTCATCACGCATGGCTCACCCCCTCAAAAACCTGTTCGATGCGAATGCGGGCCACGCCCGGCGTCGCGCCGAAGTCGTGGATGGTCAACTTCCCTGCGGGCAGGCTGCTGACGGTTTGCAGACGGTTGAACAGCGCCTCCCAGCGCCCCCGGCTGTTGTCCACGGAGGTGGTGATATCAATGGTTAACGTCTGGCCCGGTTCGGCGGTGAAGAGTACCTCCATATCCCCGGAACCGACTACCCCTGCCAGCGCCCTGCCGCTCAACGCGCGGCTGGCTGGCATGGTCAATGTGATTTTTTCCATAACATCCTCTTAATGCTTTGAATTTGGCGTTTCGATGCGGTCGAGAAACAGCGTGGCGGCAAGCAGGTCGGCAGCGCCGCCCGGTGAGGCGTTGAGCGCCAGCATCTGACGGTCTAACCTGGCCAGCGCCTGCTGGCCCGCAGGCGCTGCGCTGCCGCCGGCGTTCAGCACCGCACGGGCGCCGTCCTGCATGGCGTCAAGCCCTTCCATTCCGGCACGTGACAGCACGCAGGTGTCGGTGAGTGAGGTCATGATGGCCATCAGCGCGTCGAGCCTGGCGTGCGTTTCGCTGCTGCCGTTGAGGCGGCTCAGACGAAGCTGCGGCAGCGCACGCTGCATAACGTGCGGAAACGCCTGCTGCGCCTCTTCACGCGCGCCCGGCACGCGGTAACGGTGCGTGGCGCGCAGGCCTTTACTGAACACCTTCGGCGCCGCGTCGTCCGGCAGTCTCGCCAGCTGTGCGGCGGTGCGGGCGACGTCTTGCGCCCTGGCATCACCGCCGAGCATCGCCACCGCGCTGACCAGCAATCCCAGCGCCCAAATCGCGCCGCGATGGGTGTTTACGCCTCCGGTTGCGGACATCATTTGCTGCTCGCCTTCGCGACCGAGTCGCCCGACGGTTTGCCGAAGTGCGATATCTGCCGGACGCTGCCAGCTTTGCTGCGCCAGCGCCTGAAACGTGGAGGTCAGGCTGTGCGCGGAGCGCTCCATCAGCGCAAGGGATAAATCGTGGTGCGCGCCGTTCCCCCGACTGTCCACCAGACCGGGTTTCGGGCTTAAACGTGCTTCGTCAATCAGACACTGCGTGGCGGTTCGCGCCAGCCATTCGGCACCGCCTTCAACCTGAATCTGGGGGAGAAGTTTCATTACCAGCTCCGGAATTTCGCAGGTGGGTTATACAAACCGCCGGACCATTCCACCAGGTCAGACACGCTGCCCGCAGCCAGCAGAGAGCGGGCGGCGTCAGTGCGGCGAATCCCCATATCTTCCGGATACACAACCTTGCCGCTCTGGCGCAGTTCCGCCACGCGTTTGGCGTCCACGCCCAGGCCGATGTCGGTGATCCCCGCGACGGCGGCAACCATGGCCCGACGCTCTTCCAGATCTTTCGCCCGGTAGAGGTAGGCAATCCCCTCTTCCGTCAGCACGTGCGTCACGTCATCGCCGTAAATCATCACCGGTGCCAGCGGCATGCCGGAGGCTTTCGCCACGTCTACGGCATCGAGTTTTTCCACGAAGGTTGGCTTCACGCCTGCCTGGAAGGTTTCGACCATCTGCACGACCAGCTTTTTACCGCGCTGCATCGGGTCCGGCTCGGTGATCATGTTCAGCCAGGCCGGCGTGGCGTGGCGGCGACCGTGCGGGTCATGGCCCATGTTTGGCGCACCGCCGAAGCCGGAAAGACGACCGCGGGTCACGGTTGAGGAGTTGGCGTAGCCGTCTACCTGCAGCGTAGAGCCGATAAACATATCCACCGCGTACTGACCTGCCAGCTGACAGAAGGCACGGTTGGAACGCATAGAGCCGTCGGCACCGGTAAAGAAGACGTCCGGACGAGCACGGATGTACTCTTCCATCCCCAGCTCGCCGCCGAAGCAGTGCACGCTCTCCACCCAACCGCTTTCGATGGCGGGGATCAGCGTCGGATGGGGGTTCAGCGTCCAGTGTTTACAGATTTTGCCCTTAAGGCCGAGCTGTTCGCCGTAGGTAGGCAGCAGCAGCTCGATCGCTGCGGTGTTAAAGCCGATACCGTGGTTCAGGGACTGCACCTGGTGCTCCGCGTAGATGCCTTTGATGGCCATCATCGCCATCAGGATATGTTCCTGTTTAATGAGGCGTGGGTCGCGGGTGAACAGCGGTTCGATAAAGAACGGCTTGTCGGCAACCACGACGTAATCGATCCAGGAGCCCGGGATATCCACGCGCGGCAGCTCGCATTCGTCGTCCACCAGCTCGTTCACCTGCGCGATGACGATGCCGTCGTGGAACGCAGCGGCTTCCACCAGCGCCGGGGTATCTTCGGTGCTCGCCCCGGTGTAGAGGTTGCCTTTGCGGTCGGCTTTAAAGCCGGCAATCAGCGCCACGTTGGGCGACAGGTCGACGTAGAGACGTGAGTAAAGTTCGATGTAGGTGTGAATTGCGCCGATTTCGAGCTGACCGTCTTCCAGCAGCTGGGAGATTCGCAGGCTCTGCGTCCCGGAGAAGGAGAAATCCAGCTTGCGGGCGATGCCTTTCTCGAAGATATCCAGATGCTCGCTGCGGCCGACGCTCGGCATGATCATATGCAGGTCGTGGACAATTTGCGGATTCACTTCGGCCAGCGAGCGGGAAAGGAAATCCGCCTGCTTCTGGTTGTTACCTTCCAGAACGACCTTGTCGCCAGGCGCGATCAGTTTTTCCAGCATGGCGACAAGATCGCCGGTTGGCAGTACCTTGCCCTGCACCGGTACGGACGCCAGGCGACGCGCTTTTTCGCTGCGTCGCGTGTTCCATTGCCGGGTGGGTGTTTGCCCAGATAACATTATTAACCTCCTGATTCAGCTAATCATTTTGATTTGCTTAACGTTGAGTAAAGTGTGCGCTCTGGTGAGAAAGGCATCAATTAAGCGTAGAGTGGAATCATTAGCCTGAGAGTAATAATCAAGGTAAAGATTTGTGATCGGGATCAGTTCATGTTTCGGAAAACCAGGCTAAACGGGGTACAATTCGGAAAGTACCGTAAATTTCTGACAAGAATCAGCATCGCCCTTATGACCCAAATCATTCCATCAGACTTCGACATTGCGGCCGAAGACAGCACTGAGTTCGTGCCTATGCGCGGCGTGGCCAATCGCCATTTGCAGACCATGCTGCCGCGACTGATCCGCCGCAAGGTTCAGTTCACCCCACACTGGCAGCGGCTTGACCTGCCAGACGGTGATTTTCTGGATCTCGCCTGGAGCGAAGCGCCGGAGCAGGCCCGCCATAAGCCGCGTCTGGTGGTCTTTCACGGTCTGGAAGGCAGCCTGCACAGCCCGTATGCACACGGGTTAATTGAGGCGGCAAAAGCGCGCGGCTGGCTCGGCGTGGTGATGCATTTTCGCGGCTGCAGCGGCGAACCGAATCGTCAGAAACGCATTTATCACTCGGGTGAAACCGAAGACGGAACGTGGTTTTTACACTGGCTACGGGACAACTTTGGCACCGTGCCGACCGCCGCGGTGGGCTACTCGCTGGGCGGCAATATGCTGGCCTGCCTGCTAGCCAAAGAGGGTGAAACCGTCCCGCTGGATGCCGCCGTCATTGTCTCCGCACCGTTTATGCTGGAGCAGTGCAGCTACCACATGGATAAAGGCTTTTCCCGCGTCTATCAGCGCTACCTGCTCAACCTGCTGAAGGCCAACGCGGCGCGTAAGCTGAAAGCCTATCCGGATACCCTGCCGGTCAGCCTGCGTCAGCTGAAAAAGGTGCGCCGTATTCGCGAGTTCGACGACCTGATCACCGCGAAAATCCACGGCTTCGCCGATGCGATTGACTATTATCGTCAGTGCAGCGCCATGCCGCTGCTCAGCAAGATCACGCAGCCGACGCTGATCATTCATGCCAAAGATGACCCGTTTATGGATCATCACTCGATCCCCGCTCAGGAATTCCTGCCCGACAACGTTCACTATCAGTTGACCGAGCACGGCGGCCACGTCGGGTTTATCGGCGGTACGCTGCGCCGCCCGAAAATGTGGCTTGAGACGCGTATTCCTGACTGGCTAACCCCTTATCTGGACGGTGCAAAATGATTATTCCCTGGCAGGATCTGGCTCCCGAAACGCTCGATAATCTGATTGAAAGCTTTGTATTACGCGAAGGCACCGATTATGGTGAACAGGAACGCTCGCTTGAGCAAAAGGTCAACGATGTAAAGCGCCAGCTGAAAAGCGGCGACGTGGTGCTGGTGTGGTCAGAACTGCATGAGACGGTCAATATCATGCCCCGCAACGCGTTTCACGGCTGATCTTCCACCCTTTTAAGTCAGGGAGTTGCTATGTCTGCCAGACATCCGGTTATTGCCGTTACGGGGTCGAGTGGTGCGGGAACCACCACCACCAGCCTCGCCTTTCGCAAGATTTTCGCCCAGCTGAATCTTCGTGCGGCGGAGGTCGAAGGCGACAGCTTTCACCGCTACACGCGTCCGGAGATGGATATGGCCATCCGTAAGGCGCGCGATCTGGGTAAACACATCAGCTATTTCGGCCCGGAAGCCAATGACTTCGGCCTGCTGGAACAAACCTTTATCGAGTACGGTCAGAGCGGCAAAGGGCAGTCCCGCAAGTATCTGCATACCTATGATGAAGCCGTTCCCTGGAATCAGGTGCCGGGGACGTTCACCCCGTGGCAACCTCTGCCGGAACCCACCGACGTGCTGTTTTACGAAGGATTGCACGGTGGCGTGGTCACCCCTCAACACGACGTGGCGCGCCACGTGGATCTGCTGGTCGGCGTGGTCCCTATCGTTAACCTGGAGTGGATCCAGAAGCTGACGCGCGACATGAGCGAGCGCGGCCATTCACGAGAGGCGGTGATGGACTCGGTGGTGCGCTCCATGGAAGATTACATCAACTTCCTGACGCCGCAGTTCTCCCGCACCCATATCAACTTCCAGCGCGTGCCGACGGTGGATACCTCCAACCCGTTTGCGGCCAAAAGCATCCCGTCTCTGGATGAGAGCTTTGTGGTGATCCATTTCCGCAATCTCGAAGGCATTGATTACCCCTGGCTACTGGCCATGCTGCAGGGCTCGTTTATTTCGCACATGAATACGTTAGTCGTGCCGGGCGGAAAAATGGGGCTGGCGATGGAGCTCATCATGACGCCGCTGGTGGAGCGACTGATGGAAGGGAAGCAGATTGCGTGAACATGTTCCCTCTCCCTGTGGGAGAGGGTTAGGGTGAGGGCATCAACACGCACGATGCCCCAATAATTAAGCCTCGATCACTTCATACGAATGCGTGATTTTTACCGCTTTCTCCAGCATTAACGCCACAGAGCAGTACTTCTCCGCAGACAGGTCAACCGCACGCGAGACCGCCGCGTCCTTCAACTCTTTACCGGTAACCACAAAGTGCAGATTAATATGGGTGAACAGGCGTGGCGCCTCTTCGCGACGTTCTGACGTCAGTTTCACCTCACAATCCGTCACGTCATGACGGCCTTTTTGCAGAATCGACACCACGTCAATGGCGCTGCATCCCCCTGCCGCCATCAGCACCATTTCCATTGGGCTGGGCGCTTTATCGCCGGAGTTACCGTCCATCAAAATCTGGTGCCCTGACGCGGACTCGCCCAGGAACGTTAAACCTTCAACCCATTTCACGCGCGCTTGCATATTCTTAAACTCCAACGTTGCATTTTTGGTGACAGATTACGCGTGCGTTACATTTCTCGCAATGGAAGGCGACCTGCATCATGCTGAAGCGAGACACCAGGAGACACGCGGCGAAAGCTATGCTAAAACACTCTGGATGCTACAGTAATACATTGACGTTACACATGTATGCAGAGGACATCAAACTTTACTGGCTGCGAAACGTTACGGTAGCCGACTTCCCAGGGTATGGGTAAGAATTCGATTGCAACCCCAGAGTCCGGATGCATCTGATGACTCTGGTGACAGCTTATAACAGAGGATAACAGCGCATGGTGCTTGGCAAACCGCAAACAGACCCGACTCTCGAATGGTTCTTGTCTCATTGCCACATTCATAAGTACCCATCAAAGAGCACGCTGATTCACCAGGGTGAAAAAGCGGAAACGTTGTATTACATCGTTAAAGGCTCGGTGGCAGTGCTGATCAAAGATGAAGAAGGGAAAGAGATGATCCTTTCTTATCTGAACCAGGGCGATTTCATCGGTGAACTGGGCCTGTTTGAAGAGGGCCAGGAACGTAGCGCCTGGGTTCGTGCAAAGACAGCATGTGAAGTGGCTGAAATTTCTTACAAGAAGTTCCGTCAGCTGATTCAGGTTAACCCTGACATCCTGATGCGTCTTTCTTCCCAGATGGCGCGCCGTCTGCAGGTCACCTCAGAGAAAGTGGGCAACCTCGCCTTCCTGGACGTGACTGGCCGTATCGCACAGACCCTGCTGAACCTGGCGAAACAGCCAGACGCCATGACCCACCCGGACGGCATGCAAATTAAAATTACCCGTCAGGAAATTGGTCAGATCGTCGGTTGCTCCCGTGAAACAGTGGGCCGTATCCTGAAAATGCTGGAAGATCAAAACCTGATCTCCGCCCACGGTAAAACCATCGTGGTTTACGGAACGCGTTAATTCCGCTTAAACGGCGTGCCATCGCAAGGTGTCACGCCGTTTTTGTCTCTACTCCCCATGTGGCGCAGGCTGATCTATCACCCGGAAGTTAACTACGCACTGCGACAAACGCTGGTGTTGTGTCTTCCCGTGGCCATAGGCCTGATCCTCGGACATCTTCAGCAAGGTCTGCTGTTTTCCCTCGTGCCTGCCTGCTGCAACATCGCCGGTCTGGACACGCCGCATAAGCGCTTTTTCAAACGCCTGATTATCGGCGGCTGCCTGTTTGCGGGCTGTAGCCTCGCCGTACAGCTGTTACTGGCTCGTGATATCCCGCTGCCGCTGATCCTGACCGTGCTGGCGATGACCCTCGGCGTCACGGCGGAAATCAGTTCGCTGCACGCCCGCCTGCTTCCCGCGTCGCTGATTGCGGCCATTTTCACGCTGAGCCTCGCCGGGAATATGCCGGTGTGGGAGCCGCTGCTGATCTACGCCCTGGGGACATTATGGTACGGCCTGTTTAACTGGTTCTGGTTCTGGCTGTGGCGGGAGCAGCCGCTGCGTGAATCCCTGAGCCTGCTCTATGTGCAGCTTGCGGATTACTGCGAAGCCAAATACACCCTGCTGACCCAGCATACCGATCCGGAAAAATCCTTACCGCCCCTGCTGACGCGCCAGCAGAAGGTGGTGGATCTGATAAGCCAGTGCTATCAGCAGCTGCATATGCTCGCCGCCAACAAGAACCACGAGTACAAACGGCTGCTGCGCACCTTCCAGGTCGGGCTGGATCTGCAGGAGCATATCTCCGTGAGCCTGCACCACCCGCAGGAGGTGCAAAAGCTGGTCGAGCGCAGCCACGCCGAAGCGGTGATCCGCTGGAACGCGCAGACGGTGTCCGCACGCCTGCGCGTTCTGGCCGATGATATTCTCTATCACCGCTACCCGACGCGCTTTAACATGGATAAGCAACTGGGCGCGCTGGAGAAAATCGCTCGTCAGCATCCGGATAACCCCGTCGGCCAGTTTGCCGCCTGGCACTTCAGCCGTATCGCCCGCGTGTTGCGCACGCAGCGCCCGCTTTATCCCCGCGACCTGATGGCGGATAAGCAGAAACGGCTGCCGCTATTGCCCGCGCTCAAAAGCTACCTTTCTCTTAAATCGTCCGCCCTGCGCAACGCCGCACGTATTAGCGTGATGCTCAGTACCGCCAGCCTGATGGGCATGGCGCTGCATCTGCCGAAACCCTACTGGATATTAATGACCGTGCTGTTTGTCACTCAGAACGGCTACGGCGCCACGCGGGTGCGTATTCTGCATCGGGCGGGCGGAACGATGGCCGGGCTGATCATTGCGGGCGTGACGCTGCACTTCCACGTGCCGGAAGGCTACACCCTGGCAGGGATGCTGGCGATCACGCTGGTGAGCTACCTGATTATCCGCAAAAACTACGGCTGGGCGATGGTGGGCTTCACGGTGACGGCGGTATACACCCTGCAGCTACTCACGCTCAATGGCGAACAGTTTATTGTCGCCAGGCTGATCGATACCCTGATCGGCTGCCTGATTGCCTTCGGCGGTATGGTCTGGCTCTGGCCGCAGTGGCAAAGCGGACTGCTGCGCCAGAATGCCCACGACGCGCTGGAGGCCGACCAGCAGGCCATTCGCCTGATCCTGAGCGACGACCCGCAGCCCTCTCCGCTGGCTTATCAGCGCATGAAGGTCAACCAGGCTCACAACGCCCTGTTCAACTCACTCAACCAGGCAATGCAGGAGCCGGGCTTTAACTCGCACTATCTGGCAGACATGAAGCTCTGGGTGACGCACAGCCAGTTTATCGTCGAGCATATTAACGCCATGACCACGCTGGCGCGCGAGCACACGATGCTGACGCCGGATCTGGCGCAGCGCTACCTGCAGTCGTGTGAAATTGCGCTGCAGCGCTGTCAGCAGCGTCTGGAATATGACTCGCCGGGTGAGTCGGGAGATTCGAACATTCTGGAAGCGCCGGAAACGTTAACCCACGGGCCAATGAGCACCCTGGAGCAGCATTTGCAGCGCGTACTGGGGCATCTGAACACCATGCACACCATTTCTTCGGTGGCATGGCGTCAGCGTCCGCATCACGGGATTTGGCTAACCCGCAGGTTGAAGCGGACGGCGTATTAACCTTTTACGATCTTCGCGACCGCGGCGGCAAAGCGGGTTAACCCGTCTTCGATGTCTTTATCTTCCACCACCAGCGACGGCGCAAAGCGCATCACGTCCGGCCCGGCGTTCAGCACCATCACCCCTTCGCGAGCGGCGGCATGCAGGAAATCACGCGCGCGTCCCTTGTACTGCGGCTTCAGCTCAGCGCCAATCAGCAGTCCCATCCCGCGGATCTCGCTGAACACGTCGTACTGCTCGTCAATCTTTTGCAGGTGTTTTACGAACAGCTCGCGCTTCGCGCTAACGCCGTTCAACACCTCCGGCGTGTTGATGATGTCGAACGCGGCGCCCGCTACGGCGCTCGCCAGCGGGTTACCGCCGTAGGTAGAGCCGTGAGAGCCAACGTGGAACGCGGAGGCGATCTCCTGCGTCGTCAGTACCGCACTCACCGGGAAACCGCCGCCGAGCGCTTTCGCGCTGGTCAGAATATCCGGCGTCACGCCGTAGTGCATATAGGCGAACAGATCGCCGGTACGCCCCATTCCGCACTGCACTTCATCAAAGACCAGCAGCGCCTGATGCTCGTCGCACAGTTCGCGCAGTCCTTTCAGGAATTCCGGGGTTGCCGCCGTCACGCCGCCTTCACCCTGGATCGGCTCAACGACTATCGCGCAGGTATGGTCGTCCATCACCGCCTTCACCGCGTGCAGATCGTTAAACGGCACGTGGACGATATCAGCCGGTTTCGGGCCAAACCCGTCGGAATACTTCGGCTGGCCGCCAACGGAGACGGTAAAGAAGGAGCGTCCGTGGAAGGCATTGTGGAAGGCGATGATTTTGGTTTTGTACGGGCTGTGGCGCGTTGTGGCGTAGTAGCGCGCCAGCTTAAAGGCGGTTTCGTTGGCTTCGGTGCCGGAGTTCATAAACAGCACGCGCTCGGCGAAGGTGGCATCGATGATCTTACGTCCCAGGCGCAGCGCCGGTTCGTTGGTGAACACGTTGCTGGTGTGCCACAGGGTTTCGCCCTGGGTTTTTAGCGCCTCAACCAGCGCGGGATGGCAATGACCCAGCGCCGTGACCGCAATACCGCCCGCGAAATCCACATACTCTTTACCCTGCTGATCCCAGACGCGGCTGCCCTTTCCCTTCACTGGGATAAACTCAGCCGGTGCATAAATCGGCAGGATCACTTTATCGAAAGTCGCGCGGGTAATTGCTGGTTGTTCAGTTGCCATGTCATGCCCATCCATTTTATGTCACATTGATTGTGAAAATATAATCACAAAATATGCATAAAAAATCACAGCAAGGCAACAGTTATTCAGCGATGGAGGAAATTTGCCAGCAGCGCATGGCCCTGCTCGCTGAGGATGCTTTCCGGGTGGAACTGCACGCCTTCGAGGTCCCATTCGCGGTGACGAATCCCCATGATCTCCTGCGTATCGCTCCAGGCCGTCACCTCAAAGCAGTCGGGCAGCGTCGGCGGGTCAATGACCAGGGAATGGTAGCGCGTCACGGTTAACGGATTATTGAGCCCCGTGAACACTCCGGTGCCCGTGTGGGTGACCGGCGAGGTTTTACCGTGCATCACTTTGGCGGCGCGCACGATGGTGGCACCAAACACCTGGGCAATCGCCTGATGGCCCAGACAGACGCCCAGGATCGGCAGCCTGCCGGCATAGTGCTGGATCACATCCAGAGAAATACCCGACTCCGAGGGCGTACACGGCCCCGGAGAAATCACGATTTTCTGTGGAGCCAGCGTCTCGATATCGGCGAGATCGATCTCGTCGTTGCGACGAACAACCACCTCGGCACCCAGTTCGCAAAAATACTGGTAAAGGTTCCAGGTGAAGGAATCGTAGTTATCAATCATCAGAATCATGGCGGCTCCCGAAAAAAATGCCGCCCTATTCTACTCGGATTCCCGCGCTTCGCTCACTACTTTGGCAAAGATAGCGTTCAGCGCGGATAAATCACCCGTTGCGCCGCTGCGGTTAGCCGCCACCCACTGCTCGGGATCGATATCGCGCCAGTCCAGCGCGTAGCCTGCATGGAGCGCCAATTGCTCGAAGAACACGCGTTGGGCAATACCGTTGCCGCGCATGAAGGGATGCAGCATGTTGATTTCGCAGTAATAGTGGCTAACCCGGTCAACAAACGCCGCTTTCTCAAGACCCACAAGATATTTTTCGCTTTCCAGCGCCGCCATCAGCTCGTTACCCATCTTTTCGATGTATTCGAAATGGCAGAACGGAATGTCACCCTTGAAAATATCGTCGGTACGGAGTTCGCCTGCCCGCTTCATCTCGCTGCGGTACAGATGACGATGAATAAGGCACAGATGGGGCAACCCGGGCGCGGAAGGCCCAAGCTCCAGCGTCTCAATGTGGGGTTCCGAGGGACCATTACCTTTTTCAAGGAGACAACTGGCCTGTAAATTGACGTTACGCTGCTGTTCCCAGAGACGGGATTTTTGCTTGTCGGTGAGTTTTTTCACTTAACGCCTCCCTGAATAGTCCGTTTGCCACAAGTATAAGCAGCAAAACGCGCTTTCGCAGGGAGGGCGACATCACGCGGGCAGGAGAGCCCGCGTTCAGAAGAATTACGGCAGAACTTTTGCGGAGAGGATAACCACCGGTTTTGACGGCACATTCTGATACGGACCGACGTCGTGAGTAGGCACCTGAGAAATTTTGTCAGCCACGTCCATCCCTTGCACGATTTTACCGAACACCGCATAGCCGAAGTCACGCTGACCGTGGTCGAGGAAGGCGTTATCCGCCACGTTGAGGAAGAACTGGCTGGTCGCGCTATCTTTGTCTGCGGTACGCGCCATGGAGATGGTGCCGCGCTTGTTCAGCAGGCCGTTGTCCGCTTCGTTTTTAATAGGCGGGTTCGGCTGCTTCTGCTGCATCTGCTCGTTGAAGCCGCCGCCCTGCACCATAAAGCCAGGGATCACGCGGTGGAAGGTGGTGTTGTTATAGAAACCACTGTTCACGTAGTCGAGGAAGTTTTTCACAGAAACCGGAGCTTTCTGGCTATTCAGTTCCAGCTCAATGTTCCCGGCGGAGGTGGTCAGCAGAACGTGAGGATCCCCTTTGGCTGCCAGCGCAGCAGGGGAAACGGCAGAAAGAGCAAACACAGCTGCGACAGCCGCCAGTGTTGATTTGAGCATGAGAATTCCTTAACAAAGCGCAGTATAAAAAGCGAATGGCTTGATTCTAAAGAGCAGTATGAACGGAGACCAGCCTTTTACCTAATTTTACGAAATTGAAACAGTTGTAACCACGCAAACGGTTGGCTTTAGCACCATTTTGTGTGATCAGGATCACACAAAAACATGCAATGAAGTTCTAATTTCTCTTAAAAGATATGAATAGATCACTTTAATGTCTAAAATCTGCCCGCTCTCAGCGCCCCCTGGGCGCTTTTCTTTTTCTGAACAGGCCAGACATGACTAACAGCAATCGCATCAAGCTCACATGGATCAGCTTCTTCTCCTACGCCCTGACCGGCGCGTTGGTGATCGTCACCGGGATGGTGATGGGAAATATCGCAGACTACTTCCAGCTGCCCGTTTCCAGCATGAGTAATACCTTCACCTTCCTCAACGCAGGGATCCTGATCTCTATCTTCCTGAATGCCTGGCTGATGGAAATCGTCCCGCTGAAAACCCAGCTGCGTTTTGGCTTTGTGCTGATGGTCGCCGCCGTGGCTGGCCTGATGCTAAGCCACAGCATCGCGCTGTTCTCCGCCGCGATGTTCGTGCTTGGTCTGGTCAGCGGGATCACCATGTCGATCGGTACGTTCCTGATTACCCATATGTATGAAGGCCGCCAGCGCGGCGCGCGCCTGCTGTTTACCGACTCCTTCTTCAGCATGGCCGGAATGATCTTCCCGATGGTCGCGGCCGTTCTACTGGCGCGCAGCATCGAGTGGTACTGGGTCTATGCCTGCATTGGGCTGGTCTACGTTGCCATCTTCATTCTGACCTTCGGCTGCGAGTTCCCGGTGCTGGGCAAGAAAGCGCAAACCACCGCAGAACCCGTCGCGAAAGAGAAGTGGGGCATCGGCGTGCTGTTCCTCTCCATCGCCGCCCTGTGCTATATCCTGGGGCAGCTGGGCTTTATCTCCTGGGTACCGGAATACGCCAAAGGTCTGGGCATGAGCCTGAACGATGCGGGTAAACTGGTGAGCGATTTCTGGATGTCTTACATGTTCGGCATGTGGGCATTTAGCTTCATCCTGCGCTTCTTCGACCTGCAGCGCATTCTGACCGTGCTGGCAGGTCTGGCGACCGTGCTGATGTACCTGTTCATCAACGGTTCACCAGAACATATGCCGTGGTTCATTCTGACCCTGGGTTTCTTCTCCAGCGCGATCTACACCTCGATCATCACCCTGGGCTCTCTGCAGACCAAAGTGGCCTCGCCGAAGCTGGTTAACTTCGTTCTGACCTGCGGCACCATCGGCACCATGCTGACCTTCGTGGTGACGGGCCCGATCGTTGCCCACAGCGGCCCGCTGGCCGCGCTGCATACCGCGAACGGTCTGTACGCCGTGGTGTTCATCATGTGCTTCATCCTGGGCTTTGTGACCCGCCACCGCCAGCACAACGCGGCAGCGGCATCGCACTAAACCCTGCGCCCCTTTGCATTACGCAGAGGGGCTGTTTCTGGCGAAACTCACCTCTTCTCCCCCGACGTCCGTCTGGATCCAGGTCTGCGCCAGCTGCGTCGTAGCGATCACGCGTCCCTGACGAATCGACCAGCGCACCGGCACCTGGCAGCGCACCGCTTCAAACCCGCTCTCCGCAGGCAAAATAATCAGGTTTGCCGGGTTTCCGGTTTCAATGCCGTAATCGCTCAGGCCAAAGGTCCGGGCGCTGTTGTGGGTGATGAGATTCAGGCCATTGTCGATTTGCGGGTAGCCCATCATCTGACAGACGTGCAGCCCCATATGCAGCACCTGCAGCATGTTGCCGGTGCCGAGCGGGTACCACGGGTCGAAGACGTCGTCGTGACCGAAGCAGACGTTAATGCCCGCCTCCTGCAGCTCTTTCACCCGGGTGATGCCGCGACGCTTCGGATAGTCATCAAAGCGCCCCTGCAGGTGGATGTTGACCAGCGGGTTCGCGACGAAGTTAATCCCCGACATTTTCAGCAGGCGGAAGAGCCGCGAGGTGTAAGCGCCGTTATAGGAGTGCATGGCGGTGGTGTGGCTGGCCGTCACGCGCGGCCCAATACCGGCCTCATACGCCAGCGCGGCCACCGTCTCGACAAACCGCGACTGTTCGTCGTCAATTTCGTCGCAGTGAATATCCAGCGGACGGTCATACTTCTTCGCCAGCTCGAAAGCGATGTGCAGCGACTGGACGCCATATTCCCGGGTAAATTCGAAGTGTGGGATCGCCCCCACCACGTCGGCGCCCAGCTTTAACGCCTCTTCCAGCAGCGCCGCGCCGTTCGGATAAGAGAGAATACCTTCCTGCGGGAACGCGACGATTTGCATAGTTACCCACGGCGCCACCTCCTGCTTCACCTCCAGCATCGCCTTCAGGGCGGTCAGCGTCGGGTCGGAGACATCCACATGGGTGCGAACAAACTGAATGCCGTTGGCAATTTGCCACTTCAGCGTTTTCCAGGCTCGCGCTTTAACGTCCTCATGACTGAGCAACGCCTTGCGCTCAGCCCAGCGCTCGATGCCTTCGAACAGCGTGCCGGACTGGTTCCAGTTCGGCTCACCCGCCGTCTGGGTGGTATCAAGATGGATGTGCGGCTCGATGAACGGCGGAATAGCCAGCCCACCGCGCGCGTTCAGTACTTCATAACTTTCGGCATGGGTGTCGTCCATCGGGGTGATGTCACCAAATCGCCCGTTCTCAATGGCGAGCTGCCACAGCCCTTCCCGACCCGGTAAACGAACATTCTGAACAAGCCATAACGGTGCTGTAGACATACCTTCCCCTAAAAAACGCCGCTGATATTCAGGCGTATCGTTTTTTGCAAAATCGCCCCTGAGTTGTACACAAATTCAACGAACACGAAAAGCCTTCGATTTCCACTACTTATAAAAATCCTGACAAATCAGTCATATACCACCTAAGGAGTAGGCGAAGACGTATTTGATTTGCATCAATAAGCGCCCCTGCTGAATCGTTAAGGTAGGCAATAATAGAAAAGAAATCGAGGCAATAATGAGCAAAGTCAGACTCGCTATCATCGGTAACGGCATGGTCGGCCACCGCTTTATCGAGGATCTTCTCGATAAGGCCGATGCTGAGCAGTTCGATATTACCGTGTTCTGTGAAGAACCCCGCAAGGCGTACGACCGTGTGCACCTCTCTTCCTACTTCTCCCATCATACCGCCGAAGAGCTCTCTCTGGTGCGGGAAGGTTTCTACGAGAAGCATGGCGTAAAGGTGCTGGTGGGCGAACGCGCTATCACCATCAACCGTCAGGAAAAAGTGATCCACTCCAGCGCCGGGCGTACGGTTTTTTACGACAAGCTGATCATGGCGACGGGCTCCTATCCGTGGATCCCGCCGATTAAAGGCTCGGAAACGCAGGATTGCTTCGTCTACCGTACCATTGAAGACCTCAACGCCATTGAGTCCTGCGCACGCCGCAGCAAGCGCGGTGCGGTGGTCGGCGGCGGTCTGCTGGGCCTGGAAGCGGCTGGCGCGCTGAAAAACCTCGGCGTTGAAACCCACGTCATCGAATTTGCCCCGATGCTGATGGCCGAACAGCTGGACCACATGGGCGGTGACCAGCTGCGTCGTAAAATCGAGAGCATGGGCGTGAAGGTTCACACCAGCAAGAACACCAAAGAGATTGTCCAGGAAGGCACCGAAGCACGCAAAACCATGCGCTTTGCCGACGGCAGCGAGCTGGAAGTGGACTTCATCGTCTTCTCCACCGGTATTCGTCCGCGCGACAAGCTGGCGACCCAGTGCGGGCTGGCCGTAGCGCAGCGCGGCGGGATCATGATTAACGACGCCTGCCAGACCTCCGATCCGGATATCTACGCCATCGGCGAATGCGCCAGCTGGAACAACCGCGTATACGGTCTGGTGGCGCCGGGCTACAAAATGGCGCAGGTCGCCGTGGACCATATCCTCGGCAGCGAAAACGCCTTCACCGGCGCAGACATGAGCGCCAAGCTGAAGCTGCTGGGCGTGGACGTAGGCGGTATTGGCGATGCGCACGGCCGCACCCCGAATTCCCGCAGCTATGTCTATCTCGACGAAAGCAAAGAGGTCTACAAACGCCTCATCGTCAGCCAGGACAACAAAACCCTGCTCGGCGCGGTGCTGGTGGGCGACACCAGCGACTTCGGCAACCTGCTCCAGCTGGTGCTGAACGCCATGGAGCTGCCGGAAAACCCGGACGCGCTGATCCTCCCGGCGCACGCCTCCAGCGGCAAGCCGTCCATCGGCGTGGATAAACTGCCGGACAGCGCGCAGATTTGCTCCTGCTTCGACGTCACCAAAGGCATGCTGATCTCTGCCATCAACAAAGGGTGCCACACCGTGGCGGCGCTGAAAGCGGAAACCAAAGCCGGTACTGGCTGCGGCGGCTGTATTCCGCTGGTCACTCAGGTGCTGAACGCCGAGCTGGCGAAACAGGGCATCGAAGTGAACAACAACCTGTGCGAGCACTTCACGTATTCTCGCCAGGAGCTGTATCACCTGATCCGCGTGGAAGGCATCAAGTCCTTCGATGAACTGCTGGCGAAGCACGGCCAGGGCTACGGCTGTGAAGTGTGTAAACCGACCGTCGGCTCCCTGCTGGCCTCCTGCTGGAACGAATACGTGCTCCAGCCGGAGCACACGCCGCTGCAGGACACCAACGACAACTTCCTGGCCAACATTCAGAAAGACGGCACCTACTCCGTTATCCCACGTTCCGCCGGTGGCGAAATCACGCCGGAAGGGCTGGTCGCGGTGGGCCGTATAGCCCGTGAATTTAACCTTTACACCAAAATTACCGGCTCCCAGCGTATCGGCCTGTTCGGCGCGCAGAAGGACGACCTGCCGGAAATCTGGCGTCAGCTGATTGAAGCGGGCTTCGAAACCGGCCACGCGTACGCCAAAGCGCTGCGCATGGCGAAAACCTGCGTGGGCAGCACCTGGTGCCGCTACGGCGTGGGCGACAGCGTGGGCTTCGGCGTGGAGCTGGAAAACCGCTACAAAGGCATCCGTACCCCGCACAAAATGAAGTTTGGTGTCTCCGGCTGCACCCGCGAATGTGCGGAAGCGCAGGGTAAAGACGTGGGTATTATTGCCACCGAGAAAGGCTGGAACCTGTATGTGTGCGGCAACGGCGGGATGAAACCGCGCCATGCGGACCTGCTGGCGGCGGATCTCGATCGCGACACGCTGATTCAGTATCTCGACCGCTTCATGATGTTCTACATCCGTACCGCCGATAAGCTGACCCGTACCGCCTCCTGGCTCGATAACCTCGAGGGCGGCATCGACTACCTGAAATCGGTCATCATCGACGACAAGCTGGGCCTGAACGAGCATCTGGAAGCGGAAATGGCGCGCCTGCGCGAGGCGGTGATCTGCGAGTGGACGGAAACCGTCAACACCCCGGCGGCACAGACGCGCTTCAAACACTTTATCAACAGCACCCAGCGCGACCCAAACGTACAGGTTGTGCCGGAGCGCGAACAGCATCGTCCGGCGACGCCGTATGAACGTATTCCGGTCACGCTGGTGGAGGAAAACGCATGAGCCAGTGGGTAAACATCTGCAATATTAACGACATTCTCCCCGCAACCGGCGTCTGTGCGCTGCTGGGCAACGAGCAGGTGGCGATTTTCCGCCCTCGTCACGATGAACAGGTTTTTGCCATCAGCAATATCGACCCGTTCTTCGAGGCCAGCGTGCTCTCCCGCGGACTGATTGCCGAGCACCAGGGTGAACTGTGGGTCGCCAGCCCGTTGAAAAAGCAGCGTTTCCGCTTAAGCGACGGGTATTGCATGGAAGATGAGAGCCGCTCTGTGAAGCACTACGACGTCCGCGTGAAGGACGGTAAGGTGCAGCTGAAAGGCTAATCCCCCGCCCTTTTAGGGATAACGGCAGGAAAGTCGTATGTTCTGTACGATCCCTGCTGTTATCCTGACGTCAATTCTTACCCCCTCCATGAATGCTGCGAGGTAACGTCGTGGATCACCTGCCGATTTTTTGTCAATTACGCAACCGCGACTGCCTGCTCGTGGGCGGCGGCGACGTGGCTGAACGCAAAGCGCGCCTGCTGTTAGAGGCTGGCGCCCGACTGACCGTTAACGCCCTTTCCTTTGCCCCCCAGTTTGAGGTCTGGGCGCAGGAAGGGATGCTCACGCTGGAACAGGGTGCATTTAATGAATCCCTGCTGGATACCTGCTGGCTGACCATTGCCGCGACGGATGACGATGAAGTGAACCAGCGCGTGAGCGATGCCTGCGAAGCGCGCCGTATCTTCTGCAACGTGGTGGATGCGCCGAAAGAGGCCAGCTTTATCATGCCGTCGATTATCGACCGCTCGCCGCTGATGATTGCGGTATCGTCCGGGGGACGTTCACCGGTTCTCGCGCGTCTGCTGCGGGAAAAACTGGAAGCCCTGTTACCCCAGCATCTTGGTCAGATTGCGCATTATGCCGGGCAACTCCGCTCCCGCGTGAAGCAAACCTTCTCGACAGTGGGCGAGCGCCGCCGCTTCTGGGAAAAATTCTTTGTGAACGACAGGCTGGCGCAGTCGCTGGCGAATCAGGATACCAAAGCCGTTGAAGAGACGACCGAACAGCTGCTGAGTGAACCGCTGGACCATCGCGGTGAAGTGGTGCTGGTAGGCGCAGGCCCTGGAGATGCGGGTCTGCTGACGCTGAAAGGGCTACAGCAGATCCAGCAGGCGGATATCGTGGTGTACGACCGTCTGGTTTCTGATGACATCATGAATCTGGTCCGTCGCGACGCCGACCGCGTCTTCGTGGGCAAACGGGCAGGCTACCACTGCGTGCCGCAGGAGGAGATTAACCAGATCCTGCTGCGCGAGGCGCAGAAAGGTAAACGCGTAGTGCGCCTTAAGGGCGGCGATCCGTTTATCTTTGGTCGCGGCGGCGAGGAGCTGGAAACCCTGTGCGACGCGGGCATTCCGTTCTCCGTCGTGCCGGGCATTACGGCAGCATCCGGCTGCTCAGCATACTCTGGCATTCCGCTGACCCACCGGGATTACGCCCAGAGCGTGCGCCTGGTGACGGGCCACCTGAAGACCGGCAGCGAGCTGGACTGGCATAACCTGGCCGCCGAAAAGCAGACGCTGGTGTTCTACATGGGGCTCAATCAGGCCGACACGATTCAGGCGAAGCTGCTGGAGCACGGTATGAATGCGGATATGCCCGTCGCGCTGGTCGAAAACGGCACCGCCATTACGCAGCGCGTGGTGGATGGCGTACTGACGCAGCTCGGTGAGCTGGCGCAGCAGGTTGAAAGCCCGGCGCTGATTGTGGTGGGCCGTGTGGTTGAACTGCGCGACAGGCTGAACTGGTTCTCGAATCACTAACGCATATTCTTCCTGTCCGGAGTAGTCCTTAAGCGGACTACTCCCCTCTTACCGCTGTCGATAACATACCGCCCCGAAGTGGAACTTTTCCCTTTATTCCCTTGAGTTACATCCAATTTTCGTTTTTAAGACAAGGAATGCGTATGTTCAAACTGGCAAAAGCCGCCATTCTGGTTGGCCTGTTATCGACACTGACGGCCTGCACCGGTCACGTACAGAACACCAAAAATAACTGCAGCTACGATTATCTGCTGCACCCGGCGATCTCCATTTCGAAGATCATCGGTGGTTGCGGCCCGGCGGCGCAGCAGTAAACGTTTTACAGGCATAAAAAAACCGGGATGTCCCGGTTTTTTTGTTTAGGGAAGTGCGGCCTGATGCCCTCACCCTGACCCTCTCCCACAGGGAGAGGGAACAAACCCTAAAAACGGTAACGTGGTTACCGTTTTGCTTTTACTTAAGGTTTACCCACAAACCCAATCGCGTTGTATACCGCTTTCAGGGTTTCGGACGCGCGTGCGCTGGCTTTTTCCGCGCCCTCTTTCATCACCTTCTGCAGGAAGGCTTCGTCGTTGCGATAGCGGTTATAGCGCTCCTGCAGCTCGGTCAGCATCCCGGAAACGGCGTCTGCCACTTCACCTTTCAGGTGGCCATACATCTTGCCTTCGAAGTGCTGTTCCAGCTCAGGAATGCTCTGGCCGGTCACGCCGGAGAGGATATCCAGCAGGTTGGAGACGCCCGCTTTGTTCTGCACGTCGTAGCGCACAACAGGCGGCTCGTCGGAGTCGGTGACCGCACGCTTGAGCTTTTTGACGACGGATTTCGGGTCTTCCAGCAGGCCGATAACGTTGTTGCGGTTATCGTCAGACTTGGACATCTTTTTGGTCGGCTCCAGCAGCGACATCACGCGCGCACCGGATTTTGGAATAAACGGCTCTGGCACTTTGAACACATCGCCGTAGATTGCGTTAAAGCGCTGGGCGATATCGCGGCTCAGCTCAAGATGCTGCTTCTGGTCTTCACCCACCGGCACCTGGTTGGTTTGATACAGCAGGATGTCTGCCGCCATCAGCACCGGATAGTCAAACAGACCGGCGTTGATGTTTTCAGAGTAGCGCGCGGATTTATCCTTGAACTGGGTCATGCGGCTCAGCTCGCCGAAATAGGTGTAGCAGTTCAGCGCCCAGCCCAGCTGCGTGTGCTCCGGCACGTGAGACTGAACGAAGATGGTGCTTTTCTCAGGATCGATGCCGCAGGCCAGGTACAGCGCCAGCGTATCGAGAGTGGCTTTGCGCAGCTTCTCAGGATCCTGACGCGCGGTAATCGCATGGAGATCGACGATGCAGTAGATGCAATGGTAGTCATCCTGCATGCTGACCCACTGACGTAACGCACCCATGTAGTTACCAATGGTCAATTCACCTGAAGGCTGTGCGCCACTAAAAACGATGGGCTTAGTCATTATTCAATTCCTGATGTTCACTGTGCGAAAGCCCGAGTGCGGGCAACAAATCTTTGAAGTGGTCGAAGACCACATCCGGCTCACTTAGCGTGATGGCCTCACCGTAGTTGTAGCCATAGGTTAATCCGACGGAAGGACACCCTGCCGCTCGGGCAGCCAGAATATCATTGCGCGAATCCCCGACAAAGAGCAGCTCCGCGGGCGTTAAGGATAATTTTCCTGCCACCAGCAAAAGCGGTTCCGGATGCGGCTTTTTGTTCTGCACGTCATCGCCGCCCACAATCACGGAGAAATACTTCGCGATATCGAGCGCTTCCAGCAGAGGCGCAACGAACGGGGTTGGCTTGTTAGTCACCAGCCCCAGCGGGATACCCTTCGCGTGAAGCGCGCTCAGCGTTTCCTGAACGTCCGGGAACAGGAAACTGCCCTCCTCGACGGTCTCTTCGTAGAAACGATCGAACAGTTTGCGCAGAATACGCAGCTGCTCATCCTTAGGAATGTCAGCGTGATCGACGCTCGGTTTACCCTGCGCGGAACGCTGCGACGCGCGCTCCTGGCGAGCCCACGTCAGTGCACGCTCCATCAGAACATCGGCGCCGTTGCCAATCCACGTTACCACGCGTTCTTCACCTGCAACGGGCAGCTCAAGTGCGTACAGCGCCTGATCTACGGCGCTCGTTAAGCCCGGCGCGCTGTCGACCAGCGTACCGTCGAGGTCGAATGCCACACCCCGAATAGCCTGTAATTTATCCATGACTTACCTTCGCCAGCTCGCGGCGCATTTCATCAATGACTTTTTTGTAATCCGGTTGGTCGAAAATGGCTGAACCGGCAACGAACATATCCGCGCCTGCCGCCGCAATTTCACCAATGTTATTCACTTTCACGCCGCCGTCCACTTCCAGACGAATATCGTAGCCTGATTCGTCAATACGACGGCGGACTTCACGCAGCTTATCCAGCGTGTGGGGAATAAACGACTGGCCGCCAAAGCCCGGGTTAACGGACATCAGCAGGATCACGTCCAGCTTGTCCATGACATAGTCGAGATAGCTCAGCGGCGTGGCCGGGTTAAACACCAGACCTGCTTTACAGCCGTTCTCTTTGATCAGCTGCAGCGTGCGATCCACATGTTCAGAGGCTTCCGGATGGAAGGTGATGATGCTGGCACCCGCCGCGGCGAAGTCAGGCACGATGCGGTCAACAGGCTTCACCATCAGGTGAACGTCGATCGGCGCGGTAATGCCATAGTTACGCAATGCCTTGAGCACCATTGGACCAATGGTCAGATTCGGAACGTAGTGGTTATCCATCACGTCGAAATGGACGACATCTGCGCCAGCCGCGAGAGCTTTGGCGGTATCTTCACCCAGACGGGCAAAATCGGCCGACAGAATTGAGGGAGCAATCAAAAACTGTTTCATCCGCTTCTCCTTGAAATGTGTTTACCGGCGGGCAAAACGGCTCAGGGGCGATAAAGAGCCAGAAGTTCGTCCACCTTTTTACGTGTGCCGCCGTTGCTGCTAATGCTACGCCGCACTTTGACCTGAAAATGCTTCGCGGCTTTGTACCATTCGCGCGTATCAGGGGTATCGTGATTCGAAATTAACACCGGAATTCTTTTGCTGACCAGCTTTTCCGCCATCTCAGCCAGACGAGCCTGTTCGGCCGGGCTGAAGCTGTTGGTGTGATAGGCGGTGAAGTTCGCCGTCGCAGACAGCGGCGCGTATGGCGGGTCACAGTAAACCACCGAGTTTACGCCTGCCAGTTCCATACACTCTTCATAGGAGAGGCAATGAAACTCTGCGTTCTGCGCTTTTTCGGCAAAGTGATACAGCTCGTCCTGCGGAAAATACGGGCGCTTATAGCGGCCAAAAGGCACGTTAAATTCCCCGCGCAGGTTATACCGGCACAGGCCGTTGTAACCATGTCGGTTGAGGTAGAGGAACAGCAGGGCTCTGCGGAACGGGTCCTGGCTCTGGTTAAACTCCGCGCGGTACTGGTAGTAAACGTCCGGGTTATTGTTCTCGGGCGTAAACAGTTTGCGCGCCTCGGCGACATACTCATCGGTACGCAGCTTAACGATGTTATAGAGGCTGATAAGGTCGCTGTTGATATCCGCCAGGATATAACGAGAAAAATCGGTGTTGAGGAACACCGATCCTGCACCCACGAAAGGTTCGATAAGACACTCGCCTTTAGGCAGGTGCTTTTTAATATCATCGAGCAGGGGGTATTTCCCCCCTGCCCATTTCAGAAAAGCGCGATTTTTTTTCATGCTGACTAACTGATTACACCTTCTCCAGCTGTGGAGAAAGCTCCGACAGCATCCTGCGCTTTAAACATTACTTCAGATCGGCCTGAACCTGATGAATCGGCTTCGCCCATGGGTTTTTCGCCTGAACATCAGCTGGCAGCGCCGCTACGGCACGTTTTGCTTCATCTTTGGACGAATAAACACCGCTCACCAGCACATACCACGGCTGACCGTTACGGGTCGTCTGATAAACAACGTAGTTTTTCAGATTTGATTTCTTCGCCCAGCTGTTGAGGTTGTCATAGTTAGACGAACTGCTCAGCTGCAGCGTGTAGTTGCTGGATGGCGCAGACTTCAGCGAGCCAACGTTACCTGCAGTTTTACCTGCGGCGCTGCTGGAGGCTGTTGCCGTGGCTGCTGGAGCCGTTGCTGCAGGTGCAGCTGTGGCAGCCGGTGCCGTGGTGGTCGCCGTGGCTTTCGGCGCAGTCTGCGTGACGGGCGCTTTAGCCGGCTCGCTCACCGCGGCCGTTTCGGTATGTTTCGGCTGGGCCGGAACAGCTTTCACTTCAGGCGCTTTAACAACTGCCTGAGGTTTAGTTTCACGCTTAGGCTCAATCACCGCCTGCTTACGTTCAGGACGTGCCGCAGTCTGCGTCTGGCGCGGCTTGGTTTCCGTCGCGGCCGCTTGCGGCTGAGCGTTACCACCGCGAACCGGGGCAACGGTTGCAGGTTCAGTTGGCAGCGTAGAGTTAACCACGACGTTATCAACCTGCTGCTGGTTCTGCGGCTGCGTCAGCGCATTGTTCAGGTCTCCCTGAACTTCTACGCGCTGCTGGCCTTCAGGCGTAGCAGGTGACTGACCCTGAGCAGGGGTTGAAGAAACAGGCGGCAGAGAAACATCCTGCGGCGCTGCGGTGTTCCCTGCGGTCTGCTCTGCGGAAGTGGTACCCGGAGCAGGCTGCGCACCATTCGCCTGATTGGACGCATCGTTACCGGACAGGTTGATGCTCTTCTCAGCGGAAGCCGTTTGCTCGGTTGAGTTCGTTGACGGTGCTTTAAGCGCGGAGCCAATGCCGACAATCAGCAGCACAAGCACCAGAACGCCAAGGCCCATCATGATGTACTGGCGGGACGCCGGTTTAGGCGCAGCGGCTTTTTTACGTTTACGCGGGCGACGCTCTACAGGCTGTTCGTCCATTGAATCTTCTTCGGACTCATAATCCTCTTCTGCTCGCTCCTCGTGCGCGTTGCGGCTGCGCGAAGGGCGACGATCGTCTGCATCCAGATCAACATCGTCAAAGTTGATCTGCGGCTCGTTATCACGTTCTGAAGATTGACGAGAACGACCAGTACGACGATCGCTGGGATCGGGTTTCAGCTCGTCTTCTGGTTTGAATTCATCCATTTAACACCCCACTCAAAGGCTTATGCCAACGACTTTGCATTTCACCTGAAGCTAAACGACCACCTGCGACAGTGGCCTGACCTTTCTAGTTGTTACGCCTGCTGACAGTCAGCGATAGCGCCAAGAACGACATCGTGCGGCACTCCGCCGCGTACTTCACTCTTCCCTATTGCAAGCGGGAGTACAAGACGCATCTCGCCTGCCAATACTTTTTTATCGCGCATCATGTGGGGTAAATACGCTTGCGCCGACATCTCCTGCGGCCCGGTTACCGGCAAACCTGCACGCTCAAGCAGCGCAATGATGCGTGCCGTCTCTTCCGGCTTGAACTGCCCGAGACGTTCGGAGGTGCGAGCCGCCATCACCATGCCGGCCGCAACGGCTTCACCGTGCAGCCAGTTACCGTAGCCCATTTCGGCTTCAATCGCGTGACCAAACGTATGCCCAAGATTCAGTAAAGCACGTAAGCCCGTTTCACGCTCGTCTGCGGCAACAACTTCTGCTTTCAGCTCACAGCAACGACGAATGCAGTATGCCAGTTTAGCCTCATCCAGGCCCAGCAGCGCATCCATATTCTCTTCAAGCCAGCTAAAGAACTCGCCATCCAGAATAATGCCGTATTTGATCACTTCCGCCAGACCAGAAGCCAGCTCGCGCTTCGGCAGCGTTTTCAGACAGTCGAGATCCACCACCACCGATGCGGGCTGGTAGAACGCGCCAATCATGTTTTTACCGAGCGGATGGTTGACTGCCGTTTTGCCACCGACAGAGGAGTCGACCTGGGACAGCAACGTGGTCGGGATTTGAATAAAACGGACGCCACGTTGATAGCTTGCGGCCGCAAAACCGGTCAGATCGCCAACAACACCGCCGCCCAGGGCAAGCAGTGTTGTATCGCGACCGTGTGGTTTTTGCAGCAATGCGGTAAAGACGGTATCCAGTACCGTCAGGCTTTTATACTGCTCGCCATCGGGGAGAATCACACTGTCGACTTTTACGCCCGCCTGCTCAAGCAGGTGGCGTACGCGGTCGAGATAAAGCGGAGCCAGCGTCTCATTGGTGACCAGCATCGCCTGATCACCCGCTTTCAGTGGTAAAAAGGAAGCTGGGTCGTTAAACAAACCAGCCGCGATGGTGATAGGGTAACTACGTTCCCCGAGAGTAACTGTAATCCTCTCCATGACGCGACATCCACCTTTAATGCTTTTACCCGCAGGCGAGTGTATATAAAGCCAGAATCAGTTGCTTTCCAGCATATGAATAATCTGGTTTGCAACCACTTTAGCGCTCTGGTCGTCAGTACGAATGGTCACATCGGCAATCTCTTCATACAGCGGATTGCGTTCATCGGCCAACGCTTCCAGAACTTCGCGTGGTGGCGTTTCAACCTGCAGCAGCGGGCGCTTTTTATCGCGCTGCGTACGTGCCAGCTGTTTCTCGATAGTCGTCTCAAGATAGACCACTACGCCACGGGCGGAGAGACGGTTGCGGGTTTCGCGAGATTTCACAGAGCCGCCGCCTGTTGCCAGAACGATGCCCTGTTTTTCCGTGAGTTCGTTGATCACTTTTTCTTCTCGGTCACGGAAACCTTCTTCGCCTTCTACGTCGAAAACCCAGCCCACATCAGCTCCGGTTCGTTTCTCAATCTCTTGATCAGAATCGTAAAATTCCATATTGAGTTGTTGAGCTAACTGACGCCCAATAGTGCTTTTGCCGGCACCCATAGGCCCAACCAGAAAGATATTGCGTTTCTCTGCCATTTTATCGGTACTACTAAGACTATTCGTTAATGGTAATCCCCGCTGCGCAGACACCCGGCGTAGCAGGACATGAACTGAAACCTCATATGCAATAGAGCGAGAGTCAGACTAAAAATTATCTCAATACTCCGGCTTGTTTGGCAACTGATTAAATCACCGCGCCGGGCGCATAAGGTAATAAGACGTAAGTCCAACTCAAATCGGTACTCCTTGTATGCTAATTCATGCCCCACGTCAAACATCTGCAACAAACTGAATGCAAATTCATTGCGGGGATCGTTACCCGTCAGCGAATACCGACCAGACGTGGTGTAATAAACACCACTAACTCACGCCGTTCGTTGTCTTTCCCGTCATGGCGAAAAAGCTGACCAAGCCAGGGGATTTTTCCCAGCCCCGGCACGCTGTCACTGCCGGTTTTGTTCTTCTGCGAAAAAATTCCGCCCAACGCCAGCGTTTCTCCACTTTTTACCTCCACCTGGGTTTCTATCTCCTGTTTGTCGATCGCCAGCGTTTCGCCGTCCGCCTGCTGCAGAACCTGTCCCGGCATATTTTCGCTAATGTGCAATTTCAGGCGCACGCGCCCTCCCGGTAGCACCACCGGCGTGACCTCCATCCCTAATACCGCTTCCTTAAACTCAACGGAGGTTGCGCCGCTTTCACCGCTTGAGACCTGATACGGGATCTCACTCCCCTGCTTGATACTGGCCGGCTGCATATGCGAGGCCAGCAGCCGCGGGCTGGCGATGATATCGACCTGCTGTTTTTGCTCCAGCGCAGAGAGCTCCAGATCCAGCAGCCGACCATTGATCCGTCCGATGTTAAAACCTACGTGGCTGGTGGCGCTGGCGACGGAAAGATCGCTGCCAAGCGTGGTGAGCTGGCCAACCTTGCCCGCGTCGGTGGCGTCGGCGAGATTCCACTTCACTCCCAGCTCACGCAGGCTTTTTTCATTAATGGTCACAATGTGCGCCGCCAGCTCGACCTGTTCGACGGGAATATCCATCTGAGCGGCCCAGCGCTGCAGCGTCTCCACCACCGTCTGGTTATCCCGGATCAGCAGGCGGTTGGTGCGTTTGTCGACAGATAAACTCCCCTTCGGGCTCAGGAGTTTTTCCGCGGCTTTTTGCAGCTCTCCGGCATCAGCATAGGAAAAAGGGATAGTGTGAGACACCAGCGGCGCATCAAGCTGTCGACGCGCCCGCTCCTGTTCTGAACGTTCCTGCTGTTCACGCTGCCAGGCGGCGGTATGCACGTAAAAAATGCCCGCGTCCTCGCGCAGGACAAGTCCGGCACTGGAGACTACCGTCCGTAACGCCTGCCGCCAGGGGACGCGCGTCAGGTTGAGCGAAATCGTGCCGTTGACATCAGGCGAGACCACCAGATTACGGTTCTCCTGTGCGACCAGGGCCTGTAACACCTGGACCACAGGAACGTCATCCACCACCAGCGTGACCGGTTTTGGCGCGGCGGCCCACAGCGGATGGCTGAACGCCAGCAGCCACAGCATTATCCGTAAATTCATTCTTATCCGTTCCTTCTCGTTGCCACGTCCATTTTTCTGGTTCACATGTGTCACCCACATCAACAACCAGTTCCGTTGCATTGATGGCTGTTATCGTCCAGCCTGCCGGGAAGCGCTTATGCGTTTTCAGCCGGTACCAGCGCTTTTGCCCATCCTGTAAAATGCCGATAGCCTGCTGCCCTCCCACCATGCCGCGATAGTGCCACTGCGCCAGCTCGCCAATGGCGCAGGGATCGTCCGGCGGGTGAAACGGATCGCGCATGCCGGTCAATAGCAGCGCTGAGCAAACCAGCAAATATCGCGCGCTATTTCGCATGTGCCAGCTCCAGCCGCAGGCGCAACGCCGTACCTTGTGGCGAAATCGCAAAAGCGGCGATCTGCACATCCCGCTGCGCCAGCCGGGAAAAAAGCGCCGGAAGCGCCTGCCACTCAACCTCCAGCATCAGTTCCCCTCCGTTCTGCAGCGGCTTCCAGTGAATCAGCGTCGTGTTATCACCCTGAAAATCGAGCGGGGAAAAAGATATCAACTCCCGTGATTCCGGCGTTTCCGGACGAAACGGCACCTTTCTGACGGCAGGCCATAACGCTGCGTTAGCTCTCGTGTCCTGAATCAGCTGACGCTGTCGTTCAGCACACTGCCTGTCTACCGGTCTGAGCAAGGTGCCCCACGCGGCCAGTCCTGCCAGGAGACTCCCCAGACACCAGAAGAGTACCCGATACCAGGGGCGGCTTTCGCACCAGCGTTCTAACAGGGTATCCACGCGTTACCCCTCGCTTTTAAGCTGAAGGGTGAACATCCAGCGCCCCTGGCTGTCCCGCCGAAGCTCACCCGCCGTCCCGGGCGTAAAACCCGCTATTTGGCCAAGCGCATCGCGCAGAGCAGACAGGGCCGGCAGGGTTATGGCATACCCGCTCAGCATCAGAGCAGGAGGCTGATAGCGCAGCTCTGTCAGCCAGACCTGTGCCGGAATGGTGCGAGAAAGGGCTTCCAGCACCGGTTGCCATGCACGTCGTTGAATTTCCTGCGCTGGCAGCTGCGCCTGTGAGGCGAGTCTCTGCCGGGAGAGAAGCACATGCTGCACGGCCTGCATGCCCGTCAGATCCGTTTGCAGAGCGTGCAGCCTCATAAGAGGGTTCATCCGCAGACAGAAAATGGCCATGAAGATTAACAGTACGGTGCCGACACACATTGCGCCCCAGAAACGCAGGCATCGCGCGCGTCGCTGCTGACGCCAGGGCAGAAAGTTCATGATGCTCATCCGGGCACCTCGCTCATGGCCAGCGCCAGCGCAACGGTATAATCAGCTCCGCAGTCCGGCAGCGGGGCATGGCAGCGCTCAAGGATTTCCCACGGGTCACGTCGGCTATCAAACAGCGCGATGTCATCCGGACCAAGCGCCAGCAGCGCCGACAGCTCAGCCACATTATCTGCTTCTGTGGTAAAGCGTCGTCCCCACTGGTGGCGCATCGCCCAGAGCCACTGCCGATCATCCCGCCAGGCGATGCACGTCGCTGGTGTCACCGCAGGAAGAAGATTAGCCAGAGCGCTGGCATCCGGCGTAATGGTCATCAGCCGCAAACGCAGCGTCTTCGCCAGCGCCAGAAGGGTGTCGACCTCGTTGTTTTGTGCGGCTGTCACCTGAAAGGTATTGCTGAACGTATCCTGCACGTAATCGAAACAGAGCGTATCGGCAGACATCTCCAGTTCGCGGGCGAGCGCGGCGCCAAGCCATGAGAGCTGCTCGCTGTCGCGCAGCGCAACGGTCGGGCGGGCAAGCGACCGCTGCAGGGTGCGGGCTGTCGGGAAAGAGAGGAACGCCCGGTGGTAGTGCGGCAGCGTTTTTCGCCAGTCGCGTAACGCATCAACCAGCTGTTCTGGCTGATAAATTTTGCCGTCACGAATGATGCCTTCAGCCAGCGGGATTGCCCACCAGCGCCGCAAACACCAGCCGGACTTCTCCCGGTCCAGTGCGACGATCAGCACCCTATCCTGTTGAATATGAATGCCCGTTTGCCATGTTTTGAAAGCCATGCTTCACGATCTCCTTATCGCCCGTCACCCTGACGGCTATATCAATGAATCAGGCTTGCCTTTATACTACCGCGCGATTGTTTAGAAACTGCCCAAGTGAAACCAAATGGGAAATCTCCGGTGAAGTTCGTAAAGTATTTATTCATCCTTGCAGTCTGTTGCATTCTGCTGGGAGCAGGCTCGATTTACGGTTTGTACAAATATATTGAGCCACAGCTACCTGATGTCGCCACGCTTCGCGATGTGCGACTCCAGATCCCGATGCAAGTCTATAGCGCCGATGGCGAGCTCATGGCGCAGTATGGCGAGAAGCGTCGTATTCCGCTGACCTTAAACCAAATTCCCCCCGTGATGGTGAAAGCCTTTATCGCCACGGAGGACAGCCGTTTTTACGAGCACCACGGTGTCGATCCTGTGGGGATTTTCCGTGCCGCGAGCATTGCGCTGTTCTCTGGTCACGCCTCTCAGGGAGCGAGTACCATTACGCAGCAGCTGGCGCGTAACTTCTTCCTCAGCCCTGAAAAGACGCTGATACGTAAGATCAAAGAGGTGTTCCTTGCGATCCGTATTGAGCAGCTGCTGAGCAAAGACGAAATCCTTGAGCTGTACCTCAACAAAATCTACCTGGGCTACCGCGCTTATGGCGTGGGGGCTGCCGCACAGGTGTACTTCGGTAAGCCTGTTGAGCAACTCACCTTAAGCGAAATGGCAACCATTGCCGGTCTGCCGAAAGCGCCGTCCACGTTTAACCCGCTCTACTCGCTCGATCGCGCCACCGCGCGTCGGAACGTCGTCCTGTCACGTATGCTGAGCGAAGGCTACATCAGCCAGAGCGAGTACGAGCAGGCGCGTAACGATGTCATTGACGCTAACTACCACGCCCCTGAGATCGCCTTCGCCTCCCCTTACCTGACCGAAATGGTTCGCCAGGAGATGGTGAATCGTTATGGTGATAAGGCCTATGAAGATGGCTATCGCGTGTACACCACCGTCACCCGCAAAGTTCAGCAGGCGGCGCAGGAAGCGGTACGCAACAACGTGATGGACTACGATATGCGTCACGGCTATCGCGGCCCGTCAAACGTGCTGTGGAAAGTGGGCGAAAGCGCGTGGGACAGCAAAAAAATCACCAGTACGCTGAAGGCGCTGCCAACCTACGGTCCGCTCCTTCCTGCCGTGGTGACGCAGGCCGATCCTCAGGAGGCCGTTGCGACGCTTGCGGACGGTACCTCCGTCTCCCTGCGTATGGACGGTATCCGCTGGGCGCGTCCGTACCGCTCGGATACCCTGCAGGGCGCCACGCCGCGTAAAGTGACCGATGCGGTACAAACCGGGCAGCAAATCTGGGTGCGCAAGGTAGGTGAATCCTGGTGGCTGGCACAGGTGCCGGACGTCAACTCGGCCCTGGTCTCTATCAACCCGCAGAACGGCGCCATCCTGGCCCTGGTCGGCGGGTTTGATTTCAACCAGAGCAAATTTAACCGCGCCACCCAGGCGCTGCGCCAGGTCGGTTCCAATATCAAACCGTTCCTCTACACGGCAGCGATGGATAAGGGCTTGACCCTCGCCAGCATCCTGAACGACGTGCCAATTTCCCGCTGGGATGCCGGTGCCGGTTCCGACTGGCAGCCGAAGAACTCCCCTGCGGAGTATGCCGGTCCTATTCGTCTTCGTCAGGGCCTGGGACAGTCGAAAAACGTGGTGATGGTGCGTGCCATGCGCGCGATGGGCGTCGACTATGCCGCAGAGTATCTGCAGCGCTTCGGCTTCCCGGCGCAGAATATCGTTCGCACCGAGTCGCTGGCGTTGGGCTCAGCCTCCTTTACGCCGCTTCAGGTTGCACGCGGGTACTCGGTGATGGCCAACGGCGGCTTCCTGATTGATCCGTACTTCATCAGCAAGATCGAGAACGACCAGGGCGGCGTGCTGTTTGAAGCGAAGCCGAAAATTGCCTGCCCTGACTGCGATATTCCAGTCATTTATGGCAATACGCCGAAATCCGACGTGCTTGAAAACAAGGACATGGAAGACCCGGTCGTGTCGCAGGAGCAGCAGAACGGCGTTGTGCCGCAGCCGCAGCTGGAACAAGCGAACCAGGCGCTGGTGGCGCAGACCGGTGCGCAGCAGTATGCCCCGCATGTGATCAACACGCCGCTGTCGTTCCTGATCAAAAGCGCGCTGAACACCAACATCTTCGGTGAACCGGGCTGGCAGGGTACCGGCTGGCGTGCAGGACGTGATTTGCAGCGCCATGATATCGGCGGTAAAACGGGGACAACCAACAGCTCGAAAGACGCGTGGTTCTCCGGTTACGGGCCGGGCGTGGTGACATCGGTCTGGATCGGCTTCGACGATCATCGCCGCGACTTAGGTCGTACAACGGCCTCCGGCGCGATTAAGGATCAGATTTCCGGTTACGAAGGCGGAGCGAAGAGCGCGCAGCCGGCCTGGGACGCCTACATGAAGTCCGTTCTTGAAGGCGTGCCGGAGCAGCCGCTTACGCCACCGCCAGGCGTGGTGACGGTCAATATCGACCGCAGCACGGGTCAGCTCGCCAACGGCGGTAACAGTCGCGAAGAGTATTTCATTGAGGGCACCCAGCCAACCACACAGGCGGTGCATGAGGTGGGCACAGAGATCATCGACAACGGCGAAACGCACGAGCTGTTCTAAACATAAAAATGCCCGGTAAAAACCGGGCAAAGCATCGTAGGCCGGGTAAGGCGAATCCGCCACCCGGCTTTTTTTATGGCCTACAGCCGCCCCTGCCCCTTCAGCCACTCCCGAACCAGGAACAGCGCGCTCACGTTGCGGGCCTCGTTAAAGTCAGGGTCTTCCAGCAGGTCCATCAGATGCGCCAGCGGCCAGCGAACCTGCGGCAGCGGCTCCGGCTCATCCCCTTCGAGCGATTCAGGGTAGAGATCTTCAGCGACCACAATATTCATTTTGCTGGAAAAATAGGACGGCGCCATGCTCAGTTTTTTCAGGAATGAAAGCTCATTCGCCCCGAAACCGACTTCTTCTTTCAGCTCGCGGTTTGCCGCTTCAAAGATGGTTTCACCCGGATCGATAAGCCCTTTCGAGAACCCAAGCTCGTAAGATTCCGTTCCCACAGCGTATTCGCGGATCAAAATCAGATGATCGTCGATAATGGGAATAATCATCACCGCTTCGCGCGACGAGGGGCGCATACGTTCATAAACGCGACGCACACCGTTGCTGAACTCCAGGTCCACACTTTCAACATTAAACAGCCGCGATTTGGCGACAGTTTCAACATTCAGAATGGTGGGTTTTTGTAGTGGTTTGCTCATCGTGATGGGTCTTAGCAGTGAGAACTGGGGTTATTGTGCGATACGCCGCACGGTTTCGGCAATGTCAATTGTTCTGTATTTACATTTGTGCAACCTAGCAGGAATCAATCCTCAATTCAAAACAAATGTCAAGAGGTTGAAATGTTTCCAGGAATTTGCTGATATCGCGCCATAACAGGCTTTGCTATCATCACCGGTCACTGGGATGCGCTTCAGAATGCTCAAGTTCGACTCCATACTTGCCGATAGCCAACCACAGACACTCATTCAATGTAAAGGTGCTACTGACTACACCTGTAAGATAAGTAAGATGGGGAAAGCATGAGCACCATTTTGATTGTTCTCGCTGCTATGCTGGCCGGCGCATTGGTTGCAGGGTGGATGTACAGGCGCCGCGTACAGCGCCGTTATCGTCTGCCCTTTTTAAATGCATTTGCGGGCGCGACCACGCGTAAACTCACGCAAGACGAGCGCGATGCAGTTGAAAACTATCTCGAAATCCTGAACCGTTCTCAGCTCACGCCTGGGCCAACGGGAGCTACCGCCGCACCCGTCGCGCTAAAGCTCAATGCGCAAAGTGATACCGTGCTCTGCGTGACGCGCTCCATCACGCGCTATGGCATCACCACTGATGACCCCAACAAATGGCGCTATTACCTGGATTCCGTCGAAGTGCATCTCCCTCCATCCTGGGAGCAATACATTAATGACGAAAACAGCGTTGAGCTGATTCACACCGATTCGTTGCCCCTGGTTATCTCGCTTAACGGCCACACGCTGAATGAATATCTTCAGGAAGCCCCGCGTTTTGCGCTGGAGCGTGCGAGTTCAACGCAGGCTTCCATTCGTGGCGAAGAGACTGAGCAGATCGAACTGCTGAATATTCGCCAGGAGACGCATGAAGAGTACGCCCTGAGCCGCCCGGACGGCATTCGTGAAGCGCTTCTGATCGTCTCCGCCTTCCTGCTCTTTTTTGTCTGCCTGCTGACGCCGGATGTGTTTGTCCCCTGGCTGGCGGGAGGCGCGGTGCTGCTGCTGGCGGCCGGGCTTTGGGGTCTCTTTGCCCCACCGGCCAAAACCTCGTTGCGCGAGATCCACTGCCTGCGCGGTACGCCAAAGCGCTGGGGCCTTTTTGGTGAAAACGATCAGGAACATCTCAATAATATTTCGCTCGGTATTATCGACCTGATCTACCCGCGCCACTGGCAACCGTGGATTGCGCAGGACCTGGGTCAGAAAACCGATATTGATATCTACCTTGACCGACATGTTGTGCGTCAGGGGCGCTTCTTGTCCCTGCATGATGAAGTGAAAAATTTCCCGCTTCAGCACTGGCTTCGCAGCACGGTCATTGCCGGAGGCGCGGCGCTGGTCTTAGTCATGCTGCTGCTTTTCGTGCCGCTGGATATGCCCATCAAATTCACCCTGTCGTGGATCAAAGGGGCGCAAACCATTGAAGCGACCAGCGTCAACAAGCTGGATGAAGCCGGTGTGCGCGTGGGGGACACGCTGCGCCTGAAGGGTACCGGGATGTGTAATATTCACACCCCGGGGGCGTGGAACACCCGCCAGAATTCGCCGTTTATGCCGTTCGACTGCTCGCAAATTATCTGGAACGACGCGCCGCCGCTGCCGCTGCCGGAATCCGAAGTGGTGAATAAAGCCACGGCCCTTACCCAGACGGTGAACCGCCAGCTGCACCCGAAAACGGACGATGACTCGCGCGTCAGCCCCGCGCTGCGCTCGGCCATTCAAAAATCAGGCATGGTTCTGCTGGATGATTTTGGTGACATCGTCCTGAAAACGCAGGATTTATGCTCCTCTCAGGATGAGTGCATACGTCTTAAAAACGCCCTGGTAAACCTGGGTAACAGTAAAGACTGGGACTCGCTGGTGAAACGCGCCGAAGCGGGACGACTGGACGGTGTTAACGTGCTGCTGCGTCCGGTGAGCGCTGAATCGCTGGATAACCTGGTCGCCACCTCCACCTCGCCGTTCATGATGCGCGAGACCACCCGTGCGGCTCAGGCGCTGAACAGCCCGGCACCGGGCGGGTTTGTGATTGTCAGCGATGAAGGCAGCGACCTGGTCGATCAGCCTTACCCGCAGGTTGCGCTTTATGACTATCCGGCGCAGGAGCAGTGGAGCCAATTCCAGCGCCTGGCACAGATGCTGATGCAAACGCCGTTCAGCGCCGAAGGGATTGTCACAAGCCTCTACACTGATGCCAACGGCACTCGCCATATCGGCCTGCACCGAATGCCGGATAGCGCAGGTTTATGGCGTTACGTTGGCACCTCTTTGCTGATGACCGCGATGCTGATCGCCATTTTCTGGAACGGTTTTATGGCCCTGCGCCGCTACCAGCGCTCGCGCACCCGGCTTGCCGACATCCAGCAGTATTATGAAAACTGCCTCAATCCTAAGCTGATCCCCTCGTCTGAGAGCCTGATCTGATAACGTCGTTGCGCGACAAGATGTGCTACCCTGTCGCGCACGTTTCTTCTGGCTGGAGTTCCCCCTTATGCACCTTGATATCGCCTGGCAGGAGGTTGATACCGTTCTGCTGGATATGGACGGCACGCTGCTCGATCTCGCCTTTGATAACTATTTCTGGCAAACGCTGGTTCCTGAAACCTATGGCGAGCAGCAGGGGATCTCCCCGGCAGAAGCGCAGGCATTCATTCGTTCGCAATATAGCGCGGTCCAACATACGCTAAACTGGTACTGTCTTGACTACTGGAGCGATCGCCTTGGTCTGGATATTTGTGCCATGACCACCGCCCAGGGTCCACGCGCCGTATTGCGCGAGGATACGGTTCCGTTCCTGGATGCGCTGAAAGCAAGCGGCAAGCGCCGTATTTTACTGACCAACGCACATCCACATAATCTGGCGGTGAAGCTGGAGCATACGGGTCTGGCGTCGCACCTTGATTTATTACTTTCCACCCACACATTTGGTTATCCGAAAGAGGATCAGCGGTTGTGGCATGCGGTGAAGGAAGAGACGGGTTTGCAGCCAGAACGTACGCTGTTCATTGATGACAGCGAGCCCATTCTGGATTCCGCGGCAAAGTTTGGCATCCGCTACTGTCTGGGCGTTACCAATCCTGACTCTGGCCTGGCTGAAAAAAGCTATCTGCGCCACCCTGGACTGAACGACTATCGCCAGATGATCCCCTCACTGACCGTGAAGGAGACGCCATGAAAGAAAAACCCTCTGACGGGGTAAGACTGGATAAATGGCTGTGGGCTGCGCGTTTTTATAAAACACGCGCCCTTGCCCGCGAGATGGTTGACGGCGGAAAAGTGCATTACAACGGCCAGCGCAGCAAACCGAGCAAGCTGGTTGAGCTGAATGCCACCTTAACGCTGCGTCAGGGCAACGATGAACGTACGGTAGTGATTAAAGCCATTACCGAACAACGTCGACCCGCAACGGAAGCCGTACTGCTTTATGAAGAGACGACGGAGAGCATTGAAAAGCGCGAGAAGACCGCGCTGGCGCGCAAAATGAACGCGCTGACGATGCCTCACCCGGACCGGCGACCGGATAAAAAAGAGCGCCGCGACCTGATGAAATTTAAACACGGTGAGACTGAATAACCTCACCCGCACGAGAGATGAAAATGGCCCAACACGACCAATTACACCGCTATCTGTTTGAACAATTCGCCGTGCGCGGCGAGCTGGTCACCGTATCTGAAACCTGGAAACAGATTCTGGAAAACCACAACTACCCGCTGCCGGTGAAGACCCTGTTGGGCGAACTGCTGGTTGCCACCAGCCTGCTGACGGCGACGCTGAAGTTTGCCGGTGATATCACCGTGCAGCTGCAGGGTGACGGCCCGATGACGCTGGCGGTCATTAACGGCAATAACCAGCAGCAGATGCGCGGCGTCGCGCGCGTTCAGGGCGACGTGCCTGAAAATGCAGACCTCAAAACGCTGGTGGGTAATGGCTACCTGGTGATCACCATCTCCCCTGAGGAAGGTGAGCGCTATCAGGGCGTGGTGGGTCTGGAAGGCGATACCCTGGCGGCCTGCCTGGAAGATTACTTTATGCGTTCTGAACAGCTGCCGACGCGTCTGTTCATCCGCACCGGCGAAGTGGACGGTCAGCCTGCTGCGGGCGGTATGCTGCTGCAGGTTCTGCCTGCGCAGGACGCACAGACCAATGACTTTGAGCACCTGGCGACGCTGACAGAAACCATCAAAGCGGAAGAGTTGTTCAACCTGTCAGCGACTGACGTGCTGTGGCGTCTGTACCACGAAGAAGAAGTGACCGTTTACGACCCGCAGTCCGTGGAATTTAAGTGCACCTGCTCCCGCGAACGCTGCGCTGGGGCACTGAAAACCCTCCCGGATGAAGAGATCGACAGCATCATGGCGGAAGACGGTGAAATTGATATGCACTGTGACTACTGCGGTACGCACTATGTGTTCAATTCAATGGATATCGCTGAGATCCGCAATAACGCCTCCCCGGCAGATCCACAGGTTCACTAAACCTCTTTCCCCTCTCCCTATAACCCTCTCCCCTTTGAGGAGAGGGCTGGGGTGAGGGGTAAAAACTCCACCCAAGCTGAATCGTTTTCCCTATGTAACTCTTACGTAATTTTCTTACGTGTATGCGATTACATTCACATTCCTTCCGATAAAATCACCAGTCTTTAACCTTTTCGGAACATTTTCCCCACCCAAAAAGCGATTCCTGCGATAATCCGCCTGCGCTGTGACTGGAGTCGCAGCGTTTTCCGTTAGTAAGGGTTTTGTCCAGATGCATGAATCTATGAGCCCCGTCGCGGTAAACAACCCCAGAAAAACCCTACAATTTCAGGCAGTACATATTGGCTAAGGAGCAGTGATATGCGTGTTACTGGTTTAACCCCGCAAGATCTCAAGGCTTATGGTATTCACGACGTCCAGGAAATCGTCTACAACCCCGACTACGATACGCTGTATCAGGAAGAGCTCAATCCAGCACTGGAAGGATACGAGCGTGGTGTGTTGACGAATCTTGGTGCTATCGCCGTCGATACCGGTATCTTTACCGGTCGTTCGCCGAAAGATAAGTATATCGTCCGAGACGAAACCACCCGCGATACGCTGTGGTGGGCTGACAAGGGCAAAGGGAAGAACGACAACAAACCGCTCTCTCCGGAAACCTGGCAGCACCTGAAAGGGCTCGTCACCCAGCAACTTTCCGGCAAGCGTTTGTTTATTGTCGACGCTTTCTGCGGCGCTAACGCCGACACCCGTCTCTCCGTACGTTTTATCACCGAAGTGGCCTGGCAGGCGCATTTCGTGAAAAACATGTTTATTCGTCCAACCGACGAAGAGCTGCAGGACTTCACCCCTGATTTCATCGTGATGAACGGCGCGAAATGCACCAACCCACAGTGGAAAGAGCAGGGTCTGAACTCCGAAAACTTTGTTGCCTTCAACCTGACCGAGCGTATCCAGCTGATCGGCGGTACCTGGTACGGCGGCGAAATGAAGAAAGGGATGTTCTCGGTCATGAACTACCTGCTGCCGCTGCGGGGCATTGCCTCCATGCACTGCTCGGCGAACGTCGGTGAAAAAGGCGACGTGGCGGTCTTCTTCGGCCTGTCCGGCACCGGGAAAACGACTCTGTCCACCGATCCTAAACGTCGTCTGATTGGCGATGACGAACACGGCTGGGATGACGACGGCGTATTCAACTTTGAAGGCGGCTGCTACGCGAAGACCATTCGCCTGTCTGAAGAGGCCGAGCCGGATATCTTCCACGCGATCCGTCGCGATGCGCTGCTGGAAAACGTCACCGTGCGTGCCGACGGCTCCATCGACTTCGACGATGCGTCGAAAACGGAAAACACCCGCGTCTCTTACCCGATCTACCACATCGACAATATCGTGAAGCCGGTGTCAAAAGCGGGTCATGCCACAAAGGTTATTTTCCTGACGGCGGATGCGTTCGGCGTGTTGCCTCCGGTGTCTCGCCTGACGGCCAGCCAGACGCAGTATCACTTCCTCTCCGGTTTCACCGCCAAGCTGGCGGGTACCGAGCGCGGCGTGACGGAGCCAACCCCAACCTTCTCCGCCTGCTTCGGCGCGGCCTTCCTGTCGCTGCACCCGACGCAGTACGCTGAAGTGCTGGTGAAACGCATGCAGGCATCCGGCGCGCAGGCATACCTGGTGAACACCGGCTGGAACGGTACCGGCAAACGTATCTCGATCAAAGATACCCGCGCGATTATCGACGCTATTCTGGATGGTTCTCTGGACGACGCCGAAACCTTCACGCTGCCGATGTTTGACCTGGCGATCCCAACGTCGCTGCCGGGTGTGGATACGCATATCCTCGACCCGCGCAATACGTACGGTTCGCCGGAGCAGTGGCGTGAGAAAGCGGAATCGCTGGCGAAACTGTTTATCGAGAACTTCGAGAAGTACACCGATACTCCGGCGGGTGCTGCGCTGGTGAGTGCGGGTCCAAAACTGTAGTCCATGTCGGGTGGCGGCTTCGCCTTACCCGACCTACAAAAAAGGGTGGCGAATGCCACCCTTTTTTTAACTCTCTTTCACCTGCCCCCGCGTGACCGGTACCGGCAACCAGGCGCGAATGCTCAACCCACCCCGCTCACTGGTGCCAATCTCCAGCAACCCGTTATGGTTATCCACAATACGCTGCACAATCGCCAGGCCTAAGCCCGTACCGCTGGTGCTGCGCGCGCTGTCACCGCGCACAAACGGCTGGAACAGATGCTTACGCTGCTCGGGCTTGATGCCCGGACCGTCGTCTTCCACCTGGAACCAGGCGCGGTTGAGTTCAGACCCGCTGCTGACTTTGATCCAGCCGTTACCGTAGCGCGCCGCGTTGACCACCATGTTGGCGACCGCACGTTTGATCGAGAGCGGGTGCATACGTACCTGGATCTCGCCCGCCTGAAGGTCGGTATCGATCTCGCGCTCGTAGCCGCTTTCCGCCGCCACCACTTCGCCCAGCACCGCGTTCAGATCCGCCATCTCCATCGGCATCTCCTGACCGGTGCGCAGGTAGTCGATGAACTGCTCGATGATGGCGTTACACTCTTCGATGTCCTTATTGATGGACTCGGCAAGATAACCGTCCTCTTCTCCCATCATTTCCGTCGCCAGACGGATACGCGTCAGGGGGGTGCGCAGGTCATGGCTCACGCCCGCCATCAGCAGCGTACGGTCATCCGCCAGCTGCTTCACGCCTGCCGCCATATGGTTAAACGCGCGCGTCACCGAGCGGACTTCCGAGGCACCATACTCGCGTAGCGGAGGAGGAATAATCCCTTTACCGACCTGCAGCGCAGCGTGCTCCAGGTCGACCAGCGGTCGGTTCTGTATACGGATAAATAGCCACGCGCCGCCTATCGCCAGCAGCATAATCGCCAGGGTGTAGCGGAACAGCGGCGAGAAGTCGCCCTGATGGATTTCGGTCAGCGGGACGCGCACCCAGATATTGGGTGACAGCCAGGTTTTCAGCCAGACGACGGGCGAGCTCTTGTTGACCTCAACGCGCACTTCCGTCGGGCCGCCCAGCTGCTGCGCCATCTGCTGGCTGAGGAATTCATAGTGCTGCGCCCAGCGCAGGCCCGCGTCTTCCGCCGCTTCATTCGAGTAGAGCGAAATGCCCAGTTCACGGTAGATTTCACGGCGAAACGCCGGGGGAACGACGAGCTGCGTGCCGTCCTCCAGCTGCAGTTTATCGGTCATCAGCATACGGACTTCGTAGGCCAGTACCTTATTAAACTGCTGGAGGCTCGGCAGGATCGCAAAGTTCAGCACCACCAGATAGGTCGTCACCAGGCTGACGAACAGCAGGGTGACGATCAGTAACAGGGTGCGGGCAAACGAGCTACGCGGCGAGAAGCGCATTCGCCTCATGCTTTAGAGCCGTCCGGGACGAACACGTAGCCCAGACCCCATACGGTCTGAATATAACGAGGGTGCGCCGGATCTTCTTCCACCATGCGGCGCAGGCGGGAGATCTGCACGTCAATAGAGCGTTCCATTGCGGAGTATTCGCGACCGCGCGCCAGGTTCATCAGCTTGTCACGGGAAAGCGGTTCACGCGGGTGGCTGACCAGCGCTTTCAGGACCGCAAACTCGCCGCTGGTGAGCGGCATTGGCTCGTCTTCACGGAACATCTCGCGCGTACCGAGGTTCAGCTTGAACTTGCCGAAGGCGATGACGGCTTCTTCCTGCGACGGCGCGCCAGGCAGTTCGTTAGCCTGACGGCGAAGGACAGCGCGAATACGCGCCAGCAGTTCACGCGGGTTAAACGGTTTTGGAATATAGTCGTCGGCGCCGATTTCGAGGCCCACGATACGGTCAACTTCTTCGCCCTTCGCCGTCACCATGATGATCGGCATCGGGTTGCTCTGGCTGCGCAGACGGCGGCAGATAGAAAGCCCGTCTTCGCCAGGCAGCATCAGGTCGAGAACCATCAGGTGGAAAGATTCACGGGTCAGCAGACGGTCCATCTGCTCAGCGTTCGCGACGCTACGAACCTGGAAGCCCTGCTCGGTCAGATAACGTTCCAGCAGCGCACGCAGGCGCATGTCGTCATCCACGACCAGAATTTTGTAGTTCTCTTGCATTGTGTGTACTCCCAAAGGTTCGGATAGTCTTTGTAACAGCGTATTCTAAAAAAGTGCACGTATTCGACCAGCTAATTCTGGTATAAATTCTAGTCGAAATTGTTACAAAGCATATTTAACAGCAGCTTATCTGCTCATTTCATCACATAAATCATTATTAATCCTGTCTGTTACACTGTGTGGTACGTATTGTGCGCAAGACAGAAAACCGGTAGCAAAGGCTTTACCATGAAAACGCCCCTGATCACCCGCGAAGGGTATGAGAAGCTCAAAAAAGAGATGGATTACCTCTGGCGCGAAGAGCGTCCTGAGGTGACCAAAAAAGTGACCTGGGCCGCGAGCCTGGGCGATCGCAGCGAAAACGCTGACTACCAGTACAACAAAAAGCGGCTGCGCGAAATTGACCGCCGGGTTCGCTATCTGACGAAGTGCCTCGAGAATCTCAAAATTGTCGATTACTCCCCACAGCAGGAGGGCAAAGTGTTCTTCGGCGCGTGGGTGGAGATTGAAAACGACGACGGCGACATCCTGCGCTTTCGCATTGTCGGCTACGATGAAATTTTTGGTCGTAAGGATTACATCTCCATCGACTCGCCGATGGCTCGCGCGCTGTTGAAAAAGGAAGTGGGCGATCTGGCCGTCGTGCAGACCCCAGCCGGCGAAGCCAGCTGGTACGTCAATGAGATCGTCTACGTAAAATAGTCCGAGAGCGCCCTCCCCGGCTGGCATTTTGCCGTGTCAGCCCGTATAACTATCCCCTGATTTTTGACCCACAAGATGATAAAGCCATGATGAAAGATTCGCTCTGCCGCATTATTGCGGGTGATATTCAGGCCAGAGCCGAACAGGTAGAAGCTGCCGTTCGCCTGCTTGATGAAGGGAACACCGTGCCGTTTATTGCACGCTATCGTAAGGAAGTCACCGGCGGTCTGGATGACACGCAGCTGCGTAACCTGGAGACCCGTCTCGGTTATCTGCGCGAACTGGAAGAACGTCGTCAGGCGATCCTCAAGTCCATCGGCGAACAGGGCAAGCTGACCAGCGAACTGGAAAGCGCCATCAATGGCACCCTGAGCAAAACCGAACTCGAAGACCTCTATCTGCCGTACAAGCCGAAGCGCCGCACGCGCGGACAGATCGCGATTGAAGCGGGTCTTGAGCCGCTGGCCGACCTGCTGTGGAACGAACCGTCCCACGATCCGGATACCGAAGCGGCGAAATTCATCGACGCCGACAAAGGCGTAGCGGACACCAAGGCCGCCCTCGACGGCGCGCGCTATATTCTGATGGAGCGCTTCGCCGAAGACGCCGCCCTGCTCGCCAAAGTGCGTGATTACCTGTGGAAGAATGCCCACATCGTCTCTACCGTCGTCGCGGGTAAAGAGGAAGAAGGCGCGAAATTCCGCGACTACTTCGATCACCACGAACCGATCTCTACCGCCCCTTCCCACCGCGCGCTGGCAATGTTCCGCGGCCGCAACGAAGGCGTGCTGCAACTCTCCCTGAACGCCGACCCGCAGTTTGACGAACCGCCGAAAGAGAGCCACTGCGAGCAGATCATCATCGACCATCTTGGCCTGCGCCTGAACAACGCCCCGGCGGACAGCTGGCGCAAAGGCGTAGTGAGCTGGACCTGGCGCATCAAGGTGCTGATGCACCTCGAAACCGAGCTGATGGGCACCGTGCGCGAGCGCGCCGAAGATGAAGCGATCAACGTCTTCGCCCGTAACCTGCACGACCTGCTGATGGCCGCCCCTGCTGGCCTGCGCGCCACCATGGGTCTCGATCCGGGTCTGCGCACCGGTGTAAAAGTCGCTGTGGTTGACGGCACCGGCAAGCTGGTGGCGACCGATACCATTTATCCGCACACTGGCCAGGCAGCGAAAGCGGCCGTGGTAGTAGCGGCGCTGTGCGAAAAATACAACGTAGAGCTGGTTGCCATCGGCAACGGTACGGCCTCACGTGAGACCGAGCGTTTCTACCTCGACGTGCAGAAGCAGTTCCCGAAAGTGACGGCGCAGAAAGTGATCGTCAGCGAAGCGGGGGCATCCGTCTATTCCGCATCCGAGCTGGCGGCACAGGAGTTCCCGGACCTGGACGTTTCCCTGCGCGGCGCGGTCTCGATCGCTCGCCGCCTGCAGGATCCGCTGGCGGAGCTGGTGAAGATCGACCCGAAATCCATCGGCGTGGGCCAGTATCAGCACGACGTGAGCCAGACTCAGCTGGCACGCAAGCTGGATGCTGTCGTGGAAGACTGCGTTAACGCCGTCGGCGTTGACCTGAACACCGCCTCCGTTCCGCTGCTGACCCGCGTGGCGGGCTTAACCCGCATGATGGCGCAGAACATCGTCGCCTGGCGTGACGAGAACGGCCAGTTCCAGAACCGTCAGCAGTTGCTGAAGGTAAGCCGTCTGGGGCCAAAAGCCTTTGAGCAGTGCGCGGGCTTCCTGCGCATCAACCACGGCGATAACCCGCTGGATGCCTCTACCGTTCACCCGGAAGCGTACCCTGTGGTGGAGCGTATTCTGGCCGCCACCCAGCAAGCGCTGAAAGATCTCATGGGCGACAGCAGCGCTCTGCGCAATCTGAAAGCCGTTGATTTCACCGATGACAAATTTGGTGTCCCAACTGTTACCGACATTATCAAAGAGCTGGAAAAGCCGGGCCGCGATCCGCGTCCTGAGTTCAAAACGGCGACCTTTGCTGACGGCGTGGAAACCATGAACGACCTGCTGCCCGGCATGGTGCTGGAAGGCGCGGTGACCAACGTCACCAACTTTGGCGCGTTTGTGGATATCGGCGTGCATCAGGACGGTCTGGTCCATATCTCCTCCCTTGCCGACAAGTTCGTTGAAGACCCGCACACCGTGGTCAAAGCGGGCGACATCGTGAAGGTCAAAGTGCTGGAAGTGGACCTGCAGCGCAAGCGTATCGCCCTGACCATGCGTCTGGACGAGCAGCCGGGTGACACCAACGCGCGCCGTGGCGGAAACGGCGGTGGCCGCGAGCAGCAGCGTCCAGCCGCGAAAGCGGCAAAACCGCGCGGACGTGATGCCCAGCCTACAGGCAATAGCGCGATGATGGATGCGCTGGCGGCAGCGATGGGTAAGAAACGCTAAACCCTCACCCTAACCCTCTCCCCACAGGGGAGAGGGAATAATAATATCGTGCCGTAATATATGAAACCGATTGCACATCCATATTTAAACCACCAATTATCACCCCGTTAACAAATCCTCTCCTTTTCGTTTTCCAGGCATTTCAGCAAATATTGAGCAAGGTCAAAAAGGCCGTAAATTAATATCGCAAACAACATTCCGTCACAGTTTTAATATTGCTGATAAAAACTATTCTCATTATCATCCCATAGTAGATAATTTAACCTTTCGTGGAATCAGGCGTTATGCAATTCACTCCAGACAGTGCATGGAAGATTACCGGTTTTACCCGCGAAATTAGCCCGGCCTATCGGCAAAAGCTGCTGTCGCTGGGCATGCTGCCCGGCTCGTCCTTTCAGGTCGTACGCGTGGCGCCGCTAGGTGACCCGGTTCATATCGAAACCCGCCGCGTGAATCTGGTGCTGCGTAAGAAAGACCTCGCGTTAATAGAAGTCGAAGCCTTATCCCGATAACAAGCCAGCGGTTTCAGTGAGTCTAAAAAATGAAAAAGTTAACTATTGGCTTAATTGGCAATCCTAATTCCGGCAAGACTACGCTTTTTAACCAGCTGACTGGAGCCCGCCAGCGCGTGGGCAACTGGGCGGGCGTGACGGTTGAGCGTAAAGAGGGCCAGTTCACGACAACGGACAATCAGGTAACGTTGGTCGACCTTCCCGGCACCTACTCCTTAACCACCATTTCGTCGCAAACCTCGCTCGATGAGCAGATTGCCTGCCACTATATTCTTGGCGGCGACGCGGACCTGCTGATCAACGTGGTCGATGCCTCCAATCTCGAGCGTAACCTTTATCTGACGCTGCAGCTGCTGGAGCTGGGGATCCCCTGCATCGTGGCGCTCAACATGCTCGACATTGCGGAGAAACAAAAGCTGCGCATCGACGTCGATGCCCTCTCCGCGCGCCTGGGGTGCCCGGTCGTTCCGCTGGTCTCGACGCGCGCTCGCGGTATTGATGCACTGAAGCTGGCCATTGACCGTCACGCAGGGAATCGTGACATTGAGCTGGTGCATTACGCGCAGCCTCTCCTGCGCGAAGCCAATTTGCTGGCGCAGGAGATGGACAACAGCATGCCTGCGAAACAGCGCCTGTGGCTTGGACTGCAGATGCTGGAAGGGGATATCTACAGCCGCGCTTACGCCGGGCATGCGGCCGATAAGCTGGACGTGACGGTGGCCCGGCTTAGCGACGAGCTGGACGACCCGGCGCTGCACATCGCCGACGCCCGTTACCAGGCCATCGCCTCGATTTGCGACGTGGTCAGTAACGCGCTGACGGCGGAACCCAGCCGCTTTACGGCGGCAGTAGATAAGGTTGTGCTTAACCGCTTCCTCGGTTTGCCGATCTTCCTGCTGGTGATGTACGTGATGTTCCTGCTCGCCATTAACATCGGTGGCGCACTGCAGCCGATTTTTGACGCCGGTTCCGTCGCGGTCTTCGTCCACGGGATCCAGTGGGTGGGTTACACCCTGCACTTCCCGGAATGGCTCACCATCTTCCTCGCGCAGGGGATCGGCGGCGGTATCAACACCGTTCTGCCGCTGGTGCCGCAGATCGGCATGATGTACCTGTTCCTCTCGTTCCTGGAAGATTCCGGCTACATGGCGCGCGCCGCGTTCGTGATGGATCGTCTGATGCAGGCGCTGGGCCTGCCGGGTAAATCCTTCGTCCCGCTGATCGTCGGCTTCGGCTGTAACGTGCCGTCGGTGATGGGCGCACGCACCCTGGATGCGCCGCGTGAACGTCTGATGACCATCATGATGGCGCCGTTTATGTCCTGCGGTGCCCGCCTGGCAATCTTTGCGGTCTTTGCCGCAGCCTTCTTTGGTCAGCAGGGCGCGCTGGCGGTCTTCTCGCTGTATGTACTGGGCATCGTGATGGCGATCCTCACCGGTCTGATGCTGAAGCACACCATCATGCGCGGTGAAGCGTCACCGTTTGTGATGGAGCTGCCGGTGTACCACGTGCCGCATCTGAAAAGCCTGGCGATCCAGACCTGGCAGCGTCTGAAAGGCTTCGTCCTGCGCGCCGGTAAGGTGATTGTCATCGTCAGCATTTTCCTGAGCGCGCTGAACAGCTTCACCCTCAGCGGGCAGGCGGCAGATAACATCAACGACTCTGCCCTCGCTTCCGTCAGCCGCGTCATCACGCCGGTCTTCAAACCGATTGGCGTGCATGAGGATAACTGGCAGGCAACCGTCGGGCTGTTCACCGGTGCGATGGCGAAAGAGGTGGTTGTCGGCACCCTGAACACGCTTTACACCGCTGAGAACATTCAGGAACAGGAATTTAATCCGGCAGAGTTTCATCTCGGTCATGAGCTGCTGGGTGCCGTAGAGGAGACCTGGCAGAGCCTGAAGGACACCTTCAGCCTGAGCGTGCTGGCGAACCCGATTGAAGCGAGCAAAGGCGACGGCGAAATGGCGACGGGTGCCATGGGCGTGATGGGCGAGAAATTTGGCAGCGCGTCCGCGGCCTACAGCTACCTTATCTTTGTACTGCTCTACATTCCGTGCATCTCGGTGATGGGGGCGATTGCCCGCGAGTCCAGCCGCGGCTGGATGGGCTTCTCCATCCTGTGGGGGTTAAACATTGCGTACTCGCTGGCGACGCTGTTTTATCAAACCGTTAACTTCAGCCAGCATCCGCGCTACAGTCTGGTCTGCATTCTCGCGGTTGTGCTGTTTAACGTGGTAGTGCTCGGTCTGCTGCGGCGGGCGCGCAGCCGCGTCGATATCGACCTGCTGGCAAACCGTAAAACCGCCGCGACCTGCTGCAACAGCCCGGCGGGCGACTGCCACTAAGGAGTACACCACATGGCATCGTTGATTCAGGTTCGTGACCTGCTGGCGCTACAGGGGCGGATGGAGGCGAAACAGCTGAGCCTCAGCCTGCATACGCCGCAGCCGATGATCGATGCCATGCTGGAAAGACTGGAAGCCATGGGGAAAGCGGTGCGGATTCAGGAAGAGCCGGACGGTTGTCTGTCCGGCAGCTGTAAACATTGCCCGGAAGGAAAAGCCTGCCTAAGGGAGTGGTGGGCACTGCGCTAGTAAAGCCAGGCATCGCTACCTGGCTTTATCGTATTACTTGTAGACGTCCGCCGTTGCGCGTACGTTCTTCGTGTCTTTGTTTGCACTGGTTACCACGTAGTACGTCCCACCCAGTTCATCCGCTTTCTTCGACAGCTCTCTGCGAGCATCCATCGGCGCGGTAGTATCAGACGTAGAGATCTCACCAACTTTGGTCAGATTCATGCCGGCAACTTTATCTTTTTCCAGCTCTTTTGCCGCAAAGACGCCAAATGAAAGTGACCCAATAACCAGAGAAGTGACAATACCTGTAACAAGTTTCATAACCTGACTCTCCATAGGATTGTTGTTTTGATTATCGTAAGCAGAACAACCGCAACGACATCTGGAGTATGGTTGCGGTGTGTAACTTTTTCCAGGCTGGATAGAAAATAATCAGTCGAAACGTTGACTTAACGCAATGAGCGCTGAACAAAACTCCGCCGGATGAGAGATGAACGGGGCATGTGCAGCTTTGGCAACGATCTGCGATTCGCTGTTCGGCCAAAGTGAATCCAGGAGTGGAACCACTTTGCGCGGCACAATCCCGTCGAGGTAACCATAAATACGCAGGTGCGGCAGCGTCAGGGCGGCCAGCGGCTCGCGCAGATCAACGGTTTTCAGGAGCTCAAGACCGCCATTAAGCACCTCAACCTCCGGCATCGGCAGTGACAGCACGGTCTGCTTCAGCGTGCGGGCATCCTTACGGGCGGTTTCAGTTCCCATCGTCTGCAGGGCGAGGAAGCGCTCTACGGTCCGCTGGAAATCTTCGCTCAGCTGCTGCTGGAATCCCGCCAGTACCTCGGGTTTTATCCCCGGCCACGCGTCCTGCGCGCTAAAACAGGGCGACGACGCCACCGTCACCAGCGCTTGTACGCGGTCTGGTCGCGACAGCGCAATCTGGCTCGCCACCAGCCCGCCCAGGCTCCAGCCCAGCCAGACAGCGTTTTGCGGCGCGGCGTCCAGAACCTGCTGCGCCATCTCATCAAGCGACAACGCGCCATATCCGCGGCTGCGGCCAAAGCCGGGTAAATCTACCAGATGCAGTGTGAAATGCGAGGCGAGTTCCTCACGTATGCAATGCCATATCTCCGCATTCAGGCCCCATCCGTGCAGCAGCACAAGATGGCAATTTCCTGTCCCTACAGTCTGCCACCACAGCGTCTTCATCAGTTACTGTTCTCTTTTTTCACATGGAGGTTGCACATGCTAACAGTACCTGGGTTGTGCTGGCTATGCCGAATGCCGCTGGCGCTCAGCGGGTGGGGCGTCTGCTCCGTCTGTACGCGTTCGCTGGAATGGCGTATCGGGATCTGTCCACAATGTGGTTTACCGGCCACAAATTCCTCTTTGCCCTGCGGCCGCTGCCTGAAGAAATCCCCGCCGTGGAGCGCGCTGGTGGCCGTGGATGATTATGTTCCACCGCTGAGCAGGCTGATTCACGCGCTGAAGTTTTCCGGGCAGAGCTCGCTTGCACCGCCCCTTGCCCGCCTGCTATTGCTGGCGGTTTTGCAGGCACGGCGTCATCGCGCACTGCCGAAAATTGACAGGGTGGTGAATGTCCCCTTATACCGACATCGGCACTGGCGGCGCGGCTATAACCAGAGTGACCTGATCTGCCGTCCCCTCGCACGGTGGCTCGGCTGTCGGTATGATGCCAGCGCGCTGACGCGTGTTCATGCCACCGCCATCCAGCATCAGCTCAGCGCGCGGCTTCGCAAAAGAAACCTCAAAAATGCCTTTCGCCTTGAATTACCGGTCGACGGTCTCCATATCGCTATTGTGGATGATGTCGTCACCACGGGCAGTACCGTTGCTGAACTTTCCCGACTGCTTTTGCGAAGCGGCGCCGCGTCGGTTCAGGTATGGTGTCTGTGCCGTACCTTGTAGCCCTTCTTCAATGGGCGTATGATTATACCCAGGTAATTTAGTCAACTATTAGGCCAAAGCTATGATCCGTATTTCCGATTCTGCACAAGCGCACTTTGCCAAACTGCTGGCAAATCAGGAAGAAGGGACGCAGATCCGCGTGTTTGTGATTAATCCAGGCACTCCGAATGCAGAATGTGGTGTTTCTTATTGTCCTCCGGACGCTGTGGAAGCCACCGACACTGCCCTTAAATTTGAACAGCTCACCGCCTACGTTGATGAGCTGAGCGCACCGTATCTTGAAGATGCGGAGATCGACTTCGTCACCGATCAGCTGGGTTCTCAGCTGACCCTGAAAGCGCCGAACGCGAAAATGCGTAAAGTGTCTGACGATGCCCCGCTAATGGAGCGCGTCGAGTATCTGCTGCAATCCCAGATCAACCCACAGCTGGCGGGCCACGGCGGTCGTGTTTCCCTGATGGAAATCACGGAAGATGGCCTGGCGATCCTGCAGTTTGGCGGCGGTTGTAACGGTTGTTCAATGGTCGATGTCACCCTGAAAGAAGGGATCGAGAAGCAGCTGCTGAACGAGTTCCCGGAACTGAAAGGCGTGCGTGACCTGACCGAACACCAGCGCGGCGAGCACTCCTACTACTGATTCATTGCACGTCTGTTTTGCCCGGTGGCGCTGCGCTTACCGGGCCTACAAAACCCTGCCCCCCTCTTCGTTCCCCTCTATATGTTGACCTGCGTCTCATAATTCACATTTTGCCTGCCAGGGTGATTCTCAATCACGTCATGTTACCCGTATCATTCTCATGGGCACTAAGCACACTCATAACAGCCGACTAAACTTAATGGTTTCCAAGGCATCAGTATTAGTGCCGTTACTTCTCTGTTCCCAGTTGGGACAATCGGAATGTGTCGTTGAAACAATGACGTTACCCATAACAATTCAAAGGCCAGGTAAATCATGCCATTAGTCATCGTTGCTATCGGTGTTGTGTTATTACTGCTCTTGATGATCCGTTTCAAAATGAACGGATTTATCGCTCTGGTTCTGGTGGCACTTGCAGTCGGTCTGATGCAGGGTATGCCGCTGGTTAAAGTTATCAGTTCCATCAAAGCCGGTGTCGGCGGCACGCTCGGCAGCCTGGCGTTGATCATGGGCTTCGGCGCCATGCTCGGTAAAATGCTGGCGGACTGTGGTGGCGCCCAGCGTATTGCTACCACGCTTATCGACAAATTTGGTAAGAAGAATATTCAGTGGGCAGTGGTGTTAACCGGTTTTACCGTCGGTTTCGCGCTGTTCTACGAAGTGGGCTTCGTGCTGATGCTGCCGCTGGTGTTCACCATCGCGGCTGCCGCGAGCATCCCGCTGCTGTATGTTGGCGTGCCGATGGCTGCGGCGCTGTCCGTGACCCACGGCTTCCTGCCGCCGCACCCGGGTCCAACCGCTATCGCGACCATCTTCCACGCGGATATGGGTAAAACCCTGCTGTTCGGTACGATTCTGGCGATCCCGACGGTGATTCTGGCAGGCCCGGTTTATGCCCGCTTCCTGAAGGGCATTGATAAGCCAATCCCGGAAGGTCTGTACAGCGCCAAAACCTTCACCGAAGAAGAGATGCCTGGTTTTGGCGTCAGCGTCTGGACCTCTCTGGTACCGGTGATCCTGATGGCGATGCGCGCCGTGGCAGAGATGATTCTGCCAAAAGGTCATGCGTTCCTGTCCGTTGCAGAATTCCTGGGTGACCCGGTGATGGCAACGCTGATTGCCGTGCTGATCGCGATGTTCACCTTCGGTCTTAATCGCGGCCGTTCAATGGATCAGATCAACGACACGCTGACCTCGTCCATCAAAATCATTGCCATGATGCTCCTGATTATCGGCGGTGGCGGCGCGTTCAAGCAGGTTCTGGTCGACAGCGGCGTGGACAAATACATCGCGGCCATGATGCATGAAACCAACGTGTCGCCGCTCCTGATGGCCTGGTCTATCGCTGCCGTGCTGCGTATTGCCCTGGGCTCTGCGACCGTTGCGGCGATTACCGCAGGCGGTATCGTTGCTCCGCTGATTGCCACCACGGGCGTGAGCCCTGAGCTGATGGTTATCGCCGTCGGTTCCGGTAGCGTGATTTTCTCTCACGTTAACGACCCGGGCTTCTGGCTGTTCAAGGAGTACTTCAACCTGACGATCGGTGAAACCATCAAGTCCTGGTCCGCGCTGGAAACCATTATTTCGGTGTGCGGTCTGGTCGGGGTGCTGCTGCTCAATATGGTGGTCTGATGCCATAAGTCGGGTGGCGGCTTCGCCTTACCCGACCTACTCGATACATGTAGGCCCGGTAAGCGCAGCGCCACCGGGCAATAAAAAACCCGCCACTGGCGGGTTTTTTATCACTTCTTACCGGCTGCTTTTCGCCGCTTATCCAAATCCTTAATCAGCCTGTTCACCCCGTCATCGGCAAACATCTTCTCAAGCGTGGTGGACAACTTGCGACGCCAGTTCTTGTACTGATAGCTGGTGCCCGGAATGTTCACCGGCTCCGCCATATCAATCCAGTCTTCCGGCTGCAGGCCCAGCAGGGCGCTGTTGCTGTCGGCAATATAGCGCTGCAAACCACGGTTGAGGGTCGCGGTCATCGACATCAACGACGCCTTATGCCCGGCGCGTTTCGGAAGACAGCCCTGCTTGTGCAGCGCATCCAGCAGCCCCTGCTTAGAAAGCTCGCGATCCTGATACAGGCCGCGTAACACCTCTTCATCAGGATACAGTCCCAGCGTTTTGCCGAGCGTCAGATCGCCACTTTCCCAATAGCCACGAAGCGTAGGAAGGTCATGCGTCGTCGCGACTGCCATTGACTGTTCAGGGTACGCTTGCGGCGCGCGGAAGGTTTTCTCATGGTCGTTTTCAAAATAGAGCACTTTATAGGAGTAGACGCCGCTGTCGCGGAGCTTGCTGACAATTTCCACCGGCACGGTACCGAGATCTTCACCGATCACCATGCACTGGTGACGCTTACTTTCCAGCGCCAGGATCGACAGCAGATCGTCAACCGGGTACTGCACGTACGCCCCGTGATCCGCCGTTTCACCGTACGGGATCCACCACAGGCGCAGCACGGACATCACGTGGTCAATACGCAGCGCCCCGCAGTTCTGCATGTTAGCGCGCAGCAGGTCGATAAACGGCTCGTAGGCGCGCGCCGCCATGACGTGCGGATCCATCGGCGGCAATCCCCAGTTCTGACCGAGCGGGCCAAGGATATCCGGTGGCGCACCCACGGAGGCTTTCAGACAGTAAAGTTCACGATCGCACCAGGTTTCCGCGCCGCCTTCCGCCACGCCGACGGCCAGGTCACGATAGAGGCCGATCGGCATCTTATAGCCCTGGCTCACCTGCCAGCAGGCGGCAAATTGGCTGTACGCCAGCCACTGCAGCCACAGGTAGAAGTCCACCTCATCGGCATATTTTTTACAGAACGCTTTTACTTCCGGCGTGTCGATGGACTGATACGCTTCAGGCCAGACCGGCCAGCCCCAGCGCATTTCGTCCTCTTTCACCTGATACGCGTGCAGCGCATCAAACGCCGCCTGCCAGTACAGGCTCTCGCCCTCCTGCGTCACAAACTGACGGAACGCGGCCATCTGCTCGTCGTCACGCTGCGAAAAGCCTTTCCACGCCAGACGCAGCGCGGCCATTTTCAGCGCCGTGACGGTGGAATAGTCCACCCAGTCTGCGTCGCGCGCCTGCTTCAGCGCCTGCTGCGTGGTGCTGAGTTTCCACCACGCCTGCGCCTCTTTGCTGTTTTTGAAGTCATCTAAGGCGTTAACGTCGATATAAATCACGTTCAGCCAACGACGGGACGACGGGCTATACGGGCTGGCGCTCTCCGGGTTGGCGGGATAAAGCGCGTGGATCGGGTTGAGGCCGATAAACGCGCCGCCGCGCTCGCCCACGGATGCCAGCATGTTCTTCAGATCGCCAAAATCACCGATGCCCCAGTTGCTGTCGGAACGCAGGGTGTAGAGCTGCACGCAGGCGCCCCACAGCTTTTTGCCTTCAAGCAGCGCCTGCGGCTCGTAGCAGCGTTTTGGCGCGACGATCACCCGGCAGTGGAAACGCCGATCGTCCTGGGTGAGCGTGAGGGTGTGATAGCCCTCCGGCAGCTTCGCCGGAAGGTTTAACGTTTTGCCGCCGGTGGCGTGACCTTTGTGCTGATGCCCCTCTTCGGTGGTCAGCAGCCAGCTAAACTCGCCGCGCCCCTCCACCGCCAGCGGCATCTTTTTGCCTGCGGTGAATACCTTCACGTTCGGCACCGGCGCACCCGACGCTTTCGCGTCGGTTTTGTGCATAGCGTCCAGCAAACGTCTTTTGGTGTCGGCGCCAATAGACTGCGGTTTGCCGTGAGCATTAATGTAACTGAGGCTGATCCCCGCCGCCTGCGCGGCGCTGTCCAGACGTTTACTCTCCATCGCGCTTCCTTAGCGTTTTGCCTGCCAGATACGGGCCTGATAATCACGGATTGAACGGTCAGAGCTGAACATACCGCAGCGGGCGGTGTTCAGGATGCACGCCCGGGTCCACGCCTCCTGATCGCGATAGAGCACGTCGACCTGCTTTTGCGCTTCGACATAGGCCGTGAAGTCCGCCATCACCAGATACGGGTCACCGCCGTGTTTGTCCATGCTGTGCAGCATCTGGTCAAACGCGTGCTTGTCGCCGTCGCTGTATTTACCGCTTTCCAGCTCCTTCAGCACCGCATCAAGCACTTTGTCTTTCTTACGCCATTTCACCGGGTCATAGCCTTTGGCCTTGATGGCTTTCACCTCTTCCACGGTATGGCCGAAGATAAAGATATTCTCTTCCCCCACCTTCTCGGCGATTTCGACGTTGGCCCCGTCGAGCGTGCCGACGGTCAGCGCGCCGTTCAGCGCCAGCTTCATGTTGCCGGTACCGGAGGCTTCTTTCCCTGCGGTTGAGATCTGCTCGGAGATATCTGCCGCCGGGATCAGCATTTCAGCCGCCGAGACGCAGTAATCCGGCAGGAACACCACCTTCAGCTTGTCGCCCACTTTCGGATCGCTGTTGATCGCCGCCGCCACTTTATTGATGGCGAGGATGATGTTTTTCGCCAGATAGTAGCCCGGGGCCGCTTTCGCACCGAACAGGAACACGCGCGGGACGCGATCGGCCTGCGGGTTCTCGCGGATCTCTTTGTACAGCGCCAGAATGTGCAGCAGGTTCAGGTGCTGGCGTTTGTACTCGTGCAGACGCTTGATCTGAATATCGAAAATCGCATTCGGGTTGATCTCAATCCCGGTACGCACTTTCACAAACTCCGCCAGGCGAACCTTGTTCTCCAGCTTGATCGCCCGATACTGCTCGCGGAATGTCGCGTCGTCAGCGTATTTTTCCAGGTTGATGATCTGGTCCAGATCGTTGGCCCACTCTTTCTTCAGGGTCTTGTCCAGCAGGCTCGCCAGCAGCGGGTTGCACTGCTTGATCCAGCGACGCGGCGTGATGCCGTTGGTCACGTTGTGGAATTTGGTTGGCCACAGCTGGTGGTATTCCGGGAAGAGGTCTTTGACCACCAGATCCGAGTGCAGCGCCGCCACGCCGTTCACTGCAAAGCCGCTCACCACGCACATGTTCGCCATACGTACCTGCTTATCGTGAACCACCGCCAGCTTCGCCCAGACCGCCTTGTTGCCCGGCCAGGTCTTGTCCACCAGGGTTTTAAACTGGTCGTTAATCTTGTTGATGATCTGCATGTGGCGCGGCAGCAGCGTTTTCACCAGCTTCTCATCCCAGCACTCCAGCGCTTCTGGCATCAGCGTGTGGTTGGTGTAGGCAAAGGTACGGCTGGTAATGGCCCAGGCGTCGTCCCAGCTCAGCTGATGCTCGTCGATCAGCACGCGCAGCAGTTCCGGGATGGCAATGGTCGGGTGCGTATCGTTGAGCTGAATCACTTCGAAGTCCGGCAGCTGCGCCAGCTTGCGGCCCGCCAGATGATGGCGACGCAGAATGTCCGCCACGGAGCAGGCGCACTGGAAGTACTGCTGCATCAGGCGCAGCTTTTTACCGGCCAGGTGGTTGTCGTTCGGATAGAGGACTTTGGTCAGCTTCTCGGCGTCGATGCCCTGCTGCTCGGCCCGCAGGAAATCGCCGTCGTTGAATTTAGTCAGGTTAAACGGGTGAGCGTGTTTCGCCTGCCACAGACGCAGCGGCTGCGCCACGCCGTTACGGTAGCCAAGCACCGGCAGATCCCAGGCTTCGCCGGTGATGGTGAACGCCGGTTCCCAGAGACCTTGTTTCGTCACTTTCCCGCCAATGCCAACCTGCACGTCAAGCTGCGCGTTATGGCGGAACCACGGATAGGTATTGCGATGCCAGTCGTCCGGCGCTTCCATCTGGTGGCCGTCAGCAAACGACTGACGGAACAGGCCGTACTGGTAGTTCAGACCGTAGCCAATCGCCGACTGGCCGACGGTCGCCATGGAGTCAAGGAAGCAGGCCGCCAGGCGTCCCAGGCCGCCGTTGCCCAGCGCCGGGTCAATCTCTTCTTCCAGCAGGTCGGTCAGGTTAATGTCGTGTTCTTTAAGGACGTCACCGACCTCCTGATACCAGCCGAGGTTCAACAGGTTGTTGCCCGTCAGACGGCCAATCAGGAATTCCATTGAAATGTAGTTTACATGGCGCTGGCCTTTTACCGGTTTTGCCAGGGGTTGAGCATCCAGCTGCTCTGCGAGCGCACCGCTCACTGCCTGCCACCACTGGTGAGGCGTCATTTCGTTTGCAGCATGAAGGCCAAAACGCTGCCACTGACGCGTCAGGGCAGCCTGGAATTGAGCTTTGTTGAAGGTAGGCTGTGACATAGGGGATCGGCATCCTTTAGAAAGAAAACACAAGTTGGCGCTAGTGTGCCTGGCTCATTTCCCCTCTTCCTCCTCCCGTGGGGGATTAGACAGGGAGGAGTAGCGGGGATGAGCAGAAAAGTGTGATCGAGGCCACTCTCAGAGCATAGTTCGAGTGTGCCCGGAAGATAAAAAAGTAACCGAGTATAATGTCAAAGAAATGAAATGCAGTTTCGGGTGAAATCAAACCCCACCGAAATAATTACTTACGTAGAATAATATTTCTGCAATCGGGTAATCGCTAAGGAGATTATTAATCTCCCTTAACTTTACCAGCAGTATATTAAATTTGACGTCACTATCCCTTTCTGAAACCAGTTTCAGCGCAGCGGTAACCAGTACAGACAAGCCAGCAGTGACGCGGCGTCAAAGACCTTTCCAGAAAGTTCCATCTTCTTCCTGAATGTTTTGTGACAGAGTGCAAATTCACAGCCACCAAATCCAGACATAACTTGCAATAGTTAACTTATTGGCCGACCTTATATCCATTAATTACGAAGCGCAAAAAAAATAAAATCTCTCGTTCCCCACAGTGAAGTGAAACCTATGTTGATTCCGTCTAAATTAAGTCGCCCGGTTCGCCTTGACCATACAGTGGTCCGCGAACGTCTGTTGGCTAAACTTTCCGGCGCGCATAATTTCCGACTGGCGCTGGTTACGAGCCCTGCAGGTTATGGAAAAACAACGCTCATTTCGCAATGGGCCGCAGGTAAGAGCGATCTTGGCTGGTACTCCCTCGATGAGGGCGATAACCAGCAAGAGCGTTTTGCCAGCTATCTGATTGCTGCCATACAGCAAGCCACCCATGGACACTGCGTCGCCAGTGAGATGATGGTGCAAAAGCGCCAGTATGCCAGCTTGTCTTCCCTTTTCTCTCAGCTGTTTATCGAACTGGCCGAATGGCATCGCCCGCTTTACGTGGTGATTGATGATTATCATCTCATCACTAACCCGGTGATTCATGAATCGATGCGTTTCTTCCTGCGCCATCAGCCGGAAAACCTGACTTTAGTCGTGCTGTCACGCAACCTGCCGCAGCTGGGTATTGCCAACCTGCGCGTGCGCGATCAGCTTCTGGAAGTGGGCAGCCAGCAGTTGGCCTTTACCCACCAGGAAGCAAAACAGTTCTTTGACTGCCGCCTGACCTCACCGATTGAGGCCGCCGAAAGCAGCCGTCTGTGTGATGACGTTGCGGGCTGGGCCACGGCGCTGCAGCTTATCGCCCTCTCTGCCCGGCAAAACAACAGTCCGGCGCATCAGTCTGCGCGGCGTCTGGCGGGCATCAACGCCAGCCACCTTTCTGACTACCTGGTGGATGAGGTGCTGGACAGCGTCGATCCCTCGACGCGTAATTTCCTGCTGAAAAGCTCTCTGCTGCGTTCCATGAATGATGCGCTCATCGTGCGGGTGACGGGCTGTGAAAACGGTCAGCTGCAGCTCGAAGAGATTGAACGTCAGGGCCTTTTCCTGACGCGCATGGACGATCCGGGCGAGTGGTTTAGCTATCACCCGCTGTTTGGTAGCTTCCTGCGCCAGCGCTGTCAGTGGGAACTGGCGGTTGAACTGCCGGAGATCCACCGTGCCGCCGCTGAAGGCTGGATGGCACAAGGTTTCCCGAGCGAGGCCATCCACCACGCGCTGGCCGCCGGTGATGCCAGCATGCTGCGCGATATCCTCCTCAACCATGCATGGGGCCTGTTTAACCACAGCGAACTGACGCTGCTGGAAGAGTCCCTCAAAGCCCTGCCGTGGGAAAGCCTGCTGGAGAACCCGCGTCTGGTGCTGCTGCAGGCCTGGCTGATGCAGAGTCAGCATCGTTACAGCGAAGTGAACACCCTGCTGGCGCGCGCCGAGCAGGAGATGGAAAGCGAAATGGATACCACCCTGCACGGCGAGTTCAACGCGCTGCGCGCTCAGGTGGCCATTAACGACGGCGACCCGGACGAAGCTGAACGGCTGGCGATGGTCGCGCTGGATGAACTGCCGCTGGCTAACTTCTACAGCCGCATCGTGGCGACCTCGGTGCACGGCGAAGTGCTGCACTGCAAAGGCGATCTCACGCGTTCGCTTTCACTGATGCAGCAAACCGAGCAGATGGCGCGTCGTCATGATGTCTGGCACTACGCGCTGTGGAGCCTGATCCAACAGAGTGAGATTTTATTCGCGCAGGGGTTCCTGCAGGCCGCCTGGGAAAACCAGGAAAAAGCGTTTCAGCTGATTCGTGAACAGCACCTGGAACAGCTGCCGATGCACGAGTTCCTGTTGCGTATTCGCGCTCAGCTGCTGTGGGCATGGTCGCGCCTGGATGAAGCAGAAAGCTGCGCCCGTCAGGGTGTAGACGTACTCTCCAGCTTCCAGCCGCAGCAGCAGCTGCAGTGCCTGGCGCTGCTGGTGCAGTGCTCGCTGGCACGCGGCGATCTCGATAACGCCCGCAACCATCTCAACCGCCTGGAAAACCTGCTCGGCAACGGCCAGTATCATAGCGACTGGGTATCGAACGCCGATAAGGTTCGGGTGATTTACTGGCAGATGACCGGCGACAAAAAATCCGCCGCCAACTGGCTGCGCCAGACGCCAAAACCGGAATTTGCCAACAACCACTTTCTGCAGAGCCAGTGGCGCAACATCGCCCGCGCGCAGATCCTGCTCGGTGATTTAGAGCCCGCAGAGATTGTCCTGGAGGAGCTGAACGAGAACGCGCGCAGCCTGCGCCTGATGAGCGACCTGAACCGCAACCTGCTGCTGCAGAACCAGCTCTACTGGCAGGCGGGTCGTAAAAATGATGCCCAGCGCGTGCTGCTGGAGGCGCTGCAGCTGGCTAACCGCACCGGGTTTATCAGCCACTTTGTGATTGAAGGTGAAGTGATGGCGCAGCAGCTGCGTCAGCTTATTCAGCTCAACACGCTGCCGGAGCTGGATCAGCATCGCGCCCAGCGTATTCTGCGCGAGATTAACCAGCATCATCGGCACAAGTTCGCGCACTTCGATGAGAACTTCGTTGAACGTCTGCTGAACCACCCGGAAGTGCCGGAGCTAATCCGCACCAGCCCGCTCACCCAGCGCGAATGGCAGGTTCTGGGGCTGATCTATTCAGGCTACAGCAACGAACAGATTGCCGGTGAGCTGGCGGTGGCGGCGACCACCATCAAAACGCATATCCGTAACCTGTATCAGAAGCTTGGCGTGGCGCATCGTCAGGATGCGGTACAGCATGCGCAGCAGCTGTTGAAGATGATGGGGTACGGGGTTTAGGTTTTGTGCGGCCTGATGCCCTCACCCCGACCCTCTCCCACAGGGAGAGGGAGAACGGCGTTTCAACACAACTCTAACTGCAAATTATTATCTTTAATCACCTGCATCACGCCCGCCGGCGGCATCACGTCGGTGTAGACCGCATCCACCATGCTGATGCTGCCCATGTTCACCATCGCGTTACGGCCAAACTTCGAATGGTCTACCACCAGCATCACGTGGCGTGAGTTTTCAATGATCGCGCGCTTGGTGCGCACCTCGTGGTAATCAAACTCCAGCAGCGAGCCGTCGCTGTCGATGCCGCTGATCCCCAGAATGCCGAAGTCGAGGCGGAACTGAGAGATAAAATCGAGGGTCGCTTCGCCGATAATCCCACCGTCGCGGCTGCGCAGTTCGCCGCCCGCGAGGATGATGCGGAAATCGTCTTTCTGCATCAGGGTGTTGGCCACGTTCAGGTTGTTGGTGACCACGCGCAGGTTCTCGTGATCCAGCAGCGCATGGGCGACCGCTTCCGGCGTGGTGCCGATATCAATAAACAGCGTTGCCCCGTTCGGGATCTGGCTGGCGACCTTGCGGGCAATACGCTCTTTCTCTGCCGTCTGAGTGGCTTTGCGGTCGTGCCAGGAGGTGTTAACCGAGCTGGACGGCAGCGCCGCGCCGCCGTGGTGGCGAAGAATACGGTTCTGATCGGCCAGGTCGTTCAGGTCACGACGGATGGTTTGTGGGCTGACGGCAAACTGCTCCACCAGCTCTTCGGTGCTGACGTATCCCTGTTTTTTTACCAGTTCGATAATGGCGTCATGACGTTGTGTTTGTTTCATCAATTATCCCTGAGAATTATGTTCGTTTTCGCGCATGGAGCGTGTCGGCAAAGGCCATCGCCAGCCCCACGGCCAGCCCGGCGACGTGTGCACCGTTGGCGATAGACATACCAAACAGATCAAACCATCCGGCAATTAGCCATATTAACGCAAAGGTTATTAATCCGCGTTGCAGATAGATGCCGCTTTCCGGGTCGCGCTCCCCGCGAAGCCAGACGTAGCCCATCAGGGCATACACGACACCCGACAGCCCGCCGAACCACGGCCCGCTGAACTTGTGCTGCACGTAACCGCTTAACAGGGCGCTGATGATGGTGATAACGATCAGCTTGCCGCTGCCCAGACGCTTTTCAACGGCACCGCCGAGATACCACCACCAGAGCAGGTTAAAGAGGATATGCATCACCGAGAAGTGCATCAGCGCGTGGCTAAAGTAGCGCCAGACGTCAAACTCAAGAGACGGGTCATAGGGCCACGCCAGAGCAATCATCACGCTCTGGTCGCCGACCACGTTCATGATAATGAAGACGATGATGCAGGCTGCCATCAGCAGCAGCGTAAACGGGCCCGCGCGCTCGCGAATGGTGGCGAGGAAGGGAAAGCGGCTGTAGTGCAATCCGCTGCCGGTCTGGCCGGACTGCCAGCTTGCCGCCAGATAGCGCGGGTCGCCAGGGTTCTCAAGAAAACGCGCCAGTTCCTCGTTTACCCGCCCGGCCAGGCTCTCATCGGCCAGCCAGACGTCGGTCTGCGTATGTTGCTGAATAGTCAGAATAACGCCCTGCGTCGCCATATAGTCGACAAACGCCTGGGCGACGCGCGGGTTGGTAAAAGAGGTGATCATCAACATGGGCAGCGGTCGCTTATTTCCACACAAAAGGGGACAGTATAGCGGGATCAGCGCTCAAAAGCGTATTCCACTTCTGCCGGGAAATGACGATGCCAGGCATCGAAGCCACCGTCGACGCTGTACACCGCGTCGTAACCCTGCTGCAGCAGATACTGCGCCGCGCCTTTGCTGCTGTTGCCGTGGTAGCACATGACCATGACCGGCGTCTCGAAGTCGTTATCGCGCATAAACGCGCCCAGCGTGTCGTTCGTGAGATGGAACGCGCCGGGCGTGTGGCCCATCGCAAAACTCTGCGGATCGCGGATGTCCACCAGCACCGCTTTTCCCTGGTGCATCTTCTGGTGGGCTTCTTCTACGTTAATACATTCAAACTGATCCATGGTGTTCTCTTTACAGTGGTCAACGACACAATTTTACCCCGTAGTGTACGTCCTGGCGGCGGGTAAACGCCATTATGTTATCCATATCACTCTAAATTGTTTTTTTGATGTTACCAAAAGCGCGTTCCTTTGCTATTATGAGCGATATCGAACATTTCTGAGCTTTAACGAAAGTGCATGAGGGTGTTATGGAAACCAAAGATCTGATTGTGATAGGCGGTGGCATCAACGGTGCCGGTATTGCGGTCGATGCCGCAGGACGCGGTTTATCCGTACTGATGCTGGAAGCTAACGATCTCGCCTGCGCGACGTCGTCCGCCAGCTCCAAACTGATTCACGGTGGCCTGCGCTACCTGGAACACTACGAATTCCGCCTGGTCAGTGAAGCGCTGGCCGAACGTGAAGTGCTGCTGAAAATGGCCCCGCATCTGGCGATTCCGATGCGCTTCCGCCTGCCCCATCGCCCGCATCTGCGCCCGGCATGGATGATCCGAATTGGTCTGTTTATGTACGATCATCTGGGTAAACGCACCAGCCTCCCGGGTTCGAAAGGTTTGCGTTTTGGCTCAGAATCGGTCCTTAAGCCTGAAATCGTGCGCGGATTCGAATATTCCGACTGCTGGGTGGACGATGCGCGCCTGGTGCTGGCGAACGCGCAGATGGTTGAGAAGAAAGGCGGCGAGGTGAAAACCCGCACTCGCGCGACCGCTGCCCGTCGTGAAAACGGCCTGTGGATTGTGGAAGCGGAAGACATCGATACCGGCGAGAAATTCAGCTGGAAAGCGCGCGGCCTGGTGAACGCTACCGGCCCGTGGGTGAAGCAGTTCTTCGACGACGGCATGCATCTGCCTTCCCCGTACGGCATCCGCCTGATCAAGGGCAGCCACATTGTGGTGCCGCGCGTGCATACCCAGAAGCAGGCCTACATTCTGCAGAACGAAGACAAGCGCATCGTGTTTGTGATCCCGTGGATGGACGAATTCTCGATCATCGGCACCACCGACGTGGAGTACAAAGGCGATCCGAAGAACGTCGAGATCGACGAGAGCGAAGTGAACTACCTGCTCAAAGTGTATAACGCGCACTTTAAGAAACAGCTGTCACGCGACGACGTGGTCTGGACCTACTCCGGCGTACGTCCGCTGTGCGATGACGAGTCTGACTCTCCGCAGGCCATCACCCGTGACTATACGCTCGATATTCACGACGTAGACGGTCAGGCGCCGCTGCTGTCCGTGTTTGGCGGCAAGCTGACCACCTACCGCAAGCTGGCCGAGCACGCGCTGGAAAAACTGGCGCCGTACTACAAAGGCATTGGCCCGGCATGGACCAAAGGCGCGGTGCTGCCCGGCGGTGATATCGGCGGTAACCGCGATGATTACGCCGCGAAACTGCGCCGTCGCTTCCCGTTCATCACCGAAGGGATGGCGCGCCACTATGCCCGCACCTACGGCAGCAATACCGAGCTGTTCCTGGGCGATGCGAAGGACATTACGGATCTGGGCGAGCATTTCGGCCACGAGCTGTATGAAGCCGAGCTGCGCTACCTGGTTGAGCACGAGTGGGTGCGTCGTCTGGACGATGCTATCTGGCGCCGTACCAAAGAAGGGATGTGGCTCAACGCCGAGCAGCAGTCTCGCGTGGCGCAGTGGTTGCTGCAAAATGCGGGAAAGCGTGAGCTGTCGCTGGCGTCTTAATGCGATCGGTGCGGGCTGATACCCTCACCCTGCCCCTCTCCCACAGGGAGAGGGAACAAACACTAAAAACGGCAACCGAGGTTGCCGTTTTGCTTTTATAACCTCACCGGATCAATATGCCAGATCGTCTCGGCATACTCCTTAATGGTCCTGTCAGACGAGAAATACCCCATATTGGCGATGTTATACATCGCGGCGCTGGTCCACTTCTCCGGCTGGCGATACAGTTCGTCCACCTTGTCCTGACAGTCCACGTAGCTGCGATAATCCGCCAGCACCTGATAGTGATCGCCAAAGTTAATCAGCGAATCCACCAGATCGCGGTAGCGGCTCGGTTCATCCGGGCTAAACACGCCGGTCGCGATCTGCGTCAGCACCTGACGCAACTCTTCATCCCCTTCGTAATATTGACGTGGCGAGTAGCCTTTTCTGCGTAGCGCCTCCACCTCTTCTGTCGTATTACCGAAGATAAAGATATTGTCTTCGCCCACATGCTCCAGCATCTCGACGTTCGCCCCGTCAAGCGTACCGATGGTCAGCGCGCCGTTAAGGGCAAACTTCATGTTACTGGTGCCGGATGCTTCCGTCCCCGCCGTGGAAATCTGTTCAGAGAGATCCGCCGCCGGGATGATCAGCTGCGCCAGGCTGACGCTGTAGTTCGGAATGAACACCACCTTCAGCTTGTCGCCAATGTCCGGATCCTGGTTAACCACCTTCGCCACGTCGTTGATGAGATGAATAATGTGCTTCGCCATGTAGTAGGCCGACGCCGCCTTACCGGCAAAGATCTTCACGCGCGGCACCCATTCGGCCGTCGGATCGGCCTTAATGCGGTTGTAATGGGTGATCACGTGCAGCACGTTCATCAGCTGACGCTTGTATTCATGGATGCGTTTGATCTGCACGTCGAACAGCGCTTTCGGGTTTGCCACCACGTTGAGGTGCATCGCCAGCCAGACCGCCAGACGCTTTTTGTTCAGCAGCTTGGCTTCGCGCACGGCTTTGTTCACCGTCGGGAAATCAATATGCTGTTCCAGCTCGCTCAGCTGGCTCAAATCGGTACGCCAGGTACGGCCAATATTCTCGTCCAGTACCTCAGAGAGCGGCTGGTTGGCCAGCGCCAGCCAGCGGCGCGGGGTGACGCCGTTGGTCACGTTGCAGAACCGCGTCGGGAAGATCTTCGCAAAGTCCGCAAACAGCGACTGCACCATCAGGTTCGAGTGGAGCTCGGACACCCCGTTGACCTTGTGGCTGATGACAACCGCCAGCCAGGCCATGCGCACGCGACGACCGTTCGACTCATCAATGATGGACGCGCGGCTCAGCAGGCCAGTATCGTTCGGATACTGCTCCTGCAGCGTCTTGAGGAAGTAGTCGTTAATCTCAAAGATAATCTGCAGATGGCGCGGCAGGATTTTGCCGAGCATGTCCACCGGCCACGTTTCCAGCGCTTCGCTCATCAGCGTGTGGTTGGTGTACGAGAACACCTGGCAGGTCACCTCAAAGGCGTCGTCCCAGCTGAATTTATGCTCGTCGATCAGCAGGCGCATCAGCTCCGGAATAGAAAGCACCGGGTGGGTGTCATTAAGGTGGATCGCGGTTTTCTCCGCCAGGTTGGCGTAGGTTTTGTGCAGCTGATGGTGACGGCTAAGGATGTCCTGAATGGTCGCCGAAACAAGGAAGTACTCCTGACGCAGGCGCAGCTCGCGGCCTGAGTAGGTCGAGTCATCCGGGTACAGCACGCGGGATACGTTCTCGGAGTGGTTTTTATCCTCCACCGCCGCGAAGTAGTCACCCTGGTTAAATTTACCGAGGTTAATTTCGCTACTGGCCTGGGCGCTCCACAGCCTCAGCGTGTTGGTGGCGTCGGTGTCGTAGCCGGGGATAATCTGGTCGTAGGCCACGGCCAGGATCTCTTCCGTTTCCACCCAGCGGGATTTTTTCCCTTCCTGCTGAATACGCCCGCCAAAGCGCACCTTGTAGCGCGTGTTGTGGCGCTTGAACTCCCACGGGTTACCGTACTCCAGCCAGTAGTCCGGGGACTCTTTCTGACGCCCGTCGACGATGTTCTGCTTGAACATGCCGTAATCGTAGCGAATACCGTAGCCGCGGCCCGGCAGCGCCAGCGTCGCCAGCGAGTCGAGGAAGCAGGCGGCGAGACGTCCCAGACCGCCGTTACCGAGGCCCGGGTCGTTCTCTTCGTCGATCAGTTCTTCTAAATCTAACCCCATCTCTTCCAGTGCGGTTTTGACGTCGTCATAAATACCGAGCGACAACAGCGCATTGGACAGCGTGCGGCCAATCAAAAATTCCATCGACAGGTAGTAAACCTGACGCGTCTCCTGAGAGAGCTGGGCGCGGTTTGAGCGCAGCCAGCGTTCCACTAAACGGTCACGCACCGCAAACAGGGTAGCGTTCAGCCACTCGTGCTTGTTGGCAATAACCGGATCTTTCCCGATGGTGAACATCAGCTTGTAGGCGATAGAGTGCTTTAACGCCTCAACGCTGAGCGTGGGTGAAGAGTAGCTAAATGGAGCGTTCATATCAGTAACTTCGCCTCGTTACATCAAGCGTTGATAGAGATCGCGGTATGACTGCGCCGCGACGTGCCAGCTAAAGTCCATGGACATCGCCTGACGTTGTACGTAACGCCACAGCGATGGACGGGACCACAAGACGAAAGCACGCCGAATCGCCCGAAGCAGCGACCAGGCATTACTGTCCTCAAAGACAAACCCGCTGGCGATACCGTCCGCCAGGTTTTCCAGAGAGCTATCGGATACGGTATCCGCCAGTCCGCCCGTGCGGCGTACCAACGGCAGGGTGCCATATTTCAGGCCGTACAGCTGCGTCAGGCCGCAGGGTTCGAAACGGCTTGGCACCAGAATGACGTCCGCGCCGCCCATAATGCGGTGCGAGAATGCCTCGTGGTAGCCAATCTGCACGCCCACCTGACCCGGATGTTCCGCCGCGGCGGCAAGGAAACCTTCCTGCAGCACCGGGTCGCCCGCGCCGAGCAGCGCCAGCTGTCCGCCCTGCTCCAGTAAACCGGGCAGCGCCTCCAGCACCAGATCCAGCCCTTTCTGGCTGGTCAGGCGGCTGACCACCGCGAACAGCGGCACTTTGTCGTTAACCTTCAGGCCCATCGCAATCTGCAGCTGGCGTTTGTTTTCCGCTTTGTCCTCCACGGAATCACGGCCATAACGCGCCGCCAGCAGGAGATCGGTTTCCGGGCTCCAGATCTGTTCGTCCACGCCGTTCAGAATGCCCGACAGGCGTCCTTCGCGATGGCGCTGTTGCAGCAACCCTTCCATACCGTAGCCAAACGCCGGCTGGGTGATCTCACGCGCGTAGGTTGGGCTCACCGCCGTGATGTGATCGGCGTAGTACAGCCCGGCTTTCAGGAACGAGATCTGCCCGTTAAATTCCAGCCCGTGCATGTTATAGAACGATAATGGCAGATCGATTTCACTCATGTGATGGGCATAGTACATCCCCTGATACGCCAGGTTATGCACGGTAAAGACCGATTTCGCCGGGTGGCCGCGCGCGGCGAGATACGCCGGGGCAAGCCCGGCGTGCCAGTCGTGCGCGTGCACCACATCCGGGCGCCAGAACGGATCCAGCCCCGTCGCCATTTCTGCACCGACCCAGCCGAGCAGCGCAAAGCGCAGCACGTTGTCGGTATAAGCGAACAGGTTCGTATCGTGATACGGGCTGCCCGGTCGATCGTATAAGTGCGGCGCGTCGATCAGGTAAATCCCTACGCCATTGTAATGTCCAAACAGCAGAGTGATGCGTCCGGCGAAGGTCTCACGGCGGGTCACCACTTTTGCATCGGGTATACCACGCCGGATATCCGGAAAGGCGGGCAGCAGGACTCGGGTATCCACGCCTCCGGCGATTTGCGCTGCCGGTAATGCACCCAAAACATCTGCCAGACCGCCCGTTTTCAACAACGGGAACATCTCAGAACATACGTGTAAAACCTGCATCATCGCTCCTGTTTGATCTGCAGCTTCCGCAACATTTCCCGTGTGACTAACACGATCCCCTCTTCCGAACGATAGAAACGACGCGCGTCTTCTTCCGCATTCTCCCCAATCACCATCCCTTCAGGGATGACGCAGGCGCGGTCGATCACGCAGCGACGCAGACGACACGAGCGCCCTACCCAGACATCCGGCAATAAGACTGCCGAATCGATATTACAGAATGAATTTATCCGCACGCGGGGGAACAGCACCGACTGCACCACCACCGAGCCTGAAATAATGCACCCGCCGGACACCAGCGAGTTCAGCGTCATACCGTGGCTGCCGGAGCGGTCCTGCACGAACTTGGCCGGCGGCAGCGACTCCATATGGGTACGAATCGGCCAGTTCTGGTCGTACATATCCAGCTCAGGCGTGACCGACGCCAGGTCGAGGTTCGCTTTCCAGTACGCCTCCAGGGTTCCCACGTCGCGCCAGTAAGGCTCCGCATTCGGGTCGGACTGCACGCAGGACAGCGGGAAAGGATGTGCATACGCCATGCCAGCTTTCGTGATTTTCGGAATGATGTCTTTACCGAAGTCGTGGCTGGAGTTTTCGTCTTTGTCGTCTTCTTCCAGCAGCTCATAAAGATATTCTGCATCAAAGATGTAGATCCCCATGCTGGCAAGCGATTTGGTGTCATCGCCCGGCATGGTTGGCGGGTTCGCCGGTTTTTCAACGAAGTCGATAATTTTGTCGTCGGCATCCACGTGCATGACGCCAAACGCCGTCGCTTCAGCAACGGGCACAGGCAGACACGCCACGGTGCAGCGCGCCCCTTTTTCGACGTGGTCGATGAGCATGTGGGAGTAATCTTGCTTGTAGATATGGTCCCCGGCGAGGATCACGATGTATTCCGCGTTATAGCGACGAATAATGTCGAGGTTTTGGGTCACCGCATCCGCCGTCCCGCGATACCAGTTCTCGCCGTGAACGCGCTGCTGCGCAGGGAGGAGATCGACAAACTCATTCATCTCTTCGCTGAAGAATGACCAGCCGCGCTGGATATGCTGAACCAGCGTGTGCGACTGATACTGCGTTATGACGCCAATACGGCGAATGCCCGAGTTCAGGCAGTTGGAGAGCGCAAAGTCGATGATGCGGAACTTACCACCAAAGTGAACAGCCGGTTTGGCGCGCTTGATGGTCAAATCTTTCAGACGGGTACCACGCCCACCCGCAAGTATCAGGGCAACCGTTTTTAATGGTAGCTGGCGTGCCAACATTAAGGGATCGTTCTTCTCTAATCTAACCATGACTAACTCCTTTTTTATCATCTTTGGAATACGCACACTCCGTGCGCAGGCCCGTGCCAGACAGCCATTACTACCGGATTATCCACTCCGGCAAAGGGGGGAACAGCTCGCCATTCCCCTTCAGGTAAAACAATCTCTGCGACGTCATCCGTCGCGTTCAGCGTGACCAGCCATTTATCCGACAGCAGGATTTGCAGGCGTGGTACGCCGTGTTGCCACTCTTGCGCGCTTAACGGTTGCGCGTCTTGATTCAGCCAGCGAACGTTGCCGTCACCCTCTTCCCACCAGCGGTCGGCGGTCAGCGCGGGGATCTGCTGGCGAAGATGGATCAGCGCAGCGGTAAAATGAATCAGCCCGCTGTTGGCTTCACCCCAGTCGAGCCAGGTTAACGTGTTGTCCTGGCAATACGCATTGTTGTTACCGTGCTGGCTGTGGCCGTGTTCATCGCCTGCCAGCAGCATCGGCGTGCCCTGCGACAATAAAAGCGTTGTCAGCAGCGCATGTACGCTGGCGCGTCGCCGCTCTATCACATCCAGACTTCCGCCTAACCCTTCTATACCATGATTGAAGCTATGGTTATTGTTAGTGCCATCGCGATTCTCTTCGCCGTTTGCCTCATTGTGTTTCTGATTGAAACAAACGCAGTCCCTGAGCGTAAAACCGTCGTGCGCCGTCAACAGATTGACGGTGGCCGACGGGCGTTTGCCGTCGCGCTTAAAGAGATCGCTTGAAGCAGCAAAGCGTCCGGCGAACTCCCCGAGCGACAGATTCCGCTCCAGCCAGAAGCGGCGTACGGCGTCGCGGTAGTGGTCGTTCCACTCGGCAAACAGCGGCGGGAAATTCCCGACCTGATAACCGCCTTCTCCGATGTCCCACGGCTCGGCAATGAGCTTCACCTGCGAGAGCACCGGACAATTTTTTATCGCCTCAAACAGCGGCGCCTGCTGGCTGAACGCCGGCGTGCGCCCCATCACCGGGGCCAGGTCGAAACGAAAACCGTCGACGTGGAACGTTTCCACCCAGTATTTCAGGCATTCATAAGCAAAATGCGTGACCGCCGGATGGCTGAGATTGAGCGTGTTGCCGCAGCCGGTCCAGTTCTCATAATCGCCATCCTGCCTGATCCAATAATAGCTACGGTTATCAATTCCGCGCATGGAGAGCGTCGGACCGTCGAGATCGCTTTCGGCACTGTGGTTCAGCACGACGTCCAGAATGACCTCAATGCCCGCCGTATGAAGCGCCTTCACCGCATCGCGAAACTCGTCCCGCGCCTTTTCCGGATGAGCGGCATAGCGTGGCTCAAGCGCGAACATCGCCAGCGGGTTGTAGCCCCAGTAGTTGCTGAGCCCCAGCCGCTGCAGGCGCGGCTCGCTGGCAAAATGGGCGACGGGCAGCAGTTCCAGAGCGGTGATGCCGAGGTGCTTCAGGTAGGCGATCATGGTGGGATGCCCGAGCGCCTTGTAGGTGCCCCGCATCTCTTTGGGGATCGACGGGTGCAGGTAGGTCAGCCCTTTGACGTGGGCTTCATAAATGACGGTATGGCCCCACGGCGTCTGCGGCGGGGCATCGTCTTCCCAGTCATAAAGATCGTTCACCACCACGCTTTTTGGCGCGACGGGCGCGCTGTCGCGGTGGTCGGGATCGCCGTAGCCCACGTGGAAGAGCGGGTCGTCTTTAAATTCGCCGTCCACGCGGTGCGCGCACGGGTCAATCAACAGCTTCGCCGGGTTAAACCAGTGACCCTGCGCCGGATCCCACGGACCGTGTACGCGAAAGCCATAGTGCAAGCCTGGCCGCCCTCCGGCCAGGTAGCCGTGCCAGGTATCCCCCGTGCGCGCGGGTAAATCGTAACGGTGCTCGTTACCTTCCCCGTCAAACACGCACAGTTCTACCCGCTCAGCGTGAGCGGAAAAGAGGGTGAAATTGACCCCCTTCCCGTCAAAACTCGCCCCGAGCGGTTCGGGTTTACCTGCCGTAAGCTGCGTCATTCGCCCTCCCGCATTAGCCAGATGGTGCCAAGCGGCGGCAGCGTCAGGCTCAGGGAGTTGGGTCGCCCGTGGCTTTCAATGGCGTCGCTCTGTACCAGCCCACCGTTACCGGCGTTGCTGCCGTGGTAGTGCATCGAGTCGGTATTCAGAATTTCACGCCATTTGCCCGGCTGGTTAATGCCGAAGCGGTAGTGTTCGCGCGGCACCGGGGTGAAGTTGCTGGCGACGATGATCTCGTTACCCGCCTTGTCACGACGCACAAAGACAAACACCGAGCGCTCATGGTCGTCCACCACCAGCCATTCAAAGCCGTACGGATCGAAGTCGAGCTCGTGCAGCGCTTTGTGGTGGCGATAGGTCAGGTTCAGATCGCGCACCAGACGCTGCACCCCGTGGTGCCAGTTGTCGCCGCCTTCCAGCAGATGCCAGTCGAGGCTGGCGTCGTGGTTCCACTCGCGCCCCTGGGCGAACTCATTGCCCATAAACAGCAGTTTCTTGCCCGGGAAGGCAAACATCCAGCCGTAATAGGCGCGCAGGTTGGCAAACTTCTGCCACGCGTCGCCCGGCATGCGGTCGAGAATCGATTTTTTGCCGTGTACCACCTCATCGTGCGACAGCGGCAGCATGAAGTTTTCGGTGTAGTTGTAGAGCATCCCGAACGTCAGCTTATCGTGATGATACTTACGGTGAACCGGATCCAGCTTCATGTAGTCGAGCGTGTCGTGCATCCAGCCCAGGTTCCACTTATACCAGAACCCCAGGCCGCCTAATGACGGCGGACGGGAGACGCCCGCAAAGTCGGTCGACTCTTCCGCCATAGTTACGGCACCGTCCACCTGCTCGCCGATAATGCGGTTGGTATTACGCAGGAATTCAATGGCTTCCAGGTTTTCGCGGCCGCCAAACTCGTTCGGGATCCACTCCCCCTCTTTGCGGCTGTAGTCGCGGTAGATCATCGACGCCACCGCATCGACGCGCAGGGCATCAATACCAAACCGCTCGATCCAGTACAGGGCATTCCCGACCAGGTAGTTTGCGACCTCACGGCGACCGTAGTTATAGATCAGCGTGTTCCAGTCCTGGTGATAGCCTTCGCGCGGATCGCTGTGCTCGTACAGCTTCGTGCCGTCAAACTCTGCCAGCGCGAAATCATCCGCAGGGAAATGACCCGGCACCCAGTCGAGGATGACGTTCAGCCCGGCGGCGTGCGCGGCATCAATGAAATAGCGGAAGTCGTCGCGCGTGCCGAAGCGGCGCGTTGGCGCATACAGCCCGGTGGGCTGATAGCCCCAGCTGCCGTCGAACGGGTGCTCGTTGACCGGCAGCAGCTCAAGGTGGGTAAAGCCCATCCATTTTGCATACGGCACCAGCTGGTCGGCAAGCTCCCGGTAGCTCAGCCAGAAGTTGTTATCGGTGTGGCGACGCCAGGAGCCAAGATGGACTTCATAGACGGAGATCGGCGCATCAAAGCGGTTAGCCTGCTTGCGCTCCTCCGTCTGAACGACCTTCTCCGGCAGGCCGCAAATCAGCGACGCGGTATCCGGACGCATCTGCGCTTCGAAGGCATACGGGTCGGCTTTAATGCGCAGCTTGCCGTGGGCGTCAATCATCTCGAATTTATAAAGCTGCCCGTGGTGCGCCCCGGGGATAAACAGCTCCCAGATGCCGGTTTCCCGGCGCAGACGCATCGGGTGGCGGCGGCCGTCCCAGTAGTTGAACTGTCCGACAACGGAGACGCGCTGGGCATTGGGCGCCCACACGGAGAACCGCGTGCCGGTAATGCCGTCCATGGTATCGGCATGGGCACCCAGCGTTTCATAAGGACGAAGATGCGTTCCTTCGGAAAGCAACCAGGCGTCCATCTCTTTAAGCAGAGGGCCGAAGCTGTAGGGATCGTCAATCAGGTTTTGCTGACCGTGCCAGAGAACGGCGAGCTGATAGCGAAACGGGTTTTTACGACGGGGCATTACGCCCGAGAAGAAGCCACGGGAATCGAGGCATTCAAGATTACCCACCTTGCGGCCGGTTTTGGGTTCAATCACCCAGACTTCTGTGGCATCCGGTAACAGTGCCCGAACTTCAAGGCCATCCTCAGTACGATGCATCCCAAGCACAGAAAAGGGGTCAGCAAAATGACCCGCAATAAGCGCATTAATCACGTCTCTATCCACACGATCGGACATGGTATTCATCCTGTTTTTTATGTCGTCCTTTTTAAGCGCTCCGGGACGACTTTTAATGTGACCTGAACGGGACAGCACAAAAATGTGCATCCAATCTGCTCCGTTCGAACCTCAGGTAAGAAATGACTCTTCCTTAAAGCATAGCCAACGCTCTAGATGACTCCTGATAAAAAATAAGACATACGCGTGTTACTCCATGTAGTACGCAAAAAAAAGGGGTGAAAATCACCCCCGGTATTTAACAAATTATTACGCCAGCTGGCGCAGCATGCGGCGCAGCGGCTCGGCAGCGCCCCACAGGAGCTGGTCGCCAACGGTGAACGCGGAGAGATACTCCGGCCCCATGTTCAGCTTGCGCAGACGGCCAACCGGCGTGGTCAGCGTGCCGGTAACGGCAGCCGGGGTCAGCTCGCGCATGGTGATATCGCGATCGTTTGGCACCACTTTCGCCCACGGGTTGTGCGCGGCCAGCAGCTCTTCCACGGTCGGAATAGACACATCTTTTTTCAGTTTAATGGTGAAGGCCTGGCTGTGGCAGCGCAGCGCACCGATACGCACGCAGAGGCCGTCAACCGGAATGGTGTTCGCGGTATTGAGGATTTTGTTGGTCTCAGCCTGGCCTTTCCACTCTTCGCGGGTCTGGCCGTTATCCAGCTGTTTGTCGATCCACGGGATCAGGCCCCCTGCCAGCGGTACGCCAAAGTTATCCACCGGCAGTTCGCCGCTGCGGGTCAGTTGGGTCACTTTACGCTCGATATCCAGAATAGCGGATGCCGGGTTTGCCAGCTCGGTCGCAACGCTCTGGTGCAGCTGGCCCATCTGGGTCAGCAGCTCGCGCATGTGACGCGCGCCGCCGCCGGACGCCGCCTGGTAGGTCGCCACGGAGACCCACTCCACCAGATCCTGCGCGAACAGGCCGCCGAGGGACATCAGCATCAGGCTGACGGTGCAGTTGCCGCCGACAAAGGTTTTCACGCCGTTGTTCAGGCCATCGGTGATCACGCCCTGGTTAACCGGGTCGAGAATGATGATGGCATCGTCTTTCATGCGCAGCGACGAGGCCGCGTCAATCCAGTAGCCCTGCCAGCCGCTTTCACGCAGCTTTGGATAGATTTCGTTGGTATAATCGCCGCCCTGGCAGGTCACAATAATGTCGAGCGCCTTCAGCGCTTCCAGATCGTAAGCATCCTGCAACGTGCCTGTGGTACCACCAAAGGACGGAGCAGCCTGGCCGAGCTGGGAAGTGGAGAAGAAGACCGGGCGGATAGCGTCGAAATCGCGCTCTTCAACCATGCGTTGCATGAGTACAGAGCCGACCATACCGCGCCAGCCGATAAAACCAACGTTTTTCATAGCATTTTTTTCCTGCTGAGGGTGTGTGCTGTTTGTGCAAGCCAGTATTGAACTGGGATATGCTTCACATTACAAAATGCTGCCAAAGTCGCAAGCGAAATTAATCGATGATTGCCCGGCAATCAGAAATACAGCTAATTATCATAATAACCATAGAGAATTTCAGGGATAATTTACATGAGTGAAATCATTTCCGCAGCGGTTTTATTGATTCTGATAATGGATCCACTGGGTAACCTGCCGATCTTCATGTCGGTGCTGAAGCACACCGAGCCGAAGCGCCGCCGGGCGATCATGATCCGCGAGCTGCTCATCGCCCTGCTGGTGATGTTTATCTTCCTGTTTGCCGGGGAAAAGATCCTCGCATTCCTGAACCTGCGCGCCGAAACTGTGTCGATTTCCGGCGGGATTATTCTGTTCCTGATTGCCATTAAGATGATTTTCCCGAGCGCGGAAGGCAGCAGCAGCGGCCTGCCTGCGGGTGAAGAGCCGTTTATTGTGCCGCTGGCGATCCCCCTCGTCGCGGGCCCGACCATTCTGGCCACGCTGATGCTGCTGTCGCATCAGTATCCGAACCAGATGAGTCATCTGGTGATTGCCCTACTGATCGCCTGGGGCGGGACGTTTATTATCCTGCTGCAGTCGTCCCTGTTCCTGCGCCTGCTGGGTGAGAAAGGGGTGAACGCGCTGGAGCGCCTGATGGGGCTGATTCTGGTCATGATGGCGACGCAGATGTTCCTGGACGGGATCCGGGCGTGGATGAAAGGATGACTTTCTCCCTCTCCCCGTGGGAGAGGGCCGGGGTGAGGGCATCAGGCCGCAGAGGACAGCCCATCTACCCCTTACGAATTAAATACTGGTACGGCAGCGCCTCAGTCTGCTGTGCCACCAGCTCATGTTCCATAAAGGTACAAAAACCGGGAATATCACGGGTCGTGGCCGGGTCATCGGCAATAATCAACAGCGTTTCACCGGTCTGCATATTGCGCACGGTCTTACGTACCATCATTACCGGTTCCGGGCAGCGAAGGCCCTGGGCATCAAGGGTGTGGTCTGGGCTGGAAAACAGGTCGGTCATGATCTTCTCGGTCAGATAAAAACGGCTGTAGTTTACGCCCGGTTGCGATCAATGCAAACCAGGTTAACGATTGCGTAAAAACTAACCATTGCAATGTCCTGCCAAAGCAGTATCATGCTGCGGTTTTTATTGGGTTCCCTCACCCCAACGTATAAAAAGGTCACAATATGACGTCGTTTTCCGAATCTCAGCGCGTAAAAGCGTTGTTCTGGCTTTCGCTTTTCCATTTGCTGGTGATCACCTCCAGCAACTATCTGGTGCAGCTCCCGATCTCCATCTTTGGTTTTCATACCACCTGGGGCGCGTTCAGTTTTCCGTTTATTTTCCTCGCGACCGATTTGACCGTGCGTATCTTTGGCGCACCGCTGGCTCGCCGCATTATTTTTTCGGTCATGCTCCCGGCGCTGTTCATCTCGTACGTGATTTCGTCTCTGTTTTATATGGGAAGCTGGCAGGGCTTTGAGGCGTTAACCCACTTTAACCTGTTTGTCGCCCGTATCGCCGCCGCCAGCTTTATGGCCTACGCGCTGGGGCAGATCCTCGACGTGCACGTGTTTAACCGCCTGCGGCAAAATCACCGCTGGTGGATGGCGCCAACCGCCTCCACGCTGTTCGGTAACGTGAGCGATACGCTGGCCTTCTTCTTCATCGCCTTCTGGCGCAGCCCGGATGCGTTCATGGCCGAACACTGGATGGAAATCGCGCTGGTGGACTACTGCTTCAAGGTCCTCATCAGCATTGTCTTCTTCCTGCCCATGTACGGCGTACTGCTCAATATGCTGCTGAAAAGGCTGGCAGATAAATCTGAAATCACGGCATTGCAGGCTGGTTAAGGGTTCGCTTTATCAGTTGTGATAAGATGAGCGAATGAGCCGTTATGGCCGTTTATCGAAAGGAAGAAGTCAATGCGCAATCTGGTTAAATATGTCGGGATTGGCCTGCTGGTTGTGGGTCTTGCAGCCTGTGATAACAGCGACACGAAAACGCCTGCTCAGGGCGCATCCGCAGAGAGCAACGCGACCGGCCAGCCGGTTAATCTGATGGATGGCAAACTCAGTTTCTCTCTGCCAGCCGATATGACTGACCAGAGCGGCAAGCTGGGCACCCAGGCGAACAACATGCACGTTTACTCCGACGCAACCGGGCAGAAAGCGGTCATTGTGATTGTGGGCGACGACACCAGCGAAGATCTGGCCGTTCTGTCCAAACGTCTGGAAGATCAGCAGCGCGGCCGCGACCCTCAGCTGCAGGTCGTGACCAATAAATCCATCGAGCTGAAAGGCCATAAGCTGCAGCAACTGGACAGCATCATCTCTGCAAAAGGCCAGACCGCTTACTCCTCTGTCGTGCTGGGCAAGGTCGATAACAAACTGCTGACCCTGCAGATCACCCTGCCAGCGGAAGATCAGCAGAAAGCGCAGACGGCTGCTGAAAACATCATTAACACCATCGTGATCCAGTAACGTTTCACGGCGATGACGTGGCCTCCGGTGCCTGCACCGGGGGCCATTTTTTTAGCCGCCACGTCAGCAGCAGTGCAATCACAACCAGACCCGCTGCAGCAAGATAGATCACCGGCACGCCTGCCCAGGCCATCACCAGCCCCGCCAGCGGGCCGGTAATGCCTAAAGACATATCCATAAACACCGTATAGGTCGCCAGCGCCGCCCCCTGATTCTGCTGCGGCACGGCTTTTACCGCCACCACGCCCAGCGCCGGGAAGACCAGAGAAAAGCCTGCCCCCGCGAGGAATACGCCCACTTTCGCGACCCAGGGCACCATCGCTATTCCGGTCAGCAGCAGCCCGACAATCTCTATCGCAAAGCAGATCATCGCCACATTCAGCCCGCCCAGACGGTTGATGCCGTTAGGGAAAAGCAGGCGCGCGCCAACAAACGCACAGCTGAACAGGGTTAACGCAAAGGCCGCACCGTCCCAGCCTTTGGCGTCATAGAACAGAGTAATGAAGGTGGCTATCACGCCGAAGCCGGTTGTCGCCAGCGCCAGGGCCATGCCGTACGGCCAGACGCGCCCCAGCACCGCCCGAAACGGCAGCGGCTTGCCTTTGCTGGCCTTCACCTTCGGGCGCGGCAGCGCAAAGAGGATCGCCAGCAGCGCGACCGCCATGATGGTGATGGCCAGCCCATGCAGCCCGCCCAGCGCATAGCAGGCCACGCCGAGCGGCGCACCGAGCGCCATCGCACCGTAGGTGACAATCCCGTTCCAGGAGATCACCCGACCAATGTGCGGCGCGCCGACAACCCCCACGCCCCACAGCGTCGAGCCGGTTCCCGCCAGGCTTTGCCCAATGCCCAGAATGACGCGACCCAGGCAGAGCAGGGCCAGGCTGACCAGCGGCCAGTGGCTGGTTGCGGCAGCCAGCAGATAGCTCAGGCCACTGAGGAAACAGCCGCACAATCCCACCACCACGATGCTTTTTGGACCGAACGTGTCCGCGTAGCGCCCGGCATGCGGGCGGCTGAGGAGCGTGGCGAAATACTGCAGGCTAATCACCAGCCCCGCCCAGAAGGCGCTGAAGCCCATCACGTCATGGACATAGCCCGGCAGGACCGCCAGCGGCAGCCCGATGGTCAGATAGCTGGCAAAGTTGAAAATCACAACGGAAACGATGCGCAGATTGAGGCGCAGTCCGCTCAGTGCCGGTTCAGCGGCAGGTTCGGGCATGGGGTTCTACCTGGATTTTTTACAACAGTGTTTCACTATTACCACGCCCCAATAAGAAAATCAGCCCCGACTTTCAGATTAACGGCCCCAGACGAAGCGGAGCCCGGACACTACACTTATCGGGTCATCACATTAAGGAACACGCATGATCGCTAACCCGTCCGACAAAGCAGGGCTCCATATCTTATTAAAACTCGCCTGTCTGGTGGTTATCCTTGCGGGTATCCACGCTGCCGCTGACATTATTGTCCAGCTCCTGCTGGCGCTCTTTTTTGCCATTGTGCTTAATCCGCTGGTCACCTGGTTTTTACGCCGGGGCGTCAGCCGTCCGGTCGCCATCACCATCGTCGTCATCGTGATGCTGATTGCCCTGACGGCGCTCTTTGGCGTGCTGGCGGCATCGCTGAGCGAATTCTCCACCATGCTGCCGCAGTACAACAAAGAGCTGACCCGTAAGATTGTCGCACTCCAGGAGATGGTGCCCTTTCTTAATCTGCATATCTCACCCGAACGGATGCTGCGCAGGATGGATTCCGAGAAGGTCATGACCTACGCCACCACGCTGATGACGGGGCTTTCCGGCGCGATGGCCAGCATTCTGCTGCTGGTCATGACGGTGGTGTTTATGCTGTTCGAAGTCCGCCACGTCCCCTATAAGCTGCGCTTTGCATTAAATAATCCACAAATTCATATTGCTGGCTTACACCGGGCACTGAAGGGCGTCTCCAAATATCTGGCGCTGAAAACGCTGCTGAGCGTCTGGACGGGGATCATTGTCTGGCTGGGGCTGATGCTGATGGACGTGCAGTTCGCGCTGATGTGGGGCGTGCTGGCGTTTCTGCTCAACTACGTGCCCAATATTGGTGCGGTGCTTTCCGCCGTGCCGCCGATGATTCAGGCGTTCCTGTTTAACGGCTTCTACGAATGCATGCTGGTCGGCGCGCTGTTCCTCGTCGTGCATATGGTGCTGGGCAATATTCTTGAGCCGCGCATGATGGGACACCGGCTGGGCATGTCGACGCTGGTGGTGTTTTTATCCTTACTGATTTGGGGATGGCTGCTGGGCCCGGTCGGGATGCTGCTGTCGGTCCCCCTGACCAGCGTATGTAAAATCTGGATGGAAACCACCAAAGGCGGCAGCAAGCTGGCGATCCTGCTCGGGCCGGGGAGGCCGAAAAGCCGGCTACCCGGGTAACCGGCCTACCTGTACAGGTAGGTTTAAAGCGTCAGTAATACACCGTAAATTACCGCGTCCCTAATCCGTCGCGGTATTTTTATTTGCGTTAAGGCGATATTCACTCTGTCTTTATTTACGCCACGCGCATTATGTTGAAACGCAATTCATGATTTAACGCAAATTATAAAAAATGAAATTCTTATTTATTTTCCATGTTATTATGCCCGCCTTCGCGTCAACGCAATGCAAACATTAATATTGATTAAAAATACATCTGGCGGCTAAAAAAAGCCGGATGCGTATTATTTGTAAAAACCACCACCTTTAATTGTTATTATTGATATGGAGTTGTTGATGAAAAAGATCGTTAAATGGTGTACTGCTGCCGTATTCGTGGGTGCACTGGCAGGCTGTGCGCGTACCGCCCCAATCGCTCAGGTTCACTCTATTGTCAGCGCGGGTCATACTGCCGATCAGGTAAAAACGGCAATTTTGAAAGCAGGCCAAAAGCGTGACTGGATCATGACGGAAGCGGGTCCTGGGGTGATTAAGGGACGTCTGCAGTCACGCGATCACTCGGTCCAGGTGAGTATTCCGTACACGGCAACAAGCTATTCAATCAACTATGAAAACAGCCTTAACCTGAAAGCGGCAGACGGTAAAATTCACAAGAATTATAACCGCTGGGTGAATAACCTCGACCACGATATTCAGCTGAACCTCTCCGCTGGCGCCGCGCTGTAATATTTTTCTAAAGTCGGGCCGCGTATGGCCCGATAACCTCTCTTTATTGCCCTATAAGGTTACGCAGTAATGTACGAAAAGGACACACTCAGCGCACTGGATGCCATTACCGAAGCGCAACGCATCGCCTTTGCCCCGATGTTATTCCAGACTGCGCTTTGTCTGCGTAACTCAGGCGTTCTCGCCTGTCTCGATAAACAAGGCAAAGAGGGAGCTACCCTCGAGGAAATAACCGAAAACAGCACCCTGAGTAGCTATGGTGTCAGCGTCCTGCTGGATATGGGATTAAGCGGACGCATCGTTACCCAACAGAATGGACGTTATTTTCTGGCGAAAGTGGGACATTTTTTACTGCACGACGCAATGACCCGCGTAAATATGGATTTCACTCAGGACGTTTGTTATCAGGGGCTATTTCACCTGGCGGACGCCCTGCAGGAAGAAAAGCCGGCCGGATTAGCCGTGTTTGGCGACTGGCCAACCATCTACCCGGCATTATCCCAATTACCGGCTCCGGCGAAAGAGAGCTGGTTCGCTTTTGATCATTACTATTCTGACGCCGCTTTTGACGCTGCGTTACCATATATATTCGCAAGCTCGCCGACAAAATTGTACGATGTGGGCGGAAATACGGGTAAATGGTCGTTACGCTGCTGCCGCTATGACGAAAATGTTGCCGTGACGATCCTCGATCTGCCGCAGCAGATAGCGCTGGCGCAGGAAAACATCGCAAAAGCAGGTTTTTCTCATCGTATTGCATTCCATGCTGTCGATATGCTTAGCCCTGCAGCATTGCCGGGTGACGCCGACGTCTGGTGGATGAGCCAGTTCCTGGATTGTTTCTCTCCGGATCAGATTGTCGCCATGCTGACGCGCGTCGCACAGGTCATGAAGCCAGGCGCACGCTTGTGCATCATGGAGCCTTTCTGGGATGCCCAGAAGTTTGAAGCGGCCTCTTTCAGCCTGAATGCCACCTCGCTCTATTTCACCTGTATGGCGAATGGTAATAGCCGGTTTTACAGCGTAGAGAAGTTTTATCGCTACCTGGAGAGCGCAGGTTTCAGCGTTGAACAGCGGCTGGACAACCTTGGGGTCGGTCATACCCTGCTGATATGCACCAAACGTGAACAACAGAGCAGCGTAGCTGCCCGGGTGGCCCAGCCTGCCCTTTGAATACGGTTTTTTTCGCGGACGCGCGTAGATGAAATTTTCACTGAACATTATCGACTGGCAGGCGAGAGCGCCAGGACTCAGCGATGCCACAGAGTGGCAGGCGTGGTCGCGCCTGCAGCTGGCCGTTGACCCAGCGGCCCCGCTTCCCCGGCTGACCGCTTTACCTATGATGACCGCGCGCCGCCTCAATTCAGGCAGTAAGCTGGCGGTGGACATTGGTCTTGCCATGCTGCAAAAGCACGCCATTGATGCCGTCGTCTATTCCAGCCGTCACGGCGAGCTGGAGCGCAACTACCGTATTCTGCATGCTCTGGCGACCGGGCAGTCCGTTTCCCCCACCGATTTCGCCATGTCCGTGCACAATTCCGCGGTGGGCAATCTCACGATTACCGCACGCCAGGCCATCGTCTCATCATCCATCTCAGCCGGACTGGACACCTTCCAGCAGGCCTTATGTGAAGTGCTGAGCCTGCTGCATGCGGGCTATTCCCGCGTCCTGCTGGTCGATTTTGACGGCGCGCTGCCGGAATTTTACCATCCGGCGTTACCGCCGCAGATGCCCACCTGGCCATACGCGCTGGCGCTGGTGATTGAATCCGGCAACGGATTGCAGTGTGAAACCCGCAGCGGCAGCACGGGTGAAGAACCCGCCCTGCCGCAAAGCCTGTTGTTCCTGCAACGCTATCTCAGCGAGGCACGGCAGTTTGTGGTGCCCGGGGAACGATTGCTGTGGCAATGGACGCGCGCATGAACCGCCTGGCTGCCCGTATCAACTGGTTATGGCGTCTGGTGATGACCGGCTTCTGCTTCGCGCTGTTTGGCGTGGGCGGGCTGCTGCTGTCGCTGGTCTGGTTCAACCTGCTGCTGATCGTCCAGCGCGACCGCGCCAGCCGTCGTCGCCTGGCGCGTCGCAGCATTGCGGCCAGCTTCCGCTTCTTCCTGACCGTTGCTCGCAGCCTCGGAGTACTGGACTATCGCATTCACAACCTTGACGCGCTGCGCAGCGATCGGGGTTGTCTGGTGGTGGCTAACCACCCCACGTTAATTGACTACGTGATTCTGGCGTCGGTGATGCCGGAAACCGACTGTCTGGTGAAGAGCGCGCTGCTGCGCAACCCGTTTGTCAGCGGTGTTATCCGTGCGGCGGATTACCTGATTAACAGCGAAGCCGAGCCCCTGCTCGCGGCCAGCCAGCAGCGTCTGGCTCAGGGCGACACGCTTTTAATCTTCCCGGAAGGCACGCGTACCCGATTTGGCGAGGCTATCTCTCTCCAGCGCGGCGCGGCAAATATCGCCGTGCGCTGTAACAGCGATCTGCGGGTGGTGCTGATCCACTGTAGCGAACATCTGCTGGATAAAAAAAGTCACTGGTATGATGTACCGCCAGAAAAACCTGTTTTCACCGTGGATGTCCGCGACCGCGTGAACATCGACGAATTTTACGATGCAACTGAACAAGAACCGGCGCTGGCGGCAAGGCAGTTAAACCGGCATCTACAGCATCGATTAACATCAGGCCTTCAATCTTTGTCAGGAATTAATGATGCAAGCGCTTTATCTTGAAATTAAGAATCTCATTATCACCACGCTGAATCTGGACGAGCTTACCGCAGAGGATATTGATACCGATGCCGCGCTGTTTGGCGATGGGCTGGGTCTCGACTCTATCGACGCGCTGGAACTGGGGCTGGCCGTGAAAAACCAGTATGGCGTGGTGCTTTCCGCCGAAAGCGAAGAGATGCGCCAGCACTTCTTTTCCGTCGCCACGCTGGCGTCCTTTATCAACGCTCAACGCGCCTGAGATGTGATCACGATGACCGAACAAGAAACCATTTATCAGGAAGTCTGTGGCCTTTTGACCAAGCTCTTTGAAATCGACCCGCAGGATATTACGCCCGAAGCCCGTCTTTACGAAGACCTGGAGCTGGACAGCATTGATGCGGTGGACATGATTGTTCATCTGCAGAAAAAAACGGGCAAGAAAATCAAGCCGGAAACCTTCAAATCGGTTCGTACCGTTCAGGATGTGGTAGACGCCGTCGAACAGCTTCTGCGCGAAGAGTAAGACATTGTGCGTGGTGGACGGACGTTCCCGGTCATCCCACTGCTGACGGGGCTGATGCTGCTGGCGTGGCCCTTCCTCATTGGATTTGGGCTGACGCACAACAGCCTGCAATGGCTGTTACCGGTGATGGCACTGGTATTGCTGCTGCGGCTGCGTCAGGCGCAGCGAAACACCGGCCCGATGCGGTACGTGGTGCAGTGTGTTGCGCTGGCGGGCATCGTGCTCTGCGCGGCCAGCTATCTGCTGAAAACCCATCAGTGGCTGCTGCTCTACCCGGTGGTCGTCAACCTGGTGATGCTGGCCGTGTTCGGGGGTTCGCTGTGGACCGCGATGCCACTTGTCGAGCGACTGGCGCGCTTGCGCGAGCCAGATTTGCCCCCGGAGGGCGTGCGCTATACCCGCAGGGTGACTCTCGTCTGGTGCGGCTTTTTCATCGGTAACGGCGCGATGGCGCTGTTCACCGTCCTCCACGGCGACATGCATCTGTGGACGCTGTGGAACGGTATGGTGGCTTACATCCTGATGGGGACGCTGATGGCGACAGAGTGGCTGGTGCGCCAGCGGGTGATAAAAAAAGAGATGCACAATGACTAACCCCCTTCCACTGGGCCAGTGGTTAAACGCGCCGCGCCCTGACGATACGCCCGTTGCCTGGCTTGACGATCGTACCTGGACGCTGGGCCAGCTGCGCCACGACGTGACCTTACTGGTCGACACCCTGCGTCAGCAGGAAGGCGAGCGCTGGGCGCTGTGCTTTGAAAATAGCTACCTGTTTATTGTTGCGCTGCTGGCCTCGCTGCATGCCGGTAAAACACCGGTCATTCCCGGCCATAGCCGCGTCTCACAGCTTGAAGAACAGCAGGCGTTGTTTAGCGGCGTTCTGAGCGATCGGACTCTCGCTTTCCATGGGAAGCTGATTGTGGTGGCCTCCCACCATCAGACAGTTAACCACTGGGCGCCCCTGCCGGAGATTGACGAAAGCCGCTTCGTAGAGCTGTTCACCTCCGGCTCCACGGGTACCCCGCGCCGGGTGATTAAGCACATCGTCAGTCTGGATCGCGAGGCCCGTCTGCTGGCTGACCGCTTCGGCGAGCGTCTGGCCGGATGCAGCGTTGTCGCCTCGGTCGTACCGCAACACCTGTATGGCCTGACATTCCGCATCGTATTGCCGATGGCGCTGGGTCTGCCGCTGCATGCCGCGATGCTCTATTACGCAGAACAGCTGGCCGCCCTTCCTCATGACAGACTTTACCTGTTCATCAGCAGCCCGGCGTTCCTGAAGCGCCTGGATACCGAGCTGGCCGCGCCGCCCGTCAGGATGCTGATTTCCGCAGGCGGAATGCTGCCCTGGTGTGACGTCGCCACCACCGCTGGCTGGCTTAACATCTGCCCGGATGAAATTTATGGCAGTACCGAAACCGGGATCCTTGCCTGGCGCCATCGCCAGCAGGATAACGTCCCGTGGCTGGCGTTCCCCGGCGTGATCTTCCATCAGGAAGATGAAGCCTGTCGCGTCACGTCGCCACTGATCCATGAGGCTGAAGGACTCCAGCTGGACGATATCCTCCACTTCGACAGCGAGGGGCTGTTCAGCATCGCCGGTCGTCGCGGGCGGGTGGTCAAAATTGAAGAAAAGCGCATCTCGCTTAACGAGATCGAACGTCGCCTGCTGGAGCTCGACGGCATTTGCGAAGCGGCTGTACTGCCGGTCACGCGCGGAGGCCGTCAGGGGATTGGTGCACTGCTGGTCCTGGACGAAGCGGTTCGTCAGCGCGGGTATATGCAGGATAAAAAAGCGCAGGAGTTCGCCTGGCGTCGCGCCCTGCTGCCCTGGCTTGAGCCGGTCGCCGTTCCACGCTACTGGCGCATTGTCGATGAAATGCCGGTAAACAGTATGAACAAGCGTGTCTATGCGCAGTTAGAGGAGTTGTTTCATGAAAATTCATGAAATTGAGCGCCACCAGACACAGCCGGAGAAGCTGGAAATCACTTTGCATCTCGACGCGGCGCTGTTCTGGTTTCAGGGCCATTTTGCCGTACAACCGCTACTGCCCGGCGTTGCACAGCTTGACTGGGTGATGCACTACGCCACGACATTACTGGCACCGGGCTACCGCTTTCACAGCATTCAAAACGTGAAGTTCCAGGCGCCTCTGCTGCCGGAAACCACGGTCACGCTGGTGCTTGAGTGGCATGCCGAACGTCAGATGCTGACCTTCAGCTACCAGCGTCACGCCGGGGATGAGCGCCATACCGCCAGCAGCGGAAAGATTCGTCTATGTCAGTAATCTTTCGCCCCTGCGTGCTGATCCCGTGCTACAACCACGGCGCCATGATCGCCAGCGTGCTGTCGCGTCTCGCACCGTTCGGCCTGCCGTGCCTGGTGGTGGATGACGGCAGCGAAGCTGTCACCCGTCAGGAGCTCGAACGCCTGGCGGCGGCGGAGCCACAGATGACGCTGGTCCGTCTGGCGCAAAACGCCGGGAAAGGTGCCGCGGTCATCAGGGGGCTGGAGGAGTGCGCGCGCGCGGGCTATACCCACGCCGTGCAGGTGGACGCGGACGGCCAGCACGCCATCGAAGATATCCCCAAACTGCTGGCGCTGGCAGAGCGCCACCCGGACGCGCTGATTTCCGGCCAGCCCATTTACGATGATTCCATTCCACGCTCGCGACTCTACGGTCGCTGGGTAACCCACGTCTGGGTGTGGATTGAGACCTTATCCCTGCAGCTTAAAGATAGCATGTGCGGCTTTCGGGTCTACCCGGTCTCGCCCACGCTGCGGCTGGCAGCGCGTGAGCCGCTCGGTAAACGGATGGACTTTGACACCGAAGTGATGGTCCGTCTCTACTGGCAGGGCAACACCAGCGTCTTTCTACCCACCCGCGTCACCTATCCGAAGGACGGGTTGTCCCACTTCGATGCGTTAAAAGATAACGTGCGGATCTCCCTGATGCATACCCGACTCTTCTTCGGCATGCTGCCCCGCATGCCCGGCCTGCTTTTCCGTCGACGCCGCCAGCACTGGGCGCAGCAGGACGAAGTCAAAGGTCTGCGGGGGATGCGCCTGATGCTGCGCGTCTGGCAACTGCTGGGGCGGCGGGCCTTTGCCGTGCTGCTGTGGCCGGTGATCGGCGTGTACTGGCTTATCGCGCGTCCGGCGCGGCAGGCCTCGCGGCAGTGGATTGCGAGAGTGAAGCACGAGCTGCGTCGGCGGAGCATGCCTGTTCCCTCACGGCTCAACAGCTTTTTCCATTTTATGCGCTTCGGCAACGCGATGCTGGATAAAGTCGCCAGCTGGCGCGGTGAGCTGAAGTTTGAGCGCGACGTGGTCTTTGCCCCCGGCGCGAGCGAAGCGCTAGATATCGCGGCACCGCAGGGCAAGCTCCTGCTCGCCTCGCACCTTGGCGACGTAGAAGCCTGCCGGGCGCTGGCTCAGCTGGAAGAGAGCAAAATCATCAACGCCCTGGTTTTCAGCGAGAACGCCCAGCGCTTTAAGCAAATCATGAGCGAAATGGCGCCCCAGGCCAGCGTAAATTTGATGTCGGTTACCGACATCGGCCCGGACACCGCGATTGCCATCAAAGAGAAGCTTGAGCGCGGAGAGTGGGTCGCGATTGTGGGCGATCGCATCGCGGTGAATCCGCAGCGTGGCGGCGACTGGCGCGTGATCTGGAGTCCGTTCATGGGCCAGCCTGCGCCGTTCCCACAGGGGCCGTTTATCCTGGCCTCCATCCTGCGCTGCCCGGTGGTGCTGATTTTTGCCCTGCGCCAGCAGGGGAAGCTCACCCTGCACTGCGAACCGTTTGCCGACCCGCTGCACCTGCCGCGCGGTGAACGCCAGCAGGCGCTGCAGGATATCGTCGATCGCTACGCGCAGCGGCTGGAGCATTACGCCCTCATGTCGCCGCTCGACTGGTTTAATTTTTTCGATTTCTGGCATCTGCCAGAGTCCAGAGAGAAGGAGTAAAGGGTGCTGACCGATCCCCGCTTTACGACTGAAGTCGAGATCACCGTTCCGTTCCACGACGTCGATATGATGGGCGTGGTCTGGCACGGTAACTATTTCCGCTACTTTGAGATTGCCCGCGAGGCGCTGCTCAATCAGTTTAACTATGGCTATCGCCAGATGAAGGCCTCCGGCTACGTCTGGCCCGTCGTCGATACCCGGGTGAAATACCGCGATGCGCTGACCTTTGAGCAGCGAATTCGCGTCCGCGCGCACATTGAAGAGTATGAAAACCGCCTGCGCATTGCCTATCAAATTTTCGATGCGCAGACCGGCAAACGCACCACCACCGGTTACACCATCCAGGTGGCAGTAGAAGAAGCCAACCGCGAAATGTGCTTTGTGAGCCCGGCAATACTGTTTGAACGAATGGGAGTGACGCCATGAAATGGTTGCCTTTGCTGGCGCTGATCGTCAGCCCGCTGGTCAGCGCCGTGACGCTGGATGAACTGCAGCAGCGCTTCACCGAGCAGCCTGTCGTGCGCGCGCACTTCGAACAGGTTCGCACGATAAAAGATATGCCGCAGCCGCTGCGCTCGCAGGGCGAGATGCTGATCGCCCGCGACAGTGGCCTGCTGTGGGATCAAAAAGCGCCGTTTCCGATGACGCTCCTGCTGGACGACAAGCGGATGGTTCAGGCGATCAACGGCCAGCCGCCGCAGACCATCACTGCCGACAATAATCCGCAGATGTTCCAGTTCAACCACCTTCTGCGGGCCCTGTTCCAGGCCGACCGCAAGGTGCTTGAAGAGAACTTCCGCATCGATTTTAAAGACCAGGGAGCAGGCCGCTGGTCGCTGGTGCTCACGCCAAAAACGACGCCGCTGGACAAGATTTTCGCCACCCTCGATCTGGGCGGCGCGACCTATCTGGAGACGATTCGCCTCAACGACAAACAGGGTGACCGTACCGATATCGCCCTTTCACGCCACCAACTGACGCCCGCCAGCCTGACCGATGACGAACGCCAACGCTTTGCCGCACCGTAAATCCCTGCGCCCGGCGCTGCTGTGGGCCACGCTATGCCTGATCCTGCTGGGCGTGCTGCTGTCGCGGCTGCCCGTCGCGCGGCTTAACAGCAGCGTGCTGGCCATGCTGCCGAAACAGACGCTGGGGGCGATCCCGCCGGCGCTTAACGACGGGTTTATGCAGCGTCTCGACCGCCAGCTGGTCTGGCTGGTTAGCCCCGGCAAAGAGCCGGATTCGCGCGTGGCGCAGCAGTGGCTGGCGATGCTGCAAAGCAGTGACGCGCTCAGCGAGGTCAAAGGCCCGATGGACGCCGCCGGGCAAAAAGCCTGGGGAGAGTTCTTCTGGCAGCACCGCAACGGCCTTATCGATCCCGCCACCCGCGCCCGCCTGCAAAACGGCGGAAACGCGCAGGCGCAGTGGATTTTATCTCAGCTCTATTCAGCCTTTTCCGGCGTCAGCGGCAAAGAGCTGCAAAACGATCCCCTGATGCTGATGCGCGGCTCGCAGCTCGCTCTGGCGCAAAACGGCCAGAAGCTGCGGCTGATGGACGGCTGGCTGGTCACAAAAGATGAGGCGGGAAACTACTGGTATCTGCTTCACGGTGAACTGGCGGGCTCGTCATTTGATATGCAGCAGACCCACCGGCTCGTGACGACGCTTAACGCGCTGCAGGAGACGCTCAAAGCCCGTTACCCGCAGGCACAGCTGCTTTCCCGCGGAACCGTGTTTTACAGCGATTACGCCAGCCAGCAGGCCAAACGCGACGTCTCAACGCTGGGCATCGCCACCCTGCTTGGCGTGTTCCTGCTCATCGTGGCGGTGTTCCGCTCTCTGCGTCCGCTGCTGCTGAGCGTGCTCTCGATTGCCATCGGCGCGCTGGCGGGCACGGTGGTAACGCTGCTGCTCTTTGGCGAGCTGCACCTGATGACGCTGGTGATGAGCATGAGCATCATCGGTATTTCAGCCGACTACACGCTCTACTACCTGACCGAACGGATGGTGCACGGCGCGGAGCATTCCCCCTGGCAAAGCCTGGGGAAAGTGCGCAATGCGCTGCTGCTGGCGCTGCTGACGACCGTCGCCGCCTACCTGATAATGATGCTGGCCCCCTTCCCCGGGATCCGCCAGATGGCGGTGTTCGCCGCCGTGGGATTGAGCGCCTCCTGCCTGACGGTGATTTTCTGGCATCCGTGGCTGTGCCGGGGTTTACCGGTGCGCCCGGTTCCGCTGATGGTCCCGATGATGCGCTGGCTGGCCGCCTGGCGACGCAATAAAAAATTGTCCGTTGGTTTACCCGTCGCGCTGGCGCTGCTCTCCGCCGTGGGGATGAGCACCCTGAGGGTGGACGACGACATCGCCCAACTGCAGGCCCTGCCAAAAGATATTCTGGCGCAGGAGAAGGCCATTACCGCCCTGACCGGACAGAGCGTCGATCAGAAATGGTTTGTGGTCCATGGCGCCTCGCCTCAGCAAACGTTGGAGCGGCTGGAAGCCTTTGCCCCGGCGCTGGCCGAGGCGCAAAAAGCCGGAGAGATCGCCCGCTGGCGTACCCTGCCGCTGAACTCGCTGGCCCGCCAGAAAAGCGATCTTACGCTGCTGCGCGACGCTGCCCCTGCGGTAACGAACGTGCTGCAAAGCGCCGGGCTCAACGCCGTCTCCCCGAATCTCGACGCCATGCCGGTCAGCGTGGACGCGTGGCTTAAAAGCCCGGCCAGCGAAGGCTGGCGTCTGCTCTGGCTGACCCTGCCTGATGGAGAAAGCGGCGTGCTGGTGCCGGTGGACGGCGCGAAAAACAGCGCGCACCTCAGTGCACTGGCCGCGCGCCATGATGGCGTCGTCTGGGTCGATCGCAAAGCCAGCTTTGACAGCCTGTTTGCCCTCTATCGCACGCTGCTGACGGGGCTACTGTTTGCGGCGCTGGCAGTGATTGCCTGTGGGGCAATGCTGCGCCTCGGCTGGCGTAAAGGGCTGATAAGCCTGGTGCCTTCCGTGCTGTCGCTGAGCTGCGGGCTGGCGGTCCTGGCCGCAACGGGCCATCCGGTGAATCTGTTTTCACTGCTGGCGCTGGTACTGGTGCTCGGCATTGGCATTAACTACACGCTGTTTTTCAGCAACCCGCGCGGTACGCCGCTGACCTCAATGCTGGCGATTACGCTGGCGATGATGACCACGCTGCTGACGCTGGGCATGCTCGTCTTCAGCGCCACCCAGGCCATCAGCAGCTTTGGTATCGTGCTGGTGAGCGGTATTTTTACTGCCTTCCTGCTGGCGCCGCTGGCGATGCCGGATAAGAAAGAGAGAAAACGTAAATGAACGCTTTTTACCGCGCCGCCGCGCTGGCCGCCGCGCTGCTGCTGGCAGGCTGCAGCCATTCGACCGATACCAAAGAGACGCGTCCCCAGGCCTGGCTCCAGCCGGGAACTAAAGTTACGCTCCCGCCACCCGGCATTAGCCCGACAGTAAGCTCCCAACAGTTGCTGACCGGCAGCTTTAACGGACAATCGCAGTCTCTGCTGGTGATGCTCAACGCGGATGCGCATAAAGTGACGCTGGCCGGACTCTCTTCCGTGGGCATTCGTCTGTTCCTCGCGACGTACGATGAGACCGGTATTCATACCGAGCAGTCGATCGTCGTGCCGCAGCTGCCGCCCGCCAGCCAGGTGCTGGCCGACGTGATGCTCAGCCACTGGCCAATTAGCGCCTGGCAGCCACAGTTGCCGAAGGGCTGGACGTTAACGGACAATGGCGATCGACGCGAGCTGCGCAACGCCAGCGGCAAGCTGGTGACGGAGATTGTCTATCTGCAGCGCAAAGGCAAGCGCGAGCCGATCAGCATCGAGCAACACGTATTCAAATACCACATCACCATTCAATATCTGGGTGACTGAGATGATTTATATTTCCGCTGTTGGCATGGTCAACGCGCTGGGCAACTCGCCTGATGAGATTGCCGCGAACCTGACGGCAGGCGTGGCGCCGGGGATGCATGCCCGGACCGGCTGGCTGCAGGACTCACCCGAAGCCGTACTGGGTGGCGTGGAAGGCGAGCTGCCGACCATCCCGGATACCTTGTCCGCACACCGCACCCGCAACAACCAGCTGCTGCTGGCCGCGCTGGCGCAGATTCAGTCGACCGTCGACGAGGCCATCGCCCGCGTCGGTCGCGACCGTGTGGCCGTAGTGCTGGGAACCAGTACCTCCGGGCTGGATGAAGGCGATGAGCATGTGCGCCGCATGACCGACGGCGAGACCAGCACGCGCTGGCAGTATCCGCAGCAGGAGCTTGGCGATCCGTCCCGCTTCCTTGCCAACTGGCTTCAGCTCGAGGGCCCGGCCTATACGATCTCGACGGCCTGCTCTTCCAGCGCGCGGGCGATGATCGGCGGCAAACGCCTGATCGACGCCGGACTGGTGGATATCGCCATTGTCGGCGGGGCCGATACCCTGAGCCGAATGCCCGTCAACGGTTTTAACAGCCTTGAATCCTTCTCCCCTACGCTCTGCGAGCCGTTCGGTCGCGATCGTCGGGGGATCACCATCGGTGAAGCCGCCGCGCTGATGGTGCTGAGCCGTGAGCCCGCCGATGTGGCGCTGCTCGGGACGGGCGAATCCAGTGATGCTTACCATATTTCCGCTCCTCATCCGCAGGGCGAAGGAGCGATCAGAGCCATCACGCAGGCGCTTAACGAAGCGGGTATGCAGCCGGATGATATCGGCTACATCAACCTGCACGGCACGGCCACGCCGCTCAACGATCAGATTGAATCGCAGGTCGTTCACGATCTCTTCGGGGAAAGCGTGCCGTGCAGCTCAACCAAACATCTTACCGGCCATACGCTGGGCGCTGCCGGCATTACCGAAGCGGCCCTGAGCTGGCTGATTCTGACGCGCGATCTGCCCTTGCCGCCGCAGGACTTCGCCCGCTACGCACCGGACGACACGCTGGCGCCGTGCGGCCTGCTGCACCAGAGTGCCGCTCTGAAAAAACCGGTCATTTTGTCTAATTCGTTCGCGTTTGGCGGCAATAACGCCAGCATTCTGCTGGGGAGAGCGTCATGAGCTACTTATCACCCGTCGACTATTTGCCGCACGATGCGCCAATGATGCTGCTCGAGTCCGTTGAGTGCGTTACGGATGACACGGCGGTATGCCGCGTTGTGGTCGACAGGCAAAGCGTACTGGGGCCGTTTCTGAATGCCGATGGCGATCTGCCGGGCTGGTACGCGCTCGAGCTGATGGCGCAGACCGTCGGCGTCTGGTCAGGCTGGCATCGCCAGCAGCAGGGACAGGATCATATTGCGCTGGGCATGGTGCTCGGCGCGCGCGAGCTGGTCTGCGCCAGCGGGCGTTTTACGCAAGGTCTGACGCTGGAAATCACCGTAAAACTGCTGATGCAGGACGAACGCTTCGGCAGTTTTGAATGCGCGATTTCCGCTGATGAAGAGACGCTGGCCACGGGCCGGGTCAACACCTTTCAGCCGAGCGCAGAAGAATTAACCTCGCTTTTTAATCAGGGATCTAACGCATGAGTCGTTCCGTACTGGTCACAGGGGCCAGCAAAGGCATAGGGCGCGCCATCGCCCGCCAGCTCGCCGCCGACGGGTTTACCGTAGGCGTGCATTACCATCGTGATGCCGCAGGCGCGCAGGAGACGCTGGACGCCATCACGCAGGCGGGTGGCAACGGTCGTTTACTCGCCTTTGATGTGGGCAACCGCGAACAGTGCCGCGAGGTGCTGGAGCAGGACATTGAAGCCCATGGCGCATGGTATGGCGTGGTCAGCAACGCCGGTATCACCCGCGATGGCGCCTTTCCGGCATTGAGTGAAGACGACTGGGACAGCGTGATCCACACCAATCTCGACAGTTTTTATAACGTCATTCACCCCTGCATTATGCCGATGATTAGCACCCGTAAAGGGGGACGTATTATCACCTTATCGTCCGTATCCGGCGTGATGGGCAACCGCGGACAGGTGAACTACAGCGCGGCAAAAGCGGGCATTATCGGTGCCACCAAAGCGCTGGCGATTGAGCTGGCAAAACGCAAAATCACCGTGAACTGCATTGCCCCGGGGCTGATTGATACCGGCATGATTGAGATGGAAGAGGCCGCGCTGAAAGAAGCGATGTCCATCATTCCAATGAAACGCATGGGCCAGGCTGAGGAGGTCGCCGGGCTGGCAAGCTATCTGATGTCAGATATTGCGGGCTACGTCACCCGCCAGGTCATTTCCATTAACGGAGGAATGCTATGACGCGTCGCGTGGTGATTACGGGCATGGGCGGCGTGACCGCCTTTGGCGAAAACTGGCAATCCGTGTCCAGCAGACTGCTGGCGTATGAAAACGCGGTGCGTAAAATGCCGGAATGGCAGGTGTATGATGGCCTGCACACCCTGCTGGGCGCGCCGATCGATGATTTCACGCTGCCGGAACACTATACCCGCAAGCGTATTCGCGCCATGGGCCGGGTGTCGTTGATGTCGACCCGCGCCACCGAGCTGGCGCTGGAGCAGGCGGGATTGATTGGCGAAGCGGTACTCACCAACGGGCAAACCGGTATCGCCTACGGTTCATCTACAGGCAGTACCGGACCGGTCAGCGAATTCGCGACCATGCTCACCGAAAAGCACACCAATAACATCACCGGGACAACCTATGTGCAGATGATGCCGCACACGACCGCGGTGAATACCGGCCTGTTCTTTGGGTTACGCGGCCGCGTCATCCCGACGTCGAGCGCCTGTACGTCCGGCAGCCAGGCGATTGGCTACGCCTGGGAGGCGATTCGCCACGGCTACCAGACCGTTATGGTTGCGGGGGGCGCTGAGGAGCTGTGCCCGTCTGAAGCGGCGGTGTTTGACACGCTGTTTGCCACCAGCCAGCGTAACGACGAACCCAAAACCACCCCTTCACCGTTCGATACGCAACGCGATGGTCTGGTGATAGGGGAAGGCGCAGGTACCCTGATACTCGAAGAGCTGGAGCATGCCAAAGCGCGTGGAGCCAGGATCTACGGCGAAATCGTGGGCTTTGCCACTAACTGTGACGCGGCCCATATCACCCAGCCTCAGCGTGAAACCATGCAGATTTGCATGGAGCAGTCGCTGGCCATAGCGGGATTAAGCGCCCTGGATATGGGGTATATCTCCGCGCACGGTACCGCCACCGATCGCGGTGATATCGCCGAAAGTCAGGCCACTGCCGCTATCTATGGTGACAACGTGCCGGTCTCCTCGCTGAAGAGCTATTTTGGCCATACGTTAGGGGCCTGCGGCGCGCTGGAAGCGTGGATGAGCTTGCAGATGATGCGTGAAGGCTGGTTTGCCCCGACGCTCAATTTAACGCACCCGGATGAGCAATGCGGTGCTTTAGATTATATTATGGGGGAAGCCCGCCAGATCGATTGCGAATATCTGCAGAGTAATAACTTCGCGTTCGGCGGCATCAACACCTCGATTATCATTAAACGCTGGGCGTAACTATGTACCAGTTTGTACTGGGAAAGATCTCCACCCTTAGCGCGGACCCGCTGGCGTCAACGCTCGCACACAGGGCACCTCAGGGCGCCCGACATGCCTCCTGGCTGGCCGGGAGGACGCTGCTCGCCAGAACGTTATCTCCTCACCCGCTCCCCGACATCATTTACGGTGAGCAGGGGAAACCAGCCTTTGCGAAGGGTCATCCACTGTGGTTCAACCTGAGCCACAGCGGTGACGATATCGCCTTACTGATGAGCGATGAAGGCGAAGTCGGCTGTGATATCGAAGTGATTCGTCCAAGGAAGAACTGGCAGGCGCTGGCTAATGCGGTATTCAGCGTGACGGAGCATGATGAGCTGGAGCGTGAAGCGCCCGAGGAACGGCTTTCTGCGTTCTGGCGTATCTGGACACGGAAAGAAGCGATTGTGAAACAGCGTGGCGGCAGTGCCTGGCAGATTGTCAGCATCGACAGCACTGCGCAGACACACGCGGTCAGTCAGCTACAGGTCGGCTCGCTGAGCCTTGCCGTCTGCACATCGACCCCTTATACCCTGACCAACGAGTCGATTATTCACGTTGGGACGTTCGGGGCAGAAAAATCACTAACACACCCAGAATAATAAACCCGACCCCCGCCAGCCCGTGCCAGGAGAAATGCTCCTCCCAGCCCGGCAGCAGGATCGCGGCGCCCCACACCAGAATATAACTGAGGCTCAGCAAGGCATAGGCTTTGCTGAGCGCCATACGATGCAGCGCCAGATACCAGCAGCCCATAGAGGCCACATACCCCATCAACCCCAGCAGCAGCGCGCCCGTGCCGGATGAGAAGTGCCACAGCGCGGAAATCAGCGCCAGAACATCGCTGACCGGTGGCAGTGCCAGCATGGCGTCTCGCAGCAACAGCTGCGCGGCGCTGACTAACAGCACGCTGCATAAGGCCCAAAACGCTCCTTTCACAGGCTCCCTCCCAGGATAACAATCCCAACGATGATCAACCCCACCCCCAGCCAGTGATGCAACGCGACGGTTTCACGCCAGAATACCTTCGCCGCCAGCGTCACCCAGACAAAATTGAGGCTCAGCATAGGGTAGGCAATGCCGACAGGCAGGCGTTGCAGCACCACCAGCCAGACCAGCATCCCGCTGCCCAGCGCCAGCAGGGCCAGGCCAAGCCACAGCGCAATATGCGCCCCACGCCGCCCGGCTTTCGCCGGACGGGTGGCTTGTTTCTGACACAGTTGTCCCGCGCAGCTGAGCAGGCTTGCCAGTATCAGCCAGATCCAGGTCATCACTTCGGCAGATACTGCAGGTAGGCCAGACGGCCCTGGATATACAGGCTATCCGGTTCTGGCAGATTAGCCCGCGAAAGGTCATCGCGTTTTGACAGCAGGATAACCAGCGATACGCGTCCCTGCTGACGGTGCTCTGCCAGCCACTGCGCGAAGTCATCTCTACCGACAAAACGATCTTTCACATCAGGATAATCCAGCCCGTAACGCAGCTCGCCGCTCTGACCAAACAGCGTGATGTCATTGCGCTTCAGCTCCCACGCCAGGCCAGCGGCCACGCCCACGTTATTGGCCAGAACAAATCGGCTGTCCTGAAGCGGCTCGCGCACGGTGTCGACCAGCGACTGCGGCTGTTTGGAATCCACCACCAGGTTAGGAATGGCAAAACCAATCAGCAGCGCCAGCCCCGCAGGGCACAGTGCCGCCAGCCACCAGCGCTGCTGACTCTGCCTGAACGTAAACCAGCCTACCGCGGCCCAGATAAGGAACGCGACCACCGCGCAGAAGACTTTATACAGTTCGACCGAGGTCCAGACCGGATGCTTAGACAGTCCCCACGGCGAGACCACTAGTGCCGCTATCACGCCGATAACGCCAAACGCCAGGTTAATCCCGCCGTTAATGCGCAACGCTCTGGCACCTTTCTCCGCCGCGAGGCAGGCATAGCGCGCCATCAGGATCGCCAGCGGGGCAAAGCACGGCAGGATGTAAGTCGGCAGCTTGCCTTTGGCAATGCTGAAGAACAGCAGCGGCATCACCACCCATCCCAGCAGATAGAACCCGCCACCCGCGTTTTGTCGGTCATTCCAGCCGAGACGAAACGCGCCGGGCAGCAGCGCCAGCCACGGCAGGCTACCCGCAATCAGGAACGGTATGTAGTACCAGAACGGGGCTTTGTGCTGCGCGTCGCTCTGGGCGAAACGCTGAATATGCTCAACCCAGAAGAAGTAACGCCAGAAGTCAGGCTCACGTTGCGCAATGGCCAGCCCCCATGGCAGAACAATCAGCACGCAGCTCAGGATCGCGAGCCAGCCAAAAATCAGCACCTCTTTCCAGCGCTTCTGGGCGATCACCCACGGCAGCACGCCAATCACCGGTACCGCCAGCGCCAGGAAGCCTTTGGTCATCACCCCCATCCCGCAGGCCAGCCCGAGCAGCACATAGCCACCCGCTTTTCCGGCAACGGTTTGCGCCTGTGAGGCCAGCCAGAAGCTGCACATCGCCGCCACCAGCCACAGGGTGATGACAGGATCCAGCACCGCATACGTGCCGATGCCATACACCAGGAACAGGGTCAGGAAGATCAGGCCAGAGAAAATGGCAGTCCGCTTATCTCGCCAGAGACGCCAGGCCATCCAGATGACCAGCAGCGCCGCTACCCCTGTAGAGAATATGGAACCGGCGCGCACGGCGAGGTTGGTGTGCCCGAACAGCATCTGCCCGATACTGTTGATCCAGTAGCCAGCGATCGGCTTTTCAAAGTAACGCAGCCCCAGAAAATGCGGGACAACCCAGTCTCCGGAGGCCAGCATTTCGCGGCTGATTTCCGCATAGCGCGTTTCATCAGGCTGCCACAGCAGGCGGACATCGACAGGAATGAGGTAGTAAACGATAAACAGTGCGAGAAGCGCTAAGCCATAACGGGCTGTTTTCATGGGACCGGACTCACGGTTTGTTGATAGCCAAGCCAGCCTTCCCGGCCAGCCAGTTCATTACGTACGACTTTGCCCACGGGCAGGGTGCTGAGGTCGTCTGGCAGCAGCTCGCTCAACGGGCAGAATTCGATGCCCTCCTGAGCGGCCATGGTCAGCAGTTCGTCGAAATCATGTTGATACGCAATCCCTTCCACTTCGGCATGGATGGTATACACCGGCGTACCGGCGTCACGATGAATGCGGTCCAGAATGTAGCGATTGAACTCATCCGCCTTTACCTCGCGTCCGACCACTTCATCCCAGGTGGGAAGTGTGACCGGAATTTGCACCGTACCGTAGCGATTTTCGCCTAACAGCGGCAAAAAGGGTCCGGTTCCGCGGCAATCGCTGTTGTAGCGAAACGCGAAGGCTTCTTTGGCTTTCACGACGCGCTGATCCGCACGCCATCCCGCCACGGCAGAGCAGCGCACGGGCTGACCGGTAATGGCCTCCAGCTCCAGCATCCCCCGCTCGACCTCACGGGACAGGCGCGGGATGTCCCAGACGCCAGCCCAGGCTTGCCAGGCATGGTGATCCCAGGCATGCAGGCCAATCTCATGATGCTGAGCCGCCTCGCGGATAATCGCTTCATTACCCGCGCCGATGCGTCTGCCGGGCCAGGCGGTGCCGGCCAGCAAAATATCCCAGCCGTAGAGGGATGCTGCGCGCGAGCGCAGCATTTTGAACAGAAATGCCGGTTTAACCAGACGCCATAAATGGCGTCCCATGTTGTCAGGCCCCACGCTGAAGAAAATGCTGGAACGCACACCGTGCTTGCTCAGCAGTTCCAGCAGTTTGGGTACGCCGTCACGCGTTCCCCTGAAGGTGTCGACATCAATGCGTAAACCGACTTTTTTCATGAGTCCTGTTCCGACAGCTCCACGGTGCGCAGGAAGAAATCGAGCGTCTCATCAATGGTCAGCTCCATCTTCACCGTCGGCGTCCAGTTCAGGCAGCGCTTCGCGTTGCGGATGCTTGGCTTACGGTGCTCAACGTCCTGATACCCTTTACCGTAGTAGCTGCTGCTTTCCACTTCGCGGAAACCGGCAAACGGCGGGAACTTATCGCGCAGCGGATGACGCTCGAAGCTGGCCAGCAGCATCTCGGCCAGCTCGCGAATGCTCGCTTCGTTGTCCGGGTTACCGATGTTAATGATCTCGCCGTTGCAGCGGTTATCTTTGTTCTCGATAATGCGGAACAGCGCTTCGATACCGTCGCTGATATCGGTAAAGCAGCGTTTCTGTTTCCCGCCTTCGATAAGCTTAATTGGCGAGCCTTCCACCAGGTTCAGGATCAGCTGGGTGATCGCACGGGAGCTGCCGATACGCGCCGCGTTCAGGTTATCCAGACGTGGCCCCATCCAGTTGAACGGACGGAACAGGGTAAAGCGCAGACCTTCTTTCTCACCGTAGGCCCAAATCACGCGGTCCAGCAGCTGTTTGGAGACGGAGTAGATCCAGCGCTGTTTGTTGATCGGCCCGACCACCAGGTTGGAGGTGTCTTCGTCGAAGTTCTTATCGGTACACATGCCGTACACTTCAGAGGTGGACGGGAAGATGATGCGCTTGTCGTATTTCACGCAGTCGCGGATGATCTTCAGGTTCTCTTCGAAGTCCAGCTCGAACACGCGAAGCGGGTTACGGGTGTACTCGATTGGCGTGGCAATGGCGACCAGCGGCAGCACCACGTCGCATTTTTTAATGTGATATTCGATCCACTCGGAATGGATGCTGATATCCCCTTCCACGAAGTGGAAACGCGGGTTGTCGAGGAAACGACTGATCGCATCAGAGCCGATATCCAGACCGTAGATTTCGTAGTTATCGTCTTTGAGCAGACGCTCGGTCAGGTGGTTACCGATAAAGCCGTTTACGCCGAGGATAAGCACGCGGGTACGGCGTTTGATGGCTACAACCGGTGCGCTGGTGATCAGCGCTCCGGTCACCAGGCCCAGAGACTGAGCCAGCTGTGTGCCCTGAACGTACAGGCCGTTGTCGGTTTGTCCGGTGACGATCTCCAGCGCCTGCTCGCCGCAGCTCACAATCAGCGGGGAGACAGAGACGACGGTGCCCGGTTTAGCGGCAGGAATATCGTCACGCACGCGGGATTTCCAGACGATAAATTTGCTAACGCCAGCAAAGCTGTACGCGCCCGGCCACGGGTCGGTCACGGCGCGCACCAGGTTGTGCAGCTGGCGGGCCGGTTTGTTCCAGTCCAGACGACCATCTTCCGGCGTACGGCGACCAAAGCTGGTTGCCTTGCTCTCATCCTGCGCGGTTTCGCTGAAGGTGCCGCTGAGGATGGCGGGAAGTGCATCACGCAGCAGCGTCTGTGCCGTCGCGTTCAGCTTGTGATGCAGCTGCAGCGCAGTTTCGTCCGCATCAATAGCGACCTTCTGCTGTGCCACGATAGCGCCCGCATCCGCACGGTGCACCATGCGGTGCAGCGTCACGCCCGTTTCCGTTTCACCGTTCACCAGCACCCAGTTCAGCGGGGCGCGGCCACGGTAGGCCGGCAGCAGAGAGCCGTGAAGATTAAAGGCACCTTTTGCAGCCAGGCCTAAGATCTCGTCGGAGAGCAGGTTGCGATAGTAGAACGAGAAGATCACGTCAGGCGCGAGCGCGCGGATGCGATCCACCCACAGCGGGTGATTTACGTCGTCCGGCGCATAAACCGGGATCCCACGCTCGGCGGCGATACGCGCCACGGAGCCGAAAAAGTTATTCTCTCCGGCGGTGTCCGGATGGGTAAAGATTGCCGCAATGTCATAGCCCGCTTCCAGCAGGGCCAGCGTGCCCGTGCACCCCATATCGTGATAGGCAAATACAACAGCTTTCATGGGTGAATTTCCTCTTGAGATGCTTTGTGTTCCTGACGGACAACACGTTGAATAAAGTAGCGCGGACGCGCGCGAACATCGTTATAGATACGGCCAATGTATTCACCGAGAAGGCCCATCCCGACAAACTGGGCGCCGATGAACATAAACAGCACGGCAAAGAGCATGAAGACCCCTTCCGCCGCCCACTGCGGGCCAAAGACCAGTCGCAGTACCACCAGCAGAACGGACAGCGCAAAACCGGCCACGGCGATGATGCTGCCGAAAACGCTCAGCAGACGCAGCGGTGTGGTGGTCAGGCAGGTGATGAGGTCATACATCAGGTTGATGAGACGCATAAAGCTGTACTTCGATTCCCCGTGCTCGCGCTCGGCGTGCAGAACCGGGATTTCCGTTGCCTTGCGGGCAAAGGTGTTCGCCAGAATCGGAATGAAGGTGCTGCGCTCATGGCAATGCAGCATGGCGTCGACAATATGGCGGCGGTAGGCGCGCAGCATGCAGCCGTAGTCACCCATCGCTTTACCGGTGGTGCGCTGGATCAGGCGGTTAATGGTGCGTGACGCCAGCTTACGGAACAGGCTGTCCTGGCGGTTCTGACGTACCGTGCCGACCACGTCATAGCCTTCATCGGCTTTGGCAACCAGGCGCGGGATCTCTTCCGGTGGGTTTTGCAGGTCAGCATCCAGGGTGATGATCAGATCGCCCGTGACGTGGCTAAACCCCGCCATAATCGCCGAATGCTGGCCGTAGTTGCGGTTGAGCAGCACGGCCACAATGTGGCTGCCTTCAGCCTGCGCGGCTTCGGTCAGCATCAGTGCGGAATTATCGCTACTGCCGTCATCCACCAGCAGAATTTCGTAAGCCTTGCCCATCGTGTCACAGGCGGCCGTTGTACGGCGGATCAGTTCGGGCAGGCTCTCCTGCTCGTTATAAACCGGGATGACCACGGAAACTTTTTGTACAGGCGGTGCACTGAACATATCAATGTCCTGCAAGCTGATGGAGTGCGGTAATGACACGGGTTGTGTCGTCATGAGTCATATCCGGGAAAAGAGGGAGGGAACAAATACGCGCGCTATTCCATTCAGAATTCGGGAGCGATACTTCAGGAAAACGCTCGCGGTAGTATTTTTGGGTGTGCGCCGCGCGGAAGTGGAGGCCGGTACCGATGCCTTTCTCTTTCAGCGCCGCCATCAGGTTGTCGCGTGAGATCCCACAGCGCGCTTCATCAACGCGAATAATAAACAGGTGCCAGGCGTGCACGTGCGGCCATGACGGAATGGTGAGCGGCTGGAACGGCGTATCGGCCAGCTCCCGCAGGTAGCGTTCAGCGATTTCCTGGCGGCGCCTGTTGGCCTCTTTCAGTTTACCTAACTGCACCAGCGCCAGCGCGGCATTAATGTCCGCCAGGTTGTATTTATAGCCCGGCGCGATCACTTCCGCCTGCGGCGCACGACCGTGCGTCTGGCGGTCATAGGCGTCTACGCCAAGGCCGTGGAATTTCAGACTGCGGATCCGCTGTGCCAGTTGGGCATTATCCGTGACGACTAAGCCGCCTTCCGCGCAGGTCATATTTTTAATGGCGTGGAAGGAAAAAATCGCCGTCCCTTTCCAGCCCACGTGACGGTTCTTGTAGTACGTTCCGGCGGCATGGGCCGCATCTTCAATAACCGGAATACCGTGACGTTCACCGATGGCATGGATAGCGTCGATGTCACACGGCGCGCCGGCATAATGAACGGGAATAATGGCTTTGGTACGCGGGGTAATGGCGGCTTCAACGGCTTCTGGCGTCACCATTAATGTATCTTTGTCCACATCAATCATGACCGGTGTGGCACCCAGCAACACGATCATATTCAGCGTGGAGACCCAGGTCTGGGAAGGGGTAATGACTTCATCGCCCGGGCCAATATCCAGCGCCATCAGCGTGACGTGCATACCCGCGGTGGCTGAACAGACGGCAATCGCATGCTGATTCCCGGTAAGTTGACAGAATGCCTCTTCAAGTTCCTGATTCTTAGGCCCCGTGGTGATCCAGCCCGACATCAAAACGTCCTGAAGCGCCGCAATTTCCTCAGCGCCCATCGACGGTCGCGAAAAAGGCAGAAAATCACTCATTATTAATTTCCTTGCTGTATTAAAGGCGTCATCTTTTACTGCGCTGTCGTAATGGGCAGCTCAATGGGATCATGCAAGATGGTTATTAAATAAAGACCAAATAAAATTAAGTCGCTATAACAGTTATGTCAACAAACCATCAACTGAAGCAAAAGTAGCGTCGTTTTCTTAGGAAAAAATTAAGACAGGCGAAGAGCGGAAGGGAAACAGCACATAAAATAGGATAGAAAATCGTTTTACAACAGCAAGATAGTGATTCTAACTATTTTTTTGTTTTTTTGTGTGTGGACTCACAGCGATTACTCTACTATTTCATTTTGTTTACATTAAAATTATAAGAAAAGTAAATGAATACTCAACCAAAATAAAAATCCCGGAGGTTTGGGCGGGAATTCCGTCATCCTCCGGGAACTTTCTATTAATAACAATTGTCGCGCATTCAACTGTCGCGCTTAGTTAAGATTAGCAGGAAAATCATTCGGCAATTCGCTGGCGGCGCAGGCGATAACGCTTTCATTATTTGCGCCGCAGTCGCGCACAAAGGTGATCGTGGCAAATTCATCAATTACTTCCGTTGGATACGCTGGCCCCGCATCGCGATAGCTATTCATCAGCGGAATATGGTCGTTCTGGAAGCAGACGGTTTTTTCCGGGTTGTTCATGACCCAGCGCGGGAAGAAGATGGTGCCGTGGAACAGTTTGTCGCCCAGGTTCACAATCAGGCTGACGTCGGTACCGGTTGGCTCGGTCCAGGAAATTTTATAGATGCTCTCCCCTACCCGCACGATGTAAGCCTGCTGATCTTTCACCCAACGATTTGCCACAAGACCGCTGTGAATACGGTAATCCAGGGTCGTCTCATTTTTGACGTAAATCTCGTAGTTCCAGCCATTATCGTAGGTATAAACAAGGTGTTTGCCAACGAAGCCGCTTAAGTCGTGTTTGTCGAAGGTGTTCATAAGATGTCTCCTTTGTTTTGATGAGACGATCGTACCCCTTCAAAAAACGAATGAATAACGCTATGTTTTAATCAAATTCATTCAAATTTTAGATAAATTATGCATAAGACGACGCTTGAACAATGGTCTTTACTGGCGAAAGTGGTCGAAGCGGGCAGCTTTGCCCGAGCGGCGGAAGAAACGCACCGCAGCCAGTCTTCGGTGAGCTATAACCTTTCGCTGCTACAGGAGCGGCTGGGCGTGGCGCTCCTGGTCCCGGAGGGACGACGGGCGGTGTTAACGCCGGCAGGAGAACTGCTGCTCAGCCAGGTTAAACCGCTGCTGAAAGCCTTTTCGTATGTTGAGACGCGCGCAGCGACCCTTCGCAACGGGATGCGCACGCGGTTGGATCTGGTGGTGGACTCCATTTTCCCGCGCCGCCGCCTGTTCGCCATCCTGCGCCAGTTCCAGCAGCAGTATCCGCAGACCCAGGTACGACTCACCGAAGTGCTGGAAAACACCCGCGCCGACGCCATTAACGACGAAGCCGATGTGATGATCTTAACCCGCCGCCAGGACATTACCGGGCTCGGCGAATGGCTGATGAATATCGACTTTGTTGCCGTGGCCCATCACCAGCATCCCCTCTTTCACCTCGACGCGCCGCTAAATGATGAGATGCTGCGCCCGTGGCCGCTTATCCAGATTGCGGACAGCCAGCCCGCCGCGCGCGCGGCCGGTGAGTCGTGGACCTTCTCCACCATCGATGCCGCCATAGAGGCCGTCCTCTCTCAGGTCGGCTACGGCTGGCTGCCAGAGGAACGCATCCAGACCCAGTTGGATCAAGGCGTCCTGAAACGCCTGCCGCTGAGCCACGGTGCGCGCAGAGCAACGCCGCTTCACCTGATTGTTAAGCGCTCCCTCGCCCCGCTTGATGAGCAGGTGGAGACGCTGCTGCGCCTTTTTAGCCAGGAGCCGTCATCCTCACCTGCTACGCTTTAAGCTCCGAACGTTAAAACGATAGGGAGCTGATGATGAAAATCGACTTTACGGGGAAAGTGGCGCTGGTGACCGCCTCAACCGGCGGGATCGGGTTCGCCATTGCCAGAGGGCTGGCAGAAAGCGGTGCCGAGGTGATCGTCAATGGCCGCAGCACGGAATCGGTGAACAAAGGCATTCAGCAGCTGCAGCAGGTGGTGCCGGGCGTACAGGTGCGCGCCGCGATTGCCGATCTCAGCACGGCGGAAGGGGTCGAGTCGCTGCTGAAGGTGGCGAATAACGTCGATATTCTGGTTAACAACGCCGGGATTTACGGCCCGCAGGATTTCTATGCCACCGACGATGAAACCTGGGAGCGTTACTGGCAGACCAACGTGATGTCCGGCGTGCGTCTGTCCCGCGCCCTGCTGCCGGGCATGGTGCAGAAAGGCTGGGGACGCGTGGTGTTTATCTCCTCCGAGTCGGCCTGCAATATCCCGGCGGATATGATCCACTACGGCGTGACCAAAACGGCACAGCTCTCGCTGGCGCGCGGGCTGGCGAAGTTCGTGGCAGGGAGCGGCGTGACGGTCAACAGCGTACTGCCAGGCCCGACGATGTCTGACGGTTTCGCAGAGATGATGAAAGATGAAATCGAAAAAACCGGCAAATCGCTGGAGCAGCTGGCGAAAGAGTTTGTGATGGCCAACCGCCCCAGCTCGGTGATCCAGCGCGCGGCCACGGTTGAAGAGGTGGCCAATATGGTGATTTATGTCTGTTCGCCCCAGGCTTCCGCCACCTCCGGCGCAGCGTTACGCGTCGATGGCGGCGTCGTGGATGACATTATTTAATGTTGTCAGGCATCACTTGCCGCAACACGTCGGGCGGAATGGAGCAATCTGCGCGCCGCAATGCGTGATTCCGCCCCGCGGTTACCGGGTGATTTCCCCTTTCTGGTATGGATCGAGAATACGCTAGCGCAGCGGATCCGTTGCCTGATGCTTCAGGGCAGATTTCGCTGGCGATACTGCCAGTTCATGGTTCATCGATAACATCGACGCGGGAAGTTGAAAACTGAATGCAGAAAACGATGCAAAACTTAAAGTAAGGATTGAAATAAACGATCTAAGAGTCATATCAAGAAAGACGTAGTGAGTGAGTTTTTCCTTACCTGTGGGACCCAATGGTTCCCCGAAATATCGTGCGATGTGGCGATAATATAGGCAGCTCTTTTTTTCACCAATCCTTATCGAGACCAAAAATGGACTCACTTTGAGATCGCAAGATGGAGAAAAAAATGGTGGTGGTATAAGGACTGTCCAGCTAAAGCAGGTAAACTGATCCGCAGAATGTGTATTTCAGCTAAGACGTATTTATGACCAATATGATTGCCGACGAGACGGTGGCGAAATCCAGCGTGCTCTCTGTCTTTGACTTTGATGGGACATTAACGCACCACGACAGCTTTATTCCTTTCCTGCGCTTTGCCTTCGGGAAACGTTACTTCGCGGGTCGTCTGGTGCGTATGGCGCTGCCCACGCTCCACTGCGTGCGTCGTAAGCTGACGCGCGATGAGCTAAAGGAAGTGCTGATCAAAACGTTCCTGACGGGCGTGGATGAACACTGGTTGCGCCAGCAGGCGGAAGCCTTTTGCGAAAAATACTGGGACAAGCTGATGCGTCCCGAAGGGGTTCTGGCGGTGGCGGCTGAGGTGAATTCCGGTGCGGAGGTGACCATCTGTTCCGCCTCTCCGGCGCTGGTGCTTCAGCCGTGGGCTGACAAACTGGGCATTAAGCTGATTGGCACGCAGCTGGAAGTGAAAGATGGCAAGCTGACGGGGCGCATCACGGGCCACAACTGCCGCTGCGCCCAGAAGGTGGCAAGGCTGGAAAAAGTGTATGGCGATCTGAACGCCTATCACCTGCGCGCCTGGGGAGACACCCGCGGCGACCACGAGCTGCTGGCGGCGGCGCAGGATCCGCACTGGCGGCACTTCCATCACCCGCGCAAGCGCCGGAATTCACCGATTAAGGGTTAGGTGCGCTCTGGTGCCCTCACCCCGGCCCTCTCCCACGGGGAGAGGGAGAAAAGCGGTACATCAGGCCTCACGTTTTCCCGGGAACATCACGCTCGCAATAATCCCCAGCGCCAGCACGCCTAATACAACAAACAGGCTGGCCGTCGCGCCAATGCTGTAACCATGATGCCAGAAGTGGTCGGTGGCATTTAACCCCAGCTTGAACGCCACGAAGAACAGCAGCAGCACCACGGCTTTCTCGAGGTGTACCAGGTACTGCTTCAGCGCTTCCAGCACGAAGTAGAGCGTACGCAGGCCAAGAATGGCGAACATCATGGCGCTGTAGATAATCAGCGGTTCGCGGCTCACGGCAATAATGGCCGGCACGGAGTCAAACGCGAACATCACGTCAGAGAGCTCAACGACGGCCACGCAAAGCAACAGCGGGGTCGCATAGCGCTTCGCCTTCTTCACGCGGCCGACCATCACGTCCTGGTTTTCCGGCTTCTCCAGCTCCGCATCCACCTCTTTCTGCGTCAGAATAAAGGCATTGCTGCTGATTTTCGGCCAGACCGGATAGAAGCGCTTCACCAGGCGATAGGCGAGATGACCCGAGTAATCTTCCACTTCGTCGCTCTCTTCATTACGTCTGAGCATCATCACCGCCGTCCAGCCAACGACCAGCGCGAAAATCACCTCAACGTACGGCCCCAGGCTTAACAGGCTGGTGCCGATAGCTACAAAGATGCCGCGGAAGACAATCGCCCCCAGCACGCCCCAGTAGAGCACACGGTGACGGTACTTATCCGGCACGCCGAACCAGGCGAAGATCGCCATCATCACAAACAGGTTATCGACGGAGAGCACCTCTTCCAGCGCATAGCCGGTGAGGAACAGGCTCGCCATCTCGGCGCCGTGGTGAACATACAGGAATCCGGCGAAGGCCATCGCCATCATGACCCAGAAAATGGACCACATCGCCGCGCTTTTCAGCGAGACAGGTTTATCGTGACGGTGCATAAAGAGGTCGATAAACATCGCCCCAACGGCCATCACCACAAAGACAACAACGGTTTCCGTCGGGAAACCGAGATGAGCAGCAGACATACAAAACCCTTTTGGCAGACAAAACACAACACCATGCAAACTGGCGTAAACCAGGAACAGAAAAGGGCGGGCCGTTAATCAGCCTCTTCGCCCTCAAAATCGCAGCCTTTTGGCCGCGCAAGGAGGGGTACTTTACCTTACCCGACGGGGATCGTGCATCTGCCGTTTAGGTGCTCATGCCGCGCAAACGCTGCAGCACTGCCACCAGAACCGCCACGGACCAGCCCACCATCAACGCGCCTACCAGCCCTTCCACCCCGCCGATGAGCCGCCAGTGCTGGGGTAACGTGACGTCGCCGTACCCTACCGTCGCATAGCTCACCAGCGAAAAGTAGAAGCTGGTATTCCAGTCATTAAACGCGTCGATGACAGAATAAAATGCAGCAAACAGTCCGGCTTCAAGAAGATGGGCGAAGATCATGGAGATGACGATACCGACATTGCGTAAAACAATGCGTACCGCAGAATCGACTTCTAACGTTATGAATTTTAAAACGCCAAACATCCACAGCGAATGAATCACCACGGTGAGGGTAAGCAAAATAATAATGCTGAGTAGCTGCATGATGCGTGCTCTGACCAAAAGGAGTACGGCCCCGCGAACGCAGCGGGGCACCTGGTCGAAGCTTAGTCGAAGGGGGAGGAAAAGTTGGTGCAATAATTGCGTTGCGTGATTATTTCTCTACCAGCGCCTGAGCACACGCCCAGGCACTTGCCCATGCCCACTGGAAGTTGTACCCGCCGAGCCAGCCGGTCACATCCATCACTTCGCCAATAAAATAGAGCCCCGGCACGTTGCGCGCTTCCATGGTGCGGGAAGAGAGCTCATTCGTGTCGACCCCGCCCAGCGTCACTTCCGCCGTACGGTAGCCTTCCGTGCCGTTTGGCTGCACGCGCCAGTTTGTCAGGGTCTCTACGAGCATCTCCTGCTCGCGGCTGTTAAGCTGCTTGAGCGACACATCCGGGATCTGCCCCAGCACCTGCAAACACTCCACCAGACGCTTCGGCAGCTGCATTGCCAGCGTGTTTTTCAGGCTTTGATTCGGGTGCGCGGTACGCTGCTCGTTAAGGAACGCGTCGAGATCGCAGTCCGGGAGCAGGTTAACCGTGACGAATTCCCCCGGCTGCCAGTAGCTGGAGATTTGCAGTACCGCCGGGCCGGAGAGGCCGCGATGGGTAAAGAGCAGATTTTCACGGAACACCGTCCCGTCTTCGGCGGTAATGACGGAGGGAACAGACACACCAGACAGCGTCTGAAGCTGTTCGAGAAGCGGTTTATGCAGCGTGAACGGCACCAGCCCGGCGCGCGTGGGCAAGACTTTCAGGCCAAACTGTTCGGCAATCTTATAGCCAAACGGGGAAGCGCCCAGACCCGGCATGGAGAGGCCGCCGCTGGCGATCACCAGGCTATCTGCGCTGACGGTTTCACCGTTGAGCTGCAGCGTATAGCCCTGGTCGTCGCGGGCGACTTCCAGCACTTCCGTGCGCAGGCGCATGACGACGCCGCCCTTCTCGCACTCGGCCACCAGCATATCGACAATCTGCTGCGCGGAGTCGTCGCAGAACAGCTGGCCCAGCGTCTTCTCATGCCATGCGATACCGTGCTTACCGACCAGGTCGATAAAATCCCACTGGGTATAACGCGCCAGCGCAGATTTACAAAAATGACGGTTTTGGCTCAAATAGGCCGCGGGTTCAACATACAGGTTAGTAAAGTTGCAGCGCCCGCCGCCGGACATCAGGATCTTACGGCCTGGCTTTTTACCGTTATCCAGCAGCAGCACGCGACGACCCGCCTGTCCGGCCATCGCCGCACAAAACATACCCGCCGCACCGGCGCCAATTACCACGGCATCAAACCTTTCCACGTCAAAACCCTCATTGTTAACTGCCGCGGATTGTAAAGTTTCCTCTGTGGTCACACCAGCGTAAAAAGATATTACAAAGCCATTCCCTTGAAATTTAAAGAATATCCTTTCAGGCACTTTTCTCAAATCAGGTGGTATGTCAAAAAAAGTCTATATTTCACTTTGCCCGTTGCGCATTTGTCCTGGATAATGCGCCGCGTTCATGTCCTCAAAATGGCGTAACGTCCTATGCTACATTTGTTTGCCGGCCTGGATTTACATACCGGGCTTTTACTATTGCTTGCTCTGGTTTTTGTACTGTTTTACGAAGCGATCAACGGCTTCCACGACACTGCAAACGCAGTAGCGACGGTTATCTACACTCGCGCAATGCGATCGCAGCTTGCGGTTGTTATGGCGGCGGTATTTAACTTTTTTGGTGTCCTCCTGGGCGGACTGAGCGTTGCGTATGCCATTGTGCATATGCTACCAACGGATCTGCTGCTTAACGTAAGTTCTGGCCATGGCCTCGCTATGGTGTTCTCAATGCTGCTTGCTGCAATTATCTGGAACCTCGGTACCTGGTATTTCGGCCTGCCTGCATCCAGTTCTCACACACTCATCGGCGCGATTATCGGTATCGGGTTAACCAACGCCCTCATGACCGGTACATCGGTTGTTGATGCGTTAAATATCCCGAAAGTACTGGGGATTTTCGCTTCTCTCATCGTCTCCCCAATCGTGGGTCTGGTGGTGGCAGGCGGGCTGATCTTCATCCTGCGTCGTTACTGGAGCAATACTAAAAAACGCTCCCGTATTCACCTGACGCCAGCAGAGCGTGAAAAGAAAGACGGCAAGAAAAAGCCGCCATTCTGGACGCGTATCGCCCTGATCATTTCCGCTATCGGCGTAGCTTTCTCACACGGCGCGAACGATGGTCAGAAAGGCATTGGTCTGGTGATGCTGGTACTGATCGGCGTCGCACCGGCAGGCTTCGTGGTTAATATGAACGCCTCCGGCTACGAAATCACCCGGACCCGTGATGCGGTCAACAACGTTGAAACCTATTTCCAGCAGCACCCTGAGCTGCTGAAAAAAGCGACCGGCGTTGACCAGCTGATTCCGTCTCCGGAAGCCGGGGCCACGACTGCACCAGGTGAGTTCCATTGCCATCCGGCAAACGCGATTAACGCGCTGGAACGTGCCAAAGGCATGCTGGGCAATATCGAAAGTTATGACAAACTGACCGTTGAGCAGCGTGGTCAGCTGCGTCGCATTATGCTGTGCATCTCTGATGTGACGGATAAAGTGGCGAAGCTGCCTGACGTGAATGCTGACGACCAGCGTCTCCTGAAGAAACTGAAAGGCGATATGCTCAACACCATTGAGTACGCGCCAATCTGGATCATCATGGCGGTCGCACTGGCGCTCGGTATCGGTACGATGATTGGCTGGCGCCGTGTGGCGACCACCATCGGCGAGAAGATCGGTAAGAAAGGCATGACCTATGCGCAGGGTATGTCCGCGCAGATGACGGCGGCGGTGTCTATCGGTCTGGCGAGCTACACCGGTATGCCGGTATCCACCACCCACGTACTCTCTTCGTCCGTGGCAGGTACCATGATTGTTGACGGTGGCGGTCTGCAGCGCAAAACCGTAACCAACATTCTGATGGCCTGGGTATTCACCCTTCCGGCATCCATCCTGCTGTCTGGCGGGCTGTACTGGATTTCGCTGAAGCTGATTTAATCGGTTGAAGGCGACAAAAAAGCGGGTCAGGAAACTGACCCGCTTTTTTTATGGCTGTTGTGTTACTTAATCCATTGCTGTGATTAGGAAAATCTGAACACTATCTGTTCAGATTTTTACTGCACAAATAACTATTATCCCCGCGAATATTCTCAGTTCCCCCCATGACGGAAAAGACTATGCCATTCAAAACGGCTACTAAATGGATTCATCGCCTTGTTACGGTTTCGCTTCTGGCTCTGGTCATTGGATTTGTGTGGCTAAACCACCATCCTAATCAGCGAAATAACGATGCACTTCAACGCGTTTATAAATTATCTGACAGCGTCTGGCTCTATATGACCGTGAACAATCAGGGTGGCGCCACCGTACCGACAATCTACCGTTACTATCTCTCGGAAAAGATAACAGGGAAAGACATCGACATTATCCATCAGTTGGCAATGAAGCATCCTGTCATTGAAGGTACGGGTACAATCACTGCGGCCAGCATTGATACAAACGGAGACGTTAATATCGCCTATAGCGGGAAGGTTATTTCGATTGAGAGCGATATCTCCGATCTCCGGTTCACGGTTAAGCCCTGAGCCAGAGGAAAGAAGGCGGGGCTGACCCCGCCTGCTGTGATGCTCAGTGCCAAATCATCAATGCAATCATGCTGACCACGACCAGGCCACACAGGGCGCTGGTTAAAATGAACTGACGACGCAGGCGCTCGCAGCGACGGATAAACTCTTCATCGTGATGATCGCGGTAGCGCTGATAGTAGATATATCCCACCAGACGCATCTGTTTGCTGGGCTGCCCATGCGAGGTGAAGAACCCTCCACCGTCCACATACTGATAAAGCAACGGATCGCAACCACGAAGTACCACTAACAGCGCACGTAACGATGAGAAGTAGCGCGCCATATTCACTATGCAAACTACGCATAACGCCCAAAACAATGCGACGGTGCTAATCATACATCCTCCCCGGCGTCCGCCCACGAAGCAAGGCTTCTGAGCTACCGCACCCCAATGCCCTGACAGACAGTTCAGTGAAAGAATGACCAAAAGTCGATCCGGTTCGCGTTTTAATATCCGAACGGCTCATTTAATAGTGTAGGAGATCCGTTAATTTTTTTGCCACAAGGTTAATCGTTATCAACACCAAAGCTTGAAAAATATGTTTAACTGGGCCGTAATGAAAGCATCAGACGACGGCTTTCCCATTTAGTCATCGATAACTTAAGGAAGGAGTAACACTATGGCTTACAAACACATTCTCATCGCGGTAGACCTCTCCCCGGAGAGCAAAGTGCTGGTTGATAAAGCGGTATCCATGGCACGTCCCTACAACGCGAAAGTTTCGCTGATTCACGTTGATGTGAATTACTCCGACCTCTACACCGGTCTGATCGACGTCAATCTGGGCGATATGCAAAAGCGTATCTCCGAAGAGACGCACCACGCCCTGAGCGAACTGTCCACTAACGCAGGCTACCCGATTACCGAAACCCTGAGCGGCAGCGGCGACCTGGGCCAGGTACTGGTTGATGCGATCAAGAAATATGACATGGACCTGGTGGTGTGCGGTCACCATCAGGACTTCTGGAGCAAGCTGATGTCTTCCGCGCGCCAGCTGATTAACACCGTTCACGTGGATATGCTGATTGTTCCACTGCGTGACGAAGAAGACGAGTAAGTGCGTTAAATTCCCCTCACCCTAACCCTCTCCCACAGGGAGAGGGGATAGATCGAGGACGTAGGCCGGGTAAGGCGAAGCCGCCACCCGGCTTTTTTTATTCCGGCGTACCTGAGTAGATATCAAACCGGTGCCCTTTGGTGGTCACCGCGTTGGTCGTGGCAACGTCCGCCAGGGGCGGCGCATAGTCAGGGCGTTTCACCACCACCCGCTTCGTCGCCAGCTGACGAGCCGGCTCCAACAGGCCATCCGCGTCCAAATCAGGTCCCACCAGCGACTGAAACACCCGCATCTCTTTCTTCACCAGCGCGCTTTTCTGCTTGTGCGGGAACATCGGGTCGAGATAGACCACCTGCGGGCGCGGGGTGATATCGGTCAGCGCCGTCAGGCTCGAGGCATGAATCAGCTGCAAACGCTCCTGCAACCACGGGCCGATTTCCGGGTCCGCGTAGCCACGGCTCAGACCGTCGTCGAGCAGGGCCGCCACCACCGGGTTACGTTCCAGCATCCGCACCCGACAGCCGACAGACGCCAGCACAAAGGCATCACGCCCCAGCCCCGCCGTGGCATCGACCACGTCCGGGAGGTAGCTTCCTTTAATCCCAACCGCTTTAGCCACCGCTTCGCCGCGACCGCCGCCGAACTTGCGCCGGTGCGCCATCGCCCCGCCGACAAAATCGACAAAAATCCCGCCGAGCTTCGGTTCGTCGCGCTTGCGTAATTCAAGATGTGCTGTCGTCATCACCAGCGCCATCGGGTTTTCATCATCGTGCTCCAGCCCCCAGCGGGCGGCCAGAACAGATAAGGCGCCGTCTCCGGCGCCTGTTTCATCCACTAAGCAGATCTTCACGTAACAATCAGCCTTTGATCCCGTAATGCTCAAGCATCGCATCCAGCTGCGGCTCGCGGCCGCGGAAGCGTTTGAACAGCACCATTGGCTCTTCGGAACCGCCGCGGGTCAGGATGTTGTCGAGGAACGACTGGCCGGTTTCGCGGTTGAAGATCCCCTCTTCTTCGAAACGAGAGAAGGCATCCGCCGCCAGCACGTCGGCCCACAGGTAGCTGTAGTAACCCGCCGCGTAACCACCTGCAAAGATATGACTGAACGCGTGCGGGAAGCGGCCCCAGGTTGGCCCTGGGATCACGGCGACCTGCTTTTTAATCTCGGCCAGGGTTTCCAGGATTTTTGCGCCCTGCTCCGGACTAAACTCGGCGTGCAGGCGGAAATCGAACAGGCCGAACTCCAGCTGACGCAGGATGAACATCGCTGCCTGGTAGTTCTTCGCCGCCAGCATTTTATCCAGCAGCTCTTTCGGCAGCGGTTCGCCGGTCTCATAGTGACCGGAGATAAACGCCAGCGCGTCCGGCTCCCAGCACCAGTTTTCCATAAACTGGCTCGGCAGCTCGACCGCATCCCACGGCACCCCGCTGATCCCGGCCACGCCTGCGGTTTCGATGCGGGTCAGCATATGGTGCAGACCGTGACCGAACTCGTGGAACAGGGTGATCACTTCGTCGTGGGTGAACAGCGCTGGCTTGCCGTTTACCGGGCGGTTGAAGTTACAGGTCAGGTAGGCGACCGGCTTCTGCAGAGTACCGTCGGCTTTACGCATCTGGCCCACGCAGTCGTCCATCCACGCCCCGCCGCGCTTGTTCTCACGCGCGTAGAGATCGAGGTAGAAGCTGCCGCGCAGTTCGTTTTTCTCGTCATACAGCTCGAAGAAGCGCACGTCCGGATGCCAGACGTCGATATCGGTACGCTCTTTGGCGGTGATGCCATAGATGCGCTTCACCACTTCAAACAGGCCGTTAACGGCTTTGTTTTCCGGGAAGTACGGGCGCAGCTGCTCATCGCTGATGCTGTAGAGGTGCTGCTTCTGTTTTTCGCTGTAGTAAGGGATGTCCCACGGCTGCAGCTCGTCCACGCCGAACTCCGCTTTCGCGAAGGCGCGCAGCTGGGCCAGCTCTTTTTCACCCTGCGGACGGGCGCGTTTCGCCAGATCGGTCAGGAAGTCGAGCACCTGCTGCGGATTTTCCGCCATTTTGGTGGCGAGGGATTTATCGGCGTAATTCTCAAAGCCCAGCAGCTGGGCCAGCTCGTGGCGCAGGGCGAGGATTTCCGCCATCACCGGGCTGTTGTCCCACTTACCGGCATTCGGCCCCTGATCGGAGGCGCGGGTGCTGTAGGCGCGGTACATCTCTTCACGAAGCACCTGGTTGTCGCAGTAGGTCATCACCGGCAGATAGCTCGGGATATCCAGCGTTAGCAGGAAGCCGTCCTGCTCTTTCGCCTCGGCCTGGGCTTTTGCCGCCGCCAGGGCGCTTTCCGGCATGCCGGAAAGCATAGCTTCGTCGGTAATCAGCTTCGTCCAGCCCATGGTGGCGTCGAGCACGTTGTTGCTGTACTGGTTGCCCAGCTCGGACAGGCGCGCGGCAATTTCACCGTAGCGGGTCTGCTTCTCTTTTGGCAGGCCAATCCCGGACAGCTCAAAATCACGCAGGGCGTTATCGACCGATTTTTTCTGCGCCGTGTTCAGTTCGGCATAATGGTCGCCGTCGCGCAGGTCGCGGTAGGCTTTGTAGAGCCCTTCGTGCTGGCCGACCCAGGTGCTGTACTCAGAGAGCAGCGGCAGGGTCTGTTCGTAGGCTTCGCGCAGCTCCGGGCTGTTTTTTACCGAGTTCAGGTGGCTCACCGGGGAGAAGATACGCCCCAGCACGTCGTCCACTTCGGCCAGCGGCTGACACAGATTTTCCCAGGTGTACGGCGCGCCCTGCGCTACCACGCTTTCTACCGCCGCGCGGCAGTTGTCCAGCGATTGCGTAACGGCTGGAACCACATGCTCAGGGAGGATTTTAGAAAACGGCGGCAACGAAAAAGGCGTCAGTAATGGATTGGTCATAAACGCTGTCCTGTTGAAATAGGTGAATGAAGCGCGCATCCGGCGCTGTGCATATGCGATCTAGAATGGGGTTAAGTGTAGAGGATTTCAATGCCAGACGTGGCGGAAAAGAGCCCGGTGGCGCTGCGCTTACCGGGCCTACGGGTAATCTGCGCCGTTCTGCTGTAAACTGTGGCAAATCGTCAATTCAGCGGAATATCATTACCCATGCTCAGTTATCGCCACAGCTTCCACGCTGGCAACCACGCCGACGTCCTTAAACACACCGTTCAGAGCCTGATCATCGAAGCGCTCAAAGAGAAAGAGAAGCCGTTTCTCTATCTGGACACGCACGCGGGCGCGGGCCGTTACCAACTGAGCGGCGAGCATGCCGAGCGTACCGGTGAATATCTGGAAGGGATTGCCCGCATCTGGCAGCAGGACGATCTGCCTGCCGAGCTGGAGCCGTACATCGGCGTGGTGAATCACTTCAACCGCAACGGCCAGCTGCGCTACTACCCGGGCTCGCCGCTGATTGCCCGCCAGCTGCTGCGCGAGCAGGATAGCCTCCAGCTGACCGAGCTGCATCCGAGCGACTTCCCGCTGCTGCGTTCTGAATTCCAGAAAGACAGCCGCGCCCGCGTGGAAAAATCCGATGGCTACCAGCAGCTGAAAGCCAAGCTGCCGCCGGTTTCCCGTCGCGGCCTGGTGCTGATCGACCCGCCGTACGAAATCAAAACCGACTATCAGGCGGTGGTGACCGGCATCCACGAAGGCTACAAACGCTTCGCCACCGGGACATACGCCCTGTGGTATCCGGTGGTGCTGCGCGCGCAAATCAAACGCATGATCAAAGATCTGGAAGCGACCGGCATCCGCAAAATCCTGCAGATTGAGCTGGCGGTACGTCCGGACAGCGATCAGCGCGGCATGACCGCCTCCGGTATGATTGTGATCAACCCGCCGTGGAAGCTCGAAGCGCAGATGAATAACGTGCTGCCGTGGCTGCATAAAACGCTGGTGCCAGCGGGTACAGGCCACGCCACCGTCAGTTGGATCGTGCCGGAGTAATCGCAGCCATCGGTGGAAACTATTGATTTCAGGTATACAATCGCGGCAATTCACGATTAAGGACAAAAGCTATGACTAAGCATTATGACTACATCGCAATCGGCGGCGGCAGCGGCGGCATCGCCTCCATCAACCGCGCGGCCATGTACGGCCAGAAGTGCGCGCTGATTGAAGCCAAAGCGCTGGGCGGCACCTGCGTGAACGTGGGTTGTGTACCGAAGAAAGTGATGTGGCATGCGGCGCAGATCCGTGAAGCTATCCATATGTATGGCCCGGACTACGGCTTTGACACCACCATTAATAACTTTGACTGGGACAAGCTGATCGCCAGCCGTACCGCCTACATCGACCGTATTCACACCTCCTACGACAACGTGCTGGGCAAAAATAACGTTGACGTTATCCACGGCTTCGCCCGCTTTGTGGACGCGAAAACGATCGAAGTGAACGGTGAGACGATCACCGCCGATCACATCCTGATCGCCACCGGCGGCCGTCCTAGCCACCCGAACATTCCGGGCGTGGAATACGGCATCGACTCCGACGGTTTCTTCGAACTACCTGCCCTGCCTAAGCGCGTTGCCGTGGTGGGCGCGGGATACATCGCGGTGGAACTGGCCGGGGTGATTAACGGCCTGGGCGCTGAGGCGCACCTGTTCGTGCGCAAACACGCGCCGCTGCGCAGCTTCGATCCGCTGATCGTTGATACGCTGGTTGAAGTGATGAACACCGAAGGTCCAACCCTGCATACCAACGCCGTGCCAAAAGCGGTCGTGAAAAATGCAGACGGCAGCCTGACCCTGGAGCTGGAAGATGGCCGCAGCCAGACCGTCGATTGCCTGATCTGGGCGATTGGCCGTGAACCGGCTAACGATAACTTCAACCTGGGCGTGACCGGCGTGAAAACCGACGAAAAAGGCTATATCGTCGTCGATAAATTCCAGAACACCAGCGTACCGGGCATTTATGCGGTCGGCGATAATACCGGTGCAGTTGAGCTGACCCCGGTGGCCGTTGCGGCGGGTCGTCGTCTTTCCGAGCGCCTGTTTAACAACAAGCCGGACGAGCATCTGGACTACAGCAACATCCCGACCGTGGTCTTCAGCCACCCGCCAATCGGCACCGTCGGCTTAACCGAGCCGCAGGCGCGCGAGCAGTATGGCGACGACCAGGTGAAAGTGTATAAATCGGCGTTTACCGCGATGTATACCGCCGTCACCTCTCACCGTCAGCCGTGCCGCATGAAGCTGGTCTGCGTCGGTCCGGACGAGAAGATTGTCGGTATCCACGGCATCGGCTTCGGCATGGACGAGATCCTGCAGGGCTTTGCTGTGGCGCTGAAGATGGGCGCAACGAAGAAAGACTTTGATAATACCGTGGCAATCCACCCAACGGCGGCGGAAGAATTTGTGACCATGCGTTAAGGGCTTTTCGCAGGAAAGCACGCTATAAAAACTGACCTTCGCGGGTCAGTTTTTTTATATGGCTCGATAATTTAAAGATAAAGCTTCATCATCCCAGCGAATATAAAATCATCATCACGCTAAAAAGGAATTGAGATGAAAGCGCTTATTGGGTTGACCCTACTTCTTTTTTGCTTTGCCGCCGCCTCCTCTGACAAAATCACCTTCTGGGATACCCCTCAGCACGGTGGAAACAGCTTTAACCGCCTGCCGCCCACGCAGGAATACTATGACGCGCTGCGAGGCTATGGCGCGACGTGGGTTCGCCTCTCTTACGACAAATGGAAACCTGCCGGGAGAGATTTTCTTCTCGGCAACGCCGACGGCTATCGTGGGCTCGAGGCCACAGACCTCGCGACGCTCAAAGCCTCCATCAGGAAAGCACACGCGGCCGGGCTACAGGTCGTCATTGCCCCACTCTCTTTGCCCGGCATGCGCTGGGCGCAAAATAACAATAACCAGTTTGATGACCGCATCTGGCAGGACAAAAAATACTGGCAGGAAGCCGCTCAGTTCTGGCGTGATTTGGCCCAGGCCCTGAAGGACGAACCGGGCATTGCGGCCTGGAATCTGGTCAATGAACCCGCGCCTGAAAAAAGAGGCAACATTAGCGAGCAGGCGTCGCCAGAGGCGTTAAAAACCTGGTATCAGCAGCAGCAAAGTACGGCGCGTAACCTCCCCGCTCTCTACAATCAGATTATTGCCGCCATCCGCGAGGTCGATGCCACCACACCGATTATGGTCGATGGAGGCTGGTACGCCTCCGCGCGTGGTTTTTCTGGTTGGCCGTCCGCGCTTGAGGATAAGCGGGTGCTCTACAGCTTCCACATGTACGAGCCCTATGATTTCACCAGCGCGCCAAATGCACGCCGCAAGGTGCCGTTCGACTATCCAGGCATGATCACGTTCGGCGGTAAAAAGGTGAAATGGGACGCTACGGCCATAGAGAAATGGATGAACGCGCCCTTTGACTGGGCGAAGCAGAATGGTATTCCGGCCAACCGGGTTGTCGCGGGAGAGTTTGGCTGCGTTCGCACGCTGCAGGGCTGCCGGCAGTGGCTTAATGATGTTCTGACCGTCCTCGACAAACATCATGCACACTGGGCATTTTATGCGTTTCGTGAAGATGCCTGGGACGCCATGGACTATGAGCTGGGGAAAAAACCGGTGCCGTGGGCCTACTGGAAAGCCATCGAGGATAACGCACCGGATACGATCAAGCGCCATTCTACCGAGGAATTTGAACCGATTGCTAAGCGGCTAAAACAAGGCCTTTGATCCGGGATACTCGCCTCTTGTTCAGTAGCCTCTTTTGAAGAGGCTACTGTTAACAGACATAAATCGTTGCAAAACGAATGCTCCGAAAATAGTGATCTACCGCACATATTCCTCCCCCTCTACCGAAGCGAATGTCTACGCTTATAAGACGCCCGGATAAACCTGTCTTTTGAACACACAACCGGAGGTCCCTATCACCATGTTCAACCAGAAACTACAGGCTACCGAGAACATCGAATTCGAGATTGCAGAAGAGCTGCGCTACGAGACCGATCCCTGCGAGTTGAAACTGGATGAAATGATTGAGGCGGAGCCGGAACCCGAAATGATCGAGGGGTTACCCGCCTCCGATGCGTTGACGCCCGCAGACCGCTATCTTGAACTGTTCGAGCATGTACAGTCGACGCGGCTGTTTGCCGACAGTAAAACCTTCCCCGACTGCGCGCCGAAGATGGATCCGCTGGATATCCTGATCCGCTACCGCAAGGTCAGACGCCACCGGGACTTCGACCTGCGCCAGTTTGTGGAGAACCACTTCTGGATGCCGGAAACGTTCGGCACTGAGTATGTCTCCGACCCGGGCCTCTCCCTGAAGGAGCACATTGATAACCTGTGGCCGGTGCTGACGCGCGAGCCGCAGGATCATATTCCCTGGTCTTCCCTACTAGCGCTGCCGCAGGCCTATATCGTTCCCGGCGGGCGATTCAGCGAGACCTACTACTGGGATTCCTATTTCTCCATGCTGGGGCTGGCGGAGAGCGGTCGTAACGACCTGCTGAAGTGCATGGCGGACAACTTCGCCTGGCTGATTGAACGCTACGGGCATATCCCCAACGGCAACCGTACCTATTATCTCAGCCGCTCCCAGCCGCCGGTCTTTGCCCTGATGGTGGAGCTGTTCGAGGAGGACGGCGTGCGCGGTGCGAAACGCTATCTGGATCACCTCAAAATGGAGTACGCCTTCTGGATGGACGGCGCGGAGTCGCTGCTGCTTAACCAGGCCTACCGCAGCGCCGTACGTATGCCGGACGGTTCACTGCTCAACCGCTACTGGGACGACCGTGATACCCCGCGCGACGAATCGTGGATCGAGGACGTGGAAACTGCCCGCCACTCGGGCCGTCCGCCAAACGAGGTGTATCGCGACCTGCGGGCGGGGGCGGCTTCCGGCTGGGATTATTCGTCCCGCTGGCTGCGCGATCCGTCGCGGCTCGCCAGCATCCGCACGACGCAGTTTATCCCCATCGACCTGAACGCCTTCCTGTTCAAGCTGGAAAGCGCGATTGCCAACATCTCGGCGTCGAAAGGGGACAAAGAGACGGCCGACCTGTTCCGCCAGAAAGCCAGCGATCGCCGCGCGGCGGTGAACCGCTATCTGTGGGACGAGGAGAGCGGCTGTTACCGCGATTATGACTGGCGACGCGAAGAGCTGGCGCTGTTTTCTGCCGCCAGCATCGTGCCGCTGTATGTCGGCATGGCAACCCATGAGCAGGCCGAGCGCCTGTCGGATGCGGTCAAGGCGCGACTGCTCACGCCGGGCGGGATTCTGGCGACCGAGTACGAAACCGGCGAGCAGTGGGATAAACCCAACGGCTGGGCGCCGCTGCAGTGGATGGCGATTCAGGGCTTCAAGCAGTACGGCAACGATTCGCTGGGGGATGAGATCGCCTGGAGCTGGCTGCATACGGTGAACCATTTTTATCAGACGCACCATAAGCTGATTGAGAAGTACCACATCGCCAGCAGCACGCCGCGCGAAGGGGGCGGTGGGGAGTATCCGCTGCAGGATGGTTTCGGCTGGACGAACGGCGTGGTGCGGCGGCTGATTGGGTTGTATGGGGAGCCTTGAGCAGGGTGCGAGGTGCGGTCTGGTGCCCTCACCCCGGCCCTCTCCCACAGGGAGAGGGAGAACAACTTAGCGGATCACCTCATAAATGGCGCTCTGAATAGACTGCCATTTTTTGGTGGTGGCATCCGGCTGTGACTGCGCACGGCGTGTGGCCATGTCGAGATCGTGCTGCTGGCGTTTCACCACGGCAGGCACGGTGCAGAACGCTTTAAGATACTCTTTACGTACCGAGGTCAGAGACTCGCCGTTCGACATCGCGTGGCTGAGCGTGTTGATGAAGCGGCGACACGGCTTCTCCTCCACCATGTTTTGCCGGTAGCGTAACATCAGCTCCAGCACGTCGTCATAGCCTGCCGACATCGCCTCTTCGGTCCAGGACAGCTTCCAGTCCATACCACCCTGCAAAAAGAGCTGGGTCACGCGGGTGTCGTTGCGATTAATGGCCGAGCGGAAATTATTCTCGTCCCAGGTCACCCCCATGCGCGTGAGCGTTTCACGCGAGGAAGGCGTCTCGCGCATTTCCTGTGGTGGTGCCGCTTCAGCCGCGCTGGCGGTCGCAGGCTGCGGTTTGCTGCTGGTCACCAGCCAGAATCCCCCCGCCACGATGGCAATCACCATGACGCCAACCGCCCCCCATAGCGCACCGGAAATGAGCTGCTCACGTTGTTCGGGGGTGCGCGGCGCGCGCTGGGTCGGCTTTTCAATGGTGTCGCGGACTTCAAACAGATCCCCACCGGTGACCCGATCCATTTTCTGCGCCTTTTCCCAGAAGGTATGCAGTTCGCTGGCATCTACCGCCATGAATCCCGCCGGATTGACGCGCGTTCTCCCCTCTTCAAACGCGCGTTGAACGGGCCGCGCGATCTGCGCGTAGTAGTTATCCAGCAGCTGAATTTGCGCCGAGCTCAACGTTTTCTGAACGGTGATGCTGTTGCGAATTTGCCGGATGTCGTCGAGGAAGGTTTGCAGCGTTTTACGCGGTTCAACCAGCAGCGTCAGCATGGACGGATCGCTGAACAGCGAAGCGTAATAGCGGCTGAACTCTTTTTTATCCACCAGCATCTGCGCCAGCTCGCTGAACATCATGCCGCTCAGGACATCGTTGATCTCGCCAAGCTTCAGCCAGCGCCGAACGCGATCGGCGTTAAACAAGGTCTTCAGATGATTGTTCAGCCGTACCTGATCGGGCCAGGCCTGCTGGATGAGCCCTTTAATCATCAGCTCAATCGCCCGCACCTGCTTGTGCGCCTGCTGTTGCTGAAGTTCGCTTCCCGGTGCCAGGTCCGTGCTGTAGGTCAGCAGCGGCTGCTGCAGGCGCAGGTGTTCCAGCGCGGTGACAAACCGCATCGCCGCAATAAGCTGGTTTTCACTCACATCCTGTCCGCTTTCATACTGCGGAACGCGCTGCTGCAGCAGGCGCAGCTGGAGCGTAAATTCCGACATCTCGGCGTCATTCAGGTTGAGTTTTTTCGCAACGGCTCCCCAGCCGCCCAGCGCTAATCGAGCACTGTCGAGCTGTTCCAGAAACCAGCGTGGATCTTTGCCCTCAGAAGCATGTACATTCAGAAGTAGCAAAATTTCCACCGACGCATGGCGAATGACCGCCAGACAGTGTTCGAACTGTTCGCGAATATGATGTGATGTGCTGAGACTCATTGTTTTCCTTAAGCGACAACGAAGACATCCGGAATGGGCACGAGACGCCCTTTTTTTCTTTTTATTTATACGCGATTAACCATACCTGACTTTCTGTTGAAATAAAGTGACAACCCTAAAATCATTTAAAATGTTTCAGGAGAATCTGAATGCCGATTTTAATTACCCCTCGCCTTACCTGTTCACCTCTGCTGGAACAAGACTGGCCCTTTTTTCTGGCATTACAGCAGAATCCCGACGTCATGCGCTTTGTGGCGGAAAACCGCCCCGTTGCGGCGATCCGCGAGGCGTTTGATTCACGCCTGACGCCCTGGTCACCGGGAAGCGCGCACTGGCTCTGTCTCGTCGTGCGTGACGCCGCCTCCCGGGCCCCACTGGGCGTCACCGGGTATATTCATCGGGAGGAGGACTGTGCCGAAGTGGGCTTCCTTTTCGCACCCGAGGCGCAGGGGAAAGGCTACGGCTTTGAATCCCTGAAAGCGCTTTGTGATTACGCTTTTCATCAGGGCGGTATACGTCGACTCACCGCCACCGTCACCGTGGGAAATGTCGCTTCAAGACGCCTGCTGGAAAAAGCCCGCTTTCGCCTGGAAGGCGAATTACGCGAGAGCTATTATCTTGCGGGGCGCTGGCAAAATGACTGGTTATTTGGTTTATTGCAGCAGGAATACCTGAATAATAATGCCTGATCAACAGCCATTTGGCGGATATTTCTCAGACGTCGTTTCCTCTACAGTATCGATCTTAAGAGGAAATGAATATGAAAGGTCATGCGCTGAAAATATCTTCTGCCGCCATTGCGTTAATAAAAAAACATCAGGGTCTTTCTCTGGAGAAATATCGTGACGAAAACGGATTATGGGTTATCGGCTATGGCCACGTTATCCGCGATAGGGCACATTTTCACGGTCCCATCACGCCTGCCGAGGCAGAAGATTTGCTGCATGACGATATTCAGCTGCGTGAAGCGCTGCTGCGGGAAAGTGTGACACATCCATTAACCCAACAGCAGCATGATGCGCTGGTTATGATGATATTCAGCTTCGGAGAGATGCCCTCGCTCCCAAACGCGATTTTTCAGGCCTTCTCACGGGTATAGTACATGGCAGCCTGCGTTCTGTTTTTCACGTCCAGCCGCCGGAAAAGCGCCTCGAGATGCGCTTTTACCGTGGCCGCACTGATGTTGAGATTGCGGCCAATCTCTTTATTTGACTCCCCCGCCGCCAGCAATTCCAACACGTCGCGCTGACGCTCGCTCAGGGATGATAACGCCTGAGACGACGGCTGCCTGACCCACTCCCCGGGAAAACAGACCATCCCTCTGGACACCGAATCCAGCACGGCGGAAAACCGCTCGGGACTGGCATTTCGGGGCATAATGGCCATGATGTTTCGCTGCCGCAATTGCTCAACCCATCTGGCCTCTTTTTTCGCCAAAACCAGAATCACGCGTATCGCCGGAAAGCGTTGCAGCATCTCTTCCAGCAAAGCGCTCCCCTCGTCCTGCATTAAATTGCCGTCAATCATGACAATAGCTGACGGTGAAGCGGAAATCTGGGTCCATAAATCGTCTGCCTGACAGGTCCCTGTCATATCTATTTCCGGAATGAGCGTCTGAAGACTGTGTATCGCTCCGTGAATAAAGAGTGACTGCCTGTCAAACATGATTACTCGCATCGTTTTTTATCCCTCTGAGAATAGCGAAGGGGGATTCTACAGAGGGGTTATTTAAGAAAAAACTCAACGAATGGAGACGTTACAAATCCCCCCGAGTTCTTTATATCTGTCCGTATTTAGACACATTGACCTTAAGGATTTCCTTAAGTGCGTACATCACAGGAACATGCCGCCTGAGACTTCAATACGTTGCGCATTCATCCAGCCCAGTTTGTCGCTGAGCAGTGCCGCAATGGCATCGCCAATATCGTCCGGCAGCCCCACCCGTCCCAGCGCCGTTTGCGAGGCAAGCAGCTGATTCAGCTCCGCGTTGTCGCGCACGCGTCCGCCGCCAAAGTCAGTTTCAATCGCGCCCGGCGCGATGATATTGACGGCGATCCCGCGCGCGCCCAGCTCTTTCGCCTGATAACGCGTCAGCACTTCCATCGCCCCCTTCATGGCCGCGTAGGTCCCTGAGCCCGGCTGGGTAAAGCGGGCCAGCCCGCTGGAGACGTTGAGGATCCGTCCCCCGTCGTTCAGCAACGGCAGCAGGCGCTGGGTCAGGAAGAAAGGTCCTTTGAAATGGATGTTCAGCGCCTCATCAAACTGGGCTTCCGTCGTGTCGGTATAGGGCGCATATAAACCCGTTCCGGCATTGTTCAATAAATAGTCAAAAGTTTCACGCTGCCAGACACGCCTAAGGGTTTCCTGAAGCTGTTGGGCAAAATGATCAAAACCCGTGATATCCCCGACGTTGAGCTGTAATGCCGCTGCGTTAACGCCTTTTTCCTGAATTTCATGCACAACATCCAGCGCTTCCTGCTGGCTACGGTTGTATGTCAGGACGATTCCCGTGCCGTCTGCCGCCAGCTTTAACGCAGCGTTTTTACCCAGACCACGGCTACCACCCGTCACTAATGCGATACGTTCACTCATCATAAACCTCGTTTTGGCTGTTAAGGAGATTGAGAAAGAGCTTATTAGGTGATAGAAAATCAATAAAGATGGGTTAAAACGCTTCACTGTTTCAGCTGTAACAACAATGAGCTTCCGCTATGGATAAAATTCACGCAATGCAGTTATTCGTCCGCGTCGCGGAACTGGAGAGTTTTTCCCGCGCGGCCGAAACATTAACCCTGCCGAAAGGCAGCGTTTCACGACAAATTCAGGCCCTGGAAAACCGGCTTGGCACCCAGCTATTGCACCGCACCACGCGCCGCGTCAGCCTGACGCAGGACGGCATGGTCTATTACGAGCGGGCAAAAGATCTGCTGGCAAACCTTGATGAACTCGACGGTATGTTTCAGCACGATCCCTCCAGCATCAGCGGACGGCTCCGCGTGGATATGCCCGTCGGCGTTGCTCGAAATTTAGTCATCCCCAAACTGCCTGCTTTCCTGCAGCATTATCCGGGCATTGAACTGGAACTCAGCAGCAGCGATCGCCTGGTGGATGTGATCCGTGAAGGGTTTGATTGCGTCGTCCGCGTCGGCACGCTGAAGGATTCAGGGCTGATTGCCCGTCCGCTGGGCAAGCTGTCGGTGATAAACTGCGCCAGTCCGGATTATCTGTCGCGTTTTGGCTACCCGGAAACGCTGGACGATTTAGGCTCACACGCCGTGATCCACTACGCCGCGATGCTGGGAACCCGCCCGCAGGGCTTTGAGTTTTATAACGGCAGTGCGACGCAGTGGGTAAAAACGGGCGGGGTGTTAACCGTTAACAGCACGGAAACTTACCAGGCTGCCTGCCTCGCCGGGCTGGGCATCATTCAGGTTCCGCGGGTTGGGGTGCGCGATTTACTGCGCGCGAAGAAACTGGTTGAGATCCTGCCGCAATATCGGGCCGAACCGATGCCTGTCTCCCTGATTTATCCCCACCGCCGCAACCTCTCCCGACGGGTCCATCTGTTCATGGAGTGGCTAACCGAACTCACAAAAGCTTACGTGGACTAGTCGCAAGCTATAATTCAGTAACATCCAGCCAAACGAAAAGGAAAAGACGCGTGACGCCGGAAAACAACCCGCAACGACCCACCCAACATTTAGAGTATGAGCCCGTCAAAAAGATGGAAACCGGGCCTGAAGAGGCCAGGTCCCCTGGTACCGCCAGCAAAGCGCTGGGGACCGTCACCGGCATTGTCGCCAGAATTCAGCAGTTTCCCATGATTGCGCATCTGATACGCGCGACCGAACGCTTTAATGACCGCATGGGAAACCAGTTTGGTGCCGCCATCACCTATTTTTCCTTCCTGTCGATGATCCCGATCCTGATGGTGTCGTTTGCGGCGGCCGGTTTTGTGCTCGCCTCACACCCGACGCTGCTGCAGGATATCTTCAATAAGATCCTGAATAACGTCAGCGACCCGACCCTTGCCAGCACGCTCAAAAGCACCATCAATACCGCCGTGCAGCAGCGTACTACCGTCGGTATCGTCGGCTTGCTGATTGCCCTTTACTCCGGCGTTAACTGGATGGGCAACCTGCGCGAGGCCATTCGCGCCCAGTCGCGCGATGTCTGGGAGCGTAAGCCGCAGGACCAGGAGAAAATTTGGGTTAAGTACCTCCGCGATTTTGTTTCGCTGATTGGCCTGCTTGTCGCGCTCATCGTAACGCTTTCTATTACCTCCGTGGCAGGCTCGGCGCAGCAGATGATCATCTCCGCGCTTTACCTTGATTACATCGAATGGCTGAAGCCCGCCTGGCGCAGCATTGGTCTGGCCATTTCCATCTTCGCCAATTACCTGCTGTTCTTCTGGATCTTCTGGCGTCTGCCCCGCCATCGTCCGCGCAAGAAGGCGCTGATCCGCGGCACGTTGATCGCGGCGATCGGCTTTGAAGCGATCAAAATCGTGATGACCTACACCTTACCGTCACTGGTTAAATCCCCTTCCGGTGCGGCGTTTGGCTCGGTGCTGGGGCTGATGGCGTTCTTCTACTTCTTCGCGCGTTTGACCCTGTTCTGCGCGGCGTGGATTGCCACTGCCGAGTATAAAGACGACCCGCGAATGCCGGGCAAAACGCACCGGTAACCCCACTCTCGGGCTGAAATTTCAGCCCGATTCATCATTTCAGCATATAAATCCAGCCTGTAACTTTTATTTAACCGAAAACCAGTTTTATTGACTGATATTTAAAATCTGTGAAGCATTTCATAGACCTGTTTTGGCTGGCCTGAAAATTATCCGCTTTTTGTTGCTTTTATCACCAGCACGCGGCTTTGTTACAGATTGAAATGTCGCTTTTGCTGTGCGTAATATGGCCTTTCGTTCGACAAAAATAAGAAAATATTATGCAAGCAACCGCCACCACACTCGACTCAGGAACGGAAAACGTTCCGGTAAACTCGCGCAATAAAGTTGTCGTCGCATCGCTGATTGGCACCGCCATTGAGTTCTTCGACTTTTATATTTATGCCACCGCCGCGGTCATCGTCTTCCCGCATATTTTCTTCCCGCAGGGCGATCCGACGGCGGCCACGCTGCAGTCTCTGGCGACCTTTGCTATCGCGTTTGTTGCGCGTCCGATTGGCTCTGCGCTGTTTGGACACTTTGGCGATCGCATTGGCCGCAAAGTCACCCTGGTGGCCTCGCTGCTGACGATGGGCATCTCCACCGTGGCCATCGGCCTGCTGCCTACGTATGAGACCATCGGCATTCTGGCGCCGGTCCTGCTGGCGCTGGCGCGTTTTGGTCAGGGTCTGGGCCTTGGCGGCGAATGGGGCGGCGCGGCGCTGCTGGCCACCGAGAACGCCCCGGCACGCAAGCGCGCGCTGTATGGCTCATTCCCGCAGCTGGGCGCACCGATTGGCTTCTTCTTTGCCAACGGGACGTTCCTGCTGCTCTCCTGGCTGCTGACGGATGAACAGTTCATGAGCTGGGGCTGGCGTATTCCGTTTATCTTCTCAGCCGTGCTGGTGCTGATTGGCCTGTATGTGCGCGTTTCTCTGCATGAGACCCCAGTTTTCGCAAAAGTGGCCGCGGCGAACAAGCAGGTGAAAGTGCCGCTGGGTACGCTGCTGACCAAACACGTCCGCGTGACCGTGCTGGGCACGTTCATCATGCTGGCAACCTATACGCTGTTCTACATCATGACCGTTTACTCCATGACCTTCAGTACCGCCGCCGCGCCGGTTGGGCTGGGTCTGCCGCGTAACGAAGTGCTGTGGATGCTGATGATGGCGGTGATCGGGTTTGGCGTGATGGTTCCGATTGCGGGCCTGCTGGCGGATAAGTTCGGTCGCCGCGCGAGCATGATTACCATCACCACGCTGATCATTCTGTTTGCCCTGTTCGTCTTCCCGCCGCTGCTGGGTTCCGGTAGCCCGGCGCTGGTGATGGCCTATCTGCTGATTGGCCTGAGCCTGATGGGGCTGACCTTCGGCCCGATGGGTGCGCTGCTGCCTGAGCTGTTCCCGACGGAAGTGCGCTATACCGGCGCGTCGTTCTCTTACAACGTCTCGTCTATTCTGGGCGCGTCCGTTGCGCCGTATATCGCCACCTGGCTGCAGGCAAACTATGGTCTGTTCTATGTGGGGGTTTATCTGGCGGCAATGGCGGGGCTGACGCTGATTGCGCTGCTGCTGACGCACGAGACGAAGCACCAGGCTCTGTAATTCACTGCGTGCGGCCTGATGCCCTCACCCCGGCCCTCTCCCACAGGGAGAGGGAGAAAGGCGTTACTTCTTCATCTGCGACAAAATGGTCCGACACTGATTCGCCTCGCCTTCTGACGGCGAAATCAAGGCCAGCAGCGCTGCGGCTGGAGTGACCAGCGTCGCAAGCGCCGCAGCCACTGCGCCACGCGCAATCAGCGGTCCGGGCTTCACGCCCGCCTGCGGATTTTTGAAGGTCCCGCGCACGTAAAGCGGCGAGCGCAGGGTGATGATACGAATCCCCTTACTTTCCGGGTCAATCGTCAGATCAAGCTGCTCCGAGGCCATGCTGGCGGTACCGGTCACGTTAATCACCGCGTTTTCCGTGTCAAAGGCAAAAATCTGCGGGCGCGCCACGCCGTTAACCAGATCCAGATTGGCCGCCGCGCAGTTCACACGCACCTCGTCATCACCGAAGATTTGCCCGATGACGTAGTTACCGACGTTCAGCCCCAGGATCTCCATCAGGTTGCGGCTCACCAGCCCGTCGTTCATCAGCAGCTTCAGGTTACCATTGCCGCTGCCCAGCAGCGCCGCAACCGAGTTCCCCACGCCGCGAATATCGGCATCACCGTTCATTTCACCGAGGGTTTTCTGCATCAACTCGACGTTCGGCATCAGCTCTTTCAGCTTCAATCGACGCGCCTGAATCTCCGCCCGTCCCTGCATCGGCTTCTTATCGCCTTCCAGGTGAATGTTCGAGGAGATCGTCCCGCCCGCCATGCCAAACTTCAGCGGCTGCAGACGCAGGTCGGCGCTTTTAAGGAGGATATGGGTCGTAAGATTGCTTATCGGCAGCGTACTGCCATGTTCAATTTTTCCGCCTTTGAAGCGCACATCCGCATCCATCACGTTCCATTTATCCGTCTCAAAACGTTCATAAGGCAGCACTTTGCCGGCAGGCTGAGGATCTTTCTTCACCTCTTTTGACTTCGTACCTTTACCGGAGTCGATACCTATCAACGGGCCTAAGTCGGCCAGACGCAGCTGTCGGGACTCAACGTCCCCTTCCAGCTTCGGCCTCGGTTTTCCAGTGGTGTAGGTCAGCGAGCCGTGGATATCGCTGTCGCCGATGCGGCCGTTAAAATCACGGTAGTCAAAAACGGACGCTTTTTCGGTATCGATTTTGGCGACCAGATGCCCGTCCGTTTCGAACGGTGGGGTATCCGGCAGCAGTACGCCGGTCAGTTCATACAGCTCGCCCAGCGAATCACCGGCAAATTTAAGCTGAAGATCAACGCCGCCCATGTTCATCGGGTCGTTGACCGTGCCCACGAACGCCACGCGGGTGTTACCGGAACGGAAGTCCGCCTGCACCGGGAACGGCGTGCCTTCGCTCCGTAGCGCCAGCATGCCGCCTATTTTCCCTTTACCGCTGAGCGGCTGGTCGTTATAGCGTCCTTTTGCCGTCAGGCCGAAGACATAGTCGCCCACGCTTGCCGCATCACCTTTCGCTTTCGTCCCCGTGACCTCGCTGAACGGCAGCGGCTTGCCCAGCGGATCGACCAGGATCTCCACATCCGCCTTGCTGACCTTATCGTCGATGGCGATCCGCCCGCGATCGAAGAGAATATTGTCGAGACGGAATGACCAGGAAGAAGGCTGGGCATTCGGATCTTTTTCGCTGTCGCTGGCCAGGCTAAACGTCCAGTTGTTGTTTTTTTCGGAGAGGCGGATCAGGCGCGCATCGGGCTGCTGAAGTTTGATCCACGGCAGATAGACCGTTTTGGTGAAGAGTGCCAGCGGAGCCAGCGTGGCTTCAACCCGCGGCAGGTGGATCATAGTGACGTCCGGGATATCCGGCGGGTTGCCGAGAATGATGTCGTCAGCATGGATATGTGGCCAGGGGATCCAGCTTCGCCAGCCGGGCTCCTCTTTCTGGCGTTCCCATACCACCCCCAAATCACCCCGTATGGCGAAGGGGCGGTTCAGCTCGGTTGAGACTTTCTGGTTGATGGTCGGCTTGAGACGGTTCCAGTCAAACGTCGCAATAATGATGGCGACAACCACGATCAACAACAAGAAAATCCCTGCTGTCCAGGAGATTACCCTGGTTGTTCTTGTCATTTTTATCCCCTTTCCTGATGACCTGTCCTGTAAAACTATAGTCCAGACAAAGGGAAGCGGGTTTATCAGAGGGTCGTTATGACGTTATCGAGGCGATCCATGGGTACCGGGCGAGAGAGATAGTAGCCTTGCGCCGCCGCTGCGGGAGAGTTTTGCACATCGCGCCACTCTTCCAGCGTTTCCACACCTTCAACAATCACGCCCTGGCAATAGCGGTTCATCAGCTGTAATAACAGCGTAAACAGATTCCGCCCTTCCGGGGTCTGACGCAGCATAATGAACAGATCGCGGGCCACTTTAATGTAGTCGTAGCGCACTTCACTCAGGGCGGAGAAGTTCGCCATGCCGGTGCCAAAGTCATCCAGCCACAGCGGGCCGTATTCGCATATCGAAGCAAACGAGGAGTCCTGCGGCAAACGGACATGCTCCACCAGCTCAAAGCGCATCCACGGCAGGGTGGCGATCAGCTCCTGCAATTTCGCGTTCTGGCGCAGCGCCAGCAGGGTTGGGCCATCGACGTTCACCGAGGCGAGGATATCGTGCTGTTCGAAAAAGGCGTGCTTCGTTGCCAGCATGCGAAGCTGCTCTTCCAGCACGTCCAGACGCTGGCGAACGGCAACTTCGGCAAAATAGCGATCCGGCGCGATGCGCTGAGTAGGGTTTGAGGGGTGCGTAACGACGGTCAAAATTTCGATGGCCATCAGTCGACCATCTGTTCGGTAGATCGGCTGATAGGTGTACGCACGCTCACATTGCAGCCAGTAGCGATGCTCCTGCAAGTTCTCAATACTTGCCTCAGGCGTAGTGCTCAGCCGCTGGATAACCTGCTCTGACTTCATTTCAGATGTCCTGTTGTTGGGATAGCCTTTCTGGACTCGTCACAGGATTATCGGCGCGACAATTGAGAACTTTATGTTCAATTCACCCGGAAAATGAAATTAAGATGACAGAAATGCGCGGGAACACGCGCTGGCTCAAAAAAAATAATGGAACGTTGTTTTAATATAGTTGACCGGTTAATTCACTCAGCGCACACTGCTGATAATTCTTCTGTTCAGGTTCACGACTATGTCCAAAAAAATTGCCGTGATTGGCGAATGCATGATTGAGCTGTCACAAAAAGGCGCGGAAGTCAGCCGCGGATTTGGTGGCGATACGTTAAACACGTCCGTTTATATTGCCCGTCAGGTCGCGCCTGAGGCGCTCACCGTGAACTACGTTACCGCCCTGGGTACGGACAGCTTCAGCCAGCAAATGCAGGAGGCCTGGCAGAGTGAACATGTTGAAACGTCGCTGATTCAGCGTATGGAAAACCGCCTCCCGGGGCTTTATTACATCGAAACCGACAGTACAGGCGAACGCACGTTTTATTACTGGCGCAACGAAGCCGCAGCCAAATTCTGGCTGGAGAGCGACGCGGCCGCGGCCATCTGCGAAGAGCTGGCGACTTTTGACTATCTCTATCTGAGCGGCATTAGCCTGGCGATTTTAAGCCCCGCCAGCCGAGACAAGCTGCTCTCGCTGCTGCGCGAATGCCGTGCCAACGGCGGTAAGGTTATTTTCGATAACAACTACCGCCCGCGCCTGTGGGCCAGCCGCGAAGAGACGCAGCAGGTCTATCAGCAGATGCTGCAGTGCACCGATATCGCCTTCCTGACGCTCGACGATGAAGACGCCCTGTGGGGTGAAAAGCCGGTAGATGACGTAATTGCGCGCACGCAGGCGGCAGGCGTGAGCGAAGTGGTGATTAAGCGCGGTGCGGATTCGTGCCTGGTCGCGGTGGCGGGTGAAGCGCTGGTTGACGTTCCGGCAGTGAAGCTTGCCAAAGAGAAAGTGATTGATACCACGGCGGCGGGTGATTCATTCAGCGCGGGCTATCTGGCGGTACGCCTGACGGGTGGAACGCCGGAAGCGGCGGCACAGCGCGGGCACCTGACGGCCAGCACGGTGATTCAGTATCGCGGGGCGATTATTCCGCGCGAAGCGATGCCTGTTTAAGTAGGGTGCGGGCTGATGCCCTCACCCTAACCCTCTCCCACAGGGAGAGGGAATGTTTGCATTACTGCCCTTGCGGGATATCCGTCGCGTCCGGATGTAAATCATCCGCCGTGACGGCCTGCGCTGGCTGCGGCGCGGTAGCCATAATGGCATCCCAGGTCGTCTGAAGTTCCTTCATGTCATATTCCGGCTCGCCCTTCGGTTGCAGAAGGATCAACGCCATCTCCTGCGACAGCTGCTGACGGAGGTCCTGATTGAGCATATCGACGGTCAGACCGTTCAGGAAGTCCTGACGAAGCTTCTGATACTGTTCCGGCGCAATGTCCACCACCTGATTCTGCAGGGAACGAATACGCTGGCTGATCAGAATGTCGGTATCGGCACGAGCGTAGGTCGCAAACAGCTTCTGCAGCTCGAGTTTTTTCTGCGCCACGAGAGCATTGAATTCCTCTTCGGAAAGCCCCTCTTTACGCACTTTTGCCAGCTCTTTCGCGACCACACCCAGATTGGCATTTAGCTTATCGCCCGGTGATTCAACGTTGATGGCACATTGCGCACGCTGGAACAGCACGCGGCAGTCAAAGCCAAGACCAATATTCTTCACATTGTTCTTACTCAGCGTCTGCTGGACGTGCCAGAACAGCGCTTCACGTGCCAGATCGGCACGCCAGTAGCGTAACATCGCCGCAGACTCACGGATGGGCTGCCAGGCGTTATCCCACATGACGGAGAGGCGATCCTGACGCACGGTGTCCGTCATAATGCTGACAGGCTCTGCACGCAGCGGAGAGAGCGTCGGGACAGGGGCTGGCGTTTCACGCTTGCCTTTCAGATCGCCAAACGCTTTGTTGATCTGCTCCACCACCGCGCGGCTGTCCACGTTACCCACCACGATCAGCGTCATCGCGTCCGGGGTGTACCACTTCTGATAGAACGATTTCACCTGTTCGGCGTCCACCGGCTGTTTCAGCGGTTCGGCCGGATCATGTCCCAGTAACGTTGAGCCCTTCAGGCGGTAACGCCACCAGCCCTCTTTGGTATCCCCAGGCCAGGTTGCCACCATGTCGCTGTTACTCAACGCATAGTTGACGGTGTCCGGCGTGATCGCCAGATTGCCAGAGGCATCGGAGAGATACGTCAGCGCTTCTTTAAGCAGGTCGTTACGGTTGTTTGGCAGGCTCAGGTTAAACATGGTGTAGTCATACGAGACAACAGCCGGGGGAAGTGGGCGTTTCGGATCGATGGCCTGCTGCCAGAGTGAACGCACCTGAACCGCTTGCAGGCTGCCGCTCTGAGTGAGCGCCAGCCGGGGAATAAAGTGGCTGAAACCGGTTTGCTGGGTGCTTTCCGTGAGGGAACCGGTATTAACAGACAGACGGATTTCAATACGATCGCTGGGACGTTGCGGCGTGGCTAAGACCTGCCATTGAAAACCGTTCGCTAATGTCCCTTGTTGCCAGGCCGGGTCTGGCTGGAGCGCATCTGCCTGCACATAACTGGCTGCTGCCATCATCAGCAAACCGCCGGTTAAGAGTCGAATTTTTGTGCCCTGCATGTGAACCCCTGATCAACATTCCTGGTTAAAAAAGAGTGCCTCGCGACGCGCTTCACTCTTAAAGATGACGATGAAAACACGTCGATTAGACCGCGCGTTCGGCAAAACGTCACGGTCCGAAGTGAAATATACCCAAAAAAAATCTTGTCGAATTATGACAGGTATGAACAGTTATTATGCGCAGGAGCCCGCATCCCCACAAGGGAATACGGGCATTTGTGACAAGTTTAAGAGGATAAGCCAGGATTTTTGCTGTCAGTTGAACGATTATTCAGAGTATCGTCGAGCTTTTTGTGATCCAGCTCTTTCACCCATTTCGCCACCACCACCGTTGCCACGCCGTTACCCACCAGGTTGGTTAACGCACGCGCCTCAGACATGAAGCGGTCAATACCCAGAATCAACGCCAGACCCGCCACCGGCAGGTGACCCACAGCAGAAATGGTGGCTGCCAGCACGATAAAGCCGCTGCCCGTTACGCCTGCCGCACCTTTAGAGGAGAGCAGGAGCACCACCAGCAGGGTAATCTGATGGAAAATATCCATATGGCTGTTGGTCGCCTGAGCGATAAATACGGCCGCCATCGTCAGGTATATCGAGGTGCCGTCCAGGTTGAAGGAGTAGCCCGTCGGGATCACCAGCCCGACCACCGATTTACGACACCCGAGTTTCTCCATCTTGTCGAGCATACGCGGCAGCGCCGATTCTGAAGAGGAGGTCCCCAGAACAATCAGCAGTTCTTCACGGATGTAACGGATAAATTTGAAGATGTTGAAACCTGTCGCGCGGGCGATGGAGCCCAGCACCACCACCACGAAAAGGATACAGGTAATATAGAAGCAGATAATCAGCTGACCCAGCTGCACCAGCGTGCCGACGCCATATTTACCGATGGTGAAGGCCATCGCACCGAAGGCACCGATTGGCGCCAGGCGCATGATCATATTGATGATGCCGAAAATGACCTGCGAGAAGCTTTCGATCACATTAAAGATAAGCTGGCCTTTGCTGCCCAGACGGTGCAGGGCAAAACCAAATAACACGGCGAACAGCAGAACCTGGAGGATGTTTCCGCTGGCGAACGCGCCAATGACGCTGCCAGGAATGACGTCCAGCAGGAAGGCGACCACGCCCTGATCTTTCGCCTGCTCGGCATACACCGCGACCGCTTTGGCATCCAGCGTTGAGGGGTCTACGTTCATCCCCGCGCCTGGCTGCACCACGTTGACGATGATCAGACCGATAATCAGCGCAAGGGTACTGACCACTTCGAAATAAAGAAGCGCCACTGCACCGGTACGACCGACCGCCTTCATGCTTTCCATGCCAGCGATGCCCGTGACTACCGTACAGAAGATCACCGGCGCGATGACCATTTTGATGAGCTTAACGAACGCGTCGCCAAGCGGTTTCATTTGCGCGCCCAGCTCAGGGTAATAGTGACCCAGCAGAATACCGATGGCGATGGCTGTCAGGACCTGGAAATAAAGACTTTTGAAGAGTGAGGTTTTCATAAGGTGTCCTTGGGAAGAAAAACCACAGGTTTTGTAAGGTTATGGTTAACCTGCGGCTTTAAAATAACACCCACATAACAGGACAGAAATAAACTCAGTTCAAATTTGAAACACAAATGTTAAGAACTTTGAGCTGGCTCGCACAAGCCAGCAACAAAGTTACACTTTTGCGGGGTCGTCAGCACCAGAAAGGTATCGTTGTTCAAAGACATCCGAAGGAACAGCAGGGGCAAAAAGGAAGCCTTGCCCGCTCTCCACACCCGCCTCTGCCAGCCAGGCGCGTTGCGCGTCGGTTTCAATCCCCTCGGCAATAAGGTGCAGGTTGAGACTGCGCGCCATCTGGATAATCGCCTGCACCATGCTGCTGTCGTCCGGCAGACCGTCGACAAACGCTTTGTCAATTTTGAGCACATCTACCGGAAGGGTTTTCATGTGCTGAAGCTGGCGCAGCCCGGCGTACCCCATGCCAAAATCGTCCAGCGCAATGCGAATACCGGCATTACGCAGCGGCTTCAGGATCGCGACCGCCTCATTGGGGTCGTCAATACGTCTGCTCTCCGTCACTTCCAGGGTTAACGTATCTGGCTTGATGCGGTAACGATGGATCAGCTCCAGCATCTCTGAAACCATGGTCGGGTGCATAAGCTGCAGGGCAGACAGGTTAACCGACAGCGGCAGCGTCACGCCGCGCTCCTGCCAGGCCGCAAGCTGACGGCAGGACTCCTCCAGCACCCAGTAGCCGACGGTAACCATCAGGCCGCAGGACTCAATGCGCTCAATCAGCCCTTCCGGCAGCTCCCATGAACCATCCGGCTGCTGCAGACGCAGCAGAGCCTCGGCGCTTTTCACTTCTCCCGTCAGCAAATTCACCTGCGGCTGTAGCCAGAGGGCAAACTGGCGGTTATCCAGGGCGGTCAGGATATCGCTCTCTTCCGTCAGGCGCTGCTGCGCCTTTTCCATCTGCTCCGGGTCGAAGAACTGGATCTGATTTTTCCCTTTGCGCCGGGCGGTAAACGCCGCCGAGAAGGCACGACGATAAAGCTGTTCCGCCGTTAAATCACCGTAGTACATGGCGATACCGATACTGGCACTCGGGCGAAGCTGGATACCCTGAATGGGCAACCGCTCATTAATGACAGTGAGTACTTGCTGACCTAATGTGATCGCATGCCAGGGCTCTTTTACGCCATTGGCAATCACCACCAGGTCGTAACCGCTGACCTGAGTCAGCACCATGCGCGGAGCAAGGACAGATTTGATCTTTTCCACCAGGGTGAGCAGCAGCATTTCGCGCTGGCTCTCCTTGAGCACGCCAGCCGTGTCCTGCAGAGTTTCGCAGGCGATAACCATCAGCGCCGTGGTTTGCTGGCGCTCAACGGTTTGCTCCAGCATTGCCATCAGGAAGGCTTTATTGGGAAGCTCCGACACCGGGAAGCGCGTGGCGCTGCTGTTTAACTCATCCTGCTGACGCTGGATGCGCTGCTGGTTGAGGTTGTAGCTGCGCACCAGCATGCCTATCTCATCGTCATGATGCAGACGCGGTAGCTCAAGCTGATGTCCCATCTGATCCTGCGGCGCAAGCGTATTCAGCTCGCGGGCGATACGGCGCAGCGGATGAACAATCAGCCGGTTAATGCACCAGGTGAGCGCCACGCTGAGAATAAGCGTCATAAGTAAGCAAGTGGTCACTAACGTAACCACCCAGCTCATGACGAATTTATACATGCGGTAAGAGTCCGCCTGTAATACCAGGTAGGCCAGCGGCTGCGGATTGGCAGGGCGTTCGAGTGAATAAACGGGCAGCGAAATTTGCACCGGCAGTTCAAACAGGCGCATCACCATCATCGGGACGGGACGCTCCGGGATAAAGCTCATCCGCAGCGCCTGAAACTGGTTAGGCAAGACGACGTCGGCGCGGCTAACGACGCCGGCAGGCTGAATGCGTTTTAAAATGGTTTCCGCTTCGGGAATATCCCCTTTCAGGATCGAGGCGGAGAGCGGGCCGCGCACCGAGCGGGCAATACTTTCTAACTGCGAGGCCGTGTTATAGCGATTCTGCTGTACGGAATGAAACAGCAGAATTACGCAGAAAAGCAGGACAAACAGCATGGTGACGGCAGAAACCATCGCCATCTGTTTGATTGTTAAGGAACGGCTGACACGCAAAATGACTCTCCACAAAACTCGAAGCGCAGGGCGCGCCAGGGTGTAAACCTGGCGCGCCTGAGTATACCCGATTGCCGCGCTATTAAGAGAGACTTACAAATGGATTAAGGAAAATCCGATTACCAGTCCGCGTACGGGATGAGCGGCTGCGGCGGTAAGTCCATATCGCCCTGCCAGCCTGCAGCAGAGTAGCGCACATAGATCAGCGCGTGGCTTGGGGTATAGTCTTTCGCTTCCTGAATATCCACGCCCATGCCCACAAACCAGTTGGACGTTACGCGGCGTTCGATAATGGCCCGTGCGGTATAACCCGTACCGGAAGAACTGCTGCCGGTTTCCATCGCGCCCCGGTCGGTATAGCGGTCTGGCTCATCGGTCGGGATCAGATTCTGAATCGGGTAGCGCAGCTCGTCTTTGGTTTTGGAGTGGGACCAGGACACCGAGCCACCCAGCTCCCAGGACCAGTTCTCCGTGCGTTTACGCCAGGTCACCGGCAGCGCGAAGGAGACATACTCCTGCGGACTGTAGTAGCCGCCCTGACCCAGGGTATAACCACTCAGGTCTTTGTCGTAGTGCCAGAGCATATTGGAGACGCCGACCGTCAGACGCTCATTGTTTTTATTAATGAGCTTGTAGTAGTAACCCGTCATCCAGCGGACGCGCCAGTTATCCTCCACATTTTTACCCGTCAGCGTTTCCGCGTTCAGGCTTGACCAGACGCCGTTCGCTTCCCCTTTGTCATAGCTCATACTTACGCCGCCACCGGTGGCGCGTACGCCGCCCCAGGTGGTGCCGGTATTGGTATCTTTTTGCCCGCCGAAGGCCAGCAGAGAGCTGGAGATTGGGCGGCGATGGGCGTTAACGGTATAGCCGATGGGCCCCAGATCGCTGCTGTAGCTGATGCCGCCCACCACGTCGACGACGTCAAAGCCCATTGGCGTGGTGCCAATATCCATCGCCCAGGTTTTATTCTGCCAGCCGACGGCGACGCTTGCGCCATTGTCGGACTGATGGGTGTTGCCGCTACACGGCGTTTCGTAGCAGGTTCCCCATTTAGGGTCGTAAGTCCCGTTCTTGCTATCAAATGAACCGGCGTCCATGTTGACCAGATCGCTTCTGAAGAACATGCGCCCATCAGAGAGCGGGGCATCCACCTGTAGCATAGTGGTATGCGCTTTCAGGTCGGAATAACCGCCCGTGCCGCTGGAGCCCCAGTAGTCGTGCTGCAGCGTGACGTTAACATCCTGCTGACGATACAGGTCACCGGCATCACTGCGCACGCCGCGCTTCAGCCAGTCGTCTTTTTCATCGTTACGCGTCAGACGGGTGAAACTGTCGTTGTCAGCCGGACGCGTCGTGGTGATACCTGTCGATACCATCGCATCTTTATAGGTTTCCAGCGCCTGCTGAGGCTGCCCGTTCTGCGCCTGGAAACGCGCGGCATCACGTAACACCAGCGCGTTTTCCATGGAGCCGGGCTGCGATTTAGCCTGCGGAATGATTTTATTGAAGGTCTGTTCTGCGGCAGCGGAATCGCCCAGGCCCGCCTGCGCCATCGCGATGCGGCGCTGCATATTGAGCGACAGCGGCCGGCCGTTTTGCGCGGCGGGCAGTTTCGCCAGCTCTGCGCGCGCGGCATCTTTGTTACCCTGCGCGCTGTAAATCTCGGTCAGGCCGAGGATTGCGTCTTCGTTCTGCGGTTCACGCTGCAGGACGGCATTGTACGTCGTTTTCGCCGAGTCCAGATCGCCACGCTGCTGTGCCCAGTCCGCCAGCGTGAGGTCGATACGGGTGGAGGTCGGCTGCTGGCGAAGAAGATTCTCTGCGTCCTGCTCTTTGCCGCTGTCGCGCAGACGGTTGGCGGTTTCCAGCACCTGGTTGCTTTGCAGGCGATCGGCAAGTTCCTGAATATTGCCGTTCCACTGGCTGCGCGGCAGCGTGTCCAGATGCGCCAGCGCGGCGCGGTCCTGATCGTTTCCGGAAAGATAGAGCCCGTTGGCGTACACCTGATCCGGATCGGACGGTTTCTGGCTGGCAAGCTGACGCATCAGGGTATCCGCCTGGCTGCGCTGACCCGCGCTGTAGAGATCGCGCGAGAGACGGTAGGTTATCCACACGTCGCCGGGAGAGAGCGCCAGACGACGACGCTGAATGTCTGCTGCCTGCGCGTATTTCCCCTGGTTCTCAAGCTGTTCGGCCTGGGCGGAGAGCTGTTCGTTGGTCAGGCTACGTTCAATGTCGTCTATGCTCCGGCGCTGGCTGGCGGAGAGAGACTGGATAAACTGCGAAGCCTTCTCCGGCGACTGCGCGCGGTAAATATTGGCCAGGCCGCGAACCGCATTGCTGTTGCCACTGTCCATACGCAGCGCCTGGCGATAATAACGTTCCGCCGCGTCGTTATCTTTACGTGCCGCGGCGGCGTCGCCCAGCCCAAGCACGGCATAGCTGTCGGTATTGTCGATACCGCGTGCCTGCTGATAGTAACGCTCCGCCTGCGCCGGGTTATTCGCCTTCAGCGCCGCATCGCCCTGCTGGATCAGCAGCCAGTAGCGGTTAACCTTCAGAAGACTGTCCCATTTACCCCGGTTATCGCTCTGGGGATCGAGGGCAATCGCCTTTTCAAACTGTGCCACCGCGCGGGCGCGGTCGCCCTTCTGAGAATACGCCTGTCCAAGGGCCCCCACAGCCTCACTGTCGGCATGGTTGGCGCTGACGGCTTTTTGCAGCTCCGCCACCGCCTTACTCCCCTGCCCGGCATCCACCGCCGCCAGCCCTTCCGCTTTCGCGCGGAACGCCGGATCGGCGAGCTGTTTTTGCTGCGCTTCAAGCTGGGCACGCGCCGCCGCGACGCTATCCCCGTCGCTGAATACGCTCAGGTATTTTTGCAGCGCGCTGACGCTGGCGCTGCTGGCAGGCTGACCTTTGATTTGGTCATACCACATATCAGACGCCTGGTTACGGCCATTGGTGGATTTGGCCATCTCTTGCAATACCGCAAAGCCTTCATCACGGCGTCCGCTCTGGAACAAAAGCTGGGACAGCGTTGCCTGAAGCTGCGTATTTCCTGGGCTGCTGCTGTTTATTTTCTTGAGCTGGTTAATGGCTGCATTTCGGCGAGCAGGATCTTTCGCCACGACGTTCCAGTATTCCGTGGCCACGTCGCCGCCCGGCGGGTTGCCGTCAAACAGCTTGTCATAGGCGGCAATCGCCTCCTGCGTGTGTCCCGTGGTGGCGAGCAGTCGCGCCTGCTGGAGCTGCTGCCGGCCATCCGGGGTAGAAAGCAGCATCGTGTTGCGTGATGACTGGTACGCACTCGAGCCCGGCGCGATCCCTTTCAGACGATCCAGCTCTTTTTGCGCACCGGCGTTATCGCCCTGGCGCAGCAGGTAGCGAAAGCGTGCGGCAATGACGTCAGGGTTGTTCGGGTCAATCAGCTCCAGACGATAAAGCGACTGACGAACCAAATCCTCACGCTGTGTCGATTCGCCCAGCCGAACCTGTTCCAGCAGCTGTTTCTGCTGCGGAGAGTTGGCGGCTTCAGCCAGCGGCATCAGTGCCAGGCCAAGCGATAAAGTGAGTAGATTTACTGTGAACTTGCGCATTCCTGGCCCCAATCCGGTATTAATTCACCTTTTGCGGTGAAGCGAAAACGATGCTGATCCCATCCTTGCCCAAAGAGAGTCAGCACGTAGCTGTAATAGGCATTGTTATCGGGAAAATGGTCCGCAACGCGCTGGCGCTGAACCGCCTGGGCATCACGCTGTTGTAAAAACGGCAGCATGGCGGCAGAGAACCCGACCGGGCCATTCCCGGTGCGTTTCCCCGTCGCCACATCCACTTTCTCCGGCGGCACACCCCGTTTCATGGTCTTTGCCGCCATCGGCTGGAAGCGCGTCAGCAGCCGGGCTTTCTGAGGATCGTTGTCACTCATCATGCCCACCCAGAGATACACGCGGATGGCGTCGTAGCCGCCCACCAGCGCCTTATCCTGCTGTAACCGCCAGCCTTTGTGTTTCTGATACTGCACCCAGTCCGGCGAAAAGCCTTTCGGCGCACTCTCCAGCAGCAGGCGCAGATTGGTTTCACGAAGCTGGGTCCACGGGGAACCAAAGCGCGTGAAATAACTCGCTAACTGCGGAGGAAGATAGCTGGGGTTAAAGCGCCAGACCTGTTCATCGGCAAAACCGACTTTACCGGGAAGCAGCATTGCGCCGAGCCCCGGCACTTTCACCACTTCCTCGCTGACAATGCGTTTCAGCAACGCTTTACCCGTGCGGGTATAGTCCGGATGTTTCCACAGCCGACCCGCTTCGAGCAGTGACCAGGCGATCCAGACATCGGCGTCAGAGGCGGAGTTGGTATCAATCACCGCCCACGTTTCTTTATCCTTCTGACCCCATAGCCAGGCAGGCAGATGGTCGTTGAGATCGCCGCTGGCAAGATTATCGCGCGTCCACGTCAGCAGCTGGTCAAACGCGTTGCGATCGTTCGCCGCCAGGGCAAAGAACAGGGCGTAGCTTTGCCCTTCCGAGGTCGTAATTTTGCGCGTGTCACTGGGATCAATGACACGCCCGCCCTCACTGATGTAGTCCTTTTTAAACTGCTCCCAGGCAGGCCAGGTACAGGCGGCGCGAAGAGGAAGCGCCGCCAGCATCACCGCTGCTAATGCACACCAGCGAAAGGCTTTCATTACATCTTACTCATCCGGGTTCAGACGACGACGGCTGATGATACGCAGCAGACGCCACAGCACCCATGCCAGCAAGACCACGCTGACCGCAGCCAGGATGGCGAGCAGCACCGGATGGTTAGCCAGCGCATACCACAGGCGTTCAAACCACGGCAGATGGCCCACGTAGTACACATCGCCCACGCGCAGGCTATTGACGCCGGACTCACGGATCACCGACACGGAACCAAACATCGCGGCACGTTTACCGCTGTCGTTCATGGCCGTATTGAGGAGTTCATACCCGCGCGGGCTGTCCGCAAGGAGAGCCAGCACGCTGCGCTGTTCGTTGTATGGGGACTGGAAGCCCACCACTGCGGCCATCGCCCCCTGAGACGTTACCGTCGTCTGCGCGCTGGCCTGACGGTCGTTCACATCCGGCATAATGCTCGGGAACTCGGTCTGGCGCAGCGGCGTGTTAACCCAGGACTGGGCCGCTTTCACCAGCAGATCGATACGCTTGTCATCCTTTAGCTTATCGGGAATGGTACCGATCACCATGATGTCAGCGTCTTTGTTCTGAATCTGGCTGCCATCGTCCGTCAACGTGACGTTAATCGCCGGTAATCCTGTTTGTCCCCCAACGGTCGCCATGGTGTCCAGCAGGGTCGTGACCTGCCCTTCGTTTGGCGCTTTTGGCATCACCACAATGGACTCAGAGAGATCGGCCATGCGGCTGAACGGGAAGCCCGCGTTAGCAAACGCGCGCAGGTCCGGCATCGCCAGGAAGTGATAGTACTTCGAGAAGTCGATGGTCGACTCATCGCCAATCACCACGTGGTTCTGAACCGGCTGGAAGGTGATGCAGTTTTCCGCCGAGCCGCCAGGCATCGGGTTCATGTACTGGAAGTCAAAGCGCAGCTGGTTTATCGCACCCAGCTTCAGTGCCGGAATGGAAACATCCGTTTTACCGTCCAGCAGCCCCTGCAGCACCGGCAGGCGAAGCATCAGGCGGTTAGTATCCTGCGTGCTTTGCAGGCTGAAGGATTGCAGGAACTGGTTGTTGAGGCTGATATCCATGCGCGAGCTGTCTTTGGTGGCTGGCGCGGTATAGCGGTAGTTCAGATTGATATCAATGCCGTTGGTACGTAACAGGTACAGATCCGGCGGCAGATTCAGCGACAGGCTAATCGGCGCTGGCTCAAGCCCCGTCGCCTGCAGCTGTTCTTCATAGGTTTTCAGCTCGCCAAAGGTGACCGCACGGTCGGTACGCACCCAGTTTGGCGCATCATACGGTTTACGCGCCAGCAGCGGTTTGACCTCATCTATCACCACGCTGTTGCCGCGGAACAGGACGTTGCCTTGGGCAATGGCTTTTGCTGCCTGCACCAGATCTTTATCATCACGACCAAAGACCACCAGCAGCTTCACGTACGGGTTTTCCGGATGGCTTATCATCTCAACGGTCGGCGCTTTGACGTCCGGATGATCGCGCAGGAAGGCCGGGCGTTTCGCGTTGGTCGCAAACACAATGGCATTTCTGTCCGGCAGCTTGTCATACATCGCCGGGAAGCTCTGGCCGCGCCAGCCCGCGCGTGAACCAAACCAGGACGCCACGATGGTGGCCGCCAGCTGCTCGGTCACGTCCGGGGAAGAGGCAAACACCATCGGCAACGTGAGCGGACGGTTATCACGCGGATCAAAGAACGGAACCGGGAAGGCCGAAAGATCGTTTTTCAACGCCAGCGACTGGTAGGTCAGCTGCAGCGAGGAGTTACGCCCGACGTCCATCCACAGCGTGTTGCTGGCCGGGTTTTCGCAGACATCGCGGTAGTGACCGACAAATTCCAGACGGATACGGTTAAAGTCGGTGATGAACAGCGGGTTGATCGGCACCTGAGCCTGGGTTTTCTTGCCCAGCTGCTCTTTCGTGACCGGCAGGACGTCCATCAGCTCATCATTCAGGTAGACCTTCAGCTGAGACTGGGTCGGCAGCAGCGACGGTGACGGGGTGTACTCAAGGTTCAGCACCGCATTAGAGACGACCTCATCGCTGCGCATGCCAAATTCAATGCCGCCGTTAGGGTTGATACCGCGCAGCACCATGCTGCCCGGAGGCGGCGCAATTTGCGCGAAGGTCAGCTTCACGTCCCGTGACGGCGCATTGTCTGCGACGACGGGCGCATTCGCCCCCCGGACGCCCGGCATCACCTGCCCGATGACCTGACCGTCTGCCGGCAGGGTATTCCCCTCCGTTGGCTGGTTCGGCATGATGTTTTCCGTTTGACCGGGTGCCGCGGTGACAACCGGATCGGTTGCTTGCGCGACGACAGGTACCGTTGGCGCAGGCGTTGCCGCTGCATTACCAGGAGCGGCGTTAGCCATTGTTGCGGGGAGGACATTCATCCCCATTGCCACTGCACATAACCAGGAAAGTTTTGTTTTCATCGCGTTATCATCATTGTTGAGCCATAACCGGGTCCGCCTGCTTCGCCTCATCCCGCTCAGGACGACGAGGAATGAACGACACGACCCAGGAAACCAGCGAAGTAAGTGACCGGAAAATTAATTTCACCGACGACGGGGCAAATTCTGCAAGGTGACGATAGCCACGGAACCCCAGCTTCAGAATATCCAGCAGGCTTTCCAGAGGTTTATCTTCCGGGAAGCTGTCCTGCCAGAGAGCCCACGTATCCGCGCGGGCAAACGTACACTGCACAAAATCGATATGCTGCTTTTTGGTCAACGGCATCAGCTGCAGACCGACTTCATTGCCCGCCACGCGAACAACCTGCGTCGGGAAGACATACTCCTGCTGACCGCGCTTAAGCAGCAGGTTAACTTTTTGCCCTTCCAGCACCTTCGCCTGGCCGTTGATTTTGATCCCCAGACCGCCGTCAGAGAAGTCGTGCACGGTACAGGAGAAGAGATGGCCATCTTCACGGGCGATCGCCGCAGGCATGCAGATTTCAACGCGATGCGCGCGACGAACCTGCTTGCTTTCCACCGACACCGCCACCGCGCCGCCGAGGATAATCAGGTTGTAGAAGACCCAGGCCATACTCACGAAGACGGTCAGGATTTCGTTTTCCGGGCCGTAGAAGTAACGCCAGATACCGGCGATGACGCCAACGATATTCAGCAGTACCAGGAAGATATACGGACGGGAGATCACCCAGTCGACGTACTCTTCTTCCACCAGACCGCCCTTCGCGGTGACGTTGAATTTCCCTTTATGCGGGTTAATCAGCGCCACCATCGTCGGCGGTGCGATGTACCAGGCCAGCACCGTTTCGTAGATTTCACTCCAGAAGGAGTGGCGGTATTTACCCTGTATCTTCGAGTTCGTCAGGCTCGCGTGGATCATGTGCGGCAGAACAAACAGCGCAATCATCAGCGCCGGGGCGTAGATGATATAAGCGTGAAGGAGCAGGAACGCCAGCGGCGCGGTCAGGAAGATCAGCCGCGGAATACCGGATAAGAAGTGGAACATGGCGTTGACGTAGCAGAGACGCTGCGCCAGCTTGAGCCCTTTCCCGATCAGTGGGTTATCGAGACGGAAAATCTGCACCATCCCGCGCGCCCAGCGAATACGCTGACCAATGTGCGCCGACAGTGACTCCGTTGCCAGACCGGCAGCCTGCGGAATGCGCATATAGGCTGAGGTATAGCCACGACGGTGCAGGCGCAGCGAGGTATGCGCATCTTCGGTGACCGTTTCGACGGCGATGCCACCAATTTCATCCAGCGGTTTACGGCGGATAACCGCACAGGAGCCGCAGAAGAAGGTGGCATCCCACATGTCGTTTCCGTCCTGCACCAGGCCATAGAACAGCGTGCCTTCGTTCGGGGTTTTACGGAAACGGCCAAGGTTACGTTCAAACGGGTCCGGCGAGAAGAAGTGGTGCGGCGTCTGCATCATCGCCAGCTCTTTCTCCTTCAGGAACCAGCCCATGGTCATCTGCAGGAACGAGCGCGTCGGCACGTGGTCGCAGTCAAAGATCGAGACAAACTCCCCGGTGGCATACTTCAACGCGTTGTTGATGTTCCCGGCTTTAGCATGTTCGTGCGTCGGACGGGCGATGTACTCGACGCCGACCTCCTCTGCGAACTGGCGGAATGCCGGACGGTTGCCGTCATCCAGGATCCAGACCTTGAGCTTATCTTTCGGCCAGTCGATGCCCAGCGCGGCATAGATGGTGTTCTTCACCACGCTCAGGTCTTCGTTGTAGGTCGGCACGAAGAGATCGACGGTTGGCCACTGGGTGGTGTCCTTTGGCAGCGGAACCGGCTGGCGGTTGAGCGGCCAAATCACCTGGAAATAGCCCAGCACCAGCACAATCCAGGCGTAGGTTTCAGCAAACAGCAGCACCAGGCCGCACACCAGACTCACCGGGTCGTCCCAGTTCAGCGTCGAGGTATAACGCCACCAGATGTAGCGACAGGAGACGGTCAACGACAACACAATCAGCATCAGCGCCGAGAAGCGGCCCGGAATACGGCGGACCAACAGCGCCACGCCCCACAGCAGGATCAGGAAGGTGAACTGCGCCAGAGGGTTGAAAGGCTGCGTAATACAGACCAGCGCCAGAATGAGCGAGAACACGACGATCACGCCGAGGATAAAACGCCGCAAGCCCGGGTGGAGATGCCCGAGCTCTTTATGGTTATCCAGATGGCTGGTCTTATCGCTGACGCTGTTGGGCAGTTTATCCAGCCACTGGTGGTAGCGTTCACGTAGCTGCTGCACGCGGGAGAAACTGCGCCAGTGCGGCGTTTTTGTCTCCGCGCGGGATGAGGTCGCCACCAGCCAGATGGCCTGAATGAGATAACGCGCCGGATCCAGTGGACGCGGACGGTCAGGATTAATGTGCGGATACAATTCACTGTGCCGGGCACGTATGCGCTGCCAGCGCGGGTGTTCGAGTGGAATAAACATCCAGGCCAGAATCATCCAGAAACAGCCGAGCGCGGCGCTGAATGCCGACGCGCCGTGACGGCGAAAATGCCGGTAATGTTCGCTCAAACGCGAACTGACCGGTGGGATGAGTAACCAGCTGGCGAGACGACTCATACATCACTCCCTGCATGCTCCGCCCTGTTGGCGAAGTTCAGCAGACACCAGTTAGCCAGCGTCAGGATCTCTTCTGCCGCCAGTGAATCGCTACGGTATTCGCCGAGCGGTTGCTTCGACGCAAGGCATTCCGCCATGCCCTCATCACGATGGATGACAATGGGAAGCAGGCGGCGCTGGCTCTGCAGCCAGACCTGATACAGATCGTCCTGGATCTGGCTGCCAATGCGCAAATCGTTAATCAGGATATGGCCATTTTGAGGTAGCCCCTGCTGATGCAGGCGGATATGGCAGTTCGCATCGACGTTGACGATCGAGAGCACATGATCGCACTGGGCAATAAGCTGTCTGGTCAGCGTGCCGGCGCCGTGCGGCAGATCCAGCAGGATCCACTTGTAGTGCCCCTTTTCTTTCAGGGTCTGCAGCGCCAATGTGAACTGCGAAAACAGACGCTGATACGCGGCTTCATTCTCGCGCTCCGTGGTGGTCAGTTGACCAAACGGCAGCAGATCGAGCTGGGAGGTATAGCGCATCCCTGCATCCTGCCAGTCTTTATCGTCGAGCAGCGCACGGGCCCAGCCCTCTTCGCGAGTAAAATCGACGTTAAACGACATACGCAGCAAATTATCGGCGCAGGCGTCAATAACCAGCACCGATTCACCTAAAAGCTGTAATGACCACGCCAGCGCCGCGGTAACAGATGTGGTACCCACACCGCCACGGACACCCTGTAATCCGAGTATGGCCATCAATGGCTCCCTTAATGTTGATGGGCGAATTCAGCTAATAACGGCCAGCGTTTAATAGCCGCGGCCAACTGTTCCCGCTGGGAAATATCGGTGTAATCTATTTCAGGTAAAGAAAAGGCCTGCGTCAGCGCCAGAAAATCGTTTTGGAATGTGTAACCCAGGGTCGAATCGACTGGGGTTCCGGGTTCGTTATTATCCATTCTTTTTCCATCCCTTTGAGGAAAATCGCACGCTAAAGAAGTTGCGGGGCTTCCTGCCCTGACAAATTTCATTTACATGCTAAATCTGATGTTCTTTAATTTCAATGTTAGGTTTATTTCTACGCTTTCGCTAGTAAACTGAGATACAGATAAATTAGACGAAAAGAGGGACACCGTGGACTCCATATTTTCTATTGGCATCCAGTCATTATGGGACGAATTGAGCCACATGCCAGTCGGAGGAGTCTGGTGGATTAATACGGACCGAAATGAAGATGCTATCAGTCTGGTAAACCAGACAATTGCTGCCCAGGATAAGGATTCCCGCGTGGCCGTCATTAGCATGGGCGAAGATCCGAAGAAAATTATCACGCTGGAAAACGATTGCGGGCCTCAGACGGTGCGATTATTTTCCATGACATCGGATGCCGATAGTCTATACTTTTTGTCCCGCGACGTTCAGTGCACTATTGATCCGGATCACTATTTAGTGATCCTTAAATGCGCAAATAACGTCCTGCAAAATATCCCTTCTGAAAAACTGCTGCCGTGGCTGGAAAAAATCAATAAATGGGCAAAATTTCAAAATTGCACGCTATTGATAGTCAATCCCGGCAGTAATAATGACAAGCTATTCTCACTTTTAATGGGTGAATATCGCTCCCTGTTCGGTCTGGCAAGCGTTCGTGACCAGGCGGGAAGCTATCTCTACGATATTGCATTCTGGTGTAATGAAAAAGGTGTGAGCGCCAGGCAACAACTTACGCTGAAACATATCGAGGGTAAGTGGCACCTGGCGCAGCAGGAAGAAACCGTGGTGCAACCGCGCAGTGATGAAAAACGCATTCTGAGCCATATCGCGGTTTTAGAGGGAGCACCTGCCCTGTCGGAAAACTGGTCACTGTTTGAATCTAACGAAACCCTCTTCCATGAAGCGCGCACAACCCAGGCGGCAACGATTATTTTCTCGCTGATGCAGAATAACCAGATTGAGACGCTGGCGAGGCAAATCCACACCTTGCGCCGCCAGCGCGGCAGTGCGTTAAAAATCATCGTACGCGAAAACAATACCAGCCTGCGCGCCACCGATGAGCGCCTGCTTCTGGGTTGCGGCGCCAATATGGTTATTCCCTGGAATGCGCCATTATCACGCTGCCTGACGCTTATCGAAAGCGTTCAGGGCCAGCAGTTTAGCCGCCATGTTCCGGAAGACATTTCCACGCTGCTCTCCATGACGCAGCCGATGAAGCTGCGCGGATACCAAAAATGGGATACCTTCTGCGACGCCGTCGGCAACATGATGAGCAATACGCTTCTTCCAGCTGACGGAAAAGGGGTTATGGTTGCCCTGCGCCCTGTTCCGGGTATCCGCGTTGAACAGGCGCTTACCTTATGCCGCCCGAACCGTACAGGGGACATCATGACCATTGGCGACAATCGCCTGGTGCTGTTTTTGTCCTTCTGCCGGGTAAACGATCTCGATACGGCGCTTAACCACATCTTCCCTCTGCCTACCGGGGATATTTTCTCGAACCGTATGATTTGGTTCGAAGATAATACGATCAGCGCGGAGCTGGTGCAGATGCGTGCGCTTCAGCCTGAACAATGGGTTAAACCGCTCGCTATCAAGAGCGATGCCAAACCGATCCTCAATGCCAGACATGATGGACACGTCTGGCGTCGGGTGCCGGAACCCCTTCGCTTATTAACAGACAACGCGGAGAACGCATCATCATGAATATCAGCGATATTATTCAACTGGTTATATTCTGTGCGCTGATCTTTTTCCCGCTTGGCTACTATGCGCGTCATTCCATACGCCGTATCCGTGATACGGCCAGAGTGCTGTTTATAAAACCTCGCTACGTAAAACCAGCCGGAACACTGACACGGGCATCACACGTCAAGGCAGACCGAAAACATGACTAATTCTACCTATACCGCTTCGTCACCCTCGCCGCTCTGGCAATACTGGCGCGGCCTTTCCGGCTGGAACTTCTACTTTCTGGTGAAGTTTGGTCTGCTTTGGGCAGGCTATCTGAATTTCCATCCTCTACTCAACCTCGTGTTTATGGCCTTCCTGCTGATGCCGCTGCCAAATATCAGGCTGCATCGCTTACGTCACTGGGTTGCCATCCCCGTCGGCTTTGCGCTGTTCTGGCATGATACCTGGCTACCGGGGCCGGACAGCATTATGAGCCAGGGGTCCCAGGTGGCGGGCTTTAGCGCCAGCTATGTCCTCGATCTGACCGAGCGGTTTATTAACTGGCAGATGATAGGCGCGGTATTTGTGCTGCTGGTTGCCTGGCTGTTCCTGTCACAGTGGATCCGCGTCACGGTGTTTGTCGTCGCGATTATGATCTGGCTTAACGTGCTGACCCTGGCTGGGCCAAACTTTTCGCTGTGGCCTGCCGGTCAACCGACCACCACGGTGACCACCACCGGGGGAAGCGCGGCGGCCACCGTCACCACGGCAGGCGATACGCCAGTGGTGGGTGATATCCCAACCCAGACAGCACCGCCGACCTCAACCAACCTGAACGCCTGGCTCTCCAGTTTCTATACCGCGGAAGACAAGCGACAGACGAAATTCCCGGATGCGCTGCCGGCGGATGCTCAGCCGTTTGAACTGCTGGTGATCAACATCTGCTCTCTCTCCTGGGCCGATGTGGATGCAGCCGGTTTGATGTCTCATCCGCTGTGGTCTCATTTCGACATTCAGTTTAAAGATTTCAACTCTGCCACCTCCTACAGCGGCCCGGCGGCCATCCGCCTCCTGCGTGCAAGCTGCGGTCAGACATCGCATAAGAATCTGTATCAACCCGCCGGCAACCAGTGTTATCTGTTCGATAACCTCGCCAAGCTGGGCTTTACGCAGCATCTGATGCTGGGACATAACGGTCAGTTCGGTAACTTCCTGAAAGAAGTGCGCGAACAGGGTGGTATGCAGTCACCGCTGATGGACCAAACCGGTCTTCCTGTCTCTCTGCTGGGCTTCGACGGCTCGCCCGTCTATGACGATACCGCCGTCCTGGAACGCTGGCTGCAGACCATCGAAAAAGACAGTAATCCACGCAGCGCGACGTTCTTTAATACCCTGCCGCTCCACGACGGTAACCATTTCCCGGGCGTGAGCAAAACGGCAGATTATAAAGTGCGTGCGCAGAAGTTCTTCGACGAGCTGGACGCGTTCTTCACGGAGCTGGAAAAATCAGGCCGTAAAGTGATGGTGGTTGTGGTGCCTGAGCACGGTGGTGCGCTGAAAGGTGACAGAATGCAGGTGTCAGGTCTGCGTGATATCCCAAGCCCGTCGATTACCAACGTACCTGCAGGCATTAAATTCTTTGGTATGAAGGCACCGCATCAGGGCGCGCCAATAGAGATTACGCAGCCAACCAGCTATCTGGCAATCTCAGAACTGGTTGCCCGCGCCGTTGACGGGAAACTCTTTGTGGAAGATAGCGTGAACTGGGACCAGCTCACCAGCAAACTGCCACAAACGGCAGAAGTCTCGGAGAACGCCAACGCGGTAGTGATTCAGTATCAGAACAAACCGTACGTTCGCCTGAACGGCGGGGATTGGGTACCGTATCCACAGTAACTGATTTACCCCTCTCCCCATCGGGGAGAGGGGATAGCCAGTGCGTTATTATTGCGCTGAAATCCACACCAGCATTTTCAGACTTGCCGAATAGTAGTCGTCCTTAGACGTGATTTCGGGTTCTCCGGAAGACTGTCCCATCGTTAAATCCCTAACCGCCAGCAGACCACCTTCCATCATGTAGGGCGCATATTCGTTAGTCGTCACGTCAACCCAGGCGGGCGTTTGTTCCCGGGGGAACTGACCGAACCAGGCCTTCCACGGCGTCAGGAGCGGACTTTGTTTATCAGACCAGGCAACGTACAGCGGAATACGAATCGCGTCATAGCTCATTCGCGGTGGCCAGCCTTTAGCGGGAGCCAGCTTGCCACCTGATGTCAGTGAAACCCAGTCAGTGGGCAAGTTCGCTTTACCCGAGCCCATTTTCCCCAGCAGGCGTTCCCCGTCCTTAATCAAATCGCGCCAGACCGGCAAATGACTGCGTCCGGCGAAGGCCTGCCAGGCCGGAAACACAAAATAGGAAGGATTAAGAACCACTTCACCGTCAAGCTTAAATCCCTGGACGCCGGGCAGCATCACGCGGTAACCCGCATAGCGGATGACGCTATGGGCGACCAGCGCTTTTGTAATAGCATCCGATGCGGCGCTGTAGCGTTTGTCATGCCAGCGGGCATCGGCTTTAAGCAGCGCCCAGGCAATCAGCACATCGCCATCGGCAGCGTTGTTTTTGTCGGCGATCGGGTTGGACTCTGCGGGGTTATAGCGCCAGTAAAACAGTCCGTTCTCTTTGTTCTTCAGCTCACGGTTTGTCCATTGCCAGAGCTTATCGAACGTGGCCTTATCGTCGTTGGCCACTGCCATCAGCATGGCAAAGCCCTGACCTTCCGTATGCGACACGCCGCCATTGCCGGTATCGACAATGCGGCCTTCCGGTTTGAAAAAGCGCGCCTTGTAACTCTCCCAGGCCTGACCCGCCTGAGAGAGGGGTGAGAACAGCAGACTCATCATGACGGCCAGCGTCGCGCAGACGGGTTTTCGCATCGTTCACTCCATCCGGTTATTCGGCACTTCGCAGGGAAATCTCACCGCCCATCCAGGGTTTGATCACGCCATCCTGTTCCAGAAGCAGCGCGCCCTGAGCGTCAATACCGCGGGAAGTCCCGTAGATCTCTTTATCACCGATCAGCAATTTCACCGGGCGGTTGATGAAGTTATCCAACTTTTCCCAACGAGACAGGAACGGTGCCAGCCCTTCCTGCTCAAAAAGCGTGAGCGAGCTGCGCAGCTCTTTAATCATACGTACAGCAAGGGTGTTACGATCGATGACGATCCCCGCCTCCTGGAGGTTAGTCCAGGCCTGGTTCACCACATCATTTTGGACATTGCGCATCACCATATTGAGGCCTGCACCAATGACGATTTGCGCCGCATCGCCCGTTTTTCCCGTCAGTTCGACCAGAATCCCGGCAAGTTTACGATCGTTGAGGTAGAGGTCGTTTGGCCATTTTACGCGTACTTTATCAGCCCCCAGATCGTGCAACACTTCCGCCATGACGATGCCGATGACCAGACTCAGGCCAATGGCAGCGGCCGGGCCCTGATCGAGTCGCCAGTACATGGACAGATAGAGGTTAGCGCCAAAGGGTGAAAACCATTTGCGGCCACGACGGCCGCGACCGGCCTGTTGATATTCAGCAACGCAGGCATCGCCGGATTTCAGCTCAGGCAGACGATCCAGAAGATACTGGTTCGTCGAATCAATCACCGGTAGCACCGCCACATTGCCGTGTCCAATCTGGCTGCGGATCGCGTCTTCATTCAGCAACTGAATCGGCTCCGGCAGGCTGTAGCCTTTTCCGGGAACCGTAAATACATCAACACCCCAGTCACGGAGCGTCTGGATATGCTTGTTAATGGCGGCGCGGCTCATGCCCAGCTGTTCACCCAGCTGCTCGCCGGAATGGAATTCACCGTCCGCCAGGATACCAATCAGGGTTAACGGGACCGTATTGTCCTTCATGCGATAGTCTCCACAGCGTTGACTTCACCTGTGCGACCAATGAAGCGGACTTCTGGCTCCAGCCAGACGTTAAATTTTTCGCCGACACGCTGGCGAACGTAGTGAGCCAGCTGTACCACATCGTCGCTGGTCGCATCGCGCTGGTTAATCAGCACCAGGGCCTGCTGTTGGTGAACGGCGGCACCGCCTACTGAAGTGCCTTTTAGCTGGCATTGATCGATGAGCCACCCCGCGGCCAGCTTCACGCTGCCATCCGTCTGAGGGTAATGTGGCGCTGCGGGCCATCCTTCAAGAAAGACTTTTGCATTTTCGCTGCTGATAACCGGGTTTTTGAAGAAGCTTCCTGCATTTCCGTTTACTTTTGGATCGGGAAGCTTGGTCATCCGCATATGGCAAACCGAGTCAAAGACGTCGCGAGCGGTAACGGTCGCCGGATCGAGACGCGTTAAATCCCCGTAGGTCAATACGGGCTGCCAGTTCTTCGACAGACGCAAACCCACGGCGACAATCACGTAGCGATCCTGATATTCATGTTTGAAGATACTGTCACGATAGCCAAAACGGCACTGTTCTGCGGTTAAACGCGTCGCCGTTCCGGTCGCCAGCTCGATGCAGTCGACATATTCACAGACGTGTTTCAGTTCGATGCCGTAGGCGCCGATGTTTTGAATAGGTGACGATCCGGCGCAGCCTGGAATAAGCGCAAGGTTTTCCAGACCCGGCATCCCTTTTTCGAGGGTAAATTGCACCAGATGATGCCAGTTTTCTCCGGCACCCACGTGCACGTGCCAGCTATCGGCACGCTCTACCACATCAATTCCCATGATGCGGTTAACGATCACCGTTCCCGCAAAATCATCGAGAAACAGGACATTACTTCCTTCGCCCAGAATCAGTACGGGTTCGTTATTTTCTGTCGCGTTTTGCCATGCATCCAGCAGCTGCTGTGCAGTATCGGCACGTACAATTTGATTAGCATTGCGTTGAATGCCAAAGGTATTCCATGGCTTAAGGGAGTGGTTCATAGACGCTATCCTGATGCAAAAACGCAGGTAGTTTACCGTATAAGCAGGGTGATGGGGGATCAGTTTGTGCAGCGTATAAACGCAAAAAGGCCATCCTTTCGGATGGCCTCTTCACTTGTTTGATGCCTGGCAGTTCCCTACTCTCACATGGGGAGACCCCACACTACCATCGGCGCTACGGCGTTTCACTTCTGAGTTCGGCATGGGGTCAGGTGGGACCACCGCGCTAAAGCCGCCAGGCAAATTCTGTTTAATCTGTATCAAGGCTGAAAATCGTGTCTGTCTCTTCGCCAAAACATCTTCGGCGTTGTAAGGTTAAGCCTCACGGTTCATTAGTATCGGTTAGCTCAACGCATCGCTGCGCTTACACACCCGACCTATCAACGTCGTCGTCTTCAACGTTCCTTCAGGAGACTTAAAGTCTCAGGGAGAACTCATCTCGGGGCAAGTTTCGTGCTTAGA
>NZ_FOQN01000010.1:0-83316 GCF_900113755.1 Enterobacter sp. NFIX59 | reverse complement strand
CTTGCATGTGTTAGGCCTGCCGCCAGCGTTCAATCTGAGCCATGATCAAACTCTTCAATTTAAGTTTGATGCTCGTGAATTAAACTTCGTAATGAATTACGTATGTTCACTCAGAGACTTGGTATTCATTTATTGTCCGAAGACATTAAGAATCCATGTCACTTTGAGTGCCCACACAGATTGTCTGATAAATTGTTAAAGAGCAGTGCCGCTTCGTTTTCGCTGCGGCGCGGGGTGTGCATATTACGCTTTCCCGCTTCAGAGTCAAGCGTTTATTTTCGCTATTCTCTGCTGACCCGGCGGCGTGTGTGCCGTTGTTCCGTGTCAGTGGAGGCGCATTATAGGGAGTTATTCTGAAGTGACAAGCACAAAATACAAAAAACTTTTCGTTCGCTCACTTTTCAAACTTAACGCTTATTTATGTCGCGAATCGCCCGTTAAATGTGCGATTTCTCGCGCAAAACTGGCTACCTGCGACCAGTCGGTATAAACCACTTCTTTACGCGTGTCGGTTTCGCCCCCCGTCATCTTCATAATAAGACGGATCATAAAGCGGTCATACCAGCGGTAGCGAGGGTAGCGCAGCGCGCCGGCAAAGACAGCGCACAGTTCAGGCTGCCACGGCGAGCTGAGTAAAAACTTGCGCGTGTAGCTGTTGGTCTGCGGCGTGCGCTTCTCGGGTTTACGCGCGACCAGATTGACCGAGTAAAATGCACCGGGCAGTTTATTGAGCACCGCCGTGTGCTTTTTCACAAAACGATCCAGCGCCGGATGGAAATGCCCGTAACGAATAGATGCACCAATTACCACGCGGTCGTAATCCTGCCAGCTTATCTGCTCAGCACGGTTTAGGTTCACCACATCCGAGTAAATCCCCAGCTCTTTTAATTCAGATGCCAGATACGCGGCAATCTCACGCGTTTGCCCGTCTCGCGTAGAGAAAAGAATCAGTGTTTTCATCAACGGCTCCTTACTCGCGCCAGAATGTAGGGGTGAACAGCACCAGCAGCGTAAAGACCTCAAGACGACCAAACAGCATATTGGCGATGAGGATCCATTTCGCGACCGGGTTCATACTGGCAAAGTTATCCGCCACAACCCCCAGGCCAGGCCCAAGGTTGTTCAATGTTGCGACAACGGAAGCAAAGGCGGAGAAATCATCCACTCCCGTCGCGATAATCGCCAGCATGCTGACGATAAAGACCAGCGCATACGCCGAGAAGAACCCCCACACCGCTTCGAGGATACGTTCCGGCAGCGCGCGGTTACCCAGCTTGATGCTGTAGACCGCGTTCGGGTGGACCAGGCGTTTCAGCTCACGGTTGCCCTGCTTGAACAGCAGCAGAATACGGATCACCTTCAGGCCACCGCCCGTCGACCCCGCACAGCCGCCGATAAACGCGGAACAGAGCAGAAGCACCGGCAGGAACAGCGGCCAGCGCGCGATGCTGTCCGTGGTAAACCCGGCGGTCGTCGCCATCGATACTACCTGGAAGAAGGCCTGGTTTAGCGTGGTCAACGCGGAGTTGTAGACATCATGGAACCACAATACCAGTGTACAGATGATCACCAGCGTCAGCTGGACGCCAATGAACATGCGGAACTCTGGGTCACGCCAGTACACCTTCAGGCTGCGCCCGCTCAGTAAAGAGAAGTGCAGGCCGTAGTTACAGCCAGAGATCAGCAGGAAAATGGCAATAATCGTGTTAATCGTTGGGCTGTCGAAGTAGCCGACGCTGGCATCGTGGGTGGAGAACCCGCCGATAGCAATCGTCGCGAAGCTGTGTCCGATGGCGTCGAAAGCGGGCATCCCGGCAAACCATAGCGCCAGCGCACAGGCCACCGTCAGTAATACATAGATAAGCCAGAGAGTTTTTGCCGTCTCGGCAATACGCGGCCGCATCTTATTGTCTTTCAGCGGCCCGGGCATTTCGGCGCGATAAAGCTGCATCCCCCCGACGCCCAGTATAGGCAGGATGGCCACCGCCAGGACGATGATCCCCATACCGCCGAACCACTGCAGCATCTGACGATAAAAGAGAATCGCGTGCGGCAGCGAATCCAGTCCTACCAGCGTCGTCGCCCCGGTCGTCGTTAAGCCGGAGAAGGATTCAAAGAAGGCATCCGTGATGCTCAGGTTAGGCTGTTCAGAGAAGATAAAGGGCAGCGAACCGACGCTCCCCAGCACCGTCCAGAACAGCACGACGATCAGAAACCCTTCGCGAGATTTCAGTTCACCTTTCTGACGACGGTTCGGCCACCACAGCAGGGAGCCGATCGCCAGCGCGACAAAGAAGGTCTGGGTAAATGCCCGCCCCGCGCCGTCCCGGTAGATAAGCGCCACCAGTCCAGGGAGAATCATCGTCCCGGAAAAGAGTATGACCAGCAGTCCAACGATTCGGGTTATGGCACGAAAATGCATCTCTGCCGCTTCCTTTGGTATTCAAAAGTGAGGTGGGGATTATTCTTCAATCGGCAGCAATTGCAACGAACCACGACTAAAATCAGCGAGTTTTGCTGAAAAAGCAGCCAGTTCCGCCTGAGGAAGCGCCACGCGTAATTGCACCATTGCCTGATATTCACTGTGTGCGATGACACCGTTAAACTGCCGCAGCAGCGCTTCAATACCCGATAGCTGGGCGTAATCGCATAATAAAGTATATTCGGTAAGCGGCGTTTTGCGGGTAGTGACCAGCATATTAAGCGCCTGCTGCACGCCCCCGCCATAGGCTTTAACCAGCCCACCGGTGCCTAACAAAATGCCGCCGTAGTAGCGCACCACCACGGCGGTTATTTCGCCCACGCCGCTGCCCATAAGCTGGGAGAGCATGGGTTTACCGGCCGTGCCCGCCGGTTCACCGTCATCGGAAAACCCCAGCTGCTGTGAATCGTCCGGCGGCCCTGCTACCCACGCCACGCAGTGGTGACGGGCGTCAGGATGCTCAGCCCGGACGGACTCGACAAACGCTTTTGCCGCCTCTACGCCGTCGGTATGCGCCAGCAGCGTAATAAAGCGGCTTTTCTTGATTTCCTCAACAAAGGTGACCGGTTCAGCCGGTATTAGCCAGCTTTCCATCAGGCCAGCTTCAGGTCTCGCGTCATATTCTCGATACCGTTTTCGTGAATCACCACGTTATCTTCGATACGAATACCGCCAAACGGCTTCAGCGCGTCAATTTTTTCCCAGTTGAAGTGCTTGCTGAACTGGCCTTCACGCCACGGCGCCAACAGGGATTCGATAAAGTAGATCCCCGGTTCAATCGTCAGCACCATGCGCGGTTCCAGAATGCGGGTGCAGCGCAGGTAAGGATATTTAGACGGTGCCGCCAGGTGCGTACCGGTATCATCCTGCATAAAGCCCGCAACGTCGTGAACCTGCAGGCCCAGCGGATGGCCGATACCGTGCGGCATGAATGGCCCGGTCAGATCGTTCTCGACCATCGCCTCTTCGCTCATGTCTTTCACAATCTGGTGCTTACGCAGCAGTTTGGCGATGCGCTGATGGAACTGGATGTGGTAATCCACATAGCTGGTGCCCGCCTTCATGGTGGCAATCAGCGCCAGCTGTTCATCGTTCACGTCTTTGATCAGCTGCGCGAACTCGGTGTCCGCATTCGCCGCCCAGGTGCGGGTCAGGTCGGCCGCGTAGCCGTTGTACTCTGCCCCTGCGTCCAGCAGGAAGCTGCGCATTTCCGACGGAACCTGGTGATCCAGTTTGGTGTAGTGAAGCACAGACGCGTGCTCGTTCAGCGCGACGATATTGCTGTACGGCACGTCGGTATCACGGTGGCCTGTCGCGGTCAGATAGGCCTGATTGATGTCGAACTCGCTCATCCCCGACTGGAACGCTTCATGCGCCGCACGGTGACCATTCACCGCCGTTTTTTGCGCTTCACGCATGCAGTAAAGTTCATAGTCGGTTTTATATGCGCGGTAATAGTGCAGATAATCCAGCACCCCTTTCGGATTGAGTTTGTCTGCCGGAATATCCAGACTCAGCGCACGCTCCGGAACAGGGCCAATGTAGCCGATGTTGCCGCGCGCGGCAGGCAGTTGGCTGCCAATACCGTCCGCTTTCGGCAGCGCAATGACCTCTATCTCTTCCGTCCAGAAAGAGGCCGGCAGCGGTTCTACGTTGTGCCAGTAATCGACCGGCAGGTAGAACCACAGTTTCGGTTTGTTCACGCCATCCACCAGCAGCCAGCAATTTGGAACCTGCGTCACCGGTACCCAGGCTTTAAACTGCGGGTTCACCTTAAACGGATAAGCGTGGTCATCCAGAAAGGTATTCATCAGCTCGCCGGAGTGGATCAGCAGCGCATCCAGCTTAAAGCGGGCCAGTACATCGCGGGTACGTTCTTGTAGGGTAACGATATGATTTTTATAAAGCGAAGCCAGTGAGTCCATCATTCTTCCTTTCGTTTTTTTGACCTCAAGTCATCGCATCTTAGCACACCTCACTCCGGCTGCGTGATTTCCACCGACCGTGATCAATGCAGCATTTTCTTAATGAGTAATTTGCATTTTATTAACATAAATCCCACACTCCGATTCATCTGGTATGACCAGATCCAATTGCTGGATTCAGGAGACTGACATGCTCTACAAAGGCGACACCCTGTACCTCAACTGGCTGGAAGATGGCATTGCCGAACTGGTGTTCGATGCCCCCGGCTCAGTGAACAAGCTTGATACCGCGACGGTGGCCAGTCTTGGCCAGGCGCTGGATGTTCTTGAAAAACAACCTGAATTAAAAGGGCTGCTGCTGCGTTCGAACAAAGCGGCCTTTATCGTCGGTGCCGATATCACCGAGTTCCTTTCGCTGTTCCTGGTCCCGGAAGAACAGCTGAGCCAGTGGCTGCACTTTGCCAACAGCGTCTTTAATCGTCTGGAAGATCTGCCTGTCCCGACCATTTCCGCCGTTAACGGCTATGCACTGGGCGGCGGCTGCGAGTGCGTGCTGGCGACAGACTATCGCCTGGCGACACCGGACCTGCGCATCGGCCTGCCGGAAACCAAGCTGGGCATCATGCCGGGCTTTGGCGGCTCCGTCCGTATGCCGCGCATGCTGGGTGCCGACAGCGCGCTGGAGATCATTGCCGCAGGTAAAGACGTCGGCGCAGAACAGGCGCAGAAAATCGGCCTGGTCGACGGCGTTGTGAAACCTGAGAAGCTGGTTGAAGGTGCTGTCGCCATTCTGCGTCAGGCGATTAACGGCGATCTCGACTGGAAAGCCAAACGCCAGCCGAAGCTGGAACCGTTAAAACTCAGCAAGATTGAAGCCACCATGAGCTTCACCATCGCCAAAGGCATGGTGATGCAGACGGCGGGTAAACACTACCCGGCGCCAATCACGGCGGTGAAAACCATTGAAGCGGCTGCCCGTCTCGGACGCGATGACGCGCTGAAGCTCGAAAATCAGAGCTTTGTCCCGCTGGCGCACACCAATGAAGCCCGCGCGCTGGTCGGTATCTTCCTTAACGATCAGTTCGTGAAAGGCAAAGCCAAACAGCTGACCAAAAACGTTGAGACGCCAAAACATGCGGCGGTACTCGGCGCGGGCATTATGGGTGGCGGCATCGCTTACCAGTCGGCCTGGAAAGGCGTGCCGGTAGTGATGAAAGACATCAGCGAGAAATCCCTGACGCTGGGCATGACCGAAGCGGCCAAGCTGCTGAATAAACAGCTGGAACGCGGAAAAATTGACGGGCTGAAGCTTGCAGGCGTGATCTCCACCATTCAGCCCGTGCTGGAATACAGCGGTTTCGACCGTGTCGACGTGGTGGTCGAAGCCGTCGTCGAGAACCCGAAAGTTAAAAAAGCGGTGCTGGCGGAAACGGAAGACAAGGTTCGCCCGGATACCGTGCTGGCCTCTAACACCTCCACCATTCCAATCAGCGAACTGGCGAGCGTGCTGAAGCGTCCGGAAAACTTCTGCGGTATGCACTTCTTCAACCCGGTACACCGTATGCCGCTGGTCGAAGTGATCCGTGGGGAAAAAACCTCCGACGAAACCATCGCTAAAGTGGTGGCATGGGCAAGCAAGATGGGCAAAACGCCGATCGTCGTTAACGATTGTCCGGGCTTCTTCGTCAACCGCGTGCTGTTCCCTTATTTCGCCGGTTTTAGCCAGCTGCTGCGCGACGGCGCGGACTTCCGCAAAATCGACAAAGTGATGGAAAAACAGTTCGGCTGGCCGATGGGACCGGCGTATCTGCTGGACGTTGTGGGCATTGATACCGCCCACCACGCCCAGGCGGTAATGGCGGCAGGCTTCCCGCAGCGCATGCAGAAAGACTATCGCGACGCGATTGACGCGCTGTTCGACGCTAACCGCTTCGGTCAGAAAAACGGTCTGGGCTTCTGGCGTTATAAAGAAGACAGCAAGGGCAAACCGAAGAAAGAAGAAGACGCGGCGGTGGATAGCCTGCTGGCCGATGTCAGTCAGCCGAAACGCGACTTCACCGACGATGAGATCATCGCCCGCATGATGATTCCGATGATCAACGAAGTGGTGCGTTGCCTCGAAGAAGGCATCATCGCCAGCCCTGCAGAAGCCGATATGGCGCTGGTATACGGCCTGGGCTTCCCTCCGTTCCACGGCGGCGCGTTCCGCTGGCTGGACACGCTCGGTAGCGCCCGCTATCTCGATATGGCTCAGCAGTATCAGCACCTCGGCCCGCTGTATGAAGTGCCGGAAGGGCTGCGTAACAAAGCGCGCCATAACGAACCCTACTATCCAGCAGTTGAGCCAGCCCGTCCGGTTGGCGAACTGAAAACGGCTTAAGGAGTCACAATGGAAAAGGTTGTCATTGTTGATGCGATTCGCACCCCGATGGGCCGTTCAAAAGGCGGTGCATTCCGTAACGTGCGTGCGGAAGACCTCTCCGCGCACCTGATGCGTAGCCTGCTGGCGCGTAACCCGGCGCTGGATCCTGCTGCGCTGGACGATATCTACTGGGGCTGCGTGCAGCAGACCCTGGAGCAAGGCTTTAACATCGCCCGCAACGCGTCGCTGCTGGCGGAGATCCCACATTCAGTTCCGGCCGTCACCGTGAACCGCCTGTGCGGTTCGTCAATGCAGGCGCTGCACGACGCGGCGCGCATGATCATGACCGGCGATGCGCAGGCCTGCCTGGTGGGCGGCGTTGAGCACATGGGCCACGTGCCGATGAGCCACGGGGTCGATTTCCACCCGGGGATGAGCCGTAACGTGGCGAAAGCCGCGGGGATGATGGGTCTGACCGCCGAGATGCTTTCTCGTCTGCACGGCATCAGCCGTGAAATGCAGGATGCCTTTGCCGCGCGCTCTCACGCTCGCGCATGGGCGGCGACACAGTCCGGTGCCTTTAAGAATGAGATCATCCCGACCGGCGGTCACGACGCAGACGGCGTTCTGAAGCAGTTCAGCTACGACGAAGTCATCCGCCCGGAAACCACGGTCGAAGCGCTGTCTACCCTGCGCCCGGCGTTTGATCCGGTCACCGGTACGGTCACGGCGGGAACGTCGTCCGCCCTGTCCGACGGTGCCGCGGCGATGCTGGTGATGAGCGAAAGCCGCGCCCGCGAGCTGGGCTTAACCCCTCGCGCTCGGGTACGTTCGATGGCGGTTGTGGGCTGCGATCCTTCAATCATGGGCTACGGCCCGGTTCCGGCCTCGAAGCTGGCGCTGAAAAAAGCGGGCTTAACCGCCAGCGACATCGATCTGTTCGAGATGAACGAAGCGTTCGCCGCGCAGATCCTGCCATGCATTAAAGATCTGGGGCTGATGGATCAGATCGACGAGAAGATTAACCTCAACGGCGGCGCGATCGCCCTCGGTCACCCGCTGGGCTGCTCCGGTGCGCGCATCAGCACGACGCTGATCAACCTGATGGAACGCAAAGATGCCCAGTTTGGTCTGGCAACGATGTGTATCGGGCTGGGTCAGGGTATCGCGACGGTGTTTGAGAGAGTGTAGGTCTAATACGTAGGCCCGATAAGCATCGCGCCATCGGGCTTTTGCCGGGAGGCGCTGCGCTTTCCCGGCCTACGAGAGGTACCTCGCCGCCAGTGGCGTCACTGGCGAAGAGAGAGAGTTTAGTTGCCGTTCTTCCCGCCTGTCAGGGCGGGTTTTTTATTTAAATGAAGGCAAACGCATCGCCAAACAGGCGGTCTTCACGCGCATCACGTTCGTTACAGAACAGATCGCGGGCGATTTTCGCCATCTCGAAACGGCCAGCGATATAGATATCGTGCCCAGCCAGCGTACCGTGATCCTGCAGCACCGCCGTCAGCACCGTACCGCTACGCCCGCGCCAGCCCTCTTCCGGCTGCTCAACCACCGGCTCAATGCGCAGGTTAGGATGGGTGACGCTCAGCGCTTCCAGTTCAGACAGATCGTACAGATGTTTCTCTTCGCGGCCACCCCAGTAAATGGTGATGTCACGGTCCGGGTTACGCGCCAGTGCGGTCAACAGAATGGAGCGCACGTAGGAGAAGCCTGTACCGCCAGCGATCAGGATCAGCGGACGGTCTTCGTCATCGCGCAGCCACGCATCACCGTGCGGAATATCCACCACGATTTCACGTTCCTTCAGGATGCGATCCATCACCGCCATCGCATACAGGTTAAGCTCTGACGCACCAATATGAAGCTCAATAAATTCCTGCTCCGCCGGCGTTGAGGCCATAGAGAAAGGACGCTTATCACGCTCATCCATCACAACCATCAGGTACTGACCCGCGCGGAAAGAGAATGGCGCTTCTGGCACTAAACGGACGCGATATACGGTGTCGGTGATGGCATCTACCGAGGTCACTTTACAGCTTAAGGTTGTCATTCGCTCTCTCTGTCGGGAAGTCTATAGGGCTTAACGGTCAGCTCAGGGTTTACCGTTATTCATTATGGCCAGCTCGTCCCAGATCGCGTCAATGCGCGCGGTCACAGCAGGATCTTTTTTGATCGGGCGACCCCATTCACGGTCGGTTTCGCCAGGCCATTTATTTGTGGCATCCAGTCCCATCTTTGAGCCAAGACCGGAAACCGGCGAGGCAAAATCCAGGTAATCTATCGGCGTGTTTTCGACTAACACCGTATCGCGCGCCGGGTCCATTCGCGTGGTAATGGCCCAGATTACGTCATTCCAGTCGCGGGCGTTAACGTCATCATCGCAGACAATAACAAATTTGGTATACATAAACTGGCGCAGGAAAGACCACACGCCCATCATCACGCGTTTAGCATGACCTGGATACTGCTTCTTCATCGTGACCACCGCCATGCGATACGAGCATCCTTCAGGCGGCAGATAAAAATCAACTATTTCCGGGAACTGCTTTTGCAGGATCGGCACAAACACTTCATTCAGCGCCACGCCCAGCACCGCCGGTTCGTCCGGTGGGCGTCCGGTATACGTGGAGTGATAAATCGCATCTTCACGCTGCGTAATGTGCGTCACGGTAAACACCGGGAAGTTATCCACTTCATTGTAATAGCCGGTGTGGTCGCCGTAAGGGCCTTCTGGCGCCATTTCACCCTGCTCAAGGTAACCCTCCAGCACAATTTCTGCACTGGCCGGAACTTCGAGATCGTTAGAAATACACTTCACGACTTCGGTTTTCGTTCCGCGCAGCAGGCCTGCAAACGCATATTCAGAAAGGGTATCCGGCACGGGGGTGACGGCTCCCAGAATGGTGGCCGGATCGGCGCCTAAAGCGACAGACACCGGGAAACGCTCCCCCGGATGCGCAGCGCACCACTCCTGGAAATCCAGCGCGCCGCCGCGATGCGACAGCCAGCGCATGATGAGTTTATTCTTGCCAATCAACTGCTGGCGGTAAATACCGAGGTTTTGCCGCTCTTTGTGAGGGCCGCGCGTAACGGTGAGCCCCCAGGTGATCAGCGGCGCAGCATCTTCCGGCCAGCACTGCATGATAGGGATTTTAGTCAAATCAACCGCATCGCCTTCCAGCACCTTCTGCTGGCACGGCGCGCCGCGCAGGCGTTTAGTGGGCATGTTCAGCACCTGCTTAAACTGCGGCAGTTTGTCGAACAGATCGCGGAAGCCTTTCGGTGGCTCCGGCTCTTTCAGAAACGCCAGCAGCTTACCGACTTCACGCAGCGCCGTGACGTCTTCCTGCCCCATCCCCAGTGCGACGCGACGCGGTGTACCAAACAGGTTGCACAGCACCGGCATGGAGTACCCTTTCGGATTTTCAAACAGTAACGCGGGGCCACCGGCACGCAGGGTGCGGTCAGCAATTTCTGTCATCTCCAGATAAGGATCAACAGGAAGTGTAATACGTTTGAGTTCACCCTGCTTTTCCAGCAGCGTCAGGAAGTCGCGGAGATCGTGGTATTTCATGCAGTTAATCATGGCCTCTCTGTAAGCGCTTCATTATACGGCGTAAGCCTGCTTGATGCTGTAATTTTGTTAAATTAGCGTGAAGTTATGCGTTCTGTCCCATTTTCGCCCATTATAATCAACTTAGCGATCCCGCCAGGGTTTTGATATGCTTGCGCCCCGAACTAAGGGAAAGAGTGATTATGCAGGCCTGGTATTTACTGTATTGCAAACGCGGGCAACTTCAGCGCGCGCAGGAACATCTTGAACGTCAGTCTGTAAATTGCCTGACACCCGTGATCACGCTTGAAAAAATGCAGCGCGGGAAGCGCACAACCGTCAGTGAGCCGTTGTTCCCGAACTACCTGTTCGTGGAGTTCGACCCGGAAGTCATCCACACCACCACCATCAGCGCCACGCGTGGCGTCAGCCACTTCGTTCGTTTTGGTGCTCACCCGGCAACGGTTCCGTCGACGGTCATTCATCAGCTGTCGATTTATCAACAGCCTGAAGGGATCACCGACCCCGAAACCCCTTACACGGGCGATAGCGTCGTAATTACCGAAGGCGCTTTCGAAGGTCTGCAGGCGATTTTTGCCGAGCCGGACGGAGAAGCGCGCTCTATGCTGTTGCTCAATCTGCTGAACAAGCAGGTGCTGCAGAGCGTTAAAAACACCGACTTCCGCAAACTTTAAACGTTTATTCCGAACAGATTACGCACGTTGTTATCCGTCTGCGCCGAAAGCCAGTGCGGATCCTCTCCGCGCCACTTCGCAACGCTCTCAACAATGTGCCCCAGATACGCGGGCTCATTTCGCCGCGATGCCGGTTTGGGTTTCATATCGCGCGGTAGCAGATAGGGCGCATCGGTTTCAAGGAGCAACCGGTAAGCCGGGATCGCTGGCAACAGCTCCCGAAGTTCGAGCCCGCGACGCTCATCGCAAACCCAGCCAGTAACACCCAGATAAAGCCCTCGCTTCAGGCAATCCAGTGCTTCCTGTCGTGAACCGGTAAAGCAGTGGAGTACCGCGCCGGGCAGTTTCTCCAGCCACGGATCCAGAAGTGCCAGGAAACGCTCATGCGCGTCGCGGCAGTGCATAAATACGGGCATTCCAAGCTCTGCCGCCAGCGCAAGCTGGGCAGTGAATGCTTTTTCCTGCTCTTCAGGCGTGGAAAAGTTACGGTTGAAATCGAGACCGCATTCGCCGATCGCTACCACTTCTGGCGTCTTCGCCAGCCTGTACAGGGTGTCGCCACTTTCCGGGGTCCACTGGCTACTGTCGTGAGGATGTACACCAGCAGTAGACCAACAGCGATCGTAGCGTTGCGCCAGCTGCTGCGCCTGCTCGCTCTCATGCAGGTTGGTGCCCGTCAGCAGCAGCCCTTTCACCCCGGCAGCAAACGCGCGCGCAACCACCTCATCACGATCTTTCGCAAACTGCGAGCTGGTCAGATTGAGTCCGATATCAAACATGCAAATCCCCATATAACAACCGCCCTGACGGGCGGCTGGTTTTACTCTTCAGTGGTCTTGTCGGACGTATCGTCTTCGTCATCCGCTCGACGTCCTTTACCCACGTAGAAACGCGAGAAGAATACGCCGACCTCAAACAGACAGTACATCGGTATGGCCAGCAGCGTCTGCGAGAACACGTCCGGCGGTGTCAGCAGCATGCCGACCACAAAGGCGCCCACCAGGATATACGGACGCTTCTTACGCAGGTCATCCGGGGTTGTTACCCCTACCCAGCAAAGCAGCACAATGGCCACCGGCACTTCGAATGCCACGCCGAACGCCATAAACAGCGCCATCACAAAGCTGAGGTAGCTGGCGATATCCGTCGACACCTGGACCCCTTCCGGCGCGGTATGCGTCAGGAAGCCGAAGGCCAGCGGGAAGACAACGAAATAGGCAAACGCCATGCCGATATAGAACAGCAGCGAACTAGACACCAGCAGCGGGATCACCAGCTTACGTTCGTGTTTATACAGCGCTGGCGCCACAAACGCCCACACCTGATAAAGAATGACCGGCGCTGAGGCAATCAACGACACCCAGAAGGTCAGCTTGATGGGGGTAAAGAACGGAGAAGCAACGTCTGTTGCAATCATCGTTGCGCCCAGCGGCATCTGCTTAATCAGCGGTGCAGAGACCACCTGATAGATATCGTTGGCAAAATAGACCAGGCACAGGAATATGAGTAAAACCGCAATAATGCAGTTTAACAGGCGCTTACGCAGCTCAATGAGGTGCGCAATCAGCGGTTGAGTATCATCTACTGCCATGTTTACGCTTTATCACTCGACGAGGGGGATGATTCGGAAACGGACGCAGCGGGCTTCACTTCCGCCGTTTTTGCCACCGGCTCTTCCGGCTGCACCTGTTTTTTCACTTCGGTTTCCTGCGGCGTCTGTTCTGGCGCGGCAGCCTGATGTTCTGCGCTGGCAGGCGTTACGCCCTCGCGCTGCTCCTCGCTGCCCTTCACCACCGGGTTATGGATGGTGTTCGCTTCATCGCTCGCTTTTTCAGGATCGTTAACGCTGTAGGAGCGCTTCATGGATTCCGCCGCTTCGCGCAGCTCATCCATTGACGCTTTCAGTTCCGGCGTCAGGTTATCCATGCTCGCCTTCTCGACCTTTTTAAGGCTTTCCTGAAATTCCTGCAGCTTAAGCTCCTGCGCCAGCTCATTCTGAACGGTCGATGCCAGCGATCTCAGCGCACGAACCCAGCCCGCAACGGTCTTCACTGCCACCGGCAGACGCTGCGGCCCCAGCACAATCAGGCCAATCACAAAGACCAGCAGGAGCTCACTAAAACCAATGTCGAACACGACTTACACCTGCTCTTTATCGTGGCGTTTAGCGTCTTCCTTTTTGGCTTCTTCCTGCTTATCGGCGATGGACTTAGCAGTAAAATCAGCGTCCTGGCTGGTTTTATCCTGCTTGCTCTCATCATCGCTCATCGCTTTCTTGAAGCCTTTGATAGACGCGCCCAGGTCGGAACCAATAGAACCGAGCTTTTTGGTGCCAAACAGCAGCACGACGATGACGGCAATGATCAACAATTGCCAGATACTGATACCACCCATACATGTTCCTCAGGGATAGATGATTAATTAGTCAGGTCGCATTATACGTATGCGACCCGTCGATAGCGACGCAAACTCAGCGCGTTTTTCGCCATCCGGCAAGCCAGACAACCACCCCGGCGGCCATCAGCCAGGCGGGCATCATCTGCCAGTCCGGACGGTTGATCAGCAGCAGCGTACCGCTCAACAGCAGCGTTGCGCCAATCCCAAAGAGATAGCGTGACTGGCCCTGGCGAACCCGGCTGGACTGAAGCTCGCGGGCGATTTTATCCATGCTGTGCTGAAGGTTCTTGCTCTGACGCAAACTGTCATAAACCAGTTCAGGAATTTCAGGCATTTTTTCTATCCAGAACGGGCCTTTCTCTTTCAGCGAGCGCACCAGCGCCGGAATACCAACCTGATCCTTAATCCAGGACTCAAGGAAAGGTTTCGCGGTCTTCCACAAGTCTAACTGAGGATAGAGCTGTCGGCCTACACCCTCAACGTAAAGTAATGTTTTCTGAAGTAAAACTAGCTGTGGCTGAACTTCCATATTAAAGCGGCGAGCCGTGTTGAACAGGTTTAACAGCACGTGCCCGAAGGAGATTTCCGCCAGCGGTTTTTCAAAAATCGGTTCACAAACGGTCCGGATCGCGAACTCGAACTCCTCGACGTTGGTGTCCGGCGGCACCCAGCCTGAATCGACGTGCAGCTCGGCCACCTTACGGTAGTCGCGGTTGAAGAACGCGATGAAGTTCTCAGCCAGATACCGTTTATCTTCCTTGTTCAGTGACCCCACAATCCCGCAGTCGATACCGATGTACTTCGGATCCTCAGGGTGTTCGTAGCTCACGAAGATATTGCCCGGATGCATGTCCGCATGGAAAAAGCTGTCGCGGAACACCTGGGTAAAGAAGACCTGTACCCCACGCTCGGCCAACAGCTTCATGTTCGTTCCCTGCTTCTCCAGGGCCACCACATCCGAAACCGGAATACCGTAGATTCGCTCCATCACCATCATGTTCTGGCTGCAGTAGTCAGAATAGACTTCAGGGACATAGAGCATCGGGCTGTTTTCAAAGTTGCGACGCAGCTGAATGGCGTTTGCCGATTCGCGCAGCAGGTTAAGCTCATCAATCAGCGTTTTTTCATATTCCCGCACCACTTCCAGTGGACGAAGGCGACGCCCGTCCGGCAGCAAGCGTGGTACCCAGCGCGCCAGACGATAAATCAGCTTCATGTCTGCTTTGATGATGGGCAGGATGTCCGGACGAATGACCTTAATAACAACTTCTTTGCCGTTTTCTTTCAGACGCGCGGTATGCACCTGCGCGATAGAGGCCGATGCCAGTGGGTGAATGTCGAAATCGTCAAACCAGGTCTCGACGGGTACATTTCCCATCGCCTCTTCAATTTGCTTTTTCGCGCGCGCGCCGTCAAACGGTGCGACGCGGTCCTGCAGCATCGCGAGCTCATCGGCAATAAGCGGCGGGAAGAGATCGCGGCGGGTCGACAACATCTGTCCGAATTTAATCCAAACCGGACCGAGCTCCTGCAGCGCGAGACGCAGACGCTCACCCAGCGGTTGACCTTTATGGCGATTGGGCATCCAGAACAGCATCCGCCGCCAGATACGAAGCGGCAGCGTGATACGCATTTTGGGGATAAGCTCGTCGAGCCCGTAGCTCAAAAAGGTGCGAATAATAAAATAGAGGCGCCGAATTTCACCAGGCGTCATTTGCCCTCCAGTTTTTCCAGCCGTTTGGTTAACGCATCAACCGCACGTTCAACAGCAGCGGTCTCTTCCGCAAACCACGCCACTTCCAATGGCCCGGGCGCCATTCGCCACTCCTCCGTCAGCACTTCCGCCGCATAGCGTTGCTGACGATGCAGGCTTTTACGCGCAAAGGAGGCGCCACCATGAAGGACTTTCCCGATGCCTTCGGCGGCGATGTCTCCGATAAAAGGCGCGAGCAGCTCTGCCGGGTCGAACTCCGCAAGATCGGTGAGCGCAACGAAGTTCTGCACGACCTGAATGTCGCCTTCTACTTCCAGCTCACCGCTGCGGATAAGCGCCGTTAATTGCTGGCGATCGCGCAGTTTTGGCAGCACGCTCATGTGCGTGATGACCGAGCAGTCGGCTTCACCTTCCCACTCCCCCAGTACGTCAAGCTGGCGTTCGCTGAAGACCAGTACAAGCGGCGTCGATAACTCTTTTAAAACAATGCGCAATACCTTCCCGTTTAGCCGCTGACGCGCAGCTTTCAGCGCCGGAGCGCGATACAGGAAAGCATTCAGTACATTCTCGATGCCTGCGGAGACTAAGGGTTTAAAGGGCACGGGACACCTCCACTCAGAATTTGTAACCGCGATGCAGCGCGACGACACCCGCCGTCAGGTTGAAATATTCAACGTTCTCAAATTCTGCATCCTGCATCATGGCTTTTAGGGTGTCCTGATCCGGGTGCATACGAATAGATTCCGCCAGATAGCGGTAACTTTCCGCATCATTCGCCACCAACTCACCGATGCGCGGCAGCACGTGGAAGGAATAGGCGTCGTAGGCTTTGCTCAGCGGCTCAATGATCGGTTTGGAGAACTCGAGCACCAGCAGACGTCCACCCGGCTTCAGCACGCGGTACATGGAGCGCAGCGCTTTTTCTTTGTCGGTTACGTTACGCAGACCGAAGGAGATCGTGATGCAGTCAAAGGTATTGTCCGGGAACGGCAGCGCTTCGGCGTTTGCCTGAACATATTCCACATTCCCCACCACGCCGATGTTACGCAGCTTTTCGCGGCCCATTTTCAGCATGGAGTCATTAATATCGGCAAGAACAACGCGACCGGTTTCGCCCACCAGACGGGAGAATTTCGCGGTTAAATCGCCCGTACCGCCGGCTAAATCCAGCACCGTTTGTCCGCGACGCACGCCGCTACAGTCAATGGTGAAGCGCTTCCACAAGCGATGAATGCCGAACGACATCAGGTCATTCATCACATCGTACTTCGCCGCCACGGAATGAAATACGTGGGCCACCATGTCAGCTTTCTGCGCTTTGGCGACAGTCTGAAAGCCAAAGTGCGTTGTGTCTTGTGAATCGTCAGCCATCTTAGAGCCTGCTTATCAGTAAAATGTTCGTGAAGTGTAACAGATTGGGCGCGTTTGCCCTACGTTTCAACCACCGCGAAATAAACGCGCTGGAGTCTCGTCTGGTGATAAATCCACCGCTAACGTGTTGTCTTCACTGTTTGTCTTTTGTTCGTCCGCACCTTCTCGCAGGCGAAACTCGTCGTCCTGGGCGGTGGCCTGTTCCACCAATTCCGGATTAATCTCGCGTTTAACCTCTACCCCCAGGCTGCGGAATGATTCGGCCTGCGCCAGCAGATTGCCGCGTCCCGAGGTGAGTTTTTTCATCGCCTGGCGGTAGTTATCCTGCGCACGATCCAGGCTCTGCCCGACTGAGGACATGTCGTCCACGAAGAGGCGCATTTTGTCGTACAGCTTGCTGGCACGATCGGCAATCTGCTGCGCGTTGCGGCTCTGGTGTTCATAGCGCCACAGGTTCGCAATGGTACGTAACGCCACCAGCAACGTGGTAGGGCTGACCAGCATAATGTTATTTTTGAGCGCTTCGGTGATGAGTTCAGGCTGCCTGTCGAGTGCCAGCAGAAACGCGGGCTCTACCGGAATAAACATCAGGACATAGTCCAGCGAGCGAAGACCCGGCAACTGCTGATAGTCTTTTCTGCCGAGCAGGCGAATGTGGTTACGCACGGAGGCAATGTGCTCCTGCAGCGCCGATTCGCGGGTGTAGTCATCCTCCGCGTTGAAGTAACGCTCATACGCCACCAGGGTCATTTTGGCGTCAATCACCACATCTTTACCCTGCGGCAGCCTCACGATCACATCCGGCTGCATGCGCGAGCGGGCGTCGTTTTCGATACTCACCTGCGTTTCGTATTCATATCCTTCCCGCAGGCCGGAGGCTTCCAGTACGCGGGTCAGCACCACTTCTCCCCAGTTGCCCTGGGTTTTGTTATCCCCTTTGAGCGCGCGGGTCAGGTTGACCGCTTCCTGCGCCATCTGGGCATTCAGCTGCTGGAGATTGCGAATCTCATGCGCCAGGGTGTGCCGCTCGCGGGCTTCCTGACCAAAACTGTCCTGCACCTGACGACGAAAACCGTCCAGCTGTTCACGCAGCGGCGTCAGCAGGCTGTTAAGGCTCTGGCGGTTCTGTTCATCAACGCGGCGGTTGCTGTGCTCGAAAATACGGTTGGCGAGGTTCTCAAACTGTTCGCTGAGGCGCTGCTCGCTGTTGATCATCTGGCGGATTTTGTCTTCCGCATGCAGCTGAGTGGATTCAAGGCGGGTGGTCACTTCGCGGAGATCGGCCTCCAGCGAGGTGTTGATATCACGGAGATTGCGCAGCTCGTTGTTAAGCAGCTCGCACTCGTCGCGCCAGTGGTCACTCAGGGCAAGCTGCTGCTTTGCCGCACTTAATTCAGCGACGATCTCTTCGCGCTCTGCCAGCTGTTCGGCCTTCTGCTGTGCATGCTGATAGCTGGAAATGAGCCAGCCTATCGCCACGCCCACCAGCGCAATCACCGCATAAATCAGGATTGAGATATCCACAATGCCCCCTGCATCAACGTATTACCCGCACAAAATAAGATTGTGCTGTATAAACGTCCAGTTTGAAAGGGTTTTCCTGCGAGGCGCTACGCAAAAAATAAAGGCCGAACGTGCCGGCCTTTGATTTCGAAAGGAGGGGACTAGATCAGGCGACGCGCGGCTTCGACCACGATTTTCACTGCATGGCTTTCGGTCTGCTTCATGGTTTCGGCGTTCGGGATCTCCTGCTGGGTACGGTTGACGATAACGCCCGCCACCATACCGGCACGCAGACCCTGGCTTGCGCACATGGTCAGCAGCGTGGCGGATTCCATTTCGTAGTTCATCACGCCCATTGACTGCCACTCTTCCATGGAGCCTTTGAAGCGGCTTACCACGCGGCCAGAGAAGGTGTCGTAACGCTCCTGGCCCGGGTAGAAGGTATCGGACGAAGCGGTCACGCCCACGTGGGTGGTGGCGCCCACGGATTTCGCGGCTTCAACCAGCGCGGTGGTGCACTCGAAATCGGCCACCGCCGGGAACTCCATCGGCGCAAAGTGGAGGCTTGCGCCATCCAGACGCACAGACGCGGTCGTCACCAGCACGTCGCCGACGTTGATGTGCGGCTGGATAGCGCCAGTGGTACCGATACGCAGGAAAGTACGAATGCCCAGCTGTGCCAGCTCTTCAACAGCAATCGAAGTAGACGGGCCACCGATACCGGTAGAACACACAATCACGGCTTTACCATCCAGCTCTGCGCGCCAGGTGGTGAATTCACGATGGGCTGCCAGCTTAACCGGCTTATCCATCAGCGCGGCGATCTTTTCCACACGCTCTGGATCGCCAGGGACGATAGCGAGCGTAGCCCCTTGTAAATCGTTTTTAGTGAGGCCGAGATGAAAAACATCAGACTTAGACATAGGTGACTCCTCTGTGGGTCGGTTAGTCAGAAGAAGTAAAACGGTACTTTACAGAAGCAGTAAGCATAATTTCGTGACGCATCTCACCATGAATGAAAATGATTGCATCGAATTTCCATCAAAAAGTGATTTACATCACATTAACAAGTTATATCGTCAGGTGCTGCACAAAAGATAGACCGTTTAAGGCACTGTGAGTTGTTAACCTGGTGTCTATATTTACCTTTGCGCTAACTGATTGGTACGGAGAATGCCATGACTGAAAAAACCGGTTTTGCACCTGCTGCGGCCCCGCATGCCTCAACCATCGTCTCAACGTCTGAAGATGCCATCACCGCGGGTGAGACCTCCATTCCCACGCAGGGAGAGAACATGCCTGCTTACCACGCACGACCAAAATCGGCAGACGGCCCGCTGCCCATCGTGATCGTGGTTCAGGAAATTTTCGGTGTTCACGAACACATTCGCGACCTCTGCCGCCGGCTGGCGCTGGAAGGCTATCTGGCCGTTGCGCCAGAGCTCTACTTCCGTCAGGGCGATCCGAACGACTACAGCGATATTCCCACCTTGCTCAGCAACCTGGTCAGCAAAGTCCCGGACGCGCAGGTGCTGGCCGACCTCGACCACGTCGCCAGTTGGGCGGCGCGCAACGGGGGCGATCCCCATCGTCTGCTGCTCACCGGTTTCTGCTGGGGCGGACGCATTAGCTGGCTGTATGCCGCGCATAACCCGCAGCTCAAAGCCGCTGTCGCCTGGTACGGCAAACTGGTGGGTGAAAAAACGCTGAATTCACCGAAACATCCGGTTGATATCGCCACCGAGTTGAATGCTCCCGTGTTAGGGCTTTACGGCGGTCAGGACACCGGTATTTCGCTGGATTCGGTAGAAACCATGCGCCATGCGCTCCGCGCGGCAAATGCGAAGGCGGAGATTGTGGTTTACCCGGATGCCGGGCATGCGTTTAACGCCGACTATCGTCCGAGCTATCACGCAGAATCGGCGAAAGATGGATGGCAGCGGATGCTTACGTGGTTCCGTCAGTACGGTGGTAAAAAAGGGTAAGCCTTTCCCATCATCATGACGCATAAGGAGTGCGTGTTATGGACTATTCCCTCGCGTTTCCACACGGTTTTTTATGGGGCGGCGCGATTGCCGCCAACCAGGCCGAAGGCGCATGGAACGTGGACGGCAAAGGGCCGTCCGTTGCCGACGCTGTCGCCTGGAAACCCAACCTCTCCGTGAAAGATTACAGCGGCCACATGGCCCTGACGGACGAGAATATCCGCGACGCGTTTGAAGGTAAAAATGATGCGCTATACCCAAAACGCCGCGGCATCGATTTTTATCACCACTATAAAGACGACGTCGCGCTGTTTGCTGAGATGGGTTTTAAGGTACTGCGCGTATCCATTGCCTGGTCGCGTATTTTCCCGACCGGCGAGGACGCCGCGCCAAACGAGGCCGGGCTGCAGTTTTATGAAGAACTGTTCCGCGAGCTGCGTCGTCATAACATCGAGCCGCTGGTCACCCTTTCCCACTACGAAATGCCGCTGGCGCTGAGCGAAAAATATAACGGCTGGGTGCATCGTAATGTGGTTGATGCCTTTGTTCGCTTCAGCAATGTTTGTTTCGACCGCTACAAAGAGCTGGTGCGTTACTGGCTAACCTTCAATGAAATAGACAGTATTCACCGCCATCCCTTTACGACCGCGGGCATTCGCGAAGAGAAAAGCGCGCCGGGCAACGCGAAACAGGATATCTATCAGGGTCTGCATCATCAGTTTGTCGCGTCTGCACTGGTCACCCGAGACTGCCACGCCAAAATTCCGGGCAGCCAGGTCGGGTGCATGCTGACCAAACTGACGACCTATCCGCACAGCTGCCGTCCGGAAGACGTTGAAGCCACGCTGAAGAAAAACCTGGAAAACTATTTTTATGCTGACGTGCAGGTATTTGGCGACTATCCGCCGCTGATCCTGCGCGATCTGGAACGACGAAATATCCATATTGAAATGCACCCTGACGATCGGCGTATTTTAAAGGCGCATACCGTCGATTTCGTCTCCTTCAGCTATTACATGTCGATGACCGAATCCACTCAGCCTGACGCCGAACGCATTCCCGGGAATACCGTTCTCGGTGTGAAAAACCCGTATCTGCCTGCGTCCGAATGGGGATGGCAGATTGATCCGCTTGGGTTAAAAATCTCGCTGCTGGAGCTGTATGACCGTTACCGGAAGCCGCTGTTTATCGTTGAAAACGGTCTGGGCGCGAAGGATGTGGTCGAAAACGGCAGGATCCACGATAGCTATCGCATCGACTATTTCCGCGCGCACTTCGCGCAAACGCTGGCCGCGATTAATGAAGGCGTGGAGGTGATAGGGTTCACCACGTGGGGCTGTATCGACATCATTAGCGCGGGCACCTCGCAGATGTCCAAACGCTACGGTTTTATCTATGTCGATCAGGACGATGAAGGCAACGGTACGTTGAAACGGCTGAAAAAAGACTCCTTCTGGTGGTACCAAAAAGTGATTGCCAGCAATGGCGCAGACCTGAGCTAAGTACGATAAGGCCGGGCTGGCACCCGGCCATCGCGCGTCACAATTATGCCTGACGCAAGTTCTGTGCTGCCTTCACCATGTTCGCCAGCGCCGCACGCGTCTCCGGCCAGCCGCGGGTTTTCAGGCCGCAGTCCGGGTTCACCCACAGGCGCTCAGCCGGAATGCGCTGGGCCGCTTTTTTCAGCAGGGCTTCAATCCACTCCACGCTCGGCACGTTCGGGGAGTGAATGTCGTACACGCCCGGCCCGATTTCGTTCGGGTACTCGAACTCTTCGAACGACTCCAGCAGCTCCATGTCTGAGCGCGACGTCTCAATGGTGATCACGTCGGCGTCCAGCGCGGCAATCGAATCCATGATGTCGTTAAATTCGCAGTAACACATGTGGGTGTGGATCTGGGTGTCGTCCTTCGCCACCGCGGCGTTGATGCGGAACGCCTCCACACCCCACTGCAGGTAGGCATCCCAGTCGCTGCGACGCAACGGCAGGCCTTCGCGCAGTGCCGGTTCGTCAATCTGAATAATGCCAATGCCTGCTGCTTCCAGATCCGCCACTTCATCACGCAGTGCCAGGGCAATCTGTTTGGCGATGGTTTCACGGGTCACGTCTTCACGCGGGAAGGACCAGCAAAGAATGGTCACCGGACCGGTGAGCATGCCTTTCACCGGCTTGTCCGTGAGGGACTGCGCGTATTTCGCCCACTCCACGGTGATCGCTTCCGTACGGCTGACGTCGCCGATCACCACCGGCGGCTTCACGCAGCGGGAGCCGTAGCTCTGCACCCAGCCGTTCTGGGTAAACACAAAGCCGTCGAGATGCTCACCGAAGTATTCCACCATGTCGTTACGCTCGGCCTCACCGTGTACCAGCACGTCCAGACCCAGACGTTCCTGCTCGATAATCGCCTGCTTGATGTGTTCGGCGATACCGGTGCGATAGTGATTCGCATCCAGATTGCCCTTTTTGAAGTCCAGACGCAGGCCACGGATTTCGGTGGTTTGGGGAAAGGAACCGATGGTGGTGGTCGGCCACGCAGGCAGGTTGAAGCGGGCACGCTGCGCTTCAGCGCGGACTTCATACGGGCTCTGACGCTGGCTGTCCTGGGCGGTGATGGCCGTCAGGCGTTTTTCCACCGCCGGGTTGTGCACGCGCGCCGAGTGACGACGCGCCTGGATCGGTGCGCTCCATTCGGCGATCGCCGCCGTGTCGCCGCTGTTCAGCGCATCGCGCAGCAGCGTCAGCTCTTCGCATTTTTGCAGGGCGAAGGCAAACCAGCTTTTCACCTCGGCATCCAGGCGAGTCTCCACGCTCAGATCGATCGGGCTGTGCAGCAGGGAACAGGACGAAGCCACCCACAGCTCACGTTTGCCGACGATGTCTTTTATTTGAGCGTATTTCCCGGTGAGATCGGCACGCCAGACGTTACGACCGTTAATCAGCCCGGCGGAGAGCAGCCAGTCCACAGGCAGGCGCTTGTGCAGCTCCGCCACATCGTCTTTACCGTGTACGAGGTCAACGTGCAGGCCCTGAACCGGCAACGCGGTAATGGTGTTAAGGTTCGGCGTTACGCCTTCGAAATAGGTGGTCAGCAGCAGCTTCACTTGCCCCGCCAGCGCGTCATACGCCGGTTTGAAGGCATCGAGCCAAACCTTGGGCAGTTCGAGCACCAGCGCCGGCTCGTCGATTTGCACCCACTGAATGCCGCGTTTGCCCAGCTCAATCAGCACCTGTTTGTAGACCGGCAGAATGTCCTTCAGCAGGCTGAGTCGGTCAAACTGCTCGCCTTTTACTTTACCCAGCCACAGGTACGTTACCGGCCCGAGCAGAACCGGTTTCACCTGATGGCCCAGCGCCAGCGCTTCGTCCACTTCATCCAGAAGCTGCGTCCAGGTCAGCCTGAACTGCTGACCTTTTACGAACTCCGGCACCATATAGTGATAGTTAGTGTTAAACCATTTAGTCATTTCCGCCGCTGCCGCTGGCTCACCCGTTGGCGCACGGCCACGGCCGATGCGGAACAGGGTATCGATATCTACCGATCCATCTTTGTTCTGATGACGAGCCGGCACGTTGCCAAGCAGCAGGCTGGTCGTCAGAACATGGTCGTACCAGGCGAAATCGCCCACCGGCAGCAGGTCAATGCCCGCCTGTTTTTGCTGATCCCAGTGACGGGCGCGCAGCTCGCGTCCCACCGCCAGCAGTTCTTCACGGGTGGCGTTCCCCGCCCAGTAGCTTTCTTGCGCTTTTTTCAGCTCGCGACGCAGGCCAACGCGAGGGAAACCGAGTGTGTGATTGCGGATTGTCATGGTGTGCCCCTTGTGAAATTCGTTATTTAGACGTCCAGATGTTTACACATCTATAATTGGCAGGTACTGTATATTCCTCAAGCGCAATATGTTCATGGCGAAGTGAAGGACTTTCATGATCGAGATAAAACACCTGAAAACGCTACAAGCGTTGCGGAACTGCGGCTCGCTCGCGGCTGCGGCTGCCACGCTGCACCAGACCCAGTCCGCCCTTTCTCACCAGTTCAGCGATCTGGAACAACGCCTCGGCTTCCGTCTTTTTGTGCGTAAGAGCCAGCCCCTGCGCTTTACGCCGCAAGGTGAGATACTGTTGCAGCTGGCGAATCAGGTCCTGCCGCAAATCGCCAGCGCGCTGCAGGCGTGTAACGAACCGCAACAAACCACGCTGCGTATCGCCATTGAGTGCCACAGCTGTATTCAGTGGCTGACCCCCGCGCTTGAGAACTTCCGCCAGAAGTGGCCGCAGGTGGAGATGGACTTCAAATCCGGCGTGACCTTTGATCCGCAGCCGTCCCTGCAGCAGGGCGAGCTGGACCTGGTGATGACCTCTGACATCCTGCCGCGCAGCGGCCTGCACTATTCGCCGATGTTTGATTATGAAGTGCGCCTGGTCCTGGCACCGGATCATCCGCTGGCGGCGAAAACGCGCATCACGCCGGAAGACCTGGCGACGGAAACGCTGCTGATTTACCCGGTTCAGCGCAGTCGTCTGGATATCTGGCGCCACTTCCTGCAGCCCGCGGGCATCAGTCCGCAGCTGAAAAGCGTGGATAACACCCTGCTGTTGATTCAGATGGTGGCGGCCAGAATGGGTATCGCGGCGCTGCCGCACTGGGTGGTAGAGAGCTTTGAACGCCAGGGTCTTGTGCAGACCAAAACCCTGGGTGAAGGACTGTGGAGCCGACTGTACGCCGCCGTGCGCGATGGCGAGCAGCGTCAGCCGATTACGGAGGCGTTTATTCGCTCAGCGCGGAACCACGCGTGCGACCATCTTCCGTTTGTGCGGAGCGCGGAGCGACCCAGCGGCGATGGACCCACAGCGAAGCCAGGATCACCGCTCCCCCAATAAGGAAGCTCGGCCAGTGCGGCTGTTGCTGCCAGATGGCGAGGTTGACCAACAACCCAGCCGGGACATGCACATTGTTCATGATCCCCAGCGTACCGGCGTCGACCTGCGTCGCGCCGTAGTTCCACATGAAGTACCCCAACCCGGAAGCCACGACGCCCAGCCAGATCAGCACGCCCCACTGCACGGCGGTGGTCGGCAGCTTGTGCGGGTTACCGAGCATAAACCACGCCGCCACTGCGACAATCGCGGCGCCCATATAAAACCAGGCGAACGCGTTATGCTGCGGCATCGGGCGGGTTTCCATCAGGCGCTTATAGCCCACCATGCCGATGGCGAAACTGATATTGGCGAGCTGGACGAACATCAGTCCGGTCCAGAAGTGATCGCTGACTTTGTCGTAGCGAATAATCGCCGCGCCAATCACCGCCAGCGCCGCGCTAAGCAGGTATCCCCAGCGCAGGCGGCGTTTACTCAGCAGATCGTATATCAGCGTGATGTAGAGCGGCGTCAGCACGGTAAAGAGCAGGAATTCCGAGACGGACAGATAGACGTAAGCCCGGAAGCTGAACAGGTACATGATGCCGAGCTGCATCGCCCCCACCAGCATGTACAGCACAATCGTTTTCAGCGATTGCCCGCGCGTGCGCAGAAACGGCAGGAATACCAGCGCCGCCAGCCCCACGCGCATCAGCACCGAGAAGTAGCTGTCGACCGAACCGGCAAGGTATTCGCCAATCAGGCTAAAGGAGAAGGCCCACAGGATAGTGGTGATAATGAGTAGCGCCACAATGCTTGTCTCTCAGAAAGAAGGAGAGGCATTGTAGCGAACTCTTTGGTTGACATCTGAGCAATAAACAATCAAATGAAGATTATTCAAGGAACAGTTTGCGCAGGTATTTCGGTACCGCATTGTCTGCGTTGGTGCCGATCACTTCCAGCTCCGGGTGCAAATCTTTCAGGCGCTGGTGCGCATTCTCCATAATGCAGCCCTTGCCTGCCATCGACAGCATTTCGGCATCGTTCATGCCGTCACCAAAGGCGATACAGTCTTTCAGCTCAAAGCCCAGACGTTTCGCGACGGCTTCCAGCGCGTGGCCTTTGGAGACGCCACCCGCCATCACTTCCAGACAGGTCAGGGTTGAGAAGCTCACATTGACGCGATCGCCCCAGCGGGCGTTGATTGCCTGTTCCAGCGGGAGCAGTTCTTCATGGCTGTCGCAGGTAAAGAACACCTTACTGATCCCCTCCGGCTCCAGCAGACCCGGCTCGTACAGGGAGTAGTTAAATACCGCTTCTTTGAAGAAACGCATTTCATCCGGGCGGTGGCGGTTCATGAACCAGTCGTCGTCACGATAAACGTTGGTGACGATAGCCGGATTATTGTGCACCACGCCAAACAGATCGGCGGCAATATCGCGATCCAGGTTGTGGGTGAAGATCAGGTTGCCGTTGGTATCATGCACGCGCGCACCGTTGGAGGTGATCATGTACGATTTGATCTCAAGATTATCGCGGATCTGCCCCACGTCGACGTGGTGGCGGCCGGTGGCAAACACAAAGTTCACGCCCCGTGCCGTCAGCAGCTTTAGGGTCTCTTTCGCGTAAGGCGACAGGATGTGGTCAGGGGAAAGCAGCGTGCCATCTAAATCAGATGCAACAACCTGGTACATAGGGATTTCAACCTCTGGTGGAAAACAATAATCAATTATGCCTGTTGAAAAATTCAACAATGGCGTTGAGCGCGACTGAGCGCATAGCGTCCTTTTCAAAAAGGATCTCATGGTACGCGCCGTTAATGACCAGCGGTTTTCCCCCTTCACAAGGGTGACCGGCGGCCGCGCGCAGTTCAGAATAGCGGTCATGCATGCGGTTATCCACCACACGCTCTTCTTCCGCCTGAATCAGGAGTGTTGGTGTATCGTCATTGCCGACACCCGCCAGAACCTGCTCACCGGCAAGGATACCTTCCCGCACCCAGTGGTAGGTCGGGCCCCCCACGCGCAGGCGCGGTTCATCGGCATAAAAACGCAGGTTACGACGATACCGCTGGCGACTGTGAGTCAGAACGTTCATCGCAAACGGCAGTGCCCGCCAGCGTCCCGTCCCGATGGCATAGCCTTCCCGAATGCGCTGATGGCCCTCAGCCCAGTCAAGAATATGACGCACCATCCAGTCAGGAAAACGCATGACGATGCCATACATCGGCGCGGTGAGCGCAATGGCGTCGCACTGGTGAGCGTGGCGCTGTAAAAACAGCGTTGAAATCGCACCGCCCATCGAGTGCGCCAGAATATAGCGCTTCCGCCAGGGGCCGGGCTCGACCTCCTGCTGCCAGAACGCGGCAAGATCGTCGACGTAATCGCTGAAGTTATCCACGTGGCCGCGATGCGTATCCGATAGCAGGCGGCCAGAAAGCCCCTGCCCGCGGTGATCGATAATCAACACATCGAAGCCCAGATGGAACAGGTCATAGGCCAGTTCGGCGTATTTGATGTAGCTCTCGATACGCCCGGGGCAGACCACGATGACCCGGTCATTTTTCTTATCGTGAAAACGCACAAAGCGTACCGGTATATCACCGACGCCCGTAAACTCATCTTCCTCACGCTGGCGCCAGAAATCGGTCAGCGGCCCCATGGAGAAAGCAGCAAATGCGTTTTCTCGTGTTTCCCAGTCCTTTTTCTGCTGAAACATCGGGTTTCTACTCACCTAAGCCAAGGAATATCGTTTTTTCGTAACCGGTCACAAAATGACTCAACAATAGCGTATTGTGGCATAAAAACAGACGATTCGGGAGTTTCAAATGACCTTCGAGTGGTGGTTCGCTTACCTGCTGACATCCATCATCCTTAGCCTTTCACCGGGCTCGGGCGCCATTAACACCATGACCACCTCCATCAACCACGGCTATCGCGGTGCGGCAGCGTCAATTGCCGGTTTGCAGACCGGGCTGGGCATTCATATCGTGCTGGTTGGGATTGGTCTGGGGACTCTGTTCTCCCGCTCGGTACTGGCCTTTGAGGTGCTGAAATGGGCCGGGGCGGCGTATCTGATTTGGCTCGGCATCCAGCAGTGGCGCGCGGCAGGCTCCATCAACCTGAACACGCTCGCGCAGACGCAAAACCGCGGCCATCTGTTTAAGCGTGCGGTGTTCGTCAACCTGACCAACCCGAAGAGCATCGTGTTCCTCGCCGCGCTGTTCCCGCAGTTTATCTTGCCGCATCAGCCCCAGGTGATGCAGTACGTGGTGCTGGGCGCGACCACCATTATTGTCGATATCATCGTGATGATTGGTTACGCGACGCTGGCGCAGCGGATTGCGGCGTGGATTAAAGGGCCTAAGCAGATGAAGGCCCTGAATAAAGTCTTTGGCTCGCTGTTTATGCTGGTTGGCGCGCTGCTTGCGTCAGCGCGTCATGCTTAGCGAGAAATGATGAGATGAATGCCGAAGCCGGCGAACAGCGCGCCGGCGAAGCCATCAATCCACTTCGCGATACGCTGGTAGCCGCGGCGCATCGCCGGTAAGGCGAACAGGCTTGCCACGATGGTAAACCAGGCAAAGGTTTCAACAACGATCAGCAGGAAGATGCCCCAGCGTGCGCCCGCACCGACGCTATCGCCGACAAACAGCGAGAACACGGAGCCGAAATAGATAATCGCTTTTGGGTTCGCCAGATTGGTCAGCAGCCCTTTTACAAAGCTGCGGCCGCCCGTTGCCAGCTCCACCTTTGGCTCTTCCGGTTTTTTCTGCTCTTTCTTCAGCGCCCCGCGCAGCATCTGGTAGCCCATCCAGCACAGGTACAGCCCGCCGCCGACCATAATGATGTTATGCAGCCAGGCCATCTTCGCCAGGATCAGGTTCAGACCGAGCAGCGCGACTGCCGCCCAGACCATAACGCCCATGGTGATACCGAGCACGCCCATCATCGCCTCTTTGCGGGAGCGGCTGACGGCCGTTTGTGACACGAAGAAAAAGTCCGGTCCCGGGCTCATCAGCGCAACGATGTGCACTAACGCCACGGTGAGAAATAGCATCAACATAATTAACTCGCGGGGAAATAATTCAGTGAGTCATCATCCTGGCACTTTTTCGCCCGGCTGACTACTCCTCATCATCACCATCGGCGTGAGAGCGGATGAGCGCCATAAACTCTTTACCGAAGCGTTCCAGCTTGCGCGTGCCGACGCCGTTGACGCTGAGCATTTCGCTGGCGCTGAGCGGCATCTGCTCGGCCATCTCGATGAGCGTCGCGTCGTTGAACACCACGTAAGGCGGGATGTTCTCTTCATCGGCGATGGCTTTACGCAGCTTGCGCAGTTTGGCAAACAGCTTGCGGTCGTAGTTGCCGCCGTAGGATTTCTGCATCACACGTGGCTTCAGGGCGATGACGCGCGGCACGGCGAGCTTGAGCTCAACGTCACCGCGCAGCACCGGACGCGCGGCCTCCGTGAGCTGAAGCGCGGAGTGCTGGGCAATGTTCTGCGTGGCAAAGCCGAGGTGAATGAGCTGGCGAATGATGCTCACCCAGTGCTCGTGGCTCTGGTCCTTGCCAATACCGTAGACAGGCAGCTTGTCGTGGCCCATGTCGCGGATACGCTGATTGTTGGCACCGCGCAGCACTTCCACCACGTAGCCCATCCCGAAGCGCTGGTTCACGCGGTAAATGGTCGAGAGCGCCTTACGCGCGTCCATCAGACCATCGTACTGTTTCGGCGGATCCAGGCAGATATCGCAGTTGCCGCAAGGCTCCTGGCGCCCTTCACCAAAGTAGTTGAGCAGCACCAGACGGCGGCAGGTTTGCGCTTCAGCAAACGCGCCCATCGCGTTGAGCTTGTGGCGCTCAATATCCTGGAGCTGCCCCTGCGGTTTCTCTTCCAGACAGCGGCGCAGCCACGCCATATCGGCCGGATCGTAAAACAGCATCGCTTCCGCAGGCAGACCGTCACGTCCGGCGCGACCGGTTTCCTGATAGTAGGATTCGATATTGCGCGGGATGTCGAAGTGCACCACAAAGCGCACGTTCGGCTTGTTAATCCCCATCCCGAACGCCACCGTCGCAACCACGATTTGCAGGTCGTCGCGCTGGAATTTCTCCTGCACGTCGGCGCGGATGTGGTTCTCTAACCCGGCGTGATACGCGGCGGCGCTAAAGCCGCGGTTTTGCAGACGCGCGGCGGTGTCTTCCACCTTCGCACGGCTGTTGCAGTAGATGATGCCGGACTTGCCGCGCTGCTCCTGGACGTAGCGCAGGAGCTGATCCAGCGGCTTGAACTTTTCCATCAGCATATAGCGGATGTTAGGGCGGTCGAAGCTGCTGACCTGAATATAGGGGTCGTTCAGCCCGAGCAGACGAACGATATCCAGCCGCGTGGTGTCATCCGCCGTGGCGGTGAGCGCCATAAACGGCAGCTCGGGGAAGCGCTGACGCAGCTGGCCGAGGGCAGCGTATTCCGGGCGGAAATCGTGTCCCCACTGGGAGATACAGTGCGCTTCATCTACCGCCAGCAGCACCGGGTTCCAGTGCGCGAGATGGTCGAGGAAGTTATCCAGCATCAGGCGTTCCGGGGCGATATACAGCAGGCGGATCTGCCCGGTGCGGCACCCGGCCATCACCTCTTGCTGCTGCTCCCGGGTTTGCGTGGAGTTAAGACAGGCGGCCGCGACGCCGTTGGCGAGCAGCTGGTCAACCTGGTCTTTCATCAGAGAAATGAGTGGGGATACCACGACCGTCAGGCCGTTAAGCACCAGCGCGGGCACCTGATAACAGAGGGACTTACCGCCGCCGGTCGGCATCACCACCAGGCAGTCACGGCCTTCGAGCACCGTTTCAATGATGGTTTCCTGGCCAGGGCGGAACTGCTGGTAGCCAAAGGTTTCATGCAAAACCTGTTTAGCCAGCGACTCCTGATTCAATACTTCCGCCTGCGCCACGTTAACCCCATATGCCTGAAATGAAACAGGCGCTATTTTCAGCGCCTGAGAGAGAAACTTCAACGTTTAACGCAAAAACATTCGAGCAGCCTAGAGAATATCGTTCAGCATCACGCCCACGCCGATGCGGGTCTGGTTGAAGTTGTAATCGATAAGCGACTCGCCGTAACCGCTGTACACCTGAGTATAGATGCGGACATGCTTCGTCATTGGGTAGCTTAAGCCCACTTCCGCACCACCGTAGCCGGTGTTCCAGTTGTACTGGCCTTTGGCGCTGAGCACGGCATCACCTAGCTGGTAGCCGACCTTGAGCTGGTAATAGCCCATATATTTGGTGATATCCGGGTTGTCATCGGTTTCGCCCACCACATACCACGGCTTCACTTCCACCATCCAGTTACCGTTCTGCGCCATCAGACGCGTATAGGCACGGTTCCAGCTGCGCGAGGTGGGATCGGAACGTCCGTTAGAATCATGGTTAAAGCCCACTTCGATATCACGCAGCGTCCAGCCCGCAAACTCATAATCCGTTGCAAAACCGAGGAACAGCTGCGGCTCATAGTTGGTTTCACGGAACGGTGAGGACTCTCCGCTGTTAGAGAGCTGCCACCAGGATTTCTGCGTGTAAGACGCCCCGAGAACCGAGTTCGGCCCCAGAATACCGCGCCAGAACGGGAATGCCAGGCTGAGCTGGAACTTCACCTCATCTTTACGCGCATTATCGGACCAGTTATAGGAGCTTATCGCCTCTTTGTTGAGATCGCTGGTCTGGGTGTAAATCAGGTAGTTGGTGTCATACGGATAGAGCGTAAACGGATTGTCATGCTCCTGAAGAAGGTTCGCGATAATGCTACCGTGAACGGCAGGTTTATCATGCACCTCTTTGATCGTCGCTTCCTGCGCATATGCTGTGAAGGGCAGCGCAACCGCCGCCAGTAACCAGGCCAGATACGTCCGCATCGGTGGTGTTCTCCTGCAAAAGAGTAAAATTACCTGAATAGTTATGTGGCGGACATTCTACAGACTTCTGCGACAACTGCTGCATCCTCGTTTCTGAAAGTGGCATTCCTTGTTGCCGCGGCATAAAATCAACATTTCGTTAACAATAAGGATGTGATGCCTCATGTCAGCCATGCTTACCGCCGAAGAAGTGTTAAAACTCGTGGGCGAGATTTTTGTTTACCATATGCCGTTTAACCGCGCGCTGGGACTGGAGCTGGAGCGTTACGAGAAAGACTTTGCCCAACTGAGCTTCAACAACCAGCCGATGATGGTGGGTAACTGGGCGCAAAGTATTTTGCACGGAGGTGTGATTGCCTCCGCGCTGGACGTGGCGGCAGGTCTGGTCTGCGTGGGCAGTACGCTGACCCGCCATGACACCATCAACGAAGACGAACTTCGCCAGCGTCTGGCGCGAATGGGTACTATCGACTTACGCGTCGACTATCTTCGTCCGGGACGCGGAAATCGCTTTACCTGTACCAGCAGCCTGCTGCGCGCGGGGAATAAAGTCGCCGTGGCGCGCGTTGAGTTACACAACGAAGAACAGGTGTATATCGCCAGCGCAACCGCCACTTATATGGTGGGTTGAGGCGGCAAAATCGGGTAAAATTAATTCACTTTTTTGTAACGGATTTTCCCGATGGATGCTAAACAGACGCGGCAGGGCGTTTTACTCGCCCTTGCCGCTTATTTTATTTGGGGTATCGCCCCGGCGTATTTCAAGCTTATCGCCTACGTTCCGGCTGACGAGATCCTGACTCATCGCGTTATCTGGTCATTCTTCTTTATGATCGCGCTGATGAGCCTCAGCCGTCAGTGGTCGGGCGTCAAAACGCTGTTTAAAACCCCTAAAAAGGTCTTCCTGCTGGCGCTCTCAGCGGTGCTGATTGGCGGTAACTGGCTGCTGTTTATCTGGGCGGTGAATAACCATCACATGCTCGAAGCGAGCCTGGGGTACTTCATTAACCCGCTGGTGAACATCGTGCTGGGGATGATTTTCCTCGGCGAACGCTTCCGCCGGATGCAGTGGTTAGCGGTCCTTCTGGCCTTCTGCGGCGTACTGGTGCAGCTCTGGACCTTCGGCTCGCTGCCGATTATCGCCCTCGGTCTGGCGTTCAGCTTTGCCTTCTACGGCCTGGTACGCAAGAAGATTGCGGTGGAAGCGCAGACGGGGATGCTGTTTGAAACCCTCTGGCTGCTGCCGGTGGCGGCGATTTATCTCTTCGGCATCGCCGACAGCCCAACCAGCCACATGGGCAGCAACCCGTGGTCGCTGAACCTGATGCTGATGGCGGCGGGCGTGGTGACCACCATTCCTCTGCTGTGCTTCACCGGTGCCGCGACGCGTCTGCGTCTCTCCACGCTGGGCTTCTTCCAGTACATTGGCCCGACGCTTATGTTCCTGCTGGCAGTGGTGTTTTACGGAGAGGTACCGGGGGCGGATAAGATGGTGACGTTCGCCTTTATCTGGGTGGCGCTGGCGATCTTTGTTGCGGATGCGATTTATACCCAACGCAGAATGCGCAAAGGGCTGTGATGTTGCCCTCACCCTAACCCTCTCCCACAGGGAGAGGGAATTCGATCGTAGGGCGGGTAAGCGCAGCGCCACCCGCCAGTTTTTTACAGCCAGTTCCGGCGTTTGAAATAGAGATACGGCGCCAGCCCCGCGAGGATCATAAAGATAATCGCCCCCGGGTAACCAAAGCTCCACTTCAGCTCCGGCATAAACTCGAAGTTCATCCCGTAGCTGGATGCCACTAGCGTCGGCGGCAGGAACACCACGGAAACCACCGAGAAGATCTTGATGATGCGGTTCTGCTCGATGTTGATAAAGCCCATCGCCGCCTGCATCAGGAAGTTGACCTTCTGGAACAGGGATTCGTTGTGCGGCAGCAGTGATTCGATATCTCGTAAGATCTCACGCGCCTGCTCCAGCTGACCGCCCGGCAGACGCGCCTTGCGCACCAGGAAGTTCAGCGCGCGCTGGGTATCCATCAGACACAAACGCACCTTCCAGCCGATATCTTCCAGCTCTGCCAGCGTGGACAACGCTTCGTCATATTCGTCGCCCTGATGGCCTTCCATGATCACGCGGCTCAGCTTTTCCAGATCGCTGTAGATGTTTTCAATTTCATCCGCCAGCTGTTCAATTTTGGTCTCGAACAGATCGAGCAGCAGCTCGTACGCGTTGCCGTCTACCATCGCCTGGCTACGGGCGCGCATGCGGTAGAGGCGGAATGCCGGTAGCTCACGCTCGCGCAGGGTAAACAGACGACCGTCGCGAATGGTAAACGCCACGGTGGAGTTGCCCGCGTGGTCTTCCGCATCTTCAAAGAAGAAGAAGGAGTGAATGTGCAGACCGTCTTCGTCTTCAAAAAAACGGGCGGATGCTTCGATGTCTTCCAGTTCCGGGCGGGTTGCCAGGCTTTGCCCCAGCTCAGATTGTACGCGAAGGCGCTCATCGTCGTCCGGCTCGACCAGATCCACCCATACGGCATCAATGAGGGGCTGTGACTCTTCGGCTTCAAGCCGAGTCAGTCGGTTATTTTCGAGTTGAAATGCGCTCAACATGACCGGGACTCCCAATGCAAAAAATATCGGACAGTTCGGTGGGCACACAGAAACAAATTGGGTTTCAGACCATTAAACAGCCTGACTCAGCGCGACGGGAATAGAGCAGTCGCTGACAACCACTAAGGCCATCAGCAAGAGGAGATAGCCTTAGGAGTTGTTCCTGGATGACAGGGAATTGAGCCAGTATCTACTGGGTGTGTCCAAGGCGAATGTCCTCTTAGCGTAATCGTGCGCGCATGTTACGCCAGCTATAACTGCGGCGTCAACACGCAACGGAACGCTGAAGGGCATTAATTGACCTTCACTGTATAAGGCTAGCAGATTATTACAAAATAATGATATTTTTCTGAATGTTAGACTGTTTCCAGCTTGGCGTAGGCCGCCACCAGCCATTTGATCCCCTGCCCCTGGAACGCCACCTGCAGGCGGCTATGCTCGCCGCTGCCTTCCAGATTCACAATGGTACCTTCGCCAAACTTCGAATGGCGCACGCGCTGGCCCAGCTTGTAGCCGGTATCGGTTTCCGCAATCGGCGAGCCCATGCGCTGATGGCTGACCGGACGGCTGATGCTCGCCCGCAGACGCACCTCCTCCACGCACTCTTCCGGCAGTTCACCGATAAAGCGCGACGGACGGTGGTAGACCTCTTTACCGTACAGACGGCGGGTTTCGGCGTAGGTCAGCGTCAGCTTTTGCATCGCGCGCGTCACACCCACGTAGGCCAGACGACGCTCCTCTTCCAGACGCCCGCCCTCATCCAGCGACATCTGGCTCGGGAACATCCCCTCTTCCATCCCGACGATGAACACCTGCGGGAACTCCAGACCTTTGGCGGAGTGCAGGGTCATCAGCTGAACCGCATCCTGCCAGGTGTCCGCCTGCCCTTCGCCCGCTTCCAGCGCGGCGTGGGAGAGGAACGCCTGCAGCGGCATCAGGTCTTCGTCTTCTTCGTTGTAGCTGAACTGGCGCGTTGCCGTGACCAGTTCCTCTAAGTTCTCAATTCGGGTCTGGCCCTTCTCGCCTTTTTCCTGCTCGTACATGGTGCGCAGGCCGGAGTCTTTAATCACCCGGTCGGTCTGCACGTGCAGCGGCATGTCCGCGGTTTCCTGCGCCAGGGCGTCAATCAGCTCAAGGAAGCGCTGTAGAGCGCTGGCCGCGCGTCCGGCAAGGGCCTTTTCCTGCAGCAGCTCGCGGCACGCCTGCCACAGCGTCAACTGGCGGTCGCGCGAGGCCTGACGCACCACGTCCAGCGTACGGTCGCCAATCCCGCGGGTTGGGGTGTTCACCACGCGTTCAAACGCCGCGTCGTCGTTACGGTTGGCAATCAGACGCAGATACGAGAGCGCATCTTTGATTTCCTGACGTTCGAAGAAGCGCATGCCGCCGTAAATCCGGTACGGCATGCTCACCTGCAGCAGCGCCTCTTCCAGCACGCGCGACTGGGCGTTGCTGCGGTAAAGAATGGCGCACTGCTCCAGCGCGCCGCCGTTGTCCTGCCAGGTTTTGATGCGGTTGACCACGAAGCGCGCTTCGTCGAGTTCGTTAAACGCGCAGTAAATCGAAATCGGTTCGCCGTCGACGCCGTCGGTCCACAGCTTTTTACCCAGACGCCCGTTGTTGTTCTCAATCAGGGCGTTGGCCGCGCTCAGAATGTTGCTGGTTGAGCGGTAGTTCTGCTCCAGACGGATAGTTTCCGCGCCGGGAAAATCGTTGAGGAAGCGCTGGATGTTCTCCACCTGCGCCCCGCGCCAGCCGTAGATCGACTGGTCATCATCGCCCACGATCATTACCTTGCCGGTATCACCGGCCAGCAGGCGGATCCACGCGTACTGGATGTTGTTGGTATCCTGGAATTCATCCACCAGGATATTGGTGAAGCGTTCACGGTAGTGCTGCAGGATGTGCGGCTTGTTGAGCCACAGCTCGTGGGCGCGCAGCAGCAGCTCGGCAAAATCCACCAGGCCGGCGCGATCGCACGCTTCCTGATAGGCCTTGTAGACGTTCTGCCAGGTCTGCTCGACCGGGTTGCCGAAGCTCTGAATGTGGTGCGGGCGCAGCCCCTCGTCTTTCTGACCGTTGATGTACCACATCGCCTGACGCGGCGGCCACTGCTTCTCGTCGAGGTTCATCGCCTTGATCAGGCGCTTCAGCAGACGGAGCTGGTCTTCGCTGTCGAGGATCTGAAAATCCTGCGGCAGGTTGGCGTCCATGTGGTGCGCACGCAGCAGGCGGTGCGCCAGGCCGTGGAAGGTACCGACCCACATGCCGCCCTGGCTGGTGCCCATCAGCTGGGCGATACGGTGGCGCATCTCCGCCGCCGCCTTGTTGGTGAACGTCACCGCCATGATGGAGTACGGCGAGCAGTTCTCCACGCTCTGCAGCCAGGCGATACGGTGAACCAGCACGCGCGTCTTACCACTGCCCGCCCCAGCCAGCACCAGCAGGTTGGTGCGCGAGGCGGCAACCGCGTCACGCTGTTTGTCATTAAGGCTGTCGAGCAGGTAAGAAACGTCCATTGGCACCGTCACGTCATGTCGGGCAGGCGAATAGCATTCGCCAAAACCCTGTTAATTTATACAGAACAATTGATGATTATATCAGCGTCGTGAGGGATGCCAACCGCGAAATTTCCACGTGCGGCAGAAGACGGCTATCGGAGGCGATCATCAGGTCAGCGTTTTCCGGCTTGATCCAGCAGGCCTGCATGCCGCAGCGGATAGCGCCAGCCACGTCTGTGGTCAGGTCATCCCCCACGTGCAGGATCTCACCCAGCGGCAGCTTAAGCTTATCTGCCGCCAGATGGTACATGTCACTGAACGGCTTCGCGCGCCCGTGAGGACCCGCACGCAGCACGAACTCAAAATAATCACTCAGGCCAAACAGCTCCGGCTGGGCATTGCCGTTGGTGATGGCCACCAGCGGCCACTTTTCTGCAAGCTTCGCCAGCGTGTCGTGGGTTTCCTGCGGCACGTCGATACGGCTGCGCCATTTGGCGAAGTTTTCCATGGCCGCTTCGGCACCGATGGCCGCGTCCTGCACGCTCAGACCCACGTTGAGCATCGCCTGCTCTACCGCACGACGACGCCATTCGGTCACGTCGTGGTAAATATCCGGCTCGGTCTCCCGCAGGGACTGGCGCAGCTTCTGGAAATCCTTGTTCTGTATCGCCTTCAGCGCGGGATGGTAGTTCTGCACGAACGCCAGCGACTCCTGCTCGGTACGCAGGATCACCTCGCGGTTGTCATAAAGGGTGTCATCAAGGTCAAACGTCAGGGCTGAGATCTGACCGAGTGGGCGGTAAAAACGCATTATTTCCCCCGTTTGGCGCGTGGATGCGCCGCGTCATACACCGAGGCAAGGTGCTGGAAGTCTAAGTGAGTATAGATTTGAGTGGTAGACAGATTTGCGTGCCCGAGGAGCTCCTGCACGCCGCGCAGATCGCCGCTCGACTCAAGCATATGTGTTGCAAAGGAGTGGCGCAGCTTGTGCGGATGCACGTGGCTGTTCAGCCCCTGCTTAATGCCCCACTCCGCAAAGCGCTTCTGCACGTTACGCGCCGAGATCCGCTTGCCGAGTTTCGACAGGAACAGCGCATCTTCGTCGGAGCCAAACAGCCCGCGCAGGTCAAGCCAGTGCTCAATCCAGGAGACCGCGTTGCGGCCAATCGGCAGGCGGCGCTCTTTGCTGCCCTTACCCATCACCCACACTTCACCAGATTCCAGATCGAGATGCTTGAGGTCAAGGTTGACGAGCTCAGACAGACGCAGGCCTGCGCCGTACATCACCTCCAGCATCGCGCGGTCGCGTACGGCAAGCGGATCGTTAAGGTCGATATCCAGCAGGTGGTTTACGTCGTCGACGTCGATATTTTTGGGCAGATGGCGCGGGGCTTTCGGCGTGGCGATGCCCTTTGCCGGGTTGGCTTTTAAACCGCCCTGGCTGACCAGCCAGTCGAAGAAACTGCGCAGCGCTGAGAGCCTGAGCGCCAGGCTCGCCGGGCTGAGATTTTTTTTACGGCTACGCACGACGAACCCGCGTACCGTCGCAGCGTCACATTGTTGCCAGCTTTTCAGGCCGATCTCGTCGGCGATCTGCATGATGGCATCAAGCTGACGCTGATAGTTAAGCAGCGTAATGGGGCTGAGATGGCGTTCCACGCCGAGATAGCGCAGAAAGCGCGAAACGTCAGTAGCGAGCAGTCCGTCCGTCATACGCGCTCAATCCAGCGCTCCAGCAGCTCGGGCAGCATCAGGGCGATCTCCTGCAGCAGGTGGGTGGCTTGCCCTTGCTCATAGTGATGCGCATCGCGGCTGGTAAATAACATGACCCCCAGGTCGCCGTCGCGCCCCATCAGCGACATCGCCACCGAGCCAATCGCTTTGGCTTCCGGCAACACCACCAGTAGCTCAGGCCCGTTCAGCGGCCCCAGATAGTGGTGCTCATGGCCCAGACGCTGAATGCGCAGCGGTTCAAACGCCTGACGGCTCAGTGCCAGATGGGTAAACCCCGACGGCGCGCCAATGCGCCAGCGGTCAGGGAACAGGCGAATCGTTGCGCCTGCTAGCCCCAGCTCCCGAGCCCAGCGGTGGAAGCGGCTGAGGAACTCGTCAAGACTGTGCGCCGACGCCAGACGCGCCTGCAGATGCAGCAGACGATAGAACAGGCTTTCGTTGGTGCTGGCCTGCTCCATCAGCAGCGTCATGTTCTCTTCGAGCTGGTTGATGTGGTTGCGCGCGCGCGCCATGTGCCATTCCACCAGCGACACGGTCCCGCGAACCGGATGCGGCACGCGCATCTCTTCGACAACGCGTGCATTGCGAATAAAAAACTCAGGATTGCGCAGCAGATAATCAACAACAGCTCTGTCGTCCAGTTCCGTCACTGTTTCCTGCAGTTCTTCCCCTGGTTGTTTCATAGATGGATAAACCCGTCATAGACATGTGCCGCCGGGCCAGTCATATACAGTGGATGACCCGGTCCTTTCCAGGCGATATCAAGCCGACCGCCCGGTAATTCCACGCGAACCTCTTCTGCCAGTAACCCCTGAGAGATGCCCACGGCCACCGCCGCACAGGCACCGCTTCCGCAGGCCTGAGTCTCACCCGCGCCGCGCTCGTAAACCCGCAGGCGAATGTGCTCGCGCTTCACCACCTGCATAAAACCGATGTTCGCGCGCTCCGGGAAACGTTCGTGGCTTTCCAGCACCGGGCCGAGCGTTTCGACCGCGGCGGTTTGCACATCATCAACCTGAATCACGCAGTGCGGGTTACCCATTGAGACGACGCCGCACAATACTGTCTGCTCGGCCGCACGCATAATATAGGTCTTTTCCGCTTTGTTTGCGCGAAACGGCACGACGGAGGGCTCGAAGTTAGGCTCGCCCATGTTCACGCGCACCAGTTCATCATCAGTGACGCTGAGCACCATGCGACCATTGGCCGTGCTGACGCGAATATCACGCTTGTTGGTCAGCCCTTTCAGACGAACAAAGCGGGCGAAACAGCGCGCGCCGTTGCCGCACTGGTTAACTTCGCTGCCGTCCGCGTTAAAAATACGGTAGTGGAAATCGAGGTCGGGGTCGTACGGCGGCTCAACCACCAGCAGCTGATCGAACCCCACGCCCAGATGCCGATCCGCCAGGCGACGGATCAGTTCCGGGGAGAAAAACACATTCTGCGTTACCGCGTCGACGACCATAAAATCGTTGCCAAGGCCATGCATTTTAGAGAACTGCATCATTTGCTCCATTGCGCGGGTACAGAACGTTGTCGTCAGAGATTAACCTGAGTCGGGCCACCGTTGTCGCCACGGTCGTTAGTGTTTGGCGTGGTAGACTCAATGCCGCTGTTAACCGGTTTCGTCGGCGGCGGTGCGGTTTTATCCGCAGGTGGGAAGTACAGTGGTCCCTTCAGTCCGCAGCCAGTCAGGCTAAACAGCGTGATGAGAACGGCAAGCGTTCGGAAAGCGTTTTTCATTATAAAGTTGCCCGTAAGTTCAAATCTGTTTCTATCATCGCAGGAGAAGACACAAAAGCAAGAGTTTGCCGCTTTCCTGCAACGGGAATTATTTAGGGTTATACTGCCGGCATCACGAAAAACAGGAACAAAACCATGAACGACAGTGAATTCCATCGCCTTGCCGACAACCTGTGGATGACCATCGAAGAGCGTATTGACGACTGGGACGGCGACAGCGATATCGATTGTGAAATTAACGGCGGTATTCTGACCCTGAGCTTCGAAAATGGCAGCAAAATTATTATTAACCGCCAGGAGCCGCTTCACCAGGTCTGGCTGGCCGCGAAACAGGGCGGCTATCATTTCGATCTGAAAGACGGGGAATGGGTTTGCGACCGCAGCGGCGTAACGTTCTGGGATCTGCTGGAACAGGCGTCGACCGCGCAGGCGGGTGAGACAGTGAGTTTCAGGTAGTTTTGTCGCCCGGTGGCGGCTACGCCTTACCGGGCCTACAACGGCTCGAACCGTAGGCCGGGTAAGCGTTAGCGCCACCCGGCGAAAAGAGTCAGGAAAAATACTGCTGCAACAGCGGCGCGGTGTCCTGATTGGCAGGCGCGGCAGGCGTGACGGCCTGGGTGCGGAACGGAATCACCTGCGTACGGCCGTCGACGTTCACAATCTGGTAGAACTGCGGCAGGTTAAAGTTGATAAAGCTTGAGCCGTAGGTAAAGCGGTCATGCGAAGAGGAGTAGAAGCGGCTGACGTCGCGCACCAGCTCCTCTTTACTGCCTTCACAATGGTGATACACCTCGGCGCGGTTGGTCTCATCCAGAATGTAGATGTTGAACCCGGCATCGTCGCCCGACTCTTCAAAGAAGAACTGAATAATCCCTTCGCTGGCAAAGCCGTCCACCACCTGCGGCAGCTTAACGTGGTTGGTTTCCACCTGCACCGACAGACCGTGCAGCTTGTTATGCGAAATCGCGCCGTAGAATTCGATGGCGTTTTCCAGCTTCTGTACCGACACGTTCAGGCGCTCGAAGAACAGGCCCCAGGTCTGACCGGAGACGCGCAGTGCTTTAAAGCGCCCGGTTTCCTGACGGGTACTGGAGAGACGCAGTTCGATACACTCAGAAACCAGCTGCTGCACGCGGGTACGAATCAACCCACGCAGGTGCTGGCTGTAGCAGAACACTTCCACGCTGTCCGGCGGCGCGGCATCCTGGTGCATCTTGCCGAGGATGGTTTTCAGCGCCTCGATCATCGCCTGCTCGCCGTTGAAGTGCAGGGTACGCACTTCGTTCCACGAGTTGCGATAGAGCAGGTCCACGCTGCCGACCAGGCAGTTTTGCTGCTCGCCAAAGCTAAAGACGTCCAGCTTGCGGAAGTCAAAATGGACCACCTGATTGCGGAAGGCCGCCGTCGGGTCGTATTCCAGGTTGACGATGATCGCCAGATGGCGAATCTCGCACGGGCTGTAGAGCGCTTTCGGCGTTGGGGCAGGCAGACGCAGCGGGAAGTGGTGCGACACATCCGCGACCATCTCCTGCAGCTTAGCGAGATCGACCACCTCGTTGCCTTTGATAAACAGGCGCGTACGCGAGGTCAGCAGGCCGTTAAACCAGGCCCAGGCCACCAGCTTGTTCAGATAGCGGTTATATTCCAGCGGCTGATGGCTGATGATTGAATCCATGCTTGGCGCACGGTTGTACAGATACCACCCGGTGCGGTTCGCGCGGCCCGGCGGCACGTAGATAAAGGTCAGGTTCGGTTCTGACAGGTCAGGCGAAATCTGCGGGTTAACCAGGGTGACTTTGCCCGGCAGCGCTTCAAACGCGGCGTACAGCTTACGGGTCAATACCCCGATGTCCTGCGGGCTGGCGGAAACGCTGAGGTTGTTACGGCGCGCAAAGCGGATCAGATTACGGTAGCTTTGCATCATCGCATCGAGCAGTTCGTTGTGCGCTTCACGCACCTGATCGATTTTCCAGTTGGCCCGGTTGTCGAGCATGGACAGACGCGCTTCGTCCCATCCCCACTCTTTCACTAACTGACTGACCACTTCACGACGCCAGCCCACGCAGGCGCGCTCGCGGCTCAATTTCTCACAGACTTTGAGATAGAAACATCGACGCACCAGGTCAAGACGCGTGGTGTCATCAATGGCTTTCAGGTATTCGGTCACGCGCTCCAGCATCATGCAGTAGGCGTCCAGCCCGAAGGAGACGATTTCCCCGTCGTGCAAACGCTGCTTGATATCTTTCGCCAGCAGGCGCGGCGTAGGGTATTCCCAGGAATAGGCTTCAAGCAGCAGCGTTTTCAGCACCGCTTTGTACGGTGAGTCGATACTCTTATAGAGCTGCCAGAGGCTTGCGCCGAAATACTCTTCTGCTGACAGGGAACTCAGGCCGCCAAGGTCCAGCCATTCGTTTGGCGTCAGTACGCCCTGCGCGTAAAGCGACATGACGTAATCATCGTAATGCTCTTCTTCTTCGCACGGGACCATATTCCACAGAATACGCTTCCCGGCCAGGCGCACAGCAGTACGGTAAAATTCATCCAGCAATAAGATGTGCTGAGTCGAGCCGCAGTCTTCACCACCCAGACTGCCGCTTTCGTTATGGCGGAAACGGTTTTCATCAATCAGGAAGAAGCTCACTTCCACACCGAGCGATGCCGCCCAGCTCTCCAGCAGGCTGCATTTACGCTGCAGCAGCTGACGCTCGTCGTTATCGAGCCAGGACTGATGGCAGACCCAGATGTCCAGGTCCGAAGAACAGCTTTGCCCTACCGATGAGGTGCTCCCCATTGAGTAAACGCCGGTAATCGGCAGTTCACCTTTCGGGGACTCCTGTGGCGGCATGCCGCGGTAGAGTTCCAGCTCGTTCAAATAATGCTGTTGGGTTTCATCAGGCGTGAAAAGGCAAATGCCCTGGGGAACGTTACCATCAAGGTAGCCAGGCATCAGCGGGTGGTGATAGTGCAATAATGTCGGCAGCAGACTGTATACCTGCTGGAAAGCAGGGCCCATAGCAGCAAGCGCGCGATCCACACGCAGTTGATTTATGGCATCCAGTCTCTGTTTCAGAGTCTCAATATAGAGGTACAAGACGTATCGCCTGATGTTTCCGGGTGTCGCAGCTATTCAAAACACGAGTAACAGCGGACCCGCAGTATTTCAAAAAGATAACCGTTACCCTTTTTCGCCCTTATCATTTTTGGTGGTACCGACGAAAAAATGGTCTAAAACGTGATCAATTTAACACCTTGCCGGTTGACCGTAAAGAAAGATGCACTACATACAAGTGTAGCACCGTTCTGTACGTGTAAATTCCTGAATACGGCTATGGCTGGCGAATACGCCGCCTTGTCCCTCTCACGCTTCATCAACCGTAAAACTGCCATCCCAGAGTCAACAATGTTAGGATGGTTAGCGATTGATAATGACGGTAACAAGCATGTTAGACAATGTTTTGAGAATTGCCACACGCCAAAGCCCTCTCGCGCTCTGGCAGGCACATTATGTGAAGCAGCGCCTTGAGGCCTGCCACAGTGGATTGCGCGTCGAGCTGGTACCGATGGTCACGCGCGGTGACGTGATCCTCGATACGCCCCTGGCGAAAGTGGGCGGCAAAGGCCTGTTTGTCAAAGAACTGGAACTGGCATTGCTTGAGAACCGCGCCGATATCGCCGTACATTCGATGAAAGACGTACCCGTCGAGTTCCCGGAAGGGCTGGGGCTGGTGACCATCTGCGAGCGCGAAGATCCGCGCGATGCGTTTGTCTCTAACCACTATGACTCCCTCGACGCGCTGCCAGAAGGTAGCGTGGTTGGCACGTCCAGTTTACGCCGTCAGTGTCAGCTGGCGGAACGTCGTCCCGATCTGATCATTCGCTCGCTGCGCGGTAACGTCGGCACGCGCCTGGCCAAGCTGGATAACGGCGATTACGATGCCATTATCCTCGCCGTTGCCGGCCTGAAGCGTCTGGGGCTGGAGTCGCGCATTCGCGTGGCGTTGCCGCCAGAGCTGTCGCTGCCGGCCGTGGGCCAGGGTGCCGTCGGCATCGAGTGCCGTCTGGACGATGCGCGTACCCGCGAACTGCTCGCACCGCTGAACCATGACGATACCGCTACCCGCGTAAAAGCCGAGCGTGCGATGAATACCCGCCTCGAAGGGGGGTGCCAGGTTCCAATTGGCAGCTATGCTGAATTGACGAATGGCGAACTGTGGCTGCGCGCGCTGGTGGGCGCCCCTGACGGTTCGCAGATGGTGCGCGGCGAACGTCGCGGTAAAGCGCAAGATGCCGAGCGGCTTGGCGTTTCGCTGGCCGAAGAGCTACTGGATAACGGCGCCCGCGAGATTTTGGCTGACGTTTACAATGGAGAACCCCCTGCATGAGTATTCTCGTCACCCGCCCTTCTCCCGCAGGAGAGCAGTTAGTGAGCCGTCTGCGCGCACTGGGGCAGGTGGCCTGGAGTTTTCCGCTCATTGAATTCTCCCCCGGTCGCGAGCTCTCTGCGCTCGCCGACCAGATGAATACCCTTCAGGACGGCGACCTGCTGTTTGCGCTGTCGCAACATGCCGTGGAATTTGCCCACGCGCAGCTGCAACAGCAGGGTTTGACCTGGCCAACCGCCCCCCGCTATTTCGCGATTGGCCGTACAACGGCCCTTGCGCTGCATACCGTAAGCAGCGCGGACGTTCGTTACCCGTTAGATCGGGAAATCAGTGAAGTCTTGCTACAATTACCTGAATTACAAACTGTTGCCGGAAAGCGTGCGCTCATTTTGCGCGGTAATGGTGGCCGCGAACTGTTGGGCGAAACGCTGCGTGAACGTGGTGCAGACGTGACGTTCATTGAGTGCTATCAGCGCTGTGCAAAACACTACGATGGCGCGGAAGAGGCGATGCGCTGGCACGCGCGCGGCGTTAATACGCTGGTGGTCACCAGCGGTGAAATGTTACAACAGCTTTGGTCGCTGATACCGCTTTGGTATCGCGAAAACTGGTTACTCCGCTGTCGGCTTCTGGTCGTCAGTGAGCGTCTGGCGAACCAGGCCCGGGAACTGGGCTGGCAGGATATTCGGATCGCTGATAACGCCGACAACGATGCGCTGCTGCGCGCATTACAATAACTCTCAAATGGGAAGCCATAATGACGGAACACGACAAATCCTCCGCCGTGGTTGAAGAGACCAGGGAGACTGTGGAGACGACGCCACAGCCAGAGACGACAGAGAAAACCGCTGAGAAGAAAAACGGCAGCAACAAAACGAGCCTCACGCTGAGCGCGATTGCCATCGCCATCGCGCTGGCAGCAGGGGTTGGCCTGTACGGTCTGGTGAAACAACAGGGCGCTAACCAGACGTCCACCAGCGATGCGCTGGTGAATCAGCTCACTGCCCTGCAAAAAGAGCAGGAGACGCAGAAAACCGAGCTGGAAGCCGTGATTAAGCAGCAGGCCGCTGCGCTTGCCGAAGCGAACAGCAAACAGGAAGAGCTGACCAAACAGCTGGGTGAAGTACAGCAGAAAGTCGCCACCATTTCCGGCACCGATGCCAAAACCTGGCTGCTCTCGCAGGCCGACTTCCTGGTGAAGCTCGCCGGACGTAAGCTCTGGAGCGATCAGGACGTCACCACTGCCGCGGCGCTGCTGAAAAGCGCCGATGCGAGCCTGGCAGACATGAACGATCCAAGCCTTATCACCGCCCGTCGCGCGATCACCGAAGACATCGCCAGCCTCTCCGCCGTCACACAGGTGGACTACGACGGCATTATCCTCAAGGTGAATCAGCTTTCGAATCAGATTGATAACCTTCAGCTGGCGGATAATAACGACGACGACTCCCCGATGGATTCCGACGGTACCGAGCTTTCGAGCTCCCTGAGCGAATGGCGCATTAACCTGCAAAAAAGCTGGCAGAACTTTATGGACAGCTTTATCACTGTCCGCCGTCGTGACGAAACGGCCGTACCGCTGCTGGCACCGAACCAGGACATCTATCTGCGCGAGAACATTCGTTCCCGTCTGCTGGTGGCGGCGCAGGCCGTACCGCGTCATCAGGAAGAGACCTACAAGCAGGCGCTGGATAACGTCTCAACGTGGGTCCGCGCCTACTACAACACCGATGATGCGACGACCACCGCCTTCCTCGAAGACATTGATAAGCTGAGCCAGCAGAACATCACCATGAACGTGCCGGATAAGCTGGCCAGCCAGCCGATTCTGGAGAAGCTGATGCAAACGCGCGTGCGTAATCTGCTGGCACAGCCGGGCGTACCGGCAGAGCAGACGAGCGGAGCAGCACCTGCTCCGGCTCCTGCGCCTGAAAGCGCACCACAAGGAGAGTAATGATGCTAAAAGTCCTCTTACTCTTCATCCTGCTGATCGCCGGGATCGTGCTGGGCCCCATGCTTGCGGGTCATCAGGGTTACGTCCTGATCCAGACCGATAACTACAACATTGAAACCAGCGTAACGGGTTTGACGATCATTCTGATCCTCGGCGTGGTGGTGCTGCTTGCGATCGAGTGGATCCTGCGCCGTATTTTCCGTACCGGTGCCCATACGCGCGGCTGGTTCGTTGGCCGCAAGCGCCGCCGCGCCCGTAAACAGACCGAGCAGGCGCTGCTTAAGCTCGCAGAGGGTGATTATCAGCAGGTTGAAAAGCTGATGTCGAAAAACGCCGACCACGCCGAACAGCCGGTGGTGAACTATCTGCTGGCGGCCGAAGCAGCGCAGCAGCGCGGTGATGAAGCACGCGCCAATCAGCACCTGGAACGGGCGGCTGAGCTGGCTCACGGCGACCCGATTCCGGTGGAAATCACGCGCGTTCGTCTGCAGCTGGCACGTAATGAGAATCACGCGGCTCGCCACGGCATCGACCGCCTGCTGGAAGTCGCGCCACGTCATCCGGAAGTGCTGCGCCTTGCCGAGCAGGCCTACATCCGTACCGGCGCCTGGGGCTCACTGCTGGACATCATTCCATCGATGGCGAAGGCCGAGGTGGGCGACGATGAACATCGTGATGAGCTTCAGCGTCTGGCGTGGATTGGCCTGATGGATCAGGCGCGCGCTGACCTGGGCAGCGACGGTCTGAAAACGTGGTGGAAGAATCAGAGCCGGAAAACGCGTCAGCAGGTTCCTCTGCAGGTGGCGATGGCGGAACATCTTATTGAATGTGACGATCACGACACGGCTCAGGAGATCCTCCTCGACGGTCTGAAGCGCCAGTACGACGATCGTCTGGTGATGGTGATCCCGCGCCTGAAAACCAACAATCCTGAGCAAATCGAAAAAGTGCTGCGTCAGCAGATTAAAACCGTTGGCGATCGTCCACTGCTGTGGAGCACGCTCGGCCAGTCGTTGATGAAGCACGGCGAATGGCAGGAGGCAAGCCTCGCCTTCCGTGCAGCGCTCAAGCAGCGTCCGGACGCGTTTGACTACGCATGGCTTGCCGATACGCTGGACAAGCAGCATAAGCCGGAAGAAGCGGCCGCCATGCGCCGTGATGGGTTGCTGTTGACGCTGCAAAATAACGGTACGCAGCAGTAATTAATCAGGAGGCCAGATGGCCTCCTTTTTTTATCGCCTTTCTCCTGCTACATTCTTTACACCCGCATCCGCAAACGAACCCGCCAATGTAACGATGTCTTTTCATTAACTTTTTTTCACACACGCGCACATTCTGCAGCGTGGATTAAATCGTTTTTGAAAGGAAATCGTCATGAACTCGCTTTTATATACGCTTATTGAAGCGCTGCGCGGCCACCGCTGGCTGCGCCTGCTTGCCTGTGCTTTTATCTTTTCTTCGTTGGGGAATGGCTTAACCCAGGTTGTGGTCTTCGGCTTGCTGTTAGCGTGGTCGGCCTCGCCTGCTCTGCTAACCCTTGCTTTTCTTTTCGCTACGGTACCGGGATTTATCGGCAGTACGATCGGCGAAAAGCTGTGCTCACGCTGTTCTCCAATATCCCTGCTGATACTGACCGAAGGGCTGGGCCTGCTCGCCCTGCTCTTTCCCCTGCTTGGTGTGGGTTATCACAGCGTTGCCGCATTACTCGCCGTACAATCCACCGAGGCGCTGCTCAGCGGGATGAGCTGGCCCGCGCTGACGTTGCTCTTCAAGCGCGGCCTCAGTGAAGCAGAGCTGCCTGCTGCGACCTGTCTGGAAAATGTGATTTTTGCCTCGCAGGTATTGTTAGGGACCGGCCTGGGCGTGGTGCTGTTCCAGAAGACTTCCGTGTTTACCCTGCTGGCCATTGATGCCGCCAGCTTTCTCGGGTCACTGCTCATGCTATGGCTGGCTGGACGCCGGTTTTCTGCGCCATCACTCACGCCCCCCGAGGAAGAGGAAGCCCCTGCGGCATTACGCTGGCGGACGTTGACCGTTCGGCAGAAACGCAGCCTGCTCATCCTGCCGTCGCTGGCGGCCGTCGGCTCACCGGCCATGGCGCTGCTTCCGGCGCTGGCACAGCAAATCCATCCTCAGGATGCGGCGGGGCTTGCTCTGCCGCTGCTTTTCGCAAGGAGCATGGGACAACTTTGCGGCCCCATGCTGATAAAAAAAGAGAGCCTGACGCGCTTTGCCGCTCACACGCCGCGCATCATCGTTTGTCTCGGTATCTTTCTGACCGGTTATGGTGTGCTGCCGTTTTTGTCCGGGTGGACGGCATGTGCGCTGAGCATGATCTTTATCGCGCATCTGGCCTCGAATATTCTCTTCGCAGCGGGCACGTTTGGCGTACTCAGTAGTTTTCATCTCACGCAAACCGCTTCAGCCAGTGGGAAAGCCTGGCGCTGGCAAACGCTCAGCGCCTCTCTTTTCACCGGTATTGCAGCGATGGTGGCTGTTGGGCTTGGCTCAGTGCTGGCGCTCTATACGGTCTCGTCAGTTGCCCTGCTGTTGGTCGCCCTGATCATGCGCAGGTATCGGGAATAAGGCATAAAAAAACGCCTGCTATAAAAGCAGGCGTTAAAACAGGTCTGTAAGACAACATATTTGGTGCTTCACTCAACGTTATGTCCATGGTGTCTGATGAGGCCGAAGCGACATCTGTCAGTGGACGATAAGCACCGTAAATGGCTCTGCGTCATTCCTGAGTTTATGAGGCACTAAGGCGAACATAAGAGATGGAATGAGCATCTACACGCATATTATTGCACGTAACGTGCCAACATGACACCCAGAACTTTTACATGACGCAACATTTTAAGATAAAAGGAAATTATGCTGTTAAGTAACGTCTTAAGCTCTACAACGTATCGGGAAAAGGCGGGAAGATGTCGCCAGGAGGAGACAGCAAAACCCATAAACAGTTATTTACCTAACTTTCAATGAGTTATATGTCGCTGGATTGCGACAATGAAAAAGGACGTTGTTGGGGAATGACTACAGGGATGAAGAATTGCAGAAAACAAAAAACCCCGCCGAAGCGGGGTTCAAAATTGGTCGGCGAGAGAGGATTCGAACCTCCGACCCACTGGTCCCAAACCAGTTGCGCTACCAAGCTGCGCTACTCGCCGATGTACTGCTTTTTTGAATTTTTAGTTCAATTCATTTAAAAAGTCGTGGTGCGAGGGGGGGGACTCGAACCCCCACATCCAAAGGACACTAACACCTGAAGCTAGCGCGTCTACCAATTCCGCCACCTTCGCAATTCACAACTCTTTCAAATAATGGGGTGGCTAATGGGATTCGAACCCACGACAACTGGAATCACAATCCAGGGCTCTACCAACTGAGCTATAGCCACCACTGTATTCTTTCACGCGGTACTGACTACTTCTCAGACCACCGCAGCTCCAGCACCGGGTTAATGGTGCGCCCGACAGGATTCGAACCTGAGACCTCTGCCTCCGGAGGGCAGCGCTCTATCCAGCTGAGCTACGGGCGCTTAGCGCCGTTGCGGGGCTGGATATTACGTACCTCCGTCCCCGCTGTCTAGTGCTTTTTTGAAAAAAATGCGCGTTTGGTTATGGTTTGCACATTTTGCCGCTTATTCCTCCACTTTCTGCGTGGTGGCACGGCGACCCAGGCCAAAAAGCTTATATGCAGCCGTCACAGCCGCCAGGAAGATCACCCCGACAAACAGCGACATGCGGGTATCTTCATTAAAGTACATCCCGATTAATACGCAAATCAGGAACGCCATCGTCAAATAGTTCGCATAGGGGAACAGAATTGATCGGAACGGATGGCTTTCAATCGCCTTTTTGTGCGCATGACGGAAGCGCAGCTGGCTGATGAGGATAACAAACCACGGCACCATGCCCGGCAGTACGCTGGCGCTGTAGACGTAAACGAACACGCGCTGCGGGTTAGGTATGATGTAATTCAGGCAAGAGCCAATCAGCAGGATCGCAATGGAGACCGCCACCCCCGCCACCGGCACCCCGGCACGTGAGACTTTACTCATCGCCGCAGGCAACTGGTTGTTCTTCGAGAGCGCATAGAGCATACGCCCGCAGCTGTACATCCCACTGTTACAGCCTGACAACGCGGCCGTCAGGACCACAAAGTTGATGATACCCGCCGCCGCCGTGATACCAATTTTGGCGAAGGTTAAAACAAACGGGCTGCCGGTCGTGCCAATTTCGTTCCACGGGAAGATGGTCACGATGACGAAGATTGCACCCACATAGAAAATCAGGATGCGCCACAGCACTTTGCCTACCGCGCTACGCAGCGTGACCTGCGGGTTTTTCGCTTCACCGGCGGTAATGCCGATCAGCTCCACGCCCTGATACGAGGCCACAACGATACACAGCGCCGTCAGGAAGCCCTTCCAGCCGCCAGCGAAGAAGCCGCCGTTTTCGGTCAGGTTGCCAAAGCCGATAGCGTGTCCACCGTTGCCAAAGCCGAAGAAAATCACGCCCAGGCCGACGACAATCATCACGATAATCGTGGTGACTTTGATCATTGCGAACCAGAACTCAATTTCACCGTAAAGGCGCACGGCGGCCAGGTTTGCCAGCGCCACCAGCCCCACGGCAATGAGCGCGGGTATCCACTGGACCATGTCCGGGAACCAGAACTGGACGTAGACCCCTATCGCGGTGATCTCTGAGATGCCCACCGCCATCCACATAAACCAGTATGACCAGGCCGTCAGGTAGCCAAAGAACGGGCTCATATAACGATGCGCGTAAACGGCGAAAGAGCCGGTTACCGGCTCCAGGAAGAGCATTTCGCCCATGGAACGCATAATGAAGAAAACAAACAGCCCGGCAATAATATACGCCAGTAATACGGAAGGGCCTGCCCATTTGAGCGTACTTGCGGAGCCCATAAACAGGCCCACGCCGATAGTGCCGCCCAGCGCTATCAGTTCAATATGACGAGCTTCCAGCCCACGCTGTAGCTCCGGTTTTTTCTCTGCCATAGATCCTCGATTGTGTTTGCTGTTTCCCGGCTTAAGACCGGGTATTGTTTTTTAGGGGTACTAAAATACGGAGCGAATGGTTTCTTAAAATCGGCCAAATGGCAAACGATGCATTAAAAAAATGAATGCATTGCACAGATTGTCAGCAGTTTTGCAGGCGAGTTGCAGCGCGAATAGCATATCGCGCTACATTTTGATTACATTTTCCCGGTGTAATGCCAGGCGAGGTAGCGAAGCAGACGGATCTGTCGTTTAATGCGCGTCGGTTGCGATAGCAGGCGGTACAGCCACTCCAGCCCCAGATTTTGCCAGACCCTGGGCGCACGCTTAACGTGGCCGGTAAAGACGTCGTACGTACCGCCAACGCCCATGTAGAGGGCATCCGGACAGACCAGACGGCAGTCACGCATCAGGATCTCCTGGCGCGGGGAACCCATCGCCACGGTGACAATTTTCGCCCCGCTGTCACGAACCCGCTCAAACAGCGCCTGCCGATCTTCCGGTTTGAAGTAACCATCCTGGCTGCCGACGATATTAACATTCCATTGACGACGCAGTTTCTCCTCCGTCTGGGCCAGTATCTCCGGCTTACCGCCAATCAGGAACACGGGCGTGTCCTGCGCACCTGCGCGGGCCATAAGCTGCTCCCAGAGATCGGCCCCCGCCACGCGGGAAACATTAGCGTCAGGATACTTTTTACGGATAGAGCGGACCACGCTGATCCCATCAGCGTATTTAAATTCAGCCGCTTCAATCAGGCTTTTGACTTCCGCGTTATCCTCAACCGCCAGCATTTTTTCCGCGTTGATAGCCACCAGCGTACCGGATTTCATCTGGCCGTCGGCAAACAGAAAGTCCAGCGCGTGCTGCATGTCGCGCCAGCCAATAAGCTGCAGGCCACGTAGCGCATAGCGCGGTGCAGAAATTTTATCAGTCATTACTATCCTTACTCAGACTTGCGACAGCGTTGTGCTGCCCTGCCGCTCGCGCTTGTGCACAAGCCCTGCGCTGTCAAACAGCCAGTACAGCAGTTTGGCCAGTAACAGGCAGACGCCAAAAACGACCATGAAGAACACCACGCGCGACACGAATGAATCCAACCCTTCGCGCGCCAGCACGATCATATTGAAAATGGCACCAAAGCAGAAACTGTGCAAAATAGCGGCTTTATAGCGGTTGGTCTCTTCGTTGCCCCGCACGTAAAGCCAGTCGAACCACTTAATAATCAGCCCCACGGCAACCGCCCCGGGCAGAATGAACCACGCCCCGCCCATCACCACTAGGGAACCAATCAGCGTTGGCGAGATTGCCAGACCGGAATGGTTGTTCAGCACTTCCCAGGTAAAATAGTTCGCGGTATTGAGCACCACACCAGGCCGCTCCGGCCATAGCCAGGAAGGGATAAAGACGTAGAAGTCGCGAACAATCGGCGCCAGTCCCTGGAAATCAATCTTGTCGTAGTTTTGCAGCAGTAATGCCAGGTTTTCCCACGGCGAGAACGTATCGCGCGTCAGGTAGAGAAACGTGTAAAACGCCTCATCTCCCGCCACGTTCATCCCGTAGCGCTTCAGCGCGAGCCAGAACATCCCCACTATGCCAAACACCCCTGCCGCAACCAGCATCCACAGCGAGATCCAGCCGCGAATGATGCCGATAAACAGGAAGATGGCAAAGGCGATGATGATGTTCGCGCGCGTGCCGCCCACTATCATGTAGGTCAGGATGCCAAACGCGACGGTGCTGACCAGGAAGAACAGCCACGCTTTGCTGTCCTGACGCAGGAAAAAGATCACCAGCATCGCCGGAATGAAGAAGTAGAAGAAACGCTTAAGCGCCACGCCCGAGACTTCGGCCGAAAAAATCTGGCTGTAGGAGTGGAGCTTAAACAGCAGGAAGCCGTTATGCATGAAGAAGATACCGACGCTGACCAGGGCGATGGTCATCAGCATCACCCACGTCAGGTGGGTCTCCACCCGATTCATGGTAAAAAGCGCCCGACGCGGGGCTGTAGCCTGCGCTGAACGCAGACGCGTTTTATAGGTAACGTAGTAGACCGCATAGAAACAGGTCGCCGCCAGAAGCGCCTGGAGCAGGATTTCCGGCGGCGCGACGCTCACGTCAAAACGGAAGACCAGAATGCTGGTGAGCGGGAAGCCGAAAAAGAAGGTCAGCAGAAACAGTAACGAGAAGAATACGTTAAAGTTGAAGCGTACCCGGCGGAATTCAAACCAGGTAAGCGTGGCGATAAACAGGGTGCTCAGAAGCCAGACAACCAGTAACCCGCTGAATTGCAACTGACTCATGCTTTGTCTCCTGACGCGATACGCAGCGCACGGTGCCACGGCGTGAGGTAATTCGGGCTGAAAAAATCGATGCTATTTTTATCCACCAGCGTGAGCTGGCGTTGAGCTTCCCGTACCACCTCGACATTCAGCGTGTCTGAGGTAAACAGCACCGGAATATGCTGCTCGGCCATGTCCTGCCAGAACGGGTTGTCGCGGTTGAGCACGCACGGTACCCCCGCCTGAATCAGCAGACACAGCGTGCCGATTCCCTGCTGTCGGGCAAAGATGAAATAGCCAAGATCGCATTTTCTCAGCAGCGCAAGATATTCATCAAATTCCAGCTTATCGCTAAGGATGTGCAGATTTTCTGCGCTAAACAGCGCAAGTCCCTGTTGACGAACCTCATCAATATAGGCGTCGTTGTTGGCGGGATAGCCCATCGGCACCACCACGTTCACCGTGTCGCCAAACTGCTGATGCACCGCCCTGAGCGCCGCGGTGTGTTCGTTACTGCGATCGCCGGAATTCCCCACCAGGATCGTTAGCTTGCCTTCACGCACCGTGTCATTCGCCATGGCGTTCAGCGCCGGATCCATGCGGGTGGGGAAATAGAGGAGTTCTCCGCGCACGCTCGGGTGCTGTTTAGCAAAATAGTTGAGATCGCCACGGGTGGCAAACACACAGCCTACGCGCCCCTGCGCCATGCGGCGTAAGGGATAGAAAAGACGGAATTTCCAGCCGCGGGAGACTTCGTAGAGATCGGCTCCCCAGATATGCCAGCTGCACTGGGAGGGTTTAATCCCCCCGCTGAGAAGCGCCAGCCACAGGCCGGTATTAAACTGCCCGTGGAAAAAGAAACGTTGCTTACGATCCGCTTTGGCTTTGGCAACAACCGCCTTCGCCAGTGAGGCCTTATCCGGCCAGAAGCGAATAGCGAGCGCCGGAAATGCTGCGCTCAGGCCCTTATCCTGACTTGCAACCATAAACTCACGCGCATCAGGATTACCTGATGCCAGCTCGTCGTTGAAGAACCGCAAAACGGTCTGGTTATGGTGTGGGATATCCGATCCCAGGATGTGAATCAGTGCAGTCATGCGCGTTTACGCCACAATAAAAATACGCCGCAACAGGCGGCGAAATAAACGATATAGGTTGCCATGTAGGCCTGAGCCGCCCCCAGCGCACCGTGCGCGGGTATCAGCCAGTGTGAAAATGCTGTCAGTAACGCAAACTGGCTAATTTCCGCCAGGATATACAGCCGCAGGGACGCTTTTGCAATCACCAGATAGCCGAAAACGTAAGCACCCACTTTCAGCACATCGCCCACCAGCTGCCAGGCAAACAGATCGCGCATGGCGGTGAACTTCGCCGAGAACAGCAGCCAGATGGCGACATCACGCAATAACCAGACGGTAAAGCTGGCAGCTGCAACCGCCGGCAACACGAAGCGCAGCGATCGGAAAATCTCACGGGTAATATCCTGCCTGGACGTCAGACGCGATAATGTTGGCAGCAAATAAACGCTAAAGGAAGCCGTAATAAACTGGAGGTAGGCGTCGGAAATGCTGCTTACGCCCTGCCAGATCCCCACTTCATCCCAGCTATAATGCGCCGCCAGCAGGTTTCGCATCATCACGTAGGCCACCGGCAGCGTGACGGAGGTAATGAGCGCCATCAGGGTAAATTTACCCAACTGACTGGCAAGCACTTTATCCCATTGCGGTTTCAGGTAGCTCAGCGGGATGACGCCCCGACGCATCAGCATAAGCGCCGCAGGCACAACAACCAGAGCCGGGACCAGCGCCAGCCCAAGCAGCGCGCCTTCATAGCCTCCCAGGCGATAGCAGAAATAGTAGGCAATCACGCCGATGACGCTGCCCAGGATTAAGGCAAGCGCGTTCCCGGCAGCATCACGAAACCCTTTCATCAGCGCCAGCAGCAGGTTAGCCCAGGCAATGCCCATCTGAACCAACGCCACCAGACGCACCAGCCCCTGATAGTGGGTGTGCCCGAACAAGCCCTGGCTGATAGGGGCCGCCGCCAGCAGAAAGATAATCGCCATCAGGGTCGAAAAACCCGTGACCATCGCCGAAGAGGTGCCCACGACTCTGCGAAGCTGAGCCGCATCATCATGGTACTGCGCAACGTATTTGGTCACGCCGTTAAAAATACCGGCACCGGCCAGCACCCCAAGGACGGTGACTAGCTGGCGGAAATTACCCGCTAGTCCCACACCAGAGGGGCCAAATGAGACGGCCAGCAGCTTGACGACCAGCAGCCCGGCGCCAATTTTTACAAGCGTGGACGCGGCGGTCCACACCGATGCTTTTGCCAGAGACATATCAGCCGAAATAACTCAGAAGGGTATTAATCACCGTACGCTGGTTAACTGGCGCGAGGTTGTAGAACAGTGGCAGACGAAGCAAACGCTCACTTTCTTTGGTGGTGTAACGGTCTTCACCCGCGAACACCCCAAACGTTTCGCCCGCCGGGCTGGAGTGCAGCGGGATATAGTGGAATACCGCCATAATTTCGGCCTCTTTTAGCCAGGCAATGAGCTGGCTGCGGTCGTCGTTATCGCGCAGCTTGATGTAGAACATGTGCGCGTTGTGGACGCAATCAGCCGGAATGGTTGGCAGCTCAATACGCCCGGCTTTGGCCAGAGGCTCAAGGGCATCGTAATAGGTTTGCCACAGGGAGAGACGCTGCAGGTTGATACGTTCCGCCGCTTCCAGCTGCGCCCACAGGTACGCCGCCTGCAGATCCGCCATAAGATAGCTTGAACCAATATCGCGCCAGGTGTATTTGTCCACCTGCCCGCGGAAGAACTGGCTGCGGTTGGTGCCTTTTTCGCGGATCACTTCCGCACGCTCCACGAGCGCCCGGTCGTTAATCAGCGTCGCGCCACCTTCTCCGCCTGCCGTGTAGTTTTTGGTTTCGTGGAAGCTAAAGCAGCCGATGTGGCCGATGGTACCCAGCGCACGTCCCTTGTAGGTAGACATCACGCCCTGCGCGGCATCTTCCACCACAAACAGATCATGTTTTTTGGCGATGGCCATGATGGTGTCCATTTCACAGGCCACGCCCGCGTAGTGAACCGGCACGATCGCGCGTGTTTTATCGGTGATCGCCGCTTCAATCAGCGTCTCATCAATGTTCATGGTATCCGGTCGGATATCCACAAAAACGATTTTCGCCCCGCGCAGAACAAACGCGTTCGCGGTGGAAACGAAGGTATAGCTCGGCATGATCACTTCATCGCCGGGCTGGATATCCAGCAGCAGCGCCGCCATTTCCAGCGATGCCGTACAGGACGGGGTCAGCAGCACTTTGGCGCTGCGAAAACGCTGTTCCATCCACTGCTGACAGCGACGGGTAAAACCACCGTCACCGCAGAGTTTGCCGCTGCCCATGGCAGACTGCATATAGTCGAGTTCAGTTCCGACGACGGGTGGTGCGTTAAATGGAATCATCTTGTCACCTGTATAACCAGTAGGCGGTGGCGTCGATGTTGGCACCACTCGCAATATAACGTTTAAGCGCGGCGGTGTTGCCCAGTTGGGTCGCGACCCGCAGCGTCACAAGCTGTTGCTGCTGCGCCCAGTGCAGCGCCGCCTGCATGAGTTTCTCACCCATGCCGCGCCCGGCTAATAAGCCGATACGCGCCTCGCGCTCGTTGAGCTTACGCAGCGAGACGAACCCCTGGATTTGACCGTCCCCTGCACGGAAAACCAGGCAGACGTGGTCAAAGGTGCCTTTGACGGCATTCTCTATCCACTGGGCATAGAAACGCCCGCTATCGTCAGGTGCATACCAGGGCGCACGAAAGCGGCTCTGCGCAAACGCCCGGGCCGCCATCCGACGCAGCACGGGGATATCCTGTTCCGTTGCAATTTCCGCGCCGGACGCATCGTGCCGGGTGAGGGTAATGGAAAGATCGACCTCACCTTCAACCAGCTGAAAGCCGTGCTGCTGGAGCGCGTCAAGCAGATCGACGCGCTCCGCCGGGATCTTCGCCTGCACTCGTTGCCAGGCGATAAAATCCGATTCAGCCAGTACCGGCGCGTCATCGCGCAGACGCACGATGGCCGACGGCAGGCCGAAAAAAGCACTCTCCCACTGCAGGGACTCGAGTACCCCATTCAGGCTTTTCAACGCCAGACACCTTTGGTATCCACAATATACTGCTGACGAACGGCATCGCCGGACGTCGCTTTAAACTCTTTATGATCTACCAGCAGCACCAGCACGTCCGCCGCCGCCAGCGCGTCATCCAGCGCCGTCAGCGTGCAGTGCCCCGCCAGTTTTGCCGGTAATTCATGGATATTCGGCTCAACCACCAGCGTTTCGCCCTTGTGCCATTCGGCAATCATCTCGGCAATTTCCATCGCCGGGCTTTCACGCAGATCGTCAATATTGGGTTTAAATGCCAGACCAAAGCAGGCAATTTTCAGCTCACTGGCGCGCTTGCCGCTCTCTGCCAGACAATCCGCTACCGTCGCTTTAACCTGATTGAGCACCCAGTGAGGCTTGCTGTCGTTCACTTCGCGCGCGGTGCGAATCAGGCGCGCCTGCGCCGGATTCTGCGCCACGATAAACCACGGATCGACGGCGATACAGTGTCCGCCTACTCCCGGGCCTGGCTGGAGAATGTTGACGCGCGGATGGCGATTCGCCAGGCTAATCAGCTCCCAGACGTTAATCCCCTGATCGGCGCAGATCAGCGACAGTTCGTTCGCAAAAGCGATATTGACGTCGCGGAAGCTGTTTTCCGTCAGCTTGCACATCTCGGCGGTGCGGGAGTTGGTCACCACACATTCACCTTCCAGGAAAATCTTGTACAGCGCGCTGGCGCGTTCGGAACAGACGGGCGTCATACCGCCAATGACGCGGTCGTTTTTAATCAGTTCGACCATGACCTGGCCCGGCAGCACGCGCTCCGGACAGTAGGCGATGTTGATATCCGCCTGCTCCCCCACCTGCTGCGGGAAGCTTAAATCAGGGCGCGCGTCGGCCAGCCACTGTGCCATCTGCTCGGTAGCACCAACCGGAGAGGTCGATTCCAGGATCACCAGTGCCCCTTTCTTCAGCACAGGTGCGATGGATTTTGCCGCCGCCTCGACAAAAGCCATGTCGGGCTCGTGGTCACCTTTAAAGGGTGTTGGAACGGCAATCAGGTAGGCATCTGCTTCCACAGGGGTCGTGCTGGCACGCAGGAAGCCTCCGTCCACAGCCTCTTTCACCACGCGGTCAAGATCGGGCTCGACAATATGAATTTCGCCACGGTTAATGGTTTCCACCGCGCGTGCGTTGATATCCACACCGACAACCTGTTTTTGACGAGAGGCAAACGCCGCCGCGGTGGGCAAGCCAATGTAGCCAAGACCAATGACAGAGATGGTAGTAAAACTCATAGCGATACCCGATTGTGTTTAAGTGCATGCAAAATACGACCACAAGCCTGCCCGTCGCCATACGGATTATGGGCCCGGCTCATCGCCTGATACGCTTCATCGTCGTGCAGCAGGCGCGTGACCTCTTCGACGATCAGCTGTGCGTTGGTGCCGACCAGACGCACCGTACCGGCTTTGACGGCTTCCGGACGTTCGGTCGTTTCACGCATCACCAGTACCGGTTTGCCGAGGGATGGCGCTTCTTCCTGAATTCCGCCGGAATCGGTGAGGATCAGCCAGGCATGGTTCATCAGCCAGACAAACGGCATGTAGTCCTGCGGTTCGATCAGCAGGACGTTTTCGACGTGGCCCAGAATACGATTGACCGGCTCGCTGACGTTAGGGTTAAGGTGTACTGGATAGACAATTTGCACATCGTCGTTCTGCGCGGCGATTTCAGCCAGCGCATGGCAGATTTGCTCAAAACCCCGGCCAAAGCTTTCGCGTCGATGACCAGTGACCAGAATGGTTTTTTTGCCGTTGTGGAGGAACGGATAGCGGGCTGCGAGCTCTTTCTGAAGATCGCTATTTGCCAGGACGCGGTCACGTACCCAAATTAACGCGTCAATGACCGTATTGCCGGTCACAAAGATTTTATTATCGGCGATATTTTCACGCAGCAGGTTTTGACGAGAGTTTTCCGTTGGCGCAAAGTGGTACATCGCCAGATGGCCCGTTAACGTGCGGTTGGCCTCTTCCGGCCACGGTGAATAAAGATTGCCGGTACGCAGCCCCGCCTCAACATGTCCCACGGGAATTCGCTGGTAGAACGCGGCCAGGCTTGTCGCCACGGTAGTGGTGGTATCACCGTGTACCAGCACCACGTCAGGCTTAAATGACTCCAGGATCGGCTTAAGTTCTTGCAGAATGCGACAGGTTATCTCCGTTAACCCTTGCCCCGGTTTCATAATATTGAGGTCGTAATCCGGGACGATGGAGAAGAGGGTTAAAACCTGATCGAGCATCTCCCGGTGCTGGGCCGTGACGCACACTTTCGCTTCAATATCAGGATCGCAGGCCAGCGCATGAACCAGAGGTGCCATCTTAATGGCCTCCGGCCTGGTGCCAAATACGGTTAGTACTTTCACATCGATTCTCTTCGATTAGGCGATGAAGGCCGCAGCCTTCATCGTAGACGGCGTTCTTAGTTTTTGCGACGACGCGTTAACGCCACGCCTGCGCCCGTCAGTGCGCCTACAATCCCCCACATGATCATCAGGAATGCACGACGCGGACTATCGCGTTTTACAGGTTCTTCAGGCGTTCGCAAATAACGATAGGTCTGAAAACGCGGGTCCAGGGATGGACCGACATTAAGCGTATTGAGCATCGCGCGATTTTGATCGTAATCGAGGTCAAAATCAGGGCCAACGGCCTTCAGGTTTTCCAGACGCGCCTGCAGCATGGGGCGACCAAGGAGGAACATCTCTGAATCAGGCAGCTCATCAGCCGGTACGTCCGTTTCAGTACGGGAAATATTGTGCTGTTCCGCAATTTTCAGCGCCTGCTCAATATTGTGTACACGACGAGCAAAAATGGCTTTAGCCACCTCTTCCTGACGTTTCACCTGCGCTTTCATCTGGATGGTACGAGCCGCCCAGGCGCCTTTAAGCTCTTCGTTAAGATGGCTTGCGGCACGCTGGCTGGCAAACGCAACATACTGACGCAACAGGTTGTTGGCATCCGGCGCAGTTTCTGCAATTAGCTTGACGCTGTCATTCACGTTACGCAGCGCATCGCCCGGCATAAACTGGATATTGTTAATCAGATCGTCCAGCAGGGCGGCATCGGCTTTGGTGTTATCAACCCGACGCTGCTTGTAGTAATCCGTCTGGGACCAGAAATCGCGGCGGGTATCCCACGAAGCCAGCTGCATCACAAACTCTTTATAGGCTTCATCCATAACGGAGGCCTGGTCTGGCGTTGCAAGACTGGCTTTGATATCCAGATTTCGCAGGAATTGCTGCTGGGAATAGTATCCCCCGAGCATGTTAACCGTTGGTTTGTCCGTGATTGCCGTGGCGCTCCACTCTTGTTTTGCAAAGAATGTATAGGCCAGCGCTAACAGTGCAAACCCCAGCGCGATCCCGGCAATCCAAAGTTTGCCTGCCCATAACACGCGAAACAAACCCCGAATATCCAGTTCATTCTCAGTTACCACTGATTTCGCTCCCGCCAACGGTTGAGTCATCATAGTCCCGGTTTTACTTAGTTAATGTTGTATTTTTGCCACTGTTACGACGCATCCTGCGTTTAAGACGTTTAATAAATCGCGCCACTTTCCATGCGCGCTTAATGCAGTAGCCGTACAGGAAAAATGCCAGCAAGAATAATGCCAACATAACCCACTCAGGAATAATATGGGAATATTCTGCAGCTACACCAATCGCGGCTAAAATAGCGGCGGCCAGCGTAATCAGTACAAACGCCTGACGAGATGTAAAACCCGCACGCATGATGAGATGATGAATGTGTTGGCGGTCGGGAGAAAAAGGACTCATTCCTTTGCGCAGGCGGCGGTACATAATCGCCACCATATCCATTAATGGAATGGCAATAATCCACAGCGCTGTTACAGGGCTTATCGGATGGGTCTGGCCCTGAGTGGTTTCAAGCAGGATCCAGATAACCGTAAAACCAATCAGCGTACTGCCCGCGTCTCCCATAAAGACTTTATAGCGACGGCCCAGCACACCGAGGTTTAAGAGGATATAAGGCAGAATGGCGGCAATCATGGCGAAACACCACATTGCCAGACTGTACTGGCCATCAAACCATAAAATAATGCCGATAGCGGCGAACGAGACGGATGACAACCCACCGAGCAGGCCGTCAATGCCATCCACCATGTTGAAAGCATTGATTGCCGCCCAGACGGCAAAGAGTGTCAGGAAGAAGCCAAATGGGCCCAGAACTAACTCCCAGGGGCCAAACACATAGCCGAGGCTTCGCAGATACAGTCCGCCCACAACCATCATCACCACGCCAATGCCCGCCTGAACGGTGGCGCGTATTTTCACCGCGATATCGAACCGGTCATCAAGAGCCCCGACTAACACCAGGACACCGGCGCAGGCAATGTAGAGGGCGGCATGCGGGATATAATAATCGGCAATACCAAACGTGAAGCAAATTCCTGCGTAAACAGATATCCCGCCGACTAAAGGAATAAGTCCCTGATGGCGTTTACGAAAATTAGGCTTATCCACCAACCCTATTCGTTTTGCCACCTTACGCGCAATGAACAAAAAACAGGTTGTGAATAAAAAAATACTGATCAGTTCAGTAACGGCGGTGAATAGATTCACAATGGATTGCTCTCAACAAATGTTAGTCCCGGAAGTATAACCATGAAGCCACAGCCTCAGAAGTAATAAAGATGGCTTCTTACAACTCCCTTTGTATATTTTTCAATCAATTATTTCTTTTGCTGCATAAACGGCCCTATTGTCGCACTGACCGGTCAAAATTGGGAGTAGGTGGTACTAGCGTATAGTCCATAAAAGAAAAACGCCACGTAAAAACGTGGCGTTCGCTGGCTTTATTTGCGTTACGAGCGTTTCATCATGTCGAAGAAATCGTCGTTGGTTTTGGTCATCGCCAGTTTGTTAATGAGGAACTCCATCGCGTCGATTTCACCCATTGGATGGATGATTTTGCGCAGGATCCACATTTTCTGCAGCTCTTCCTGAGTGGTGAGCAGCTCTTCTTTACGGGTACCGGAACGGTTGTAGTCGATAGCCGGGAAGACGCGTTTTTCAGCGATCTTACGAGAGAGGTGCAGTTCCATGTTGCCTGTACCTTTAAACTCTTCGTAAATCACTTCGTCCATTTTGGAACCGGTATCGATCAGCGCCGTCGCGATGATGGTCAGGCTGCCGCCCTCTTCCACGTTACGTGCAGCACCGAAGAAGCGTTTCGGACGATGCAGGGCGTTAGCATCCACACCACCGGTCAGCACTTTACCAGACGCTGGCACCACGGTGTTATAGGCACGCGCCAGACGGGTGATGGAGTCGAGCAGGATGATCACGTCTTTCTTGTGCTCAACCAGGCGTTTTGCCTTCTCGATAACCATTTCCGCAACCTGAACGTGGCGAGAGGCTGGCTCATCGAAGGTTGAAGCAACCACTTCACCTTTAACCAGACGCTGCATCTCGGTCACTTCTTCCGGACGTTCGTCAATCAGCAGCACCATCAGCACACAGTCTGGGTGGTTATAGGCGATGCTCTGCGCGATGTTCTGCAGCAGCATGGTTTTACCCGCTTTTGGCGGCGCCACAATCAGACCACGCTGGCCGCGACCAATAGGTGATGCCAGATCCAGAACACGTGCGGTTAAGTCTTCGGTAGAACCGTTACCACGCTCCATGCGCAGGCGAGAGTTCGCGTGCAGCGGCGTTAAGTTCTCAAAGAGGATCTTATTACGCGAGTTTTCTGGTTTGTCGAAGTTAACTTCATTGACTTTCAACAGCGCAAAGTAGCGTTCACCCTCTTTAGGAGGACGAATCTTACCTGAAATGGTGTCACCAGTGCGGAGGTTGAAACGGCGGATTTGGCTGGGGGATACGTAGATGTCGTCAGGGCCGGCGAGGTAGGAGCTGTCTGCAGAGCGGAGGAAACCAAATCCGTCTTGCAATATCTCCAGCACACCGTCGCCAAAGATATCTTCGCCACTCTTAGCGTGCTGCTTCAGGATGGCGAAAATGATGTCCTGCTTGCGCATACGAGCCTGGTTTTCCAGCCCCATATTTTCGCCGAGAGTGATCAGCTCAGAAACCGGCGTATTCTTTAATTCGGTAAGATTCATAATGGTGTGGGTTCTTAAACTCGGGGTGATTCTCGAACTTAATGTTGTGAATGGTATGGCAGGGTCATCCATGCCTGTTTAGCGGCCATCAACTCATGTCTGTTCGCTGTCTGGTCACAGGGAAAGAACGCAGAACTGAAACGACAAGACGGATTGAGTGACAAGCCCGGAATTTAGCCACTTCACGCACTGTTCATGTCAACAACGGGAAGTATCGGGTAAAACAAGATTCAAACAACAAGATATGTTTAAAACGAAGTCATAGCTAACTTAGCACGACTTCAGCCGGGCGTCCAGAGTTCCACATCATTTAGCCGGGAGCTCTGAACGCACAGCGGAGAAACCTTACGCCAGGTTAGCGTCCAGGAACTCTTTCAGTTGACCTTTGGACAGCGCGCCCACTTTGGTCGCCGCCACTTCGCCGTTTTTGAACAGCAGCAGGGTCGGAATGCCACGGATACCGTATTTTGGTGCGGTGCCCGGGTTCTGGTCGATGTTCAGCTTGGCAACGGTCAGTTTGCCCTGATATTCGTCGGCGATCTCATCCAGAATCGGGGCGATCATTTTGCAAGGACCACACCATTCAGCCCAGAAATCGACGAGGATCAGCCCGTCAGCCTTAAGTACGTCCGTGTCAAAACTGTCGTCAGTCAGGTGAATAATTTTATCGCTCATATATAACTCCACAGGAATAAGCCTGGTACGTTGGTTTTGTCTCCACCAACGACGTGTTGATGTCGCATTAACCAACTAAAGGTTGACTTTATTTCACCGGATACGCTTTCGTAAAGCAATAGTAAGCTGATATTCTACCACACTATGAGCAAAACACATTTAACAGAACAGAAGTTTTCCGACTTCGCGCTGCACCCGAAGGTGATTGAAGCCCTTGAAAATAAAGGGTTTCATAACTGCACGCCCATTCAGGCCCTCGCGCTGCCGCTGACGCTGGCCGGTCGCGATGTTGCCGGGCAGGCGCAAACCGGTACCGGCAAAACGATGGCGTTTTTAACGTCAACGTTTCATTATTTACTTTCTCACCCAGCGATTGCAGACCGCAAAGTTAACCAGCCGCGCGCGCTAATTATGGCCCCGACGCGAGAACTGGCGGTACAGATCCATGCAGACGCTGAACCCCTGGCGCAGGCTACCGGCCTTAAGCTTGGACTGGCCTATGGCGGCGACGGCTACGATAAACAGCTGAAAGTGCTGGAAAGCGGTGTGGATATCCTGATCGGTACCACCGGCCGTCTTATCGACTACGCTAAACAGAACCACATTAACCTCGGTGCAATCCAGGTTGTGGTGCTCGATGAAGCTGACCGCATGTACGATCTGGGCTTCATTAAAGACATCCGCTGGCTGTTCCGCCGTATGCCTCCGGCCAATCAGCGCCTGAATATGCTGTTCTCTGCAACCCTCTCCTACCGTGTGCGCGAACTGGCGTTCGAACAGATGAACAACGCCGAATACGTGGAAGTGGAACCGGAGCAGAAAACGGGTCACCGCATTAAAGAAGAGCTCTTCTATCCTTCCAATGAAGAGAAAATGCGTCTGCTGCAAACGCTGATCGAAGAAGAATGGCCCGATCGCGCCATTATCTTCGCGAACACCAAACACCGTTGTGAAGACATCTGGGGCCATCTGGCTGCAGACGGTCACCGTGTTGGCCTGCTGACCGGCGACGTGGCGCAGAAAAAACGCCTGCGCATTCTTGAAGAATTTACCCGTGGCGATCTCGATATTCTGGTCGCAACCGACGTGGCGGCACGTGGTTTACACATTCCGGCCGTGACGCACGTCTTTAACTACGATCTGCCAGACGACTGCGAAGACTACGTACACCGTATCGGTCGTACCGGTCGTGCGGGCGCAAGCGGTCACTCGATTAGCCTTGCGTGTGAAGAGTATGCGCTGAATCTTCCAGCCATTGAGACTTATATCGGTCACTCTATTCCGCAGAGCAAATACAATCCGGAAGCGCTGTTAAGCGAACTGCCGCCGCCTAAGCGTCTAACCCGCCCACGCTCCGGCAATGGTCCGCGTCGTTCAGGCGGCGCACCGCGTAATCGTCGTCGTTCAGGTTAAAAAATATGCTCAGCTCCACCTCGCTTTATGCGGCAATTGATCTCGGTTCGAATAGTTTTCATATGCTGGTTGTGCGCGAGGTGGCGGGAAGCATACAAACGCTGACGCGCATTAAGCGCAAGGTCCGCCTCGCGGCGGGCCTGAGCAGCGACAATCACCTCTCACCTGAAGCCATGGAACGTGGCTGGCAGTGTCTGCGACTCTTTGCCGAGCGTCTGCAGGATATCCCGCATGCCCAAATCACCGTGGTCGCCACTGCGACACTCCGTCTGGCGGTTAACGCCGTGGATTTTATTGCCAGAGCGCAGGAAATTCTCGGTTGTCCGGTTCAGGTTATCAGCGGTGAAGAAGAAGCTCGCCTGATTTATCAGGGTGTTGCACACACCACGGGGGGTGACGATCGTCGCCTGGTAGTGGATATCGGCGGTGCCAGTACCGAGCTTGTGACCGGCACCGGCGCGCAGGCAACGTCGCTGTTCAGCCTGTCGATGGGCTGCGTGACCTGGCTTGAGCGCTACTTTACCGATCGTAATCTGGGTAAAGAGAACTTCGACGAGGCAGAGAACGCTGCGCGCGAAGTGTTACGCCCGGTGATGGACGAGCTGCGCTATCACGGCTGGAAAGTCTGCGTGGGTGCGTCGGGTACCGTGCAGGCTCTGCAGGAAATCATGATGGCGCAGGGAATGGACGAGCGGATTACGCTTGCCAAACTTCAGCAGCTGAAACAGCGCGCCATTCAGTGCGGACGCCTGGAAGAGCTGGAAATTGAAGGCCTGACGCTGGAGCGCGCGCTGGTTTTCCCGAGCGGGCTGGCCATTCTTATCGCCATTTTCACCGAGCTGAACATCCAGTGTATGACCCTGGCCGGCGGCGCGTTGCGCGAAGGTCTGGTCTACGGGATGCTGCATCTGTCGGTCGATCAGGATATCCGCAGCCGTACCCTGCGCAACGTGCAGCGTCGTTTTCTGGTTGATATCGATCAGGCAGGACGCGTATCGCAGCTGGCGTCACGCTTCGCCGATCAGGTCGCTAACGTCTGGGATCTTGATCCTCTGAGCCGGGATTTATTGCTAAGCGCCTGTGCGCTACATGAAGTGGGGCTGAGCATTGATTTTAAGCAGGCACCGGCTCATGCAGCGTATCTGGTGCGCAACCTGGATTTACCGGGCTATACACCTGCGCAGAAAAAATTGCTGGCAACGCTGCTGCTGAACCAGACCAATGCCGTTGATCTCTCGTCTTTGCATCAGCAAAACGCCGTACCGCCGCGCGTGGCCGAGCATCTGTGCCGCCTGCTGCGTCTGGCGATCCTGTTTGCCAGCCGCCGCCGCGATGATTTGCTGCCCGCCATTAATCTGGTGGCCGATGACGAGAAGCTTTCGCTGACGTTACCGGAGAACTGGATTGATCGTCACCCGCTTGGGGCAGAGATGATCGAGCAGGAGTGCCAGTGGCAGAGCTATGTGCACTGGGTGCTGGAAGTGAAGTAATACGCTGAACATTGCCGGGTGGCGGCTCCGCCTTACCCGGCCTACTCATCATTATCCTTTCTCTTTGGCTTTTGCCAGCATGGCGCGGATATTTGCCACGTTAGCCTGCCCCTTGTGCATCCGCTCTTCTGCGGTAATCACTTTGCGCTCCTGTTCCCAAATCACGTCATCCTGCGGCAGCTCCAGCAGGAAACGGCTCGGCTCCGGGCGGACAAGTTCGCCATACTGACGGCGCTCTTTACACAGTGTGAACGTCAGCTCTTTCTGCGCGCGGGTGATCCCCACGTAGGCCAGGCGGCGCTCCTCGTCGACGTTGTCTTCATCAATGCTGCTCTGATGCGGTAACAACCCCTCTTCCATACCGACCAGATAGACATACGGGAACTCCAGACCTTTTGACGCGTGCAGCGTCATCAGCTGTACCTGATCGGCCTCTTCTTCGCTCTCGCCCCGCTCCATCATGTCGCGCAGGGTAAAGCGGGTGACCACCTGCGTCAGGGTCATCGGCTCGTCGATTTCAGAGCCCTCCAACATTTCGGTCATCCAGCTGAAGAGCTGGTTAACGTTCTTCATGCGCATCTCAGCCGCTTTCGGGCTGGCCGAAGTTTCGTACAGCCAGGACTCATAGTCGATGCCGTGAATAAGATCGCGCACCGCCGCCACCGGCTCGCGCTCCGCGAGACGTTGCACTTCGCCAAGCCAGTGGGTGAACCGCGTTAATGAATCATACCCGCGTCCGGTTAACGTCTGGCTCAGCCCCATGTCGAAGCTGGCAGTAAACATACTTTTGTTGCGGGTCATCGCCCACTCGCCGAGCTTTTGCAGCGTCGCCGGGCCAATCTCGCGTTTTGGCGTATTCACGATGCGCAGAAACGCGCTGTCGTCATCCGGGTTAGTGAGCACGCGCAGATAGGCCAGCAGATCTTTGATTTCTGGTCGTGAGAAGAACGACGTGCCGCCCGAGATTTTGTACGGAATGCGGTTCTGCATCAGCATCTTTTCAAAGACGCGCGACTGGTGATTGCCGCGATAGAGGATCGCGTAATCCTTATATTCGGTTTTGTTGACGAAGTGGTGGGCGATGAGTTCGCCCGTCACGCGCTCCGCTTCATGATCCTCATTGTTGGCGCTGAGTACTTTCAGCTCCGTGCCGTAGCCCAGTTCGGAGAAGAGACGCTTCTCAAACACGTGCGGGTTATTGGCAATCAGGATGTTAGCTGCTTTCAGGATACGCCCGGAGGAGCGATAGTTCTGTTCTAGCTTAATCACCTGCAGCGCCGGGAAATCTTTGCTCAGCAGCACCAGGTTTTGCGGGCGCGCGCCGCGCCAGGAGTAAATTGACTGGTCGTCGTCGCCTACCACGGTAAAACGCGCGCGCTGCCCCACCAGCAGCTTCACCAGCTCGTACTGGCTGGTGTTGGTGTCCTGATACTCATCCACCAGCAGGTAACGGATTTTGTTCTGCCAGCGCTCGCGCACCTCTTCATTACGCTGCAGCAGCAGCGTCGGCAGCAGGATCAGGTCGTCGAAGTCCAGCACGTTGCACGCTTTCATATGTGCATCGTACAGACCGTAGCAGTGGGCGAAGATGCGATCCCGTTCGCCTTTGGCGATCGCCGCGGCCTGGGCCGGCGTCATCAGATCGTTTTTCCAGTTCGAGATCGTCGAGATCAGCTGCTGCAACAGCACTTTATCATCTTCGATCAGCCCCTCGGTGAGCTCTTTGAGCAGCGCCACCTGATCGGTGTCATCGAAGAGCGAGAAGTTGGACTTCATTCCCAGCGCCGCATACTCGCGTTTGATGATATCCAGTCCCAGCGTGTGGAAGGTGGAGATCATCAGGCCGCGCGCCTCTTTACGGCCCAGCGTCTGACCGACACGCTCTTTCATCTCGCGCGCCGCTTTATTAGTAAAGGTGACCGCCGCAATGTGTCGCGCCTGATACCCACAGTTGTGGATCAGATGGGCGATTTTGTTGGTGATCACGCGGGTTTTACCCGAACCGGCCCCTGCCAGCACCAGGCATGGTCCAGTAACGAATTCGACCGCTTGTTGTTGTCCGGGGTTTAAACGCATGGGAGTATTGCTCAATCTTCGAACGGGGTGTGGATTGTAGCAGAAAGCCGGGCGCAGATTTACCGGCTAATGATAAAGTGGAGAAATCGCGTTTAACCCTTAGAGCAGAACCATGAAAAAGACCGCAGCAGCCCTGCATATTCTGGTAAAAGAAGAGAAACTGGCTCAGGAGATCCTGGCCAAGCTGGAGCGCGGCATCAGCTTTGATCATCTGGCGAAGCGTTACTCTAAATGCCCGTCCGGGCGCAATGGCGGTGATCTTGGGGAGTTTCAACAAGGTGCAATGGTCGGCCCGTTCGATCAGGCGGTCTTTAGCTGCCCGCTTCTGAAGCCCTACGGCCCGGTAAAAACCAAATTTGGCTACCATATCATTAAGGTGCTTTATCGCCGCTGACGCGTGGTATATTGCGCCCCGATTTATCTCAACCTATTCAAGGCACGATCATGGCAAAAACAGCAGCAGCACTGCATATTCTTGTTAAAGAAGAGAAACTGGCTCTGGATCTTCTGGAGCAGATCAAAAACGGCGCCGACTTCGGCAAACTGGCGAAGAAGCACTCTATCTGTCCGTCAGGCAAACGCGGCGGCGATCTGGGTGAATTCCGCCAGGGTCAGATGGTACCGGCGTTCGATAAAGTGGTCTTCTCCTGCCCGGTGCTGGAGCCAACCGGCCCGCTGCACACGCAGTTCGGCTACCACGTGATTAAAGTGCTGTATCGCAAATAAAAAAGCCGGGTGGCGGCTGCGCCTTACCCGGCCTACATCTTACGGTTTTGTAGGTCGGGTAAGCGAAGCGCCACCCGACAAGATTGTTAGCCCGCTACCGCGATACGCTTCATATCGGTCATGTAGCCACGCAGTTTGTGACCCACTTTCTCGATCTGGTGGCTGCGAATCGCTTCGTTCACGTCGCGCAGCTGCGCGTTGTCCACGGCACCTTCAGCAATCGCTTTGCCCAGATCGCCCGTCTGCAGAGTGGTCATAAACTCTTTCAGCAGCGGTACGCAGGCGTAAGAGAACAGGTAGTTACCGTATTCTGCGGTATCAGAGATCACCACGTTCATTTCGTACAGACGCTTACGGGCGATGGTGTTCGCAATCAGCGGCAGCTCGTGCAGTGATTCGTAGTACGCAGACTCTTCGATGATGCCGGAATCCACCATGGTTTCGAACGCCAGCTCAACGCCTGCTTTCACCATCGCGATCATCAGGACGCCTTTATCGAAGTACTCCTGCTCGCCGATTTTACCTTCATACTGCGGCGCGGTTTCGAACGCAGTCTTACCGGTCTCTTCACGCCAGGTCAGCAGTTTCTTATCGTCGTTCGCCCAGTCCGCCATCATACCGGAAGAGAACTCGCCGGAGATGATGTCGTCCATGTGTTTCTGGAACAGCGGCGCCATGATGTTTTTCAGCTGTTCAGACAGCGCGTAAGCACGCAGTTTTGCCGGGTTGGACAGACGGTCCATCATCAGCGTAATACCGCCCTGCTTCAGCGCTTCGGTGATGGTTTCCCAGCCGAACTGAATCAGTTTTTCCGCGTAGGCCGGGTCGGTACCCTCTTCCACCAGCTTGTCGAAGCACAGCAGAGAACCGGCCTGCAGCATGCCGCACAGAATGGTCTGCTCGCCCATCAGGTCAGATTTCACTTCGGCAACGAAGGACGATTCCAGCACGCCCGCACGGTGGCCGCCGGTCGCCGCTGCCCATGCTTTGGCAATCGCCATGCCTTCGCCTTTCGGATCGTTTTCCGGGTGAACTGCGATAAGCGTCGGCACGCCGAAGCCACGCTTGTACTCTTCGCGTACTTCCGTACCCGGACACTTCGGTGCCACCATCACTACGGTGATGTCTTTACGGATCTGCTCGCCCACTTCAACGATGTTGAAGCCGTGGGAGTAACCCAGCGCGGCACCGTCTTTCATCAGCGGCTGTACGGAACGCACAACGTCTGAGTGCTGTTTGTCCGGGGTCAGGTTAACCACCAGATCCGCCTGCGGGATCAGCTCTTCGTAGGTACCCACTTTGAAGCCGTTTTCGGTCGCTTTACGCCAGGAAGCACGCTTCTCGGCAATCGCTTCTTTACGCAGAGCGTAGGAGATATCCAGACCGGAGTCACGCATGTTCAGGCCCTGGTTCAGACCCTGTGCGCCACAGCCGACGATGACCACTTTTTTACCCTGAAGGTAGCTCGCGCCATCGGCAAATTCGTCGCGCGCCATGAAGCGGCATTTGCCCAGCTGCGCCAGCTGCTGGCGCAAGTTCAGTGTATTAAAGTAGTTAGCCATGGGTGATACCTCGTGATGTTGTGTGTCTTATTGTTCGGTTCGCGTTTCAGCGAGAATGTACCCACATTACAACAGGAAATTTATTGCGGAAATTGATATATTCACAACGTCACGTTGCAATTTTTGCAATATAAAAAGAGGGAGTGGAATCAGTGGATTTACGCGATCTGAAAATGTTCCTGCACCTGGCGGAAAGCCGTCACTTTGGCCGCAGCGCGCGGGCGATGCACGTTAGCCCCTCCACGCTTTCGCGCCAGATCCAGCGCCTTGAGGAAGACCTCGGCCAGCCGCTGTTCGTGCGCGACAACCGCACCGTCACCCTCACGGAAGCGGGCGAAGAGTTGCGCATTTTTGCCCAGCAGACGCTGTTGCAGTACCAGCAGCTGCGTCACTCGATTGACCAGCAGGGGCCGTCACTTTCCGGTGAGCTGCATATTTTCTGCTCCGTGACCGCCGCCTATAGCCATCTGCCGCCCATTCTCGACCGCTTCCGCGCGGCGCATCCGTCGGTTGAAATTAAACTCACTACCGGCGACGCCTCCGACGCAATGGAGAAAGTGGTGACGGGCGAAGCGGATCTCGCCATTGCCGGGAAGCCGGAAACCCTGCCGGGCGCGGTGGCATTCTCGATGCTGGAGAATCTGGCAGTAGTACTGATTGCCCCCGCGCTGCCCTGCCCGGTGCGTAATCAGGTGTCGGTGGAAAAACCGGACTGGTCCACGGTGCCGTTTATCATGGCCGATCAGGGGCCGGTGCGTCGCCGCATCGAGCTGTGGTTCCGCCGTCAGAAAATCAGCAACCCGTCGATTTACGCCACGGTCAGCGGCCATGAGGCGATGGTGTCGATGGTGGCGCTGGGCTGCGGCGTGGCGCTGCTGCCGGAAGTGGTGCTGGAAAATAGCCCGGAACCGGTGCGCAATCGCGTAATGATTCTGGAGCGCAGCGACGAGAAGACGCCGTTTGAGCTTGGCGTGTGCGCACAAAAAAAGCGGCTGCATGAGCCGCTTATTGATGCGTTCTGGACGATATTGCCGAACCACTAAAGCCGGGTGGCGCTGCGCTTACCCGGCCAGACCTTAGCCCGCGAGGAAGAAGCGGAAGGCCGGGTTATGGGTTTCGTCGTGACACTCATAGCCCAGCTCGTTCAGCCGTGTTTCGAAATCCGGCTCGTGCTCGCCCAGTTCAAACGCCGCCAGCACGCGCCCGTAGTCGGTGCCGTGGCTGCGGTAGTGGAACAGAGAGATGTTCCAGTGCGTGCCCAGCGTGTGCAGGAACTTGAGCAGCGCGCCCGGCGATTCCGGGAACTCGAAGCTGAACAGACGTTCCCTGAGTGGCTTCGATGGACGCCCGCCGACCATGTAGCGCACGTGCAGCTTCGCCATCTCGTCGTCAGAGAGATCGACCACGCTATAGCCGCCCTCATGCAGCAGGTTGAGGATCTCTTTGCGCTCCTCCACGCCGCGGCTCAGGCGCACGCCGACAAAAATACAGGCGTCTTTGGCATCGGCAAAACGGTAGTTAAATTCCGTCACAGAACGACCGCCCAGCAGCTGACAGAACTTCAGGAAGCTGCCCTTCTCTTCCGGGATGGTCACCGCCAGCAGTGCTTCACGCTGTTCGCCCAGCTCGCAGCGCTCGGAAACGTAGCGCAGACCGTGGAAGTTCACGTTGGCACCAGACAGCACGTGCGCCAGCCGCTCGCCGCGAATGTTGTGCTGCGCGATGTATTTTTTCATCCCCGCCAGCGCCAGCGCGCCGGAAGGTTCCGCCACCGCGCGCACATCCTCGAACAGATCTTTCATCGCCGCGCAGATAGCATCGCTATCAACCGTGACGATATCGTCGAGATATTCCTGGCACAGGCGGAAGGTTTCATCCCCAATGCGCTTCACCGCCACGCCCTCGGCAAACAGCCCGACGCGCGGCAGATCTACCGGGTGACCCGCATCCAGCGCCGCTTTCAGGCAGGCAGAGTCTTCCGCTTCAACGGCGATGACTTTGATCTGCGGCATCAGCTGTTTGATCAGCACCGCCACGCCCGCAGCCAGGCCGCCGCCGCCGACCGGCACAAACACGCGATCGAGATGGGCATCCTGCTGTAGCAGTTCAAGCGCCAGCGTGCCCTGCCCGGCAATCACCATCGGGTGGTCGAACGGCGGCACCCAGGTGAAACCCTGCTGCTGCGCCAGCTCGATCGCTTTGGCTTTGGCTTCGTCGAAGTTAGCCCCGTGGAGCAGCACTTCGCCGCCGAAACCTCGCACCGCATCGACTTTGATGTCCGCGGTTGCGACCGGCATCACGATCAGCGCTTTCAGCCCCAGACGGGCAGACGAGAACGCAACGCCCTGGGCGTGGTTGCCCGCCGAGGCGGTAATCACGCCGCGCGCTTTCTGCTCGTCGGTCAGCCCGGCCATCATCGCGTAGGCGCCGCGCAGCTTGAAGCTGTGCACCGGCTGACGGTCTTCGCGCTTGACCAGGATCACGTTGTCGAGGCGCGAAGAGAGTTTTTCCATTTTCTGCAGGGGCGTAACCTGCACGGCTTCATAGACCGGCGCGCGCAGCACCGCTCTCAGGTATTCCGCCCCCTCGGGGGCGGCGGATAAGGGTTGCGACTCGGCCATCATTAGCCCCCAAGTTTCGATTTATCGCGCACCGCGCCTTTATCTGCACTGGTGGCAAGGCTCGCGTAGGCGCGCAGGGCGAAGGAGACTTCGCGCTGGCGATCTTTCGGCGTCCAGGCTTTGTCGCCGCGGGCCTCCTGGGCTTCACGACGGGCCGCGATCTCCTGGTCGGTAAGCTTGAGCTGAATGCCACGATTCGGAATGTCGATTTCGATCAGGTCGCCGTCTTCGATGATGGCAATGTTGCCGCCGCTTGCTGCTTCCGGTGAAACGTGGCCGATGGAGAGACCAGAGGTGCCGCCGGAGAAACGCCCGTCGGTGATCAGCGCGCAGGCTTTACCGAGGCCCATCGATTTCAGGAAGGTGGTTGGGTAGAGCATCTCCTGCATGCCCGGGCCGCCTTTCGGCCCTTCATAACGGATGACAACCACGTCGCCTTCCACCACTTTGCCGCCGAGGATGGCGTCTACCGCTTCATCCTGGCTTTCGTACACTTTCGCCGGGCCGGTGAATTTCAGGATGCTGTCGTCCACGCCAGCGGTCTTCACGATGCAGCCGTTTTCCGCAAAGTTACCGTACAGCACGGCCAGGCCGCCGTCTTTGCTGTAGGCGTGTTCCAGCGAGCGGATGCAGCCTTCGGCGCGGTCATCGTCCAGGGTGTCCCAGCGACAGTCCTGCGAGAATGCCTGGGTGGTGCGAATACCGGCAGGACCCGCGCGGAACATTTTTTTCACCGCGTCGTCTTTGGTCAGCATCACGTCGTACTGGTCCAACGATTCCGGCAACGTCAGGCCGAGGACGTTTTTCACGTCTCGGTTCAGCAGCCCGGCGCGATCCAGCTCGCCGAGGATACCGATGACGCCACCGGCACGGTGCACGTCTTCCATGTGGTACTTCTGCGTACTCGGCGCGACCTTACACAGCTGCGGCACTTTACGGGACAGCTTGTCGATGTCGCTCATGGTGAAGTCGATTTCGGCTTCCTGCGCGGCGGCCAGCAGGTGCAGAACGGTGTTGGTGGAACCGCCCATGGCGATATCCAGCGTCATGGCGTTCTCGAACGCCGCTTTGCTGGCGATGCTGCGCGGCAGCGCGCTGGCGTCGTCCTGCTCGTAGTAGCGTTTGGTCAGCTCAACGATACGTTTACCGGCATTGAGGAACAGCTGCTTACGGTCGGCGTGGGTCGCCAGCAGCGAGCCGTTGCCCGGCTGAGAAAGGCCCAGCGCTTCGGTCAGGCAGTTCATGGAGTTCGCCGTGAACATCCCGGAACAGGAGCCGCAGGTCGGACACGCGGAGCGTTCCACCTGGTCGCTCTGCTCGTCAGAGACTTTCGGGTCCGCGCCCTGGATCATCGCATCGACCAGGTCGAGCTTGATGATTTTGTCGGAGAGCTTGGTTTTCCCCGCTTCCATTGGGCCACCGGAGACGAAGATCACCGGAATATTCAGGCGCAGGGAGGCCATCAGCATCCCCGGGGTGATTTTGTCGCAGTTGGAGATACAGACCATTGCATCGGCGCAGTGGGCGTTAACCATGTACTCCACCGAGTCGGCGATCAGCTCGCGCGACGGCAGTGAATAGAGCATGCCCCCGTGCCCCATCGCGATACCGTCATCCACCGCAATGGTGTTGAACTCTTTCGCCACGCCGCCGGAGGCCTCGATTTGCTCGGCAACCAGCTTACCCAGATCGCGCAGGTGAACGTGGCCCGGAACGAACTGGGTGAAGGAGTTCACCACGGCGATAATCGGCTTACCGAAATCGGCGTCGGTCATTCCGGTGGCGCGCCACAGTGCGCGGGCACCCGCCATGTTACGGCCATGGGTGGTGGTGGCTGAACGATACTTAGGCATGCTTTATTTACTCCCGTCTGACTATGTAATGGGACGGTGCGTGCCGTCCCAAATTTATACTTAGTGATTAACCTGATCCAACCAGCCGTATTTATCTTCTGTTTCGCCGGTGAAGAGGCCAAAGAACGCTTGCTGAATGCGTTTGGTGACCGGGCCACAGCGGCCTTCGCCCACCTGGATACCGTCTACGCTGCGCACCGGCGTGATTTCAGCCGCGGTACCGGACATAAAGACTTCATCGGCCAGATACAGGGATTCGCGAGACAGCACCTGCTCGCGCACTTCGATACCCAGATCTTTCGCCAGCTTGATGATGGCGTCACGGGTGATGCCCGGCAGCGCGGACGAGGTGAATGGCGGCGTAAACAGGATGCCGTCTTTCACTTCAAACAGGTTTTCACCCGCACCTTCTGAGATGTAGCCGTTTACGTCCAGGGCGATACCTTCCTGATAGCCGTGACGGCGCGCTTCGCTACCTACCAGCAGTGAAGAGAGGTAGTTACCGCCCGCTTTCGCGGCGGTCGGGATGGTGTTTGGCGCAACGCGGTTCCAGGAAGAGACCATTGCGTCGATCCCCTGCTCCAGGGCTTCAGCACCCAGGTAGGCACCCCATGGGAACGCGGCAATGATCACATCCGTGGTATAGCCAGCGGGCGGGTTCACGCCCATACCGACGTCGCCCACAAACACCAGCGGGCGAATATAGGCGCTGGTCAGGTTGTTCTTGCGAATCACGTCGCGACAGGCTTCCATCAGCTCGTCGACGCTCTGGGAAACCGGGAAACGATAAATTTTGGCTGAGTCATGCAGACGCTGCATGTGTTCGCGATGGCGGAACACCACTGGCCCTTTGTGGGAATCGTAGCAGCGGATGCCTTCAAATACGGAGGTACCGTAGTGCAGCGCGTGGGACATCACATGGACCTTCGCGTCCTCCCAGCGAACCATCTCACCGTTGAACCAAATGTAATCAGCTTTTTTTGTCGTCATTTTTTCGTCCTGTCACGCTTAAGCGCGGATTTGTTGTGATGTGGTTGTGCTCTGGCAGATGGCAACATGGGCAACGTCTACCAGCTTTGATAACTGACTAAACAGTAAGTCGACCGACCGCGGGCTGGCAACGGTTAATTCGATACTGATGTTTTGGGCGTCAGTGGCCGTCTCCATATTCATAGAGCAAATCTGAAAACCACGATGACGCACCACACGCAAAACGCGCTCTAAGGTTTCCGGGTTGAAGCGAGCCTGTACGGCGACCTGATGCTGCATCATGATAATTTCTCCATCATTTGTGAGTTACTGGCACCAGGCGGTACCAGCGGCCAGACGTTCTCGAGTTCATCGATTGAGACATGAAGCAGGTAAGGCCCCTCGCTGTTCAGCATGGTGTCGAGCGCCGCTTCAACCTGATCTTTACGGGTGATGTGCTGACCAGGGATGCCAAAGGCGCTGGCCAGCGTGAGGAAATCGGGGTTATCGGTGAGCGTCGTTTCGCTGTAGCGCTCCTGGAAGAACAGCTGTTGCCACTGACGAACCATCCCTAAACGCTGGTTGTCGAGCAACACGATCTTCAGCGGCAACTGCTTACGCTTAACGGTGCCGAGCTCCTGAACGTTCATCATGAAGGAGCCGTCACCGGAGATACAGATTACGGTATCGTTCGGGCGGGCAACCTGTGCGCCAACGGCGGCTGGCAGACCGAAGCCCATCGTCCCTAACCCGCTGGACGTGATGAAATTCTCCGGACGGGTGTAGGTCATGTGCTGGGCTGACCACATCTGATGCTGGCCGACATCGGTCGTCACCACGCTGTTTGTCGGTTTACGGTCGGACAACTGCTTCAACAGCAGCGGCGCGTAGATGGCCTCGCCCGGGTGATCGTAACGCCAGGCGTGTTCAGCGCGCATATCGGCGGTGTGCTGACGCCATGCGTTGATATCCAGCGGCTGCTGCAATGCCGGTAACAGCGCATTGAGATCGCCCTGCAGCGCGACGTGCGCCTGACGCAGCTTATTCATCTCCGCCGGGTCGATATCCATATGGATGACTTTGGCGTTCGGCGCGAAGGTATTCAGTTTGCCGGTAACGCGGTCGTCAAAACGGGCACCGACGGCGATGAGCAGATCGCACGCCTGCACCGCCAGGTTTGCCGCTTTAGTGCCGTGCATCCCGAGCATGCCCAGATAGTACGGGTAGTCTGCATCTACCGCACCCAACCCTTTCAGCGTGCAGGTGGCAGGCATTTGCGTTACCGCAATAAATTCACACAGGGCGGGAACGGCCTGCGCCATGCCTACGCCACCGCCAACGTACAGCATCGGCTGTTTTGCCTGCGCCAGCATCTGACACGCCTCTTCAACTGCCGCATGCGGAAACGCGTCGTCGCTTCGAACGGTGGAGAAGTGCGGCTCCAGTTCGCCGAGTGCGACCTGGATATCTTTCGGGATATCCACCAGAACCGGGCCAGGGCGGCCGGAGCTGGCTACCTCGAATGCTTCAGCCATGACGCGCGGCAGCTCTTCCAAAGACTGAACGAGGAAACTGTGTTTGGTGCAGGCCAGCGATAAACCCAGTACATCGACCTCCTGAAAAGCGTCGGTACCGATGAACGGAGACGCCACCTGCCCGGTGATGGCGACAACGGGAACAGAATCCAGCAGCGCGTCAGCCAGGCCGGTGATGAGGTTAGTTGCGCCAGGACCTGACGTCGCCATACACACGCCGGTTTTACCGGTCGCGCGGGCGTAACCAATGGCCGCCATCACTGCGCCCTGCTCGTGTCGGCACAAGAGATGTTCCACGCCGCCGTCATACAGTGCATCGTAAATCGGCATAATTGCGCCACCCGGATAACCGAATACTGTCTCGACTCCCTGCGCGCGCAACGCATGTACTACCCACTGTGCCCCATTCATAGTTAGTTCCCCGTCATAAATCGGGAGAAACAGAATTTTGTGCTAGTCGTCATGCTCTGCTCCTCATTTGCGTTTTTTAGTCATAAAAAAACCCCCGGACCTTTCGGTGCGGGGGTCTTAGTTCGTTAAGGCTTGATTTCTAAGCCTTTCCTCGTCCAAGTGCAGCCCCGCACGGTGGGATAATAATCACCACCACGCTAATCACGACCAGGCTAATCACTCGTAGAAGGGCTGTCATTTTCAGTTCTTTTTGCATCTTGTTCGAAGGAATACCTAAAGAGTTATCACAGTTTTTAAATCAAACACAAGATTTATTTATGACGGATTTGGTTAGTCCGCGAATCATATTTCTTAAAAGCGTTGTTTTATATACGGAAATTAGAAAATGAATATTTTTCATTTTTTTACTGTGGCGCTAACCGTCAGAACAGGATTTTTTACGTTCTGCGAGGAGGTTTCCACGATTATGAGATTGTTGCAATACACCATTAAAATCCCTGAACAAGCGGCGTAAATTCACGAAATGGCGCTAAACAAATATAACGAGCACTGACATAGTCACACCAGGAGGTAGTGCAAATGTCACTGTCAGTTGTTTATACGCGTGCGGCTCTCGGGGTAAAGGCACCGCTTGTTTCCGTAGAGGTGCATTTAAGTAATGGGCTGCCCGGACTCACGCTTGTCGGGTTACCTGAAACGACGGTTAAAGAGGCCAGGGATCGAGTCCGCAGCGCAATAATAAATAGCGGTTATGCCTTCCCCGCGAAGAAGATCACCATCAACCTTGCTCCTGCCGATCTGCCTAAAGAGGGGGGACGATACGATTTACCTATCGCAATTGCCCTTCTCGCGGCTTCTGAGCAGCTTAATACGACACGGCTAGGCTCGTATGAGTTCGTTGGCGAACTCGCGCTTACAGGCGCGTTAAGAGGCGTTCCCGGGGCGATATCGGGAGCGCTGGAAGCCATACGTGCAGGGCGGCAAATCATTGTGGCCAATGAAAACGCATCAGAAGTGAGTCTTATCGCGGAAAAAGGATGCCTCATCGCGGGGCATTTACAGGAAGTTTGTGCATGGCTGGAAGGGCGACATGAACTGTCCGAGCCGGAGGAGTGTGATGATGTTATAGCGGATGCTCCAGAGGATCTCAGCGAGATTATGGGGCAGGAACAAGGGAAACGGGCGCTGGAGATTACGGCTGCAGGGGGACACAATCTTCTGTTAATTGGTCCGCCGGGTACGGGTAAAACCATGTTGGCGAGCAGATTGAGTGGGTTGCTTCCACCGCTCAATAATCATGAAGCGCTGGAAAGTGCCGCCATATACAGCCTCATCAGTTCTGCATCGTTGCAAAAGCAGTGGCGCCGTCGCCCTTTTCGATCCCCGCATCATAGCGCTTCACTGACGGCAATGGTCGGCGGTGGGTCTATCCCCGGGCCGGGTGAGATCTCGCTGGCACACAATGGCATTCTGTTTCTTGATGAATTGCCGGAGTTTGAGCGCCGCGTGCTGGATGCACTGCGGGAGCCCATTGAATCCGGCGAGATACATATCTCACGCACGCGGGCCAAAATAAGCTATCCCGCGCAGTTTCAGCTGGTCGCCGCGATGAACCCCAGCCCGACGGGCCACTACCAGGGCAACCATAACCGCTGTACGCCAGAGCAGACATTGCGCTATCTCGGTAAGTTATCCGGCCCGTTCCTCGACCGTTTCGATTTATCTCTCGAAATCCCGCTTCCTCCACCGGGCCTGCTCAGGCAAACGGGCATCACGGGTGAAAGCTCAGCAGAGGTACGCGAGCGGGTGATTGCAGCCCAGAAGCGGCAGTACGCCCGTCAGAACAGGCTAAATGCGCGGCTGGATAATGCCGGGATCCGGCAGTTTTGTTCTCTTAACATTGAGGATGCGGGATGGCTGGAGGAGACGTTGACGCGGTTCGGGCTATCCATACGTGCGTGGCAGCGTTTGTTGAAAGTCGCCAGAACCATTGCTGACGTGGAGGGGTGCACTGACATTGAGAGGAAACATTTGCAGGAGGCGCTGAGCTATCGCGCTATCGATCGTTTGCTGCTGCATCTGCAGAAGTTGCTGGCATAAAAAAGGGGCCGTAGCCCCTTCTTATCATCTTAGTCATCAGACTCGGTGTAGTCTTCTGCACCTTCCATCTGCGGCTTACCGCCAGACAGCGTATGGAAGCGCTTTGGACGCTTAATGCGCGCCATGTACTTGATCCACACACGTTCCGCTTCAGACTGCGGCTCACGCTCACCACGGCAAACAGAAACAAACTGTTTTTCGTCTTCGGTTGCAGGTTCACGCTTACCCAGATCCAGCTCGTTAAAGGCATAACCATGGCGCTCAAGCAGTTGAGCTTCTTTGATGGTGAAATCGCCGTGACGAGAGAACCCGCGCGGATAATGTTTATTGTCGAAAAAACGATTAGTCGTCGTAAAGCTTTCCGCCATCCTACACGCTCCTAATTCTTTGGCCGAGCTATTTATGGCGCGGAGTATTAGTTACGCTTGACAGAGTGTAAAACAAAACATTTAAATCATAACGACAAATAATTTTGCGGAGAAAGATGTGGATACGGAATTGCTTAAAACTTTCCTTGAAGTGAGCAGAACACGCCACTTTGGGCGAGCAGCTGAAGCCCTTTACCTGACGCAGTCAGCCGTCAGTTTTCGTATTCGACAGCTGGAAAATCAACTGGGTGTGAATCTTTTTACCCGCCATCGTAACAATATTCGCTTAACGCCTGCCGGCGAGAAACTGCTGCCGTACGCTGAAACGCTTATGAATACCTGGCAGGCGGCACGCAAAGAGGTGGCACATACGTCGAGGCATAATGAGTTCTCGATAGGGGCCAGCGCTTCCCTGTGGGAATGTATGCTAAGTCAGTGGCTTACCCGGCTTTATCATTCACACAGTCACCTGCAATTCGAAGCCAGGATTGCGCAACGGCAGTCGCTGGTTAAGCAACTTCATGAGCGCCAGCTTGATCTTCTGATCACAACCGAAGCCCCCAAGATGGACGAATTTAGTAGCCAGATTGTGGGTCAGTTTGGACTGGCGCTTTATGCCTCTGAACCTTCAATGATGAAGGCAGACCTGACCTATTTGCGCCTGGAATGGGGGCCAGATTTTCAGCAGCATGAGACGGGATTGATTGCACCTGATGATGTTCCGCAGTTAACGACCAGCTCTGCGGAGATCGCCTGTCAGCAGCTGCCCTTGCTGAGAGGTTGTACCTGGTTACCTGTTCGCTGGGCAGATACTAAAGCGGGGCTGCATACGGTGCTGGATTCCACCACGCTTACCAGGCCGCTGTATGCGATTTGGCTGCAAAACAGTGATAAGCAATCACAGATAAAAGATCTGTTAAAAATCAATGTAATGGATTGATATATCAGCCAGCAGGAATGCTGGCTGAAAAATTAAGAAGAGCGTTTTCTGCAGCGCTTCAGGCAAAAAAAAATCCTTTGCCGAAGCAAAGGATTCTATATGGCAGGGGCGGAGAGACTCGAACTCGCGACACCCGGTTTTGGAGACCGGTGCTCTACCAACTGAGCTACGCCCCTAAAGTTTTTGCCATTAAGCCTGCCGATAGGGCAGGCTTAATGTCTTAATAAGTGGCGGAACGGACGGGACTCGAACCCGCGACCCCCTGCGTGACAGGCAGGTATTCTAACCGACTGAACTACCGCTCCACCGAAGACT
>NZ_FOQN01000015.1:0-7757 GCF_900113755.1 Enterobacter sp. NFIX59 | reverse complement strand
CCCATACCCGGTAGCTGCCGGTGAGTTTGTCCTCAACGTTAACCTGATGCTCACCCAGCAGGGTTTTCACAATCTGCGGCACCGTCTGCCCCTGGAAAATACGCAGGTTACGGTCGCGCTTCATCGGCCACAGGTCCGGCTCCACCGTCAGCTGGTACACCGCATAGCGGGTGCCCGTCAGCTCAACGGCGCTGACCGCCACGCGGGTAATCTTGCCGTTAATATAGCGGGACGTCAGCAGGCTCTGCGTCGGGATGGTCACCGTGACCGGCTGGCCCAGCAGCTTACTGCGGTCGATGCGCGCGTCCGTGCCGAGCACGGTCAGCGTCAGCGCGAACGACTCGGACATCGCCTCGCGGCCCGTCAGTTTCCAGAACAGAAGCCCCTCCACCGGGAGCTGAACGGTAATTCGGTTGAGCATAATCTTTATTCCACTATGGACTAATCTCAGTGCCAGAAGTTAACTCATTTCAATACGCAAAGCGTAAACGCTGCTGGTTTGATAATGAGTAGCTGTAAGATTGACTTCTCATGCCACAAAAAAAACAACTTTTCCTGAATTTTCATCGAGATAAACAGTTACAAGAAAGTGTCTTCAGGGGCTCTATCGAACAATTCACCAGCCATTTTGGCGATACGTTCATGTTGTACGAGTTTATTTTTCCACTCCTGCGGAATAGCGGAATAACCATATAATGCTCCCGCTATTTGTCCCGCCGTCGCCGCAACGCTGTCAGCATCATCGGCAAGGTTGGCTGCCAGCAGAATGGCATCACGGAAATTATCCGTTTTCCATACGGACCACATCGCGGCCTCAAGCGTATCGATAACGTAACCGCTTGAACGAATCTGATCGCGAGTTTTTTGCTTATACTCACCCGCGTTAATGATCATTACACGTGGCTGAAGCGGCATAACGTGTGGTGTAAAAACAAAATCTTTATTGCTACCGTTAATCATATGCACAAGCAAAAAACTTAAATACTGCGTGCTATTTATTGCTTCCGCGGCACCGTGTGTTGCGATACATTGTTTTTTAGCTTCATAAAACGCTTTGCTTAATGATTTTCTAAAAAAAATAGAGACAGGTGCTTGTCTGATCATGGAAGCATTACCGGCAGTTTCTGGCGAAGTATTACCGTTCCACCCAGGACCAACTATTAAATATTGTTCTAAAGCAAACCGAGTTGTATTGCCTATATCAAAACAGACGCCATTTGAACTGTTATAACCATGCTGATACCATTCCAGAAGCTTATTCCTGAAGCATATAGTATCAGCATCACCCTTCTCAAGGAGCGTTTCCGCAAGACATAACGCCATGGATGTATCATCCGTCCATTCGCCGGCACGAAGTCGAAATGGCCCACCACCTGTCATATCTTTGACGTGTGCTTTGTCACGAGGTAAAAATTCGAGCGTCGTACCTACAGCATCTCCAACAGCAAGACCAATAAGCGTACCTACCGCACGATCCCGTGATTGCGCTAGTGAAATATTACATGGTGGTGTTAAATCCCATTGTTTTTGTACATCACTATTTGAGGATGATTCTAATGGCTTATTATCATACGTATACTGCATCCTTCGCTGGACTGAAGGTCTGCTAATGGGTAAGTATTTACGATATCTATCAACATATTTTAACAAGGCATTTAAATCAGCATGTAAGTCAATCACCTTTCACCCATAATAAAAAATATTATTCATATGAAATACTAAAATTCATCAGGGAATTTCTTCATGAGGTTTTGTTTCTTTTTATTATAGTTGGTATCGACCTCATGCGGCAGCCTAACCTTTAACCCTCGGCGGATTTGATCCACAATAAACCAGGCATCTGACAACCTTTCAAAAAACAACTCATCAGAATGATCAAACTCCTTCCCTGCATACATACCGAACGTCATATCCCATAATTTCGCTCTATCCTTTTCCTTGCCTTCGATTAAATCCCGTAGAAATAATAATTGTTGTACAATAGAGTCGTACATTTGCAAAAGCGGGGATTGGGGATCACGATTCTTGACGTCTGCATATCTTTTCTGTGCTAAAGTTAATGCTCTATCAACGTAACCAAACATTGTCATTTCATTCATTGCAGTAGATTCAGTTAACTAAAAATTCCATACCTGATCGCAAGTCATCATATGCCCTCGCTTACCCTTGGTAATTCTAACTATAAAAAATTATCCTCAGGCGCTCTATCGAATAGTTTACCCGCCATTGTGGCAATACGTTCGTGTTGTACGAGTTTATCTTTCCAGTCCTGCGGGATAGCGGAATAACCATACAACGCCCCCGCTATTTGTCCCGCCGTCGCCGCGACGCTGTCAGCATCATCGGCAAGATTGGCAGCCAGCAGAATCGCATCACGGAAATTGTCAGTATTCCATACGGACCACATCGCGGCCTCAAGCGTATCGATAACATAACCACTTGAACGAATCTGATCGCGAGTTTTCTGCTTATACTCACCCGCGTTTATGATCATTACACGCGCGCATAATGGGAAAACATGAGGCGAAAAAGCTTCGTCTTTTTGATAACCGTTAATTAAATAGTGCAATACTAATCCGAGGAATTGGCATGCATTAATTGACTCTACTGCACCATGAGTTGCTCGACTCTGAGCCTGGGATTCGAAGTAAATCGCACGCAGCGATTTCCGACGGAAGATAGACACCGGAGCTTGACGAATAACCCCAGCATTACCAGCCGTGTGCTTTTCTGTATTACCATACCAGGAAGGTCCGACAAGCATATACTGTTCAAGCGCGAATCGCGTCGTTTTACCGATATCAAAACAACGACCATTACTGCTGTTCTCCCCATTGAGATACCATTTCAGGAGATATTTTCTAAGTACATCGGTATGCATTCTGTTTTCTGAAAGATAAGTTTCTGCCAGACATAATGCCATAGACGTATCATCTGTCCATTCACCGGGTTTTAATTCAAAGGGCCCGCCACCAATCATATCCACTACATGTTCACTATCTCTGCGTTTAAATTCAAGAGTAGTGCCAACTGCATCGCCAACAGCCAAACCCACTAACGCCCCAAGTGCTTTATCGCGTGAAACATCTTCATTTGTGATTAAAGGTAATGTTTCATCCCATACATGAGAGTAATTTGAATCATCAATGCTGCTTCTTATTACCTTACGAACATTAACTGGCATGTAGTTATTATAACGATCGGCATAATGATTAATTACTGAATCTTCGCTGTAAAGATCTATCATCCCGCACCCTTTAATCAAACGTTGTTTACCACTTGCGATACCGTCTTTGCCTTTTCAAATACTCAACGTCTTGCTCATGAGGGAGAATAAACTTCAATCCTTTTCCCATTTGCGAAGCTATATAATTAACATTGGACAAATGCTGAGCAAGTTCTGCATCGGTTGTATCAAACTCTTTTGACGCAAGCACTCCAAGATTTAATTTGTGCAATTTACTTTTATCTTTCTCAGACCCCGTTAGAATAGACTTAATATAGTCCAACTGATTCTTTGCCATAACATATAAAGAAAATGTAGGATTTTCTTCTAATCGATGATTAATTGCATCAATAGCATCATTGATATAATCCAGCGCGGTGTAATTTTCTTTACTCATGAGTCACCTCAAATACTGCCCTGGCGGTGGCCTGAACCTGCGGATACTCCACTTCTACCTGTTACACAGCATAGTGCCTGCCCGTTCTCTCAACGGCACCGTTCGCCACGTGGATAATCTTGCCGTTAACATAGCGGGATGTCAGTTTTCAGAACAGAATATCCACTCCCGCGAGCTGAACGATAGTTCAGCTGAGCATGATTTTTTATTCCACGATGATCTGATCTCAGTGCCTGAAGTTAACTAATCCTCAGAACGAAGGCGGTTATGATATTGTTTCTGTGAAACAAAAATAAAACCACATTTCTGTGGTTTTATTTAGATGGTCATGAATTAACTTTGTCAGCTCATCGTTTTTCTATGCGAAACGTAGAAAGAATGATTTCCATGCATCGTTTATTGGCTTCGTAATAATAATCCTGATGATTACGATGAGGCCCAACCACCTCAACGTAACACCACAAATCATTAATTTTAAAGATACGCATATCGTAATAAGCCCTGATATTCTCAGCAGCACTGACTACCTCTCCCGTACAGCTATAAAGATCGCCTGTAAACGTGGGATTGATATCATTTGGGATGCTGGCAATGTCCGATGTCGTAAGAGAGACCGCACTATCGTGGCGGTTAAAGCGCGCAGTTGCTTCATCGAAAATAGCCTGCGCAGCGGGATAATCAGCCTGACGGAAAAGACAGAAATTAATCACTCCATGGTTGACGTTACCTATTGTGTGTTCAATTACCAGACGATTATCATCCAGCGTATTCACCAGCCATGAATCCGGAATTTTAAATCCACTGTCATTTTTGTTGCTAAGGCTGACTGTTTTCAACAGTTCTGAAAGCATCAAATTGCTGCGATGCAGTAAATCCCAGTTGATAGCAATCAGGAAAATAGTATCGGCAATCGTGTTGTAATCCTTCGACGCACAAGCCGTTTTCAAAAGGAAGTAATTTCCCCCACCATTTACAGGATTATAATCCTTCTGCACCGTATATCGTGAAACGACCTCATCACCCGATGGCATCATTTTAATGGACAGGATATCCGCAAACTTCCCGCTTCCTGAAGGATGAGTAATTATCCTTTGGCTCAGTACTTTCTCACCCATTAAATCGAGCTTATTGATAAGCCAGTCTGACGCATTCATCTCCCACTGACAGTGTTCATATGCAGCCCAGACTTCAATATAGGGGCCGGTGTCATCGGCGATGTATCGTCCGATATTCGTCAGCCCAACCTCCTGAAACGTGATCGGCTTTAACTCTGCTGGCTTAACATTCTGGGGTAACAATAGCCAGTAATGAAGCATCTCTTTTTCTGCAGAGGTATAGAGACATTTCCAGAAATTTTCCCGAATCTCTTTTTCCTGATCCTTTATCTCAAGAGGAAAAAAATATTGTTTTTCAGTAACCATAATGCAACCTCACTCGTCGCGCTTACTTAAGCCATAAACCCGAAAACATAAGGAAGCTTCCGAGGGTAATTAAGCTTTTAGCAAAGATAAGTAAGCCAGGCGCCACGGCACGTGTCATAGACGATAATTTTTCATAATTTTCCGCGTTGTATCTTTTGTGCCCCCCCATAATCCCGGAAAATAACGTGCAGAGCAGCACTACTGTGATCTTTAATCCCCAAACACACAGGAAAGACATGGATAAGATGATCGAATAATGCTTGGCCGTTGCGACGGAAAATAATGACATTGACTGAGCAAGCCATTTCAACGTAAAGCCAATGACGACCGTAGCCACTAACACCAGAACGAACATTAACCCCGCAAGGAGCCACTGCTTTTTGTTAAATAAATCTTTTCCATTCCAGATAAGCGCTAGCGTCCAAATCATAAAGAGAATAAAGAAAATCCAATGCATCACAACGTTCCCCATTTACACATTTTAATCTCCTATCAGGACTGTAACACAGCCAGTCTTAATCACACCATCGCCACTGCCCGCCGCTGGGGACGGCTTACTTTCATCATCGTCATAAATCCAGTCAAGGATCGGTTTGAGAGCAAATTTGATACTGGCATCCCCTCCCAGACCGAGCGCCGCTGCAAGCTCACCGGACACCTTAAGGTTAAATGAATAATCAGTGCTATCAATCCAGGTTCCCACGCCTGCAGAAGCGCCAGCGCTCCCTGCACTCCCTGAAAGTTTGCCATCGGCAACGACTACGCCATAAAAATCGGCTTTAGCCGTCGCCTCTCCTTTGACCGCCGCGGCTTCTGCGCCAAGTTCAACATTAAAACCATAACGCCCTTTATTTCCGTCATATAGTTCACTGACGGCCTTCGCTTCAGCGGTTGCCAGGTATACATCCCCACCGACGCCGCCGTATTGTTGCCCTTCTTTACCAATGCTTCCCGAGGCGCCATATTGTATCGCGGTGGCGTTTGCATTGAGATTAATCGCCCCGTAATCAGCTCGATCGGTCACTAACGTGCCGCTGGCAGCCGCCACCCCTACTTTAGTACGTACCTCGCCTTTATATTTATCCTGGCTTTTTGTATTCCCGACCGTGATATCGGCAAGTGCGAATCCGGCTGAAGCTGTATCAGGTTTTCCAAAGCCGGATTTATCTTCAAGGCTTGCATATGCGCCAAGCACACGGGCGTCGTAAACATCACCATGTATAGCACCATCTTTACCCGCATCCTTCGCCGCCGTACCGCCCCAGTATTGCGGAGGTGCGGGTTGAGTGGATGCGACTGCAGGGGTCGCTGAGGTATTGCAACCCGTCTTGTCACCTTCCCTGGCGAGAGGCAAACCGTTCACAAATACCGTTGTTGAACCACTGAGAATACTTCCCTGACCATGTTGGGAGCATGAAAGCGGGTCGCCTTTTCGTGCTGCCGGAAATCCGCCAATAATTACGTTGGGACTTCCGCTTTGAATTGGGCCAGTATGTGCGCTGGAATCAATGCGCGCTCTGGCGGCTGGTTTTCCCATAATAGCGTTCTCTGTACGCAGATTAACTGTTAACTTTTACAATCGCGCCCTTAATATCGGTAAGGTTAGTTCCCGTTATACTCACCGTATCATTTGCCTTGAGCTCGGTATTGATCCCATCACCTAGTTTTGTAAGCTCATCACCTTTGAAGATGGCTTGTTCCACAGCCTCTGCTTTGAGGTTGCCTTGGCCTACGTGAATCTCAATGGTATCCGGGGCGATCAGAATATAGTTGTCTTTAACTTTGAGTTTAATCGTGGTCACAGATTCCAGCAGCGCGTTACCTTCTTTATCCATGGTCAAGACGGTTTGATCTTTCCCAACGTTTATAACGTGCTTGTTACCAATATTATGCGTTTCATTATTACCTACATCTGATTTCAGGTTCCGCTTAATCGTAATATTCTCATCCTGTCCGATGGTTTTTCTACGATCGACACCGACATCATGAGTTTCAGAATTTTCAATATCCGTATCCATATTTTTTTCTGCATGGATCCAGATCTGCTCGTGCCCGGCTTTATCTTCAAAACGGAGAATATTGGCATTGTCTTTATGGCCATCTTTGCTGCGGCTATAAAAGCCCATCTGCGTCGCCGCAGCCGGCAGCGCCCACGGCGGCATGCTCGCGTCGTTGTACACGCGCCCGGTGATAATCGGACGGTCCGGGTCGCCGTTGATAAAGTCCACCACCACCTCATCGCCGACGCGCGGGATTTGCACCCCGCCGTAGCCCTGGCCCGCCCACGCGCTCGACACGCGCACCCAGCAGGAGCTGGTGTCATCGCCCTTCGCCAGACGGTCCCAGTGGAACTTCACCTTCACCCGGCCGTATTTGTCCGTCCAGATACTCTCGCCGTTCGGGCCCACCACCTTCGCGGTCTGCGGGCCGTAGGTGCGCGGCCACGCCGTGGACTGCGCCGGACGGTACACCACCGCCGACGGGATGACCGTGAAATCGGTACGGTGTATGGTCTCCCCCTCGCCGCTGGCATAGCGGTTCTCTTCGAGGTGGTAACCCGCCGCCGTCACCAGATACTCACCGTTGTCGCTGAAGAACGGCGCGTTGGTTAACGTGAAGGTGTGCCCTGGCGCAATCCCCGCCGCCGTCGCGGTGGCCTGAATCTGCTGGTGCTCCACCTGCCAGCGTTCCTGACGGATGCGGGCATAGAACT
>NZ_FOQN01000008.1:0-136186 GCF_900113755.1 Enterobacter sp. NFIX59 | reverse complement strand
AACAGAATTTGCCTGGCGGCTTTAGCGCGGTGGTCCCACCTGACCCCATGCCGAACTCAGAAGTGAAACGCCGTAGCGCCGATGGTAGTGTGGGGTCTCCCCATGTGAGAGTAGGGAACTGCCAGGCATCAATTAAGAAGAACCCCGTACCGTAAGGTGCGGGGTTTTTTGCTTTTGTCTTTCCCCCTCCTTGAAACTTTCTCACCTTCTGCTTGCAGACTCGACATTCAAACCATTTCTGGGTATCGTTAGCTATCTGGATGTCTAAACGTTTATACGTATGCTGTGAGGATATAAAGCTATGCCGATTCGGGTGCAGGACGAGCTACCAGCCGTCAATTTCTTGCGTGAAGAAAACGTCTTCGTCATGACGGCTTCGCGTGCGACAGGTCAGGAAATTCGCCCGCTGAAGGTGCTTATTCTCAATCTGATGCCCAAAAAGATCGAAACAGAAAACCAGTTCCTGCGTCTTCTGTCGAACTCCCCGCTGCAGGTCGATATTCAGCTGCTGCGAATCGACGCCCGTGAGTCACGTAACACGCCTTCTGAGCATCTGAACAACTTCTACTGCAACTTCGATGACATCCAGGGTGAAAACTTCGACGGACTGATTGTGACCGGCGCCCCGCTGGGTCTGGTTGAATTTAACGATGTCGCCTACTGGCCGCAGATCAAACAGGTTCTGGAGTGGGCAAAAGATCACGTCACGTCCACATTGTTTGTCTGTTGGGCAGTACAAGCCGCACTGAATATTCTCTATGGCATCCCCAAGCAAACCCGCACTGAAAAGCTCTCCGGCGTATACGAACACCATATTCTCCATCCACATGCGTTGCTGACGCGCGGGTTTGATGATTCTTTCCTGGCCCCGCATTCTCGCTACGCTGACTTCCCGGCCCAGCTGATTCGTGATTACACCGATCTGGAGATCCTGGCCGAAACGGAAGATGGGGACGCTTACCTGTTTGCCAGCAAAGATAAGCGCATTGCCTTTGTGACCGGGCATCCTGAGTACGATCCGCACACTCTCGCGTCAGAGTATTTCCGTGATGTCGAAGCGGGTCTTAATCCGGATGTGCCGTACAACTATTTCCCGAAAGACGATCCGCAAAACAAACCGAGAGCAACCTGGCGCAGCCACGGGAATTTGCTTTTTACTAACTGGCTCAACTATTACGTCTATCAGATAACGCCATACGATCTGCGTCACATGAATCCAACGCTGGAGTAATCGTCTGCACTAAACGATCCTAAAGCGTTTCAGCTATTCAAATCAGGCACCTTCGGGTGCCTTTTTTATTTCCGAAATACCCCTCATCATTCAGTCAAACTTTAATCTCAATAAAATCAAATAATTAATTGCAATTAAAAATTAAAATGGAAATTGTTTTTGATTTTGGAAAAAATAGAGATAGTCTTAATTCTGCTGAGCGAAAACTACCCAACGATCTTTCGTTCGCATCGGGAGCGTGATTTTGGATCTTTGATGAGGAGCAGAGTAATGACTCAACAGGCAACGACGGTCGATGAACTGGCCTTTACCCAGCCGTATGGCGAGCAAGAACAGCAAGTTTTGACGGCGGAAGCGGTAGAATTTCTGACTGAACTGGTGACTCGCTTTACGCCGCAGCGTAATAAGCTGCTGGCGGCACGCATTCATCAGCAGCAGGAAATTGACGATGGCAAGTTGCCTGGATTCATTTCGGAAACCGCTTCCATTCGTCGTGGCGAGTGGAAAATCCGCGGCATCCCTGAAGATTTACAGGATCGTCGCGTTGAGATCACCGGTCCGGTAGAGCGCAAAATGGTGATCAACGCCATGAACGCCAACGTTAAAGTCTTTATGGCCGATTTTGAAGACTCACTGGCGCCTGACTGGAACAAAGTTATCGACGGGCAGATCAACCTGCGCGACGCCGTGAACGGCACCATCAGCTATACCAATGAAGCCGGCAAAATTTACCAGCTCAAGCCGAACCCGGCGGTGCTGATCTGCCGCGTACGCGGGCTGCACCTGCCTGAAAAACATGTCACCTGGCGTGGGGAAGCCATTCCGGGCAGCTTGTTTGATTTTGCGCTCTATTTCTTCCACAACTACAAAGCCCTGCTGGCGAAGGGCAGCGGCCCGTATTTCTATCTGCCAAAAACGCAGGCCTGGCAGGAAGCGGCCTGGTGGAGCGAGGTCTTCAGCTATGCAGAAGATCGTTTCAACCTGCCGCGCGGCACCATCAAGGCCACGCTGCTGATTGAAACGCTGCCCGCCGTGTTCCAGATGAATGAAATTCTGCACGCCCTGAGAGACCACATTGTCGGCCTGAACTGCGGACGCTGGGACTATATTTTCAGCTACATCAAAACCCTGAAAAACTATCCCGATCGCGTGCTGCCGGATCGCCAGGTCGTGACCATGGATAAACCGTTCCTGAGCGCCTACTCGCGTCTGCTGATCAAAACCTGCCACAAGCGCGGTGCCTTTGCGATGGGCGGCATGGCGGCATTTATCCCGAGCAAAGACGCAGAACGCAACAATCAGGTGCTCAACAAGGTGAAGGCCGACAAAGAGCTTGAAGCCCGTAACGGTCACGACGGCACGTGGATTGCCCATCCCGGCCTGGCCGATACGGCGATGGAGGTTTTCAACCGCGTACTCGGTGACAATAAAAACCAGCTGTTTGTCACGCGCGAAGAGGATGCCCCAACGGCTGAAGAACAGCTGCTTGCTCCGTGTGCGGGCGAGCGGACGGAAGAGGGCATGCGTGCCAATATTCGCGTCGCCGTGCAATACATCGAAGCGTGGATCTCCGGCAACGGCTGCGTGCCGATCTACGGCCTGATGGAAGATGCCGCGACGGCGGAGATCTCACGTACCTCAATCTGGCAGTGGATCCACCATCAAAAAACGCTCAGCAACGGCAAGCCGGTGACCAAATCTCTGTTCCGCCAGATGCTGGCCGAAGAGATGCGGGTGATCCAGGACGAGCTGGGCGAACACCGCTTCAGTAGTGGGCGTTTTGACGACGCTGCGCGCCTGATGGAGCAAATCACCACATCAGATGACTTAATCGACTTCCTGACCCTGCCGGGCTACCGCTTCCTGGCGTAACTCACCACATAACAATATGGAGCATCTGCACATGAAAACCCGTACCCAACAAATCGAAGAGTTAAAGAAAGAGTGGACACAACCTCGCTGGGAAGGCATCCGCCGTCCTTACAGCGCGGAGGAAGTGGTGAAATTACGCGGCTCGGTCAATCCGGAATGCACGCTGGCGCAAAATGGCGCGGCGAAAATGTGGAAGCTGCTGCACGGTGGCTCTAAAAAAGGCTACATCAACAGCCTCGGCGCGCTGACCGGCGGTCAGGCGCTGCAGCAGGCGAAGGCCGGTATTGAGGCGATTTACCTCTCCGGCTGGCAGGTCGCGGCGGACGCCAACCTGGCCTCCAGCATGTACCCGGATCAGTCGCTCTATCCGGCTAACTCCGTGCCGTCGGTGGTGGATCGGATCAACAATACCTTCCGCCGTGCGGATCAGATCCAGTGGGCTGCCGGTATCGAACCTGGCGATCCGCGCTTTATTGACTACTTCCTGCCGATCGTCGCAGATGCGGAAGCGGGATTCGGCGGCGTGCTGAACGCCTTCGAGCTGATGAAATCGATGATTGAGGCCGGTGCAGCGGCCGTTCACTTCGAAGACCAGCTGGCGTCAGTGAAGAAATGCGGACACATGGGCGGTAAGGTGCTCGTTCCTACCCAGGAAGCCGTGCAGAAGCTGGTTGCCGCGCGTCTGGCTGCTGACGTGCTCGGCGTGCCGACGCTGGTGATTGCCCGTACCGATGCCGACGCGGCTGACCTGATCACCTCTGACTGCGACCCGTACGATAGCGAATTCATCACCGGCGAGCGTACCAGCGAAGGCTTCTACCGCACACATGCCGGCATTGAGCAGGCGATCAGCCGCGGTCTGGCGTACGCGCCTTATGCGGACCTGGTCTGGTGTGAAACCTCCACGCCGGATCTGGCGCTGGCAAAACGATTTGCCGACGCCATCCACGCGAAATACCCGGGCAAGCTGCTGGCCTACAACTGCTCGCCGTCCTTCAACTGGCAGAAAAAGCTGGATGACAAAACGATCGCCAGCTTCCAGCAGCAGCTGTCCGACATGGGCTACAAATACCAGTTCATTACTCTGGCAGGCATCCACAGCATGTGGTTTAACATGTTCGACCTGGCGCACGCCTACGCGCAGGGTGAGGGCATGAAGCACTACGTTGAGAAGGTGCAGCAGCCGGAGTTTGCCGCGGGTAAAGACGGCTACACCTTCGTGTCTCACCAGCAGGAGGTGGGAACCGGCTACTTTGATAATGTGACCACGATTATTCAGGGCGGCACCTCCTCCGTCACCGCCTTAACGGGTTCAACGGAAGAAGCACAGTTCTAATCTTTTCCCCCCTCTCCCCTCTGGGGAGAGGGTTGGGTAAGGGGAATATATGTCGCGTGGCCTGGAATTACTGATTGCCCAAACTATTTTGCAGGGCTTTGATGCCCAGTATGGTCGTTTTCTTGAAGTGACATCCGGCGCGCAGCAGCGCTTTGAACATGCAGACTGGCATGCGGTTCAGCAGGCCATGAAGCAGCGTATCCATCTCTATGATCACCACGTGGGTCTGGTGGTGGAGCAGCTGCGCTGTATTACCGACGGTAAAAGTCCCGACGCGGAATTTTTACTGCGCGTGAAGGAGCACTACACCCATTTGTTACCCGACTACCCTCGCTTCGAGATTGCGGAGAGCTTTTTCAACTCCGTCTATTGCCGGTTATTTGACCACCGCTCATTATCTCCTGAGCGGTTATTTATCTTCAGCTCCCAGCCCGAGCGGCGCTTTCGAACCATCCCACGTCCGCTGGCGAAAGATTTCTTTCCCGATCGCGGATGGGAAAAGCTCCTGCACCGCGTGCTAACGGATTTGCCGCTGCGCCTGCCCTGGGAGAATAAAACCCGGGATATCGGCTATATCTACGCCCATCTCAACGAAACCTTCGGCGCGGAGGTGCTCAGCCACAGCCATTTGCAGGTGGCCAACGAGCTTTTCTACCGCAATAAAGCCGCCTGGCTGGTGGGCAAACTGGTTACGCCAACCGCCATTGTGCCGTTTCTGCTGCCGATTCACCGTACCGACGACGGGGAACTGTTTGTCGATACCTGTCTGACCACCGGCGCCGAGGCCAGCATCGTGTTTGGTTTCGCCCGCTCCTATTTTATGGTCTATGCACCGTTACCTGCCGCACTGGTGGAGTGGCTGCGCGAGATCCTGCCGGGTAAAACCACCGCCGAGCTGTATATGGCCATTGGCTGCCAGAAGCACGCTAAAACGGAAAGCTACCGGGAATACCTGCGTTATGTCACTACCGCTGATGAGCAGTTTATCGAAGCGCCAGGCATTCGCGGTATGGTGATGCTGGTCTTTACGCTGCCGGGTTTCGACCGGGTCTTTAAGGTGATTAAGGACAGATTCGCCCCGCAGAAAGAGATGACCGCCGCGCACGTTCGCGCCTGCTACCAGCTGGTCAAAGAGCACGATCGCGTCGGGCGCATGGCGGATACCCAAGAGTTCGAAAATTTTGTGCTGGATAAACAGCAGATCGACCCGGCGCTCATGACGCTTTTGATGCAGGAAGCGCCCGCGAAAATCACCGATCTGGGTGACAAAATCGTGATTAGCCATCTCTACATTGAGCGCCGCATGGTGCCGCTGAATATCTGGCTTGAGCAGTCCGAAGGTCAGGCGCTGCGGGATGCCATTGAAGAATACGGCAACGCGATTCGCCAGCTCGCCGCCGCCAATATTTTCCCGGGCGACATGCTGTTTAAAAACTTCGGCGTCACCCGACACGGGCGGGTGGTGTTCTACGATTACGACGAGATTTGCTACATGACCGAAGTGAATTTCCGCGATATCCCACCGCCCCGCTACCCGGAAGATGAGCTTTCCAGCGAGCCGTGGTACAGCGTTTCGCCGGGCGATGTGTTTCCCGAAGAGTTTCGTCACTGGCTGTGTGCCGATCCGCGCATCGGACCGCTATTCGAAGAGATGCATGCCGATCTGTTTCGCGCCAGCTACTGGCGCGGACTTCAAACGCGGATCAAAAACGGGCACGTGGAAGATGTGTATGCATACCGCCGCAAGCAGCGGTTTTGCATCCGCTTTTCTCCCTCTCACTGAGGGAGAGGGCCGGGGTGAGGGCATCAGGTCACACTCAATTTTAACGAATCCCACCGTACGCCAGCGTCACCTCTTTCGCCGCCTTAATCACCAGCGCACCGAGCTCGGTCACGCGGTCGTCGGTCATGCGTGAAATCGGCCCGGAGATGGAGATGGCGGCAAACGGCTCGCGGTGTTCGTCGAAAATGCAGGCCGCGAGGCAGCGCAGGCCCAGGGCATGTTCTTCATCATCAAACGAATAGCCGCGCTTGCGGGTCAGGGCCAGATCTTCTTTCAGATGCACGGGCGACACCAGCGTGGCGTGGGTGTAGGCGTGCAGCCCTTTACGGTGCAGCAGCCCCGTTACCTGCTCCTCGCTCAGCTGCGAGAGAAATGCTTTCCCCGCCCCGGACGCGTGCATCGGCAGCTTGCCGCCAATCGGTGCGGACATGCGCATCAGCTGCGTGCACTGCACCTGGTCGATGATAATCGCCTGATGATCGCTCTGGTCCAGTACCGCCAGGTTTACCGTCTCGCCGGACTCCTCCATCAGCTTGCGCAGAATCGGGTGCACAATCGCCAGCAGGTTGCGGCTCTGCAGGAAGCTGCTGCCGACGATAAACGCGTGCGCGCCCACCGCCCAGTGCCCCAGCTCGCCCACCTGACGCACAAAGCCCAGCTGCTGCATGGTGGTCAGCAGACGGTGCGTTGTGGAGTTCGGCAGGCCAGCCTGCTGGGCCAGCTCCGTCAGGGCCACGCTGCTGTGCGACTCGGCTATCCACTCCAGCAGCTTCAGACCGCGCGTGAGCGATTGAACCTGTCCGCCCTGTTGTGCGGCGGCGGTGGCAGCAGGCTTTCTGCCGCGTTTGGCGGGAACGGTCGCGACCATGACGATCTCCTTTTTCTGTATCGTGGAAATCATTTTCGTTTTATTTGGTGGATTTGCAACCGTTATCCTGACTGATCGGAGGAGTGATGGTGAACATGTCTCATGTTACCCCTGAGTGGCTTTTCCACCCTGCGAGATTATGCCAGTATGGAACCCAGCCTTTTGGCCTTGTTGAGCGTTGTCGGGAGCAAGTGTGAGCAGCAAAGTAGAGCAACTGCGTGCGCAGTTAAATGAACGAATTCTGGTGCTGGACGGCGGCATGGGCACCATGATCCAGAGCTATCGTCTGAGTGAAGACGATTTCCGCGGCGAGCGCTTTGCCGACTGGCCATGCGACCTTAAAGGAAACAACGACCTGCTGGTGCTCAGCAAGCCGTCCGTGATTAAGGATATCCACAACGCCTACTTCGAAGCGGGTGCGGATATCGTTGAAACCAACACCTTCAACTCGACAACAATCGCCATGGCGGATTACCAGATGGAATCCCTGTCGGCGGAAATCAACCTGGAAGCCGCGAAGCTGGCGCGCGCCTGCGCCGACGAGTGGACGGCCCGCACGCCGGACAAGCCGCGCTTCGTTGCCGGGGTGCTTGGCCCGACGAACCGCACCGCGTCGATTTCACCGGACGTCAACGACCCGGCGTTTCGTAACATCACCTTTGACCAGCTGGTCGCCGCCTACCGCGAATCGACCAGAGCGCTGGTGGAAGGCGGCTCCGACCTGATCCTGATTGAAACCGTCTTCGACACCCTCAACGCCAAAGCCGCAATTTATGCGGTGAAAGAGGAGTTTGAGGCGCTGGGTGTTGACCTGCCGATCATGATTTCCGGCACCATCACCGATGCCTCTGGCCGTACCCTGTCTGGCCAGACAACCGAAGCGTTTTATAACTCCCTGCGCCACGCCGAAGCGCTCTCCTTTGGCCTTAACTGCGCGCTGGGGCCGGATGAACTGCGCCAGTACGTGCAGGAGCTGTCCCGTATCGCGGAATGCTACGTCACCGCCCACCCGAACGCCGGTCTGCCGAACGCGTTCGGTGAATACGATCTCGATGCCGACACCATGGCGGCGCAAATCCGCGAGTGGGCCGAGTCTGGCTTCCTGAACATTGTCGGCGGCTGTTGCGGCACCACGCCGGAGCACATCGCGGCCATGAGCAACGCCGTCGCCGGACTGCCGCCGCGCAGGCTGCCCGAGCTGCCGGTTGCCTGTCGCCTTTCCGGACTCGAGCCGTTGACCATCGGCGAAGACAGCCTGTTTGTGAACGTGGGTGAGCGTACGAACGTCACCGGTTCCGCGAAGTTTAAGCGCCTGATCAAAGAAGAGAAGTACAGCGAAGCGCTGGACGTCGCCCGCCAGCAGGTGGAAAGCGGCGCGCAGATTATCGATATCAACATGGATGAGGGGATGCTCGACGCCGAAGCGGCGATGGTGCGTTTCCTCAACCTGATCGCCGGTGAGCCGGACATCGCCCGCGTGCCGATCATGATTGACTCCTCCAAATGGGAAGTCATCGAAAAAGGGCTGAAGTGCATTCAGGGTAAAGGCATCGTCAACTCTATCTCTATGAAAGAGGGCGTTGATATCTTTATCCACCACGCGAAAATGGTCCGCCGCTACGGTGCCGCCGTGGTGGTCATGGCCTTTGACGAAGTGGGCCAGGCGGATACCCGCGAGCGCAAAATCGAGATTTGCCGCCGCGCGTACAAGATTTTGACCGAAGAGGTGGGCTTCCCGCCGGAAGACATCATCTTTGACCCGAACATCTTCGCCGTGGCGACCGGCATCGAAGAGCATAATAACTATGCCCAGGACTTTATCGGCGCGTGCGAGGACATCAAGCGCGAGCTGCCGCATGCGCTGATCTCCGGCGGCGTATCGAACGTGTCATTCTCATTCCGCGGTAACGACCCGGTGCGTGAAGCGATCCACGCCGTGTTCCTCTACTACGCCATCCGCAACGGCATGGACATGGGGATCGTTAACGCCGGACAGCTGGCGATTTACGACGACCTTCCTGCCGAGCTGCGCGATGCCGTCGAGGACGTGATCCTTAACCGCCGCGGCGACGCCACCGAGCGCATGCTGGACCTGGCGGAGAAATACCGCGGCAGCAAATCGGATGAGGCGGCAAACGTTCAGCAGGCCGAGTGGCGTTCCTGGGATGTGAAAAAGCGTCTGGAATACTCGCTGGTTAAAGGCATTACCGAATTTATCGAGCTCGACACCGAAGAGGCGCGCCAGCAGGCAGCCCGCCCGATTGAGGTCATTGAAGGCCCGCTGATGGACGGCATGAACGTGGTCGGCGATCTGTTTGGCGAAGGCAAAATGTTCCTGCCGCAGGTGGTGAAATCCGCCCGCGTGATGAAGCAGGCGGTGGCGTATCTTGAGCCCTACATCGAAGCCAGCAAAGAGAAAGGATCCAGCAACGGCAAGATGGTCATTGCCACCGTGAAGGGCGACGTGCACGACATCGGCAAGAACATCGTCGGCGTGGTGCTGCAGTGCAATAACTACGAAATTATCGACCTCGGCGTGATGGTCCCGGCGGATAAAATCCTCAAGACCGCGCGCGAAGTGAACGCCGACCTGATTGGCCTCTCCGGCCTGATTACGCCGTCGCTGGACGAGATGGTTAACGTGGCGAAGGAGATGGAGCGTCAGGGCTTCACCATTCCGCTGCTGATTGGCGGCGCGACCACCTCGAAAGCGCACACGGCGGTGAAAATCGAGCAGAACTACAGCGGGCCGACGGTGTACGTGCAGAACGCCTCGCGCACCGTGGGCGTGGTCTCCGCGCTGCTCTCTGACACCCAGCGCGACGAGTTTGTTGAGCGCACCCGCAAAGAGTACGAAACCGTCCGCATCCAGCACGGCCGTAAGAAGCCGCGCACCCCGCCTGTTTCACTCCAGGCGGCGCGCGACAACGATCTGGCCTTTGACTGGTCGAGCTATACGCCGCCGGTCGCGCATCGTCTGGGCGTTCAGGAGGTCAGCGCCAGCATCGAGACGCTGCGCAACTACATCGACTGGACGCCGTTCTTTATGACCTGGTCGCTGGCGGGTAAATATCCGCGCATCCTGGAGGATGAGGTGGTAGGCGAGGAGGCGAAGCGCCTGTTTAAAGATGCCAACGACATGCTCGACACGCTGAGCGCAGAGAAAACCCTCAACCCACGGGGCGTGGTGGGGCTGTTCCCGGCGAACCGCGTGGGTGACGACATTGAAATTTATCGCGATGAAACCCGCACCCACGTATTGGCAGTCAGCCGCCATCTGCGCCAGCAAACCGAGAAAGTGGGCTTTGCCAACTACTGCCTGGCCGATTTCGTCGCGCCTAAGTTAAGTGGTAAAGCCGACTATATTGGCGCCTTTGCGGTAACCGGCGGTCTGGAAGAAGATGCGCTGGCGGACGCGTTCGAAGCGCAGCACGATGATTACAATAAAATCATGGTGAAAGCGATTGCCGACCGTCTGGCGGAAGCCTTCGCAGAGTACCTCCACGAGCGCGTGCGTAAGGTGCACTGGGGCTACGCGGCGAACGAAAACCTCAGCAATGAGGATCTGATCCGCGAAAATTACCAGGGCATTCGCCCGGCACCGGGATACCCGGCCTGCCCGGAACACACCGAGAAAGGCACCATCTGGAAACTGCTGGACGTCGAAGCGCATACAGGTATGAAGCTCACCGAGTCGTTCGCCATGTGGCCGGGCGCGTCAGTCTCAGGCTGGTACTTCAGCCATCCGGACAGCAAGTACTTCGCCGTGGCGCAGCTGCAGCGGGATCAGATCGAAGATTACGCCTTGCGCAAAGGGATGAGCGTATCAGAAGTGGAGCGCTGGCTGGCCCCTAATCTCGGCTACGACGCCGACTAAAATCACTTTTCCTTACAACAAACAGGGCACCTCAATGGTGCCTTGTCTCTTTCTTACGCTTAAACCCTTATACTGAACCTATGGAAAACGAATAACGATAAGGAGGAAAACCTTCCGTGCTGACCCTGTTACATCTGCTCTCTGCAGTCGCACTGCTCGTATGGGGCACCCATATCGTCCGTACCGGCGTGATGCGCGTTTTTGGCGCGCGCTTACGTACTGTTCTCAGCAGCAGCGTTGAGAAGAAGCCGCTCGCCTTCTGCGCGGGTATTGGCGTAACGGCACTGGTTCAGAGCAGCAACGCCACGACCCTGCTTGTCACCTCCTTTGTGGCGCAGGATCTGGTGGCGCTGGCCCCGGCGCTGGTGATTGTGCTGGGGGCGGACGTGGGCACCGCGTTGATGGCGCGTGTTCTGACCTTCGATCTCTCCTGGCTGTCGCCGCTGCTGATTTTTCTCGGCGTGATCTTCTTCCTCGGCCGCAAACAGACCCGCGCCGGTCAGCTCGGGCGCGTAGGGATTGGCCTGGGGCTGATCCTGCTGGCGCTGGAGCTGATTGTGCAGGCGGTCACGCCTATTACCGAAGCCAACGGTGTTCAGGTCATCTTCGCCTCCCTGACCGGGGACATTATGCTGGATGCTCTGATTGGCGCGGTGTTTGCTATCGTCAGCTACTCCAGCCTGGCCGCCGTGCTGCTGACGGCCACACTCACCGCGGCCGGGGCGATCTCCTTCCCGGTCGCGCTGTGCCTGGTGATCGGTGCCAACCTCGGCTCGGGCCTGCTGGCGATGCTCAATAACAGCGCGGCCAACGCCGCCGCCCGCCGTGTGGCCCTCGGCAGCCTGCTGTTTAAGCTGGTGGGCAGCCTGATTATCCTGCCCTTTATCCACCCGCTGGCGAACCTGATGGACAACCTCCCGCTGCCGAAAGCGGAGCTGGTGATCTATTTCCACGTGTTCTACAACCTGGTGCGCTGCCTGGCGATGGTACCTTTTGCCGGGTCGATGGCCCGCTTCTGCGAACGCCTCATTCAGGACGAACCGGAGCTGGATGCGCGCCTGAAACCGAAGCACCTGGATACGTCCGCGCTGGATACCCCGGCGCTGGCGCTGGCGAATGCCGCGCGCGAGACGCTGCGCATGGGCGACGCGATGGAAACCATGCTCGAAGGTCTGCAAAAGGTGATGCACGGCGAGCCGCGTGAAGAGAAAGAGCTGCGCAGGTTAGCTGACGATATCAACGTGCTCTATACCGCCATCAAGCTTTACCTGGCGCGCATGCCGCAGGACGAGCTGGCGGAAGAGGAGTCCCGCCGCTGGGCGGAAATTATCGAGATGTCGCTTAACCTTGAGCAGGCTTCGGATATCGTTGAACGCATGGGCAGCGAGATCGCCGACAAATCCCTTGCCGCGCGTCGTGCGTTTTCAGGTGAAGGCCTGAAGGAGCTGGAAGCGCTGCACGAACAGCTTGTCAGCAACCTCAAGCTGGCGATGTCGGTATTCTTCTCCAGCGATGTGCCGAGCGCGCGCCGCCTGCGCCGCAACAAGCATCGTTTCCGTATTCTGAACCGCCGCTACTCGCACGCCCACGTTGAGCGTCTGCACCAGCAGAACGTGCAGAGTATCGAAACCAGCTCACTCCACCTGGGACTGCTGGGCGATATGAAGCGTCTCAACTCGTTGTTCTGCGCGGTGGCGTACAGCGTGATGGAACAGCCGGATGAAGACGACGAGCGGGATGAGTATTAATCTCTGAAAGCGCCTCGCAAAACCTTGTTGCGAGGCGTGACACCTTATCAAGCGCCATTTACCCTTCAGACCTTACGTTTTTTAGGGAATAGGAAATGGTCGTTTATTACGCTACACTTCGCCAATTCATGCGCATTCCGATGGGGGTTTTCATGCGCACTACTCATGGCATTAAAAAATCAGTCAACGTGTCGTTAGCACCTGAAATCCTTGAAGAGGCGCGACGGCTTAAACTTAATCTCTCTGCCGTGCTCACGGCTGCACTGCAGGAGCAGTTTCGTGCGCATCAGCGTGCAGAGTGGTTAGCAGAAAATAAAGCTTCTATCGAGGCCATTAACCAATGGGTTGATGAAAACGGCTCCTTTAGTGACTTTCAGAGGTCGTTCTGATGGAGCAATATTTTGCTTATGAGAATGAAGGTAAGGGGAAAACTGCCTATCCCTGGCTAATCAATATGCAGCATCCCGTGGCTAATGTGATGAAGCATGTTCTGGTCGCCCCCGCAGTTGAACTTAGCCATCTGGGAGGCATTCAGCCACCTGCGAAAGTGTGCCCTGTCGTTGAGATAGCGGGTAAACCCTGTGTGGTAATGATGCACATGATGGCAGGCATATCGCCAAAAGAGTTAGGCGAGCGTGTCGCCGATCTTACGCAAAACCGTGCTTCATTGCGGGATGCACTCGATTTTTTGATCAACGGTTACTAACACTTTTTTGTCAGCCGCAAGGTAAGGTATATTTCGCCCTTCACAGGAGAAACTATGCTGCCAACTCAATCAACCCGATTAAACAAATACATTAGCGAGAGCGGGATCTGCTCACGTCGCGAGGCTGACCGTTACATTGAACAAGGTAACGTGTTTCTTAACGGCAAACGCGCCACCATCGGCGATCAGGTGGTGCCTGGCGATGTGGTTAAAGTGAATGGTCAGGTCATCGAACCGCGTGATGCTGAAGACCTGGTGTTTATCGCGTTGAACAAACCGGTTGGGATTGTCAGCACCACGGAAGACGGTGAGCGGGACAACATCGTTGATTTCGTGAACCACAGCAGCCGTATCTTCCCGATTGGCCGTCTGGATAAAGACTCTCAGGGGCTGATTTTCCTCACCAACCACGGCGATCTGGTCAACAAGATCCTGCGTGCCGGTAACGATCACGAGAAAGAGTACATTGTGACGGTAAATAAGCCGGTCACGGACGACTTTATTCGCGGTATGGGCGCCGGTGTGCCGATCCTCGGTACCGTTACGAAAAAGTGTAAGGTGAAGAAAGAAGCGCCGTTCGCGTTCCGTATTACCCTGGTGCAGGGCTTAAACCGCCAGATCCGCCGCATGTGCGAACATTTCGGTTATGAAGTGACGAAGCTTGAGCGCACGCGCATCATGAACGTCAGCCTGTCCGGCATTCCGCTGGGCGAATGGCGCGACTTAACGGATGACGAACTGATCGAGCTGTTCAAGCTTATCGAGAATTCCTCGTCCGAAGCGAAGCCGAAGGCCAAAGCCAAACCGAAAACCCAGGCGATTAAGCGTCCGGTGGTGAAGGCGCCGCAGGCGGAAGAGAAAGGGCGCGGCAAGCCGGGTAACGGAAAACGCTTTACCCAGCCGGGGCGCAAAAAGAAAGGGCGCTGATTAGCGCCTTCCACGGGTAGACGTTGTGGCCGACCAGGAAAAGGTCGCCTCTGCATCCGGTTTATAAGCCTGCTCTTTTTTCAGCTTGCGGGCTTTTTTCGCCGCGGCGTCACGCTGCGCCATCAGCTTATCGATGTACTCTTTTTTCACCTGATTGGTTTCGGCGTTCGTCAGCGTGCGGCCATGTGCGATACGGGCGCGGTCGAGAAGCGTTTTCAGTTCGCGCTGCTCGGCTTCGGTCATGTCTTTCTGGGTCAAACGTGGTGTAGCCATTGCTGAAGCCTCCTGAGAGAGAGGCTTCAGTGTAAAGCAAGCAGCGTAAATTAACCCTGCTTCACCGCATCTTTTTTTGTTTGTTCATCAATCGGTTTGCCGGACCAGTAGCCCGCCAGCAGCGAGCCGGAGAGGTTGTGCCAGACGGAGAACAGCGCGCCAGGCAGGGCCGCCAGCGGGGAGAAGTAAATTTTACCAAGCGCCGCCGCCAGGCCGGAGTTCTGCATCCCTACCTCAATAGCCAGCGTGCGGCAGGTCGATTCGTCGAAGCCAAACAGTTTCCCGCCCCAGTAGCCGCCCAGCAGACCAATGGTGTTATGCAGCACCACCGCGACGATCACCACAAAGCCTACGGAAGCAATGTGCGAGGCGGAGCCCGCCACCACGGCGCTGATGATGGCCAGAATACAGACCATCGAAAATGCGGGCAGGTATGGCTCAACGGCCTTCACCACGCGCGGGAAAAGATGGTGAATGACCAGCCCCAGCGCAATCGGGATCACCACGATTTGCAGAATGCTCAGCAGCATGCCCATCACGTCCACCTGAATATGCGCATCCACGTACAGGCGGGTTAACAGCGGCGTGGCAATCACGCCCACCAGCGTAGAGACGGACGAGATAGTGACGGAGAGCGCCACGTCACCTTTCGCCAGATAGATCATGACGTTGGACGCCGTGCCGCTGGCCACGCTGCCCACCAGCACCATCCCGGCGGAAAGGTCGGGCGGCATCTTAAAGGCCATCGCCAGCAGCCACGCCGCGAGCGGCATCACCAGGTAGTGCAGAAATATTCCTGCCGCGACGGGCGCAGGGCGAGACAGCACGCGTTTGAAGTCGTCGACTTTCAGATGCACGCCCATACCGAACATGATCAGCATCAGCAACGTGGTGACCCACGGACCAATACCGGTGAACGTGGTGGGCGTGTAATACGCGAGTACGGAGAGCAGCAGCGCCCATAACGGGAACAGCCGCGTAATAGCGGATAACATAGTGGATTCCTTGCAGTATTGTCGTGTTGTTTAGTTATAAAAAAGCCGGGTCTGTGCCCGGCTTATAGGTATTGTTTATCGTGCTAACGAATTTTATTCAAACAAATTCTGATGAAGTTTCTGCACGACCTGCTCGGCCTGATCGGCAGGCACCAGGAAGCAGAGGTTATAGCTGGACGCGCCGTAGCAGATCATGCGGATGCTGAACGGGTCGAGCACGCCAAACACCTCTTTGCCCACGCCGCAGGCGCGCGACAGCTTGTTGCCAATGATGGCAACCAGCGCCAGGTCTTCTTCTACTTCCACGCGGCACAGCTCGGACAGCTCAATCAGCAGCGACTGCGTCAGCAGGGTGTCGCCGGTTGAGGTAGAACCGGTGGTGTCCAGCGTCAGCGCAATGCTCACTTCAGAGGTGGTGATCAGATCCACGGAGATGTTGTGGCGTGCCAGAATGCCAAACACTTCCGCCAGGAAACCGCGGGAGTGCAGCATATTGTGGCTGTGCAGGGTGACCAGCGTCTGGCGACGGCGCAGGGCCAGGGCGCGGAACAGCGGTGGGTTTTCCGTTTTCTTGCAGACCAGCGTCCCGCCCGCTTTCGGATCTTTACTGGAGCCGACGAAGACCGGAATATCGCTACGTACGGCTGGCAAAAGGGTTGCCGGATGCAGAACTTTCGCACCGAAGGTGGCCATTTCCGCCGCTTCTTCAAAGGCGATAACGTCAATACGTTTCGCCGCAGAAACGACGCGCGGATCGGTGGTGTAAATGCCCGGAACGTCAGTCCAGATATCCACGCGCGTGGCATGCAGGGCTTCGCCCAGCAGCGCGGCGGTGTAGTCGCTGCCGCCACGGCCAAGCGTGGTGGTGCGGCCTTTCGCTTCGCTGCCGATAAAGCCCTGGGTGATCACGATACCGTCTGCCAGACGCGGGGCCAGCTGCTGATTGGTCAGTTCGGCCAGTGCTTCAACGTCCGGCTCGGCACGGCCAAAGCGGTCGCTGGTACGCATCACTTTACGCACGTCAAACCACTGCGCCTGAATGTTACGCTCGCGCATGATCTCAACAAACAGCAGGGTGGACATCAGCTCGCCGTGGCTAACCAGCTCGTCGGTCAGGGCGGTGGAGGTGGCCAGCGAAGCGGCTTCTGCCAGGGTGGTGATGTTTTCCAGCAGACGTTCCACTTCCTCGCGGATCACGTTCGGGTTCTGCAAACGCTCAAGAATGTCGAACTGAATTTTGCGCAGTGCATCCAGCTTCACGAAACGTTCTGTCGCTTCCAGTCCTTCAGACAGAGAAACCAGCAGGTTCGTCACGCCGGCAGATGCAGACAGCACCACCAGGCGGGTATTCGGATCGGCCAGCACCACATCGGCGCTGCGGTTCATGGCATCGTAATCGGCCACACTGGTGCCGCCAAATTTGGCGACCACAAAACTCGTCATAACAACCTCGTGTCAGGGAATGAATAAGCGACCTTGGCACAAGAGTGAAACGAAAACAGGTGCAGGCGCAAAATACGGCCCTATAAATAAAATGCGGGGGAGGTCCTGTCAATGCTGGGATTATGCGGATTTTTTATGGGGGGGTACCCCTGAGAAACAGGACTTATAACAGAGCCAGATTTTATGCTCCGTTTTAGGACATTTTGACCGACATTTCGCCGCCCCGGGGGGGCGTTTCAGCAGCTATACTTTTCGGGTCTTTTCACCTGCGTTTGATGCAGGCCAGGGCAATGGCATAAAAACCATCACAATTTTTATTTGCAGGCGCTACAATCGACCGCAGTCACAATTCTCAAATCAGAAGAGTATTGCTAATGAAAAACATCAACCCAACGCAGACCGCTGCCTGGCAGGCACTCCAGAAACATTTTGATGAAATGAAAGACGTCACCATCGCGGATCTGTTCGCGAAAGATGCCGATCGTTTCAACAAGTTCTCCGCGACCTTCGACGATCTGATGCTGGTGGATTTCTCCAAAAACCGCATTACCGAAGAGACGCTGGCTAAACTGCAGGATCTGGCGAAAGAGACTGAGCTGGCCGACGCCATCAAATCCATGTTCTCCGGTGAGAAGATCAACCGCACCGAAGACCGTGCCGTATTGCACGTGGCCCTGCGTAACCGTAGCAATACGCCAATCATCGTTGACGGCAAAGACGTCATGCCGGAAGTGAACGCGGTGCTGGAAAAGATGAAAACCTTCTCCGAAGCGATCATCTCCGGCAACTGGAAAGGCTACACCGGCAAAGCGATCACCGACGTGGTAAACATCGGTATCGGCGGTTCTGACCTCGGTCCGTTCATGGTGACCGAAGCGCTGCGTCCGTACAAAAACCACCTCAATATGCACTTTGTGTCTAACGTCGATGGTACCCACATCGCCGAAGTGCTGAAGAACGTGAACCCGGAAACTACCCTGTTCCTGGTTGCGTCTAAAACCTTTACCACCCAGGAAACCATGACCAACGCCCACAGCGCGCGCGACTGGTTCCTGAAAACGGCTGGCGATAACAAGCACGTGGCGAAACACTTCGCGGCGCTGTCTACCAACGGTAAAGCCGTCAGCGAGTTCGGCATTGACACCGCGAACATGTTCGAGTTCTGGGACTGGGTTGGCGGACGCTACTCCCTGTGGTCTGCGATTGGTCTGTCCATCATCCTGTCCGTAGGCTTCGACAACTTCGTTGAGCTGCTCTCCGGCGCGCACGCGATGGATAAACACTTCTCCACTACCGCACCAGAGAAAAACCTGCCGGTGCTGCTGGCGCTGATCGGTATCTGGTACAACAACTTCTTCGGGGCTGAAACCGAAGCGATCCTGCCGTACGACCAGTATATGCACCGCTTTGCGGCCTACTTCCAGCAGGGCAACATGGAATCCAACGGTAAATACGTTGACCGTAACGGCAACGCAGTGGACTACCAGACTGGCCCAATCATCTGGGGCGAGCCGGGCACCAACGGTCAGCATGCCTTCTACCAGCTGATTCACCAGGGCACCAAAATGGTACCGTGCGATTTCATCGCGCCGGCTATTACCCATAACCCGCTGTCCGACCACCATCCGAAGCTGCTGTCTAACTTCTTCGCGCAGACCGAAGCGCTGGCGTTCGGTAAATCCCGCGAGGTGGTTGAGCAGGAATACCGTGACCAGGGTAAAGACCCGGCCACGCTGGACCACGTGGTGCCGTTCAAGGTGTTCGAAGGCAACCGTCCAACCAACTCCATCCTGCTGCGCGAAATCACGCCGTTCAGCCTGGGTGCGCTGATTGCCCTGTACGAGCACAAAATCTTCACGCAGGGCGCGATCCTGAACATCTTCACCTTTGACCAGTGGGGCGTTGAGCTGGGCAAACAGCTGGCAAACCGTATTCTGCCAGAGCTGGGTGACGATAAAGCAGTTGCCAGCCATGACAGCTCAACAAATGGTTTGATCAACCGTTATAAAGCATGGCGGGCGTAATTAAAACGTCATGAAAACGTGCCGGCGAAATGCCGGCATTTTTTTATCGGATAATTCCTGATGTCTGTTAGTTAACTCAAATTCTGGATCTGAGTTTAATCCGAAAAAGACGGTTAACCCGCTAATTGCTGCGGTTTATTTTAAGAAAATACGCAGTAGCCAATTAATATATTTATATTATAACTTATTGATTTTTATAAATTATATATTTGTGCCATTTGTCTTTCATTTCCATTTTAACCATTAGTCCGAAAACCCTCTCCCTATTTCCCCTTACGGCAAACCCACGGCAGTAGTTGTGTATACTCGATTCCGCCTGAAATTCTTTTCGGGCAAATCTCCATTCATTCATTGAAGGGAAATTGTTATGAAGAAAGTACTGTATGGCATTTTTGCCATATCTGCGCTTGCGGCGACATCTGTCTATGCAGCTCCGGTTCAGGTCGGGGAAGCGGCAGGGTCGGCTGCGACGTCTGCGTCTGCGGGAAGTTCTACCGCAGCCAGCGCCAGCACCGTAAGTTCAGCCGTGGGTGTCGCGCTGGCGGCAACCGGTGGCGGTGATGGCTCCAACACCGGAACCACGACCACCACGACAACCAGCACCCAGTAATAGCGGGTGTTTTAATCATAACCACACTTCGGTGTGGTTATTTCGCCCCTTCGGAGAAGAGTCGTGAAGCGACCTGCAATCATTCTGATTTGCCTGCTGCTGCAGGCGTGCTCGGCCACCACTAAAGGGCTGGGAAACTCACTGTGGGAAAGCCTGTTCGGCACACCGGGCGTGCATCTGACCGATGACGAACTTCAGAACATGCCCTATGCCAGTCAGTACATGCAGCTTAACGATGGCCCGCAACTGTTTGTGGTGCTCGCTTTCGATGAAAACGGGCAGCAGAAATGGGTGACGCAGGATCAGGCTACCATCGTGACGCAGCATGGCCGTATCGTGAAAACCCTGCTGGGCGGCGATAACCTGCTGGAGGTGAATAATATCGCCGACGACCCGCTGATCAAGCCGAACCAGATCGCCGACGGCGCAGGCTGGACGCGCACGATGGGCTGGACCGAACACAAGCAGGTGCGTTACGCCACGGCACGCTCGACCTTCCGCTGGGACGGCACGGACAGCGTGAAAGTCGGCAGCGACGAAACGCAGGTTCGCGTGCTGGATGAAGAGGTCACCACCGACCAGGCCACCTGGCACAACCGCTTCTGGATCGACGAGGAAGGGCAGATCCGTCAGTCCTTACAGTATCTCGGTGCCGGATTCTTCCCGGTCAAAACCACCCTGATCAAGGCGGCGAAATCATGAAAACGCTCATTCACGTTGCGCTTATCGCCAGTTTTGCCGCGCCGCTGGCATGGTCCGCCGGGACGGTAAAGGTCTACACGCCGGACAGTGAAAAACCCAAAACCTTAACCCACGCCGAGCATCTGCTCGATCTCGTCGGACAGCCAAGGCTTGCCAACAGCTGGTGGCCGGGCGCGGTCATCGCTGAACGGCAGAAGACCGCTGAAGCGGAACAACAGCACAAGGCGCTCCTTGCGAGGCTGACGGGACTCGCGGAGCAGGAAGATGGCGACGACGCGGCGGCCATTAACAGCGTCCGTCAGCAGCTGCAGGCGCTGAAGGTGACGGGCCGACAGAACGTCAATCTTGATCCGGATGACGTGCGCGTCACGGAAAACGGCAACCCGACCCTGGAAGGGGACTATACGCTCTGGCTGCCAGCGAAGCCGACGACGGTGACCGTGATGGGGCTTATCAGCAGCCCGGGTAATAAGCCCTTTACGCCCGGTCGTGACGTGGCGAGCTACCTCGACGAGCAGAGCATGCTGAGCGGCGCGGATAACAGCTACGCCTGGGTGGTTTACCCTGACGGCCACACGCAAAAAGCTCCCGTCGCTTACTGGAATAAACGGCATATCGAACCCATGCCGGGCAGCATTATTTTTGTCGGTTTTGCCGACCATTTCTGGACGAAGGCGTATGACGGGCTTAACGCCGATATCCTTCACTCCCTGATTCAGCGGATACCGGAATAATGAAAAGAACTTATCTCTACAGCATGCTGGCGCTCTGCGTGAGTGCCGCCTGCCATGCAGAAACGTATCCGGCACCCATTGGCCCGTCTCAGTCAGACTTCGGCGGCGTCGGTTTACTGCAAACGCCCACCGCGCGTATGGCGCGCGAAGGGGAAATTAGCCTTAACTACCGTGATAACGACCAGTATCGCTACTACTCGGCGTCGGTGCAGCTGTTCCCGTGGCTTGAAACCACGCTGCGCTATACCGACGTGCGGACGAAACAATACAGCAGCGTCGAGGCGTTCTCAGGCGATCAGACCTACAAAGATAAAGCCTTCGACGTCAAGCTGCGCCTGTGGGAAGAGAGCTACTGGATGCCGCAGGTCTCTGTGGGTGCCAAAGATATCGGCGGTACCGGTCTGTTTGATGCGGAATACATCGTGGCCAGCAAGGCCTGGGGGCCGTTCGACTTCTCACTCGGTATGGGATGGGGTTATCTGGGCACCAGCGGCAACGTGAAAAACCCGTTTTGCTCCTACAGCGATAAATACTGCTACCGCGATAACAGCTATCAGAAAGCGGGCTCCATCAACGGGGACCAGATGTTCCACGGCCCGGCGTCGCTGTTTGGCGGTGTAGAGTATCAAACACCCTGGCAGCCATTACGCCTGAAGCTGGAGTACGAGGGGAATGACTACTCGCAGGACTTCGCCGGGAAGATTGAGCAGAAGAGCAAGTTTAACGTCGGCGCCATTTATCGCGTCACCGACTGGGCCGACGTTAACCTCAGCTACGAGCGCGGCAATACGGTGATGTTTGGCTTCACGCTGCGCACCAACTTTAACGACATGCGGCCGCACTACAATGATAACGCGCGGCCTGCATACCAGCCGGAGCCGCAGGATGCGATTCTGCAGCACTCCGTGGTGGCAAACCAGCTGACGCTGCTGAAATACAATGCCGGTCTGGCGGATCCGAAAATTCAGGTGAAAGGCGATACGCTGTACGTCACCGGCGAGCAGGTGAAATACCGCGACTCGCGCGAAGGGATCGAACGCGCCAACCGGATCGTTATGAACGATCTCCCGGACGGGATCCGCACGATCCGCGTGACGGAGAATCGTCTCAACCTGCCGCAGGTGACGACGGAAACGGACGTTGCCAGCCTTAAGCGCCACCTGGAAGGCGAACCGCTCGGGCATGAAACCGAGCTGGTGCAAAAACGCGTAGAGCCGATCGTGCCGGAGACCACCGAGCAGGGCTGGTATATCGACAAGTCGCGCTTCGATTTCCATATCGATCCGGTGCTGAACCAGTCCGTCGGCGGGCCGGAAAACTTCTACATGTATCAGCTGGGCGTCATGGCGACGGCGGATCTGTGGCTTACCGACCACCTGCTGACCACCGGCAGCCTGTTCGGCAACATCGCTAACAACTACGACAAGTTCAACTATACCAACCCGCCAAAAGACTCACAGCTGCCGCGCGTGCGTACCCGCGTGCGTGAGTACGTGCAGAACGATGCCTACGTGAATAACCTGCAGGCCAACTATTTCCAGTACTTCGGCAACGGCTTCTACGGCCAGGTGTACGGCGGGTATCTGGAAACCATGTACGGCGGCGCGGGGGCGGAAGTGCTTTATCGTCCTGTCGACAGCAACTGGGCGTTCGGGGTTGATGCCAACTACGTCAAGCAGCGTGACTGGCGCAGCGCCCAGGACATGATGAAGTTCACCGACTACAGCGTCAAAACCGGTCACCTGACCGCCTACTGGACGCCGTCGTTCGCACCTGACGTGCTGGTGAAAGCCAGCGTCGGCCAGTACCTGGCGGGCGATAAGGGCGGCACGCTGGACATCTCCAAACACTTCGACAGCGGCGTCGTGGTGGGCGGCTACGCCACCATCACCAACGTCTCGCCGGACGAATATGGGGAAGGGGACTTCACCAAAGGGGTTTACGTGTCGATTCCGCTGGATCTGTTCTCGTCAGGCCCAACCCGCAGCCGTGCGGCCATCGGCTGGACACCGCTGACGCGCGACGGTGGTCAGCAGCTTGGACGTAAGTTCCAGCTGTACGACATGACCAGCGACAAGAACATTAACTTCCGCTGATGCTTCACGCCGGGCGGCACTGCGTTTGCCCGGCCTACGGTTTTTGTAGGCTCGGTAAGCGCAGCGCCACCGGGCGAACTACAAGCGGCGCAGCAGCCTTGCCGGGTTCCCGGCATAGACACCTTTCTCGACGATCGATTTTGTCACCACGCTTCCCGCCCCAATCACCGCTCCGTCGCAAATGGAGACCGCCAGAATGGTGGCACCGCTGCCAATCGACACATCATTTCCGATAGTAATATGGCCCCAGCTGGCCCGGTCGGCGTTCGGTTTCCCCTCACGAAACATATCGTTGGCAAACATCACGCCATGGCCAACAAAGCAACGCTTACCAATGGTCACATACTCACAGATGAAGGTGTGCGACTGAATTTTGCTGTCGTCACCGACGCGCGTATTGCCCTGGATTTCAACAAACGGGCCGACGAATACGCCGTTGCCCAGTACACAGTCGTAAAGATTAGTGGGTTCATATACGGTCACATTGTCGCCGCACGTCACGTTGCGAACCCCGGTTGGTTTACGATCCATCGGTTACCTCCCTACATAAAACATAATTAAAAAATATAGATCTCCGTCACATTTTTGCGTTATACAGAAACCTCGCCCTGGAGAATGAGGTGCTGTATGACATCCCTGACTCGCCCGCGCGTTGAGTTTATCTCAACTATCCTCCAGACCGTGCTGAACCTCGGTCTGTTGAGCCTTGGCCTGATACTGGTCGTCTTTTTGGGTAAAGAGACGGTGCATCTGGCGGATGTACTGTTTGCCCCTGAACAAACCAGCAAATATGCGCTGGTGGAAGGCCTGGTGGTCTACTTTCTCTACTTTGAATTTATCGCCCTGATTGTGAAGTATTTTCAGTCCGGCTTTCACTTCCCGCTGCGTTATTTTGTCTACATTGGGATCACCGCGATTGTGCGGCTGATCATCGTCGATCATAAATCCCCGCTCGACGTGCTGATCTACTCGGCGGCGATCCTGCTGCTGGTGATCACCCTCTGGCTGTGTAACTCGAAGCGGCTGAAGCGAGAATAAAAAAATGGCGGCCCGGAGGCCGCCTAACAACAGTCACAAGTTGGGTCAATACAATACGTCTAAAGTTGAGGGTTGCAGTGGCATAACAAAATGAAACTTAACCTTTCACACCGCCCGCCGTCAGGCCGTTGACCAGCCAGCGCTGCGCCAGCAGGAACACCACGGTAATCGGGATGGCGGAAAGTACGGCCGCCGCGGCAAAGTCACCCCACAGGTAGTTTTGCGGATTGAGGTATTGCTGCATACCCACGGCCAGGGTGTAGCTGTTCACATCACGCAGTAACAGTGAGGCAACCGGTACTTCGGTGATGGCGGCGATAAACGACAGGATAAACACCACCGCCAGGATAGGCACCGACAGCGGCAGCAGCACCAGGCGGAACGCCTGCCACGGGGTAGCCCCATCCAGCGCGGCCGCTTCTTCCAGCGAGCCGTCGATGGTTTCGAAATAGCCTTTAATGGTCCACACATGCAGTGCGATACCGCCAAGGTAGGCGAAGATCACGCCGCCGTGGGTGTTCAGACCGATAAACGGTACGTACTGGCCCAGACGGTCAAACAGGGCATACAACGCCACCAGCGACAGCACGGCCGGGAACATCTGGAAAATCAGCATCCCTTTCAGCAGCGTCGCTTTGCCCGGGAAACGCATACGAGCAAAGGCGTAAGCGCAGGTGGTGGACAGCGCCACGATACCGATCGCGGTAATACCTGCGATTTTCACCGAGTTCCACAGCCACAGCAGCACCGGGAACGGCGGCGGCGTGACGCGGCCATCCGCGTGCTCCACGCTGAAGCCCAGCGCGAGCTTCCAGTGCTCCCAGGAGATTTCGTCCGGGATCAGGCTCCCGGTGGCGAAGTTACCCGAACGCAGGGAGATGGCGATAACCATCAGCAGCGGGAACATGATCGCCGCGATGAAAATCAGCAGGCCTAAGTGCGTCGCCAGGAGGCGCAGCTTCTGAGATTTGGGTTGTACCATTGCCATGAACGATGCCCTCCTTAGTCAAATTTCATACGCGTGGCTTTCAGGTTCACTATCGCCAGTGCGCCTACCAGCAGGAAGATCAGGGTGGCAATCGCCGCCGCCAGACCGAAGTCCTGACCGCCGCCGCCTTCGAAGGCGATACGGTAGGTGTAGCTCACGAGCAGGTCGGTATAGCCTGCCGGCGTCGTGGTGCCAAGGCGATCCGGACCACCGTTGGTCAACAGCTGAATCAGCACGAAGTTGTTAAAGTTAAAGGCGAAGCTGGCAATCATCAGCGGGGTGAGCGGCTTGATGAGCAGCGGCAGCGTAATCTTAAAGAAGTTCTGGAACGGGCCCGCACCGTCCATCGCCGAAGCTTCGTACAGGTCATCCGGGATGGCCTTCAGCAGCCCCATGCACAGGATCATCATGTACGGATAGCCCAGCCAGGTATTGACGATGATGATCATCGAGCGGGCGGTGGTTGGGTCGCTGAACCAGGCCGGTTTGATGCCAAACAGCGCGCTCAGCATCATGTTGATTTCACCGAAGCTCTGGTTAAACAGCCCTTTGAAAATCAGAATCGAGATAAACGACGGCACGGCATACGGCAGAATCAGCAGCACGCGGTAAATCGCTTTGCCCTTCAGGGATTCCCACTGGACAAGACAGGCCAGCACCATGCCCACGGCAACGGTCAGGATCACGGTCAGTACGGAGAAGACCACCGTCCAGACGAAGATGGCGAAGAACGGTTTCTGAATGCCTTCGTCGGTAAACACGCGGGTAAAATTGTCCCAGCCGATGGTGACGGTATAGCCCGGGCTGAGTTTGTCATCACCCCATTTGCCGTCGGCAGTAATGGACTGATAGAAACCAATGTCGTTGTTTGGACGATATTTTACGCCGCTCTGGTTATTGGTCAGCGTGCCGTCATCCGCCAGAGTATAGAGCGGCTGCGTGCCGGAGAACTGGCGCAGCGAGCTCATGGTCACTTTGCTTTCGTCTGGCAGTACGGCGGTAAGCTGGGTCAGCGCCTGACGGTTCTGGGTAATGATGCGCAGGTTGGCACGTTCACCTTCAGGCAGGGCCTGTACCTCTTTTAAGGCCAGCTTCTGCTCGCCGCCAAATTTGAACGCGTCGGAGACATAGTATTTGCTGCTTGCTTCGTCAGTAAGCGCTAACTTCCACTCGTTTCCGGCAGGATACAGGCCGAAGTTAAAGGTCTTGCCTGCCTGATATGAGCGATCCAGCAGGACTTGCTGGGCGCGTTCCTGCGCAAGCTGGTTGGTGCTGCTGTAGTTGGTGAACGCAATGGCGATGGTACAAATCAGCGGGAACAGGACAAACAGCCCCATCCCGGCCACGCCCGGGTAGACATAGCGCCAGGCATAGGCTTTACGATTAGCGAAAATATACAGGCCAGCAGAGCTTAAAATCAGCGTCATGATGGCGAACAGATATTCCCCTTGTACGTACATTAAAACAACAAGGTAACCCACCAGCAGGCACAGCAGACCGATCGCTGACCACTTCAGCGCGTCGCTTTGCCACCAGCGTTTCTTTTTAATGACATCCATGGGGTTCTTCCTCTACAACGGTGGAATCTTATCGTCAGGTGGCGCTGCGCTTACCTGACCTACGGATCGTGCCGTAGTCGTAGAGCGGGTAAGCGCACGCGCCACCCGCCGTTTTTCTGCTTACTTAGTAATACGACCCTGAGCATCTTTCAGCGCGGCATCGACAGTCTGACGACCGCTTGCAGCGTTGATAACCGCGGTACGGGTGGCGTACCAGAATGCGGCCATCTGTGGGATGTTCGGCATGATTTCGCCTTTCTGGGCGTTATCCATGGTGGCCGCGATACGTGGGTCTTTCGCCAGATGATCCTGGAAGGATTTCAGCGCGACGGCGCCCAGCGGTTTGTCCTTGTTCACTTCATCCAGACCCTGATCGGTCAGCAGGTAGTTTTCCAGGAACTCTTTCGCCAGCTCTTTGTTCGGGCTGGCAGCGTTGATGCCTGCGCTCAGCACGCCAACGAACGGTTTAGACGGCTTGCCTTTGAAGGTTGGCAGCAGCGTCACGCCGTAGTTGATTTTGCTCTTATCGATGTTGGTCCAGGCCCACGGACCGTTGATGGTCATCGCGGTTTCGCCTTTGTTGAACGCCGCTTCCGCGATGGAGTAATCGGTATCCGCGTTCATGTGTTTGTTCTTGATCAGATCCACCAGGAAGGTCAGACCCGCTTTCGCGCCCGCGTTGTCCACGCCCACGTCTTTCACGTCATATTTGCCGTTTTCAAACTTGAACGCGTAACCGCCGTCGGCAGCAATCAGCGGCCAGGTGAAGTACGGCTCTTGCAGGTTGAACATCAGGGCGGATTTACCTTTCGCCTTCAGCTCTTTATCCAGTTTCGGGATCTCTTCCCAGGTTTTCGGCGGGTTAGGGACCAGGTCTTTGTTGTAAATCAGAGACAGGGCTTCAACCGCGATTGGGTAAGCGATCAGCTTGCCGTTATAGCGAACGGCGTCCCAGGTGAACGGGAACAGTTTGTCCTGGAAGGCTTTGTCTGGCGTCACTTCAGCCAGCAGGCCAGACTGCGCGTAACCCCCGAAACGGTCATGCGCCCAGAAGATGATGTCCGGGCCATCGCCGGTTGCCGCAACCTGCGGGAATTTCTCTTCCAGTTTGTCCGGGTGCTCTACGGTCACTTTGATGCCGGTATCTTTCTCGAATTTTTTGCCCACTTCGGCCAGGCCGTTATAGCCCTTGTCGCCGTTAATCCAGATAACCAGTTTGCCTTCTTCAATTTTGGCGAGCGCCGGTGCGGAAATCATCATTGCTGCGAGGGCGGACAATGCGAAAACGCGTGCGCCAGTCTTGATATTCATAGCTGCCATCCTTTTTGGTGATGTCTCGTGGTATGACTTCAGTGGTTCAACGTGTCTCAGTCTCCTTATTTGACATCCTCTTTCCATCCTCCCAACCCCTACGCCCCACCCCCCGTTTGTGTGATCTCCGTTGCATAAATTTAAGTTATGAGTGCTGGCGCACATAAAAACCCACCGAATTTTGCAGGCGGCTTCACGAATTTTGCCTCAGCCCCCCAGCCGCGGTCGCAGAGCCTGCTCCCTCATCCTCCCGCCTCCTCCCCCATAAAAAAGGCGGGGGGTGGAGGATTCGGGAAAGTAATGGATACCCCATAGTGAACTTATCTTGAATGTTTCTGTCGGTGACAGGTTGTAACGAAGGGAGAAGGGCATGGCGAGCGTACAGCTGCGTAATGTAACGAAAGCCTGGGGTGACGTTGTGGTGTCGAAAGACATCAATCTGGACATCAACGAAGGCGAATTCGTGGTGTTTGTTGGCCCATCAGGCTGTGGGAAATCTACTCTGCTGCGTATGATTGCCGGTCTTGAAACCATCACCAGCGGCGACCTGCTGATCGGTGATACCCGAATGAACGACATCCCACCTGCCGAACGTGGCGTCGGTATGGTGTTCCAGTCTTATGCTCTCTATCCCCATCTTTCCGTTGCCGAGAACATGTCCTTTGGCCTGAAGCTGGCCGGCGCGAAGAAAGAGGTTATTAACCAGCGCGTGACGCAGGTGGCGGAAGTGTTACAGCTGGCGCACCTGCTGGAGCGTAAGCCGAAAGCGCTCTCCGGTGGCCAGCGTCAGCGTGTGGCGATTGGCCGTACCCTGGTGGCCGAACCGCGCGTGTTCCTGCTTGATGAACCTCTCTCTAACCTGGATGCCGCCCTGCGCGTCCAGATGCGTATCGAAATCTCCCGTCTGCACAAGCGTCTTGGCCGCACGATGATTTACGTCACCCACGATCAGGTCGAAGCGATGACCCTCGCCGACAAAATCGTGGTGCTGGATGCCGGTCGCGTGGCGCAGGTGGGCAAACCGCTGGAGCTGTATCACTACCCGGCAGACCGCTTTGTTGCGGGCTTTATTGGCTCGCCAAAGATGAACTTCCTGCCCGTCAAAGTGACCGCGACCGCGATTGAACAGGTACAGGTGGAGCTGCCAAACCGCCAGCAGGTCTGGCTGCCGGTCGACAGCGCCAACGTACAGGTCGGGGCAAACATGTCCCTCGGTATTCGTCCTGAGCACCTGCTGCCGAGCCACATCGCCGATGTGACCCTGGAAGGTGACGTTCAGGTCGTCGAACAGCTTGGTCACGAAACACAGATTCATATCCAGATCCCCGCCATCCGTCAGAACCTGGTCTACCGCCAGAACGACGTGGTGTTGGTAGAAGAGGGTGCCAGATTCGCTATCGGCTTGCCGCCAGAGCGTTGCCATCTGTTCCGTGAGGATGGCACTGCATGTCGTCGGTTGCACAAAGAGCCAGGCGTTTAAGCAATCCCAAAAGAAGACACGAAACCGACAGGTGAAGTGTTCAAAGAAAAGCAATGATCTCAGGAGATAGAATGATGATTACTCTGCGCAAACTTCCTCTGGCAGTTGCCGTCGCAGCGGGCGTAATGTCTGCTCAGGCAATGGCCGTGGATTTCCATGGTTATGCTCGTTCCGGTATCGGCTGGACGGGGAGTGGCGGCGAACAACAGTGCTTCCAGGCAACCGGTGCTCAAAGTAAATACCGTCTGGGTAACGAATGTGAAACCTATGCGGAACTGAAGCTGGGCCAGGAAGTATGGAAAGAAGGTGATAAGAGCTTCTACTTCGACACCAACGTAGCATACTCCGTGGGGCAGCAGAACGACTGGGAAGCCACTAACCCGGCGTTCCGTGAAGCCAACGTGCAGGGAAAAAACCTGATTGAATGGCTGCCAGGTTCGACTATCTGGGCCGGTAAGCGCTTCTATCAGCGTCATGACGTCCACATGATCGACTTCTACTACTGGGATATTTCTGGTCCTGGTGCGGGTATCGAAAACGTCGATCTGGGCTTCGGTAAACTGTCTCTGGCAGCGACCCGTTCTCAGGAAGCGGGTGGTTCCTACACCTTTAGCAGCCAGAATATCTATGACAAATCGAAAGATACGGCGAACGACGTGTTTGACATGCGTCTGGCGGGGCTGGAGACCAACCCGAACGGTACTCTGGAACTGGGCGTCGACTATGGACGTTCCAATAAAACTGATGGTTACAGCTATGCAGACGGCGCGTCGAAAGACGGCTGGATGTTCACCGCTGAACACACCCAGAGCATGCTGAAGGGCTATAACAAGTTCGTTGTTCAGTATGCAACGGATGCGATGACCACTCAGGGTAAAGGCCTTTCACAAGGTTCCTACGGTTCGACCTTCGATATTAAAAATGACGATGGCTCGGTCACCCACTATGTTGATGACTACATCAACAACAACGGTAAGCTGTGGCGCGTGCTGGATCACGGTGCCATCTCCCTCGGCGATAAATGGGATCTGATGTACGTCGGTATGTACCAGAAACTGGATCTTGATAACGACCTGGGTACCGACTGGTGGACCGTGGGCGTTCGTCCAATGTACAAGTGGACGCCAATCATGAGTACCCTGCTTGAAGTCGGTTACGACAACGTCAAGTCTCAGCAGACTGGCGATCGTAACAATCAGTACAAAATTACCCTGGCACAACAGTGGCAGGCTGGTGACAGCATTTGGTCTCGTCCGGCGCTGCGTATCTTTGCAACTTATGCCAAGTGGGATGAGAACTGGGGTTACATCAAAAACGGCGATAAGGTCCTGAAATACGCAGCCGACAATAACTCCGGCTTCACCACCACTAGCCGTGGTGATAGCGATGAGTGGTCCTTCGGCGCCCAGATGGAAATCTGGTGGTAATCCCGTCTTAACCTGACGTAATGACCAAACTGAGGGGCGCAAGCCCCTCAATCCTTGGGACGGCGCGCTATTGCCTGGCTACCGCTGACCTGTGCATTTTGAGGTGATAACAATGAAAATGAACAAAACTCTCCTTGCTCTTTGTTTATCCGCAGGGCTGCTGGCAAGCGCGCCAGCAGTAACGCTCGCTAATGTGAATTTCGTTCCGCAAAACACAACATCCGCGCCGGCCATTCCGGCCGCTGCGTTGCAACAGCTGGTCTGGACGCCTGTCGATCCATCTAAAGCCCAAACGACCCAGCTCTCGACGGGGGGGCAACCACTTAATGTTCCGGGCATCAGTGGTCCGGTGGTTGCATACAGTGTGCCTGCAAACATTGGCGAACTGACGTTGACGCTCACAAGTGAAGTTAACAAGCAGACCAGCGTTTTTGCACCGAACGTGCTCATTCTTGACCAGAACATGACGCCTTCTGCGTTCTTCCCGAGCGAATACTTTACCTATCAGGAGCCTGGTGTCATGAGCGCAGACCGCCTCGAAGGGGTAATGCGACTGACGCCTGCGCTGGGTCAGCAGAAAATTTATGTGCTCGTCTTCACCACGGAAAAAGATTTGCAGCAAACCACTACGCTGCTTGATCCCGCTAAGGCCTATGCCAAAGGCGTAGGTAACGCCGTGCCGGATATTCCGGACCCGATTGCCCGCCATACCACTGACGGCCTTGTGAAGCTGAAAGTGTCGACCAGCAGTGCGTCCAGCGTCCTGGTTGGCCCGCTGTTTGGCTCCTCCGGTACAGGCCCTGTCACCGTAGGTAATACCGCTGCACCTGCCTATACCGCACCTGCTGCCACGACAGCCGCACCGGTAGCGACCGCAGCGCCAGCCCCGGCGAAGAAAGCGGAGCCGGTACTGAACGACACCGAAGAATACTTCAACAACGCCATTAAGCAGGCGGTGAAGCGCGGCGATGTCGATAAAGCGCTGAAACTGCTTGATGAAGCCGAACGTTTAGGTTCAACCACTGCCCGTTCCACCTTTATCAGCAGTGTAAAAGGCAAGGGGTAACCGTTTCCCCGCAGTGCTGATTTGTTAGTTGTTTGGTGCGCCTGAGTGGGCGCACTTTTTTTCGTCTCCGCCGGGCTGTTGCACTCTTGTTGCGATCGTGATCGTTAAATAACGTTTGGCCCCCCTCAATCCGTGTTTCTGCGATACAATGCCATTACGTTATGTATCGGAGAGTCTGGCATGTCACACCCTGCGCTAACGCAACTGCGTGCGCTGCGCTATTTCGACCAAATACCTGCGCTTGAACCGCAGCAACTGGACTGGTTGCTGCTGGAAGATTCCATGACGAAACGTTTTGAGCAGCAGGGTAAAACGGTTACGGTGACCCTGATTCAGGAAGGGTTTGTCTCTGGCGATGAGATTGCCAGCGAGCTGCCGCTGCTGCCGCAAGAGCCACGTTACTGGCTGCGTGAAATTTTACTTTGTGCCGATGGCGAGCCGTGGCTTGCCGGGCGGACGGTGGTGCCCGAGTCCACCCTTTCCGGGCCAGAACTGGCGCTGCAACGTCTGGGGAAAACGCCGCTGGGGCGTTACCTTTTCACCTCGTCTGAGCTTACCCGGGATTTTATTGAGATTGGTCGTGATGCCGAACTCTGGGGGCGTCGTTCCCGCCTTCGCCTGAGCGGTAAACCGTTAATTCTGACGGAGCTTTTTTTACCGGCATCACCGTTGTACTAAGAGGAAGAAAAAATGGAGTGGAGCCTGACGCAGAATAAGCTGCTGGCGTATCACCGCTTAATGCGTACCGATAAACCCATTGGCGCGTTACTGTTGCTGTGGCCGACCCTCTGGGCGCTGTGGGTCGCAACGCCGGGCGTGCCGCCGCTGTGGATCCTTGGCGTGTTCGTAGCCGGCGTCTGGCTGATGCGCGCGGCGGGCTGCGTGGTGAATGACTATGCCGATCGTAAATTCGACGGCCATGTAAAGCGTACTGCCGGTCGTCCGTTACCCAGCGGGCAGGTTACCGGGAAAGAAGCCCGCGTGCTGTTTATTGTTCTGGTGCTGCTCTCTTTCCTGCTGGTGTTAACCCTCAACACCATGACCATTCTGCTTTCCGTTGCGGCGCTGGCCCTGGCCTGGGTGTATCCGTTTATGAAGCGCTACACCCATCTGCCGCAGGTGGTGCTGGGGGCGGCGTTTGGCTGGTCGATTCCGATGGCGTTTGCGGCGGTTAGTGAGTCCTTACCGCTCAGCTGCTGGCTGATGTTCCTGGCGAATATTCTCTGGGCTGTGGCGTATGACACCCAGTACGCGATGGTTGACCGCGACGATGACCTGAAAATTGGCATCAAATCAACCGCCATCCTCTTTGGCCGTCAGGACAAGCTGATTATCGGTATCCTGCAGGTTGCGGTACTGGCGCTGATGGTGGCGATTGGTCGTCTGAACGGGCTGAACTGGGAGTTCTACTGGTCCGTGCTGGTGGCGGGACTGCTGTTTGCGTACCAGCAAAAGCTGATTGCGAAGCGCGAACGCGACGCATGCTTCAAAGCGTTTATGAACAATAACTACGTCGGTCTGGTGCTGTTTTTAGGCCTGGCGATGAGCTACTTCATATAAAAAAAGCCGGGTGGCGGCTTCGCCTTACCCGGCCTACGATTTAGCAGGATATGTAGGCCCGGTAAGCGTCAGCGCCACCGGGCGTTTTTTTACCGGCGACGCAACAACCTGAGCGCGTTCGCCGTCACCAGCACCGTTGCCCCGGTATCCGCCAGTACCGCCAGCCACAGCCCGGTCATGCCAAGCAGCGTGGTCACCAGGAAAATCCCCTTCAACCCCAGCGCGATACCGATGTTCTGACGGATATTGGCCCGCGTCGCGCGCGCAAGATCGATCATCTGCGCCAGCCCGGTCAGGCGGTTGTGGGTCAATGCCGCGTCAGCCGTTTCCAGCGCCACGTCGGTCCCGCTGCCCATCGCAATACCAATGGTGGACGCTTTCATCGCCGGAGCATCGTTAATCCCGTCACCGACCATCGCCAGCGGCGTCTGAGCGTTCAGCTCCGTTACCGCGCTGACCTTATCCGCAGGCAGCAATCCGGCTTTAAACTCCAGCCCCAGCTCACCGGCAATCGCTGCCGCTGCGCGAGGGTTATCACCGGTGAGAATCACCCCCTGCACGCCCAGCTGATGCAGCGCCGCCACGGCTTCTTTTGCGTCATCGCGGAGGGTGTCGCGCAGCGCCAGCATCCCTTTTGCGACGCCGTCCTGCATCACGCTCACAACAGTTTGTCCGGTTTGTTCTAACGCCTCCACCTCTGGAGTAGAAGACTTGCCAGCCGCGACAATCAGTACCTTTTTACCGTCAACGGTGGCCTCAATCCCTGACCCGACCAGCGCCCGCTGGGCGGTTGCCGGAGGGATGTTCAGCCCGCGCGACTGCGCTTCACGCACAATCGCCTGCGCCAGCGGGTGAGTGGAACCCAGCTCAACGGCGGCGGCCAGCGTAAGCAGTTCATCTTCACCGATATCCTGCGGATATACGCCGGTCACCTGCGGTTTGCCCACGGTCAGCGTACCGGTTTTATCGAACGCGATTTGCTGAACCTGGCTCAGCTGCTCCAGCGCCGCGCCGCCCTTAATCAGCGCCCCGCGACGCGCCGCCGCAGCCAGCCCGGAGGTAATCGCCGCCGGGGTGGAAATCACCAGCGCGCACGGACAGCCGATCAGCAATAGCGTCAGCCCTTTATAAATCCAGCCCTCCCACGGCGCGCCAAAGAACAGCGGTGGGACGACGGTAACCAGCAGAGCCACCAGCATAATGGCGGGCGTGTAGATCCGGCTGAAGCGGTCAATAAAGCGTTCGACCGGCGCGCGGCGCTCTTCGGCCTCTTCAATCAGCTTCAGGATACGGTCGATGGCGCTGTCGCCCGGCTCGGAAAGCACGGTGAGCTGTACCAGACGGTCGACGCTGGTGGCACCCGCAGGCACTTTTTCACCCGCCTCACGTTCAACCGGAATGGACTCGCCGGTCAGGGCGCTTTCATCGAAGCTCGCGGTGGCGGTAAGCAGCGCGCCGTCTGCAGGCAAGCGTCCGCCTGCCGCGACTTCAATCACGTCGCCCGGGCGCAGCGTATTGATGGCGACCGTTTCACGCGTGCCGTTTATCACGCGCGTGGCGGTTTCCGGCTTCAGCGCCATCAGCGCGCTGACCCCTTTACGCGCCCGGCTCGCAGCCCAGCCCTCAAGACGTTCGCCAATTAAGAACAGCAGCAGCACCATCGCCGCTTCTGCCGTTGCGCCAATAAACAGCGCGCCGATAGCCGCCACGCTCATCAGCGTTTCGATGGCAAACCAGCTGCCGCTTTTCATCAGGCGCAGCGCCTGACGGGCAATCGGGAACAGCCCGACCAGCGTGGTGGCGATAAACGCCAGGTTGCCGAACGGGTGGTTGAACTGTTCCAGCCCCCAGCTCAGGGCCATCATGATGATGAGGGTAATGAGCGGCAGGTTTTCTTTCAGGGAAGAGGCTTTTTCAGCGGGCGCCGTTTCGCTACGAAGGGTATAGCCCGCCTTGCTGACGGCGGCTTCCACCTGTTTGCTGACGTCGTTATAGGCGCTAACCAGCAGCTTTTCAGTGGCGAACAGCACCTGAACGTGACTCACGCCCGGCACTTGTTTGACGGCGTTTTCCACTTTGCGCGCACAGGCGGCGCAGTCCATGCCGTTAACGACCCAGCTGTAGCGGTTGCCGCTTTCAGGCAGCATTTCAGTTTGCGTTTCGCACACGCCTTCGCAGCAGCAGTCGTCTTTCGGCGGAACCGGTCTGAGCTTAAGTGCCGAGAATTGTGGAACTTTTTTAGATGTTTCTGGAGTCGACATGGCAGTCTCCGGTAATGATAATTTTCTCATTAACCGCAGCATACACTCTGGAGTCGACTCCAGAGTCAAGACTTATTTAAATATACAGCGAACGCACGATCAGGAAGTGCCCGGCAAAGTAGCAGGCGGCGGCAATCGCGTTATCCGCACGGAAGCGGCGACGATAGTGGCTGCCCAGCCAGACGACATTCCCGATCAGCAGCAGCGCGGCACCGAAGAACGCGGACATCGCCGGAGCGGTCGGACGGAAGAACCACAGCTCGCCCGCCAGCCACACCATTACCAGGGTCATGGCGATAAACGTGCAGACCGGCAAACGCATCTCTTCCAGACGTGACCAGATCACCGCAATCAGCAGCGCGCCAATCACCAGCAGCACCAACGGCAGCGGCCAGAAGAAGGAGAGCGTCATCTGGCTGGCAAAGTAGATGGTATACAGCAGATGCGACAGGAAGAACGCCCCAACGGCGTACAGCAGGCGCTGGCGCGGCAGCAGGGTTAAGGCATCGCCAATGAGGGAGGCGCACAGCCCGGCGAGCACCAGATAGCTGACGGCGTTGAACATCGGCGCTTGCCAGGCCAGCAGCAGCAGGAGCAACAGCGTGACCGGTTTAAACAACCAGCGCTGCCAGGTGGGACCGCGGTACGACGCATCGACATAAAGCCATGCGGAAAAACAGACAGCGATAAATGACCAAAGCATATTAACTCCCTGTATCTGTTAAGTCTGAATAATCAGTTTCTGATCCAGTGTAGTGACGCGGGCGGGCGTTTGGCAATGGCGGGGAAGGCAGGGTATCCTGAATTCCGCATAATCTGATGGGATTGTAGAATGAGCAAGATGCCGCTGTTTTTCATTATCGTGGTGGCGATTATCGTCATTGCCGCCTCGTTCCGCTTCGTACAGCAGCGCCGCGAGAAGGCGGATAACGATGCCGCACCCCTGATGCAAAAGCGCGTGGTGGTGACCAACAAACGCGAGAAACCGCTCAATGACCGCCGCTCACGCCAGCAGCAGGTGACGCCTGCGGGCACAACAATGCGCTATGAAGCGAGCTTTAAGCCGGAAACGGGCGGCCTGGAGATGACCTTCCGCCTGGAGGCGCAGCAGTACCATCAGCTGACAGTGGGAGAGAAAGGAACGCTGAGCTACAAAGGGTCGCGATTTGAAGGGTTCAGTACGGAATAATGCACGAACGGTTCCCTCTCCCTGTGGGAGAGGGGTAGGGTGAGGGCATCAGCCCGCACCTTATTTCTTCGCCTGCGCCTTAAATTTCTTCATCCACACCAGCAGCTCAAATACGCCGAAGATAAACACGCGCAGCTGCTGCCAGCCCGTCATCTGCGGGCCGTCTTTCGGCAGGCCGTTTTTCAGCATCACCATCTGCAGGGCGTGCATAAACGACGTGAAAATCAGCGCGACGTTAACGAAAATGTTCATCGGGCGCGGGAACGGGTGCACCAGATTCAGAATCAAAAACGCCCAGACGCCCAGCATCAGCAAACGTCCCAGATTAATCAGTACCGGCATCGGATCCTCCTTGTGCCTGACGGTGATACAGACGATAAGCAACCTGACCCGCGACTTTTTCACGGTGCAGATCCCAGTGAGCGGGAACCGGCGGTAAACCGTTTTCCACTTCGCTTTCAACGTAAATTAGCGCGTCATCCGCCAGCCAGCCGTTTTGCTCCAGCAGGGATAGCGTCTCCTCCAGCAGCGCCTTACGGAACGGCGGGTCGACAAACACCACGTTATGCGGCGTGCCTTTCTGCGCAAGAAAACTCAGCGTGTTGGTGTTCACGACTTTGGCGTTGCCCGCCTTCAGCGTCGCCAGATTTTGCTGCAGCGTCTGCGCTACGCCGCGCTCCATCTCCAGCAGCGTGGCGCTGGCGGCATAGCGCGACAGCGCTTCCAGACCGAGCGCGCCGCTTCCGGCGAAGCAGTCCAGGCAGTGGGCGTCTACCATTGACGGGGCCAGCCAGTTAAACAGCGTCTCGCGCACGCGGTCGGTAGTAGGGCGTAAACCGGGGCTGTCCGGCACCGGTAATTTCCGGCCTCGCCACTGACCGCCGATAATACGAATTTGACCGGCCGGGGCGCGGTTGGGTTTCTTCATCTCAGGAAAGCTCTGTTAACAATTGGCCTGCGATTGCGGGCGGTGATGTCAATTAAGTAAAGTGTTAGACTATTTCATCATTTTTTTAGCTTCCATGTATATAGCGCCGCGAGGAGTGTAGTCGCAGATGGCAAAACAAAAAAAACGTGGCTTCTTTTCCTGGCTGGGCTTCGGTGAAAAAGAGCAAGAAACAGAACAGAAAACCGAAGAGCAACAAGCCATTGAAGAGCAGTCACCGCCTGAAACGCCTGTAGAAACCGCCGCGGTAGTCGACGCGGAAGAAACGGCACACAGCAAAGAAGAGGTTGAATCCTTTGCAGAAGAGGTGGTTGAGGTCACTGAACAGGTTCAGGATAGCGAGAAGCCGGAACCGGTTGTCGTTGAAGACATTACCGAAGCACCGCAGGCCGTTATCGAGCATGAAGAGCTGCCGCTGCCGGAAGAGGTGAAAGCCGAAGAGGTGTCTGCCGAAGAGTGGCAGGCCGAAGCGGAAACCGTTGAAATTGTTGAGGCGGTGGAAGAAGAAGCGGCACTAGAGCCAGAACTGACCGACGAAGAGCTTGAAGCCCAGGCGCTGGCGGCGGAAGCCGCTGAAGAAGCGGTCATCGTGGTGCCGGTGGAAGAAGAACCGGAAGAAGAACCGGAAGAAGAGATCGTTCAGGAGCAGGAAAAACCGACCAAAGAAGGTTTCTTCGCCCGCCTGAAGCGCAGCCTGCTCAAAACCAAAGAAAACTTAGGTTCCGGATTTATCAGTCTGTTCCGCGGCAAGAAGATCGACGACGATCTCTTTGAAGAGCTGGAAGAACAGCTGCTGATTGCGGACGTCGGCGTGGAAACCACCCGTAAGATCATCGCCAACCTGACCGAAGGGGCGAGCCGCAAACAGCTGCGCGACGCCGAAGCGCTGTACGGTCTCTTGAAAGACGAGATGGGTGAAATTCTCGCAAAAGTTGACGAACCGCTTAATATTGAAGGCAAAACGCCATTTGTTATTCTGATGGTCGGCGTGAACGGCGTGGGTAAAACCACCACCATCGGCAAGCTGGCGCGTCAGTTCGAGCAGCAGGGCAAATCGGTGATGCTGGCGGCGGGCGACACCTTCCGTGCGGCGGCGGTTGAGCAGCTGCAGGTTTGGGGCCAGCGCAACAACATTCCGGTGATTGCCCAGCATACCGGCGCGGATTCCGCGTCCGTGATCTTCGACGCCATCCAGGCGGCGAAGGCGCGCAACGTGGACGTGCTGATTGCCGATACCGCAGGGCGTTTGCAGAACAAATCGCACCTGATGGAAGAGTTGAAGAAAATCGTCCGCGTCATGAAGAAGCTGGACGAAGACGCACCGCATGAAATTATGCTGACCATTGACGCCAGCACCGGACAGAACGCCATCAGTCAGGCGAAGCTGTTCACTGAAGCGGTAGGACTGACGGGGATCGCGCTGACCAAGCTGGACGGCACCGCGAAAGGCGGGGTGATCTTCTCCGTGGCCGATCAGTTCGGCATTCCTATCCGTTACATCGGTGTGGGCGAGCGTATTGAGGATTTACGTCCGTTTAAGGCGGACGACTTTATTGAGGCATTATTTGCCCGAGAGGACTAACAATGATTCGCTTTGAACACGTCAGCAAGGCCTATCTCGGTGGGAGACAAGCGCTGCAGGGGGTGACATTCCACCTGCAGCCGGGCGAGATGGCATTCCTGACCGGCCATTCCGGCGCGGGGAAAAGTACCCTGCTCAAGCTTATCTGTGGGATCGAGCGGCCAAGCGCCGGGAAAATCTTTTTCGGCGGCCATGAGATCAGCCGCCTGAAAAACCGCGAAGTGCCGTTCCTGCGTCGTCAGATCGGCATGATTTTCCAGGATCACCACCTGCTGATGGATCGCACCGTTTTCGATAACGTGGCCATTCCGCTGATTATTGCCGGCGCCAGCTATGACGATATCCGCCGTCGCGTCTCTGCGGCGCTGGATAAGGTCGGGCTGCTGGACAAAGCGAAGAACTTCCCGATCCAGCTCTCCGGCGGTGAACAGCAGCGCGTGGGTATCGCCCGCGCGGTGGTGAACAAGCCTGCCGTGCTGCTGGCGGATGAACCGACCGGTAACCTGGACGATGCCCTGTCAGAAGGGATTTTGCGTCTGTTTGAGGAATTCAACCGCGTAGGGGTCACCGTATTGATGGCGACGCACGATATCGGGCTCATTTCCCGTCGTTCGTACCGCATGCTGACCCTGAGCGACGGGCATTTGCACGGAGGCCACGGTGAACAAGCGTGATGCAATAAACCAGATTCGGCAGTTCGGGAACCGGTTTGACCGTTTCCGTAAGCCGCAGGGCGGTGGTGACGGCAATCGTAATGCGCCGAAGCGCCAGAAGGCCGCGACAAAACCGGCCTCCCGTAAAACCAACGTGTTTAACGAACAGGTACGCTACGCTTTCCACGGCGCGCTGCAGGACCTGAAAAGCAAACCGCTGGCGACGTTCCTGACGGTGATGGTGATTGCCATCTCCCTGACGCTGCCAAGCGTCTGTTATATGGTCTATAAAAACGTCAACCAGGCGGCTTCACAGTATTATCCGTCCCCGCAGATCACGGTCTATCTGGATAAAGCGCTCGACGATAACGCCGCTGCGCAGGTGGTTGGGCAAATCCAGGCCGAGCAGGGCGTGGAGAAGGTCAACTATCTCTCACGTGAAGACGCGCTGGGCGAGTTCCGTAACTGGTCTGGCTTTGGCGGCGCGCTGGATATGCTCGAAGAGAACCCGCTGCCCGCCGTGGCGGTGGTGATCCCGAAGCTGGATTTCCAGGGGACCGATTCGCTTAACACCCTGCGCGATCGCATCACGCGCATTAAGGGCATTGATGAAGTGCGCATGGATGACAGCTGGTTTGCGCGTCTCTCAGCCCTGACCGGGCTGGTAGGACGCGTCGCGGCGATGATTGGCGTGCTGATGGTGGCGGCGGTCTTCCTCGTCATTGGTAACAGCGTTCGCCTGAGCATCTTTGCCCGTCGCGATACCATCAACGTGCAGAAACTGATTGGTGCGACGGATGGCTTCATCCTCCGACCGTTCCTTTACGGTGGTGCATTGCTCGGTTTTTCCGGCGCATTTCTTTCACTGATATTGTCAGAAATTTTGGTGATGCGGCTTTCGTCTGCCGTGACTGAAGTGGCGCAGGTTTTCGGAACGAAGTTTAATATCAGCGGCTTAGGTTTCGATGAGTGCCTGTTACTGCTGCTGGTGTGCTCGATGATTGGGTGGGTGGCAGCCTGGCTGGCAACCGTTCAACATTTACGTCACTTTACTCCCGACTAATAAAAGCGTGATATAATCTTTCCCTGCACCGAGATGTTCGCTCTGCAGGGAAAGCGTCCCTGTTGTCTCTTCCCCTGTTATCATCTCCATGTCACATTTTGTGCGTAATTTATTCACCGTTGCGCCTGGAACTTGTGGATAAAATCACTGTCTGATAAAAGAGTGAATGCTAATCTCGTTGCTCAAACGCTTTGGCATGGTTGTTGCCTGACGGGGACGACCTGGACCAGAAGAAACATTGAGAGGAATGAATGACCAAAGAAATGCAAACTTTAGCTTTAGCCCCTGTTGGTAACCTGGAATCTTATATCCGGGCTGCGAACACCTGGCCGATGTTAACGGCCGAGGAAGAAAAGGAGCTTGCTGAAAAGCTGCATTACCAGGGCGATCTGGAAGCAGCTAAGACGCTGATCCTGTCTCACCTGCGCTTTGTTGTTCACGTTGCTCGTAATTATGCGGGCTACGGCCTGCCGCAGGCGGACTTGATTCAGGAAGGTAACATCGGTCTGATGAAGGCTGTACGTCGCTTTAACCCGGAAGTGGGTGTGCGACTGGTCTCCTTCGCCGTGCACTGGATCAAAGCAGAAATTCACGAATACGTGCTGCGCAACTGGCGTATCGTGAAAGTCGCCACGACAAAAGCGCAGCGCAAACTGTTCTTTAACCTGCGTAAAACCAAGCAGCGTCTGGGCTGGTTCAATCAGGATGAAGTGGAAATGGTGGCGCGCGAGCTGGGCGTAACCAGCAAAGACGTGCGTGAGATGGAATCCCGTATGGCCGCGCAGGACATGACCTTTGATATGTCCTCCGACGACGACGCATCTGACAGCCAGCCGATGGCACCGGTTCTGTATCTGCAGGATAAAACCTCTAACTTTGCTGATGGCATCGAAGAGGATAACTGGGAAGATCAGGCCGCGAACAAGCTGACCCATGCGATGGAAGGCCTCGACGAACGTAGCCAGGATATTATCCGCGCCCGCTGGCTGGACGAAGACAACAAGTCCACGCTGCAGGAGCTGGCCGACCGCTACGGCGTCTCTGCGGAACGTGTCCGTCAGCTTGAAAAGAACGCCATGAAAAAACTTCGCGCCGCTATCGAAGCGTAATTTCCGCGAAGTACACCGAGAACCCTCGAATGCAAATTCGGGGGTTTTGTTTTTTTAGCGCCCGCTCTGGCGAATTCCCTCCCCCTGGCAAACACTTACTGATGCGCTAAGCAGGCGACTTTCTCAGGGGGACAGGGTGAAAAACAACGAACTGAACGACCGGCGTTTACAGGCGACGCCGCGCGGCATCGGCGTGATGTGTAACTTCTATGCCGATAAAGCTGAAAACGCCACGGTGTGGGACGTGGAAGGCAACGAGTACATCGACTTCGCCGCCGGTATCGCGGTGCTGAATACCGGCCATCGCCATCCCAAAGTCATTTCCGCCATCGAAAAACAACTCCACGCCTTTACCCATACGGCGTACCAGATTGTGCCGTACGAAAGCTATGTCGCGCTTGCCGAGCGCATCAACCAGCGCGTGCCCGTTGACGGTCCGGCTAAAACGGCGTTCTTCTCAACGGGTGCAGAGGCGGTTGAAAACGCGGTCAAAATTGCCCGGGCGTACACCAAACGTCCCGGCCTTATCACCTTCGGCGGCGCGTTCCACGGCCGCACCTTTATGACTATGGCGCTGACCGGCAAAGTTGCGCCGTACAAGCTCGGCTTTGGCCCGTTCCCCGGTTCGGTTTATCACGCGCAGTATCCGAATGAACTGCACGGCGTCAGCACCGCTGAGGCGTTGAAAAGCCTGGAACGCATCTTTAAAGCGGATATCGCACCCGACCAGGTCGCGGCCATTATTCTCGAACCGGTTCAGGGAGAGGGCGGTTTCAACATCGCGCCAGCCGATTTTATGCAGGCGCTGCGCGCCCTGTGCGATACCCATGGCATTTTGCTGATTGCCGACGAGGTGCAAAGCGGCTTCGCCCGTACCGGCAAGCTGTTCTCAATGGAACACCACTGCGTGAAGCCGGATCTGATCACCATGGCGAAAAGCCTGGCGGGCGGGATGCCGCTCTCAGCGGTGTCGGGCCGGGCAGAGATCATGGACGCCCCTGCGCCGGGCGGGCTGGGCGGTACCTACGCCGGAAACCCGCTGGCGATTGCCGCGGCGCATGCCGTGCTCGACGTGATTGATGAAGAGGATCTCTGCACGCGCTCGGCGCATCTTGGCCATCACCTGGTGGAAGTGCTGAACAAAGCGAAGGAACACTGCCCGTATATCGCGGACATTCGCGCCCAGGGCTCAATGGTGGCGGTGGAGTTTAACGACCCGCAAACGGGCCAGCCTTCGCCGGAATTTACCCGCCAGGTCCAGGAGCGCGCGTTGCAGGAAGGGCTGCTTCTTCTGAGCTGCGGCGTCTACGGCAACGTCATTCGTTTCCTCTATCCGCTGACGATCCCTGAAGTGCAGTTCCGTAAAGCGCTGGACATTATCTCCGCCTCGCTGACACGTTAAAGCCATATGCCCGGCGAAAATCCCTGCCGGGCCTATCATATATTCATTTCAAATTAGCTATTCCAAAATCATAAAAATCGGGTATGTTTTAGCAGAGTATGCTGAAAAAGCGCGAACAGCACACCTATAACTGACATAAAGCGCTGCACAACAACATCACAACAATCGTAATAACCATAATAATGGGGAATCTCAGGATGAACATGAAGGGTAAAGCGTTACTGGCAGGATGTATCGCGTTGGCATTCAGCACCATGGCACAGGCAGACATCAAAGTGGCTGTGGTTGGCGCGATGTCCGGTCCGGTAGCACAGTACGGCGACCAGGAGTTTACCGGCGCTGAGCAGGCGGTTGCAGACATTAATGCTAAGGGCGGTATCAAGGGCGAAAAACTGCAGATCGTAAAATATGATGATGCCTGTGACCCGAAACAAGCGGTCGCGGTCGCGAACAAAGTGGTGAACGACGGGATCAAATACGTTATCGGTCACCTGTGCTCTTCCTCTACTCAGCCCGCGTCTGACATCTACGAAGACGAAGGTATCCTGATGATCACTCCGGCGGCGACCGCACCGGAGCTGACCGCGCGCGGCTATAAGCTGACCCTGCGCACCACCGGTCTGGACTCTGACCAGGGCCCAACCGCGGCGAAATACATCGTTGAAAAAGTGAAGCCGAAGCGTATTGCCATCGTTCATGACAAGCAGCAGTACGGTGAAGGTCTGGCGCGTTCAGTGCAGGACAACCTCAAGAAAGCCAATGCCGACGTGGTGTTCTTCGACGGGATCACCGCCGGTGAGAAAGACTTCTCCACCCTGGTGGCGCGTCTGAAGAAAGAGAATATTGATTTCGTTTACTACGGTGGCTACCACCCGGAAATGGGGCAGATCCTGCGCCAGGCGCGCGCTGCGGGCCTGAAAACCCAGTTTATGGGTCCGGAAGGCGTGGCGAACGTTTCCCTGTCTAACATTGCAGGTGAATCAGCCGAAGGCCTGCTGGTGACCAAACCGAAGAACTACGACCAGGTGCCAGCGAACAAACCTATCGTAGATGCCATCAAGGCGAAGAAACAGGATCCAAGCGGCGCGTTCGTCTGGACCACCTATGCGGCGCTGCAGTCTCTGCAGGCGGGCCTGAACCAGTCAGCCGAACCGGCTGAGATTGCCACCTGGCTGAAAGCGAACACGGTCCAGACCGTCATGGGGCCACTCTCCTGGGACGCGAAGGGCGACCTGAAGGGCTTCGAGTTCGGCGTGTTTGACTGGCATGCTAACGGGACTGCTACTGACGCCAAATAAACGCAAATGGCAACCGTAAGGTTGCCATTTTAGTGTTTGCACCCTCTCCCCGTGGGAGAGGGCCGGGGTGAGGGCATCAGGCCGCACCGCACGCATCACCCCGCACAATTCACCCCAAACGCTTCTCCCACCCGCTCTCCTGCGCCGTAAACCCTAACGCCTGCATAAACGCCGCCATCACGCCGCGGTCTTCCACGCCGACGTCAGCCATCCACCATGAGGTCACGCTCGGGTTTTCGCGGATCACTTCTTCAATTAAATACTGTCCCACACCGCGACGACGGGTGACGTCACGTACGCGCAGCGAGTCCAGCGCCCCTTCTGTACCGCTCAGGGTGACGCGAACCGCGGCCAGCAGGCGCTCGTTAAAACGCGCGGCATAAATGCGGTGGGTCTCATCCACGCGTAGCGACGAAGGGGAATATTCCGGCCAGATCTTGCCCAGGTCGATATGATCCTGGTCGCTAAAGGTCACCAGACGCACGATAGTCAGTTTCATTAGCTACTTGTCCAAATCAGATTGAGTAGGGGCAGTGTACTCAATTTATTCACTCAGCGGCTTCCTCTTTTTATTCTCATTAACCAGGTGATTAGTTTTTTGGCAACGCGATGGGCAGTTTGAAAACACATGGATCGAAAAATAAGCAGAATTTTAACCTGAAGGGTAGTGATTTATTCGGCGCTTTGTACCGTTATTTTATGCTGCAAACTGCACTTTTATTTGTTTATCTCTGCCTGATTTCAGAATATTATCTTTGCTTAATCGCCTGAAAAATAGAGATTTTAGTCTGGTTTTTGACAAAAACCTGCGCTAAACCATTAAAGGCACTGGTAAAAATAGCGTTGTTCATTAAAAGTACAGAATGCTTTTTAACCATAATAAAACAAAATATAAACACGACATCACGAATGGGGATTCAGAGATGAAAAGGAACGCGAAGACGTTAATCGCGGGGATGGTCGCACTGTCGATCTCGCATGCCGCTATGGCGGAGGACATTAAAGTTGCGGTAGTGGGTGCGATGTCCGGCCCTGTTGCCCAATGGGGTGACATGGAGTTCAACGGTGCGCGCCAGGCCATCAAAGACATCAACGCTAAGGGCGGCATCAAAGGCGACAAGCTGGTGGGCGTGGAATATGACGACGCCTGCGATCCGAAACAGGCCGTCGCGGTCGCCAACAAAATCGTCAACGATGGCATCCAGTATGTGATCGGCCACCTGTGTTCATCCTCCACCCAGCCTGCGTCTGATATCTACGAAGACGAAGGCATCCTGATGATCACCCCTGGCGCAACTAACCCTGAGCTGACCCAGCGCGGCTATCAGCACATTATGCGCACCGCGGGGCTGGACTCCTCTCAGGGGCCCACCGCCGCCAAATACATCCTTGAAACCGTCAAGCCGCAGCGTATCGCCATTATTCATGACAAGCAGCAGTACGGCGAAGGTCTGGCGCGCTCCGTTCAGGACGGCCTGAAAAAAGGCGGCGCGAACATCGTCTTCTTCGACGGCATTACCGCCGGTGAGAAAGACTTCTCCGCGCTGATCGCCCGTCTGCAAAAAGAGAATATCGACTTTGTTTACTACGGCGGCTACTACCCGGAGATGGGACAGATGCTGCGTCAGGCGCGCGCCACCGGTCTGAAAACCCAGTTTATGGGGCCAGAGGGCGTGGGCAATGCCTCTCTGTCAAACATCGCGGGGGATTCAGCCGAAGGCATGCTGGTGACGATGCCAAAACGCTATGACCAGGATCCGGCCAACAAGCCTATCGTGGATGCGCTCAAGGCGCAGAAGAAAGATCCGAGTGGTCCGTACGTCTGGATCACCTATGCGGCCGTACAGTCTCTGGCCACCGCGCTGGATCGCTCCGGCAGCAAAGAACCGCTGGATCTGGTGAAAGATTTAAAAGCACACGGGGTGAACACCGTGATTGGGCCGCTGAACTGGGATGAGAAAGGCGATCTGAAGGGATTTGAGTTTGGTGTCTTTAAGTGGCACGCCGACGGTTCGTCCTCGGCCGCCAAATAATTATCCCACCGCCCGGACCGCCGGGCGGGTATAAAAAGGTTTGCATATGTCCGAGCAGTTTCTCTATTTCCTGCAGCAGATGTTTAACGGCGTTACGCTGGGAAGCACCTACGCGCTGATCGCCATCGGCTATACGATGGTTTACGGCATTATCGGCATGATCAACTTCGCCCACGGCGAGGTCTACATGATCGGTAGCTACGTCTCCTTTATGATTATTGCTGCCCTGATGATGATGGGCATCGACAGCAGCTGGCTGCTGGTCGCCGCCGGGTTTGTCGGCGCGATTGTGATTGCCAGCGCCTACGGCTGGAGCATCGAGCGCGTGGCCTACCGACCGGTGCGCAGCTCCAAACGCCTGATTGCGCTGATTTCCGCCATCGGGATGTCGATCTTCCTGCAAAACTACGTCAGCCTGACCGAAGGCTCGCGCGACGTGGCGCTGCCAAGCCTGTTTAACGGCCAGTGGATTGTGGGGGCCAGCGAAAACTTCGCGGCGTCTATCACCACCATGCAGCTTGTTATCTGGGTCGTGACCTTTATTGCGATGCTCGCCCTGACGCTGTTCATCCGCTACTCGCGGATGGGACGCGCCTGCCGCGCCTGCGCAGAAGATCTGAAGATGGCGAGCCTGCTCGGCATCAACACCGACCGCGTGATTGCCCTGACCTTCGTGATTGGCGCCGCGATGGCGGCGGTGGCGGGTGTCCTGCTCGGCCAGTTCTACGGCGTGATCAACCCGTACATCGGCTTTATGGCCGGGATGAAAGCCTTCACCGCGGCGGTACTGGGCGGTATCGGCAGTATTCCGGGTGCCATGATTGGCGGCCTGATCCTGGGCGTGGCGGAGGCGCTCTCCTCGGCGTATCTGAGCACGGAATATAAAGACGTGGTGTCGTTTGCCCTGCTGATTCTGGTTCTGCTGGTGATGCCTACCGGTATTCTGGGCCGTCCGGAGGTAGAGAAAGTATGAAACCGATGCATTTTGCAATGGCGCTGCTCTCTGCCGCCATGTTCTTCGTGCTGGCGGGCGTCTTTATGGGCGTCCAGTTAGGTCTGGACGGGACGAAGCTGGTGGTGGATACCGCCCCCGACATCCGCTGGCAGTGGGTGTTTATCGGCACCGCCGTTGTGTTCCTGTTCCAGCTGCTGCGTCCGCTGTTCCAGAAGTCGCTGAAAAACGTCTCCGGGCCGAAATTCGTTCTGCCGGCCATCGACGGGTCTACCGTTAAGCAGAAGCTGTTCCTCGTGGCGCTGCTGGTGGCCGCCGTGGCGTGGCCGTTTGTGGTCTCTCGCGGCACCGTGGATATCGCTACCCTGACCATGATCTACGTGATTCTCGGTCTCGGTCTGAACGTGGTGGTGGGGCTCTCCGGCCTGCTGGTGCTGGGCTACGGCGGCTTCTACGCCATCGGCGCCTACACCTTCGCGCTGCTGAACCACTATTACGGCCTCGGCTTCTGGACCTGCCTGCCGCTGGCGGGGCTGGTCTCTGCCGCTGCCGGCTTCCTGCTTGGCTTCCCGGTATTGCGCCTGCGCGGTGACTACCTGGCGATTGTGACCTTAGGCTTCGGCGAAATCGTCCGTATCCTGCTGCTGAACAACACCGAAGTGACCGGCGGCCCGAACGGCATCAGCCAGATCCCGAAACCAACCTTCTTCGGCCTGGAGTTCAGCCGTACCGCCCGCGAAGGCGGCTGGGACACCTTCAGTAACTTCTTCGGCGTGAAGTATGACCCGTCCGACCGTGTAATCTGGCTCTATCTGGTGGCGCTGCTGCTGGTGGTGATTACCCTGTTCGTGATTAACCGTCTGCTGCGCATGCCGCTGGGCCGCGCGTGGGAAGCGCTGCGCGAAGATGAGATCGCCTGCCGTTCCCTGGGCCTGAACCCGACCCGCATCAAGCTGACCGCGTTCACCATCAGCGCCGCGTTTGCCGGTTTCGCCGGGACGCTGTTTGCCGCCCGTCAGGGCTTTGTAAGCCCGGAATCGTTCACCTTTGCCGAATCCGCCTTTGTGCTGGCGATTGTGGTGCTGGGCGGTATGGGCTCGCAGTTCGCCGTTATCCTCGCGGCCATCCTGCTGGTGGTCTCGCGCGAGCTGATGCGCGACTTTAACGAATACAGCATGCTGATGCTGGGTGGTTTGATGGTGCTGATGATGATCTGGCGTCCGCAGGGCTTGCTGCCGATGACTCGTCCACAGCTGAAGCTGAAACGCACTCAGACGAAAGGAGAGCAGGCATGAGTCAGCCATTATTATCCGTTAACGGTCTGATGATGCGTTTTGGCGGCCTGCTGGCGGTCAACAATGTGTCACTGGATCTGCACAAGAAAGAGATTGTCTCCCTGATTGGCCCGAACGGCGCGGGGAAAACCACGGTCTTTAACTGCCTGACCGGCTTCTACAAGCCGACGGGCGGCACCATCATGCTGCGCGACAAGCATCTTGAAGGGCTGCCGGGCCAGCAGATTGCCCGCATGGGCGTGGTGCGTACCTTCCAGCACGTGCGTCTGTTCCGCGAGATGACGGTGATTGAGAACCTGCTGGTCGCGCAGCATCAGCAGCTGAAAACCGGGCTGTTCTCCGGCCTGCTGAAAACCCCGGCCTTCCGCCGCGCGCAGGATGAAGCGCTCGATCGCGCGGCGACCTGGCTCGACCGAATTGGCCTGCTGCAGCACGCCAACCGTCAGGCGAGCAACCTGGCCTACGGCGACCAGCGTCGTCTGGAGATTGTGCGCTGCATGGTGACCCAGCCGGAGATCCTGATGCTCGACGAACCGGCGGCAGGGCTCAACCCGAAAGAGACCAAAGAGCTGGACGAGCTGATTGCCGAACTGCGCGATCACCACGACACTACCATTCTGCTGATCGAGCACGACATGAAGCTGGTGATGGGCATTTCGGACCGTATCTACGTGGTTAACCAGGGTACGCCGCTGGCAAACGGCACGCCGGAAGAGATCCGCAACAACCCGGACGTGATCCGCGCATACCTGGGTGAGGCATAAGATGGAAAAAGCGATGTTAACGTTCGACAAGGTCAACGCGCACTACGGCAAGATCCAGGCGCTGCACGACGTCAGCCTGCACATCAATCAGGGTGAAATCGTGACCCTGATTGGCGCCAACGGCGCGGGTAAAACTACGCTGCTCGGCACCCTGTGCGGCGACCCGCGCGCCACCAGCGGGCGGATCGTGTTTGATGGTAAAGACATTACCGACTGGCAGACCGCCAGAATCATGCGTGAAGCGGTGGCGATTGTCCCGGAAGGGCGCCGGGTCTTCTCGCGTATGACGGTGGAAGAGAACCTGGCGATGGGCGGCTTCTTCGCCCACCGCGATGAATACCAGACCCGCATCAAGTGGGTGTACGAACTCTTCCCGCGCCTGTGGGAACGCCGCATCCAGCGTGCGGGCACCATGTCCGGCGGTGAGCAGCAGATGCTGGCGATTGGCCGCGCGCTGATGAGCCAGCCGCGCCTGCTGCTGCTGGACGAGCCGTCTCTCGGTCTGGCGCCGATCATCATCCAGCAGATTTTCGACACCATTGAGCAACTGCGCAAAGAGGGGATGACCATCTTCCTCGTCGAGCAGAACGCCAACCAGGCGCTGAAGCTCGCTGACCGTGGCTACGTGCTGGAGAACGGCCGCGTAGTGCTGGAAGACACCGGCGACGCGCTGCTGGCGAACGAAGCGGTGCGGAGCGCGTATCTGGGCGGATAGGTAAAAGCAAAAAGGCAACGCAAGTTGCCTTTTTTAGTGTTTTCTCCCTCTCCCTGTGGGAGAGGGCCGGGGTCAGGGCACCAGACCGCACCCAACCATCCAACCCCCTTCACACAACCATCATCCCCCTGACGCCTGGCTGTCACTTATCTGTAAACAAACAGTTATTTTTCTGTAATTCGAGCATGTCATGTTACCTCGCGAGCATAAAACGCGTGATATCGCGCATCCGGTACAATAAGAGAGATGACAATGACATCGTTACGACACACAGCTTTGGGTCTGGCACTGGGTCTGGCTTTTGCGACGAACGCAATGGCTGTCACCACCATTCCGTTCTGGCATTCAATGGAAGGGGAGTTGGGTAAAGAAGTTGACTCCCTGGCGCAACGTTTCAACGACACCCATCCGGATTACAAAATTGTGCCGGTGTACAAAGGCAACTATGAGCAGAGCCTGAGCGCGGGCATCGCCGCCTTCCGTACCGGCAACGCGCCTGCACTGTTACAGGTTTATGAAGTGGGTACCGCCACCATGATGGCCTCCAAAGCCATCAAGCCGGTCTACGAAGTGTTCAAAGAAGCGGGTATCAACTTCGATGAATCCCAGTTCGTGCCGACCGTAGCGGGTTACTACACCGATTCCAAAACCGGCCATCTGCTGTCCCAGCCGTTTAACAGCTCTACGCCGGTGCTCTACTACAACAAAGATGCCTTCAAAAAAGCCGGTTTAGACCCGGAGCAGCCGCCAAAAACCTGGCAGGACCTGGCGGAGTACACCGCGAAGCTGAAAGCGGCGGGGATGAAGTGCGGCTACGCCAGCGGCTGGCAGGGCTGGATCCAGATTGAAAACTTCAGCGCCTGGCACGGCCTGCCGGTGGCGACCAAAAACAACGGCTTCGACGGCACCGATGCGGTACTGGAGTTCAACAAGCCGGAGCAGGTGAAGCACATCGCGCTGCTTGCCGACCTGAACAAGAAGGGCGACTTCAGCTACTTCGGGCGTAAAGACGAATCCACCGAGAAGTTCTACAACGGTGATTGCGCCATTACCACCGCCTCGTCCGGCTCGCTGGCGGATATCCGTCACTACGCCAAATTCAACTACGGCGTGGGCATGATGCCGTACGACGCTGACGTGAAGGGCGCGCCGCAGAACGCCATTATCGGCGGGGCGAGCCTGTGGGTCATGCAGGGTAAAGACAAGGGCACCTATAAAGGCGTGGCCGAATTCCTCGACTTCCTGGCCAAGCCTGAAAACGCCGCCGAGTGGCACCAGAAGACCGGTTACCTGCCGATCACCAAAGCCGCGTATGACCTGACCCGCGAGCAGGGCTTCTACAGCAAGAACCCAGGCGCGGACATCGCGACGCGCCAGATGCTGAACAAGCCGCCGTTGCCGTTCACTAAAGGCCTGCGCCTGGGCAACATGCCGCAGATCCGCACCATCGTGGATGAGGAGCTGGAAAGCGTGTGGACCGGGAAGAAAACGCCACAGCAGGCGCTGGACTCTGCGGTAGAGCGCGGAAATCAGCTGCTGCGCCGCTTTGAGCAGTCGACCAAATCGTAATTCAAACCTGCCCCTCACCCTAACCCTTTCCCCATAGGGGAGAGGGGACTGCACAGAGCCGTCTTTTCTCCCTCGCCCCTTTGGGGAGAGGGTCGGGGTGAGGGGTGAATACCTACAGAGCAAACCTATGTCATCATCCCGTCCGGTGTTCCGTTCCCGCTGGCTGCCGTACCTGTTGGTCGCGCCGCAGCTGGTTATCACCGTTATCTTCTTTATCTGGCCTGCGGGCGAAGCGCTGTGGTACTCGGTACAAAGCGTCGATCCGTTCGGGCTCTCCAGCCAGTTTGTTGGCCTGGACAACTTCACCGCGCTGTTCCATGACAGCTACTACCTGGACGCCTTCTGGACGACGATGAAGTTCAGCGCGCTGGTCACCGTCAGCGGTCTTGTCGCATCGCTGTTTTTCGCCGCGCTGGTGGATTACGTGGTGCGCGGCAGCCGCCTGTATCAGACCCTGATGCTGCTGCCTTATGCCGTGGCACCCGCCGTCGCCGCCGTACTGTGGATTTTCCTGTTTAACCCCGGCCGCGGGTTGATTACCCATTTCCTGGCAGAGTTCGGCTACGACTGGAACCACGCCCAGAACAGCGGTCAGGCTATGTTCCTGGTGGTGTTCGCCTCGGTGTGGAAGCAGATCAGCTATAACTTCCTGTTCTTCTTTGCCGCGCTGCAGTCCATCCCGCGCTCGCTGGTGGAAGCCGCGGCAATTGACGGAGCAGGGCCTATTCGTCGCTTCTTCAGGCTGTCGCTGCCGCTGATCGCCCCGGTGAGTTTCTTCCTGCTGGTGGTTAACCTCGTGTACGCCTTCTTCGACACCTTCCCGGTGATCGACGCGGCGACCGCGGGCGGCCCGGTGCAGGCGACAACGACGCTTATCTATAAGATCTACCGCGAAGGCTTCGCCGGGCTGGATCTCTCCGCTTCTGCCGCGCAGTCCGTCGTGCTGATGTTCCTCGTCATCATCCTCACGGTGGTGCAGTTCCGCTATGTCGAAAGTAAGGTGCGCTACCAATGATTGAGAACCGTCGCGGGCTGACGATTTTCAGCCATACCATGCTGATTTTAGGGATTATCGTCATCCTGTTTCCGCTGTACGTGGCCTTTGTCGCCGCCACGCTGGACACCAAAGCGGTGTTCGACACGCCGATGACGCTGATCCCAGGCACGCATCTTTTCGAGAATATGAAGACCATCTGGACCCAGGGCGTGGGCGCCAACAGCGCGCCGTTCTGGCTGATGATGCTCAACAGCTTCATCATGGCGTTCGGCATTACGGTGGGCAAAATCACGGTGTCGATGCTGTCGGCCTTCGCCATCGTCTGGTTCCGCTTTCCGCTGCGTAACCTGTTTTTCTGGATGATTTTTATCACCCTGATGCTGCCGGTAGAGGTGCGTATCTTCCCGACGGTGGAGGTGATCGCCAACCTGAAGATGCTCGACAGCTACGCGGGCTTAACCCTGCCGCTGATGGCCTCGGCGACCGCCACCTTCCTGTTCCGCCAGTTCTTTATGACCCTGCCGGACGAGCTGATTGAAGCGGCGCGCATCGACGGCGCGTCGCCGATGCGCTTCTTCCGCGATATCGTGCTGCCGCTGTCGAAAACTAACCTTGCGGCGCTGTTTGTGATCACCTTTATCTACGGCTGGAACCAGTACCTGTGGCCGCTGCTGATTATTCAGGACGTCAACCTCGGCACCGCCGTGGCGGGCATCAAAGGCATGATCGCCACCGGCGAAGGCACCACCCTCTGGAACCAGGTAATGGCGGCGATGCTGCTGACCCTTATCCCACCCGTAGTCATTGTTTTAGCCATGCAACGTGCGTTTGTCCGCGGCCTGGTCGATAGCGAGAAATAAGATGGCAGGTTTAAAACTTCAGGCAGTAACCAAAAGCTGGGACGGCAAAACCCAGGTGATTCAGCCGCTGACGCTCGACGTGGCGGACGGGGAATTTATCGTGATGGTTGGCCCGTCCGGCTGCGGCAAATCCACGCTGCTGCGCATGGTGGCGGGGTTGGAGCGCGCGACCTCCGGGGATATCTGGATTGACCGTCAGCGCGTCACCGAGATGGAGCCCAAAGACCGCGGCATCGCGATGGTCTTCCAGAACTACGCTCTCTATCCGCACATGAGCGTGGAGGAGAACATGGCCTGGGGGCTGAAAATCCGCGGCATGGGCAAAGGCCATATCGAGGAGCGCGTGAAAGAGGCCGCCCGCATTCTGGAACTCGACGGCCTGCTCAAGCGCCGCCCGCGCGAGCTCTCCGGCGGCCAGCGCCAGCGCGTGGCGATGGGACGCGCCATCGTGCGCGACCCGGCGGTATTCCTGTTCGACGAGCCGCTCTCTAACCTCGACGCCAAGCTGCGCGTGCAGATGCGTCTTGAGCTGCAGCAGCTGCACCGTCGTCTGAAAACCACGTCACTGTACGTTACCCACGATCAGGTTGAGGCCATGACCCTCGCCCAGCGCGTGATGGTGATGAACAAAGGCGTTGCCGAGCAGATTGGCACCCCGGTGGAGGTGTACGAGAAACCGGCCACCCGCTTTGTGGCGAGCTTTATCGGCAGCCCGGCGATGAACCTGCTGGAAGGGCGCATCAGCAGCGCGGGCTCGCACTTTGAGCTGGAAAGCGGGATGGCATTGCCGATCAACTGGTACTATCGTGGCTACGCCGGGCGTAAGATGACGCTCGGTATCCGCCCGGAACATATCGGTTTAACCTCTCAGGCGGAAGGCGGCGTGCCGCTGGTCATGGACACGCTGGAGATGTTGGGTGCAGATAACCTGGCGCACGGGCGCTGGGGCGAGCAAAAAATGGTGGTGCGTCTGGCACATCAGGAGCGCCCTAAAGCCGGCAGCACGCTGTGGCTCCACCTGCCGGAAAATCACCTGCACTTATTTGACGGTGAAACAGGACAACGAGTATGAGCAACTGGCCTTATCCCCACGTCGTCGCCCACCGGGGCGGCGGTAAGCTGGCGCCGGAAAACACGCTGGCGGCGATTGACGTTGGCGCGCGCTACGGTCACACGATGATCGAGTTCGACGCCAAGCTGTCGAAAGACGGCGAGATTTTCCTGCTGCATGACGATAACCTCGAGCGCACCAGCAACGGCTGGGGCATCGCGGGCGAACTGCCGTGGCGCGACCTGCTGAAGGTAGACGCCGGAAGCTGGTACAGCGGTGAATTCAAAGGCGAACCGCTGCCGCTGCTGGCGGAAGTGGCGGATCGCTGTCGCCAGCACGGCATGATGGCCAATATCGAAATCAAACCGACCACCGGCACCGGGCCGCTGACGGGCAAAGTGATTGCTCTGGCCGCGCGCGAGCTGTGGGAGGGGATGACCGCGCCGCTGCTGTCATCATTTGAAATCGATGCGCTGGAGGCCGCACAGGCCGCAGCGCCGGAACTGCCGCGCGGACTGCTGCTGGACGAGTGGCGCGAGGACTGGCGCGAGCTGACGACGCGCTTAGCGTGTGTCTCTATTCATCTTAATCACAAGCTGCTGGATGAGGCGCGGGTGAAGATGCTGAAAGACGCGGGCCTGCGTATTCTGGTTTACACCGTCAATAAACCCCAGCGTGCGGCCGAACTGCTGCGCTGGGGCGTGGACAGCATCTGTACCGATGCGATAGACCTGATCGGCCCGGACTTTAGTTCTGCGGATTAAGCATACTGCCATTCGACTGCGGCGGCAGCATATGCTGCTGTCCGCTGCCTGACGAGGTCATCCCACCTAACATTCCGCCGTTTTTATTCGGCAACGGCTGCTCGCGCACCTGCCCCTGCTGCACGCGCTGGGTGTTGGCGTTCATCTGATTTTGCAGGCTTTGCTGCTGCATCTGGGTCTGCGTTCTCAGTTGCTGATTAAGCATCCCTTTCTGCTGCTGTTGCTGGCTCATCATCTCGGTCTGCATACGCTGCTGGCTCGGGATGACATAGCCCTGCTGGTTCGGGTTGTTCATGGTGTTGAGTGGCTGTGCGAGCGCGGCAAACGGGATCAGCGCCGTAAGAATCATCAAGCGTTTCATTGTCATTTCCTCCTCTTGAGGTCTCTCTTAAGTTTACCCTGATTTCACCATGACGATGATTTTTTAGGAGTTGTGAACCAGGCTTAAGCGGGGAATATGGATCCCTTCACCTGGAGAACAACAATCATGAAACCAACGTTTTTGCGCTGGGTCGCCCTCGCCGCGCTGATGGCAGGCGGTACATTTAGCGTGGCGGCCAACCCGCCCGCGGCGCCTCCGGTCTCTTACGGCGTGGAGGAAGATGTTTTTCATCCCGTGCGGGCAACCCATGGCATGGTAGCGTCCGTGGATGCGCTGGCAACAAAAGTGGGCGTCGATATTCTCAGGCAGGGCGGTAACGCGGTGGATGCCGCGGTCGCCGTCGGCTATGCGCTGGCGGTAACGCATCCGCAGGCGGGGAACCTGGGTGGCGGCGGCTTTATGATGCTGCGCACCAAAGACGGCAAAACGACGGCCATCGACTTCCGCGAGATGGCGCCTGCTCAGGCCTCCCGCGATATGTTCCTCGACGACCAGGGTAACCCTGACAGCAAAAAATCCCTGACCTCGCATCTCGCGACCGGCACGCCGGGCACCGTCGCGGGCTTCTCGCTGGCGCTGGAAAAATACGGCACCCTGCCGCTGAACAAGGTAGTGCAGCCTGCCATCAAGCTGGCGCGGGACGGCTTTGTGGTAAACGATGCGCTGGCGGACGATCTCAAAACCTACGGTAGCGAAGTCATTCCGAATCATGAAAACAGCAAAGCGATCTTCTGGAAAGACGGTGAGCCGCTGAAGAAGGGCGATAAGCTGGTGCAGAAGAACCTCGCTAAAAGCCTGGAGCTGATTGCAGAGCACGGTCCGGACGCCTTCTACAAAGGGGCGATTGCCGACCAGATTGCACAAGAGATGCAGAAGAACGGCGGGCTCATCACCAAAGCGGATCTGGCGGACTACAAGGCGGTGGAGCGCGAGCCGATTAGCGGCACCTACCGCGGTTACGAGGTCTTCTCCATGCCGCCGCCGTCTTCCGGTGGGATCCACATCGTGCAGATCCTCAATATTCTCGAAAACTTCGATATGCACAAGTTCGGCTTCGGCAGTGCGGATGCCATGCAGGTGATGGCGGAAGCGGAAAAACGCGCCTATGCCGACCGCTCGGAATATCTCGGCGATCCGGACTTCGTGAAGGTGCCGTGGCAGGCGCTGACCAACAAAGCCTATGCCAAATCCATTGCCGATCAGATCGACATCAACAAGGCTAAGCCGTCGAGCGAGATCCGCCCCGGCAAGCTGGCGCCGTATGAAAGCAACCAGACCACTCACTTCTCGGTGATGGATAAAGACGGTAACGCGGTGGCGGTGACCTATACGCTCAACACCACCTTCGGCACCGGGATTGTGGCGGGCAACAGCGGCATTCTGCTGAACAACGAGATGGATGACTTCTCTGCCAAACCGGGCGTGCCGAACGTCTACGGGCTGGTTGGCGGCGATGCGAATGCGGTAGGGCCGAAGAAACGTCCGCTGTCGTCCATGTCGCCCACCATCGTGGTGAAAGACGGGAAAACCTGGCTGGTGACCGGCAGCCCTGGCGGCAGCCGGATTATCACCACCGTGCTGCAAATGGTGGTGAACAGCATCGACTTTGGGATGAACGTCGCCGAAGCGACCAACGCCCCGCGTTTCCATCACCAGTGGCTGCCGGACGAGCTGCGCGTGGAGAAGGGTTTTAGCCCGGATACCATCAAGCTGCTGGAGCAGCGCGGTCAAAAAGTGGCGGTGAAAGAGGCGATGGGCAGTACGCAGAGCATTATGGTGGGTCCAGACGGGGCGCTGTTTGGCGCATCGGACCCGCGTTCAGTGGATGATTTGACGGCGGGGTATTGATTATTCCCCTCACCCTAACCCTCTCCCCACAGGGGAGAGGGGATTGCACGGTGCGGTCTTTTCTCCCTCGCCCCTATGGGGAGAGGGCCGGGGTGAGGGGAGTGTGTCACTTCATTCTCGCCATATAATACGCATCCACATACTCGCCGTTGCGCAGGGCATAGCGCTTGCCGGTGCCTTCAATTTCGAACCCGTGTTTTTTGTACACCGCAATCGCCGGCTCGTTATCGACAAACACCGTCAGCTCAATGCGGTCAACGCGCAGCCAGTTATCGCACATATCAATCATGGTACGCATCAGCGCGCTGGCTACGCCCCGGTTTTGCCACTGTGCGCCTACGCAAATCCCAAAATCAGCCACATGGCTGCGACGTGGGCGTTGCGCGACGGCAATGCACAGATGTCCGGCGACATTACCGTCTATGCAGGCGACAAGCTGCTTGATGCCGGGCTGGTCGGATAGCCGTTCTTGCCACATGTGTTCAGAGGGGTGAGGAACCTGTAGCGTGTTGTGGTACACCTCCGGCTGGGCGTGGATCTGACGAATGGCGTCATAATCTTTCGGTTCCGCGTGGCGTATCACTATCTCACTCATTCCTTGTTCCTCAGTCAGTTAAATGTCCCTTCCAACATCAATGACTTTAAAATTTGAGTCAACCGCTATTTTTTGCAAAAAGTATTGGACAAGTGCGAATGAGAATGATTATTATTGCTTTGCGTTCAGGAAGACCTCTACGGGAACCTGAAAGCACGACATTGCTCACATTGCTTCCAGTATTACTTTAGCCAGCTTTTAGCTGGCTTTTTTTTTGTTATGGTTAGACTCAGTAACCTTCCAAAAGGACTGAGCTATGACACTACATTGCGCATTTATTGGATTTGGTAAAAGTACGACCCGCTATCACCTGCCGTATGTTCTTAACCGCAAAGACAGCTGGCATGTGGCCCATATCTACCGCCGCCGCGCGAAGCCGGAAGAGCAATCCCCGCAGTATTCCCACATCCACTTCACCAGCGATCTCGATGAGGTACTGGGCGACCCGCAGGTTAAACTTGTTATCGTCTGCACCCATGCGGACAGCCATTTTGAGTATGCGAAACGCGCGCTCGAAGCGGGTAAAAACGTGCTGGTGGAAAAGCCGTTCACCCCGACTATCGCCGAAGCGAAAGAGCTGTTCGCGCTGGCGAAAAGCAAAGGTCTGACCGTTACGCCGTATCAGAACCGTCGCTTTGACAGCTGCTTCCTGACGGCGAAAAAAGCGATTGAAAGCGGCAAGCTGGGCGACATCGTGGAAATAGAAAGCCACTTCGATTACTACCGTCCGGTAGCGGAAACGCAACCCGGCCTGCCGCAGGACGGCTCGTTCTATGGTCTGGGCGTGCACACCATGGACCAGATCATCTCCCTGTTTGGCCGACCGGACCACGTGGCGTATGACATCCGCAGCCTGCGTAATAAAGCCAACCCGGACGATACTTTTGAAGCGCAGCTGTTCTACGGCGACCTGAAAGCCATCGTCAAAACCAGCCATCTGGTGAAGATCGACTACCCGAAATTTATCGTTCACGGCACCCGAGGCTCGTTCATTAAGTACGGTATTGACCAGCAGGAGACCAGCCTGAAGGCTAACATCATGCCGGGCGAACCGGGTTTTGCGGCGGATGATTCCGTGGGCGTCCTGGAGTACGTGAACGATGAGGGCGTAACGGTCAGGGAGGAGCTGAAACCGGAAACTGGCGACTATGGCCGCGTCTACGATGCGCTCTATGACACCCTTACATCCGGCGCGCCGAATTACGTCAAGGAATCTGACGTTCTGACCAACCTCGAAATCCTTGAACGGGCCTTCAAACAGGCTTCTCCTGCCACGGTAACCCTCGCAAAATAAGCAAAAACAGCTCCTCTGCGCTTGTTCATAATTTTTGAACAGAGGAGTCAATTTTCACCCTCTATGATCCCAGGCGGTTTGCGTCCACACTTACTCCATCGAAACGAACTGAGGGTGAAAACAATGATCTACTTACGCAAAGCAAACGAACGTGGTCACGCGAATCATGGCTGGCTGGACTCATGGCATTCATTCTCGTTTGCCGACTACTACGACCCGAACTTTATGGGCTTCTCCGCACTGCGCGTGATTAACGACGACGTGATTGATGCAGGGCAGGGCTTCGGTACCCACCCGCACAAAGACATGGAAATCCTGACCTATGTGCTGGAAGGGGCGGTTGAGCACCAGGACAGCATGGGCAACAAAGAGCAGGTTCCGGCGGGCGAGTTCCAGATTATGAGCGCGGGTACCGGGGTGCGTCACTCCGAGTACAACCCGAGCAAAACGGAAAAACTGCACCTGTATCAAATCTGGATCATTCCAGAAGAGACCGGCATCACGCCGCGCTACGAGCAGCGCCGCTTCGACGCGAAACAGGGCAAACAGCTGGTGCTGTCCCCGGATGCGCGTGAAGGTTCCCTGAAAGTGCATCAGGATATGGAGCTGTACCGCTGGGCGCTGGTGAAAGACGAACAGTCTGTTCATCAGATTGCCGCTAACCGCCGCGTCTGGATCCAGGTGGTGAAAGGTGAAGTGTCCATCAACGGCACTAAAGCAACCACAGCCGATGGTCTGGCCATCTGGGATGAGCAGGCGCTCTCCGTGCATGCCGACAGCGAAAGCGAAATTCTGCTGTTTGACCTGCCGCCGGTGTAATAAAACATAAATAAATACCCATCCTTCCCTTTGACAGGGGAAGGATGGGCTTTGTCCGTGATAAACTGAGCAAATCTCTCACTTCAAGATTTCTCAGGACGATGAAAAAGAAACGCCCCGTACTTCAGGATGTCGCCGATCGCGTCGGTGTGACCAAAATGACGGTCAGCCGTTTTTTACGTAACCCGGAACAGGTTTCCGTGGCGTTACGTGGCAAGATTGCCGCTGCCCTTGATGAACTGGGTTATATCCCCAACCGCGCACCCGATATTCTCTCCAATGCGACCAGCCGTGCGGTGGGCGTCCTGCTTCCATCCCTGACCAACCAGGTTTTCGCCGAAGTATTGCGGGGAATTGAAAGCGTCACCGATGCTTTTGGCTACCAGACCATGCTCGCCCACTATGGGTACAAGCCGGAACTGGAAGAGGAACGTCTTGAGTCGATGCTTTCCTGGAACATTGACGGCCTGATTTTAACCGAACGTACCCACACTGCCCGCACGCTCAAAATGATCGAAGTGGCGGGTATCCCTGTGGTGGAGCTGATGGACAGCCAGTCGCCGTGTCTCGATATTGCCGTTGGGTTCGATAACTTTGAAGCGGCGCGCCAGATGACGGCGGCCATCATCGCCCGTGGGCATCGTCATATCGCCTATCTGGGTGCGCGTCTTGATGAACGTACTATCATCAAACAGAAGGGATACGAGCAGGCGATGCTCGACGCAAACTTAACCCCGTACAGCGTGATGGTGGAGCAGTCCTCTTCCTATACGTCGGGTATTGAGCTGATGCGTCAGGCGCGGCGCGAGTATCCGCAACTGGACGGTATTTTCTGTACCAACGATGACCTGGCGGTTGGCGCGGCGTTTGAGTGTCAGCGTCTGGGGCTAAAGATCCCTGATGATATGGCGATCGCCGGTTTCCACGGCCACGACATTGGCCAGGTGATGGAGCCGCGTCTGGCGAGCGTCCTGACCCCGCGTGAACGTATGGGCCGTATTGGCGCAGAACGCCTGCTGGCGCGCATTCGTGGTGAGGCAGTTACCCCGAAAATGTTAGATTTAGGTTTCACCTTGTCACCGGGTGGATCTATTTGAACTGACAAATTTGAAGTAGCTCACACTTATTCACTTCGCGCACGTTTGGATATTGCTTCTCTTTTGCCCCGGCAGGACAATGTTACCGATAACTGTTACCCGTAACAATTGACTGAGGGACACCCTTTGAGCACGACTAATCACGATCACCACGTCTACGTCCTGATGGGCGTTTCCGGTAGCGGGAAATCAGCCGTAGCCAGCGAAGTGGCGCATCAACTCCAGGCTGCGTTCCTTGATGGCGACTTCCTCCATCCGCGCAGCAACATCATGAAAATGGCCTCCGGCGAGCCGCTGAACGACGACGACCGCAAACCGTGGTTGCAGGCGCTGAATGACGCCGCGTTCGCTATGCAGCGTACCAATAAAGTCTCCCTGATCGTCTGCTCTGCGCTGAAAAAAACCTACCGCGACCTGCTGCGCGACGGTAACCCGAACCTCTCTTTCATCTACCTGAAAGGGAATTTCGAGGTGATTGAAAGCCGTCTGAAGGCGCGTAAAGGTCACTTCTTCAAAACCCAGATGCTGGTGACGCAGTTCGAAGCGCTGCAGGAGCCGGGTGAAGACGAGAAAGACGTCTTAGTGGTTGATATCGATCAGCCACTGGAGGGTGTTGTTGCCAGCACCATCGAGGTCATTAATAAAAGGCAGTAAGTTTTGAGTACATTGACGCTAGTTTTGACAGCAGTGGGTTCCGTGTTGCTGCTGCTGTTTTTAGTGATGAAGGCGCGTATGCACGCTTTTGTTGCTTTGATGGTGGTTTCTATAGGTGCAGGTCTCTTTTCCGGTATGCCGCTCGACAAGATCGCCGCAACGATGGAAAAAGGGATGGGCGGTACGCTGGGCTTCCTGGCGATTGTGGTGGCCCTTGGCGCGATGTTTGGCAAGATTTTGCACGAGACGGGCGCGGTCGACCAGATTGCCGTCAAAATGCTGAAATCCTTCGGCCACAGCCGCGCGCACTACGCGATTGGCCTGGCGGGCCTGATTTGCGCGCTGCCGCTGTTCTTTGAAGTGGCCGTTGTGCTGCTGATAAGCGTCGCGTTCTCCATGGCGCGCCATACCGGCACAAACCTTGTGAAGCTGGTTATTCCACTGTTTGCGGGCGTGGCGGCGGCCGCGGCGTTTCTGCTGCCTGGGCCTGCGCCGATGCTGCTGGCGTCCCAGATGCACGCTGACTTTGGCTGGATGATCCTGATTGGCCTGTGCGCGGCAATCCCGGGGATGATTATTGCCGGTCCGCTGTGGGGCAACTTCATCAGCCGTTACGTTGAGCTGCATATCCCGGATGACATCACCGAGCCGCACCTGGGCGAGGGCAAAATGCCGTCCTTCGGCTTCAGCCTGTCGCTGATCCTGCTCCCGCTGGTTCTCGTGGGTTTGAAAACCATCGCCGCGCGCTTTGTGCCGGTGGGCTCCAGCGCCTATGAATGGTTTGAGTTCATCGGGCACCCGTTCACGGCGATCCTGGTGGCCTGTCTGGTGGCGATTTACGGCCTGGCGATGCGTCAGGGAATGCCAAAAGACCGGGTGATGGAGATCTGCGGTGCCGCGCTGCAGCCTGCGGGGATTATCCTGCTGGTGATCGGTGCTGGCGGCGTGTTCAAGCAGGTACTGGTGGATTCCGGCGTGGGCCCGGCTCTGGGCGAAGCGCTGACCGGGATGGGCCTGCCGATTGCGGTAACCTGCTTCGTGCTGGCGGCGGCGGTGCGTATCATCCAGGGTTCCGCAACCGTGGCGTGTTTAACCGCCGTGGGTCTGGTGATGCCAGTGATTGAACAGCTGAACTATTCCGGTGCGCAGATGGCCGCGCTGTCTATCTGTATCGCGGGCGGTTCGATTGTGGTCTCTCACGTTAACGACGCGGGCTTCTGGCTGTTCGGTAAATTTACCGGCGCCACCGAAGCGCAAACCCTGAAAACCTGGACGCTGATGGAAACCATTCTCGGCACGACGGGTGCAATTGTCGGGATGATTGCCTTTACGCTGCTCAGCTGAGGGCGGTGATTTAACAAGGCTAAAAATAAGGCCCGGTAGCGTCAGCGCTTACCGGGCCTTTTTATTATCCAGGGCGTCAGGCCGGGCCATAACCCGGCATTGCGTTACTCGCCCTGTGTGGCGCTCTCAATCGTCAAACGCACGTCCGAGGTAATCAGCTCTGCCAGCATCTGGTACACCTTCAACGTCTCTTCCGGCTCGGCATCACCCGTATCGCTGATGAAGCCTTCATCGCGCAGCGTCAGGACAAGGGAACTGAAGACCGCTTTGTCGAAGAATTCAGGGGCGTTAATGCCGTGCAGAACGGACAGGCGCTGGGCCAGCGTCCGGCTCTCTTTCTCCAGCGTACCGCGGTTGATAGACGGGTTCGCACTCAGCAGCCAGAACGTAATGGCGTAGCGCTGCAGCGTTTCGCGCGCACCGGCCGCCAGCAGCTGCAGGGTGCGGGAGCGTGACGGGTTGATGTGCAGCTCGTCGTTCGTGACGGTGATCAGCCCCTGGCGACGCAGCTCTTCCGTCAGTTTATCCAGCTCGCCCGCCAGCTCATCCTTACTCCAGCGCAGGAACAGCTCCGCTTTCAGCATCGGATAGAGCGTCTCAACGTGACGCAAGAGTTCCTGACGCGAGATACGGCGATGCTGGGTGATGATAGCCGCCATGAGCGACGGCAGCATCAGCATATGGGTGATGTTGTTTCGGTAGTAGGTCATCAGCACTGCCTGCTCGCGCGGCAGAATGATGATGTCGCCGATCGTGTCCTTTTCGACTTCAAACTTGTTCATCTGCAGCGCGTGATCGATAAGCTCACTGGCGGTCGCAGAAGGCACGGTTGAATCAACGGAATACGGCACGTTGCGCATCATATCCAGATAGCAATCCAGCTGCTCCGTGAGCTGTTCACGGGTCAGCGAGCGCTGACGCGAAGCCAGAAGCGCCGTACAGCACAGGTTCATGGCGTTAGCCGCACCGGCGTTGTTAATGCGCACCATCAGCTCGGACGCGATGCCGTTGACCGTTGGCGTCAGCCAGGCTGGACGAATCGCTTCGATAGGATCGATGGATTCGCGCCACTCGGGAACGTGATGGTTCAGGTATGTCATCAACGGCATCGGTTCGCCGAAGTTCACGTAGCCCTGACCGAGATTGCGTAGCTTGCTCAGGCCGCGCAGCATCTGCGGCAGGCTCTCTTTCTCTTTGGTCGCACCGCGCAGCTCTTTGGCGTACGTGCCCACTTCCATCACGTGCTCATAGCCAATGTAAATTGGCACCAGCGTGATGGGACGGGTTCCTCCGCGCAGCATCGCCTGAATGGTCATCGACAGCGTGCCGGTTTTCGGATCGAGAAGACGTCCGGTACGGGAACGACCGCCCTCCACGAAGTACTCCACGGAATAGCCGCGGCTGAACAGCTCGCCCAGATACTCGCGGAATACGGTGGAGTAGAGCTTGTTGCCCTTGAAGGTACGACGGATAAAGAATGCGCCCAGGCGACGGAAAATCGGACCTGCTGGCCAGAAATTCAGGTTGATACCGGCTGCAATGTGCGGTGGTACCAGCCCCTGATGATAGAGCACGTAGGAAAGAAGCAGGTAGTCCATGTGGCTGCGGTGGCAGGGAACATAGACAATCTCATGGCCATCATGCGCCAGCTGACGTACACGCTCGGCGTTATGAACGTTGATGCCCTGGTAGAGACGGTTCCAGGTAAAGCCGAGAATACGATCGGACAGGCGAATCATCTCGTAAGAGAAGTTCGCTGCAATCTCTTCCATCAGCGCAATGGCGTTCTGCTGGGCTTTCTCATGCGATATTTTCTTGCTGCGCGCTTCGTCTTCAACGGCGCGAGCAATCGCTTTGGAGGCCAACAGCTTGTTGAATAGATCCTGACGCGCCGGGAGACGCGGCCCAACGGCAGCAAGGCGCTGGCGGGCGAAGTGCATACGCGCCACGCGCGCCAGTTTTTGCGCGATGATCTTGTCGGTGCCGTGCTCGTCCGCCATGCGACGCAGCGAAACGGAAGGGGAGAAACGCACAAAGCTGTCGCGTCCCAGCCAGGAGACCGCGAAGAACTTCTGGATGCCGTTAAGCATGCGCAGCGGCGGGTTCTCTTCACCTTTTTCACGGCCCGGACGACGACCAAACATCACCGATACCGGCACCATCTGCACATCCAGATCGGGGTTGCTGCGGTGCAGGTCGAGATAGTCATGGAACAGCTTGATGGACTCTTCTTTTGGCGTGTAGTAGGTAAACACGCGCGGTCCACCGTGAATGAACACGTAGCGCGGCAGCAGCGTACCGTCAACTTCAAGCGGTTCAAGCGGGTCAGGTAAGTCATGCGCCAGACACTGGGCGCGAAGCGTCAGTAAGTCTGCCTTCGAGTTATAAGGCAAAACGTACATAATAGGACGTGACGTATCGAGTCCCAATTCCAGCGCGGGTTCTGCTGGGATAGACTTGCTTTTTACCAGGATGCTTAATGGTAAATTAAGTAATTTGTAGTAAATTCGTGGCCAGCCGGACATAAACGATGTAAAGCCTCTGGTTAATAATGCAATTGCGGCGCAAGGATAACAGAAAGCGCGCAAAATTTCTGTTGTTACCCGTCATACTTCAGGCTGTAGCGAAACGCGCTACAGTTCCTGTTACTGACGCTTTTTTTCATAAAAGGTTCTTTTAATGGCCAATAATACCACTGGGTTAACGCGTATCATCAAAGCCGCCGGCTATTCATGGAAAGGTTTCCGTGCCGCGTGGATCAACGAAGCCGCCTTTCGCCAGGAGGGCATCGCCGCTATCATCGCGGTGATCGTCGCCTGTTTCCTTGATGTTGATGCGATTACCCGCGTACTTCTTATCGGTTCCGTGCTTCTGGTGATGATAGTGGAAATTCTTAATAGCGCTATTGAGGCCGTGGTTGATCGCATTGGTTCAGATTTCCATGAACTTTCTGGCCGTGCAAAAGACATGGGCTCTGCTGCCGTGTTGCTGGCGATTATCACTGCCGCTATCACCTGGGTCACGCTGCTTTGGTCACATTTCCGATGAGCCTCGAGGAATAATTAAGTCCCTGGTTTTTTGTGCAGTTTTTGGTTCCAAAATCGCCTTTGACTGTATATACTCACAGCATAACTGTATATACACCCAGGGGGCGGAATGAAAGCGTTAACGACCAGGCAGCAAGAGGTGTTTGATCTCATCCGGGATCATATCGGCCAGACGGGTATGCCACCCACGCGTGCGGAAATCGCGCAGCGTCTGGGCTTCCGTTCTCCGAATGCTGCCGAAGAACACCTGAAAGCGCTGGCGCGTAAGGGCGTGATTGAGATTGTTTCGGGCGCGTCACGTGGTATCCGCCTGCTGGTGGAAGAAGAGACGGGCATTCCGCTGGTGGGACGGGTTGCCGCCGGTGAGCCTTTACTGGCACAGCAGCATATTGAAGGCCACTACCAGGTCGATCCAGCCATGTTCAAACCGAGCGCTGATTTCCTGCTGCGCGTCAGCGGCATGTCGATGAAAGACATCGGCATTCTTGACGGCGATCTGCTTGCGGTGCACAAAACGCAGGATGTTCGTAACGGCCAGGTGGTGGTCGCGCGCATTGACGACGAAGTGACCGTCAAGCGTCTGAAAAAACAGGGGAACACCGTTCAGCTACTGCCTGAAAACAACGAGTTCTCCCCGATTGTGGTCGATCTGCGCGAACACAACTTCTCTATCGAAGGACTGGCGGTTGGGGTCATTCGCAACGGCGAATGGCTGTAACCTCTTCCTGACAGGCTATGGCGCCGCTGTAGCCTGCTTCATTCTCGACTCCCGGTATTTTTCATGTCACTGCTGACGGCATCCGATAAGGCATTGTGGCGTCTTGCTCTGCCGATGATCTTCTCCAATATTACCGTTCCCTTGCTGGGTCTGGTCGATACTGCCGTTATTGGTCATCTTGATTCGCCTGTTTATCTTGGCGGCGTGGCGATTGGCGCGACGGCAACCAGCTTCCTGTTTATGCTGCTGCTCTTTTTGCGTATGAGCACCACCGGGCTCACGGCACAGGCTTATGGTGCAAAAGATCCGCTGCGTCTGGCGCGCGCGCTGGTGCAGCCGCTGATCCTCGCGCTTGTTGCGGGGGCGTTAATCGTTTTATTGCGTGCGCCCCTGATCGACCTTGCGCTCCATGTTGTTGGCGGCAGCGAGGCGGTACTGGCACAGGCGCGACGTTTTCTTGAAATCCGCTGGCTCAGCGCGCCCGCGTCGCTGGCTAACCTGGTTCTGCTGGGGTGGCTACTGGGCGTGCAGTACGCCCGTGCACCCGTGATTTTGCTGGTGGTGGGTAACCTGCTCAATATCGTTTTGGATGTCTGGCTGGTGATGGGCCTGCATATGAACGTGCAGGGCGCAGCGCTGGCGACGGCGATTGCCGAATACGGGACCTTTATCATTGGCCTGTGGATGGTCTGGCGCGTGCTGGCGATGCGCGGCATCTCCCTGGCGCTGCTCAAAAACGCATGGCGCGGCAATATCCGTAAGCTGCTTGCGCTCAATCGTGACATCATGCTGCGCTCGCTGCTGCTCCAGCTCTGCTTCGGCGCGCTGACGGTCTTCGGGGCTCGACTGGGGCCAGAAATCGTCGCGGTCAACGCGGTATTGATGACGCTACTGACCTTTACCGCCTACGCGCTGGACGGTTTTGCCTATGCGGTTGAAGCGCATTCCGGGCAGGCGTACGGTGCGCGCGAAAGCGGGCAGCTTCGGGACGTCTGGCGGGCAGCCTGCCGCCAGTCGGGACTGGTGGCGCTGGCGTTCGGTCTGGTTTACGCCTGCTTTGGTGAGCAGATCGTTGCATTGCTGACGTCTATCCCTGCGCTGCGCGAGCTGGCGAGTCACTATCTCATCTGGCAAGTCATCTTACCGGTGGTCGGCGTCTGGTGTTATCTGCTGGACGGCATGTTTATTGGTGCGACGCGCGGAGCGGAAATGCGCAACAGCATGGCTGTCGCGGCTGCAGGGTTTGGTCTGACGCTGCTGACGCTTCCCTGGCTGGGAAATCACGGTTTGTGGCTGGCCCTGGCCGTTTTCCTCTCGCTGCGAGGGATATCGTTGGCTTTTATCTGGCACCGCCACTGGCAAAACAATACCTGGTTCTCTTCACGTCACGATATATCGTGACGGTTAAAGATTCCGAATATGAAACCAACTGCCGAATCCTTAACTACAATAATTATCACGTCCAGCAGAAAAGAACGTAACGGACGTTACGACCCGACGCTTAACTAAGAGGACACGATGATGAATAAAGACGAAATCGGCGGCAACTGGAAGCAGTTCAAAGGTAAAGCGAAAGAAAAGTGGGGTAAGCTGACGGATGACGATATGACCGTCATTGAAGGTAAACGCGATCAGCTTGTCGGTAAAATTCAGGAACGTTACGGCTACGCGAAAGATCAGGCGGAAAACGAAGTCAAAGACTGGGAAACCCGTAACGACTACCGCTGGTAACGCTGAATAACCCACAGGGCGGCTCTAAGCCGCCTTTTCTTTTGCCGTTAACGCGGCTTTTTCTTCACAAGAATTGAGTGGTCGTGCTGACAGGCGTCCTGATGACAACAGGCTTCCACTTCCACGCAGGCAGAGCACAGCCCGTGCGCTTCAATCACGTTATGACGCAGGGCAAAACCCATTTTCGCCGCCAGCGTATGCATAATATCTTCCACGCCTTCCGCAGCCTCTTCTTTCACCACGCCGCAGCGGTCACAGATAAACATCGCCGATGTGTGGGTGGGCTGATCAAACAGATGGCACAGCACGTAGCTGTTGGTGGATTCCACCTTGTGCACGAACCCTTGTTCAAGCAGGAAATCCAGGGCGCGATACACCGTTGGCGGCTTTGCCTGCGGCTCGCTTTCGCGGAGAAGATCGAGCAGATCGTAGGCGCTGATGGCACCCTGCTGCAGGCTCATCAGACGTAATACTTCAAGGCGCTGCGGAGTCAGGCGCACATTGCGTTGCGCACACAGCTTTTCGGCCTGCGCTAACAGCTCTTTTGTGGACTTATCCATGTAGCACCCCGGATGTTATAGGACGGAAAACCCCCACTTTATCATGTTCTGGTAAAAACACCGAGATCCGCCAGTCTGTGCTATACCTGACCCATTACAAACCGGGAAATAAACAATGAAAAAACCTGACTGTATTCGGCACTGGCGCGACGTAGAAGGTGCGGATGATTCGACCTATCCAGATAGCGATGAGCTTTTTTCTATCGGCGCCCCGTTGGCTCGTAAGCTTGGACTCAGGCGCATTGGTATCCATCATGAGCGTTTGCCGCCAGGGCGCAGAACGTCCTATCCGCATGCTGAAAGCGATGAAGAAGAGTTCATTTATGTGCTCGAAGGTTATCCAGAAGCGTGGATAAATGGCTATCTATGGAAACTTGAACCTGGCGACAGCGTGGGATTTCCTGCCGGAACCGGTATCTGCCACACATTTATCAACAACACGGAGGAAGAGGTGCGGTTGCTGGTCGTAGGCGAGGCCAACAAGAAGCACAATCGCATCTACTATCCCCTCAACCCCGTGTATGCCGCTACCCGTGAGGATCGCTGGGTAGACCACCCACCCCAGTTTTTTGGACCGCATGATGGAAAACCTGGGAAAAAATAATTTCCTCATCTATAAATATTGAGGGCCGTCACAAAATATAACAGGCCGTAAGGGAGTTTTACTTAGGGACAGAAATAGCGGGTCTTTTACTACTTATTCACAGCAATAGTTCGTTCCTGTTTGGGTGATAACAGACAGGGGTTATTTCATAACAGACTATAACGGGCATACTGTGAAAAAAAATTTTAAATTTTCGGTGGTTAGCATTGCTGTCTCCTTGTTTATGGCAAATCAGGCGGGAGCAGCCAATACCTGGACAGAATCACGGAGTGACGCCATGGGCGGGACGGGCGTTGCCTCCGGGAGCTATGGCAGTGGGGCGTTAATTAACCCGGCGCTGCTGGCAAAGGCAAAACCAGACGATGATGTGACGGTCATCTTGCCAGCCGTTGGGGTGCAGGTGACGGATGAAGACAATCTTCAGGACGAGATTGATACCATCAACGACAAAATTAATCACTACAAGGATGTGGTTGATGACCTCACGCCAAGGGAGATTATCACTAATCCGTTAGGTTCCATTAATCAATTCCAGGGCGCGGCCAAAGATCTCGCCGATGAGCTGGACTATCTCAAAGGCAAAACCGCACGCGCGACGGCAGGAGCAGGGCTTGCGGTGAGTATCCCTAACGATGTGCTTTCCGTGGCCTTTATGGCGAAAGGCTATGCTCATGGCCGGGTTAGCTCGTCTATCGATCAGCAAGATATTGATTATCTGCGCGGTATTCAAAGAAGCAAAGTGGTGGCTGCCGGTGTTGCCCTGGACGCTGCGCTGAACGGCACGGATCAGATCACTAAAAACCTCAACTCAACAGCGTCTGGCCGGGCGGCGATTGTGTCTGACTACGGCGTTGCCGTTGCCCGTCAGTTTGACCTCGGCGGCGTCCCGGTTTCCGTAGGCGTGACGCCAAAACTGCAAAAAACCTGGGTCTATAACTACACCACCTCAATCTACGATTACGACAGTAACAAGTGGAACGACAGCCGCTACCGCACAGACGATACGGGCTTTAACGTCGATGCCGGTATTGCGGCTGATTTCGGCGAGAACTGGACGGTCGGCGTGAGTGGCCAAAACCTGATGTCGCGCGATATCGACACCAAAGATATCCGTATCCGCAACGGGCGGACGGGAGAAGTGGTGAGCTATAAAGATACCTACCAGATCCGCCCGCTGGTGACCGCCGGAGCCGCCTGGCACAACGATCTGGTGACGCTGACCGCCGATGGCGATTTGACGGAAACCAAAGGATTTAAGAGCGAAGATACGTCGCAGTATGTTGGCGTGGGTGCCGAGGTGACGCCGCTCAGCTGGCTGGCGGTGCGTGCGGGTTATCGCGCGGACGTGAAGGGTAACGACAGCAATGTCTTTACCGGCGGTGTCGGTTTCGCGCCATTCAGTACCGTTCATGTTGACCTGATGGGCCTGTACGGTGAAGACGAAACCTGGGGCGCAGGGGCTCAGCTGAGCATGACGTTCTAAAGTCCACCGGAGGCGCTGCGCCTCCGGCTTTTCTTTGTGCTATAGTAGCGCCCCTTTTCCACCAGATGCTTAAAACTTCGCCATGTCGTCAGAATCACAGACCGCTTTCCCTGCACACCGTTTCTCCATTGCGCCGATGCTCGACTGGACGGACAGACACTGCCGCTATTTCCTGCGCCAGCTCTCCCGCCATACGCTGCTGTACACCGAAATGGTGACTACGGGCGCAATCATCCACGGGAAGGGCGATTACCTGGCCTATAGCGAAGAAGAGCATCCGGTTGCCCTGCAGCTGGGCGGCAGCGATCCGGCCGCGCTGGCGCAGTGCGCGAAGCTGGCGGAAGCGCGCGGCTACGACGAGATCAACCTGAACGTTGGCTGTCCGTCCGACCGCGTGCAAAACGGCATGTTCGGTGCCTGCCTGATGGGGAATGCCCAGCTTGTGGCGGACTGTATTAAGGCGATGCGTGACGTCGTTTCCATTCCGGTGACGGTCAAAACCCGTATCGGCATTGACGACCAGGACAGCTACGAATTCCTGTGCGACTTCATCAATACGGTCTCCGGAAAGGGCGAGTGCGAGACGTTCATCATCCACGCGCGAAAAGCCTGGCTCTCCGGCCTGAGCCCCAAAGAGAACCGTGAGATCCCGCCGCTGGACTATCCGCGCGTGTATCAGCTGAAGCGTGACTTCCCGCACCTGACCATGTCGATTAACGGCGGCATCAAGTCTCTGGAAGAGGCCAAAGCGCACCTTGAACATATGGATGGGGTGATGGTTGGGCGCGAGGCGTATCAGAACCCGGGCATTCTGGCGACGGTCGATCGCGAAATCTTTGGCATCGAAGGCGCAGACACCGATCCGGTTGCCGTCGTGCGTGCGATGTATCCTTACATTGAGCGCGAGCTGAGCAACGGTACGTATCTCGGCCATATCACCCGCCATATGCTTGGCCTGTTCCAGGGCATTCCGGGCGCGCGTCAGTGGCGTCGTTACCTGAGCGAAAACGCACATAAAGCCGGCGCCGATATTGAGGTGCTGGAACATGCGCTGCGCCTGGTGGCAGACAAGCGATAACTTTCGCTAAAAGTTCGTCAAATTCACCACGCCCTGCGAATTCTCGCGGGGCGTTTTGCTTTAATAACAACAGGTTAATGCTGGCACGATTCTTGTAATGTTAACTGCATTACTCGGGAACTCGTGGGAGAGCACCATGCTGGAACTACTTTTTGTGATTGGCTTTTTTGTCATGCTGTTAGCGACAGGCGTTTCGCTGCTCGGCATTCTGGCGGCTATCGTGGTGGCGACGGTGGTCATGTTTATTGGCGGACTGTTTGCCCTGACGATCAAATTGCTGCCGTGGCTACTGCTGGCCATCGCGGTCGTGTGGGTGATTCGGGCGATTAAAGCGCCAAAAGTGCCCAGTTATCAGCGCAATAACCGCTTCCGTTACTAAGGTATTGAGGGGTTCGTCACATACTTGTAACTTTTCCGGCAGTATGGCTTAGAACAGAATAGGATTTACTTATCGAATCTGTCACTATGACTGCCGATAACGAATTCATCGAGCTGTACCCTACATACAGCCGAACTAAAAAAAGAAAGGGCTTCCCACGGGAAGCCCAATTTCTTTTTGGGGCTCAGGGAATCAACAAACTCGACCCCTGCGTCGCCCGGCTCTCCAGCACCTCATGCGCGCGCTGCGCATCGGTTAGCGGGTATTTCTGCGCCTCTGCCACATCCACCTTAATGACGCCGCTGGCGATCAGCGAGAACAGCTCGTTGCTGGCTTCCTCAAGTTCTTCCCGGTTGGTGATGTATCCTTGCAGGGAAGGGCGAGTCACATACAGAGAACCTTTCTGGTTCAGGATGCCCAGGTTAACGCCGGTCACCGCGCCTGACGCATTCCCGAAGCTTACCATCAGACCACGGCGCTGCAGGCAGTCCAGCGAGGCTTCCCAGGTGTCTTTCCCTACCGAGTCATACACCACGCGCACTTTTTTGCCGCTGGTGATCTCCTTCAGCCGCTCAACAATACTCTCTTCACGGTAGTTAATCACCTGCCAGGCGCCCGCCTGCAGCGCGCGCTGCGCTTTTTGTGCATTTCCGACGGTGCCGATCAGCTTCGCGCCCAGTGCTTTTGCCCACTGACAGGCGATGAGCCCGACGCCACCCGCTGCGGCATGAAACAGGAACTGCTCGTCGGGTTTAATTTCATAGGTTTTGCGCAGCAGGTAGTAAACGGTTAAACCTTTCAGGAACGAGGCTGCCGCCTGCTCAAAGGAGATGGCGTTAGGCAGCAGGGCGGCTTTATCCGCCGGGACGTTGTGGACGGAGCTGTAAGCGCCCAGCGCAGACTGAGCATATACCACGCGGTCACCCTCTTTAATATGCTTAACCGCGCTGCCCACTTTGATGACGACACCGGCTGCCTCGGTGCCCAGTCCGCTCGGCATCGACGGAGGCGGGTAGAGCCCGCCGCGAATATAGGTGTCGATATAGTTTATGCCGATGGCTTTGTTTTCAACCTGCACTTCGTTTTCGCCAGGCGCGGTGGGGGTGAACTCCACCGCTTTCAGTACGTCTGGCCCACCGTGTTTCTGGAATTCAATGCGCGTTGCCATGCTCCCTCCGTAAGAAAAATATGGTAATCTTTCGACCCACTCTTTATCTCGGTAACTCCATTCACTATGGCAGGAAACAAACCCTTCAACAAACAGACTGAACCTCGCGAGCGTGATTTCCAGGTCGCAGGGTTAAAAGTCCCGCCGCACTCGATTGAAGCGGAACAGTCGGTGTTGGGCGGTTTAATGCTGGATAACGAACGCTGGGACGACGTCGCCGAGCGCGTCGTGGCGGAAGATTTCTACACCCGTCCGCACCGCCACATCTTTACCGAAATGGCGCGTCTGCAGGAGTCGGGCAGCCCGATCGACCTGATTACGCTCGCGGAATCGCTGGAGCGTCTTGGGCAACTCGACAGCTGCGGCGGATTTGCCTATCTGGCGGAACTGTCAAAAAACACGCCTAGTGCGGCGAACATCAGCGCTTATGCCGATATCGTGCGCGAACGTGCCGTCGTTCGCGAGATGATCTCGGTGGCGAATGAGATCGCCGAAGCCGGTTTTGATCCGCAGGGCCGCACCAGCGAAGACCTGCTCGACCTCGCTGAGTCACGCGTCTTTAAAATCGCCGAAAGCCGCGCCAATAAAGACGAAGGCCCAAAAAACATCGCCGATGTCCTCGACGCCACCGTGGCCCGTATCGAACAGCTGTTCCAGCAGCCGCACGATGGCGTCACCGGCGTGAACACCGGCTATGACGATTTGAACAAGAAAACCGCCGGCCTGCAGCCGTCGGATTTGATTATCGTCGCCGCGCGTCCGTCGATGGGTAAAACCACTTTTGCGATGAACCTCGTCGAAAACGCGGCGATGTTGCAGGATAAACCGGTACTGATCTTCAGTCTTGAGATGCCCTCCGAGCAGATCATGATGCGCTCACTGGCATCGCTGTCGCGCGTGGATCAGACCCGCATCCGTACCGGTCAGCTCGACGATGAGGACTGGGCGCGCATCTCCGGCACCATGGGCATTCTGCTGGAAAAACGTAACATCTATATCGATGACTCTTCCGGCCTGACGCCGACGGAAGTTCGCTCCCGCGCGCGCCGTATCGCCCGTGAACACGGCGGTATCGGCCTTATCATGATCGACTACCTTCAGCTGATGCGCGTCCCGTCGCTTTCAGACAACCGTACGCTGGAAATTGCCGAAATTTCCCGCTCGCTCAAGGCGTTAGCCAAAGAGCTGCACGTGCCGGTGGTAGCGCTGTCGCAGCTGAACCGCTCCCTGGAACAACGTGCCGACAAGCGCCCAGTCAACTCCGACCTGCGTGAATCCGGCTCCATCGAGCAGGATGCCGACTTAATCATGTTCATCTACCGTGATGAGGTTTATCACGAGAACAGCGACCTGAAAGGGATCGCCGAAATTATTATTGGTAAACAACGTAACGGCCCTATCGGGACGGTGCGTCTGACCTTTAACGGACAGTGGTCGCGTTTCGACAACTATGCCGGTCCTCAATATGATGATGAGTAATTTCTAAGGAATTCAAATGCAAGCGGCAACTGTTGTCATTAACCGCCGCGCTCTGCGACACAACCTGCAACGTCTGCGAGAACTGGCACCCGCCAGCAAGCTCGTTGCAGTCGTGAAAGCGAACGCTTACGGACACGGTCTTCTTGAGACCGCGCGAACGCTCCCCGATGCCGACGCCTTTGGCGTCGCCCGTCTTGAAGAAGCCCTTCGCCTGCGCGCGGGGGGGATTACCCAACCGATTCTGCTCCTCGAAGGCTTTTTCGAAGCCACAGATTTGCCGACCATTGCTGACCAGCATCTGCATACGGCAGTGCACAACGAAGAACAGCTGGCCGCACTTGAAACCGCCGAGCTGAGCGAGCCGGTGACCGTGTGGATGAAGCTCGACACGGGCATGCACCGTCTGGGCGTGCGTCCGGAGAGCGCGGAAGCGTTCTATCAGCGTTTATGCCGGTGCAAAAACGTGCGCCAACCGGTGAATATCGTCAGCCATTTCGCCCGCGCCGATGAGCCCGAGTGCGGTGCGACCGAGCGGCAGCTGGATATCTTTAATACCTTCTGCGAAGGCAAGCCGGGGATGCGCTCGATTGCGGCATCCGGCGGTATTCTGCTGTGGCCGCAGTCGCATTTCGACTGGGCGCGACCGGGCATCATTCTCTACGGCGTGTCGCCGCTGGAGAACAAACCCTGGGGGTCGGACTTTGGCTTCCGGCCGGTTATGTCGCTGGTCTCTAACCTGATTGCCGTGCGAGACCATAAAGCGGGGGAGCCGGTGGGCTACGGCGGTACCTGGACCAGCGAGCGTGATACCCGTCTTGGCGTGGTGGCGATGGGCTATGGTGATGGCTATCCCCGCGCAGCTCCAACGGGTACGCCGGTTCTGGTCAACGGTCGCGAAGTGAAGATTGTCGGTCGCGTGGCGATGGATATGATTTGTGTTGATCTGGGGCCTGAAGCCCAGGATAAGCCTGGTGATGATGTTGTGATGTGGGGGGAAGGGCTGCCTGTTGAACGCATTGCTGAAATCACGAAAGTAAGTGCTTACGAACTTATCACGCGTCTGACCTCGCGGGTAGCGATGAAGTACATTGATTGAACCGCCAATGGAGTGAGGTTTTTATCCTCGCTCCAACTTTATTAACATCCTCTCGACCTTCTCCCACTTCCGGTTTATTGTTGAAATCCCTGCCTCATCGAATTCCGGAGAATCATCGCGTGTTTCAGAAAGTTGACGCCTATGCCGGCGACCCAATTCTCTCCTTAATGGAGCGTTTCAAAGAAGATCCTCGCAGCGACAAGGTGAACCTTAGCATCGGTTTGTATTACAACCACGAGGGTTTTATTCCTCAGCTGCAGGCCGTTGCCGAAGCTGAAGCGCGTCTGAACGCTGTTCCACACGGCGCGTCGCTCTATCTGCCGATGGAAGGGTTAAATACCTACCGCAGCACCATTGCGCCGCTGCTTTTTGGTGCCGATCACGCGGTGCTCGCGCAAAAACGCGTGGCGACCATCCAGACGCTGGGCGGCTCGGGGGCGCTGAAAGTGGGTGCAGACTTCCTGAAAAAATACTTCCCGGATTCAGGCGTGTGGGTCAGTGACCCGACGTGGGAAAACCACGTTGCGATCTTCGAGGGCGCAGGCTTCAAAGTGGCGACCTATCCATGGTTTGACAGCGAAACTAACGGCGTGCGCGTTGAAGCGCTGCTGGAAAAACTGAACACCCTGCCGGAGCGCAGCATTGTGCTGCTGCATCCGTGCTGCCATAACCCGACCGGTGCGGATCTCACCAATGCCCAGTGGGATGCGGTGATCGAGGTACTGAAGGCTCGCAACCTGATCCCGTTCCTCGATATTGCCTACCAGGGCTTTGGCGCGGGCATGGAAGAAGATGCCTATGCCATTCGCGCCGTAGCCAGCGCCGGGCTGCCAGCGCTGGTCAGCAACTCCTTCTCTAAAATCTTCTCCCTGTACGGTGAACGCGTTGGCGGTCTGTCCGTGGTGTGTGAAGACGCCGAAGCGGCAGGTCGCGTGCTCGGCCAGCTTAAGGCGACGGTGCGTCGCATTTACTCCAGCCCGCCGAACTTTGGTGCGCAGGTGGTAGCGACGGTGCTCGGTGACGAAAAGCTGAAAGCGTCCTGGCTTGCGGAAGTGGAAGCCATGCGTCAGCGCATTCAGACGATGCGTCAGGAGCTGGTTAACGTCCTGAAAGAGGCCGTGCCGGGACATAACTTCGACTATCTGCTCAAGCAGCGCGGGATGTTCAGCTATACCGGACTGAGTGCGGCCCAGGTCGATCGCCTGCGCGAAGAGTTCGGCGTCTACCTGATCGCCAGCGGCCGTATGTGCGTGGCGGGTCTGAATGCCAGCAACGTTCATCGCGTGGCGCAGGCGTTTGCTGCTGTAATGTAAGTACTTACCAACTCACCCTCTCCCCGTGGGAGAGGGTCGGGGTGAGGGCATCAGGCTGCACAAAAACGTTGCCCGGCTTTTGTGATCGTCTTCTTTTTATTCCCCTTCATAAGCAAAAACTCCTTCCCTTCACCTCCCGCTGGGGTTATGGTCGGATAGTTTTTTGACCATCCGCTCAAATTAAAACGATAACAAACTGAATATTCAGGGGAAAATATGCGCAAGATCACACTGGCGCTCAGCGCCGCCTGCTTATTGTTCTCGCTTAATAGCGCCGTCGTCGCGCGAGCTTCTGCCCCGACGCCGCTTTATACCGGCACCACCGCCGCCATTCTCGCCGAGCAGGCGCCCATTCACTGGGTTTCCGTGGCCCAAATCGAAAACAGCCTTATGGGCCGTGCGCCAATGGCCGTAGGTTTTGACATTGACGATACAGTGCTGTTCTCAAGCCCCGGCTTCTGGCGCGGTAAGAAAACGTATTCACCAGACAGCGAAGCGTATCTGAAGAACCCCGAATTTTGGGAAAAAATGAATAACGGCTGGGACGAATTCAGCATCCCGAAAGAGGTTGCCCGTGCGCTTATTGCCATGCACGTGAAGCGCGGTGACAGCATTTATTTTGTGACCGGCCGCAGCCAGACCAAAACGGAAACCGTCTCTAAAACGCTGCAGGATGATTTCCAGATCCCGGCGGCCAGCATGAATCCGGTAATTTTTGCCGGTGACAAAGAAGGGCAAAACACCAAAACCCAGTGGCTGGAAAAGAAAAATATCAAAGTATTCTACGGCGATTCAGATAACGACATTACCGCCGCGCATGACGTGGGTGCCAGAGGGATCAGGGTGTTACGTGCCTCTAACTCCACGTATCGACCGCTGCCGATGGCCGGAAAGTTTGGCGAAGAGGTGATTGTCAATTCGGAGTATTAAGTACCCGGCGGCGGGTTTGACTCTTTTTTAATCAAATCTCGCTGCTGCGGGTTTTACCTTTCGTCTTCTTGCTGCACACTTAGAAAGATTCATCTTTCATCACGGAGCAGCACATGTGGTACCAACAGACCCTGACCTTAAGCGCAAAACCACGCGGATTTCACCTGGTGACGGATGAAGTCATCGGGCAACTCCGCGACCTGTCGCGCGTCAGAACGGGTTTACTGCATCTGCTGCTTCAGCACACGTCCGCCTCTCTCACGCTTAATGAAAATTGCGATCCCACCGTCCGGTCCGACATGGAGCACCATTTTCTGAATAGCGTCCCGGACAACGCGCCTTATGAGCATGACTATGAGGGGGCGGACGACATGCCTTCGCATATTAAATCCTCTTTGCTGGGCGTATCGCTGATGCTGCCGGTCCACAACGGGCGGCTGCTGTTGGGAACGTGGCAGGGGATCTGGCTGGGTGAGCATCGTATTCACGGTGGTTCGCGTAAAATTATCGCCACGCTACAAGGGGAATAAAGATGACAATTTCGGAGATACTTCAGTACTGCATGAGCAAGCCCGGCGCGGAGCAGAGCGTCCACAGCGACTGGAAAGCCACGCAGATTAAGGTAGGTGATGTGCTGTTTGCGATGGTGAAAGAGGTAGAAGGCCGTCCGGCGGCGTCGCTGAAAACCAGCCCTGAACTGGCGGATTTGCTGCGTCAGCAGCATGATGACGTGAGGCCGAGCAAGCACCTCAATAAGGCGCACTGGAGCACCGTCTATCTGGATGGATCGATTCCAGGCTCACAAATTTACTACCTGGTGGACGCCTCCTATCAGCAGGCGGTTGAGCTGCTGCCGGAAACCACCCGACAGCAACTCTCCGTGTGACAACTACAGCAACGGTTTAAGGAAGCGCGCGGTGTGCGAGGCTTCGCACTCTGCAACGGTCTCTGGCGTACCGGAGACAAGAATTTCACCGCCGCCGCTGCCGCCTTCCGGGCCGAGATCGACAATCCAGTCCGCGGTTTTAATCACGTCCAGGTTATGTTCGATGACCACGATGGTGTTGCCCTGATCGCGCAGCTGATGCAGAACCTCGAGCAGCTGCTGGATGTCAGCAAAGTGCAGGCCGGTGGTTGGCTCATCCAGAATGTAGAGCGTCTGACCGGTACCGCGTTTTGACAGCTCGCGCGCCAGCTTCACGCGCTGCGCTTCACCGCCGGACAGCGTAGTGGCGGACTGTCCCAGACGAATGTAGGTCAGGCCGACGTCCATCAGCGTCTGCAGCTTACGCGCCAGCGCAGGGACGGCGTCAAAGAATTCGCGCGCCTCTTCGATGGTCATGTCCAGCACTTCGTGGATGGTCTTGCCTTTGTACTTAATCTCCAGCGTTTCGCGGTTATAGCGTTTGCCTTTGCACTGGTCGCACGGCACGTAGATATCCGGCAGGAAGTGCATCTCAACCTTGATCACGCCATCGCCCTGGCACGCTTCGCAGCGGCCGCCGCGCACGTTAAAGCTGAAACGTCCTGGCGTATAGCCGCGGGAGCGCGCTTCAGGCACACCGGCAAACAGTTCACGTACGGGCGTGAAGACGCCGGTATAGGTCGCCGGGTTAGAGCGCGGGGTACGGCCAATCGGGCTCTGGTCGATATCGATAACCTTATCGAAATGCTCCAGCCCCTGGATGTCGCGGTACGGTGCAGGCTCGGCCAGCGTCGCGCCGTTCAGCGCCGTCTGCGCAATCGGGAACAGCGTATCGTTGATCAGCGTCGATTTACCGGAACCGGACACGCCGGTGATGCAGGTAAACAGGCCAACCGGCAGCGTCAGGGTGACGTCTTTCAGGTTGTTGCCGCGCGCGCCGGTCAGCTTCAGCACTTTTTCCGGATCTGCCGCTACGCGCTGTTTTGGCACTTCAATCTTGCGCTTGCCGCTCATGTACTGACCGGTCAGTGACTCGGGTACCGCCATAATGTCCTTCAGCGTCCCTTCTGCAACGACCTGACCGCCGTGCACGCCTGCGCCCGGACCAATATCGATCACGTGGTCTGCGGCGCGGATGGCATCTTCGTCGTGCTCCACAACGATCACCGTGTTGCCGAGATTGCGCAGGTGGATCAGGGTGCCGAGCAGGCGCTCGTTGTCGCGCTGGTGCAGGCCGATGGACGGCTCGTCCAGTACGTACATCACGCCGACTAAGCCCGCGCCAATCTGGCTGGCCAGACGGATACGCTGAGCCTCACCGCCGGAGAGCGTTTCCGCCGAGCGGGAAAGCGTCAGGTAGTTCAGGCCGACGTTCACCAGGAACTTCAGGCGATCGCCGATCTCTTTCAGCACTTTTTCGGCGATTTTCGCGCGCTGGCCGGAGAGCTTCAGGTTATTGAAGAAGTCCATCGCGTGGCCGATGCTCATGTCTGAGATGGTCGGCAGCGCCGTGTTTTCCACAAACACGTGGCGCGCTTCACGACGCAGGCGCGTGCCCTCGCAGGTGGCGCAGGAGCGGTTGCTGATGAACTTCGCCAGCTCTTCGCGTACCGCGCTGGATTCGGTCTCTTTGTAGCGGCGCTCCATATTGTGCAGCACCCCTTCGAACGGGTGACGACGCACGGAGGTATCGCCGCGATCGTTCATGTACTTGAACTCAATGTTCTCTTTGCCAGAACCGAACAGAATCACTTTGTGCACGTTCGGGCTCAGGCTGGCCCACGGCGCTTCGACGTCGAACTTGTAGTGCTCTGCCAGCGATTTCAGCATCTGGAAGTAGTAGAAGTTACGCTTGTCCCAGCCGCGAATGGCCCCACCCGCCAGCGACAGCTCCGGGTTCTGGATCACGCGGTCCGGGTCGAAATATTGCTGGACGCCCAGGCCGTCACACGTCGGGCACGCGCCCGCCGGGTTGTTAAAGGAGAACAGGCGCGGTTCAAGCTCGCGCATGCTGTAACCGCAAATCGGGCAGGCAAAGTTGGCGGAGAAGAGCAGCTCTTCCGCTTTCGGGTCGTCCATGTCGGAGACCACGGCCGTGCCGCCAGAGAGTTCCAGCGCCGTTTCAAAGGATTCCGCCAGACGCGTGGCGAGATCGTCACGCACCTTGAAGCGGTCAATCACCACTTCGATGGTGTGCTTCTTCTGCAGCTCCAGCTTGGGCGGATCGGACAGGTCGCACACTTCACCGTCGATACGGGCGCGGATATAGCCCTGGCTTGCCAGGTTTTCCAGCGTCTTGGTGTGTTCGCCCTTACGCTCTTTGATGATTGGCGCAAGCAGCATCAGGCGTTTGCCTTCCGGCTGCGACAGCACGTTATCCACCATCTGGCTGACGGTCTGGGCCGCCAGCGGGACGTCGTGGTCCGGGCAGCGCGGCTCACCCACGCGGGCATACAGCAGACGCAGGTAGTCATGAATTTCGGTAATGGTACCGACCGTTGAACGCGGGTTATGCGAGGTGGACTTCTGCTCAATAGAGATAGCAGGGGACAACCCTTCAATATGGTCAACATCCGGTTTTTCCATCAGCGACAGGAACTGACGCGCGTACGCAGAGAGTGATTCAACGTAACGACGCTGTCCTTCGGCATACAGGGTGTCGAAAGCCAGTGAGGATTTGCCAGACCCCGAAAGCCCGGTCACGACAATGAGTTTGTCGCGAGGGATTATGAGGTTGATATTCTTGAGATTGTGGGTGCGGGCGCCCCGAACTTCGATCTTATCCATTCACCTTTCCCGGTTGGAACACGGATTGCCTGATTTGTTTGAAGGACAAACGGCTGTCAGAAACGGCTAATTATGACACAATTTAACCTGTTTGAATATACAGTATTGGAATGCATTTTCTGATTCGCTGTGTAACAATGTCGAGTTGCGGGAGAACTCTGGAACGTGCTACGCAACTATCAAAGTGCAGCATGGAAATGGTACACTCGCGCGTTTACACTATTAAGAAACGTATTCAGGAGACACGAACATGGCCAGCAGAGGCGTAAACAAGGTGATTCTCGTCGGTAATCTGGGCCAGGACCCGGAAGTACGCTACATGCCGAGTGGTGGCGCAGTTGCCAACATTACGCTGGCTACTTCCGAATCCTGGCGTGATAAAGCGACCGGTGAGATGAAAGAGCAGACCGAATGGCACCGCGTTGTGCTGTTTGGCAAACTGGCCGAAGTGGCCGGTGAGTATCTGCGTAAAGGTTCTCAGGTCTATATCGAAGGCCAGCTGCGTACCCGCAAATGGACCGATCAGTCCGGTGCTGAGAAGTACACCACTGAAGTCGTGGTTAACGTGGGCGGTACCATGCAGATGCTGGGTGGCCGTCAGGGCGGCGGTGCACCGGCAGGTGGCGGTCAGAGCCAGCAGCAGGGCGGTTGGGGCCAGCCTCAGCAGCCACAGGGCGGCAACCAGTTCAGCGGTGGCGCGCAGTCTCGTCCGCAGCAGCAGTCTGCTCCGGCGCCGTCTAACGAACCGCCAATGGATTTCGACGACGACATTCCGTTCTGATTTCCGCGTACTTAAAACAAAAAACCCAGACCATCGTCTGGGTTTTTTATTGATGAAGGGATCAGGTAATGACCATCGGCCAGTCTGGCGGCGTGTGGCTCATCGCCTCAACCATCACCACTTTAATATTTTCCCAGACGGCGGCGATATCCAGCAGGGTAATGCCAAGCAGACCCGTTGCAAACCAGCAGGCAGCACCCAGCCCCAGCAGGGTGCTGATGACAGCAAGACCCGCATAGTCAGATTTACGAAACTGAATGTTCAGCGTGCTGGCCAAAAACATCAGTACCGCACTCAACAAAGGCCAGCGCAGGAGAACCATGCTGGTAGTAATGGTTGCCATAAAACCCATCCTCAACAAAACAGACGAACTGAATGAAACAGATTTTTTCGTTACACTATATGTGTGAACTATATCACGTTTGCTGTTTTATTCGCCAGTCCCGGGGTGATGAAAAACGGGTGATTCATAGTTGCCGAGAATCAATGGGCGCCTGAGTGAAAATATATCTTTGCTGGCTAAGTTCTCCAGTTCCCGCACTCTTTATAATGAATTCATTAAGATAGCAAAACTGATGCAAAAGGATGCTCACTGTACAATGTTTACAGCAATAACCCTATGGCTTATGCTTGAGTGGACAATTAATTTTACTCGCAGCTAACCTTTCAGGTTTTTGAATTTAATTATTTTTTTATTTCTTTGTACGTTTTTAATTACACACAACGTTGTTTTTAATTCGCTACGCTGAGATTCAGCCTGTGCGTTGGTTTGTCGATTTTTCGAATCTGAAGAAAGTTGCGTCCGGTTTATCGCCTGATAATCAGCGAAAAAAATGAAAGAAAACCGACGTGAGATTGTTAATGACAGCATGCAAGCGTTGCATGCGCTGGCTAAGCTGATGCCTCAGCTTCATGCTCAATGTTCTCTGACCGACATGCTGACGACCATCAGTCGCGCGCTGGGCGCAAGTCTTGCCTGGGTAAGCGTTAATGGTGATGACGGGCTACAGCGCGTGGTATGCGCCGGGGAGATGACCTGCCATCCCTTCGAAGTGGCCGATTTCCTGGCGGACACCCTGCTCCAGCGGCATCATCGTTCATGGCGGGTGGTCTACTGGAAAGAGAATATTGGCCGTGCGTTATTTCCTCCTCAGCACCCGGGCTATGCGCAGTTGCATAGCGGTGTCCTGTGCAAACTTTCAACCCATAACTGGCACTGCAGCGGCTATTTCTTTTTAGCGTTTGATGAACGACTCTCTTCTCTGCCAATTCTGAAAAATATCGTCGTGGTGCTGGTCGAAAAATTAAAAGACTATTTCGCGGAAATTATTGCCCGGGAGAAAACTGCCCAGGAAATGCAGCGTGTCGTGACGCAATATAAGACGCTTTTTGAACGCGCCCCGGTTTTAATGAACTCTTTCGACAAATTTAACCGCTGCGTGCTGTGGAATGCCGAATGTGAAAAAGTATTCGGCTGGACGATGGCGGAGATCGCGGAACATGCCGATCCGCTTTCGCTGTTTTATCCTGACCCTGAAGAGCGACGGCGGGTAAGAGAGTCGGTCAATGTCTCGCCGCTGAAGGATATGTATGAGTGGCATCCGCTACGCAAAGACGGGACCCCGCTGACGGTGCTGTGGTCCAACATTCTGTTGCCGGACAACTCTATCCTCAATATTGGGCTGGATATCACCGAGCGGAAAAAAGCCGAGCAGCAGCTGCAGGTAAAAGCCACTACTGACGATCTCACCGGCTGCTTTAACCGTTCGGCGATTTTGCAGCAGCTTGAGCTTGCGCTGGCGGCCAGTGCCCGGCAGGAGGTTAACAGCCATTTTTGCGTCCTGATGTTTGACCTGGATTTCTTCAAACAGATCAACGATGAGTGGGGGCACCCGGTGGGTGATGCGGCGCTCCTTCACTTTTGTAACGCGATCCGTGAGTTATCTCCTTCAGATTCGGCATTAGGGCGCGTGGGAGGAGAAGAGTTTTTGCTCTTGCTGGCGCAAACAAACGGCAATGGCGCTGCGCAATTATCCGCCAGGTTGCGCACCTTTCTGCAAACCAACCCGCTAGCCGTGGGGGAGAGAAAACTGTCGCTGTCATTTAGTGCCGGGGTTGTGGAAGTAAACGGAGGACAGCGGGATACTTCAGTCTTGCTGAGGCGTGCCGATAAAGCATTATATGAGGCCAAGCATTCGGGGCGAGGAAAAACGGTGGTGGCAGCTGATTATTTATAAATCAACGAACAAAATACGCCCGAACAAATAGCATAAAATGCCATGTCGAGGTTATGATTTTTCGCGCTGTTACAAGTTTGGCTTAATCAACAATCGTCTGTTGTGTTATCTTCCCACCGCCCTTGCAGGCTGGATAATTATTTTCCTTAATTGAAACGGAACGAATACTTACAGTTTAGCTTACGGGAAAATATTATCGTCATAACGAAATTTAAGATTTTTAATACGAAAAGTCAGTTGCTAACTTCGCATGATTCATGCAACGTAATCACCTGTTTAACAAAGCATCCGGCCTTCATTACTACAGGCGTACAACATGCAGGGATATAGGGCGGGAAATGAATCGTAGCGCGCGGCGCAAAATGCTCAGGGTGGTAGGGATCATCATGGTAGTTATGCTGCCTGTGATGCTTGCGCTATGGTTTGCCCAGCTACGAGCCGTATCTGAAACAAGCGCCCAGCTACGGACATTTGCTGAACTGGCTTTAGACAAAACAGAACTGGTTATTCAACAGGTTGATCTGGCCCGGGACGAGGCTGAAAAATATCAGGGCGAGCTTTGCACGCCGGGACATCGTCAATATATGCTGAACGTTGTTCGTGGCCGGCTGTTTGTCGCCGATTTAATTTACGCTCAAGGTCAGAATTTTCTTTGTTCGACCGTTTTTACACCGGATCGTCCCTACGCTATTCCTGTCGCTAATTACACGCGTAAACCTGACGTCGCTATCTATTATTATCGCGACACCCCATTTTATACTGGTTATAAAATGACATATATGCAGCGCGGAAATTATGTGGTCGTCGTCAATCCACTTTCATACAGCGAAGTCATGTCCGCGGATCATTCTCTCTCATGGGGAGTGTACGACACGGTAACCAATGCTTTCTTTTCCGTCAGCCAGAAAGCCAATGTTTCTTTATTAAATTCGATGATTCGGGATAAGGAATCGGTATTTCAAAAAGATAACCGCTTTTATACGATCGTTAGTTCCCCCAAAAGACCGATTGCGGCCATTGTATCGACATCGAATAAACGCTTTTATGAAACGCTTTATCACCAGGCGACGTTGACGCTGCCGCTGGGCATGATCTGCAGCATTATTATTTTGCTGGTATGGTCCCGTACACATCGTGAGCTCAATTCGCCGGGGCGCTTACTGCACCGGGCACTGACCAAACGACAGCTTTGCGTGCACTATCAGCCGATTATTGATATCAAGAACAACCGGTGCGTGGGCGCGGAGGCGTTGTTACGCTGGCCTGGTTTTAACGGGCAGGTGATGAGTCCGGCGGAGTTTATTCCGCTGGCGGAAAATGAGGGGATGAGCGAGCGGATCACAGACTATGTCGTTGAAGAGGTGTTCAGCGATCTGGGTCATTTCCTGGCCGAGCATCCCCATCTCTATATTTCGATTAACCTGTCGGCCACGGATTTCCACTCCTCGCGGCTGATCGCCATGATTTCCGAGAAGGCTCGCCACTACGCCGTCCGTGCGCAGCAAATCAAAATAGAAGTGACGGAACGCGGTTTTATCGATGTGCCAAAAACCACGCCGGTGATACAGGCTTTCCGTCAGGCGGGTTATGAAGTCGCGATTGATGATTTTGGTACCGGTTACTCGAACCTGCACAACCTCTACTCGCTGAACGTGGATATCCTGAAAATCGATAAATCGTTTATCGATACCTTAACGACCAACAGTACCAGCCACCTGATCGCCGAGCATATTATCGAGATGGCGCAAAGCCTGCGGCTGAAAACCATTGCGGAAGGGGTAGAGACGGCAGAGCAGGTAAGCTGGCTGTTGAAGCGCGGCGTCCAGTTTTGTCAGGGATGGCACTTCGCGAAAGCGATGCCGCCCCAGGAATTTATGACCTGGCAGCAGCAACCTTTGCACTGATATTCATTAATTCAACTGGTGGCGATAGTCGCTCGGCGTGCGGTCAAACTCGCGGCGAAACACGCGGGAAAAGGTTTGTTGCGACACATAGCCAAGATCCATCGCGATATCAAAAATCGGCCGCTGCGTTGAGCGTAGCGCCTGCGCCGCCAGCAGCAGTCTGCGCTGGCGAATGTACTCACCCAGGGTCTGATGCATGACCGTGCGGAACATTCTCTGTAAATACCATTTCGAATAGCCCGACTTCTTAGCGACCACATCGATGTTCAACGGTTGGTCGATATGGTCATCAATCCATTCAATAAGCGTCTGAATAATCTGCTGATGCGACATAAGGTTGCCCCTCTGTAGATACAACTATCTCGGTTAATTCGTCGTTTTCTCTGCGGGGGAGTATAATTCCTCAAGTTAACTTGAGGTAAAGAGGTTTTATGGAAAAGAGATTGCCGCGAATTAAAGCGCTTTTAACCCCCGGCGAAGTGGCAAAGCGAAGCGGCGTTGCCGTGTCGGCGCTCCACTTCTATGAAAGCAAAGGGTTAATCAAGAGTATCCGTAACGGAGGAAACCAGCGCCGCTATACCCGCGATGTGCTCCGCTACGTAGCGATTATCAAAATTGCGCAACGAATCGGAATTCCCCTGGCCACGATCGGCGAGGCCTTTGGGGTGCTGCCGGAAGGGCACACGCTGAGCCCGAAAGAGTGGAAAGAGCTGTCATCCCAGTGGCGCGAAGAGCTGGACAGGCGTATCCATACGCTGGTCGCGCTGCGTGACGAACTGGATGGCTGCATTGGCTGCGGCTGCCTGTCGCGGAGCGATTGTCCGTTGCGTAACCCCGGGGACAAGCTGGGCGAGCAGGGGACGGGGGCACGGTTGCTGGAAGAGGACTGAGATTGCGCGGCAAAAAGCATATAAAGAACTAAAGCGCCACATAAGGGCGCTTTAGTTTTTCCCGGTCTTTGTCTTTCACTCTATCCCGCTGGTTCACGGGAGGGTTTCCCCCGACATCAGCACCCCTCGTGTCGAGCTGGTTGGGGAGGTTCCGGATTGTGCTGACACTTTAATTCTATGCAAGGCCCGTTTTTTCGCCAGCGACGCTGACCGGTTTTTAGCCGAATTTTTTTCGCGGTGTTGTTCAATTTTCTATAGTTAAAAAGTATGAATAACAGGAGAAAGCCATGCTCACGGTACACCACCTAAACCAGTCGCGCTCGCACCGCGTGATCTGGGCGCTGGAAGAACTCGGCCTGCCTTATGAGATCGTTCACTATCAGCGTGAAAAGAACATGCTGGCACCTGAGGCGCTCAAAAAGGTGCATCCGTTGGGCAAATCACCGGTTATCGCAGATAACGGACTGATCCTCGCAGAGTCAGGCGCCATTCTGGAGTATCTGCAGGAGACGTACGATGCCGAGTCGCGGCTTAAGCCTTTAGATCCGGCGCATAAGGTGCAGTACCGCTTCTGGCTGCACTACGCGGAAGGATCGCTGATGCCGCTGCTGTTAATGAAGCTGGTCTTCAACAGCCTCGGCAAGCCGCCCGTGCCGTTTGGTATCCGAACCCTGGGGAAAGCGCTGGGGCAGGGGGTGCAGAAAGCGTACCTCAACCGCCAGCTGGAAACCCATGCACGCTTTATTGAGTCGCATCTTGCTAAAAACAGCTGGTTTGCCGGGGATTCGCTCAGCATGGCCGACATCCAGATGAGCTTCCCGATCTTTGCCCTGCTGGCGCGCGGCGGTATTAATAACCTGCCGCATAGTCAGGCATGGAAAACGAAGGTTGAAAACAGCCCTGGCTGGCAACGAACCCTGGCACAAGGGGGGCCGTTATCCATTCCGGGGGAGGATTGAAATGTAAACAAATTGCGCATAGACGATAACGTTTGCGCATCCTCTGTTTATTTCTTCAGCGTCATAAGTGAATTTTAGCGAAAAACAATAAAGTTCAGTTGAAAAGGGCGGGGATTACGCTAGATAATCGTTTGCCTTAATTTGACCACCCGTTTGTAAGCGCGGAGCTAAACGTTTGCTTTTTTTGTGACGCCCTTTCGTCGCAAACGCAACACAAGGATTTGACGTTTAGCTGGCAGCGGCGTCTCCACCTCGCTTACGGACTTCCTAAAAAACTCTCAGGGGATGTTTTCTATGTCTACGCCATCTGCGCGTACTGGCGGTTCACTTGACGCCATGTTTAAAATTTCGGCTCGCGGCAGCACCGTGCGCCAGGAGATCGTTGCTGGTTTGACAACGTTTCTGGCGATGGTTTACTCCGTCATCGTTGTGCCGGGCATGCTGGGCAAAGCGGGCTTCCCGCCAGCGGCTGTCTTTGTGGCAACCTGCCTTGTGGCCGGCGTAGGCTCCATCGTGATGGGCCTGTGGGCGAACCTGCCGCTGGCGATTGGTTGCGCCATCTCTCTGACCGCGTTTACCGCGTTCAGCCTGGTGCTGGGCCAGCACATCAGCGTACCGGTTGCGCTGGGTGCCGTGTTCCTGATGGGTGTGCTGTTTACCGTGATTTCAGCGACCGGCATCCGTAGCTGGATTTTGCGCAACCTGCCGCAGGGTGTGGCGCACGGTACCGGTATCGGCATCGGCCTGTTCCTGCTGCTGATCGCCGCCAACGGCGTCGGTCTGGTCATCAAGAACCCGCTGGACGGTCTGCCGGTGGCGCTGGGCCACTTCGCCAGCTTCCCGGTGATTATGTCGCTGATCGGTCTGGCGGTGATTATCGGTCTGGAAAAACTGAAAGTCCCGGGCGGCATTCTGCTGACCATTATCGGCGTTTCCATTGTTGGCCTGATTTTCGATCCGAACGTCCATTTCTCCGGCATTTTCGCCATGCCGTCGCTGAGCGATGACAAAGGCAACTCCCTGATTGGCAGCCTGGATATTGTCGGCGCGCTGAACCCGGTGATCCTGCCAAGCGTGCTGGCGCTGGTGATGACCGCGGTGTTTGACGCGACCGGTACCATCCGCGCGGTGGCCGGTCAGGCGAACCTGCTGGATAAAGACGGTCAGATTATTGATGGCGGCAAAGCGCTGACCACTGACTCCCTGAGCAGCGTCTTCTCTGGCCTGGTGGGTGCGGCACCTGCGGCGGTGTACATCGAATCCGCAGCGGGGACGGCGGCAGGCGGTAAAACCGGCCTGACGGCGATCACCGTCGGCGTGCTGTTCATGCTGATCCTGTTCCTCTCTCCGCTCTCCTATCTGGTTCCGGCGTATGCGACTGCGCCAGCGCTGATGTACGTTGGCCTGCTGATGCTGAGCAACGTGGCGAAAATCGACTTTGCAGATTTCGTGGACGCCATGTCTGGCCTGATTACCGCGGTCTTCATCGTGCTGACCTGTAACATCGTGACCGGCATTATGATCGGCTTCGCGTCGCTGGTGATTGGTCGTCTGGTCTCCGGTGAGTGGCGCAAGCTGAATATCGGCACCGTGATTATCGCCGTTGCGCTGGTGGCGTTCTACGCGGGCGGCTGGGCAATCTAAGTTGTCCTTTGATGCGAAAACGGGTGGCTCAGGCCGCCCGTTTTTATTTTCAGGACTCATCCTGTTGCCTTTTGCGTTACTCTGGGGAAGATAGAATAAAAGGCACGACGCCTTCCGGAGTACATAAGCAACACAGCAAACAGGGAACGCATGGAAATCTTCTTCACAATACTCATCATGACCCTTGTGGTCTCGCTATCCGGGGTGGTTACACGCGTACTGCCCTTTCAGGTCCCCCTGCCATTAATGCAAATTGCCATCGGCGCGCTGCTGGCGTGGCCGACGTTTGGCCTGCACGTGGAATTTGACCCCGAACTGTTCCTCGTGCTGTTTATTCCGCCACTGCTGTTTGCCGATGGCTGGAAAACGCCCACGCGCGAATTCCTTGAGCACGGGCGAGAGATCTTCGGCCTGGCGCTGGCGCTGGTGGTGGTCACCGTCGTCGGGATTGGTTTTCTGATCTACTGGGCGGTACCGGGCATTCCGTTAATACCGGCTTTTGCGCTGGCCGCCGTGCTGTCGCCAACCGATGCCGTGGCGCTGTCCGGCATTGTGGGTGAAGGCCGTATTCCGAAGAAAATTATGGGGATTTTACAGGGGGAGGCGCTGATGAACGACGCCTCTGGCCTGGTTGCCCTGAAGTTTGCCGTGGCCGTTGCGATGGGCACTATGGTCTTTACCGTCGGCGGCGCGACGCTGGAGTTCTTCAAGGTGGCGATTGGCGGTATTCTCGCGGGCTTCGTGGTGAGCTGGCTGTACGGCCGCTCGCTGCGCTTCCTCAGCCGCTGGGGCGGCGATGAACCCGCTACGCAGATCGTACTGCTGTTCCTGCTGCCGTTTGCCTCTTATCTGATTGCCGAACATATCGGCGTGTCGGGCATTCTGGCCGCGGTCGCGGCAGGGATGACCATTACCCGCTCCGGCGTGATGCGCCGCGCGCCGCTGGCCATGCGTCTGCGTGCAAACAGCACCTGGGCCATGCTGGAGTTTGTCTTTAACGGCATGGTGTTCCTGCTGTTGGGCCTGCAGCTGCCGGGCATTATGGAATCCTCGCTGGTGGCGGCCGAAGCCGACCCGAACGTTGAGGTCTGGATGCTGTTTACCGACATCGTGCTGATCTACCTGGCGCTGATGCTGGTGCGTTTCGGCTGGCTGTGGACGATGAAAAACTTCAGCGTCCGTTTCCTGAAGAAAAAGCCGATGGAGTTCGGCTCGTGGACAACGCGTGAACTGCTGATTGCCTCTTTTGCGGGCGTACGCGGGGCGATCACCCTTGCCGGTGTCCTCTCCATTCCGCTGCTGCTGCCGACGGGCGACGTCTTCCCGGCGCGCTACGAGCTGGTCTTCCTGGCAGCGGGCGTCATTCTGTTCTCACTGTTTGTCGGCGTGATTATGCTGCCGATTTTACTCCAGCATATTGATGCCGGTGATTCGACCCAGCAGCATAAAGAGGAGCGTATTGCGCGGGCGGCTACCGCCGAAGTGGCGATTGTCGCTATCCAGAAAATGGAAGAACGTCTGGCCGCGGATGCGGAAGAGAACATCGACAATCAGCTGCTGACGGAAGTGAGTTCCCGCGTGATTGGTAACTTGCGCCGTCGCGCGGACGGGCGTAACGACGTGGAAAGCTCGCTGCAGGAGGAGAACCTTGAGCGTCGGTTCCGTCTGGCGGCGCTGCGCTCCGAGCGTGCCGAGCTGTATCACCTGCGCGCCACGCGCCAGATCAGCAACGAGACGCTGCAAAAGCTGCTGCACGATCTGGACCTGCTGGAAGCGCTGTTGATAGAGAATCAGTAGCGCTGTTTTGCCGGGTGGCGGCTTCGCCTTACCCGGCCTACGGTTCGAACGTAGGCCCGGTAAGCGCAGCGCCACCGGGCACTATTCAGACCGCACCCAAAACCCCTCACAACACTGCAGCCACGCCTGCGCGCTCTGCGACAAATAGACCCCTTCACGCCAGATCATCCCTAACTGCCAGTGCAGATCGCTCTCCAGCGGGATCCAGCGCAGCGTGTTTTTATCCAGACGCTCGCAAATCGGCTGCGGCAGAATGGCAATCCCCACGCCTGCCTGCACCATCGCCGCCAGGAAATCCCACTGCCCGCTGCGCACCGCAATGCGTGGCTTCACGTTATGCTGGTTAAACAGCGTCATCAGCTGGCGGCTGAGGGCGAAGTCTTCGTTGTAGATCAGCAGAGGGTGCTCGCCGAGCAGTTCAGGCTTCACCGACTCCCTCTTCAGCCAGTCGCCGGAGCGGGGCACCAGCACGCACAGCGGGTGGCTAAAGAGCGGAAGCGTCGCCAGGCCGCTCTCTTCCTCAACGGGGAGGGCGGTCATTGCTACGTCGAGCTCGCCGTTGGTGACGGCCTGCTGGACGGTTAACCCACCAAACTCCGAAATCTTCAGCTCTACGCCGGGATAACGCTGGCGAAACAGGCTAATCGGCCCGGCCATCATCATGCCGACCATCGGGGGAATGCCGAGGCGAAGCACCCCTTTGGTCAAATGGTTTATATCGTCCAGCTCCGCTTCCAGCTGGCGGAACTCCGCCAGAATCGCCAGCCCGCGTTCGAACACCACGCGTCCGGTGTCGGTCAGCAGCAGCTTGCGCCCGTCGCGGATCAGCAGGGTACAGTTCAGTTCATCTTCGAGGTTTTTCAGCATCTTGCTGATAGTGGGTTGGGTGACAAACAACTTCTCCGCTGCGCGGGTAAAACTTTGCTGACGAACCACTTCGACAAAATAGCGCAGCGTTCTTATGTCCATGATTATTCCTCGAAACTATACCTTTGATGATTTTAATTCATTTCAGTCCACACCGTGCGCTCACTATACTGGCGCCTCGTCTCATTTTTGAGGAAAACCCCCATGGCCGTGGCGTTAAGCCGTGTTACGCCTGCCGTTGTACAACGACTCCAGGTCCCGGTTCAGGTACTGCTCTACGCGGGACTGTTTGTTTTTGCCGAATATCTTGTCGGTTGGCTCCACCTGCCGCTGCCTGCCAACCTGGTGGGGATGCTGCTGATGCTGACGCTTATTCTGTGTCGCGTAATCCCCCTTAACTGGGTGCGCGCCGGGGCGCGCTGGCTGCTTGCGGAGATGCTGCTGTTCTTTGTCCCCGCCGTGGTGGCGGTGGTGAACTATGCGCAGCTGCTGATGGTGGACGGCTGGCGAATCTTTGCGGTGATCGCGCTGAGTACGTTGATGGTGCTGGGGGCGACCGCCTGGGTGGTGGATAAAGTCTACCGCTTTGAAATCAGCAGGCACAAACATGACTAACTTTCAGATCAGCGTCTTGTGCTTGATTGCGACGCTCGGGATCTACTTTGCCAACAAGCGACTGTATCGTCGTTTTCACGCCCTGCCGCTGATGCCGCTGGTCTTCACGCCGATCCTGCTGGTGCTGATGCTGGTCTTTGGCCACATTTCCTGGCAGAACTACATTGGCGAATCCCACTGGCTGCTGTGGCTGCTCGGCCCGGCGACCATCGCCTTTGCCGTGCCCGTTTACGACAACCTGGCGATTATCAAACGCCACTGGATGTCGCTCAGCGCAGGGGTGATCACCGCCACGGTGGTCGCGGTCTGTAGCTCCGTCTGGCTGGCGAGACTGTTTACGCTGCCCGATGAAATTCAGCGCAGCCTGGCCGTGCGCTCGGTGACCACGCCGTTTGCGCTGGCGGCGGCAAAACCGCTCGGCGGGCAGCCGGACCTGGTGGCGCTGTTTGTGGTGGTGACGGGCGTCTTTGGGATGGCGGTGGGCGATATGCTCTTTCTGCGGCTTTCCATTCGCGAAGGCATGGCGAAAGGGGCAGGGTTCGGCGCGGCGTCGCACGGCGCGGGCACGGCACGTTCGTATGAGCTGGGCCAGCAGGAGGGCGTTGTCGCGAGCCTGGTGATGATGCTGTCGGGCGTGGTGATGGTGCTGGTTGCACCGCTGGTGGCGTGGGTGATGTTTTAAGCTCCCCGGCCAGAATGGCCGGGGAGAAAGGCTTAGTGCGCGCGGCCCTGCTCGACGCCGAGACCGGTTTGTGAACGAATAAACTGGGCGCGGAATTTTTCGCGCTCCAGATTACCCTCCGGCGAATTGTCGGTGGCCGAGAAGAACCAGATGCCGATAAACGCCACGGCAATGGAGAACAGTGCCGGGTATTCATACGGGAAGATGGCGCTTGCGTGACCGAGGATCTGCACCCAGATCGTCGGGCCCAGAATCATCAGGATCACCGCCGTCAGCAGCCCCAGCCAGCCGCCAATCATCGCGCCACGGGTGGTCAGTTTCGACCAGTACATGGAGAGCAGGATGATCGGGAAGTTACAGCTTGCCGCAATGGAGAAGGCCAGCCCCACCATAAAGGCGATGTTTTGCTTCTCGAACAGAATGCCTAACAGAATCGCCACCACGCCCAGCACCAGCACGGTGATTTTGGAGACCTTCAGCTCATCGCGCTCGCTCGCGCCTTTGCGGAAGACGTTGGCGTAGAGGTCATGCGAGACCGCCGACGCCCCGGCCAGCGTCAGACCCGCAACCACCGCAAGAATGGTGGCGAAAGCCACGGCAGAGATAAAGCCGAGGAACAGGTTACCGCCCACCGCGTCCGCCAGGTGCACCGCCGCCATGTTGTTACCGCCAATCAGCGCGCCTGCGGCATCTTTAAATGCCGGGTTCGCCCCCACCAGCATGATCGCGCCAAAGCCGATGATAAAGGTCAGAATATAGAAGTAACCCATGAAGCCGGTGGCGTAGAAGACGCTCTTGCGCGCTTCACGCGCGTCGCTCACGGTGAAGAAGCGCATCAGAATATGCGGCAGACCCGCGGTACCGAACATCAGTCCGAGACCCAGTGAAAGCGCCGATATCGGGTCTTTCACCAGCCCGCCCGGGCTCATGATTGCTTCCCCTTTCGGGTGGACCGCCATGGCTTCGGTAAACAGGTTATTGAAGCTGAACCCGACGTGCTTCATCACCATAAAGGCCATAAAGCTGGCGCCGAACAGCAGCAGCACGGCTTTGATGATCTGCACCCAGGTCGTCGCCAGCATGCCGCCGAACAGCACGTACATCACCATCAGTACGCCAACCAGCACCACCGCGATATGGTAGTTCAGGCCGAACAGCAGTTGGATCAATTTACCCGCGCCCACCATCTGCGCAATCAGGTACAGCGCCACTACCACCAGCGAGCCGCAGGCGGAGAGGGTGCGAATCGGCCCCTGTTTCAGGCGATACGAGGCCACGTCGGCGAAGGTATAGCGGCCCAGGTTGCGCAGGCGCTCGGCAATCAGGAACAGGATGATCGGCCAGCCGACGAGGAAGCCGAGAGAGTAAATCAGGCCGTCATAGCCGGAGGTGTAGACCAGCGCAGAGATGCCAAGGAAGGAGGCGGCGGACATAAAGTCACCCGCAATCGCCAGCCCGTTCTGGAAGCCGGTAATGTTGCCGCCTGCGGTGTAGTAATCGTTACGGGAGCGCACGCGTTTCGACGCCCAGTAAGTGATATACAGCGTCAGCACAACGAAAATCAGGAACATCACAATCGCCTGCCAGTTGGTCGGCTGGCGCTGTACCTCGCCGGTAATGGCATCCGCCGCGTGGGCGGCAAAGGGAAGTGTGGCGGCGAGCGCCGTCAGAACTCGCTTCATGATGCTTTTACCTCTTGCAGTACCGCTTTATTAAGACGATCGAATTCACCGTTCGCGCGCCAGACGTAGACGCCGGTCAGCAAGAATGAAATCACAATCACGCCAATGCCAATCGGAATGCCGCGCGTCACGCTGGTCCCCTCGTGCAACGGGGTGCCCAGCCAGTGTGGGGCAAAGGCGATCAGCAAAATAAAGCCGACATAGATAATCAGCATGATGATGGAAAGGATGAAGGCAAACCGTTGCCGCTTATCGACGAGCTCCCTGTAGTGCGCACTATTCTCTATCTGCTGACAAATATCGTTATTCATCACAGAGTTCTCCAGAGGTAAGGTTGGTTTGTTTTATCCCCTCTCCCCTATGGGGAGAGGGTGAGGGTAGGAAGGTGCGGTCTGATGCCCTCACCCCGGCCCTCTCCCACGGGGAGAGGGAGAAAAGATTACGAGGGCATTGCGATGGCCTGCTTCTCTTCGAGCAGTTTTTCCACCACGCCAGGATCCGCGAGCGTTGAGGTATCACCGAGGTTGCTGGTGTCCCCTGCCGCGATTTTGCGCAAGATACGACGCATAATTTTGCCGGAGCGGGTTTTCGGCAGCGAATCGGTCCAGTGCAGCACGTCCGGCGTTGCCAGCGGGCCAATCTCTTTACGCACCCAGTTGCGCACCTCAGCGTAGAGCTCTGGCGACGGCTCTTCCCCGTGGTTCAGGGTGACATAGGCGTAAATCGCCTGGCCTTTGATGTTGTGCGGAATACCGACAACGGCGGCTTCGGCAATCTTCGGATGCGACACCAGCGCCGATTCAATCTCTGCGGTGCCCAGACGGTGGCCGGAGACGTTAAGCACGTCGTCCACGCGCCCGGTTATCCAGTAATAGCCATCTTCGTCACGACGCGCGCCGTCGCCGCTGAAGTACATGTTTTTAAAGGTCGAGAAGTAAGTCTGCTCGAAGCGATCGTGATCGCCGAACAGGGTACGCGCCTGACCCGGCCAGGAGTCTGTGATCACCAGGTTGCCTTCGGTGGCGCCTTCCAGCGGGTTGCCTTCATTATCCACCAGCGCAGGCTGCACGCCGAAGAACGGACGGGTCGCGGAACCGGCCTTCAGCTGCGTGGCACCCGGCATCGGGGTGATCATAAAGCCGCCGGTTTCGGTCTGCCACCAGGTGTCCATCACCGGGCATTTCTCGTTGCCGATTTTCTTCCAGTACCACTCCCAGGCTTCCGGATTAATGGGCTCGCCCACGGAACCGAGGATGCGCAATGAAGAGCGGTCGGTGCCTTCGATGGCTTTGTCGCCTTCCGCCATTAATGCGCGGATCGCCGTTGGCGCGGTGTAGAGAATATTGACCTGGTGCTTATCGACCACCTGGCACATACGCGCCGGGGTCGGCCAGTTGGGTACGCCCTCAAACATCAGCGTTGTTGCGCCACAGGCCAGCGGGCCGTACAGCAGGTAGCTGTGTCCGGTGACCCAGCCCACGTCGGCGGTACACCAGTAGATGTCGCCCGGATGGTAGTCGAAGACGTATTTGAAGGTGGTGGCCGCATAGACCAGATAGCCGCCGGTGGTGTGCAGTACGCCTTTTGGCTTACCGGTGGAGCCGGAGGTATAAAGAATGAACAGCGGATCTTCTGCGTTCATCTCTTCCGGCTGATGCTGGTCGCTCGCTTTTTCAATCAGGTCGCTCCACCACAGGTCGCGACCTTCGTTCCAGTCGATCTTGCCGCCGGTACGCTTAAGGACGATGACGTTGCTGACCGTTTTGACGTTCGGGTTTTTCAACGCTTCGTCGACGTTTTTCTTCAGAGGGATACCGCGTCCGGCGCGCACGCCTTCATCGGCGGTGATCACCAGTTTTGAACTTGAATCGACAATACGACCCGCAACCGCCTCTGGCGAGAACCCGCCAAAAATCACTGAGTGAATCGCACCGATGCGCGCGCAGGCCAGCATGGCCACCGCCGCTTCCGGCACCATCGGCATATAGATAGCGACCACGTCGCCTTTTTGAATGCCTTTTTCCAGCAGAACGTTGGCGAAGCGGCATACGTCACGGTGCAGTTCTTTATAGGTAATATGTTTGCTCTGCGAGGCATCATCGCCTTCCCAGATAATCGCCGTCTCATTCCCGCGCTCGGCAAGGTGACGATCAAGGCAGTTCGCCGCCAGGTTCAGGGTGCCATCTTCATACCATTTAATGGAGACATTGCCGGGCGCAAAGGAGGTGTTCTTCACCTTCTGATAAGGTTTGATCCAGTCAAGGATATGGCCCTGCTCACCCCAGAAGGTGTCCGGGGCGGTGATAGATTGCTGATATTTCTCGTGGTACTGCTCCGGGGTGATCAGGCAACGGTCCGCAATATTTGCGGGAATGTCATGTTTGTGGATTTGGCTCATGGCTTTTTTTCTCCTTGTAAGATGTTAATAATATGTCGCAAAAACGTTAATTGTAGGGGCTTTACAAGCTTTGTTTAGTATTTGGGCTACAGATCACGCATTGTTTGAAGAGTATGAAAAATGAGCGAATGAAACTTTGAAGGAAAATAATTTATGCTGACGATTATTCACATTTATGTTTAAAAAAGCGTTTTTATAACAAAAGGTTATTTATAAGAAGTAGAACAAACTCCCGTCATCGTCGCTTTTGTGAGTGAAACGCGTCGTTCTTTAAGGCTTGCGCAACAGGTCGCGCAAATGATACTCATACGCCGCGTTAAAAAATCCCATAAACCAACGCAACACAATTCATACCCTTTCAGTATGTCTCCATATTCATGCAGTTTGCGTGAATAAGGCGCTCATTGAGGAAGTCAGTTTCTATGAAAAACGTTAAAGTCAGCCTTGCCTGGCAGATCTTAATCGCCCTTGTGCTGGGCATCTTGCTGGGCAGTTACCTTCACTATCACAGCGACAGCCGCGAATGGCTGATTGCGAACCTGCTCTCTCCGGCAGGGGATATCTTTATTCATCTGATCAAGATGATTGTGGTACCGATTGTGATCTCGACGCTGGTGGTCGGTATTGCGGGCGTCGGCGATGCGAAGCAGTTAGGTCGTATTGGTGCGAAAACCATTATCTATTTCGAAGTGATCACTACGGTGGCGATCATTCTCGGTATCACCCTGGCGAACGTGTTCCAGCCGGGTTCCGGGATTGATATGTCGCAGCTGGCTACGGTGGATATTTCGAAATACCAAAGTACGACCGCTGACGTGCAGAGCCACGCGCACGGCCTGATGGGCACTATCCTGTCGCTGGTGCCGACCAACATCGTGGCGTCGATGGCGAAGGGCGAGATGCTGCCGATTATCTTCTTCTCGGTGCTGTTTGGTCTGGGGCTCTCTTCTCTGCCGGCGACGCACCGTGAGCCGCTGGTCACCGTGTTCCGCTCTATCTCCGAAACCATGTTTAAAGTGACCCACATGGTGATGCGCTACGCGCCGGTAGGGGTGTTTGCGCTTATCGCCGTCACCGTGGCGAACTTCGGTTTTGCCTCCCTGTGGCCGCTGGCGAAGCTGGTGATCCTGGTGCACTTCGCCATCCTGTTCTTCGCGCTGGTGGTGCTGGGGATCGTGGCACGTCTGTGCGGGCTGAGCATCTGGATCCTGATTCGTATCCTGAAAGATGAGCTGATTCTGGCCTACTCCACGGCAAGCTCTGAGAGCGTGCTGCCGCGTATTATTGAGAAGATGGAAGCCTACGGCGCGCCAGCGTCGATCACCAGCTTCGTGGTGCCGACCGGTTACTCCTTTAACCTGGATGGTTCGACGCTGTACCAGAGTATCGCCGCTATCTTTATTGCGCAGCTGTACGGCATTGACCTGTCGCTGTGGCAGGAGATCGTACTGGTTCTGACGCTGATGGTGACGTCCAAAGGTATTGCTGGCGTTCCGGGCGTTTCGTTCGTGGTGCTGCTGGCAACGCTGGGCAGCGTTGGTATTCCGCTCGAAGGTCTGGCATTTATCGCCGGTGTGGACCGTATCCTCGACATGGCGCGTACGGCGCTGAACGTGGTGGGCAATGCCCTGGCGGTGCTGGTTATCGCCAAGTGGGAGCACAAATTCGACCGCAAAAAAGCGCTGGCATATGAACGCGAAGTGCTGGGTCGTTTTGATAAGACGGCTGACCAGTAACATCCTAAGCCCGGTGGCGCTGCGCTTACCGGGCCTACGGGTTTTGTAGGCCGGGTAAGGCGAAGGCGCCACCCGGCACTTTACTCCCCGCTTAACGCATCAAACTCTTCGCATCCCGTATCAAACCCTTCAGTGCAGCTCAGGTTCAACCAGTACAGTGCTTTCTGCTTATTTGGCGTGATAAAGCCTTTCTCGCCCTGCCTGAACAACATCCCCGCCCAGTACTCGGCGTAGCCGGTACGCGAAAGGGCTGAACTTCGCTTGAACCACGAGGCGGCCTGCACGTCATCCTGCGCTACCTCGACGCCGTTGGCATAAATCAGCCCCAGCAACAGCTGCGCATCGACCGCAGAGTCGCTGTCGATATCTTCGGTTGCCGTTTGCAGCAGTTTAATGGCCTGGGGATAGTCAGTTTTACCGGCCTGAGTGTTGACCAGCACGCGTGCCAGCATGATCGCGCCGCGTTTGCTGCCAGCAATGTTTGCCTGTTGGGCCAGGGCTTTGGCCTGTGCGTAATCGCCCTGCGTAAAAAGGATTTGCGAGAGCAGCGCCATGGCGTCGACATCGCCGCCTTTTGCGGCTTTCTCTGCCCACAGCGCGGCCTGCTTGCTGTCGCCGGAGCTGAAGTACGTATCAGCAAGATAATACTGGGCACGCGCATCACCGGCTTCCGCCTGCTTCTGATACTGGCTGCCTATCTCATCCGCGCGGGCGAAGGACGTTAAAAACACTAACAACAGAAAAATGGATTTCATGGATTCTTATCATCTGGGTACACGCCGCGCAGTATAATCGCGGGCGCAAAAGAAAAAAATGGGTGCATTAAGACCTCAGCATCCTACAAGCCGGGCGGAACCGTTGTTCCGCCCATAGAGGTTAGCCTGCGACGCAGGCTAATTTCGCCGCCACCTCCTGATGTTAACTCTTTATTGTGAGCTCGCAGAGCTTCCCGCGAGTAATAAAGGTAAATATCACTATCGTCAGGCAGATAATAAAGACGATGCCTAACGCAGTTTTTAATGGCGTCATGCCTTTTACTCCTTGTCAAAAAAAGAATAAGAGGCTACTCTCAACCTGTTGGGAGTTGAGGGAGTAGCCTCGGGTAAATGAAAATTTCCCGGGGCTTTCTACTTTCTGTCCCTCAACAATGCTCAAGACAGAAAGTCTTAAGCACCCGCCGCACATCTTATCCCTCTGAATTAAAATGCAAAGATGTAATTCTTTTTCGCGAAAATTACATTATTTCTGCGAGCCGCTTTCCAGAATAATAATTGATATTATTGATAAGCCAACCGGAAATAAAAAGGGAGTGAATATTTCACTCCCTTTATTCATCGATGAATTAACGGCTTCAACCCATTGCGCTTTCGCGCAGCCGGGCTTTCAGCTTGTTATATTCGTCGATCACATACTGTTCCGCGGCGTGCTGATCCGCAATCGGCTCAACGTTGACGGCGCAGTATTTATACTCCGGCGTTTTGGTTATCGGGCTTAAGTTCTCCGTTACCAGCTCGTTACAGGCACCAATCCACCACTGATAGGTCATATAGACCGCCCCTTTGTTTGGACGGTCGCTGACCTGCGCTCGGGTGATGATCCGCCCTTTGCGCGAGTTCACCCACACCAGTGCTTCATCCTCAATGCCGAGGCGCTTCGCGTCGGCAGTATTGATTTGCGCGTAGCCCGGTTCGTCCGCCAGCGCCGCCAGCGCGGCGCAGTTGCCGGTCATCGAACGACAGGAGTAGTGGCCCACCTCACGTACGGTGGAGAGCACCATTGGATACTCATCGGTGAGTTTATCAATGGGCGCGACCCAGTCGCAGGTGAAGAATTGCGCCAGCCCGTTCGGGGTGTCGAATTTCTCCTTAAAGAGATAGGACGTGCCTTGATCGGCCTCCGACTCATCCCGGCACGGCCACTGGATATACCCCAGCTCACCCATTTTTTCATAGGTTGCCCCGTAGAAGTCCGGACACAGACTGCGCAACTCGTCCCAGATCTCCTGAGTGTTGTTGTAGTGCATCGGGTAGCCCATGCGGGTGGCGATTTCGCTGATGATCTGCCAGTCGGTTTTCAGGTCCCACTTCGGCTCGACCGCCTTAAAGAAGCGCTGGAAGCCGCGGTCTGCCGCAGTGTAGACGCCTTCATGCTCGCCCCAGGAGGTCGACGGTAAAATCACATCCGCCGCCGCCGCGGTTTTGGTCATGAAGATATCCTGGACAATCACCAGCTCCAGATCCTCAAACCCTTTGCGCACCGCCGAGAGCTCGGCGTCGGTCTGGAGAGGATCTTCGCCCATGATGTAGGCCGCACGCACTTCGCCATGCGCCGCGCGGTGCGGCAGCTCGCTGATGCGGTACCCGGTGTGTTCCGGCAGGCTTTCCACGCCCCAGGCCTTCGCGAATTTGGCGCGGTTCTCCGGAAATTTCACGTACTGGTAGCCAGGATAAGTATCCGGCAGCGCGCCCATATCGCAGGCGCCCTGGACGTTATTCTGACCGCGCACCGGGTTCACACCAACGTGGGCTTTACCCAGATTACCGGTCAGCATCGCGAGGCTGGTCAGAGAGCGCACGGTCTCCACACCCTGGTAGAACTGGGTCACGCCCATACCCCAGAGGATGGCGGCGGTTTTCGCCCCGGCATACATTCGTGCCGCCTGGCGGATCGCCTGCGCGCTGACGCCGGTGATCGCTTCCACCGACTCCGGCGTATATCCTTCGACTATTTTCTTGTACTCTTCAAAGCCTTCCGTACGGGTCGCGACAAACGCCTGGTCGTACAGGTTCTCCTCAATGATGACGTGCCCCATTGCGTTCAGCAGCGCGATGTTCGAGCCGTTTTTCAACGCGATGTGCATATCCGCAATGCGCGCGGTTTCAATTTTGCGCGGATCGCAGACGATGATTTTCGCCCCATTCTGCTTAGCGCGAATAACGTGGTTCGCGACGATAGGGTGAGAATCCGCCGGGTTATAACCAAAGATGAAGACGAGATCGGTATTATCTATCTCGTTGATGGCATTGCTCATTGCGCCGTTACCGACCGACTGGTGCAGACCTGCAACCGATGGGCCGTGTCAGACGCGAGCGCAGCAGTCGACGTTATTGGTTCCAATAACGGCGCGCGCGAATTTTTGCATCACATAGTTGGTTTCATTTCCCGTCCCGCGGGAAGAGCCGGTGGTCTGAATCGCATCAGGGCCATATTTGGCCTTGATGGCGCTCAGGCGCGTGGCGACGTAATCCAGCGCCTCGTTCCAGGAGACGGCTTCCAGCTTGCCGCCGCGCTCGCGGCGGATCATAGGGTTTTTCAGGCGCGGGGTGAGGATTTGGGTATCGTTTATAAAATCCCAGCCGTAGTAACCTTTCAGGCATAGCGTGCCCTGGTTGGTTTTCCCCTGTGCGGCCTCTGCCCGGACGATTTTGCCGTTATCGACCACCAGGTGGATCTTGCAACCTGAGGCACAATAAGGGCAAACCGTGACGACTTTTTTCATCAGTCTGCTCCAGTTAATCGAATCATTCGCACCCACTATGCAGCTTCTATGCCATGTTTTTCGTATGGGTATACCCTGACTTTACGGCCCCTTCGCGGTGAAAACCCTGACAAAAAACAGCCAATCGTCAAAATTGACGTGTCGACAAGGCAGCGGATGTGACATGGGTTGAATTTCCGTCACTGAAAAAACCATTTGACTGGAGCCGACGGCAGAATGGTACAGACTTAACATAATCCCCTGACGGAAGCATACGATGAAACCGGCGATTCTGGTGGTTGATGACGATACGGCAGTCTGCGAACTGCTTCAGGACGTGCTGAGCGAGCACGTCTTTAGCGTGCTTGTCTGCCATAACGGCCAGGATGCACTGCGGCAGGTGCAGCAGGAGCCGAATATCGCGCTTGTGCTGCTGGACATGATGCTGCCGGATATCAACGGCCTGCAGGTTCTGCTGCAGCTGCAAAAGCAGCGACCGGCGCTACCGGTTGTGATGTTAACCGGGCTGGGCAGTGAGTCAGACGTGGTGGTGGGGCTGGAGATGGGGGCCGACGATTATATTGGCAAACCGTTCAACCCGCGCGTGGTGGTCGCCCGTGTTAAGGCGGTATTGCGCCGTACCGGCGTGCTTGCTGCTGAAGTCCCCGCAGCGCCCGTTGAGGGCATTGCTTTTAACGGATGGACGCTCGATACCACCCGCTGTGAGCTGAGCGATCCGCAGCGTAATCCCGTCCCGTTAACCCAGGGCGAGTACGGCCTGCTGCTGGCGCTCACGCAAAATGCCCGTCGGGTGCTGAGCCGTGACCGGTTGCTTGAGCTGACCCACAGCGAAAGCGCCGACGTGTTCGACCGCACGATTGACGTGTTGATCATGCGCCTGCGACGGAAAATCGAGGCTAACCCGCATCAGCCTGCACTCATTAAAACCATTCGTGGGTTGGGCTATGTGTTTGCCACCGATGTTTCCCATAGCGAGAAAGCGGCCTAAGTATTCTCTTTGATAAACAACTGCAGCTCGGCCAGCGTTTTTGCGCCGTCAATCGCATTGGCGGCCAGCAGGCTTGCCCGCGCGCAGGCGTGCGCCAGATAAATACTCTCTGTCAGCGGCAGCGATTCATGGCAACCGTATAAAAACCCCGCGCAAAACGCATCGCCCGCGCCGACGCTGCCGATAATCTCTTTCTGCTCCAGTAACCATGATGGGATCCAGCGGCCTTGCTCACCCGGCGCTTCACCCCATGCCCCTTCCGGACAGTGGATAACCACCCGCTGGCGAACGCCTGCCGCCAGCAGCTGTGCGGCGGCTTCAGAAATATGGGCTATATTCAGCGCATCGCTGCCGTCTCGCATCTCCAGCCCGCTAAACTCCCCGGCTTCCAGCTCGTTAATCACCAGATAATCCAGATGGCGCAGGGCAGGGAGCACCAGCGGCTGGTAGCGCGGGTCGCCCTTGCGGGACACCAGATCGAGCGAGGTTTCATACCCCTGGTCGTGCATCTGCGCCAGCAGCCGCGCGCTGCGGGTGCCAAATTCGTCATCGGGCATATCCAGGCTGTCGAGCAGCAGCAGGTAGCCGAGATGGAAAATCTTCATCGATCCGTCTAAGCGATCGAAGGCGGGAAGATCCAGCAGGCGGTTGGCGCCCGGCGAGTGGAAAAAGGTGCGTTGTCCGCTGGGATCGGTCATCACCTGCGACATGGAGGTCGGCGCAAAGGTGGTGCGCTGTACGCGCTGGCGGTTGACGTGGTACTGGTCGAGCATCGCCAGAATGTAGTCCCCGTCGCTGTCTTCCCCGATTAGCCCCACCGCCTGCAGCGGCAGGCCAACGTGCATTTTCGCCAGCGTCAGCAGGACGTTGAGCGGCGCGCCGCCGGTTGAGCGTTCGCTGTGGGTGATTTCCGCCAGCCAGCCGCGCTCCGGCCACTGCACGATCTGGTGGACGTGGTCCACCAGCATATTGCCTGCGGCGATGATGCCCTTACGTTCCATTATGCCTGCCCCGCGCTGCCGAAGATGCGCATCTGTTCGGCGACCGTATCGGTTATCGCCTCTTCTATCCCCAGCAGCAGCTCGGCAAATTCATCGTACAGCGGCTGACGCTTTGCCATGCGCTGCTCAACGGCGGCGAGCGCGGCCTGCGACATGCCGGTATAAAAGTTAATTTTATGAATGCCCAGCTCAATCGCGCGACGGAAGTCGGCATCGCTAATCCCGGAGCCGCCGTGTAAAACCAGCGGCAGCCCCGTCTGCTGGCGAATGGCGTCCAGACGGGGGAAATCGAGCTTCGGCTCGCCCCTGTATTTGCCGTGCGCGTTGCCGATAGCCACCGCCAGCGCGTCAATGCCGGTTGAATCGACAAATTCGCGCGCCAGCTGCGGGTCGGTAAAGAAAGCTTCATCCGCATGCCCGTACAGCGCGCCGCCTTCATCGCCCCCGACCGCGCCCAGCTCCGCCTCCACCGATACGCCCACCGCGCGGCACATCTTCACCACTTCCCGCGTCTGGCGAATGTTTTCCTCGTAGCTCAGCGTAGAGCCGTCGAACATCACCGAGCTGAACCCTAAGCGCAGGGCGCGCACCACCGCCTCGAAATGCAGGCCGTGGTCGAGATTGAGCACCACGGGAATGTCGTGACGGGCGGCCTCGAACTTCACCGCTTCGACAAGCGAATCCAGCGACACGTACTTAAAGTGTACTTCGGCGATGTTGATGATAAACGGCGAGCGCTCCTGCTTTGCGGCGGCGAACAGCGCGCGCAGGAAGTGGGAGTCGAGCACGTTAAACGCGCCCAGCGCGTAGCGGTGTTGTCTGGCGTGCGCAAGACCGTCGGCAAGAGAAATCAATGGCATCATTCACCCCTTATATCCGAAACAGGTTGTACTCGTTGCACAGCACCAGCAGCGCCGGCTCGTCTTCTTCGATGTTGTTATAGCGGGCAACGGGCTGCAAAAAGTGGTTGTCGTGCTCGTCGTCATTGACCGAGGACACTTCCCCGACCAGCACGTCGCCGAAGCCGCGTTCGCCCCAGAAGCTGTGATAAAGACCGGGCGTCAGGCAGATGCTTTCCCCTGGCGTGAGGCGCAGCTGGCTGCCGGGGGCGTGGGTCTGACGGCAGCCGTCGATGGTGACCGTCACGTCGGTGTTTTCCGTCTCTTCATGTGCACCGGCATTCCACAATTCTACAATCAGGTTCCCGCCACCCCGGTTGATGATGTCTTCTCGCTTACGCCAGTGAAAATGCATCGGCGTCACCTGGCCGTCGCGCACGTGCATGATTTTTTCGGCATAGCCTTTTTCATACGGCACCCCGTTGGGCGAGCCGTTGCGCAGGGTGAACAGCGTCAGGCCCTGTGCGGCAAAGCTGTTGCCGCCGAAGGCCGTCACGTCCCAGCCGAGCTTGAGGTCGAACACTTCCTGCCACGCGGCCTGGTCAAGCTGCTGCCATTTTGTTGGCGGAAAGCTGGCAAACGGCGGGAGATGAACGTCGTGCATGGAAAAGAACTGCCGCGTGTGGCCGAGAATTTCATTGATGTCGGAGCGTTTCATGGGGACTCCTTGAATTTTATGCCACCCCCTCACCCCGACCCTCTCCCTCAAGGGAGAGGGGGAATAAGTTCCCTCTCCCGGTGGGAGAGGGTTAGGGTGAGGGCATCAGGCCGCAGCGAGGTTATTTAACCGTCCACCCCTTATACGTGCCGACGTTCTTTTTATCGATCATCGTCACCGGGATCAGCACGGGCGCTTTCGGCGCAGGTTTGCCCTGGAGAATGTCATAGCCGATCTCCACCGCTTTTGCCGCCATCACCTGCGGATCTTGCGCCGGGGTTGCCACAAACAGCGAGTTTTCACGTTTCAGCGCTTCCTCACCGTCCGGTGAACCATCCACGCCGACGATAAAGAACTCATTGCGCTGCGCCTGCTTCGCGGCCAGATCGGCGCCGATCGCCGTCGGATCGTTAATCGCAAACACGCCGTCGATCTTCGGATTGGCCGCCAGCAGGGAGGTCATGACTTCCAGACCGCCTTCACGACTGCCTTTGGCGTTCTGGTTATCCGAGAGCACCTTGATATCCGGGTGTTTTTTGAACTCCGTCTGACAACCTTCCACGCGGTTTTGCACCGCAGAGACCGGTGGTCCGTTGATGATCACCACGTTGCCTTTGCCTTTCAGGCGGTCGGTAATGTACTTACAGGCCATTTCGCCCGCCTGGGTGTTATCGGAGGTGATGGTGGCATCAGCCCCTTCCGCCGCCACGTCAACCGCCACGACCACGATCCCGGCGTCCTTCGCACGCTTCACCGCCGGGCCGATCCCTTTGGAATCCGCGGCGTTGAGGATGATCATGTCTACCTTCGCGGCAATAAAGTTGTCGATCTGCGCCACCTGCTGGCCCAGATCGTACCCGCTGGAGACCAGCGTCACCTTGACGTTATCCCCCGCCAGCTTGCGCGCTTCCAGCTCGGCACCTTTGGTGATCTGCACGAAGAACGGGTTAGCCAGGTCCCCCACCGTCACGCCAATGGACTTCAGATCTTTCGCCTGCGCAAACGGCGTTGCGGCAAGCAGCGCGCTAGCACAGAGCGCGGTTACTAACGGTTTCAAACGCATCTTGTCTTCCTCACTCGTAGGGTATTGTTGTTATGCACTTTGATGGTGTCGGGTACGGTATTTGTCGATCAGCACCGCAATGATGATCACCGCCCCTTTGATCACCAGCTGCCAGAAGTAGGAGACGCCCATCAGCGTCATGCCGTTGTTAAGGGTGGCGATGATCAGCGCGCCGACCAGCGTGCCGGTGATCGTGCCGATCCCGCCGACGAAGCTGGTACCGCCGAGGATCACCGCCGCAATCGCATCCAGCTCGTAGCCTGTGCCGAGGTTACCGTTGGCGCTGTAGAGGCGCGAGGCGCTCATGACGCCGCCAAGCCCGGATAGCAGACCGCTCATGCCGTAGACAAACAGCAGCACCAGCCAGACCTTAATGCCGGTCAGTCGCGCCGCCTGCATGTTGCCGCCCACCGCGTAGATGTGTACGCCGAGCGTGGTGCGGCGCAGGATGAACCAGCAGATAGCGATGACCGCGAGGGCGATCACCACCAGCCACGGAATCGGGCCGAGATAGTTATTGCCGATCCACTCAAAGTTGATGTTGGAGTTAATGACCGTCGTGCCGTCGGCCAGCAGATACGCCGCACCGCGCAGTGCCGTATAGGTGCCGAGCGTCACGATGAAGGGCGGCAGTCCGGCGAAGGCCACCAGCGCGCCGTTGAACAGACCCAGCACCATGCCGAGCATCAGCGCGGCCGGAATGGACAGCCCGGCAAATTCAGGGATAAGTGAGACCACCATCGCCGCTACCGCCGTAGTGCCCAAAATCGAGCCCACGGAGAGGTCAATCCCGCCGGTTAAAATGATGAAGGTCATTCCCGCCGCCAGCACGATGTTGATCGACGCCTGACGGGTAATGTTGAGCAGGTTGCTCTCGGTAAAGAAGTTCGGGGCAATAAAGCCAAATACCGCCACAATCAGGATCAGAATCGGCAAAATACCGACCGTTTGCATCAGATCGCTCATCAGCATTTTTTTTGCGGAGGCGGATTTCGCCACCTGCTGCGGACTGGTTGAATGTGTCATGGTTACACCGCCTGATGATGAGTGTCGTTCACGCCGGTTGCCAGCGTCATGATGTTTTCCTGAGAGATGTCGCGCCCGTGGAGCTCGCCCGCAATGCTGCCTTCGCGCATCACGTACACCCGGTCGCTCATCCCCACCACTTCCGGCAGCTCGCTGGAGATCATCAAAATCGCCACCCCTTTGCGCGCCATCTGGTTCATGATGCGGTAGATCTCGCTTTTCGCGCCGACGTCCACGCCGCGGGTGGGTTCGTCCAGAATCAGAATGCGCGGACCGATGGCCACCCAGCGGGAGATCAGCAGCTTTTGCTGGTTGCCGCCCGAGAGCCCGCCCGCGCGCACCTGCGAATGCGGCACGCGGATGTTGAGCAGGGCAATGGCATCATCGGAAATCGACTGGGCTTTTTTACGGTTTAGCATGCCGAAGGTGGCATCGCGTTCCAGCGTCGCCATGGTGATGTTCTCCTGCGCCGCCAGCTCCAGAAACAGCCCCTGCTCCTTGCGATTTTCGGTGAGAAAACCGATGCCGTTTTCGATGGCCGCACGCGGGGAGTGGATCACCACCGGCTCGCCGTCGACCTCAATCATGCCGCCCGTGGCTTTGCGCACGCCGAAGATAAGTTGCGCCAGCTCGGACCGTCCGGCCCCGACCAACCCCGCCAGCCCGACGATTTCGCCGGAACGCACCTGCAGGCTGCACGGCTGTACTTTTTTACCGTCGGTGAGGTGGTGGACGTTGAGGCGCGGGCTGCCGAGGGGAATGTCACGCTCCTTGTTGAACAGGTCGCTTAACGGGCGGCCCACCATCATGCGCACCAGCTCAGAGGCGTTGAGCTTGTCGCGCGTCAGGCTGCCGACGTACTGCCCGTCGCGCAGAACGCTGACGCGGTCTGAGAGTTCATACACTTCCGCCATGCGGTGGCTGATGTAGATGATCGCCATCCCTTCATCGCGCAGGCGCAAAATCAGTTCGAACAGACGATGCGTTTCCCGCGAGGAGAGGGCGGCGGTGGGTTCATCCATCACCAGAATGCGGCTGTTGCGGTGCAGCGCGCGGGCAATTTCCACCTGCTGCTGCTCGGCGATGGTCAGCTTCATCACCAGGTCGGTGGCGCTGAACTGCGCGCCGAGACGGTCAACCACCGCCTGCGCCTGGGCGGCCATCTCTTTGCGCTGCACCATCCCGCCGCGCGACAGCTCGCTGCCGAGGAAGATATTTTCGGCAACGGTCAGATTGGGCGCGAGCTGCATCTCCTGATAAATCAGGGTGATGCCCGCGGCCAGCGCATCTTTCGGCCCTTTAATATGAAACGGCTGGCCGTCGATCAGGATCTCGCCGCTGGTGGCGGTATAGGCCCCCGCGAGGATTTTCATCAGCGTGCTTTTCCCCGCGCCGTTTTCCCCCATCAGCGCGTGGATCTCACCGGGGAAAACCGTCAAATCCACACCCTTGAGCGCGTGGAAATTGCCAAACGTTTTGGCAATGCTGCGCATCTCTAATACCGGGGTTCTGCTCATGGCGGATCTCCTGTGAATGCCGATTTCTGCACTTCATCACAGGTGCGTAAATGCAAAATGTCAGAAGCTGTTCATATTTGTCATAGTTATGAATAGCTAATGTGGATCACAGTTACGGAGTCAACATGTCTTCACGCCCCCCGTTTTTCGCCAGCGCCCGCGGTCGCCTGCTGATATTTAATCTGCTGGTGGTCGCCGTGACGCTGATGGTGAGCGGCGTGGCGGTGCTTGGCTTTCGTCACGCGAGCCAGATCCAGGAGCAGGTGCAGCAGCAAACGCTGGACGACATGACCGGCAGCATGAACCTGGCCCGTGATACCGCCAACGTGGCGACGGCGGCGGTGCGGCTCTCCCAGGTCGTCGGGGCGCTGGAGTACAAAGGCGAAGCCGAGCGCCTGAAGCAGACGCAAATGGCGCTGCGCCGCTCGCTGGAACAGCTTGCCGATGCGCCGCTGGCGCAGCAGGAGCCGGCGCTGGTGGCGCGCATTATTCAGCGAAGCAATGAGCTCCAGCAGAGCGTGACGGAGATGCTTGAGCGCGGGCAGCGACGCCATCTGGAGCGTAACGCGCTGCTTAGCTCGCTATATCAAAGCCAGAGCTACCTGCGTCATCTGCAGGACATCAACCGCCGTTACGACAGCAACGTACCGGATGCGCAGCAGCTGATGGAGATGGATCGGCTGATCGCTGCTGCCATCGACACCCCTTCGCCGCGCGCGACCGTTCATCAACTGGACGCAGTGGCCGCAACGCTGCCCCGAAATGCCGTACAGCCTGTCGTGAAGGAGGTTTTGCCTGATTTTAATGCCGAGCTAGGCAAGCTCGCCCCGCTGTCGAAGCAACTGGAGGAGAGCGATCTGGCGATAAGCTGGTATATGTTCCACATCAAGGCGCTGGTGGCGATCCTCAACAGCGACATCAATCAGTACGTCGGGCAGGTGGCGCAGGCCTCCCGGCTTCGTACTGACCAGAGTCATCACGAGCTGCAATCCATCAGCGTGTTTATCAGCATCTTCGCCATCCTGGCGCTGATCATCACCGGGTGCGCCTGCTGGTATATCTACCGCAATCTGGCCTCTAACCTGACGGCCATTTCCCGGGCGATGTCGCGCCTTGCTCACGGCGAACAGGATGTTTCCGTTCCCGCCCTCCAGCGGCGCGATGAACTGGGTGAACTGGCGCGCGCGTTTAACGTTTTTGCCCGCAATACCGCCTCTCTTGAGCACACCACGCGTCTGCTGAAAGAAAAAACCACGCAGATGGAGATCGACCGCGTCGAGCGTCAGGGGCTGGAAGAGGCACTGCTACATAGCCAGAAGATGAAGGCGGTCGGACAGCTGACCGGCGGGCTGGCGCATGATTTTAATAACCTGCTGGCGGTGATCATCGGCAGCCTTGAGCTCACCGACCCCGAATCAAAAGATGCGCCGCGCATTACCCGGGCGCTGAAGGCGGCCGAGCGTGGCGCCTTACTGACCCAGCGCCTGCTGGCGTTTTCCCGCAAGCAATCCCTGACGCCACATGCGGTAGAGATGCTGCCGCTGCTGGAGAATCTTCGGGAACTGATGCGCCACTCCTTGCCCGCCCCCCTGACCCTGGAGATTGAAGCGCAATCACCGGCCTGGCCCGCGTGGATAGACGTCAGCCAGCTTGAAAACGCCATCATCAACCTGGTGATGAACGCCCGCGATGCGATGGAAGGGCAAAGCGGGGTGATTAAAATTCGCACCTGGAATCAGCGCGTCACCCGCAGCGACGGTCGCAGGCAGGATATGGTGGCGCTGGAGGTCATTGACCGCGGCAGCGGCATGTCGCAGGAGGTGAAATCCCGGGTCTTTGAACCGTTCTTCACCACCAAGCAGACCGGAAGCGGGAGCGGGTTAGGCCTGTCGATGGTCTATGGCTTTGTGCGCCAGTCCGGTGGGCGCGTGGAGATTGAAAGCGCTCCGGGGCAGGGGACGACTGTCCGGCTTCATCTCCCGCGATCTGTGCTGCCCGCCGCTGCAGATGATGAAGCGCTGTCAGCCACCGCCTCCGTTGATAGCGAGCGCCTGGTTCTGGTGCTGGAAGATGAGGCGGATGTCCGTCAGACCCTGTGCGAGCAGCTGCATCAGCTTGGCTACCTGACGCTTGAAGCGGACAACGGCGAGCAGGCGCTGAACATGCTGGCGGCGTCACCGGATATTGGCATGTTTATCAGCGACCTGATGTTGCCCGGCAGCCTCAGCGGAGCCGAGGTGATAAACCATGTGCGTAGTCATTATCCGCAGCTTCCGGTACTGCTGATCAGCGGCCAGGATTTACGACCCACGCATAACCCTCAGCTGCCGGACGTTCCGTTACTGCGTAAGCCGTTTACGCGGGTGCAGCTGGCGCAGGCGCTGCGGAAGGTCTGTTTATAAGAAGTGATATTTAGGAATTCATCAAGAGCGTGAGTAAACCGGGTGATGCTAACCTGCGCAAAATTTGGCAGATTGGGATATAAAGGGAACTATGCCGGTACTTACAAAAGGGGACTCACAAATGATTGTGATGCCTACAACTTACAGCCCAAAAACCGTAGCAAGGTCATTCAAGCTCGTTGATGAGTTTGAGCTTTCCGGGCGAGTGCTACATGTTATTTTTGATAGCCAGACGCCAAGAGCTGCGATTATTGAAGCGGATATCGAAACCTTCGATGGGGTGCCCCGGCATCGGGTTGTTGCTGCCCTGGATTTACAACGTAAAACGCATTTAGGTGAAGATATCATTGCTGTCGAGCGCTGTTGGGAAGATGCCAGCGTTATTCAGGTAGAAGGTATCTGCGTTGATCCCGCCGAGCGTGACAAGGGACTGGCAACTCGTCTGTATGAAGCCCTGGTATTACAGTGTGGCGTGACGCTTGTCAGCGACTTTGAACAATATGAGGGTGGGAAGATGCTCTGGCAGAAAATTGCCCGCGAGTCTGACCAAATCGCCGTATTTGTTCTCGATACCGAGCAGGGAGCATTTTGGCCGTATGATGGTAGCAAGGTTATCTATGACGGAGGGTGTATCCCCGAAGATCGTATCTGGAGCCATTCGCCGGATCAAAAATGCTATGGCATCGTCCTGGTCGCAGAAAATAAACAGCGTGCGAATCAGTTGATGGAAGACCCTGGGCACAACTGAATTTGAGATTCCTCCGCTACCCCCGTTCCCAGCCGTTCATTATCGTAAGGTCAGTTCACCTGCGAGTCTGGCCTTATGAAACGTTACCCAACTGCTCTGTTATTCGGTCTGCTGTCACTCACCAGCCAACTGGCTCATGCCGATATTGTTGATGATGCTATTGGCAACATTCAGCAGGCGATCAACGATGCCTATAATCCCAGCAGCAGTCGCAGCAGCAGCGATGACGATCGTTATGACCGCAGCCGTCAAATCGACAGCAGACAGTACGACGATCGTCGTCGACAGCTTGAGGACAGACGACGCCGTTTAGACGAGCGTCAGCGTCAGCTGGATGACGATCGCCGTCGGTTAGAAGAGGATGAGCGCAGGTTAGAGGACGATTACGATCGAGGCTAAGTGCGGCCTGTTGCCCTCACCCCAACCCTCTCCCACGGGAGAGGGAGAAAACCTAATCCAGCATCAGCACCATCCCGTCATACCCCGCTTCAATGCCGTCGGGCAGCGGATTATCCATCATCCACACGTCAAACTGATGGCTGATGTGGGTCAGGATCACCTGCGGGCAGCCAATCACCTCGTTTAGCGCCATCACGGTATTTAAGTCGCAATGGTTTCGCGGCGTCTCGTCGCGCGGTGCATGGCTGCAGTCGATAATCATCGCCTGCGGCTGATTGTTGAGCAGGAACTTCACTGTTTTTTCCGGCAGCCCGGCGGTGTCGGAAAGCCAGGCCACGCGGCTGTGGGCCGACTCCAGCAAATACCCGAAGGTCAGTTTTGAATGGTTGAGCGGCAGCGGCGTGACCCGCATCCCCTGAAGTTCAAACATCACAAACGGTTCGACCGTGTGGCTGAAATCCAGAATCCCCGGGTGTTTAAACAGGTCGTCGCATCCTGCTTCGTCCGGCGGACCGTAAACCGGAATCGTCGCGCCAACGCCCCAGCGCAGGGGGAACAGCCCCTGAACGTGATCCATATGGTAATGGGTGAGCAAAAACTGCTGAAAGCTGCCTGCGGGCCAGTCGTCCATCAGGTGCGGAATGCCCGCGTCCAGCAGCGTCACCGCATCGTTGAATTTGACCACCGCGCTACAGGGGCGACGGCGATAGGTCTCCTGCAGGCGCGCCCGGCGACACGCCGCGCAGTCGCAGCCAAAGACCGGCACCAGCTGGGCGCCGCCCGTTCCCGTCAACGTGATTGTCAGACTCATAACGCACCTCTACAGCGGTTTGGTGAATCGGAAATGGCTCTGCGTGTATCCTTCACGAACGTAAAAACGGTGCGCGTCAGTGCGCTTCACGCTGGTGGAAAGTTCGGTCAGCTCCGCGCCGGCCTGCCGTGCCACCTCTTCCGCCCAGGCCAGCAGCTGGCTGCCCACCTTTAACCCACGCGCCTGCGGCATCACCACCAGCTCCTGGATTTCGCCGATCCAGCGCGCGTGATGGAGGTGAAACTGCATATGCAGGCCGATCATGCCGACAACATGTCCGCCCAGCTCGGCAAGCTGGTAGCGCATATTGTGATCCTGAAGGTTGGCAAGAAATCCGGCGTGGAACGCCTGATGGTCGAACTCTGCCTGTTTAAGTTCGCAGATCAGGGCATAGACAATCTGCGCATCGTCGGCAGTAGCGGGGCGAAGCTGGCAGTCAGGCATGCTGTTTCTCCTTCTGACGGATAAGCGATAAAAAGGTATCGACTGACTGTAGCAAACTTCCGTCGTTATTGAGGATGTGGCAGTCGGACGGGGCATAGCGGGCCGCACGCTCTAGCCGCTGATCGATCTCACGGGCTGATTCACGCCCCCGGCTCTGCAACCGGCTGCGCAGAACGTCCGGCGAAACCTGCAGACAGACCGGTAGCAGGGCTGCTCCATAGCGGGCGCGCGCCTGCGGAAGATGCGCCCGCGAGCCGTTAACCAGCACATCGAACCCCGCATGCAGCCACAGATCGGTCTCAATGCCGATCCCGTAGTAATAGCCGTTGGCATGCCAGCTCAGCGCCAGCAGGTTTTGCCCGGCACGGATGAAAAACTCCTGCTCGCTCAGGGCGATATGGTTTTCACTCCCTGCATTGGCCGCGCGGGTAATATAGCGGTGCGCCACCAGCAGCTGCGGATGTTCCCGCTGCCGTAAGGCGGACAGCAGGCTGTCCTTACCGGAGCCTGAAGGCCCCATTAGCCAGATTAATCTCCCCATCAGAACACCCTTTTTCCCTGACGCCAGACGTGGTCGATATGAACGTGCTCGCCCTTACGGTGGGCGAGTACCAGGTCCGCACGTTTCCCTTCGGCAATTTCTCCGCGATCGTGAAGGTTAAGCGCCGAGGCTGGGTTTTTCGTCACCAGGCGAATCGCCTGCGGCAGCGTAAAGCGGTTGCCCTCGTCGTCGGCCACTAGGAACGCCGCATCCAGCAGGCTGGCGGGGTAGTAGTCGGACGAGAGGATATCCAGCAGGCCGAGGGAAGCGAGCTTGCTTGCCGCAACGTTGCCGGAGTGCGAGCCGCCGCGCACGATATTTGGCGCGCCCATCAGCACGTTCATGCCGTGCTTTCGGGAGGCTTCAGCCGCTTCAAACGTGGTGGGAAATTCGGCGATCACGCTGCCAAGCTGGTGGGATTCAAGCACGTGATCGTGCGTGGCGTCGTCATGGCTGGCCAGCGCGATATTGCGGTCACGACACATCGCGGCAATTTTGAGGCGGTTAGGCTGCGACCATTGTGCCGCCAGCGCCAGCTGCTCTTCTTCGTAACGGACCATCTCCGCATCGCTGAGCGAGTATTTGCCCTGATAGTATTCGCGATACTTTTCAATGTTGGCGAACTGACGCTGTCCCGGCGAGTGATCCATCAGAGAGACCAGCGAGACCGGCTCGCGCCCGACCAGCTTTTCAAACAACGGCAGGGTGGTGTGGTGCGGCAGCTCGCAGCGCAGGTGCAGACGGTGCTCGGCGCGGTTGAGGCCGCGTTTTTGCGTCTCCTCCACGGCGTTGATCATCTTCTCCAGGTTCTCCAGGCGATCGCCGCCGTCGCGCACGTCGCCAATGGCCACCGCGTCCAGTACGGTAGTGATGCCGCTGGCGACCATCAGCGCGTCGTGGCTGCTCATCGCTGAATGCGCGGGCCAGTCCACCTTTGGGCGCGGGGTGAAGAATTTGTCCAGATTGTCGGTATGCAGTTCAATCAGCCCCGGCAGCAGCCAGCCGCCGTCGCCGTCCATCGCTTCAGGGGTACGGCTTTGGGTTTCGGCAAAGGCGCGAATAACGCCTTCATGGACTTCAACCGAGCCATCAACGACTTCATTTTCCAGCACCATCTTGACGTTATTGATAATCATGCGGGAGTCCCCATTGGGTGCAGTCTGTCTGCGACGCGGGTGCGAACGGTCTCGTCGTGGAAGATCCCGACGATCGCCGCCCCGCGCGCTTTGGCCTGTTCGATCAGCGCCACTACGGCCGCGCTGTTTTTATCGTCGAGCGAGGCGGTGGGCTCATCAAGCAGCAGTATCGGGTAGTCGACGATAAAGCCGCGGGCGATATTGACGCGCTGCTGCTCGCCGCCGGAAAAGGTCGACGGGGCAAGGTGCCACAGGCGCTCGGGCACGTTGAGGCGCGTCAGCAGGCTGGCGGCTTTGGCGGCGCAAGTTTCGCGCGGCACGCCGAGATCCAGCAGGGGCTGCATCACCACGTCCAGGGCGGAGATCCGCGGGATCACCCGCAGAAACTGGCTGACCCAGCCGATCGTCGTGCGGCGCACGTCCAGCACCTTACGCGCCGGAGCCTGTACCAGGTCGACCCACTCATCGTTGTGGCGAATGCGAATGTGGCCTTCGTCCGGCAGGTAGTTGGCGTACAGGGAGCGCAGCAGGGTGGATTTTCCGCTGCCGGAGTGGCCGTGCAGCACTACGCATTCGCCCTTGTTTACCTCTAACGAGGCGTTTTGCAGCACCGGCAGGCGCACGCCGTTTTGCTGGTGGAGCACAAAGGTTTTACTTACGTTTTGTACGCGGATCATGTTGGCCTCTTAATTCTGCAATACGGACGACACCAGCAGCTGGGTGTACGGATGGTGCGGATCGTCGAGCACGCGGTCGGTTAACCCACTTTCCACCACCTGACCCTGCTTCATCACCAGCAGACGGTCCGCCAGCAGGCGCGCGACGCCCAGATCGTGGGTGACAATCACCACCGCAAGGTTCAGTTCCACCACCAGGCCGCGCAGCAGGTCGAGCAGGCGCGCCTGCACCGAGACGTCCAGCCCGCCGGTGGGTTCATCCATAAACACCAGCTTCGGGTGCGTGACCAGGTTGCGGGCGATCTGCAGGCGCTGCTGCATACCGCCGGAGAAGGTGGTGGGCAGGTCGTCGATGCGCGAGGCGGGGATTTCAACTTCTTCCAGCCAGTGCTGCGCCGTAGCGCGGATATTGCCGTAATGGCGCGCGCCGGTGGCCATCAGGCGTTCGCCGATGTTGCCGCCCGCCGAGACCTGACGGCGCAGGCCGTCCATCGGGTGCTGATGCACCACGCCCCACTCGGTGCGCAGCAGGCGGCGGCGCTCGGCCTCGCTCATGCCGTAGAGGGAGTGTCCCTGATAGAGTATCTCGCCCTGTTGCGGCGCGAGGCGCGCGGAGATGGACTTCAGCAGGGTGGTTTTGCCGGAGCCGGACTCGCCGACGATCCCCAGCACTTCGCCCGGCCACAGCTCGAACGACACGTCGCTAAAGCCTTTGCCCGGCGCGTAAAGGTGGGTCAGGTTGTTAACCGAAAGCAGCGGTTTCATTGGCCGTTCGCCTCGCTCTGTTGGCGGCAGAAATCGGTGTCGGAGCAGACAAACATCCGTTTGCCTGTGTCATCCAGCACCACTTCATCCAGATAGCTGTGTTTGGATCCGCAGATGGCGCACGGCTCGTCCCACTCCTGCACCGTAAACGGGTGATCGTCGAAATCCAGGCTTTCGACACGCGTGTACGGCGGGACGGCGTAGATGCGTTTTTCACGCCCGGCGCCGAACAGCTGCAGGGCGGGCATCATGTCCATCTTCGGGTTATCGAATTTCGGGATCGGCGACGGGTCCATGACGTAGCGCCCATTCACCTTCACCGGGTAGGCGTAGGTGGTGGCGATATGGCCGAAGCGGGCGATATCCTCATACAGCTTCACCTGCATGACCCCGTACTCTTCCAGGGCGTGCATGGTGCGGGTCTCCGTTTCGCGCGGCTCGATAAAGCGCAGCGGCTCCGGAATTGGCACCTGGAAAATCAAAATCTGATCTTCAGCGAGCGGGGTTTCCGGAATGCGGTGGCGTGTCTGGATCAGCGTCGCGTCTTCGGTTTTTTCCGTGGTCGCGACGCCCGTTACCCGCTGAAAGAAGCTGCGGATCGACACGGCGTTGGTGGTGTCGTCCGCGCCCTGGTCGATGACCTTCAGCACGTCCGCCTCGCCGATCACGCTGGCGGTGATCTGAATACCGCCCGTGCCCCAGCCGTAGGGCATCGGCATTTCGCGGCCGCCGAACGGCACCTGATAGCCCGGAATGGCCACCGCTTTTAAGATGGCGCGGCGGATCATGCGTTTGGTTTGTTCATCCAGATAGGCAAAGTTGTAGCCGCTTAAGTTAGCCATGTTTGCGCTCCCGTTGCAGGCGTTTCAGCAGTTCCAGTTCGGCCTGGAAATCGACGTAGTGCGGCAGCTTGAGGTGCGAGACAAAGCCCGCGGCCTCAACGTTATCCGCGTGGGCCAGCACAAACTCTTCGTCCTGCGCCGGGCCTGCAACGTGCTCGCCGTAGTCCGGTGCCTGCAGCGCACGGTCAACCAGCGCCATCGCCATGGCCTTTCGTTCACCGAGGCCAAACACCAGCCCGTAGCCGCGGGTAAAGTGCGGGTCTTCATTTTCGGGCGCGACAAATCCGTTAACCATTTCGCATTCGGTCATCAGCAGTTCGCCGACGTTTACCGCAAAACCCAGCTCTTCCGGCACGATTTCGACGTCGATATAGCCGCTGCGGATCTCGGCCGCAAACGGGTGGTTGCGCCCGTAGCCGCGCTGGGTGGAGTAGGCCAGCGCCAGCAGATAGCCTTCGTCGCCGCGCATCAGCTGCTGCAGGCGGGACGAGCGCGAGCACGGGTAAACCGGCGGCGTGCGGGTGATGTCATCCGGCTGCGCGTCTGAATCCTCTTCCGCCTTCGCCAGACCCTGTTTCGCCAGCAGGCTGAAAACGTGAGGAGACGGTTCCTGTTCGGCGTCAGAGGTGCTGAGCGACGGGGTTTCGCCGTTCGCCAGCAGGGTAAAATCCAGCAGGCGATGGGTGTAGTCACAGGTAGGGCCAAGCAGCTGGCCGCCGGGGATGTCTTTATAAACGGCAGAAATGCGGCGCTCCAGGCGCATCTCCGCCGTGTTGATGGGTTCGCTGACCGCCAGCTTCGCCAGCGTGGTGCGGTAGGCGCGCAGCAGGAAGATGGCTTCCACGTTATCGCCGCTGGCCTGCTTCAGGGCCAGCGCCGCCAGCTCGCGGTCGGCGATACCGCCCTCGGTCATCACGCGGTCGACGGCGAGATTAAGCTGCTGTTCAATCTGGGCGACGCTCAGCTCGGGCAGCCGTTCATCGCCCCGTCGTCTGTGCGCCTGCAGCGCATGGGCGGCGGCGATGGCCTTCTCGCCCCCTTTGACGGCAACGTACATCAGCACACCTCCACGTGGGTGGTCCGCGGGATCGCCAGCAGGCGCTCGCCGCAGGTCAGGATCAGGTCAATGCCCAGCGGGAACGGGTGCGGGCGCTCGGTCAGCTCGTGAATGATGCACTCCGGCAGCTGCGGCGCGACCATGCGCTCGTCGGCGATGCCTGCACCCGTGAGGCGCAGCATGCGGCCGCCGCTCAGGCTGGAGACCTGCAGGATCAGCGTGGCGCTGGTCTCCGGGGCGACGGCGCTGCCTTCGCTCAGGTCGTTGAGTTGCTCGTGGCTGATGTGCTCGTCGGCCACGGCAAAGACCGCCTGCCGGGGCTGATCGACCAGCGGTGCGCCGGTGTGAAAGCGCAGGTTCTGGCTGGCGATGTCGTTCGACAGCGCGCCCGAAAGCCATACCGGGGTGTCGTTATCGGCAAGCGTCAGCAGCACGCTGGTGGTGGCCAGATTCAGCGGCAGCCAGCCCTGGGAGAGCTGGTGCAGCGAGACGATCACGCCCGGCTCGCTCATCGCTTTCAGCAGGCGACGAAAACTGTGTTGGGCATCCTGGACGGCCAGGGTAAAAGCAGGTTGAAGCGTCATGCGTTGTCTCCGCGAACGAGCGTAAAGAAGTCGACCCGGCTGGTGTTCACTTCGGCCTGACGTGCGGCAATGCGCGCGGCGCGGTCGGCTTCCAGCGGGGCAATAAGGGTTTCCATCAGCGTCTGGAAATAGGGTTGTTCCTGTAAAAGCGCGTCGATCACCGCGCAGCGCTCGGCGTGCGCTTTGTCGCGCCCGAGCACGTAGCTGTAGCCCAGCGTGCCGCTGTTCAGACGGATCGCCGCGCGGGTGAGGGTGGCGTCTCCGGCGAAGAAGCGCTCGCCGGTGCCGCCCATGCGCGCCTGGATCTGAACGAGGCCGATCTCCGGGGCGCGGAGGGTGTCGTAATCAGGTGCCAGACTAAGGGCGCTCATGCGGGCAGAGAGCGCGGCAGGCTGGCTGTGGGCCAGCACGCGCATCCAGCGCTGTCGGGTGGCGGTGTCGAAGTGCATTCAGTGCTCCATGGTGAATTCGATCATGTCGGCGCGGGTCAGGCTGACGGAGTATTCCGTCGCGTCGATCTCGCCGTCACGGTGGTTGAGGGTGCGTACGCAGAGCAGCGGGGCCATATTGGGAATTTCGAGCACCTTGCTCTCTTTCGCCTGCGCGCGACGGGCGCTGATGCGCGTCTGGGTGCGCTTGAGTGCAATGCCTGTCGCATCCTGAAGAAAATCATGCAGCGACCCGCTGGAGAAATTCTGCAGCACGGGCCAGAGGGCGAGGTCCGCGAAGTAATGGTCTATCTGGCACACCGCCACGCCGTTAACGCGACGCAGGGTGCGCAGGTGGATGACGTTATCGCCCTCCTGAATCCCCAGCGCGTCCGCCACGTGGCTGGAGGCCGGACGCAATACCGAGAGCAGCTTTTCGCTGGTCGGGTGGCTGCCCTGATCCAGCAGGTTCTGGCTGAAGCGCGCCTGGGCGTTTAGCGGGTAGTCGAACGGGCGCATCAGCACCAGCACGCCCACGCCCTGACGGCGCTGGACCCAGCCGCGCTCGACCAGCTGGTCAATGGCGCGGCGCAGGGTGTGTCGGTTCACCTCATAGCGGTCGGCAAGCTGCTGCTCGGCGGGGAGATAGTCCCCGCAGCGGTAGTGCGTGCGCAGCTCCACTTCGAGCTTTGCCGCAATCTCTTGCCAGCGGGTGGGGTAACTGGTCGGATGTCTGGATAAGTGCATAGAAAACAAAGCCTCGCTTCTCAGATGAAGTGCTTACGCAAACGTTGAGAGAGGAAATCCAGCAGGCTGACGGTGACGATGATGAGTACCATCAGGGCGCAGGTTTGCTGGAACTGGAAACCGCGAATCGCTTCCCACAGGGTGACGCCAATCCCGCCTGCGCCGACCATGCCGACGACGGTGGCGGAGCGGACGTTGGACTCAAAGCGGTACAGGGAGTAGGAGATCAGCAGGGGCATCACCTGCGGCAGGACGCCGTAGAGGATCTCTTCGATTTTGTTGGCGCCGGTCGCGCGAATGCCTTCCACCGGACCGGGCTCAATGGCTTCGACCGCCTCGGAGAGCAGCTTGGAAAGCACGCCGGTGGTGTGGATGAACAGTGCCATCACGCCGGCGAACGGACCCAGGCCTACGGCGACCACGAACAGCATCGCAAAGACCATTTCGTTGATGGCGCGGCAGGCGTCCATCAGGCGACGCATCGGCTGATACACCCACCACGGCACGATGTTTTCGGCGCTCATCAGGCCAAACGGAATAGAGAGAACGACGGCAAGGGCGGTGCCCCAGACGGCGATTTGCAGGGTGACCGCCATTTCGCTGAGATAGTCCTGCCACTGGCTGAAGTCCGGCGGGAAGAAGTCGGCGGCGAAGGTCGCCATGTTGCCCGCGTCTTTGAAGAGCAGCAGCGGATCCATTTCCGCGCCCTTCCAGGAGATAACCAGCACCGCCAGCAGGATGGCCCAGCTAATGAGCGAGAACCAGCTGCGCTTTGGCGGTGGGAGGGTGATGGTTTGCATGTTGGCTCCTTTGGTTTAGTCCCCTCTCCCTTGAGGGAGAGGGTTAGGGTGAGGGGGAAATGTGCGCGCTGATGCCCTCACCCCGGCCCTCTCCCACAGGGAGAGGGAGAAAGGCACTACTGCACCGCTTTATTCACGCTGGTCATCGCGCCGAGCGCGGCGGTCAGGCGGTCGAGGTCTTCAAGCTGGGCCTGAATCGCGGCCACTTTGCTGGTCTTCTCCTCGTCCTTCAGCCCTTTGTTGTCTTTCACGCCCTGCATCTCTTTAAACAGCGCCAGCTGGCGAATCGGGACCAGCTGCAGGTCGCTTGACGGGCGGAACGGTGCCCAGCCCAGACGTTCGAGGACCGCTTTCTCTTCCGGCGTTTTGCCATAGGTCATAAAGAAGTCGTACACCTTGTCCTTGGTGCTTTCGGACAGGTTTTTACGCCACACAATCGGGTCGCCGGGGATCAGCGGCGATTTCCAGATAACCTTGATCTCTTTCAGCTTGTCCGGTGCGGAGGTCTTCAGCTTGTCGAGGTTCTCGGTGTTGTTGGTGGCAACATCCACCTGCTTGTTGGCCACGGCCAGAGCGTTGGTTTCATGGCTGGCGTTCACCGTGCGTTTGAAGTCGCTGGCGGAGGCGTTGTTTTTGGCGAAGACGTAGTATCCAGGGACAAGGTAGCCCGAGGTGGAGTTCGGATCGCCGTTGCCGAAGGTCAGCTCTTTGCGTTTGGCGAGCATGTCGTTGAGGTTGTTGATCGGGCTGTCTTTGTTGACGATCAGCACGCTCCAGTACCCCGGGGAGCCATCTGCCGCGACGGTCTGGGCAAAGACCTGGCCGTTCGCGCGGTCCACCGCTTCCATGGCGGAGAGGTTGCCGTACCAGGCGATGTCCACTTTGTTAAAGCGCATCCCCTGGATGATGCCCGCGTAGTCCGGGGCGAAGAAGGCGTTCACTTTGATCCCCAGCTTGGTTTCCATATCTTTCAGGAACGGTTCCCACTGAGGCTTCAGGTTCTGCTGTGATTCCGTCGAAATAATGCCGAAGTTCAGCGCTTTTTCCTGCTCTTGTGCATACGCCGGGCTTAGGAGGGTGCTGAGGCTGAACATGCTGGTAAAGGCCAGCGCGGCAACGGCTTTGTAGCTCATGTACTTTCCTCGGATCGGGTTTAATTAAGCAGCCTGCGCGTTCTCTTCGACGCGGTTAATGCTGCGGTAGAGATGGTCAAAACGTTCGTTATCAAACTGATGGCTCGCGCCATCAAAGAACACGTGTCCCTGACGCAGGGCGACAATGCGTTCGCAGTAGCGCAGGGCGTAATCCACCTGATGCAGCGTGACCACCACGGTAATGCCGTCGTTCTGGTTAATGTCGCGCAGGGTCTCCATCACGATGCGGGCGGACTCCGGGTCCAGCGAGGCAATGGGTTCGTCAGCAAGAATGATTTGCGCTTTCTGCATCAGGGCGCGGGCAATGGCGACGCGCTGCTGCTGTCCACCGGACAGTGTGGAAACGCGCTGGTGGGCGAAATGCGCCATGCCGACGCGGGTCAGCGCCTGTAAGGCTTCCTGCTTTTGGGAAGGGGAGAACCAGCGCAGGCAGGTGCGCCAGAACGGGGTGCTGCCAAGCGCGCCAATCAGCACGTTCTCCAGCACCGTCAGGCGGTTTACCAGGTTGAACTGCTGGAAGATGTAGCCCGTCTGGGCGCGGCTCTTGCGGATATCGCTGGCGAGACGCCCCGCGCGCTGCACGGTATTGCCCAGCAGCTCGACGTGGCTTTCCGGCGTTTTATCGCAGATGATAAGGCCGCTTAAATGACGCAGAAGGGTGGATTTACCTGAACCAGATGGCCCGAGAAGCGCCACCATGTCGCCCTGCTGGACGGTCAGATCAACGGCATGCAGAGCCTTATTGTGATTGAAGGTCTTGCTCAGTTTCTCGACGCGGATGACAGTTTGCATGTGCTGGGCCTCACGATAAATGTGGCCTCATGCTGGCGCATCAATGTGACATTTGGGTTAAGTCTGGGTTGCGGGAGTTTGAAGAGTTGAGCGGAGTTTGATGACAGGCGGAGGCAGAACGCCCCCGCCCGAAAATTAGTGCTGCTGTTTAACGACGTTAATCATCCACGGCACGCCGTATTTATCGGTGACTTTACCGAAACCGTGTGCCCAGAAGGTTTCCTGCCAGGCCATTTCGATATTCCCGCCCGCGGCGAGGTTGTCGAACCAGCGCTTGCCTTCATTGACGTCCTGGGTATCGAGTACCAGCGTGAAACCCGCGTACTGTGCGTTGCTGCCTGGCGGCATCCCGTCGCTCATCATGATATCGCTGCCTGCAATGCGGACGTTGGAGTGAGCGATAGCGGAATCCGGAAATTTCATACCGGACGGACAGCCTTCCTCGCTGTTATCGCTTTTTGGCATTTCGCCGAAGGTGATTTTATAGAGAGGCTCTGCGCCGACGGCTTGCTGGTAGAAGGCGGTGGCCTCTGCGCAGTTGCCGGCGAAAGAGATGTAGGGACTTAACGGCATAATCTTTACCTCACGTAAGAAAAGCCCATTAAGTGTAGTTCCCGAAAGCCCGGTAAGCGAAGCGCCACCGGGCGGGTAAATCAGTTCTTTTTCACGAACTCTGATTTCAGTTTCATCGGACCGAAGCCGTCAATTTTGCAGTCGATATTATGATCGCCTTCCACCAGACGGATATTCTTCACTTTGGTGCCAATCTTCAGCATGGAAGAACTGCCTTTTACTTTCAGGTCCTTAATCACGGTTACGCTGTCGCCGTCCGCCAGCAGATTGCCGTTCGCATCTTTTACGACAAGTGCATCAGCATCGTGTGATGGTTCGGCATCATTCCATTCGTGAGCGCATTCCGGGCAGATGAACATGCCATTATCTTCATAGGTGTATTCAGAATTGCATTTCGGGCAGTGTGGGAGTGACATATCGGTATCCTCAAAAAGTGTAAACGCGCTGGAAGTGCCAGCTAAATGACGGCAGTGTGCCGAAAAAGGCGGCAAGTATAGCGCAAATCCACACGGTTGTCGGTGATATTGTGAATTAAAAAAGATGCAAAAAGCGTATCGGGAGTGACACTTCCTGTCAGTCAGATAAGCGATGCTTACGTCATTAGCACGGTGGGAAAAAATTGATGCTAAATATATCGAATATTTTATTGCAGCAAATTGCTACGCCCCTCCATTTCGGATAAGGTGAAGCAACACATCGTTATTTATCTCCTGACCTCGCTGCCATACATATCTTTTGGCAGGGGCGTATTACCTCTCTTTTTAGATGGGTAAATAATGATGATATATCCTGAAGTTTCTTAAAATTGGGCTACGCTTTTTTCTTTTGGCTGTCAGGCCAGGAGGAGAGCTTTACACGCCATGCAAGGATAGCGAATTATTTCTGATTATCATCAATTAGTTATATTTCGGCGAACATGTTTTCCACACGTGATCATATAAGCCTGAACAACATAATTAATACCAGTGGCTTAATAAAAGTAATAAATTTGCGTTAAGGAAAGTCTTTTATCATGCACACACAGACCATTTTTGAATTAAGCCAGGAAGCCGAGCGTTTGTTACAGCTCGCCCTGCAAAATCTTGATACGTTGAAATCAATGCCGGCTGCGATGCTGGAGAGCACAGCGGCTGCCATTACGGGTGAAAAGAACAACGTTTTACCTTTGCATTTTAGCGCGCGCGGCGTCGATGCACAGCAGGCGATGCTGAATAATGAATTACGGAAAATAACCCGGCTGGAAATGGTCCTGGCTATTGTAGGCACCATGAAAGCGGGGAAATCGACCACCATTAATGCGATTGTAGGGACCGAAGTGTTGCCGAACCGCAATCGTCCGATGACGGCGCTTCCCACCCTGATTCGGCACACGCCGGGTCAGAAGGACCCGGTGCTGCATTTTTCACATGCCTCGCCGATTGATGAATTGATTCAACTGCTCCAGAAAAAGCTATGCGATTACGATCGGGGGAAGCTGGCCCAGCATCTTGAAATTGATAAAGACATGAATACGCTGCTGGAGCGCATTGAAAAAGGAGAAGCCTTTGAGAAGCATCACCTTGGCGCGCAGCCAATATTTCATTGTCTGAAAAGCCTCAACGACCTGGTGAGACTTTCCCAGGCGTTAGGTGTGGCGTTTCCGTTCTCTGAATATGCGGCTATCGAACATATTCCGGTCATTGAAGTGGAGTTCGTGCATCTTGCGGGTCTGGATGCTCATCTCGGACAGCTGACGCTGCTCGATACGCCCGGGCCGAATGAGGCCGGACAGCCACATCTGCAAAAAATGCTCAACGAGCAATTGTCCCGTGCGTCGGCGGTGCTGGCCGTGATGGATTATACCCAGCTTAAATCCATCTCTGATGAAGAAGTTCGCCAGGCCATTTCCGCTGCGGGAAAATCAGTGCCGTTGTATGCGCTGGTCAATAAATTCGATCAGAAAGATCGCAATAGCGACGATGAAGAGCAGGTCCGGGCGATGATCTCCGGTACCTTAATGAAGGGCAATATTTCGCCAGGCCAGATCTACCCCGTTTCATCCATGTGGGCATATCTGGCGAACCGCGCGCGCTACGAGATGAGTACCCACGGACAGCTGCCGGATCATCAGGAGCAGCCCTGGGTGCAGGATTTTGCCGAGGCTGCGCTTGGACGTCGCTGGCGCACGGCGGACCTGGACGATATCGATCATATTCGTCATTCTGCCGATTTGCTCTGGGAAGATTCGCTGTTTGAACAACCCATACGCAAATTGATTTACGCCGCCTATGCCAATGCCTCGCTATACGCGCTGCGTTCGGCTTCGCATAAGCTTCTTAATTACGCACAAAATGCCCGGGAGTACCTCGACTTCCGCTATCAGGGTCTGACGGTTGCCTTTGAGGCGCTGGAATTGAATATTGCACGTCTGGAAGAGGACACGGCGCTTCTTCAGACGCGCCAGTGCGTCGTGAGCGATGAGGTGAAACATGAAGTTGAGGAGGCGCTGAACGCCACTGCGGACTTTATGGGGGCCCAAAAAATCGCGCTTAACCAGGCGATTGGCGAGGTGTTCAGCGCTCGGCATATTCTTAATTTGGCAGGCATCGCTCGGCAGAACCCTCACGGTGGCGAGCCGCACGAGCTGAAGCAGCTGGTTCTGGACGATGAAGGGCAGGCGCAGATCGCGCTGAATAAAATCCGCTCCTCCTGCGAGCTGGTGATGCTGGATGCGCAGACGAAGATTTGCCGGGAACTGGCGTTACGCTTCGACCAGCTTGAGTCTACGCTGGCGCGCTCCCTGAACGAAGCCATGCGCCCTATCGAAGCACGTATTAAAGAGCATCTGAGCCATGCGGGCTTTCGGGCGCGAATCAGTTTCCCGGCGTTTCAGGCGAGCCAGCTTAACTTCAATACGCGGGCGCTGTTTAACGATGCGATTGCGCAGGATGACAGTCAGGCAGACCCGCCATCAGGCGGGAGCAGCATGCGGGAAACGGTTTCTCGCTGGCTCAATAATCCGGGCTGGGGCTGGGATGAGTATGTGGAAACGCGCACGCGCTATGTTATCGACATTGCGCAGCTACATGACAAATTTAAGCAACATATTGAGCAGTTTTGTGAACAAATACGTAAAGCTTTGTCGGCGCAGGTCGATGTCTCTGTTACGGCAGGAATGGCAACGTTCTTTGCAGAATTTTCGTTGTGCCTGACCGGGTTACAGGAAAGCTTGCGTGATAGCCTCGCAGTGCGTCAACAGAATGAGCATTCAACCCGAGCGCTCTGCCAGTTGTTGAAGCAAAGTATCACTACTGCGACGTGGATACAGGAAGATACCCGACTGTTACGCGATGATATTCAAACTCTATTCGCGGCAGAGCAACCATGACAACACCACTACTGGACGGCCCCGGGCGAACGCTGGAGTGTATTAATCCAAAATTTATGGTCGATCTGGTGCAGGGGGGAGACGCGGCGCGTCATCCTCACCTGGGACCACAGCAGCTTCAGTTTCGTGAGCGTTTGACGCAGGAAATCATGACGCATACCCGGCTACGCCCCTGGGCGATGGCAGGGATGCTCAATGAAAATGCGGGGCTGCGCCTGGGGCTGGCGGAAAAACTGGCCGGCATGCTTGATCCGGGTCATCTCGCGCTGACGCTGATGGCAGAGAAGCTGATTGCTTTGCGCCAGCAGACTCACCCGCGGGCCCCGCAATCCCCTGGGCTGATGCAGCAATACGGCGAACTCGCTTCTCATTTTACCCAACGCGCAGCCTATAAAGAGAAGGCGTTGACCCAGCGCGGGCTCACGGTGCAGGCGGGCGAGCACAGTGAGCAGATTTTTACCCGCTGGCGGGCCGGGCACTATGATGGCTGGTCACTGGCCGGGCGCTGTTTTATTGTCCTGGAAGAGCTGCGCTGGGGGGCATTTGGTGATGCATGCCGCCTCGCGAATGAAGATGTGGCGGCAATGCTTAAGGATAACCTGCGCAGCATGGCGGCTAACTATCTGGCGCAGGGCATTAATGCGTCACCCACGACTCGCCATTTCTATCACCAGTGGCTGACAACGCCGGCCTCTCCGGGTTTAATCGATCATAAAGACATGCTGGGGTGGCTGGGGGACTGGTGTCAGGCGGATCAACATCCGGTGAGCTGGTCAGTCACGCAAAACTGGCAGACCGTCGCGCTGGGTATGCCAAGGCTCTGTTCGGCAAAACGACTGGTTGACGGGATGGTGGAAGAGATTTTTGGGTGATCCCTTCCCCCTCACCCTAACCCTCTCCCCGCAGGGGAGAGGGGATGGTTTGGTGCGGTGTGTTAATGATTCATTTCTATTGGTTTCGGTTCAGGCTGGGCCTCTTGCATATTCCCGTAGCGTTTCGCGTACAGCGCCGTGATGATCGGCACCAGAATCGCGGTGACAATGACGCTGGCGGCAACCAGCGCTGTCGCTGAAGCGGCCACCGGTTCGAAGGCCGGGTTAATCTGGGCAATAATCACCGGGTTTGCGACGGCAGCCCCTGCGGCTGAAGAGGCGGCGACGCCGGCCGTGCCGTTTCCTCCTCCGATCACGCGGTCGGCAATGATCAGCGGAATACCGGTAATGACGATCACGGCGACCCCCAACACAATACCCAGCAGGCCGGTATCGAGGATAACCTTCAGATTTATGGTGTTCCCCAGTGCGAAGCCGAAGAACGGGATCAGCACCGGCGTGGCTTTGCTGAAGAAATCACGCAGATCGTGATCGAGATTGCCAAGGGCAAAGCCGATCAGGAAGGGCAGGATCGCGCCGACAAAGTGGTGGGGTTCAAAAGAGGCCAGGCCAGCAGACCCCAGGATCAGCATCGTCATCAGCGGACCAGATTCCAGAGACATCAACACAAATGCGCCGGACTCTTCTTTCGTCCCATACTGGTTCATCAGGCTGGCGTACAATCCGCCGTTAGTCATATCCATCGCCGAGACAATCGCCAGGACCGATAATCCCGCGAAGAACCCGGTCTGAATTCCAGTCTCCGGGATGAACATCGCGCATATCATTGCTACCGCCCAGGCTACGGCTATTTTGGTTATCACCAGCGTGCCGGATTTCCGTATTACAGTACCTGTTGCCCGCAAATTAATGGATGCGCCGATACAAAAAAACCAGACGGCAAGAATCGGAACCGTGCCCGTTATCATGCCTTTTGTGAAACCGCCAAAATAAGCCCCGGTATCAGGGGCAAGGGTATTCAGGATGGCGCCCAGTACCAGCGGAACCAGCATCATACCGCCGGGTATGCGTTCTATCGTGGCTTTAATCTTCATGGACAAACCTCACATCGGATCCCGCAGGATGGGTGACAGGTGTTAAAAATTAGTCAATAAATTCAATTAATTGCTCTTGTCGTTTGCGGTGTTTCTTCGATAATCCTGCACGCATAATTAAATGTGTGCTCTCGATTAACCTCATTCTGTAAAACATAAAACGCTGAATTCTGATTTATCATGCGATCATTGGAATATTGATTCAATGAAAATAAAACATCGTTTTAGTTATCTTTGTCACATATTCAATGTAAAACCTGAGTCCGGTTCCTGTTGATGGAAATTTATGTAAATTTGATGTGAATTAACGTGGTTTGTTTTTCTGTTACGAAAGAAATAATGACGTGCGTGAGGATGCTCTTTAGGTAGGTTAAGGAAGTGCTTATTGGCACTCCTTGACAAAAATTTGACTGGGTTGACCGGACGCGAAAATATGTGTGAAGTTGATCACAAATATAAACACTGGTAGGGTAAAAAGGTCATTAACTGCCCAGGCAGGCGTCAACAGGTTCGGTTGTATCGGCGTAAAACGTCAATGTAAGTAAACCTGCTACGCTTGAATAAGGCGATTCGCATGGAGCGGATCCCATGGTTCACAGAACGCAAACTGGACTGTGAAACAGACAGGGCCGAGTCAACGAGGATAGCTATGCTAAGAAGGAAAAAGATTAAACCCATCACGCTTCGCGACGTCACCATTATTGATGACGCAAAGCTGCGTAAAGCCATTACCGCAGCCTCGCTCGGTAATGCGATGGAATGGTTCGATTTTGGTGTCTACGGCTTTGTGGCCTATGCGTTAGGTAAAGTGTTTTTCCCCGGGGCCGATCCCAGCCTTCAGATGATTGCCGCACTGGGTACGTTCTCCGTTCCCTTCCTGATTCGCCCGCTGGGTGGACTGTTCTTCGGTATGCTCGGCGATAAATATGGCCGTCAGAAAATCCTTGCCATCACCATCGTCATTATGTCGATCAGTACATTCTGTATCGGCCTTATCCCGTCTTACGCCACCATCGGCATTTGGGCACCGATTCTGCTGCTGATTTGTAAGATGGCTCAGGGCTTCTCCGTGGGGGGTGAATACACCGGCGCCTCGATCTTTGTTGCCGAGTACTCTCCGGACCGTAAGCGCGGGTTTATGGGAAGCTGGCTGGACTTCGGCTCGATTGCCGGGTTTGTTCTGGGCGCGGGCGTGGTGGTGCTGATTTCAACCGTAGTGGGGGAAGCGAACTTCCTCGACTGGGGCTGGCGTATCCCGTTCTTCCTGGCATTGCCGCTGGGGATCATTGGTCTCTACCTGCGTCATGCGCTTGAAGAAACGCCCGCGTTCCAGCAGCACGTCGATAAGCTGGAACAGGGTGACCGCGAAGGGCTGCAGGATGGTCCGAAGGTGTCGTTCAAAGAGATTGCCACTAAGCACTGGCGCAGCCTGCTGACCTGTATTGGTCTGGTGATTTCGACCAACGTGACCTACTACATGCTGCTGACCTACATGCCGAGCTATCTGTCGCATAACCTGCACTACTCGGAAGATCACGGTGTCTTGATTATTATCGCCATCATGGTCGGTATGCTGTTTGTGCAGCCGATTATGGGCCTGTTGAGTGACCGTTTTGGCCGTCGACCGTTCATTATTCTGGGAAGCGTTGCGCTGTTTGCGCTGGCAATCCCGGCATTTATTCTGATTAACAGCGATGTGCTGGGGCTAATTTTTGCCGGTCTGCTGATGCTGGCGGTGATCCTTAACTGCTTTATCGGGGTGATGGCCTCAACGCTGCCCGCGATGTTCCCGACCCACATTCGCTACAGCGCGCTGGCCGCGGCCTTTAACATCTCGGTGCTGATTGCCGGTCTGACCCCAACGCTTGCCGCCTCGCTGGTGGAGAGCACGCAGAACCTGATGATGCCGGCTTATTACCTGATGGTGATCGCGGTGATTGGTTTGATTACCGGTATTACCATGAAGGAGACGGCGAATCGTCCTCTGAAAGGCGCCACGCCTGCGGCATCGGATATTCAGGAAGCGAAAGAGATCCTGCGGGAGCACTACGATAACGTAGAGCAGAAGATTGAGGATATTGACGCAGAGATTGAAGAGCTGCAGAAAAAACGCTCCCGACTGGTGGACCAGCATCCACGCATCAACGAGTAATAAAAAAACCCGCCAACGGCGGGTTTTCTTTTATTAGCATCCGGCGGCGATGTAGTCGCCATTGGCACTGATGGGGATCACCGTCAGGAACAGCACCGTCGCGAACAGGATCAGGACTATCCCTCCGGCTATTTTGACTGCCGGTACGAGCCATCTTAATGAGGTGCTTTCTCCGAACCAGCTCACCGTGCGCTCGCGGGCGTAGCGTACTGCCAGTGAAAGCCCCACGATAGAAAGCGCGGTTCCCAAAGACATGGTCATGACTGCGGCCACCCCCCAGGTGACAATGCCCAGCGCGTTCGAAAACATCAGAATCATGATCGCCCCGCTGCACGGGCGTGCGCCAATTGCCAGAATGACACCCAGGCGTGTTTTCCAGTCGCTTTGTGTCAGGTTTGCCCCCACGCCATGATGACCGCAGCCACAGTGCTCATCGTGCTGATGAAGCGGTTTGATGGCTGAGATCGTTAACCTGTGTGGACGCAGGCTCTTCAGCGCCTGGTAAATAACAAACGCGCCAAATGTGCCAATAAGCACTGCACTTATCTTTTCCACGTACCAGCGGCTGGTACTGATATCCCCTGAGGCGAGGTTAAACCCTATAGCCAGAATAAAGACAAAAAGAATGGCGCTGACGCCCTGCATCAGGCTACCCAGGAAGGGGACGACCCGGGCGGCCAGCTCGCTTTCCTTATTGGTGGTCAGATAGGTCGTCACAATGAATTTTCCATGCCCGGGTCCGATGGCGTGAAGGACACCATAAAGGAAAGCTCCCGTTAACAGCCATAATCCGCCGCTGTACTGGTGGTTATTAAGCTGCAGCAGATACATCACCAGATAACGGTGCAGCGTAATTTGTGTGGCGAGACACCACTGGATAAAAGCGTTCCAGTGCGCATGCAGGGTAAAACCGGCAAAGAGGATTGCCAGCAGCATCACTCCTGCTGTAGGGAGACGCCAGTCACGGGCGAGGCGTTGTGTGGTCATGAGGATGGGCCTGCACAGAGGAGAGTATTTGCCGCTAGTATAGTTGATCTTCCCGCGCAATTCGTAGGATCGCATCGCGATCCGCTCATGATTGTGGATAACTTTGTGTATAAAAGGGTATAAGGCGGGGTTTTGCTGGGGAATGCAGCAGTCAGTCATTTTTTTGCAACTTTTCGGTTGCGGTCGTTCGGGAACTCCCTATAATGCGCCTCCATCGACACGGCAGATGTGAATCACTTCACAAACAACCCGGTCGGTTGAAGAGAAAAAATCCTGAAATAACGGGTTGACTCTGAAAGAGGAAAGCGTAATATACGCCACCTCGCAACGGTGAGCGAAAGCCGCGTTGCACTGCTCTTTAACAATTTATCAGACAATCTGTGTGGGCACTCAAAGTGACATGGATTCTTAATGTCTTCGGACAATAAATGAATACCAAGTCTCTGAGTGAACATACGTAATTCATTACGAAGTTTAATTCACGAGCATCAAACTTAAATTGAAGAGTTTGATCATGGCTCA
>NZ_FOQN01000003.1:0-494662 GCF_900113755.1 Enterobacter sp. NFIX59 | reverse complement strand
GGGTTCTTTAAATAGTGGTGCCCGGACTCGGAATCGAACCAAGGACACGGGGATTTTCAATCCCCTGCTCTACCGACTGAGCTATCCGGGCAACGGAGCGCATTAAACCGCAATCACGCTCTAGCGTCAACATTATTTCGGGAAAAGCTGTTCAACTGCTTAAGTTTGCGGCAATCTGGCGGTTTACGCGCCGAATACGTCGAATTTAACAGGTTCACTTACGTCAATGCCCCGCCCATACGACACTGAGCAAAGCGCAGAATATCTTCCGCCAGCCGGTGCGCCGTATCCACGTCGGCCTGGCTACGGTTCACCAGCATGCGGCTCAGGCAGCCCTCCAGCACCAGCTCCATCTGTTTCGCCACCATTGCCGGATCATCCACTTCCAGCTTGGTCAGCAGCTCGTGGGTGAAGTCATGCGCCGCCCGTTTTTGCTGATCCGCCAGCTGATGGACAGGATGGCCTGGGTCGGGAAAATAAGTGCAGGCGGCGATGAACAGACAACCCGGGTACCGGTTGTTGCTGACACATTCCGTCAGGGCGGTATAGCGCGCCAGCAGCTTTTGTTCCGCAGTCAGTTCTTCATTCAGCATCAGCTGCCTGCGCCAGACATCAACCTGCTGGCTGAGATAGCGCAGGGCATCATAAACAAGCGCCTCTTTATCCGGCCAGAAGCGCTTAAGATCATCTACGGGGTAATCGATACGGTCGGCTACCATCTCAAGCGTGGTGCTGGCGATCCCTTGAATCTCAAGTAATTGCAGAGCTTGTCCCAGTACGTCTTCACGTTGCACGGTTATCTCCTCCGCTATTCCCAACGGTTTGTCCCGTTTAAAGTGTTGTTTACGGTTGGCGATTGCGCAAATGCGCGTTAAATGCCGCTGCATCCATAAACCCGGTTACACGCTGTTCTGGCTGCTCCTGGCCCTGCTGATTGAAGAACAGAATGGTTGGCAGCCCGAGCACGTTAAGCTGCTTTAGCAGAGCCTTATCCTGCGCATTATTGGCGGTCACGTTCGCCTGAAGCAAAACGGTCTCTTTCAGGGCGCTTTGCACCTGCGGATCGCTAAAGGTATATTTCTCAAACTCTTTGCAGGCAACGCACCAGTCGGCATAGAGATCGAGCATCACCGGTTTGCCTTTTGCCTGTGCGAGCGCGCTGTTGAGCTCATCAACGTTCTTAATCTGGATGAAGTTCAGATGCGCCTGCGTCTGGCCTACCGGCGAGCCGAGCGCCCAGTCCTGAAGAGGACGCACGCTCACCAGCGCGGCGGCGAGCAGGAGGATTTGCACCAGGCGCATCCACGCTTTTTTCGCCCCCAGACTGACGATAAACGCCCAGGAGAAGAATGCTACGCCGAGCATCGCCCACAGGCGCAAACCCCAGACGTCGCCGATGATACGCTCGAGGAGGAACACCGGCAGCGCCAGAATCACAAAGCCAAACGCGGTTTTCACCGTCTCCATCCACGGGCCGCTCTTCGGCAGAAGTCGATTGCCGAAAACCGTGACCAGAATCAGCGGCAGGCCCATGCCCAGCGCGTAAAGGTACAGCGTACCGCCGCCAAGCCACAGATTGCCGCTCTGGGCAATATAGAGCAGGATGGCGCTCAGCGGTGCGGTGGTGCAAGGGGAACAAATTAAACCAGCGATGGCTCCCATCGCGAATACCCCACCCGCCGAGCCACCCTGCTGGCGATTACTCATTAGCGTTAAGCGAGTTTGCAGAGACGACGGTAACTGCAGGGTAAACAGGCCGAACATCGACAGAGCCAGCAGGATAAACACCACCGACAAGCCAATAAGGACGTAAGGATGCTGCAGTGCGGCCTGGAACTGTAACCCAGCACCGGCAACCACAAGGCCAAGGGCTGTGTAGGTCAACGCCATGCCCTGCACATAAATAAAGGCCAACAGCAGGGCGCGGGCGGTGGAAAGCCGTTGCTTACCGCCCAGCACGATGCCAGAGATGAGCGGATACATCGGCAGCACGCACGGCGTAAAGGCAATGCCGATACCGATCAGCAAGGCCCACAGCGCGGAGAACGGAAGGTCTGACGCGGCTTCACTTTTACCGCTCTCCCCAGAGGGGAGAGGGGAGAAAGCGGCGGCAGCCTTAACTTCGCTGAGCGGAACGACCTTCGTTTCAGGCGGATAGCAGAATCCCGCGTCCGCGCACCCCTGATAGGTCACCGTCAGGGTCGCACCTTTATCCGCCTGATTCACCGTAACAGGCACGCTCAGGCGCTGGCGGTAGATTTCACTCTTGCCGTAGAACTCGTCCTCATGCCACTCGCCAGAGGGCATCTGTAAAGCGCCCATGCTGGCCTGAGCAGGCGTAATGCTTACCTGCTTGCGATAGAGGTAATAACCCTCTTTCACCTGCCAGTTGAGCGTAAGGTCATGCTGGTTTTGCTGAAAATCGAAAACGAAAGCCTGGTCGGCAGGGATGAAGTTCGAACGGCCGGGCGCGTCAAACAACCCGGCAAAAGCTGACGTGCTGCACAGCAGCAGGATCAGCGTAAGGAAGCGTTGAGCCATGAGAGATAGTCGTTATCGCCATGAACCACTGGCAGGACCAGCAGCTCCGGGGTTTGGTAAGGATGATGAGATTTGAGGCAGTCCAGGAGAGCCTGCTGATTCGCCAGATTAGTTTTGAGCAACATCTGAACTTCGTACTCTTGCTCCAGCTTGCCTTCCCAGTAATAAAGGGAGGTGGCACCAGGGAGGAGCGTCACGCAGGCAGCCAGCTTTTCGGCCAGCACTTTGGCGGCGAGATCCTGGGCAGAGGCTTCATCAGGGGCGGTACACAGTACGACAACAGCATCAGGCGTGTTCACAAGTCGACCTCCTCATCACGAAAGTCTTCACTATATCACGCAAGGCGATTGGTCATTAATGAAACGGGCCGCAGAGCGGCCCGATTTTAACTATTTTTACAACTACTCACCGTTTACAGCACCACGCCGCCAATGATAAAGCCGAGGATCACGCAAAGTGAAATGGCAACCACGCCCGGGATCAGGAACGCGTGGTTAAACACATACTTACCGATACGGGTTGAGCCTGTGTCGTCCATCTCCACCGCCGCCAGCAGGGTTGGGTAGGTTGGCAGAACGAACAGGGCAGACACCGCCGCGAAAGAGGCAATCGCCGTCAGCGGGGTAACGCCCAGCATCAGTGCCGCAGGCATCAGCGCTTTGGTGGTCGCCGCCTGGGAATAAAGCAGGGTAGCGGCAAAGAACAGCACCACCGCCAGCAGCCACGGATAGTTGTGCAGCAGGTCGCCTGCTACGGTCTGAATGTCGCTGATGTGCGCTTTCACGAAGGTATCACCGAGCCACGCCACGCCCAGTACGCACACGCAGGCGCTCATACCGGATTTGAAGGTGCTGGCGTTCAGCACTTCGCTGGTATCAATTTTACAGGTGATGCTAATCAGTGTTGCGATGGTCAGCATGAACACCACAATCGCTTCGTTACGCGGCAGGACCGGGTTCTGGATCAGGCCCACGGTATCGCTGATGGCGGTCGCATAGAACATGACGGCGACAATCCCAATCAGGAACAGCAGCACGGAGCGTTTCGCATGTGGCTTCAGCTCGAAGACCTGGCTGCCGCGCAGGCTCACTTCACCTTTTGCCAGACGCTCCTGATAAACCGGATCGTCTTTCAGTTCAGCGCCGAGGAAGTTACACAGCACGGCAGTAATCATCACTGCAATCAGCGTCACCGGGATACAGATCGCCAGCAGCGTCAGGTAGCTCACGCCCATCGGCTCAAGGATACCGGCGAAGAAGACCACCGCAGCGGAAATCGGCGAGGCGGTAATCGCAATCTGGGACGCGACGACGGCAATAGAGAGCGGACGAGACGGACGGATACCCTGCTCTTTCGCCACTTCGGTAATCACCGGCAGCGTGGAGAAGGCGGTGTGGCCCGTACCGGCGAGAATAGTCATAAACCAGGTCACCAGCGGGGCAAGGAAGGTAATGTATTTTGGATGGCGGCGCAGCATACGCTCCGCCAGGCTCACCAGGTAGTCCATACCGCCTGCCACCTGCATGGCGGCGATAGCGGCAATAACGGCCATGATGATTTCGATAACGTCAAACGGGATTGCGCCGGGTTTAATCTGAAAGATAAGGGTAAGAACGAGCACCCCGAGACCACCAGCAAAACCGATGCCGATACCCCCGAGTCTTGCTCCCAAATAAATCGCCAACAAGACGATGACGAGTTCTGCTCCAAACATAAGGACCTTCCTTGCTTATTAACAAGTTGATATTGAATTGTTGTATTTCGGTAACGCCTAAAAAGAAAAAAGGCACGTCACAAGTGACGTGCCTTAAGAAGCCTAGCCTGAACGGTTACTGTTCGCTTTCATCGGTATATCGTTTTGCTTTATATGCCGGGTGCATCAGGTTCTGGGCCGAGAAGATATCGTCCAGCTCCGCTTCGGTCAACAGCCCGCGCTCCAGCACCACTTCACGTACGCTCTTACCGGTTTCGGCGCAAATCTTACCGACGATGTCACCGTTGTGGTGACCGATGAACGGGTTGAGGTAGGTGACGATCCCGATGGAGTTATAGACATAACCCTCACAGACTTCTTTATTCGCTGTGATGCCGTTAATGCATTTTTCCAGCAGGTTGTAGCAGGCGTTGGTCAGGATGTGGATAGATTCAAACATCGCCTGGCCAATCACTGGCTCCATCACGTTCAACTGCAGCTGACCCGCTTCAGAGGCCATGGTCACGGTTGTATCGTTACCGATGACTTTGAAGCAAACCTGATTCACCACTTCTGGCACAACCGGGTTCACCTTGGCCGGCATGATGGACGAACCCGCCTGCAGCTCTGGCAGGTTGATTTCGTTCAGGCCAGCGCGCGGACCGGAAGAGAGCAGGCGCAGGTCGTTACAGATTTTGGACAGTTTCACTGCCAGACGTTTCAGCGCGCTGTGTACCATGACGTAGGCGCCGCAGTCGGAGGTCGCTTCAATCAGGTCTTCTGCAGGCACAACCGGCAGGTTAGAGACTTCAGCCAGCTTCTGTACCGCCAGCTGCTGATAACCATCCGGGGTGTTCAGACGCGTACCGATGGCGGTTGCGCCCAGGTTCACTTCCAGCAGCAGCTCGGAGGTGCGCAGCAGGTTTTTGGTCTCTTCGTTAAGCAGCACGTTAAACGCGTGGAATTCCTGGCCGAGGGTCATCGGCACCGCGTCCTGCAGCTGGGTACGACCCATTTTCAGGATGTCCTGGAACTCAACCGCTTTACGCTGGAAGCCATCACCCAGTTGGTTGATCGCATCCACCAGTTTCACTACAGAGGCATACACCGCGATACGGAAGCCGGTAGGGTAAGCGTCGTTGGTGGACTGGCATTTATTAACGTGGTCGTTCGGGTTCAGGTACTGGTATTCACCTTTCTGGTGACCCATCAGCTCCAGGCCAATGTTTGCCAGTACTTCGTTGGTATTCATGTTGACGGAGGTGCCCGCGCCGCCCTGATAGACGTCAACCGGGAACTGGTCCATGCATTTGCCGTTGTTCAGCACTTCATCGCAGGCTGCGATAATCGCATTTGCCGCGCTTTTAGGAATGGTTTGCAGCTCTTTGTTGGCCAGGGCTGCGGCTTTCTTCACCATCACCATGCCACGGACAAACTCAGGGATGTCGCTGATTTTGCTGTTGCTGATGTAGAAGTTTTCAATCGCTCTCAGAGTGTGAACACCGTAGTAGGCATCCGCTGGAACTTCCCTGGTACCCAACAAGTCTTCTTCGATACGAATGTTGTTTAACATGTGAACCTTCTTTTCAAGCTGCCGATGGATTGTACTAAACACACAGTATTTATGTGGTTTTGAATATTTTCTGGCCGACGATTATTCCCTCAATCAGCCAGATGTTCGAGATCATATGCTGATGATAGCGAATTGCCGTAAGCTGGATCACTTATTATCGAGCCGATTCCATGATAATTATTAATCTGTGAAATGGGTCACCGCTTTAATATTTCCAAAAAAAATATCCGTGCAAACTGATTGAATTTTCGCTAACCGTCACCATCTCATACAAACGCGCGTCGCGAACACATTCAGACAGGGGCCCGCCGGCCCTTGCCACACAGGAGATGCCAGTGCGCTGGATACCGTTTATTGCTTTCTTTCTCTATGTTTACATTGAGATTTCCATTTTCATCCAGGTTGCTCATGTCCTGGGCGTCCTGCTGACGCTGATTCTGGTGATTTTCACCTCCGTCATCGGCATGTCGCTGGTGCGTAATCAGGGTTTCAAAAATTTCCTGTTAATGCAGGAGAAGATGGCCGCAGGCGAAAGCCCGGCAGCGGAGATGATCAAAAGCGTATCGCTGATTATTGCGGGGCTGCTGCTGATCCTGCCGGGGTTCTTCACCGACTTCCTCGGCCTCCTGCTGCTTCTGCCGCCGGTGCAAAAGCACCTGACCATGAAGCTGCTGCCGCATCTGCGCTTTAACCGTATGCCTGGCGGTGGGTTCAGCACCGGGCCAGGCGATACCTTTGAAGGGGAATATCAGCGTAAAGATGAACAGCACGACCGTTTAGACCATAAAGACGATCGGTGATAGATTTGCCCGGTGGCGCTTCGCTTACCGGGCGCTACTGGTGCGCATCGCGCTTCGGTAAAAACAGCCACAGTCCTGCCAGCATGACAATCGCGTACAGACTCTTCCATCCCACCATCGCCAGCAACAGCAGGCAAAGCCCACCCCCGATGACCGCCAGTGTTTTATAGCGACCTTGCAGCAAACGACATCCCGCCAGCATGCACAGCAGGTAGATCATAATGAAAATACCGTTGGCGTAGACTATCAGCGCGTCCAGATTGATCTTCAGTGCGTAAATACACAGCGTGCTCAACACGCAGCAGCTCAGCACGGCATTCAGGGCATTCAGCGGAAGCTGGCGTTTAGACAGGCGCGCGAGGCGATTCTCAGGTTTGTCGAGCGCCTGCGACCACACCAGCCGGGCAAAGCTCTGGATATAAATGTTGAGGCTGGCAAAACAGGCCAGATAGCCGATGACGCAGGCGATCCACAGCGCCTTCACACCAAACAGATTAACCACGATACCCGGCAGCGATGCCGCGGCGGCGAGATCCGCGCCGAACGCGTGGAAGTGCAACACCAGCACGGTACACGCCCAGTAGACCGTGCCTGCCAGCAGCAGGCCTATCATCAGCGCCCGGGGGAAATCGCGCTCAGGCTGCTTAAATTCAGAGGCAAGATGGGCAAAGGCTTCCAGACCCACAAAACACCAGAACATGACGGAGAGCGCGGCGAAAAGCTGTGAATGATCGACGTCTGTCACCGCCGGGAAGGGAATTTCCTTGATTGTGATATCGCCCGCCCACCAGATAGCGGCAACGAGCGCGACAATCAGCACCGCAACCAGCGTCTGCAGGTTGGCGCTGGAGCGGGCCCCGCGAGAGCCTACCCACCAGACGATAGCCAGCGTGCCCAACTCGGCCAGCAATAACTGCTCGTTATGCCAGCCAAACAGCGCCTGACCAAAGCCGGTCGCAATATGCAATGCCGCAGGAAGGCCAACCGGAATGACGGAGAGAAACAGCCAGCCGGTGACACGCTGCAGCCGCGGCCCAAAGGCCAGACCGACAAAGTGCGCCACGCCGCCCGCGCTGGGGAAATGCCTCCCCAGGATGGCAAACACAATGGCTATCGGGAAAACCAGTACAATCAGCGCTGGCCACGCCCACAGGCTATTATTTCCCGCGACCAGCGCCGCCAGTGCCGGTACGGCAAACACGCCCGTACCTAACAAGGAGGTTGAGAGCAGGCCAACGCCCTGCGCCAGCCCTAACTCCTGCTTGAGTCCACTCATTGACATCGCCCTGCCAGTACCAAAAGAGAGGCGATGGTAACACTTTCGCAAATTTTTTTTTCAACTCCCCCTTGAAGGGGTAAAAAGCTATCCCCATCTCTCAGGGCACTAGTCGGAAAACCGCTTGCGGGCCGGCGTCATCCATAACTGATAATGACTTTCTCAAAGGAGAGCTATCAATGAGTATTCGTCCGTTACATGATCGTGTGATCGTCAAACGTAAAGAAGTTGAAACCAAGTCTGCTGGCGGCATCGTTCTGACCGGTTCTGCAGCAGCCAAATCAACGCGTGGCGAAATCATCGCTGTCGGTAAGGGCCGCATCCTGGAAAACGGAACTGTGCAGCCGCTGGACGTTAAAGTTGGTGACATCGTAATTTTCAACGATGGCTACGGCGTGAAATCCGAGAAGATCGACAATGAAGAAGTGTTGATCATGTCCGAGAGCGACATTCTGGCAATTGTTGAAGCGTAATTTACGCACGAGAATTTGAGGAAATAAGAACATGGCAGCTAAAGACGTAAAATTCGGTAACGACGCTCGTGTAAAAATGCTCCGCGGCGTAAACGTACTGGCAGATGCAGTTAAAGTGACCCTGGGCCCGAAAGGCCGTAACGTAGTGCTGGATAAATCCTTCGGCGCGCCAACCATCACCAAAGATGGTGTTTCTGTAGCACGTGAAATCGAGCTGGAAGACAAGTTCGAAAACATGGGCGCGCAGATGGTGAAAGAAGTTGCCTCTAAAGCGAACGACGCTGCAGGCGACGGTACCACCACCGCGACCGTTCTGGCGCAGGCTATCATCACTGAAGGTCTGAAAGCCGTTGCTGCGGGCATGAACCCAATGGATCTGAAACGTGGTATCGACAAAGCTGTCGCCTCCGCTGTTGAAGAACTGAAAGCGCTGTCCGTACCGTGCTCTGACTCTAAAGCCATTGCTCAGGTTGGTACCATCTCCGCTAACTCCGACGAAACCGTAGGTAAACTGATCGCAGAAGCGATGGATAAAGTCGGTAAAGAAGGCGTGATCACCGTTGAAGACGGTACCGGTCTGGAAGACGAACTGGACGTGGTTGAAGGTATGCAGTTCGACCGCGGTTACCTGTCCCCATACTTCATCAACAAGCCAGAGACTGGCGCTGTTGAGCTGGAAAGCCCGTTCATCCTGCTGGCTGACAAGAAAATCTCCAACATCCGCGAAATGCTGCCAGTGCTGGAAGCCGTTGCTAAAGCAGGCAAACCGCTGGTTATCATCGCTGAAGACGTTGAAGGCGAAGCGCTGGCAACTCTGGTGGTTAACACCATGCGCGGCATCGTGAAAGTGGCTGCTGTTAAAGCACCTGGCTTCGGCGATCGCCGTAAAGCGATGCTGCAGGATATCGCTACTCTGACCGGCGGTACCGTGATCTCTGAAGAGATCGGTATGGAGCTGGAAAAAGCGACCCTGGAAGACCTGGGCCAGGCGAAACGCGTTGTGATCAACAAAGACACCACCACCATCATCGATGGCGTGGGTGAAGAAGCCGCTATTCAGGGCCGCGTGGGTCAGATCCGTAAGCAGATCGAAGAAGCGACTTCCGATTACGACCGTGAAAAACTGCAGGAGCGCGTAGCGAAACTGGCTGGCGGCGTTGCGGTAATTAAAGTCGGTGCGGCGACCGAAGTTGAAATGAAAGAGAAAAAAGCACGCGTTGACGATGCCCTGCACGCGACCCGTGCTGCGGTAGAAGAAGGCGTGGTTGCGGGTGGTGGCGTTGCGCTGGTGCGCGTGGCCGCTAAACTGGCTGGCCTGACCGCTCAGAACGAAGATCAGAACGTGGGTATCAAAGTTGCGCTGCGCGCAATGGAAGCGCCTCTGCGTCAGATCGTGTCCAACGCCGGTGAAGAGCCATCTGTTGTGGCGAACAACGTTAAAGCGGGCGAAGGTAACTACGGTTACAACGCGGCAACCGAAGAATACGGCAATATGATCGACTTCGGTATCCTGGACCCAACTAAAGTAACCCGTTCTGCTCTGCAGTATGCGGCCTCTGTTGCTGGTCTGATGATCACCACCGAGTGCATGGTGACCGACCTGCCAAAAGGCGATGCGCCTGACTTAGGTGCTGCTGGTATGGGCGGCATGGGCGGGATGGGCGGCATGATGTAATCGTGCGCTCTACGTCGTAGAATGTGAAAAACCCCCGGGCAGAAATGCTCGGGGGTTTTTCTTTTGGTCATCTTTTAGGTATAAGATTTACACACGGACAACTACTGTCCAGCTTATTGAAAACGAGGAATAACATGCGCGTAAAAGTCTGTGCAGGGATTGTAGGGGCAGCATTGCTGCTGGCGGGTTGTAGCTCCAGCAATGAGCTGTCGGCAGCGGGCCAGGGTGTTCGCTTTGTGGAAGATAAGCCAGGCAGTGAATGCCAGCTGTTAGGCACGGCAACCGGTGAGCAAAGCAACTGGATGTCTGGTCAGCATGGCGAAGAAGGTGGCTCTATGCGCGGTGCGGCGAATGCCCTGCGTAACCAGGCTGCGGCAATGGGTGGCAACGTGATTTACGGCGTGAGCAGCCCAACGCAGAGTATGCTGTCCAGCTTCGTGCCGACCGCCAGCCAGATGAGCGGCCAGGTCTACAAGTGCCCAAACTGAGTTAACTTGCTGATGGCGCTGCGCCCGGACCCCGTAGGGCAGGTAAGCGTAGCGCCACCTGCCTTTTTAGTGCTGCCGCAGCTGCAAATCCAGCGGCGTCTTGCTCGGCTCTCCGCCAATCTCGCGTGCCAGCTTCGGCACCATATAGCCTGAAACCAGCGTTAACAGTTCGCGCATAATCTGCCGGGCTTCTTCGTCCGTCACCATGAAATGGGCCGCGCCCTGAACGCGATCCAGCACGTGCAGGTAATAGGGCATCACGCCCGCATCAAACAGGGCATTGCTCAGATCGGCCAGCACGCGGGCGCTGTCATTGACGCCGCGCAGCAGCACGCTCTGGTTCAGCAGCGTCACGCCCGCTTTACGCAGTCGCGCCATCGCCGCGCGAAACGCATCGTCAATTTCGTTCGCGTGGTTAATATGGTTCACCAGCAGCACCTGCAATCGGGACTGCTCCAGGCGTGACACCAGGCCGTCCGTGATACGTGCCGGAATAACAATCGGTAAACGGCTGTGAATGCGCAGGCGCTTAATGTGCGGGATGGCTTCAAGCTGAGTCAGCAGCCAGTCCAGCTCATGATCTTTTGCCATCAGCGGGTCGCCGCCGGAAAAAATAATCTCATCCAGCTCCGGATGGGCGGCGATATAGTCCAGCGCGACCTGCCAGTTGCGTTTATTGCCCTGGTTTTCGGCATAAGGGAAGTGCCGACGGAAGCAATAACGACAATTTACCGCACAGCCACCTTTTACCAGCAGCAGGGCGCGGTTGAGATACTTGTGCAGTAAACCGGGCACCACGCTGTTCTGCTCTTCCAGCGGATCGGTGCTATAACCCGGCGCGGTGACAAACTCATCCTGCGAAGTAAGCGTTTGTTTTAATAGCGGATCGTCGGGATTGCCTTTCTCCATCCGCGCCACAAACGCGCGGGGAACGCGCAGGGCGAACAGGCGCTTTGCCTCGCGGCCTGCAAGCAACTCTGGGTGCTGATCGAGGTCTAAAAGACGCAGCAATTCATCAGGACTGGTGATTACATCGGCAAGTTGCGATAACCAATCTTCTCTGGACGGGGTGTTTAGGGTTACAATATGCGCCATTTTGTGGCTTAGCTACCAGTTAACAAATTTAGAGGGCCTTATGGCAACGTACTATAGCAACGATTTTCGTGCTGGTCTTAAAATCATGATGGACGGCGAACCGTACGCGGTTGAAGCCAGCGAATTCGTTAAACCAGGTAAAGGCCAGGCATTCGCACGCGTTAAGCTGCGCCGTCTGCTGACCGGTACCCGTGTTGAGAAAACCTTCAAGTCTACTGACTCCGCTGAAGGCGCTGATGTTGTTGATATGAACCTGACCTATCTGTACAACGACGGTGAGTTCTATCATTTCATGAACAACTCCACTTTCGAACAGCTGTCTGCTGATGAGAAAGCGGTAGGTGACAGCGCTAAATGGCTGCTGGATCAGGCTGAGTGCATCGTGACCCTGTGGAACGGCCAGCCTATCGCTGTGACCCCACCAAACTTCGTAGAACTGGAAATCGTTGAAACCGATCCAGGTCTGAAAGGTGATACCGCAGGTACCGGCGGTAAACCAGCCAAACTGTCTACCGGCGCCGTGGTTAAAGTGCCACTGTTCGTACAGACTGGCGAAGTGATCAAAGTGGATACCCGCTCCGGCGAATACGTATCTCGCGTGAAGTAATTTACGTATGATTGAAGGCGCAGCGCCCGCTGCGCCTGATTCTTGCAGGCAGGGATGATGAAACGTACCGTTAAAATTCTGCTTCTGTTAGCGCTTTCCTGCGCATTGCTTTCCGGCTGTAACACCACGCGTGGAATGGGACAAGACATCCAGGATCTCGGCCATATCATTTCTCACGCCGCCAGCTAAGTTCGTCTAATTTTCCTAAAAATGCGTCCTTTTCCGTCAACCGGCGGGATCTTGTCTATTCTTAAGTTGCTATACACAAAACAACTTTGGCTATAAAAGGAAGATATTATGGTTAAGAAGACAATTGCAGCGATCTTTTCAGTCTTGGTACTTTCTTCAGTGTTAACGGCCTGTAATACCACGCGTGGCGTCGGTCAGGATATTTCTGAAGGTGGTAGCGCAATCTCTGGTGCAGCAACAAAAGCTCAGCAGTAATGAATAAACGGTACGGGACCAGCCGGGTTTCGTACCGTCAGCTTTCCGATTCCTGCAGGGATAAAAACGGAGAAAAACGCGTATCCATATGCAATTTCATGCGGATATTGCGTTTATAGGTATAGACCGTTTTTCCGTTGATACTCAGGTGAGCGGCAATTTTTTGATTGCTCGCGCCGTCCATCCACAATGTCAGCACTTTCTCTTCCTGCCGGGTCAGCAAGGGGGCCGCCGCCGCTGGCCTTTCTGCGCATGAGCGCGAGATCAATGCGTCGTTGATAACCGTTGCCACTTCTTCGAGACTGGCGTTTTTCAACAACGACGACCACACCGGGAACTGTCCGAGCCAGTCTGTCATGCCGCTGTCCTCTCCCGATTGCAGCAAAATAAACGGTAAGCGTTCACTGGCGTTAAGCAGGGACGAGAGCTGCTGAAAATGGTGAATGTCCTGCCTGAAGCCGTACAGGTCAGCAATAACCAGCGTAGGTTTCCATTGCAGAATGTGTTCTCTGGCAAGAAACAGATTATTCAGCCCGGTCACAACGTAGTGTCCCGGGAACAAACCGGAATGATTGAGCCATGCTTCAAACCCCGTGCGGGTGAAGTGACAACGGTCAATCAAAAGAATTTTGAACATATTTTATTCGCAGTCGGCTAGTGGTTTGGCTTCCTGCCATCAGAAAGCACATCATCATAGAGAAGTCGGATGAGTGCTAAAAGCCGGAACTCCGCGCCATACTGCGGCTATTTCTTGCCTTAACGTGTTCAGCAAAAAATGATTGAAAAAAAATAGCACGCTAACCACAATAGGTGGCGTAATCTCTGCCTTACGGGACGACCCGTAAGCATTTCTTTCACCGGGGACGGCCCCAACTTGTATTAAGTTAAGGAGCCTGACATGTCCTGGATCATTCTTTTTATTGCTGGCCTGCTCGAAGTGGTATGGGCGATTGGTCTCAAGTACACCCACGGATTTACCCGCCTGACGCCCAGCGTCATTACCGTTACCGCCATGATAGTCAGTATCGTTCTGTTATCCTGGGCGATGCGCTCTCTGCCTGTGGGAACGGCTTATGCCGTCTGGACGGGTATTGGCGCGGTGGGTGCCGCTATCACCGGCATTCTGCTGCTGGGAGAGTCAGCGAGTCTGGCGCGTATCGCCAGCCTCGCCTTGATTGTGGCCGGGATCGTTGGGCTGAAGCTCAGCACCCATTAATGGGGTTGTTTCACCCAGATAAGTTTTGACACATCAAACCCTTGCCGGGTCGCGACGTCCAGCATCTGCTGTTTCATATCTGACGAAATAGTTGGCGTGCGGGAGAGTATCCACAGATAGTCGCGATCTGGCCCGCAGACCAGCGCGTGACGGTACTCTCTGTCGAGCGCGATCACGTTATAGCCGCCATAAAACGGGCCAAAGAACGAGACTTTAAGCGCGGCCCGCCGCGGGTCGCCCGTGAAGTACGCTTTCCCAATCGACTGTTGCCACATCTCCCGGTCGGGGTTATAGCCCCGGTTGATCACCTGAATACCGCCATCATCCATCGGGCTGTAATTCGCAGTGACCTTCTCTAAGCCCTGCTCAAACCGGTGGTCGAGGCGCGCGATTTCATACCATGTTCCAAGGAAGCGTTGTGCATCAAAAGGCGTGACGACGGTAACGCCAGGCGGTGGGGTAGGGGAACTGCAGGCAACCACTAAAAACGCGGCTGTCACCGCGGCGATAACAGGCAAAATGCGCATAGGAGTTTCCTTACTGTTTTTTGTTAAGTGTAGATGACGGCAAGGAAAATGTGGTTTTTGTACGGCGTCACACCGTGGATTTTGTAGGCCGGGTAAGGCGAAGCCGCCACCCGGCAATGTTTTACTGCAGCGCATCGAGGATGCGGTATGCCGCATCAACGCGTGCAGGGTTCGGATAGCTTTTATTTGCCAGCATCACAATGCCGAGCTGCTTTTCAGGTATAAAGGCCACGTAGCTGCCAAATCCGCCGGTAGAGCCTGTTTTATGGACCCAGGAGGCCTTAACCGGCGGTGCCGGAGGATTTACTTCTCTCGCAGGCAGCGGTGCCAGCGCCACCTTATTGTCGCTACCTTCAACTACGGTTTTGGCATCGACCGGCCAGTTAAGCATTTCCCAGCCTAACCCCTGATACATGGCCCCCACGCGCCAGTAGCGAGACTGCGCCAGGGCAATGCCTTGCCTGAGTGAAGTATCCTGAAGGGAGTCAGGCTTCATGTTCACCATCACCCAGCTCGCCATATCCTTCACGTTAGTTTTTACGCCATAGGCTTCCGCGTCGAGCATGCCTGGCGAAACGTGGACCGCTTTACCGTCACGGTATCCCCAGGCGTAATGCGCCTCTTCCGCTTTCGGAACGTTAATCCACGTATGGTTCAGCTTGAGCGGCTTAAAGACCCGCGCCGTTATGGCCTGCTCATAACTCATGCCGGAAGGTTTGACCGCCAGCGCGCCAAAAAGACCAATGCTGGTATTAGCATAAAGACGCGTGGTGCCCGGCTTCCACTTCGGCTGCCAGTTTTGATAAAAGCGCAGCAGGGAGGCGTTATCCGTGACCTCATCCGGTACCTGTAACGGCAGACCGCCTGCGGTATAGGTTGCCAGATCCAGCATGCGAATCCCCTGCCACTGCTTGCCCGTCAGCTCAGGCCAGTACTTTGTCACCGGATCGCCGAGCGATATTTCACCGCGAGCAATGGCATCGCCACCCAGTACGCCGGTGAAGGTTTTACTTATAGAGCCCAGTTCGAACAAGGTTTGTGGGGTGACAGGTTTGTTTGCCGCAACATCGGCTTTACCGAAGGTAAAGTAGTGCGGCTGACCCTGATAAATCACCGCCACCGCCATACCCGGGATGGCCTGCGCTTTCATCAACGGCGTAACGGTACGTTCCACCACCTCAGCCAGCTGTTTTTCTGACATCGGTGCAGCCAATACTGAGAAGGAGGCGCTGAGCAGCAGGGCACAGCTTAGGGATTTTTTCATCATCAGTTATCTTCCGTAATAGCGGTTCAAGGGAGTGTCCGGGCCCGTCAGACCGCTGTAGTCTGTTGGATTTGACTATGGCTGACAAACGGTTAAATTTAGCATTAGCTGTTAATTTTTCTAACGGACGAGACTATGACGCGCAGCTATCTTCCTCTTAATTCCCTGCGGGCGTTTGAAGCTGCTGCCAGGCACCTTAGTTTTACGCATGCCGCTATCGAGCTGAACGTCACTCATTCCGCGATTAGCCAGCACGTAAAGGCGCTGGAGCAGCACCTTAATTGCCAGCTGTTTGTCCGCGTTTCGCGCGGGCTGATGTTGACCACCGAAGGCGAGAATTTGCTGCCGGTGCTGAATGACTCGTTCGATCGTATCGCCGGAATGTTGGATCGCTTTGCCAGCCAGCGTGCTCAGGAGAAGCTCAAAATAGGTGTGGTAGGGACCTTTGCCACGGGTGTTTTATTCTCAGAGCTCGCGGACTTTCGCCGCTGCTATCCGCATATTGATCTTCAGATTTCCACCCATAACAATCGCGTCGATCCGGCGGCTGAAGGGCTTGATTACACCATTCGCTACGGTGGCGGCGCGTGGCATGGAACCGATGCTGAATTTCTTTGCGCCGCGCCGCTGTCTGCGCTCTGTACACCCGATATTGCCTCTTGCCTGAAAAGCCCGGCAGATATCCTGAAGTTTACCCTGCTGCGCTCCTACCGACGCGACGAGTGGGCTGAGTGGATGCAGGCAGCGGGTGAACATCCTCCCTCGCCGACGCACCGGGTGATGGTGTTTGACTCGTCCGTGACCATGCTGGAAGCGGCCCAGGCAGGCGTCGGGATTGCCATTGCGCCTGTCGACATGTTTGCCCATTTACTCAGCAGCGAGCGCATCGTGCAGCCGTTTACAACGCAGATTGACCTCGGCAGCTACTGGCTCACAAGACTACAGTCACGGACAGAAACGCCCGCAATGCGCGAGTTTGCCCAGTGGCTGGTGGGAAAGATGCAGAAATAAAAGGCCCGCCGGATGGCGGGCCAGAAGCGTCAGATGGTGACCACGGCAATCAGCGTCACCACGGTCAGGATGGTCGCCAGACCGTAGAACACCCATTTACCGCTCGGGACATGGATTTTCAGGTCATGCATCGCATGGTGAATACGGTGCAGACCACACCACAGCGGCAGGACGATCATCAGGAAGATGAACACGCGACCGATAAAGCTGCCCGCGAACGCCAGTACGCGCTCGTAGCTCAGCGCATCGCCCGGGAACAGCCCCAGCGGCAGCATAATGCCGACCAGCAGGATGATGACGGGGGCGATGATGGCGCTCCACATGCCGCCTGCGCCAAACAGGCCCCAGAAGACCGGCTCGTCAGAACGTTTTGGATTTGGATTGATCACAGGTGCCTCCTTACCAGAACAGTGCGACAAACAGAATGACCACAGTGACCAGAATCGTCACCGCCCAGAGCCCTTTAATCACCGGCTCTGGCCCCATTTTTTCGTCTTTAACGATGATGTTCGCCGCTTTTGGCGCCAGTTCAAACCACGTTTTGGTATGAAGCAGCGCGGCCGCGAGCACGATCAGGTTCAGCACAACGATGATCGGGTTTTGCAGGAAACCGACGAAGCTGGCCCAGGTTTCCGGACCGTGCTTGAGGGCAAAAACGCCGTACATCAGCTCTAGGCTGAACCAGACCGCCGGTACCGCCGTGCCTTCACGCAGCATATAGAAGCGATAAAACGGCAGGTTTTTCCACCAGGTGGACGGCATTGGCCGCACATAGGCTTTGCGTTTAGTCGTCATCATGCACTCCTTAGCGTGGTTTCAGGGTAGCGATAAGAAAGTCTTTCGAGCTTTCCACTTTACCCTGCTGAATAGCGGCGGCCGGGTCGACGTGCTTCGGACAGACTTCGGAGCAGTAGCCCACAAAGGTACAGCTCCAGACGCCGTTCTGGCTGTTAAGCTGCGCCATACGTTCTTTTTTGCCGTGGTCGCGGCTGTCCTCGTTATAGCGGTGCGCCAGGGTAATGGCGGCCGGGCCGATGAACTCCTTGTTCAGGCCAAACTGTGGACAGGCGGCGTAGCAAAGACCGCAGTTGATGCAGCCGGAGAACTGATGATATTTCGCCATCTGCGCCGGGGTCTGGGTGTTTGGCCCCTGATCCGGCGTGCGTGGGTTACCAATGATGTACGGCTTAATGGCTTCCAGGCTTTCGATAAAGTGGGTCATATCGACCACCAGATCGCGTTCAATCGGGAAGTTGCCCAGCGCTTCGACCTTAATACCTTTAGTGTACTCGCGCAGGAAGGTCTTACAGGCCAGCTTCGGCACCTTGTTGACCATCATGCCGCAGGAGCCGCAGATCGCCATGCGGCAGGACCAGCGGTAGCTCAGGTCTGGCGCCAGGTTGTCTTTGATATAGCCGAGCGCGTCCAGCAGGGAGGTTTGCTCGTCATAAGGCACTTCATAGAAAGCGCTGTGCGGTGCGGCGTCCACTTCCGGATTGTAGCGCACCACTTCAACTTTCATTTTTTGCATCTCAGCCATTCGCCTTCTCCTTCTTCTCGGCGGCTTCTGCTTCTGCACCGTACACGCGTTTTGCCGGCGGCAGCGTGGTGATTTTCACGTCGCTGTAGTCCAGACGTGTGGTGCCATCCGCATCGCGCCAGGCGAGAGTGTGTTTCAGGAAATTGACGTCGTCACGTTCGGTACAGCCTTCGTCCAGACGCTGGTGGGCCCCACGCGACTCTTTGCGCGCCAGCGCAGAGTGCGCCATACATTCCGCGACGTTCAGACCGTGGCCCAGCTCGATGGTGTAGAGCAGGTCGGTGTTGAATACGCTGGAGGTGTCGGTGATGCGCACGCGCTTGAAGCGCTCCTGCAGTTCCGCCAGCTTGTCGACGGTTTTTTGCATCAGCTCAGGGGTACGGTAGATACCGCAGCCTTCTTCCATCGACAGGCCCATCTCGTCGCGGATCTTAGACCAGTTCTCGTTACCCTCCTGGTTCACCAGATCTTTCAGGCGTTTTTCAACGTCTGCGACCTGCGCATCCAGCGCGGCACCGTTGGCTTCACCTGCGGTTGCCGCACGCTCCATTGCGCGCTCGCCCGCCATGCGGCCAAAGACAACCAGCTCTGCCAGCGAGTTAGACCCGAGACGGTTAGCGCCGTGCAGGCCAACGGAAGAACATTCGCCGACGGCGAACAGCCCTTTAATGCGGGTTTCGCACTGCTGATCGGTTTCGATACCGCCCATGGTGTAGTGCGCGGTTGGACGCACCGGGATCGGCTCTTTAACCGGATCCACGCCAACGTAGGCTTTCGCCAGCTCGCAGATGAACGGCAGACGTTCCAGCAGCTTCTTCTCGCCCAGATGACGCAGGTCGAGATAGACTACATCGCCGCGCGGCGTGGAGATGGTGTTGCCTTTGCGCCACTCGTGCCAGAAAGCCTGAGAGACTTTGTCACGCGGGCCGAGCTCCATGTATTTGTTCTTCGGCTCGCCGAGCGGGGTTTCCGGGCCCATGCCGTAATCCTGCAGATAGCGATAGCCGTTTTTATTGACCAGAATACCGCCTTCACCGCGGCAGCCTTCCGTCATCAGAATGCCGGAGCCCGGCAGGCCGGTTGGGTGATACTGCACGAATTCCATATCGCGCAGCGGCACGCCGTGGCTGAGCGCCATGCCCATACCGTCGCCGGTAACGATGCCGCCGTTGGTGTTATAACGATAAACGCGACCCGCACCGCCCGTCGCCATCACCACCGCATTGGCGCGGATCTGGACGAGCGTGCCTTCCATCATGTTCATCGCCACCAGGCCGCGCGCCTGTCCATCATCCACCAGAATGTCGAGGACGAAATGTTCATCGAAGCGCTGGATTTGTGGGAACTGAAGGGAGGTCTGGAACAGGGTGTGCAGCATGTGGAAGCCGGTCTTATCGGCGGCGAACCAGGTGCGTTCGATCTTCATGCCGCCGAAGCGGCGAACGTTGACGCTGCCGTCCGGACGGCGGCTCCATGGACATCCCCACTGTTCAAGCTGGGTCATCTCCGTTGGACAATGGTGCACAAAGTAGTCAACGACATCCTGTTCGCAAAGCCAGTCGCCCCCTGCAACCGTGTCGTGGAAATGGTATTCAAAGCTGTCATGATCCTGCGCAACGGCGGCGGACCCTCCTTCTGCTGCCACTGTGTGACTACGCATTGGATAGACTTTTGAAATCAATGCGATTTTAGCGTTGGGATTAGCTTGTGCTGCAGCAATCGCAGCACGTAATCCAGCCCCGCCAGCGCCTATTACGGCAAGATCGGCTTGAAAAGTTTGCACGACATTCCTCCAGATTTTTGTTATTTCGCAACGCGACAAACTAAAGGTAGTTCACCCGTCCAAAAGGACGATTGCGAAAGCGTTTCCACTGCTCCTTTATGGGTAAAACAGTATAACCGTGTAGATGTCAGGGAAATTTGACGTGTTCGATTTTTTTGCTGTTCTGTCAGGCGATTTATCATGAAGATTGATGAAATACGTCACGCAATTGTTCACCTAAATGAAATGCGCTTTTTTACTGCACAAAATTTGTCTCTGCCCCGGCTAACGAGTAGACTTCGTGCCCTTGTCTGAAATCGGAGAACAACTCATGAGCGAAACGGCCACCTGGCAGCCGAGCGCATCCATCCCTAATCTGTTAAAACGCGCTGCAATTATGGCGGAGATCCGCCGTTTCTTTGCCGACCGCGGCGTCTTGGAGGTGGAAACCCCGTGCATGAGTCAGGCAACGGTAACGGATATTCATCTGGTCCCGTTTGAAACCCGTTTTGTTGGCCCCGGCCACTCTCAGGGCATGAATTTGTATCTGATGACCAGCCCGGAATACCACATGAAACGCCTGCTGGCAGCGGGGTGTGGTCCGGTCTATCAGCTGTGCCGCAGTTTCCGTAATGAAGAGATGGGTCGTCACCACAACCCGGAATTCACCATGCTGGAGTGGTACCGCCCGCATTATGATATGTACCGCCTGATGAATGAGGTGGACGATCTGCTGCAGCAGGTCCTGGACTGCTCGGAAGCCGAAACCCTTTCCTATCAGCAGGCTTTCCAGCGCCATCTGGAAATCGATCCGCTGTCGGCGGACAAAACCCAGCTGCGCGAAGTGGCGGCAAAACTGGATCTGAGCAACGTGGCGGATACCGAAGAGGATCGCGACACGCTGCTGCAGCTGCTGTTCACCTTCGGCGTGGAACCGCAGATTGGCAAAGACCGTCCGACGTTTGTTTATCACTTCCCGGCAAGCCAGGCCTCACTGGCGCAGATCAGTACCGAAGATCATCGTGTCGCAGAGCGTTTTGAGGTCTATTACAAAGGCATCGAGCTGGCGAACGGCTTCCATGAACTGACCGACGCCCGCGAGCAGGCGCAGCGCTTCGAGCAGGATAACCGCAAGCGCGCCGCGCGCGGTCTGCCGCAGCAGCCTATTGATGTTAATCTGCTTGAAGCATTGAAAGCAGGTCTGCCGGATTGCTCCGGCGTGGCGCTGGGTGTTGACCGTCTGGTCATGCTGGCCCTGGGCGCAGAGCAGCTTGGCGATGTGATTGCCTTTACGGTCGATCGCGCCTAATAAAATGCCGGGTGGCGCTGCGCTTACCCGGCCTACTATTCCTGTCAATTAACCTTTCCATTTCAGCACGACAACATTAAAAACTGCCACATTCCCTATACACGGGTCTTTTTCTTAATTTGCCCCGCATAGCCACAATATCTGTCTGGTCTTCTGCTACCATCCGCGCAGTTTAATTCCTTTTCGGATGGTTCTATGTCCCAGTCACTCAAAAAGATGACCCTCACCGGGCTCATCCTGATGATATTTACCTCAGTCTTTGGCTTTGCCAACAGCCCGTCAGCGTTCTATCTGATGGGCTACAGCGCGACGCCGTTTTATATCGTTTCTGCTCTGTTCTTCTTTATCCCGTTTGCGCTGATGATGGCGGAGATGGGCTCGGCTTACCGGAAAGAAGAGGGCGGGATCTACTCATGGATGAATAACAGCGTCGGGCCGCGCTATGCGTTTATCGGCACGTTTATGTGGTTTTCATCCTACGTCGTCTGGATGGTGAGTACGGCGGCCAAAGTCTGGGTGCCGTTCTCAACGTTTCTTTTCGGCGCCGATAAAACGCAGGTCTGGTCTTTGGCCGGGCTGAGCTCCACGCAGGTCGTCGGGATTCTGGCGGTATGCTGGATGGTTGTCGTGACGCTGGTGGCGTCTAAAGGCATCAATAAAATTGCCCGGATTACCGCCGTGGGCGGGATTTCGGTGATGGGATTGAACCTGGTGCTGCTGCTGGTGAGCATCGCTATCCTGTGCCTGAACGGTGGTCACTTCGCGCAGGAGGTTAACTTTGCCTTCTCGCCGAATCCGGGCTACCAGTCCGGGCTCGCCATGCTCTCCTTCGTGGTGTTTGCCATCTTCGCTTACGGCGGTATTGAAGCCGTAGGCGGCCTGGTTGATAAGACGGAAAACCCGGAAAAGAACTTTGCGAAAGGCATTATTTTTGCCGCCATCGTGATTTCCATCGGCTATTCGCTGGCGATTTTTCTCTGGGGCGTCAGCACCAACTGGCAGCAGGTGCTGAGCAACAACACCACTAACCTTGGCAACATCACCTATGTGCTGATGAAAAGCCTGGGGATGACGCTGGGGCAGGCGATGAACCTGAGTCCCGAGGCGGCATCGGTAATGGGGGTCTGGTTCGCGCGTATTACCGGCCTGTCGATGTTCCTGGCCTATACCGGCGCATTCTTCACGCTGATCTATTCGCCGCTGAAAGCGATTATTCAGGGTACGCCAAAAGCGCTGTGGCCTGCGAGTATGACCCAGCTGAACACCGCAGGCATGCCTGCCAACGCCATGTGGATGCAGTGTGTGCTGGTGTGCGTGTTCATTCTGCTGGTGTCATTTGGCGGCGATACGGCGTCTGCGTTTTACAACAAGCTGACCCTGATGGCGAACGTGTCGATGACGCTACCGTACCTGTTCCTGACCCTGGCGTTCCCGTTCTTTAAGGCGAAGCAGGATCTTGAACGTCCGTTTGTGATTTTTAAAACCCGCGCGGCTACGCTGCTGGCCACCACGGTGGTGGTGCTGGTGGTGGCGTTTGCGAACATCTTCACCATTATCCAGCCGGTAATTGAGGCGAACGACTGGAACAGCGCGCTGTGGATGGTGGGCGGCCCTATCTTCTTCTCGCTGCTGGCGATGGGGATTTATGAGAATTACCGTCGACGCGCGATGGCATACGTCGCAGAAGTGGCGTAGCGGGAATAGTCCCCTCCCGAAAGGGAGGGGAGACGCGTTATAAACTGCCCGCCGGGCGCGTACGCGCCGCTGACGTCAGCGTTCTTCCCGTTTTACGCCCGTCCAGGCTTTCCAGACGCATCTGGAACGGTGGGAACGGCATATCAATACCGTGCTCGCGGAAGCCCGCCAGAATCAGCTGGTGGATCTCATGGCGCAGCGGCATACGGTGTCCCATTTCGGCGGCGTAGATACGCAGCTCGAAAATCTGGATCCCCTGCTGTAAATCCACAAGGAAGACTTCCGGCGCCGGGTTGTCGATCACCAGCGAGCAGCGCTCAGCGGCGGTGTAGAGGATCTGGGTAACCTCTTCGCTGTTGGCGTCCGACGGTGCCGGCACCGTCAGCACCACACGGGTAACGGAGTCTGACAGCGACCAGTTGATGAACTGCTCGGTGATAAACGCCTTGTTTGGCACGATGATCTCTTTCCGATCCCAGTCGCTGATCGTCGTTGCACGGGTGTTGATCTTCGTGATGCTGCCGGTCAGATCGCGGATCGTGACGGTATCGCCAATACGGATCGGTTTTTCGAACAGAATGATCAGGCCGGAGATGAAGTTGGCGAAGATCTCCTGTAAACCAAAACCTAACCCTACACCGAGCGCTGCCACCAGCCACTGGAGCTTCGACCACTCAATACCGATCATCGAGAAGCCAACCAGCCCGCCAAACAGCATGATCAGATACTTGGTAATGGTCGTGATCGCATAGCCCGTACCCGGCGTTAAATCCAGATGCTGCAGCAGCGCCAGCTCCAGCAGCGCCGGGAAGTTGCGCACCAGCTGGGTGGTGATGATCAGCACCAGAATGGCAATCAGTACCGCCCCCAGGGTAATCGGCTCCAGGCTTTCAACACCCTGCACCGTGGAGGTCACGTCCCACAGCGAGATGTTCTCCAGGAAGCCAAACGCGGAGTGGATCTCCGACCACAGGAAGATGACCGAGAGGAGGGCAATCAGCATCAGGATGGAACGAACCAGGCGCAGGGACTGGGTACTGATGGCATCCAGATCCAGCTCGACCTCGTCCGCTTCCGTTGTGCCTTCCGTACTGTTGACGTGGTTTGGCTCTTCCTCACCCCGCGCGCGCTGGGCGAGGATCTCCGCCCGGCGGTGCTTGGCACGGTCAAACGCCAGACGGCGGCGCTGGATCAGCATCCAGCGGCGGATCACGTGGTACACCACCAGAAGCAGGAACCAGATGGCCACCGAGGTTTCCAGCCTCGCCAGCAGCGCCTGCGCGGTTGCCAGATAGCCCACCGCGGCTGCCAGCATTGCAAACAGCGGCGCGCTAAGCAGCAGGTTCCAGAGCAGCCGGTTGAACATGTTGTCGCCGCTGCCGGATTTATCCAGATAGAGCGGAATACCCGCGCGTTTCAGGCTGAGCGTGACGATGGCTAGCGCCCCGCATATCAGCATAAAGCAGAGGCGGCCCAGCGAGCCTGAGAATTCCCGGTCGTTGAGATTATCGAACATGATCAGCGCCATAATCAGCGGCACAATCAGCCCGATGCTCATCAGGTAGTAACGCATGGCGCGCGCAACGCGATTACGCGGCCAGCCAAAGTGGGTGATGAACAGGCCATTGGGGCGCGCGAAGGTGGCGCATATCATCACCACCCACAGCAGCGGCACCGTGGCGGTGACGCCATCACCAATCGCTACTGCGAGCGGATAGGGCCAGGCTTCCCGCAGGCCATAGCCCAGGGTCATCCACAACACCGGCAGCGGAGAGGCGACAAGAATCGACCAGAATACGGTGCGCAACGTCAGCCAGAAGTGATCCTGGGTAACTTTCCCGACCCTGGAGCTGGAACGCTCGAGGAAACGGGTGAAATGTCTGCGCGAGTAAATGCTGAAGCCCACCAGAATCAACGCCCCCAGCAGCGGGAAAATGGTCTCTTTGCTGGTGAACATCATCACGCTGGCCTGTCCCAGCTGGCTGAAAGTATCCAGTGAAATCAGGCGGCGCAGGTCCTGGACAATCTCAATCGGCCACGAGAAGGTCATCGGACGCACGTCGGACGTCCAGAAGAGATAACGGTGCGTCGCCTCGTTCACCTCTTTCAGCGCATCTTCCAGCTGGCTGTTAGAAACCTTCAGCTTGGTCAGCTCCAGAATCAGCGTATCCCCGCCCTGCAGCAGAGAGTTCAGCAGTTCACGCTGGGTACGCAACTGGGCTTCCAGAATACGGTTTTGCTCGCTGGTCAGCGGCTGTCCATCAGCCTGACGGATCTGGCGGATTTGCGGCTGCTTATTGAGGAGATCTTCAAAGTGCAGGCGCTGAACGCGCAGCTGGGCCATCTCGGTATCCAGCTGCTGCGGCTTGGGCATTTCCGGCAGGCGCGCGACCTGGGCACGCAACGCTTCGCCCAGCAGGTTTGATGACCCGAGCCACTGGGACTGCTCGCGCAGGGTGTTTAACGCCTGACGAACCTGCAAGGTTTGATTGGTCGCCTGACGCTGCTGCGAGGCAACCAGATCCATACGCTGCGCCTGCTGATTCAGCGCGGCAGAAAGCTCACGGTTGACCTTAAACTGCTGGACGATGCCGGAAGGCAGGTTATCGCTGTTTTCCGCCAGCAGCTCGGTACTTTCCAGCGCACGCTCCGCTTCACGCTGGCGCTGACTGTTGAGCTGATTGCGCAGGGCCTGAAGGTAAGCGTCCAGCTGCTCGCTCTGCTTCTGAGCGAGTTCAGAGCGCATTCGCGACAGCTCCTGGCGGTTATTGGCGGAAAGCTGCGCCAGCTCCAGTTCATCGACAAGGGCCTTCAGGCGAGCCGATTCTGCCTGCAGGCCCAGATTTTGGGCCTGCGCCTGTGGCGTGTTGCCGTTTTGCGTACCCACGCGGCGCTCAACTTCATTAAGCTGGCGACGGGCGTCGGTTTGCTGCTGCGGAAGCTGGCTGAGGGAGTCGGCAATTTCACGCGCTCGCTCCTGCTCCTGCTGAGCAAGGCGGCTCTTTTCCAGAAGCTGGCTGCTGACCTGCAGGATCTCCTGGTTCAGCGCGTCGGAGGTCATGCCTGCCGGCACATCGCGCGGTTCGTCACGCAGATTATTGAGCTGCGCGCGCAGCGTCTGGGAGAGTTTGGGAAAGTTGTCGATAACCTGCTGATACTGCTGAGCGCGCTCAAGCGAGCCTTTCCGCTCCTCAAGCGCGTTCAGGGCAGCCTGGAGCGACTCGACGGTCTCTGGCTGAGCGGGTTTGGCCGCTTTTGCCTGCTCCAGTTCCTGGGTTATCTGTTTGGCGTCGGGGGCTGTCGCTGCGTACGCCCCCATGCTGAGGCACCAGGCCATCAGTAGAACGATAATCGGGCGCACGTCAGCGATCCTTCTGTTGTTAGCCTTCGTCTTTTTTGTCGTCAACCAGCGGGCTGGCGTCGTGCTCGGCCTGGATCTCTTCCTGTGACAGCGGAGCAGGTTCTGCCTCTGGCGTCACGAAGGTTTCTGTCGAGACCGCCAGCGGCTGGCCCAGTTTGGTGACCGACAGGCTTTCGAGTTGTTCAGCCAGCTTCACTTTGCCTGGCGCAAACAGGTTGATCACGGTGGAGCCCAGCTTGAAGCGACCCATCTCCTGACCTTTCAGCAGGGCCACAGAGCCTTCCGCTTCACCGGCAGGCCAGGTCCAGCGTTTGATCACGCCTTCACGCGGTGGAGTGATGGTGCCGGCCCAGACGGTTTCAATGCTGCCTACGATGGTAGCACCCACCAGAATCTGTGCCATAGGGCCAAATTCAGTATCAAACAGGCAGATGACGCGCTCGTTACGGGCAAACAGGTTCGGCACGTTCTGCGCGGTCAGGTGGTTCACGGAGAACAGATCGCCCGGGACGTAAATCATTTCACGCAGGATGCCGTTACACGGCATGTGCACGCGGTGGTAGTCGCGCGGTGACAGATAGGTGGTGGCAAAGGTACCGTTGCGGAACAGATCCGCCATCAGGTAGTTACCCGCCAGCAGCGCTTCCAGGCTGTAATTATGGCCCTTCGCCTGCAGAATTTTGTCGTCTTCGATGTTACCCAACTGGCTGATCACGCCGTCTGCCGGCATCACCAGGACGTTAGGGTCGGTGTTCAGCGGGCGCACGTCGTCACGCAGCGGGCGCACGAAGAATTCGTTGAAGGTGCGGTAGCTGGCGGTGTCCGGCTTCTGCGCCTCTTTCATATCGACCTTGTAATATTTTACGAAAAGGTCGATGACCAGTTTGGTCAGCCAGCCCGCGCGTTTGCTTGCGCCCCAGCCCGCCAGGCGAGTGAGCCACAGTTTTGGCAGAATGTATTGAAGCGAAAGTTTAAATGCGTTTAACAAGGTAGCCTCCAGGCCATTGTTTTGTCGTTCCTGATCCGGCGTTATGCCGCCGGAACCTGAAAAAAGGGGACGATTTTAGCGATGCTTAGCTTAGTTGTCAGTTATCAGAATCAGAAAAGTTTTTACGCGTTTTTACCTGATCCATGCTCTCAAGAATACGGTGGTAATTCTCGAAGCGGGTCTCCGCGATCTCGCCTTTCTCAACCGCTTCACGGATAGCGCAGCCTGGGTCGTTATCGTGTTTACAGTCGCGGTACTTGCAAGCGCCTAAATAATCATGGAATTCGACAAATCCGTTAAAGATTTGTTCCGGCTCCAGGTGCCATAAACCGAACTCTCGCACGCCCGGGGAGTCGATGACATCGCCCCCGTGCGGGAAGTGATACAGGCGTGACGCGGTGGTGGTGTGCTGGCCCAGGCCCGAGACATCAGAGACATCGTTGGTGAGGATCTCTTGCTGGAGGCCAAGCAGGTTGTTCAGCAGGCTCGATTTGCCCACGCCGGACTGGCCCGCAAAGATGCTGATGCGATCGGTAAGCGCCTCTTCCAGCGGTTTCAGACCATCTTTGGTATAGCTGGAGACCATCAGAACGCGGTAGCCAATCTTGCGATAGATATCCATCTGCTCATTGACGAAGGCCATGCCGTCGTCGTCCAGCAGATCGATTTTGTTCAGCACGATAATCGGTTCAACCTGCAGCGTTTCGCAGGCGACGAGATATCGGTCGATAATATTGAGCGACAGTTCGGGCAAAATCGCCGATACGATAACAATCTGGTTAATGTTGGCGGCAATCGGTTTGACCCCGTCGTAGAAATCGGGACGGGTTAACACAGACGTGCGCTCATGGACCGCTTCAACGATGCCTTTTACCGTCACGCCTTCCGCCGCCTCTTTACCCGGCCGCCAGACGACGCGGTCGCCGGTCACCAGAGAACGAATGGTCCGGCGGATGTTGCAGCGGTGAATCGCACCATCGGCGGATTCCACGTCAGCGTGCATACCGAAACGGCTGATGACTACGCCTTCCGTTGGGTCGCCAAACAGGTTGTCGTCGTAATCGACCTTCTCCGCAGTGGTTTTAAGACGGCGCTGGTGATTGGCATTCACGCGGCGCTGCTGCCCTTTGGAGAGTTTATTTTTACTCAATCGCACTGGCTCCTGGTCGCCCGTAGGGGGCAAAACCTCTATGATACACTCTAATTAATACTAGTTAACCTGCTACTGCCGGTTATGCGAGAAGGGTGGAAAATAACATGAGCGCGGATGAAAACAACCTGATTTGGATCGATCTCGAAATGACCGGGCTGGATCCCGAGCGCGATCGCATTATTGAAATTGCAACCCTGGTGACGGACGCCAACCTGAATATCCTGGCGGAAGGACCAACGATAGCGGTGCATCAGTCCGATGACCAGCTGGCATTGATGGATGAGTGGAACGTGCGTACCCACACCGGCAGCGGTCTGGTGGAGCGGGTGAAGGCGAGCACTATGGGTGACCGTGAGGCGGAGCTGGCGACGCTTGAGTTCCTGAAACAGTGGGTTCCGGCAGGCAAATCGCCAATCTGTGGGAATAGCATCGGCCAGGATCGTCGTTTCCTGTTTAAGTACATGCCGGAGCTGGAGTCTTACTTCCACTACCGCTATCTGGACGTCAGCACGTTGAAAGAGCTGGCGCGTCGCTGGAAGCCTGAAATCCTCGACGGCTTTAAAAAACAGGGCACGCATCAGGCGATGGATGATATCCGAGAGTCCGTGGCGGAGCTTTCCTACTACCGCGAAAACTTTATTAAGCTGTGATTTTGCGATCCGGCGCCTTGCGTGGCCGGGTTTTTGTCGTTAAATTGTTCAGCTTGCCGATTAAATAAGCATTTGAACTTAATTTCGAAAAAATCGCTTTAAGGGGGGTTGCAGCTAAAAGGATTTCTCGTATAATGCGCCTCCCGTAACGACAGAGAATTACACGTTACGACAGCAACAAAAGCAGTGCAGATTTGCGGGAATAGCTCAGTTGGTAGAGCACGACCTTGCCAAGGTCGGGGTCGCGAGTTCGAGTCTCGTTTCCCGCTCCAAAATTTGAAAGTGCTTCCACAGCACGGACTGCCCAAGCGGGAATAGCTCAGTTGGTAGAGCACGACCTTGCCAAGGTCGGGGTCGCGAGTTCGAGTCTCGTTTCCCGCTCCAAATTCTTCTTCATCTCTAAAATATCCACAGCGAAAAGCATCGCTGGGGACGTTTTCTGTTGTCTCTGAAATACTCTTGTGAACAGAGTTATCCACAGAAACTGCGCTTAACCGAAACAGGGTTAAAACTTAGCATGGTGAATAATATCTTCGTAACGCACTGTATTTACAGTATAAAATTTGATTTCAAAATGTTATTGAGATCACTTGATCTCTTCTCCAGCCCAGATGGCGCTTGAGTTTGTAATTTTATTCACAGGCTGTGAATAGTTCAGGCATCCCGCGGAAGCCCTTTTTCAATCACCCTCACCAGACGCTGTTTCTTCGGTAGCTGCACCTCGACCACGCAGGCATTACGTTTCTCAATTTGCTGCGCAATCGCCCATTCTATGTGCTCATCAAGAAGTGGGTGCTCACCTCTACGGCTTTCAAGCGCCCGCACGTTCGCTTCATCCCACGGGGCATTACCCAGCGCGACGGCCACATTTCGCAGCCAGCGCAGATGCCCGATACGGCGAATGGCCGAACCTTCCGTCACCTTCAGGAACCAGGCCTCGGTCCAGGCGAACAGCTCGATGAGCGGCGGCGCATGGAGCGCCTTACGCGGGCTGAAATCCTCTTCGTCCGTAAGCTGCGAATAGCGGTTCCACGGGCAGATGAGCTGGCAATCGTCGCAGCCGTAGATGCGGTTGCCGATAAGCGGTCGGAACTCCTCTGGAATGGCCCCTTCCAGTTCGATAGTGAGGTAGGAGATACAGCGACGGGCATCAACGGTGTAAGGCTCAACGATGGCGCCGGTGGGGCAGATGGTCATACAGGCCACGCAGCGGCCACAGTCTTCCTCTACCGGGCCGTCTACCGGCAGCGGTAAATCAATCAGCAGTTCACCCAGAAAGAAGAACGATCCGGCGTCGCGGCTGAGGATTAGTGAGTGCTTACCTGTCCAGCCAAGCCCGGCTTTTTCGGCAATCGGGCGCTCAAGAATAGGCGCAGAATCGACAAAGGGTCTAAAATTCAGCGAAACACAGTGCTGCTGAATAGTTTCCCCGAGTTTTTTTAAACGGTTACGCAAAAGCTTATGGTAATCACGTCCCAGGGCGTACCGGCTGACGTAACCCAAAGAGGGATTTTTTAGCGTGCGCGCAAAGGCCGCGTTGGCGGGCAGATAGTTCATGCGCACGCTGATGACGCGTAATGTCCCCGGCAAAAGCTCGTGTGGACGGGCGCGCATCATGCCATGGCGCGCCATCCACTCCATTTCGCCGTGGTATTGTTTGTCCAGCCAGGCCTGCAGTTTCGGCTCGCTGGCGGAAAGGTCGGTATCGGTAATGCCCACCTTCTGGAAGCCAAGCTCAGCACCCCACTGTTTTATTTTTTGCGCTAATTCATTGAGATCGAGGGGCTGTGACATGACGGACCATACGGTGAAGAAAAACCCCGCAAGTATACCACATTCCATCTGGCATGCGGATGACCTCCGGCGCGCCGAAAAAGAGGCCGCAGACAGTCTCGGGATTACCCTGTATGAACTGATGCTGCGCGCGGGTGAGGCGGCGTTTAACGTTGCCCGCAGCGCGTACCCGCAGGCCGCCCACTGGTTGATTCTGTGCGGTCACGGCAATAACGGCGGCGATGGCTACGTCGTCGCCCGTTTGGCGGTTGCGGCAGGTATCCGCGTGACCTTGCTGGCTCTCGAAAGTGATAAACCGCTGCCGGAAGAGGCCGGCGCGGCCCGGGAGGCGTGGCTTAACGCAGGCGGTGTGATCCATGCGCCTGATATCGTCTGGCCGGAAGAGGTGGATCTGATTGTTGACGGGCTGCTGGGCACCGGGCTACGCAGCGCGCCTCGTGAGAACATTGCCGCACTCATTGAACACGCTAACAGACATTCCGCGCCGATAGTCGCCCTGGATATTCCCTCTGGCCTGATTGCACAAACCGGCGCGACGCCGGGGGCGGTGATTCAGGCTGCACATACGGTGACCTTCATCGCCCTCAAACCGGGGTTACTGACCGGCAAAGCGCGGGATGTCGTCGGTGTGCTGCACCACAGTGCGCTGGGGCTGGAGAGCTGGCTCGACGGGCAGGAAATGCGCATCGCGCGTTTTGATGCATCGCAGCTTGCAGCGTGGCTCCCGCCGCGCCGGCCGACGTCCCATAAGGGCGATCACGGCAGGCTGGTGATTATTGGCGGCGACCATGGTACGGCAGGTGCGATTCGCATGACCGGCGAAGCGGCTCTGCGCAGCGGTGCCGGATTAGTGCGAGTACTCACTCGCATCGAGAATATTGCGCCGATCGTTACAGCCCGACCGGAGCTGATGGTGCACGAGCTTACGCCCCAGTCGCTTGAAGAGAGCCTTGAATGGGCGGATGTGGTGGTGATTGGCCCGGGGCTTGGGCAACAGGCATGGGGTAAACAGGCCCTGCAAAAGGTCGAGAATTTTCGTAAACCGATGCTGTGGGATGCCGACGCGCTTAACCTTCTGGCAATAAACCCGGATAAGCGTCACAATCGCATTCTGACGCCACACCCCGGCGAAGCCGCGCGCCTGCTTAACTGCAGCGTGGCAGAAATTGAAAGCGATCGCTTACTTTCTGCTCAGCGTCTGGTAAAACGTTACGGAGGTGTTGCTGTTTTGAAAGGGGCTGGAACCGTTGTCGCCAGTGAGGAGACGCAGGGCATTATTGATGCCGGAAATGCGGGCATGGCGAGCGGCGGCATGGGCGATGTGCTTTCCGGCATCATCGGCGCATTGCTTGGACAGAAACTTCCCCTTTATGATGCAGCCTGCGCGGGCTGCGTGGCTCACGGCGTTGCGGCGGATAAACTGGCTGCGCGTTACGGTACACGCGGTATGCTGGCCACCGATCTTTTTTGCACGCTGCGGCGTGTTGTTAACCCGGATGTGATTGACGTAGAAAATGACTAATCGAGCGATTCCTTTACCTGATGAACAAGCCACTTTAGAACTCGGCAAGCGCGTGGCGCAGGCCTGTCAGGGGGCAACCGTCATTTATCTGTATGGTGATTTAGGTGCGGGTAAAACCACCTTTAGCCGGGGTTTTTTGCAGGCGTTAGGGCATAACGGGAATGTCAAAAGCCCAACCTACACGCTGGTAGAACCGTACACCCTTGAAAATCTCATGGTGTACCACTTCGATTTATACCGCCTTGCGGATCCTGAGGAGCTGGAATTTATGGGGATCCGTGATTATTTTGCCAACGACGCCATTTGCCTGGTGGAGTGGCCGCAACAAGGTGCGGGTGTGCTGCCTGACCCGGATGTCGAAATTCACTTAGATTACCAGGCACAAGGGCGTGAGGCACGCATCAGTGCTGTTTCCTCATCAGGCAGTTCCTTACTGGCGCGACTGGCCGGTTAAGCGTAGGGATGACGGGATGATAAATCGCGTTAAAGGTTGGTTGTTGGCTGCCACCGTGCTGCTGTGCGCGCAGGCCGGGGCGGCAAACCTCTCAGATATTCAGGTATCGAACGGCGAAAGCCAGGCCCGGATCACGTTCAGCTTTATGGGCGATCCTGAATATGCGTTTTCACAGCCAGACAGCCACAGCGTGGCGCTGGATATCAAACAGACAGGCGTGATTCAGGGGCTACCGCTGCGGTTCAGCGGTAACAACCTGGTGAAAAGCATCCGTTCGGGAACACCGCAGGATAGCCAGTCGCTACGCCTGGTGGTCGATCTGACCGAAAAGGGCATAACGAAGGCGGTGAAGCAGCAAAATGGGGCGAACTATACGGTGGTCTTTACCATCAATGCCGACGCACCGCCACCGCCTCCACCGCCGCCGGTCGTAGCGAAGCGCGTGGAAGAACCGGTATATACGCCGCGTCCTTCTGAACCTGCGCGTAATCCGTTTAAATCGCAGAACGATCGCATTACTGCGGCAACCAGCAGCAATACGGTGACGCGTCCGGCTGCCAGCGCGCGACGCGCGACGGCCAGCGGTGACAAAGTGATTATCGCCATTGATGCGGGTCACGGCGGGGAAGATCCGGGGGCGATTGGCCCTGGCGGCACGCGAGAAAAAAACGTGACGATCGCTATCGCGCGTAAACTGCGTTCGCTACTCAATGACGACCCTATGTTTAAAGGCGTGTTGACCCGCGACGGGGATTACTTTATCTCCGTCATGGGACGCTCGGATGTGGCGCGTAAGCAAAACGCGAATTTCCTGGTCTCCATTCATGCGGACGCCGCACCGAATCGTAGCGCCACCGGCGCCTCGGTTTGGGTGCTGTCAAACCGTCGCGCCAACAGCGAAATGGCCAACTGGCTGGAAGAGCATGAGAAGCAGTCTGAACTGTTAGGCGGCGCGGGCGACGTGCTGGCGAACAGCCAGTCCGATCCGTACCTCAGCCAGGCGGTGCTGGATTTACAGTTCGGTCATTCTCAACGCGTCGGGTATGATGTCGCCACTAACGTATTGAACCAGCTGCAAAGCGTTGGCGTGCTGCATAAGCGTCGTCCGGAACATGCCAGCCTCGGCGTTCTGCGCTCGCCGGATATCCCGTCCATCCTCGTAGAGACGGGCTTTATCAGTAACAACGGTGAAGAGCGTCTGCTGGGAAGCGACAGCTACCAGCAGCAAATTGCCGAAGCGATTTATAACGGTCTGCGTAAATACTTTGATGCCCATCCGCTGCAGTCTGCGCCACAGAGTGGTGCTGGCCAGACGGCCAGCGCAGCGCTGCCGGGTGAGATGACCGCGACCAACTAAGGAGAATTCATGCCGATTCAGGTTCTACCGCCGCAGCTCGCGAACCAAATCGCCGCCGGTGAGGTGGTGGAACGCCCTGCGTCGGTGGTGAAGGAGCTGGTGGAAAACAGCCTCGATGCGGGCGCAACCCGCATCGATATTGATATCGAACGCGGTGGCGCGAAGCTTATTCGCATTCGCGACAACGGCTGTGGCATTAAAAAAGACGAGCTCGCGCTGGCGCTGGCCCGTCACGCCACCAGTAAAATTGCCTCTCTGGATGACCTGGAGGCGATTATTAGCCTCGGTTTTCGCGGTGAAGCGCTGGCGAGTATCAGCTCGGTTTCGCGCTTAACGCTGACCTCCCGTACCGCCGAACAGCAGGAAGCCTGGCAGGCTTACGCCGAAGGGCGCGATATGGATGTCACGGTGAAACCCGCAGCGCACCCTGTCGGCACGACGCTTGAAGTATTAGATCTCTTCTACAACACCCCCGCCCGACGCAAGTTTATGCGTACTGAGAAGACCGAGTTCGGCCATATCGACGAGATCATCCGCCGTATCGCACTGGCGCGATTCGATGTCACCATCAACCTCAGCCACAACGGCAAGGTGATGCGCCAGTATCGCGCGGTGGCAGAAGGTGGACAGAAAGAGCGCCGTTTGGGGGCGATCTGCGGTACGCCGTTCCTTGAACAGGCTCTGGCCATTGAGTGGCAGCACGGCGATCTGGCGCTGCGCGGCTGGGTTGCCGATCCAAACGCGAGCAGTGCTGCGTTTGCGGAGATCCAGTATTGCTACGTCAACGGCCGCATGATGCGCGACCGTCTCATCAATCACGCGATTCGCCAGGCCTGCGAAGACAAACTGGGTGCCGATCAGCAGCCTGCATTCGTCCTTTATCTGGACATCGACCCCCATCAGGTGGATGTGAACGTCCATCCCGCCAAGCATGAGGTGCGGTTCCACCAGTCGCGTCTGGTTCACGACTTCATTTATCAGGGCGTGGCCACCGTGTTGCAGCAGCAGGCAGAGCCAACGCTGCCGCTGGAGAACGACGCTCCTGCACCGCGTCCGCTGCCCGAAAACCGTGTGGCGGCAGGGCGCAACCATTTTGCGGAGCCTGCCGTTGCGCGTGAACCGGAAGCCCCGCGTTACTCCCCGGCTGGTAGCGCGCCGCGTCCAACGGGCGCGAACTATCCGAATGCCCAGCCTGGCTATCAGAAGCAGCAGGGCGCGTTGTACCGCAAGCTGCTGGAAACGCCAGCCGTGGAACGTAAAGAGCACATTCCGGCCGCTCAGCCTTCTCTGGACGGCCATAGCCAGAGTTTTGGCCGGGTGCTGACGATTATCGCGCCGGATATGGCACTGCTTGAGCGTGACGGCAAATTGATGCTTCTGGCACTGCCGGTCGCCGAACGCTGGCTTAAGCAGGTGCAGCTCACGCCTGGCGAAAATGCCGCCTGCGCGCAGCCGTTGTTAATTCCGGTTCGCCTGAAAATATCCCCTGATGAAACAAGGGTATTGCAGCGCGCCGAGTCGCAGCTGGCGCAGATGGGTATTGAAACTGTGCTCGAACCACAACATGTGACAATTCGTGCAGTGCCTTTACCCTTACGCCAACAAAATTTACAAAACTTGATTCCTGAACTGATAGGCTACCTGGCGCAGCAAACAGCGTTTGATGCCGCCAACACCGCGCAGTGGATCGCCCGCCATCTGGCAAGCGAACACACGCCGTGGAGTATGGCGCAGGCCATTAGCGTGCTGGCGGAGGTGGAACGCCTCTGTCCGCATCTGGTGAAAACGCCGCCGGGTGGGTTATTACAACCTGTTGATTTACAAACGGCGATGAACGCCCTGAAACATGATTGACGCAAGTAAGGCGAGCCTGCCTAAGGCAATTTTTTTAATGGGCCCAACGGCCTCCGGCAAAACGGCGCTCGCCATTGAGTTGCGTAAAGTTTTGCCTGTAGAGTTGATTAGCGTCGACTCCGCCCTCATCTACCGGGGGATGGACATCGGCACGGCGAAGCCTGACGCAGAAGAGCTGCGTGCGGCACCGCACCGTTTGCTGGATATTCTCGACCCGGCTCAGGCGTACTCCGCAGCGGATTTCCGCCGGGATGCCTTAGCCGAGATGGCCGAGATAACGGCGGCGGGACGTATACCGCTGTTGGTTGGCGGAACCATGCTCTATTTCAAGGCGTTGCTGGAGGGGTTGTCACCCCTGCCATCCGCGGACCCGGAAATAAGAGCGAAAATTGAGCAGCAGGCGGCAGAGCAGGGTTGGGACGTTTTGCATCAGCAACTGGCGGAAATTGACCCGGTTGCCGCAGCACGGATCCATCCAAATGATCCGCAAAGGCTTTCCCGGGCACTGGAAGTTTTTTTCATTTCGGGTAAAACTTTAACGGAACTGACGCAAACGTCAGGAGACGCTCTGCCGTATCAGGTGCATCAGTTCGCCATCGCCCCGGCGAGCCGTGAACTGCTCCATCAGCGAATTGAGCAGCGTTTTCATCAGATGTTAGCTTCAGATTTTGAAGCAGAAGTGCGGGCGCTATTTGCCCGTGGAGATTTGCATACGGACATGCCTTCCATTCGTTGTGTGGGATACCGCCAGATGTGGTCGTATCTTGAAGGTGAGATTTCATACGATGAAATGGTTTATAGAGGTGTTTGCGCCACGAGACAGTTAGCGAAGCGCCAGATCACCTGGTTGCGCGGTTGGGACGGCGTTCACTGGTTAGACAGTGAAAAACCGCAACAGGCGTTAAACGAAGTGATTGAGGTTGTTGGTGATATCGCTCACTGAATGTGTACAATTGAGACGTATCGTGCGCAATTTTTCAGAATCGCAAGGTTCTAAGTACAAAACAAGCATATAAGGAAAAGATAGAATGGCTAAGGGGCAATCTTTACAAGATCCGTTCCTGAACGCATTGCGTCGGGAACGTGTTCCAGTTTCTATTTATTTGGTGAATGGTATTAAGCTGCAAGGTCAGATTGAGTCTTTCGATCAGTTTGTGATTCTGTTGAAAAACACGGTCAGTCAGATGGTCTACAAGCACGCTATTTCTACTGTTGTTCCGTCCCGTCCGGTATCTCATCACAGCAATAACGCTGGCGGCGGCACTGGTAGTAACTACCATCATGGCAGCAGCGCGCAGGGCTCTTCAACGCCGGCGCAGGACAGCGACGAAACCGAATAAGGTTTCGCACTGTTATCCACACGGGGAGCCAGGGATCCTGCGTTCCCCGCTGATCTTTTTAGAGAGGTTTACGCTTGTTTGACCGTTATGATGCCGGTGAGCAGGCGGTGCTGGTACACATCTATTTTTCGCAAGACAAAGATATGGAAGACCTCCAGGAGTTTGAATCTCTGGTCTCTTCCGCCGGTGTCGAAGCAATGCAGGTGATTACCGGTAGCCGTAAAGCGCCGCACCCAAAGTATTTTGTTGGTGAAGGTAAAGCAGTCGAAATTGCGGATGCCGTAAAAGCAACCGGCGCGTCAGTCGTGTTGTTTGATCATGCGCTGTCTCCAGCCCAGGAGCGCAACCTGGAAGCCCTTTGCGAATGCCGTGTTATCGATCGCACGGGTTTGATTTTAGATATTTTTGCTCAGCGTGCACGTACCCACGAAGGGAAACTGCAGGTTGAGCTGGCGCAGCTGCGCCATCTGGCAACGCGTCTGGTGCGTGGCTGGACACACCTTGAAAGACAAAAAGGCGGGATTGGTTTGCGCGGCCCGGGTGAAACCCAGCTCGAAACCGACCGTCGTTTGCTGCGTGGCCGAATTACCCAGATCCTCTCACGTCTGGAACGTGTAGAGAAACAGCGTGAACAGGGACGTCGGGCGCGAACGAAAGCCGACATCCCGACGGTGTCGCTGGTGGGCTATACCAACGCCGGTAAATCCACCCTGTTTAACCAGATAACCGAGGCCCAGGTGTATGCCGCAGACCAGCTGTTTGCGACCCTGGACCCTACGCTGCGCCGTATTGACGTTGCAGACGTCGGTGAAACGGTGCTGGCGGATACCGTAGGGTTTATCCGCCATCTGCCGCATGACCTGGTGGCGGCGTTTAAAGCCACCCTGCAGGAGACGCGACAGGCGACTCTGCTGCTGCACGTGATTGATGCGGCAGACGTGCGCGTGCAGGAGAACATCGACGCGGTAAACGTGGTGCTCGAAGAGATCGACGCCCATGAGATCCCAACGCTGTTGGTCATGAATAAGATCGATATGCTGGACGATTTCGAACCGCGTATCGACAGAGATGAAGAGAACAAACCGATTCGGGTCTGGCTTTCTGCCCAGACCGGTATTGGTGTGCCACTGCTTTTCCAGGCTTTGACAGAACGTCTTTCCGGTGAGGTAGCTCAGCACACGCTGCGACTGCCGCCACAGGAAGGCAGGCTGCGCAGCCGGTTTTATCAGCTTCAGGCGATAGAAAAAGAGTGGATGGAGGATGACGGCAGCGTGGGGATGCAGGTGCGTATGCCGATCGTTGACTGGCGTCGCCTCTGTAAACAAGAACCTGCGCTGGTCGACTATATCGTCTGATCAGAAAGGGGATGCCTGAATAATTCGCCCTTGCATAACAAATATGGAGCATATACATGGCGTGGAATCAGCCCGGTAATAACGGACAAGACCGCGACCCGTGGGGAAGCAGCAAACCTGGCGGCAACTCTGAGGGAAATGGCAACAAAGGTGGTCGCGAGCAGGGGCCGCCGGATCTGGATGATATCTTCCGCAAGCTGAGCAAGAAGCTTGGTGGCCTTGGCGGAGGAAAAGGTTCTGGCTCGGGTGGCAATTCCACTCAGAGTCCGCGTCCGCCGATGGGTGGCCGCGTAGTGGGCATCGTGGCCGCTGCGGTGGTCATCATCTGGGCAGCCAGCGGATTCTACACCATTAAAGAAGCAGAGCGCGGCGTGGTCACCCGTTTCGGCAAGTTCAGCCATCTGGTTGAGCCAGGTCTGAACTGGAAGCCGACCTTCATTGACGACGTGACCGCGGTAAACGTGGAATCCGTCCGTGAACTGGCCGCCTCTGGCGTGATGCTGACCTCTGACGAAAACGTGGTGCGCGTTGAGATGAACGTGCAGTACCGCGTGACCGATCCAGAGCGTTATCTGTTTAGCGTGACCAGCGCCGATGACAGCCTGCGTCAGGCGACCGACAGCGCCCTGCGCGGTGTGATCGGTAAATACACCATGGACCGTATCCTGACCGAAGGTCGTACCGTTATTCGTAGCGATACCCAGCGCGAGCTGGAAGAGACCATTCGTCCGTACAACATGGGTATCACCCTGCTGGACGTCAACTTCCAGGCTGCGCGTCCGCCGGAAGAGGTGAAAGCCGCATTTGACGATGCGATTGCTGCCCGTGAAAACGAACAGCAGTACATCCGTGAAGCAGAAGCGTACACCAACGAAGTTCAGCCACGCGCTAACGGTCAGGCGCAGCGTATTCTGGAAGAAGCGCGCGCGTATAAGACCCAGACCATCCTGGAAGCTCAGGGTGAAGTGGCTCGCTTTGCGAAGATCCTGCCGGAATATAAAGCGGCACCGGAAATTACCCGTGAGCGTCTCTATATCGAGACCATGGAAAAAGTGCTGAGCCACACCCGCAAAGTGTTGGTTAACGACAATAAAGGCGGAAACCTGATGGTTCTGCCGCTGGATCAGATGCTGAAAGGCAGTTCTGCGCCAGCAGCGAAAGGCGACACCAGCGGCGCGAACAACCTGCTGCGTCTGCCGCCAGCCTCAACAGGCAGCGCCAGCACGAACACAACGCCTTCTTCGAACGATGGTGACATTATGGACCAACGCCGTGCTAACGCGCAGCGTAACGACTACCAGCGTCAGGGGGAATAAGGATGCGTAAGTCAGTTATTGCGATCATCGTCATCGTACTGGTCGTGCTTTATACCTCGATCTTTGTGGTGAAAGAAGGCGAACGTGGGATCAAGTTCCAGTTCAGCAGCGTCGTGCGTGATGGCGACAAACGCCCGGTAATTTACGAGCCGGGCCTGCACTTCAAGGTGCCGTTCATCCAGTCAGTGAAAACGCTTGATGCGCGTATCCAGACCATGGATAACCAGGCTGACCGTTTCGTGACCAAAGAGAAGAAAGACCTGATCGTTGATTCCTATATCAAATGGCGTATCAGCGATTTCAGCCGTTACTTCCTGGCAACGGGCGGTGGTGACGTTTCTCAGGCAGAAGTGCTGCTGAAACGTAAGTTCTCTGACCGTCTGCGTTCCGAGATTGGTCGTCTGGATGTGAAAGACATCGTGACCGACTCCCGTGGTCGTCTGACCCTGGAAGTTCGCGATGCCCTGAACTCCGGTACCGCGGGCACGGAAGACGAAGTTTCAACCCCGGCAGCAGATGATGCGATTGCCAAAGCGGCTGAACGCGTTCAGGCGGAGACCAACGGTAAAGTGCCGGTGATCAACCCGAACAGTATGGCTGCGCTGGGTATCGAAGTGGTTGACGTGCGTATCAAGCAGATCAACTTGCCAGCAGAAGTGTCTGAGGCGATTTACAACCGTATGCGCGCCGAGCGTGAAGCGGTAGCCCGTCGTCACCGTTCACAGGGCCAGGAAGAGGCTGAGAAGCTGCGTGCAGCAGCGGATTACGAAGTCACCAAGACGCTGGCGGAATCTGAGCGCCAGGGCCGTATCCTGCGCGGTGAAGGTGATGCCGAAGCGGCGAAGCTGTTCGCTGATGCCTTCAGCCAGGATCCTGACTTCTACGCCTTTATCCGTAGCCTGCGTGCTTACGAGAATAGCTTCCAGAGCAATCAGGATGTGATGGTGCTCAGCCCGGACAGCGATTTCTTCCGTTATATGAAGACGCCGACTAACGCAACGCGATAAACTCAGGCTCGTTTGAGTATTCAAACCACCGCTCTTAACGGAGCGGTGGTTTTCTTTTATAAGGAATAAAAATGAATTCAACGATCTGGCTCGCACTGGCTTTGGTCCTGGTGCTGGAAGGCCTTGGACCGATGCTCTATCCACGCGCCTGGCGTCGAATGATCGCCACGATGAGCCAACTGCCGGATAATATTTTGCGTCGTTTTGGCGGTGGTCTTGTGGTTGCGGGCATCGTGATCTACTACATGTTGAGGAAAACGATTGGCTGATCAAAAAGTGGGCGCAATCGGCGTATTTTGAGGTCAAAAAGTGCTGTATATCTGAAAAAGCGATGGTAGAATCCATTTTTAAGCAAACGGTGATTTTGAAAAAAATGGGTAACAACGTCGTCGTACTGGGCACCCAATGGGGTGACGAAGGTAAAGGGAAGATTGTTGATCTTCTGACTGAACGGGCTAAATATGTTGTACGCTACCAGGGCGGTCACAACGCAGGCCATACTCTCGTAATCAACGGTGAAAAAACCGTCCTCCATCTTATTCCATCAGGCATTCTTCGTGATAACGTCACCAGCATCATCGGTAACGGCGTTGTGCTGTCTCCTGCTGCGCTGATGAAAGAGATGAAAGGTCTGGAAGACCGTGGTATCCCTGTTCGTGAGCGTCTGCTGCTCTCCGAAGCCTGCCCGCTGATCCTGGATTATCACGTGGCGCTGGACGTCGCGCGTGAGAAAGCGCGCGGTGCGAAAGCGATCGGTACCACCGGTCGCGGTATCGGCCCGGCTTACGAAGATAAAGTTGCGCGCCGCGGTCTGCGCGTAGGCGACCTCTTCGACAAAGCAACCTTCGCTGAAAAACTGAAAGAAGTGATGGAATATCACAACTTCCAGCTGGTGAACTTCTACAAAGCTGACGCTGTTGACTACCAGAAAGTGCTGGATGACGTCATGGCGATTGCTGACATTCTGACCGGTATGGTTGTTGATGTGTCCGATCTGCTGGACCAGGCGCGCAAGCGTGGCGATTTCGTCATGTTCGAAGGCGCGCAGGGTACGCTGCTGGACATCGACCACGGTACCTATCCGTACGTTACCTCCTCTAACACCACTGCAGGTGGCGTGGCGACCGGCTCTGGCCTGGGTCCACGTTATGTGGATTACGTTCTGGGCATCATCAAAGCGTACTCCACTCGCGTGGGTGCGGGTCCATTCCCGACCGAGCTGTTTGATGAAACCGGCGAGTTCCTGTGCAAGCAGGGTAACGAGTTTGGCGCGACCACCGGTCGTCGTCGTCGTACCGGCTGGCTGGATGCGGTTGCCGTGCGTCGTGCAGTGCAGATCAACTCCCTCTCTGGCTTCTGCCTGACCAAGCTGGACGTACTGGACGGCCTGAAAGAAGTGAAAATCTGCGTAGGCTACCGTATGCCAGACGGCCGCGAAGTGACCACCACTCCGCTGGCAGCTGACGACTGGGAAGGCATTGAGCCAATCTACGAAACCATGCCGGGCTGGTCTGAGACCACTTTCGGCGTGAAAGAGCGTAGCGGCCTGCCGCAGGCGGCGCTGGATTACATCAAGCGTATTGAAGAACTGACCGAAGTGCCGATCGATATTATTTCTACCGGCCCGGATCGTACTGAAACGATGATCCTGCGCGACCCGTTCGACGCATAATCTTCGTGAATGCTGGCCTGCGGGGTGACCCGTAGGCCAGATAAGCGTAGCGCCATCCGGCGAACGCTCCTGGATCTCCGCTTTTTCGCCCCGTCTGTCAAATAAATTAGCCGCTAACTATCTGGCTGGTTTATCATCATTAATGAATATCTCTGCGGTTTGACCGCGTTTTCCCTTTTTTCCTGAGGTTGATGTGCAGTTAACAAGTTTCACCGATTACGGCTTACGTGCGCTGATTTACATGGCGTCGTTACCCGAGGGGAAGATGACCAGTATCTCTGAAGTTACAGAGGTCTACGGCGTATCCCGTAATCATATGGTCAAAATAATCAATCAACTTAGTCGTGCCGGATACGTTGCTGCCGTCCGCGGGAAGAATGGTGGGATCCGTCTCGGTAAACCGGCACAGAGTATTCGTGTGGGCGATGTGGTACGTGAACTGGAGCCGCTGTCTCTGGTGAACTGCAGCAGCGAGTTCTGCCACATCACGCCCGCTTGCCGCCTGAAAAAGGCGCTTTCAAAGGCCGTGCAAAGTTTTCTTATGGAACTGGATAACTACACGCTGGCCGATTTGGTTGAAGAGAATCAACCGCTTTATAAATTATTGCTGGTGGAATGAAGAAAATTTCCACCGGAGCTGACAACGGAGGAACCGACATGTCACAAGATCCTTTCCAGGAACGCGAAGCCGAAAAATACGCGAATCCTATTCCCAGCCGCGAGTTCATCATTGAACACTTAACAAAACGCGAAAAACCCGCCAATCGTGAAGAACTTGCCGTTGAATTAAACATTGAAGGTGAAGAGCAAATTGAAGCCCTTCGCCGCCGCCTGCGCGCAATGGAACGTGACGGGCAGCTGGTCTTTACCCGCCGCCAGTGCTATGCGCTGCCAGAACGTCTCGATCTGCTGAAAGGGACCGTCATTGGTCACCGCGATGGCTTCGGCTTCCTGCGCGTGGAAGGCCGTAAAGACGATCTGTACCTCTCATCTGAACAGATGAAAATGTGCATTCACGGCGACCAGATCCTGGCGCAGCCGCTGGGCGCTGACCGTAAAGGTCGCCGCGAAGCGCGCGTGGTACGCGTTCTGGTGCCAAAAACCAGCCAGATCGTTGGCCGCTACTTTACCGACGCGGGCGTGGGCTTCGTGGTGCCGGACGACAGCCGTCTGAGCTTCGACATTCTGATCCCACCTGAAGAGGTGATGGGTGCCCGCATGGGCTTTGTGGTGGTGGTGGAGCTCACCCAGCGCCCAACCCGTCGCACTAAAGCGGTAGGTAAAATCGTCGAAGTGCTTGGCGACAACATGGGCACCACAATGGCCGTTGATATGGCGCTGCGTACCCATGAAATTCCGTACATCTGGCCGAAAGCTGTTGAAGAGCAGATCGAAAGCCTGCGCGAAGAAGTGCCGGAAGAGTCCAAAGCGGGCCGCGTGGATCTGCGCTCCCTGCCGCTGGTCACTATCGACGGTGAAGACGCCCGCGACTTCGATGACGCCGTCTACTGCGAGAAAAAACGCGGCGGCGGCTGGCGCCTGTGGGTCGCTATTGCAGACGTAAGCTACTATGTTCGTCCGCACACTCCGCTGGATAACGAAGCGCGCAGCCGCGGTACCTCGGTCTACTTCCCGTCCCAGGTCGTGCCGATGCTGCCGGAAGTGCTGTCTAACGGCCTGTGCTCCCTGAACCCGCAGGTTGACCGCCTCTGTATGGTTTGCGAGATGACCATCTCCACCAAAGGGCGCTTAACCGGCTACAAGTTCTACGAAGCAGTGATGAGCTCGCACGCGCGTCTGACCTATACCAAGGTCTGGCATATGCTGCAGGGCGACCAGGATCTGCGCGAACAGTACGCGCCGCTGGTTAAACACATCGAAGAGCTGCATAACCTCTACAAAACGCTGGATCAGGCGCGCGAAGAGCGCGGCGGGATCTCCTTTGAGAGTGAAGAAGCGAAATTCATTTTCAACGCGGAACGCCGCATTGAGCGTATCGAGCAGACCCAGCGTAACGATGCGCACAAGCTGATCGAAGAGTGTATGATTCTGGCGAACATCTCGGCGGCACGATTCGTCGAGAAAGCCAAAGAGCCTGCGCTGTTCCGTATTCACGATAAACCGTCGACGGAAGCCATCACCGCGTTCCGCTCCGTGCTGGCCGAACTGGGTCTGGAACTGCCTGGCGGTAACAAGCCAGAGCCGCGCGATTACGCCGAGCTGCTGGAGTCCATTGGCGACCGTCCTGACGCAGAAATGCTGCAGACGATGCTGCTGCGCTCAATGAAGCAGGCGATTTACGATCCGGAAAACCGCGGTCACTTCGGCCTGGCGCTGCAGTCTTACGCCCACTTTACCTCGCCGATCCGTCGCTATCCTGACCTCTCTCTGCACCGTGCGATCAAGTATCTGCTGGCGCAGGAGCAGGGCCATAAAGGGAACACCACCGAAACCGGTGGCTACCACTATTCGATGGAAGAGATGCTGCAGCTGGGTCAGCACTGCTCCATGACCGAACGTCGTGCTGATGAAGCAACACGTGACGTGGCGGACTGGCTGAAGTGTGACTTTATGCTCGATCAGGTGGGTAACGTCTTTAAAGGCGTGATTGCCAGCGTGACCGGCTTTGGTTTCTTCGTTCGTCTGGACGAGCTGTTCATCGACGGTCTGGTGCACGTCTCCAGCCTGGATAACGACTACTATCGCTTCGACCAGGTGGGTCAGCGCCTGATTGGCGAATCTGGCGGCCAGACCTATCGTCTGGGCGACCGTGTGGAAGTGAAGGTCGAAGCCGTGAATATGGACGATCGTAAAATCGACTTCAGCCTGATCTCCAGCGAGCGTGCGCCGCGTAACGTCGGGAAAACCGAACGTGAAAGGGCGAAAAAAACCGGTAACGGTAAACCAGGCGGCGGTAAACGTCGTCAGGCGGGCAAGAAGGTAAACTTCGAGCCGGACAGCGCGTTCCGCGGCGAGAAGAAACAGAAGCCGAAGGCGGCGAAGAAAGAAGCCCGTTCAGCGAAAAAACCGTCCGCGAAAACGCAGAAAATAGCGGCCGCCACCAAAGCGAAGCGCGCGGCCAAGAAAAAGCAGGCGGAGTAAAGTCTCCCCGCACCCTGACCCTCTCCCTAACCGGGAGAGGGGAAATACTTATTACGAGAACCATCAATGAGTGAAATGATTTACGGCATCCACGCGGTGCAGGCCCTTCTCGAGCGCGCACCGGAGCGTTTTCAGGAAGTGTTTATTCTGAAAGGGCGTGAAGATAAGCGTCTGATGCCGCTGATCCACGCCCTGGAAGCGCAGGGCGTGGTGATCCAACTGGCGAACCGCCAGTTCCTGGATGAGAAAAGTGAAGGTGCGGTTCACCAGGGCATTATTGCCCGCGTGAAGCCGGGCCGTCAGTATCAGGAAAACGATCTGCCGGATCTGATCGCTGGGCTGGATAATCCGTTCTTCCTGATCCTCGATGGCGTTACCGATCCGCACAACCTCGGCGCGTGCCTGCGTAGCGCCGATGCGGCGGGCGTGCATGCGGTGATCGTGCCGAAAGATCGCTCCGCGCAGCTGAACGCAACGGCGAAGAAAGTGGCCTGCGGCGCGGCGGAAAACGTTCCGCTGATCCGCGTGACCAACCTGGCGCGCACCATGCGTCTGCTGCAGGAAGAGAACATCTGGATCGTCGGTACCGCCGGTGAAGCGGATCATACTCTGTACCAGAGCAAAATGACCGGCCGTCTGGCGCTGGTGATGGGGGCGGAAGGTGAAGGCATGCGTCGTCTGACCCGCGAGCACTGTGACGAGCTGATCAGCATCCCAATGGCGGGCAGCGTGTCGTCCCTGAACGTTTCTGTTGCGACGGGCATCTGCCTGTTTGAAGCGGTGCGTCAGCGGGGAGAATAAACAGCAAGGCCGTCCACAGGACGGCCTTTTGTGTTTTCTCCCTCTCCCCGTGGGAGAGGGCCGGGGTGAGGGCACCAGACGGTGACAAACTCACTCCTCTAACGACCGCAAATGGTCATCCTTCCGCAGCGTCATCAGCGCGAAAATACTCACCACCGCCGTCGCCATCACGTAGTACGCCGGAATATCCAGGTTACCCGTCTGCTTAATCAGCCCGGTAATAATTAACCCCGCACAGCCTGAGAAAATCGCGTTCGACAACGAGTAGGCCAGCCCCAGCCCCGTATAGCGCACGCGCGTCGGGAACATCTCAGATAGCATCGCCGGGCCTGGCCCTGCCAGCATCCCGACCAGACCGCCCGCAATCAACACCACAACAGCCTTCACCGCCAGCGTACTCGACTCTGCCTGAAGAATTTTCAGCAGCGGCAGGGCGAGGATCAGCAGCAGCGCGGTGGCGATAATCATCACCCTGCGACGCCCGATCCTATCGCTCAGGATCCCCGACGGAATGATGGTGAGTGCAAAACCAATATTCGAAATCACCGCTATAAGCAGCGCCTGGTTAAACCCGGTATGCAGCGCCGACTGCAGATAGGTCGGCATAATCACCAGGTAAGTGTACCCCGCTGCAGACCAGACCATTACGCGCCCAATCCCCATCACGATGGCCCGGAGCGTGGCGGCAGTATCCGCCTGAGCGATAACCGGTTTATCCTGCTGCTGCACAAAGCTGGGTGTCTCTTCCATACTGACACGAAGCCACAGCGCAACGACGCCCATGGGCAGCGCCAGGAAGAAAGGAATGCGCCAGCCCCAGTCGTGCAGGGCTTCCGGCGTGAGGAGGGCAGAGAGCAGCGCCACGATGCCTGCGCCTGCTAACAGCCCCAGCGCCACGGTAAAGGACTGCCACGCGCCATAGAGCCCACGCTTGCCGCGCGGGGCAAACTCCGTCATCAGCGAGACCGCGCCGCCGTACTCACCGCCCGCGAAAAGTCCCTGCAGGATGCGCAGCAGCGTAATAATGAGCGGCGCGGCAATCCCGATGCTGGCATAGACCGGCACAATGCCGATGGCGGCGGTAGCGAGCGTCATCAGCACCAGCACAATAATGAGCGTCGGCTTACGGCCAATCCGGTCGCCGATGCGGCCAAACACCACCGCACCCAGCGGGCGGAAGAAGAAGGCGATGGCAAACGAGGCGTAGGTGAGGATCAGGCTGGTGAGCCCCGCTTCCCCTTCAAGCTGGAAGAAGTTTTTCGCAATGACGGTCGCCAGAAAACCGTAGACCGCAAACTCATACCACTCGATAAAGTTACCAATGGAGCCTGCAATTAATGCTCGCTTGTGCGCATCCGGTTGCATAACGATCCTCACTGAAAAGGGTAAGAATAAATTATTCAACAAAAGCGAAGTCATGAAATAGTTTATTCTTATGTTCTGTGAGCTATTTCACGAATGATATCAGCGGGATCGTGAACGTGTGACTCCCCTCCCATGCAGCGTGTGCGCGGTCTGTCCATACTTATCGTCATTGCCACTGAAGGAGGGAGACAGCATGCACTGGCAGACCCATACCGTTTTCAATCAACCTGCACCGCTTTCCAACAGTAACCTTTTCCTCTCCGACTGCGCCCTGCGCGATGCGGTCTCGCGTGAAGGGGCCGAGTGGGATATCGAACTCCTCGCCAGCATTGGTCAGCAGCTGGGTACGGCGGAGTCGCTGGAGCTGGGCAGGCTGGCGAACGTGAATCCGCCGGAGTTGCTTCGCTATGACGCCACCGGGGAGCGGCTGGATGACGTCCGCTTTCACCCGGCATGGCACCTGCTGATGCAGGGCCTGTGTGCCAACCGCGTGCATAACCTGGCGTGGGAAGAGGAGGTGCGTAAAGGGGCGTTTGTCGCGCGGGCCGCACGCTTTGTGCTTCATGCTCAGGTGGAGGCGGGCACGCTGTGCCCTGTCACCATGACGTTTGCCGCGACACCGCTCCTGCAGCAGGCGCTCCCCAAACCCTTTCACGACTGGCTGACGCCGCTGCTCAGCGATCGCTACGATCCTCATCTTGCGCCCGGCGCGCAAAAGCGCGGCCTGCTGATCGGTATGGGGATGACGGAAAAGCAGGGCGGCTCAGACGTGCTCAGCAACACCACTAAAGCGGAAAAATGCAGCGACGGCAGTTATAGGCTGGTGGGACATAAATGGTTTTTCTCCGTCCCGCAAAGCGATGCGCATCTCGTGCTGGCGCAGGCGAAGGGCGGACTATCCTGCTTTTTTGTGCCGCGCTTTTTACCTGACGGGCAGCACAACGCCGTCCGGCTGGAGCGCCTTAAGGACAAGCTCGGGAACCGCTCCAACGCCAGCAGCGAGGTGGAATTCCTTGATGCCTCCGGCTGGCTGCTGGGGGAAGAAGGCGAAGGGGTACGGCAGATCCTCAAAATGGGCGGCCTGACGCGCTTTGACTGCGCGCTGGGCAGCCACGGACTGATGCGCCGTGCGCTCTCCGTGGCGCTGTACCATGCGCATCAGCGCCAGACCTTCGGCAAAAATCTTATCGATCAGCCGCTCATGCGCGAAGTGCTAAGCCGGATGGCGCTGGTGCTGGAGGGGCAAACGGCGCTGCTGTTCCGCCTGGCGCGGGCGTGGGATAAACGCGCGGATCCGCAGGAGGCGGCATGGGCGCGGCTGTTTACCCCGGCCGCGAAATTTAGCGTGTGTAAAGCGGGCATCCCGTTTGTCGCTGAAGCGATGGAGGTGCTGGGCGGAGTCGGGTACTGCGAGGAGAGCGAACTTCCCCGCCTGTATCGCGAGATGCCGGTGAACAGCATCTGGGAAGGGTCCGGGAACATCATGTGCCTGGACGTGCTGCGCGTGCTGGCGAAGCAGCCGGGTATACACGATCGGCTTGCCGATGAGTTTGCGCAGGTAAAAGGGCAGGACAGACACTTCGACCGCAGCTGGCGACAGCTTCAGCAAAAACTGCGTAAACCGCAGGAGGCGCAGGGGCGGGAGATCGCCCAGCAGCTTTTCCTGCTGAGTGCCGGGAGCGAAATGCTGCGGCACGCGTCGCCTCCGGTGGCGCAGGCGTGGTGCCGCATGATGCTGGATACCCGTGGCGGAACGGTGATGAGCGAGCAGGTGCAAAGTGACCTGCTGCTGCGTGCGACGGGCAGAGTCGGCTAGCCTTGTAGCTGGAACAGACTCACCAGCTGAGCCAGGTGTGAACCCTTCTCGCGCAGCGTTTGAGCCGTTTGTTCGCTGCGTGAGATGCGATCGGCATTGATATGCGACGCTTCGCCAATGTGGGTCATGGCGAGGTTCACTTGACCGATCCCGGCGGACTGCTCGCGTGAGGCATGGTTAATCTCGGTGACCAGCTGGCTGATGTTATCGATATGAATGATGATGTCATCCATCGCCAGGCGCGTCTGTTCAGACAGCGCATGACCCTCACTCACTTTTCTGAGCGTATCGCCAATCAGCTGTTCAATCTCCTTCACCGCGTTAGCGCTGCGTCCCGCCAGGGCGCGAACTTCCTGCGCGACGACCGCAAACCCTTTTCCATGCTCGCCCGCGCGGGCCGCTTCCACGGCCGCATTCAGCGCCAGGATATTGGTCTGAAAAGCAATGGACTCGATCACGCGCGTGATGTCTGCGATGCGTTTTGACGCTTCGCGAATGTCGTCCATGGTCGACACCGCGTGGGTGACCGTCTCACCGCCCTGATGAACCGCGAGCGAGGTTTCACCCACCAGCTGCTGCGTTTGCTCCATGTTGGCGGCATTTTGCTGTACGGTGGCGGCCAGCTGCTCCATGCTGGCGGAGGTCTCTTCCACGCTGCTGGCCTGCTTGTTGATCTGCTCTGAAATTTCGCCCGTATCGGCGGCTAGCGCGTTGGTGCCTGAATGGATCTCACCTGCGGCCTCGCGGACCTGCAGGACAATTTTTTGCAGGCCGCCACCGATGCCGTTGATGGCGTCGATCAGCTGTCCGACTTCGTCCTGACGCGTCACGGGCAGGCTGGAACGGAGATCCCCTGCGGCATATTGCCGGGCAAGATGGATCACATTGCGCAGTGGTCGGGTCAGCACGCGGCGAATCAGGACTACAAACAGGCCAGCAAACAGGATGGATAAGGCCGTACCGGCGAGGAGGAAACCGTCGCGCATGGCGGTGACGCTTGAGAGCAGTACCGATTTATCCACTTCACCCACGATAGTCCAGTTCCAGCCTGGCAGCGGGGTATAAGCCATTTTCAGCGTGCGGCCGTCGTCGCTTACGCGCTCCAGCGTGCCGGGTTTATCACTCAGAAGCTGTTGCTGCGTCGTGCCGTCCCACTTCGGCAGTTTTCCCTCTTCGCTGGCGTGGAAAAGGTATTGCCCGCGCGTTTTGCCGTTGCTGCGATCCAGCACGAAGAAGTGACCGCTCTCGCCCAGGCGGCGGTTGAGGATTTTCTCACGCATGACGTTCCAGGAGTGGGTGATGTCCACCCCGACAAAGACGATCGCAATGACCTGTCCTTCGGCGTTTTTAACCGGCTGGTACTGGGTGATGTAGCGTTTGCCAAACAGCAGCGCCAGGCCGCGGTAGACTTCACCTTTGTTGACGGCGGCAAAGGCCGGGCTGGCGTTATCCAGAACGGTACCCATTGCCCGCTCGCCGTTCTCTTTACGCAGGGAAGTGGCTACGCGAACAAAGTCGTTACCGCTGCGTACAAACAGCGTCGAAATGGCTCCCGTACGGTTCAGGAACGCGTCCGAAAGCGTGTTGTTTTCATGCAGCCCGGTATCTCCGCCTTTCAGAAGCGGAACGCTGAGCCCGTTAATTGTCTGGGTTTGGGAAGCATCAATGTTCAGGGGCTGCGGTAAAAAGGTGGTGAACAGACGGGTATAGCTCTCAACCTCTTCACTCAGGCTGGTGTTAAACATCTGCACCATGTCGACCATGCCGGTGGACTGATTATGCAGATCTTCTACCGCAAGGGCTTCAAGCTGCTGGCTGGCTTTTTGACTGAGCAGAAAAGTGAAAAGCAGAAACAGCGTGGCGACACTGACGCCGGTAAGCAGCGACAGCTTCGCACCCAGGCCTGCGCGGCGAAAAATGTTGATCATAAATTGCTCATCATTGAAAAGGTATGGTTCTTCAACGGCAGAGCGGGGATTACGTTTACTGGTTTAATGTAACAAAATGTTATTTTATTGTTCTTGATTTGTTTTTTATAAGATAAAAAATTTGCAAAAACGAAAAGCCACTAAAAATAAGTGGCTTTTATCAGGAGGGAGATTACACGTAGAGAATGGCCTGTACCCGCCAGTGGTCGATATGGTTATCTTCCTGCATCTGGATGATGCGATACCATGAAGCACCCTGCTCATCGGCCTTTAATGCCACGACACGTTCAACGTCTTGCGGGCTCCCCGAGATATTATTCACGGAGATCTGGCCAATTTCATTCAGGCCAGTCACACAATCAGCACTGGCGAATTCTGCTGACTGCGCGGTGGTGCTCAGCAGGCCTGCTGAGAGCAACAGTGAGGTCAAAGCAAGAGTTCGTTTCATCGTCAGCTCCATTTCACATATATCCGGTATCCGCCGGGCAATCCTTCGCAAATAAACTCCCTTCCATTGACGCGGGCATGGAGTTTATTGTGGACAGGAAAATGTCTATGGACGCAAAGCAGTGTAAATCTCGTTCAAAGGTAAACCATTATTTCCGGTACAAAATGGCCTGTGAATACCACTGTCCCGTTATGATGGTTTCGTCGATCATAATGATGACGTAATAATCTGCTTTGGCAGCGACGGCCTGTGCTTTTATTGCCGCTTCTGCGTCATCCGGAGAGCCGCGAACCAGCGCGGAGATGGTGCCCATTCGTTGTAATCCTTCCGTCTGATTACGACGAATCTCCTGTGGATGATCGGCGACCGGTGGAGCGGGTTGCGGCGTTCCCTGCAGCGCGCTACAGCCACTGAGCAGAAACACCAGCAATAAAGCAGCAAACCTGCGCATAACCATATCTCGTTTCCTGATAGCCATAGTGTAGTTGTCTGTGAATTTAGTTTTGGGGGAATGTTCCCGAAGTGTTATCTGGGACGTATATTTCGAATGAAAATGACGTGAAAGCGTAACCCAGTTCTCAACATTATGAATCATACATTCGCACAGGGTCGACAATGATTGAAATTGAAATACGCCACCTCGGCGACCATGAAATTTTACACGCGATGCCAGCGGGTAAACGTGATAAACCGCTGCCTGTTGTGGTTTTTTATCATGGGTTTACCTCATCGAAGATGGTTTACAGTTATTTTGCGGTCGCGCTGGCGCAGGCGGGTTTCCGCGTGGTGATGCCGGATGCACCCGACCACGGCGCGCGCTTTTTGGGTAACGAACAGGCGCGTCTTGGGCAGTTCTGGCAGATTCTGCACGGGAGTCTGACCGAGTTTGCCGGGCTACGCGATGCGCTGTATGAGGCAGGGCTGGTGGCCGACAATCGTCTGGCCGTGGCTGGAGCGTCGATGGGCGGTATGACGGCGCTGGGGATTATGACGCATCATCCTGAAGTGAAGTCTGTCGCCTGCCTGATGGGCTCGGGCTATTTTACGTCGCTGGCGAAGACGCTCTTTCCCCCTCAGGATTTAGCGGAAATCACCGCGACGCTCGAAGAGTGGGAAGTGACCCGGGCATTGCCGCGCCTGGCCGATCGCCCGCTGCTGCTGTGGCACGGTGACGCGGATGATGTGGTCCCGCCCGAGGGAACCTTCCGCCTGCAGCAGGCGTTAATGAATGCAGGACTGGACGGTAATCTGACCTGTCTGTGGGAACCGGGCGTCCGCCACCGCATCACGCCAACGGCGCTGGATGCCACGGTAGCGTTTTTCCGCCAGCACCTTTAAACGCGCAGCACTTTTACGCCCTGATCTTCCAGCTTCTGGAGGATCTCGGGGTTGGCGCCTTTGCCGGTGATCACCATGTCGATCTGTTCGGCACGGCTGAATAACATCCCTGCGCGCTCGCCCACTTTGCTGCTGTCGACCAGCACAACGAGCTTGCCCACAACGTTAAGCATGTTTTGCTCCGCCATCGCGGTCAGCATATCGGTTTTATACAGGCCATCTGCCGTCAGGCCTTTGCCGCTGGTAAACATCCAGTGCCCGGCATAGAGACTGTTTTCGCTGTCCTGAGGGCTAAGGGTGATGGACTGGCTTTTGTTGTACTGCCCGCCCATGATCACCACGCTCTCATGCTCCTGGTCGATGAGATAGTTCGCGAGCGGTAAGTAGTTGGTGATGATTTGCACCGGCTTGCCGCACATTTCACGGCCCAGCAGAAACGCCGTGGAGCCGCAGTTGATGACCACGCTCTCGCCGGGATTCACCAGCTGCGATGCGGCTCTGGCAATCCGCACTTTTTCATCATGATTCTGCGCCTGATGAATATTCATCGGAGACCAGCGAGGGCGCTGCTGGCTGATCGCTTCCGCGCCGTTGCGGACCTTTTTCAGCTTGCCGCTTTCATCCAGCTTGTTGATATCCCGCCGCGCCGTTGCCGGGGAGATGCCTAAACGTTCGATCACTTTCTCGACGGTGATAAACCCGGTTTGCGCCAGGAGTTCCAGGAGAATTTGATGCCGTTGCGCTTCCGTCATGAGCTATTCCGATAAGAATTGATTTGAAAAGATGATATTTGAAATAGCGTGAAATTACTAAAAGAAATATGACTTCGCCAGACATCATGTCTGGCGATGCGGCTGCACAATCAGAGGAAGGACTTGAACGGCAGGTCTGGCTCAATGGTGAAGCAATCATCGAAACCACGTGGGTAGTGATATTCGAAATTATCTTTGTCCAGTGGCCAGGTGAACTTGCCGCCGACCTGCCAGATGAACGGCTTGAAGCCATACTTCAGGCGGTCTTTTTTCATTTCCCACAGTACGCGGATCTCCTGCGGATCGGCCTGGAAGTTTGACCAGATATCGTGGTGGAACGGAATCACCACTTTGGTATTCAGCGCTTCCGCCATGCGCAGCATGTCGGCGCTGGTCATTTTGTCGGTAATACCGCGCGGGTTCTCGCCGTAGGAGCCCAGCGCCACGTCAATCTGGTGCTCGTTACCGTGCTTCGCGTAGTAGTTGGAGTAGTGAGAGTCGCCGCTGTGGTACAGGGAGCCGCCAGGGGTTTTAAACAGATAGTTAACCGCGCGCTCATCCATACCGTCCGGCAGTACACCCGCGGCTTTCTGATCGGCAGGCAGGGTGATCAGTGCCGTACGGTCAAAGGCGTCCAGCGCGTGAATTTCAATATCTTTAATTTTCACCACGTCCCCAGGCTTCATCACGATGCAGCGCTCTTTCGGCACGCCCCAGCCGATCCACAGATCCACGCAGGTCTGTGGCCCGATAAACGGCACATCGTCAGCACAGTTTTGCATCACCGCAGCCGCCACGTTCACGTCGATATGATCGTTGTGATCGTGAGTAGAAAGGACGGCGTCGATCTGGCGAATGGCAAACGGATCGAGCACAAACGGTGTGGTACGCAGGTTCGGCTGCAGTTTTTCTACGCCCGCCATGCGCTGCATCTGATGGCCTTTTTTCATCAGCGGGTTGCCGTGGCTCTGCTTGCCGGTGCCGCACCAGAAATCGACGCAGATGTTGGCACCACCTTCTGATTTCAGCCAGATACCGGTACAGCCCAGCCACCACATTGCAAACGTGCCAGGAGCAACCTGTTCCTGCTCGATCTCTTCATTCAGCCAGCTGCCCCACTCCGGGAAGGTGCTCAGAATCCATGACTCACGGGTGATGGTGTTCACTTTACTCATCGTTTTGACTCCTGGTTTAATCAAAAGTAATCACATGGTGATTTGTTGTGATTAATGCTGGCACCATTTGATGCGCTTTGCAATGGCAAAAATGCGGAATTTTATCTGCGCAACTTCACGTACTCTGCACTTATTCCTTGTTAGACTATCCTGTATCAATTATTAATTGCATGAATTATAAAGGTTAATTTATTTTTCATGTACGGTAGTGAAAATCATTACTAACACCATGGAAATAAATTGCGTGATACGTCACAAATAATCAAATGCAATCTTGTGGTGATTATTTGTGATTAATAGAGTGATGGCACCAACCACACAGGGATTGCCCCTCGTGTTCTCATTTCTGGAGAGAGTTATGGAGATCCTCTACAACGTCTTTACCGTGTTCTTTAATCAGGTAATGACCAACGCCCCGCTGCTGCTGGGTATCGTGACGTGTCTGGGTTATATCCTGCTGCGCAAAAGCGTCAGCGTGATTATTAAAGGCACCATCAAAACCATTATCGGTTTCATGCTGTTGCAGGCGGGGTCAGGCATTCTGACCAGCACCTTTAAGCCGGTCGTCGCCAAAATGTCGGAAGTGTATGGCATCAACGGTGCCATCTCTGACACTTACGCCTCAATGATGGCGACCATCGAGCGCATGGGGGATGCCTATAGCTGGGTGGGGTATGCGGTACTGCTCGCCCTGGCCCTGAACATCATCTACGTTCTGCTACGCCGTATTACCGGCATTCGCACCATCATGCTCACCGGCCACATCATGTTCCAGCAGGCGGGGCTGATCGCGGTTTCTCTCTATATCTTCGGCTACCCAATGTGGACCACGATTATCTGCACCGCGGTGCTGGTCTCGCTCTACTGGGGTATCACCTCTAACATGATGTACAAGCCTACTCAGGAAGTGACTGACGGCTGCGGTTTCTCCATCGGCCATCAGCAGCAGTTTGCCTCCTGGATTGCCTATAAAGTTGCACCGTACCTGGGCAAAAAAGAAGAGAGCGTTGAAGACCTCAAGCTGCCGGGCTGGCTGAATATTTTCCACGACAACATCGTTTCAACCGCGATTGTGATGACCATCTTCTTCGGCGCCATTCTGCTCTCCTTCGGTATTGACGTTGTTCAGGCGATGGCGGGTAAAACGCACTGGACGGTTTATATCCTGCAGACCGGCTTCTCCTTCGCGGTGGCCATTTTCATCATCACTCAGGGCGTGCGTATGTTCGTCGCCGAACTGTCGGAAGCCTTCAACGGCATCTCGCAGCGCCTGATCCCTGGTGCGGTGCTGGCGATTGACTGTGCCGCTATCTACAGCTTCGCGCCAAACGCGGTGGTCTGGGGCTTTATGTGGGGCACCATCGGCCAGCTGATTGCGGTGGGCATCCTGGTCGGCTGCGGCTCCTCAATCCTGATTATTCCTGGCTTTATCCCGATGTTCTTCTCCAACGCCACCATCGGCGTCTTCGCTAACCACTTCGGCGGCTGGCGCGCGGCGCTCAAGATCTGCCTGGTGATGGGCATGGTGGAAATCTTTGGTTGCGTGTGGGCGGTGAAGCTCACCGGTATGAGTGCCTGGATGGGCATGGCGGACTGGTCAATTCTGGCACCGCCGATGATGCAGGGCTTTGCCTCCGTCGGGGTGGTCTTTATGGCCGTCATCATCCTGATTGCTCTGGCTTATATGTTCTTCGCTGGCCGTTCGCTGCGAGCTGAAGAAGATGCGGAAAAACAAACAGCAGAAGTCTCTGCTCATTAAGGAGTTTCGATTATGACCGTACGTATCCTGGCTGTGTGTGGCAATGGGCAAGGCAGCTCCATGATCATGAAGATGAAAGTGGACCAGTTTTTAACCCAGTCAAACATCGACCACACGGTGAACAGCTGCGCGGTGGGTGAATACAAAAGTGAACTCAACGGCGCGGACATCATCATCGCCTCTACCCATATCGCCGGCGAAATTAGCGTGTCGGGCAATAAATATGTGGTGGGCGTGCGCAACATGCTGTCGCCTGCGGATTTCGGACCAAAACTGCTGGAAGTGATTAAAGAGCACTTCCCACAAGACGTGAAGTAAGGACGCCACATGAAACTACGTGATTCGCTGGCAGAGAATAACTCCATCCTTTTACAGGCTGAGGCCAGCACCTGGCAGGAAGCGGTGAAGCTGAGCGTGGATCTGCTGGTTAAGGCTGACGTTGTCGAGCCGCGTTACTACCAGGCCATTCTTGATGGCGTCGCGCAGCACGGCCCTTATTTTGTGATAGCGCCAGGGCTGGCAATGCCGCATGGGCGTCCTGAAGAGGGCGTGAAGAAAACCGGCTTCGCGCTGGTGACGCTGAAAACGCCGCTGGTATTCAACCACGAAGATAACGATCCGGTCGATATCCTGATCACCATGGCCGCGGTCGATGCTAACACCCACCAGGAGGTGGGCATCATGCAGATCGTCAACCTGTTTGATGACGAAGCTAATTTCGACCGTTTACGCGCCTGCCGTACCGAGCAGGACGTGCTGGATTTAATTGATAACGCCACAGCGGCGGCAGTCTAAGAGGAATTGAACATGTCATTACCTATGTTGCAGGTTGCGCTGGATAACCAAACTCTGTCCCACGCTTACGAAACCACCCGCCTGATCGCGGAAGAAGTCGATATCATCGAAGTGGGCACCATTCTGTGCGTGGGCGAAGGCGTGCGTGCCGTTCGCGACCTGAAGGCGCTTTATCCGCACAAAATCGTGCTGGCAGATGCCAAAATTGCCGACGCAGGGAAAATCCTCTCCCGCATGTGCTTCGAAGCGAATGCTGACTGGGTCACCGTGATCTGCTGTGCGGATATCAACACCGCCAAGGGCGCGCTGGACGTGGCAAAAGAGTTTAACGGCGACGTGCAGATTGAGTTGACCGGCTTCTGGACCTGGGAGCAGGCGCAGGAGTGGCGCGATGCGGGCATTCAGCAGGTGGTGTACCACCGCAGCCGCGACGCGCAGGCCGCAGGCGTGGCGTGGGGCGAAGCGGATATCAGCGCGATCAAACGTCTGGCGGATATGGGCTTCAAAGTCACCGTCACCGGCGGTCTGGCGCTGGAAGATCTGCCGCTGTTCAAGGGCATTCCGATTCACGTCTTTATTGCCGGTCGCAGCATTCGTGATGCGGCGTCTCCGGTGGAAGCGGCGCGTCAGTTCAAACGCTCAATCGCTCAGCTTTGGGGCTAAGGAGCGGGTATGTTGTCAAAACAGGTCCCGCTTGGCATCTATGAAAAGGCACTCCCTGCGGGGGAGTGCTGGCTGGAGCGGTTACAGCTGGCAAAACAGCTGGGCTTCGATTTTGTCGAAATGTCCGTGGATGAGACGGACGAGCGTCTCTCTCGCCTCGACTGGAGCCGCGAACAGCGCCTGGCGCTGGTGAGCGCCGTTGCTGAAACGGGCGTGCGCGTGCCGTCCATGTGCCTGAGCGCCCACCGTCGTTTTCCGCTCGGCAGCGAAGACGATGCTATACGCGCGCAGGGGCTGGCGATCATGCGTAAAGCCATTCGCTTTGCGCAGGATGTCGGTATCCGCGTGATCCAACTGGCGGGTTATGACGTTTACTATCAGGAAGCCAACGATGAAACGCGCCGTCGTTTCCGTGACGGCCTGAAAGAGAGCGTCGAGATGGCCAGCCGCGCGCAGGTCACGCTGGCGATGGAGATCATGGACTACCCCCTGATGAACTCCATCAGCAAGGCGCTGGGCTACGCGCACTATCTGAATAACCCGTGGTTCCAGCTTTATCCCGATATCGGCAACCTGTCGGCATGGGATAACGACGTGCAGATGGAGTTGCAGGCAGGCATGGGGCATATCGTGGCGGTGCACGTCAAAGATACCCGTCCTGGCGTGTTTAAAAACGTACCGTTCGGCACCGGGGTGGTGGATTTTGAACGGTGCTTCGAGACGCTCAGGCAGACAGGCTATTGCGGGCCTTACCTGATTGAGATGTGGAGCGAGACGTCGGACAACCCGGCAGCGGAAGTGGCGAAGGCGCGGGACTGGGTGCGCGAACGTATGGCGCGGGCAGGGTTGCTGGAGGCTGAACATGCTTAAGCTTAAACAGCAGGTCTTTGAAGCCAACATGGATCTGCCGCGCTATGGCCTGGTCACCTTCACCTGGGGCAACGTAAGCGCTATCGACCGCGAGCAGGGGCTGATCGTGATTAAGCCGAGCGGCGTGGCGTATGACACCATGAAAGCAGACGATATGGTGGTGGTGGATCTCGACGGAAACGTCGTGGAGGGAAAATGGCGTCCCTCTTCAGATACCGCAACCCATCTGGCGCTGTACCGGCGTTATCCGTCCCTTGGCGGCGTGGTGCATACCCACTCCACGCACGCAACGGCCTGGGCACAGGCCGGGCTGCCCATCCCGGCGCTGGGCACGACCCACGCGGACTACTTCTTTGGCGACATCCCCTGCACGCGCGCATTAACGCAGGATGAAGTGGAAGGCGAATACGAGCTCAACACCGGAAAGGTGATTATCGAGACGCTGGGAGAATGTGAGCCGCTGCATATGCCGGGTATTGTGCTCTATCAGCACGGTCCGTTCGCCTGGGGAAAAGATGCCCACGACGCCGTTCATAATGCGGTCGTCATGGAGGAAGTGGCACGCATGGCGTGGATTGCCCGCGGCATCAACCCACAGCTGCAGGGCATTGATGATTACCTGATGAACAAGCATTTCATGCGCAAGCACGGCCCGAATGCCTACTACGGGCAGAAGTGAATAAGCGCTCTGGAATACCGAAAAACAGTTGTAACCGGTGGTATTCCGGAGCCATTCACAAAAAAAAGCCCCCGGGCAGGGGGCAACGTCAACTATGGCTATGTTCTCGTTGTTGGCTTTCCTGGTGCTAGCGTTAATGCGTTATCGGTAAATATCTGCACTGGCGTGCATGTTGCCGTTGCTGCCGGGCTCACGGGTTAACATCACGTGGTAATAGGTTGCGCCCTGTGCATCGGTTTCTTCATTAAGGGCCTGATCTGCTTCACTTTCCGTGGCGAAATTATGATTGATGTAAATGACGCCCAAGCTTTGCACATCATCCATGTTTCTGGCCTGTCGGCTGTCTATCTTGATGGCTGCCATCGCGTTTGCACTGAGCAAAAGCGCCGCCATTATGGCTAATGCGATTTTTTTCATGATATGCGCTCCACGACTACGTGCTGCGAGAGGGGGGATGCTCCTTCTTTAATTCAGGTGATCTCTGATTAAAGTGTAATCACTCATCCGGCGGGGATGCGTGACCATTTCTGATGCAGTTGTTCAAAAAAACAACGCTTCCGGGTGTGACCAATTTTAAATCACTCACTTAGACCCGCTTCGCGCTTTGTGCGAATTATTTGTGCAATCAGCTTGAGTTTCCAGGGGCGCGCAAGTATTATGACGCGTCAATTTTTCAGCCGACCTTTAACACGTTCCTTGCCTCCCCGGGCCTCGGCTGACCCAGACAGGAGGCTGAATAATCCGTAAGGAGCAATTCGATGCGTCATTACGAAATCGTTTTTATGGTCCATCCTGACCAGAGCGAACAGGTTCCGGGTATGATCGAGCGTTACTCTGCTGCCATCACTGGTGCAGAAGGTACGATCCACCGTCTGGAAGACTGGGGCCGCCGTCAGCTGGCTTACCCGATCAACAAACTGCACAAAGCACACTACGTTCTGATGAACGTTGAAGCGCCGCAGGAAGTGATCGATGAGCTGGAAACTACCTTCCGCTTCAACGATGCCGTTATCCGCAGCATGGTTATGCGTACCAAAAACGCAGTTACCGAAGCATCTCCGATGGTTAAAGCGAAAGACGAGCGCCGTGAGCGTCGCGATGATTTCGCAAACGAAACCGCAGATGATTCTGATGCTGGGGATTCTGAAGAGTAATTTCTGATGACCAACCGTCTGGCGTTGTCCGGCATCGTATGCAGGGCTCCCCTTCGAAAGGTCAGTCCATCAGGAATTCCGCATTGCCAGTTCGTGCTTGAGCATCGTTCTGTGCAAGAGGAAGCCGGGTTTCACCGGCAGGCGTGGTGCCAAATGCCCGTTATTATTAGCGGACACGAAAACCAGGCCATTACTCACAGTTTAACGGTCGGTAGCGCAGTAATCGTTCAGGGGTTCATCTCTTGCCACAAGGCAAAGAACGGCCTGAGCAAAATGGTTCTGCATGCCGAGCAGATTGATTTGATAGATTCTGGAGACTAGCCATATGGCACGTTATTTCCGTCGTCGCAAGTTCTGCCGTTTCACCGCGGAAGGCGTTCAAGAGATCGACTATAAAGATATCGCAACGCTGAAAAACTACATCACCGAAAGCGGTAAGATTGTCCCAAGCCGTATCACCGGTACTCGTGCAAAATACCAGCGTCAGCTGGCTCGCGCTATCAAACGCGCTCGCTACCTGTCCCTGCTGCCGTACACTGATCGTCATCAGTAATCGGGCACGGTCCATTAATACGACTTTAAGAGGATAAGGTAATGCAAGTTATTCTGCTTGATAAAGTAGCAAACCTGGGCAGCCTGGGTGATCAGGTTAACGTTAAAGCGGGTTACGCACGTAACTTCCTGGTTCCACAGGGTAAAGCTGTTCCAGCTACCAAGAAAAACGTAGAGTTTTTCGAAGCACGTCGCGCTGAACTGGAAGCCAAACTGGCTGACGTTCTGGCGGCTGCTAACGCTCGCGCTGAAGCAATCAACGCACTGGGCACCGTTACCATCGCGTCTAAATCTGGCGACGAAGGTAAACTGTTCGGTTCCATCGGTACCCGCGATATCGCTGATGCAGTAACTGCTGCAGGCGTTAAAGTGGCTAAGAGCGAAGTTCGTCTGCCGAACGGCGTTCTGCGTACCACTGGTGAGCACGAAGTTGACTTCCAGGTTCACAGCGAAGTGTTCGCTAAACTGGTTGTTAACGTTGTAGCTGAGTAATTTTTTACTCTGCTCACGTTGAAACGCCGGCCTTGTGCCGGCGTTTTGCGTTTTAGAGATCCGGGCTCTTAACGCGCCCTGATAAAACTGCCGTCTGGCTGGCGGGTAAACAGTACCTGTTGTCCACTTCCCGTATCAATCGTTAACCCTGTCACCACCCCGCTGGCATTCTGGCGAATCTGTACCATCTGACCATTCTGCAGGTTACTGAGCGGTTTACCCGCACCTTCCACCTTCGCCATGGCATACACGTCGGTTGGCGGCAGGTTGTGGTCGCGGAACAGCTGTGCCAGGGTTTTGCCCGGCTCTACGCGATAGGAGCGCCACTGTTGCTCAATGCCGGTGGGCTGCTGCGTCTGAGGCTGAGACGGGGCGGCGGCTTGATCCTGCGGCTGTTCATCCTGAATGGGCTCTGGCTCAACGGGCGCAACCTGACCCGGATCGTTCGACGGGGAGACGAGCTGCGTCTGCATCGGCTGTGCGTCAGGCTGCGGCCGCGTCTGCGACTGAATGTCCAGTTGGGCATTGCGGGTGACGGGTGCGGTATCGACATCATCGCCCCCGGAAGGAAGCAGGAAGCCCACAATCACCATCAGCGCGCCAATGATGATCCCTCTGCGATGCAGAGGAGGCAGCGGGTCCATGATGCGAAAATTGTCCGGCGCCTGCCAGATTTTCGCCAGGGTAGGTTTCAGTTCAAATCGCCCGGGCATGGCACTCCTCCTGCTCCGCGTATTTTTTATCCTGTGCCCCGAAGTATAGTTTGCTAACTGCCTGAACGGCGTAGTAAACCCGACATCCGTGACATCAGTTCGGGATTAATCCTGGTTATCTCTATTGTTTCTGTTTCGTCGCGGTTTGTCACCTTAACTTCAGACAAAGTTTTACCCATAAGGGCATGGCTGATATGCTGCCCGCTACTTTAAATGTGATGGAAGGAAAACCCATGACCACCCCGACTTTTGACACTATCGAAGCGCAGGCAAGTTACGGTATCGGCTTGCAGGTAGGACAGCAGCTGAGCGAATCCGGCCTGGAAGGTCTGTTACCAGAAGCGCTGGTGGCGGGTATCGCTGACGCGCTGGAAGGCAAACAGCCTGCCGTTCCGGTTGACGTCGTGCACCGTGCGCTGCGTGAAATCCACGAACGTGCTGACGCCGTGCGTCGTGCGCGCTTTGAAGAGATGGCCGCCGAAGGTGTGAAATATCTGGAAGAGAACCGCGAACGTGAAGGCGTGAACAGCACCGAATCCGGTCTGCAGTTCCGCGTGATCAATCAGGGCGACGGCGCAATCCCGGCGCGTACCGACCACGTTCGCGTGCACTACACCGGTAAGCTGATCGACGGTACCGTCTTCGACAGCTCCGTGGCGCGCGGCGAACCGGCTGAGTTCCCGGTAAATGGCGTTATCGCAGGCTGGATCGAAGCCCTGACCCTGATGCCAGTGGGTTCCAAATGGGAACTGACTATCCCGCATAACCTGGCCTACGGCGAGCGCGGCGCTGGCGCGTCCATCCCGCCATTCAGCACCCTGGTCTTTGAAGTCGAGCTGCTGGAAATTCTGTAATCGAATTTTCTTATTTCCTCTCCCCGTTTGGGGAGAGGAAAATAGTGTAAAAACCTATAGTTATGGTGCTATCAACATTTTATCTTGCAAACGAAACTGTTGCGTGTATTTTTGTGAGCTGTTTCGCGCTGTATGAGTGATATGACACTCACTTTCAACATATTATTAACATAATATCTAAATCATAGTATTCATCCCGCCGATTCTTACCTAATATCGATTAGCCCTTACAAGGGAACGTCATTTTTTTGACGTATTTAAAGGCCAGAAGAGCCTTAACAACACAGACAGGCATAAACAGGAAAATATCACATGGTAGATCAGGTCAAAGTCGTCGCCGACGAAGAGGCGTCGTCTGAACAGTCGCTACGGCGCAATCTCACAAACCGTCATATTCAGCTCATTGCGATTGGGGGTGCCATCGGTACCGGGCTGTTTATGGGGTCAGGCAAAACCATCAGTCTCGCCGGACCGTCAATCATATTCGTTTATATGATTATCGGTTTTATGCTGTTCTTCGTGATGCGTGCAATGGGTGAACTGCTGCTCTCGAACCTCGAATACAAATCCTTCAGCGACTTCGCTTCAGACCTGCTCGGGCCGTGGGCGGGCTATTTCACCGGCTGGACCTACTGGTTCTGCTGGGTCGTCACCGGTATGGCGGACGTCGTGGCGATTACTGCCTATGCGCAGTTCTGGTTCCCGGGGCTCTCGGACTGGGTGGCCTCGCTGGCGGTTATTGTGCTGCTGCTGAGCCTGAACCTCGCCACCGTCAAAATGTTCGGTGAGATGGAGTTCTGGTTTGCGATGATCAAAATCGTGGCCATTGTTGGGCTCATCGTGGTGGGCCTGGTAATGGTGCTTACCCACTTCCAGTCACCAACCGGCGTTCAGGCGTCGTTTACCCATCTGTGGAATGACGGCGGCTGGTTCCCGAAAGGCATCAGCGGCTTCTTTGCTGGTTTCCAGATTGCGGTGTTCGCGTTTGTGGGGATTGAGCTTGTCGGAACGACCGCTGCGGAAACCAAAGATCCGGAGAAGTCCCTGCCGCGCGCCATCAACTCCATTCCGGTGCGTATCATCATGTTCTACGTCTTCGCGCTGGTCATCATTATGTCCGTGACGCCGTGGAGCTCCGTGGTACCTACCAAGAGCCCGTTCGTCGAGCTGTTCGTGCTGGTAGGCCTGCCTGCTGCCGCGAGCCTGATTAACTTCGTGGTGCTGACCTCTGCTGCCTCGTCTGCCAACAGCGGCGTATTCTCCACCAGCCGTATGCTGTTTGGTCTGGCGCAGGAAGGCGTGGCGCCGAGCGCGTTCGCCAAGCTCTCTAAGCGTGCGGTACCGGCAAAAGGGTTGACCTTCTCCTGCATGTGCCTGCTGGGCGGTGTGGTGATGCTCTACGTGAACCCAAGCGTGATTGGCGCGTTCACCATGATCACCACGGTCTCTGCGATCCTGTTTATGTTCGTCTGGACCATCATCCTCTGTTCATACCTGGTGTACCGCAAGCAGCGTCCACACCTGCATGAAAAATCGATCTACAAGATGCCGCTGGGCAAGCTAATGTGCTGGGTGTGCATGGCGTTCTTCGTCTTCGTGCTGGTTCTGCTGACGCTGGAAGATGATACCCGCCAGGCACTCATCGTCACGCCGCTGTGGTTTATCGCGCTGGGGCTGGGCTGGGTGTTTATCGGTAAGAAACGGATGGCAGGCGTAAGGTAAAAGCAAAACGGCAACGTCAGTTGCCGTTTTTAGTTTTTGCACCCTCTCCCTGTGGGAGAGGGTCGGGGTGAGGGCATCAGGCCGCAGCGGCCTTTTTTATTCCCCCGCTAAAGCCCGCGGGAACAAAACGTTGTTCTCAAGACTGATGTGTTCCATCAGGTCGTCGATCGTTTCGTTAATACCGTTGTACATCGCTTTCCACGTTGTGCACGCTTCTGGCGGCGGCGTGACGTTGTGGGTGGTGTGTTTGATCACTTCCAGCAGTTCACCCGCGTCATCATGCTCGCTTTCCATCACGCTGATAGGTCCCATCGCCTGGCTTCCCATTCCCTGTTTAATCATCGGGAAGAGAATCTGCTCTTCTTTCATCATGTGGCTGGAAAGCTCTTCGTGCAGCAGGGTCAGGTACTTTGCCAGACCGCGCGGTACGGAAGGTTTGTCGGCATGGACGCGCTCGACTTTGGTCGCCTGCAGGATCAGCTCCGGCAGCTGTTCACGGTGGCGGTCATGGTATCGCACGAGGATATGGTCGATGATTTCCGCGAGCGGAGCGGTTCGCCAGTCTTTGTCGACGGGCTGCTCGGCCAGCTGCGCCAGTTCTGCTTCAATCACCTCAACGTCCAGCTCTTTGCGTGAAGCCGCACGCGCCAGGGTTTGCTTACCGCCGCAGCAGTAATCCATATCGTATTTACGGAACAGCGCAGAAGCGCGAGGAATGGAGAGCGCCAGCTCGCCAAGGGGTTGGTCGCGAAAGGCCATAGCAGTTACCTCGTCATCAATAATATAAGATGCATATTAAATGCATCTTTAAGCCGGCGCTATAACCCTTTAGAGGGACGGGAAAAAGTGAGATGCAGATCACAAAAAAATATCCGATTTAACTCTCTGAATGGGCTCAGGAAAGTGGTTTCGAAACTTTTTAAAGGTGGAGAAACAGTAAACAACCCGCTGCGCCTGCCGATATATCCACGTCAGACAAACCTGCATATAACAAAGGCAACGCATGTTTAAACGTATAAAAGTCATTACCCTTTTGATTTCGGTGCTGCTCGTGCTCGGCATCATGCAAGTGATTTCCGCCGGTATCTTTATCAACGCCCTGAACAACGATAAAGACAACTTCACCGTGGCGCAGCTCTCCAGCAAGAACGTGGCGGAGTTTACCGATGCGTGGATCAGTCTGAACCAGGCGCGCGTCACCCTGAACCGCGGGATGCTGCGCCTGCAAAGCAGCATGGCCTCTCAAATTAACGGCGGTCAGCTGAATGAGCTGGTGACCACGGCGAAAAATCTGCTGACTGAAGCGCAGGTTCATTACGATAAATACTATGCCTTGCCGAATACGCCAGGCCTGGATGAGAACCTGACTAATCGCCTTGAGGAGCAGTACCGTAATTACTCTACAACGCTGACGCAAATGAACGTTCTGCTGAGCCAGGGCAATCTGGAAGATATGTTCAAGCAGAATGCCGAACAAAAACAAAACGCGATGCAGGCGGTTTATCGTGAATGGCGTGAAGCGCAGGCCGCGCTCACCGATAAAGGCATTCAGGATAACGAAAGTGATTACAAGCACATCCTGTGGATCCTCTCTGCGGTCATGCTGCTGGTGATTGTGGTGATTATCTCCAGCTGGATTGCTATGCGCCGCGTGCTGCTGCTGCCGCTGGAAGAGGTGATTAACCATATTCGCGCCATTGCGGCAGGGGATTTAACCCAGCCGATTCAGGCTGACGGTAAAAATGAGATGGCCATCCTGGCGCGCAACGTTCAGGAGATGCAAACCTCGCTGGCGAACACGGTGGGCGTGGTGCGTGAAGGCGCAGATACGATTTACACCGGTGCAGGCGAAATCTCTGCGGGCAGTAACGATCTCTCTTCCCGTACCGAGCAGCAGGCCGCTTCTCTTGAAGAAACGGCAGCCAGCATGGAACAGCTGACAGCAACCGTGAAGCAGAACGCCGATAACGCGCGTCAGGCGTCCCGTCTGGCGCTGGACGCCTCCTCAACGGCGAAGAAGGGCGGTAACGTGGTGGAAGGCGTCGTACGTACGATGGATGAGATCGCCACCAGTTCCAGCAAAATCGCGCAAATTACTAACGTGATCGACGGTATTGCCTTCCAGACGAACATTCTGGCGTTGAACGCGGCGGTGGAAGCGGCGCGAGCGGGCGAGCAGGGCCGTGGTTTTGCGGTGGTGGCAGGGGAAGTGCGTACCCTCGCGCAGCGCAGCGCTCAGGCGGCGAAAGAGATCAAAGCGCTTATTGATGATTCCGGTGAGCGCGTGAACGCGGGCTCGCAGCTGGTTAACGAAGCCGGCGCCACGATGGCCGAGATCGTCAATGCGGTTACCCGCGTCACCGACATCATGGGCGAAATTGCCTCGGCCTCTGACGAGCAGAGCCGCGGTATCGACCAGGTGGGCCAGGCGGTAGCCGAGATGGACCGCGTGACCCAGCAGAACGCCTCGCTGGTGGAGGAGTCTGCGGCCGCGGCGGCGGCGCTGGAAGATCAGGCTGCACGCCTGAACGAAGCGGTAGCGGTGTTCAAAATCACCCGCAATCAGGCGGTTAAAGCGGCACCGGTGAAAACCTATGTGCCAAAATCGCAGCCTGTAGCCGCGGCGTCAGAAGGGAACTGGGAAACGTTTTAAGGGTTTGCTGGGTGGCGGCTACGCCACCCAGCAAAAATTACATCTCCGACGCCGGAATAACCCGCGGTTTTTCCGGCTTCGCTCTCACCGCCATCACCACCCCTATGACCAACAGCGCGATCCCGCAGGCCGTGAATAACGGCGGCACGCTCTGGCGCATCAGGAAGGTATAAAGCAGCCCGGCCAGGGTTTCGAAGACAATCAGCGGCCCTAAGATCACCGTCGGCAGCTTCTGGCTGGCAATGTTCCAGCACAGCGCGCCCACCCATGAACACAGCACCGCAATCGCCACCATCAGGCCGATAAACACCCACGGTCTTGGCCCGAAGGGCTGGGTGAAGTCCGGCTGCTGATGGCCCAGCCAGAGGCATGCGCCGAGATATCCCACGATGGATACGGGCAGCGTGACCAGCGCCTGCGCCGTTGCCCACATCATCGGATGCTTGTCCGGATTCTCACGCAGCCAGCGCGCATTGCGCAGGGCATACCATGCCCAGCACGCCACGGAAATGAACGCCAGCAGAATGCCAGAACCGTAACGCCACAGGTCAACATCCGCCTGCCCATGACGCAGCTCGGCAATATTGACGCATATCAGCCCCAGGGCGGTGCAGATCAGCGCCGGTGCCATTTTTGACCACGCCAGTTTGCCATCGCGGTGGCTGTAGAGCAGGTTAGCAAAGACGGGGATGACGACCGGCAGCGTGCCGATAATCATGGTCGATACCGGCGCACCGGTACGCTGAATGGCACTCGCGAGGCAAACGTAATAGATGAGATTGCCCATCATGGTCAGCGCCAGCGCGGTCCCCCAGTCCTGACGGCTGAGCTGACGCAAGCGCGCCCGTCCCAGCCACGCCAGGGGCAGGGCAATCAGCCCCAGCGCCAGATAACGGCCGGTCGACTGCAGTATTGCCGGATACTCGGGTACGATCAGCGGGCCGACAAAAATCAGCCCCCACATCATCCCGGCCAGCAGGGCATACAACACTCCACTAATCATTTTTCCATCCACAGGTATTTACGCTGTTCTCAGTGTAGGTGGGGCAAATGCGCGCGTATTGTATGAGGTTGCGCATTAGCGCCGGGTGACCTGCTTCTGGTAGCGCACGGGGGTAATGCCGTAGCGGTGGGTAAACGCGCGGGTGAGATGCGACTGATCGGTCAGCCCGGTTGCGGCGGCGACCTCTGCCGCGGGCATGCCGTGCGTGAGGAACGCTTTGGCGCGCCAGAGGCGAATGGCCATCAGCATCTGATGTGGCGTCACGTGAAAATGGGCTTTGAACTGGCGCTGGAAATGATACGGGCTGAGTGAAACGACGCTGGCGAGCTCGTCCAGCGTCAGAGCGCGCATATAGTTGTCATGCAGATACTCGCGTACCCGTTCAAAGCGGTGCGCACCTTCCTGAACCCTCGGCGCGTGATGAGCAAACGGCTGGAAGGTTTCAATCAGATCCAGCAGTAATCCTTTTTGCGCAAGCGGATCGTCCGTGTGCCACAGGCCGTAAATGAGCCTGCCGATTTGCTGCGAGCGCAGCGGGTCATGACGCGTTACGTCGCTAAACCACCAGTGCCGGAGGCCGGTCACCTCTTCCAGCAGGTCGGGTTCGATATAGACCATCCGGTAGCGCCAGCCGCCCTCGGTGGCGGATTCGCCGGTGTGGATCTCGTCCGGGTTCATGGTAACGACGGATTTTTCCGCCGCGAGATGCTGTGTCCCGCGATAGCGAAAGCGCTCGGCACCGGTTTCAATCGTACCGATCCCGAAGGCTTCATGGGTGTGAGGCTCAAAGGCGTAGTCAGAAATATGGGCATGATAAAGCTCCAGGCCCGGCAGCTGCGCCAGATGGCGAAAGCGCGCGCTGTCTCTTTCATCATTAAACTGTTCCGGTACGCCTTGCACGGTGAGCCTCCTCGCGGTCATCTATTTTATTATCAGAGATGACCGGAGTTTATGCACTAAACATCTTTGCCCGGACCGTCTTACGATAATCCCCCGGTGACACCGTGGTTTTATGCTTAAATTGGCGGTTAAAGTGCGCAATGTCCTGATATCCAACCGCATTGGCGATCTCCTGAATGCTCAAATTGGTGGATTGCAGCATCGTCATGGCGGATTCAATTCTGGCGGTTAATAAATACTGCAGGGGGGACATGTCGGTGGCATTTTTAAAGCGACGGTTGAAGTTGCGCAAACTCATGCCAGCCATATCGGCAAGATTTTGCATAGATATATCCGAGGTGCAGTTGGCTTTTATCCAGATTTGAATTTGAACAATATCTTCATCCGGATGCGGTTTGTTTTCTTCACTGTAACACTGGCGATCGAACTGACTTCGAATTTCATGGAAAAAGGTCCGCTGGGTATGTGTGGCTACGCGTTTCCCGTATATCGTTTCGATGAAATGGATGGTCAGATCTGAGAGGGCTTTGACGCTGGCGGCACAGTAAATATTATCGGCCTGCGTGAGAAAATGTTTGGTTTGTAATTTTACGTTGGGGTAGTCGCGCGAGAACTGTTTGAAGTAGTGCCAGTGGGTGGTGGCAGGTTTCCCGTTGAGCAATCCCGACTCCGCCAGGAAACAGCAGCCCGTTCCGACGGCCGCGATGCGGGTCCCTCGCGCCGCCTGTTCGCTAAGCCATGCCAGGAGTTCAGGCTGTTGTCTGACCACCGCGCGAGGATTGCGCCACAGGGCGGGAAGATAGATAACGTCATAGTGCCTGTCTGCGGCAAGGGTGGTATCGGCGGTAATGCTGAAGCCACTGTGCGTCAGGATGGGCTCGTTATTTATGCCAATAGTATGAACTTTCAGTATATTCTCCGGACGACAGAGCCTGAATGAAGACGTCTCCGGTTTGTGCGTGTCTGCGTGGGATGTTGTTTTTTGCTCGGCTAAATAGCTACTGGCTGCGGCTTTCCACATTTCAATCGGAAGACTGAGACCGGAACTTAGCATGCGTTCACATAACACAAATCCTATTTGTGTATTTGTCATTTTTGATTAATACCTGTTTTGACTATTATTTTTGGTAGCTCATCGTTGTCCTGGCCAAAAAAGTCAGCATTTTGGCTGGATTTTCATATTAGCTTTTGTTGGTAATTTGTAAACTAATATCTGAAATTATCGCACTTACTTAACAAAATAAATCCACGACCACTACAGGATGAATTATGGCGAAATTACCCGTAATAACGGCTTTTGGCGGCTATGGTCCAGCTGGTCGTAGTTCTTCACATCATGCATTTCGTCGAATGATTATTGAGTCATTATCGGAAGAGGAAAGGCAAGCGACGTTATTATCGTTAGCCATTCTGATGGGCGTGCTTAAATATGATGAGGGCGGATATTGCGACATTTCCGGTAAAAGATTTACACCTGCTCAGGCTGCCGCGAAGATAAAAGACGAGGCGCTTGAGGGAACCCTTATCCGAAAAATTACGCGCGACTATTTTGATGTCGATGCTATCGTCAGCCATGCAAAATTGAATATGGTTTCAGGCGAAGAGGGATTCAGTTTTAATATATCTTCCAGACAATTACCTCAACCCTTACCGGCGGGATGGCACGTTGAAGAATTAGCGGATCAGCGTGTGCGTATTACCGTTAAGGGAGAGATGGACTGTAAAATTGAGGCATTGTTGCGCACGGAGGTTCAGGCTGCAGGTTTGCTGCCGCAGGGATTCCGCCCGGGTGACCATTACAATTCGCAGTTCCATCCGCGGGCGCTACAAATGGCGATTGTCGGAGCGTCAGACGCCATCAACGCCCTGGGGATCCCGTGGCGAGAGATACAGGCCAACATCACGCCGGATCAGCTCGGGGTCTATTCGGGCAATATCATGGGACAGCTCGACGATTATGGCTTTGGCGGTATGCTCCAGTCGCGCCTGAAAGGCCATCGCGTCAGCGCCAAACAGTGTCCGCTGGGCCTGAACAGCATGTGCGCCGATTTCCTCAATGCGTATGTGCTGGGTAGCGTCGGTCATACCAGCGCCACGCTGGGGGCATGCGCCACGTTTCTGTATAACCTGAATGCGGCAGTTGAAGATATTAAAGCGGGACGCATTCGCGTTGCCGTTGTGGGCAGCGCCGAAGCGCCGGTCACCTCAGAGGTGATTGAAGGATTCGATGCCATGGGTGCCCTGGCAACGGAGAGCAAGCTTAAGCATATTGATGAAACGGAAACGGCCGACTGGCGCAACAGCAGCCGCCCGTTTGGCAACAGCTGCGGTTTTGTTATCGCAGAATCCAGCCAGTACGTCGTGTTAATGGACGACGAGCTGGCGCTGCAGCTTGGGGCAGAGATCTACGGTTCGGTGGGGAATGTCTTCATCAACGCTGACGGCTTTAAGCGTTCTATCGCGTCACCGGGGCCGGGGAACTACATCACCATGGCGAAAGCGGTAGCCTCAGCGGTATCGATGGCGGGGATAGAGACGGTGCAGAAGGGATCGTTTATTCAGGCGCACGGTTCAAGCACGCCGAAGAATTGCGTCTCCGAGGCGGATATTTTTGACCGCGTTGCGCAAGCCTTTTCGATTCGCGACTGGCCGGTGACGGCGGTGAAATCGTATCTTGGTCACTCCCTGGGGCCCGCCAGCGGCGACCAGCTCATCAGCTGCCTCGGCGTCTTCCGCTATGGCATTTTGCCGGGAATTAAAAGCGTGTCGCACATTGCGCCACAGGTGAACAACGCACGCTTAACCATACCTGTTCAGGACTGCAAATTAGAGGAAGGCCAGGGGCATATTGCCTTTATAAATTCAAAAGGCTTTGGCGGTAATAATGCCACGGGGGTGGTTTACTCGCCAAAGCTTACCCATCAATGGTTGCGCAAACGCTATGGGGACGCGGTGTTTGCGGAGTATCAGCAGCGTAACCGCCAGGTGCGACGTCAGGCTAACGCGTATGATGAGGCGGCTTCGCAGGGTGAACTCAATGTCATTTATCTGTTTGGCCAGCAGGGGATAAATGAGGAAGATATTAAGATTGATATGAATGGCATCACTATTCCCGGATTTGAAAAACCGATTACATACGCGATGGATAAAGAATACCCGGACTTTTAATCGTTATATTTGATTTTATTTCTAATAAATAAAGGTGCTTGTATTTTCTCAGGCGCCTTACCTTTGTGCACCACTAAACAGGAGAAAGAAAGTGGCTAATCTCAGTGCAATACTGATTGCCTTTGGCTGGAGCGGTATTGTCGTCGGCATAATGATGGGTGGGTTAATGGGGATGTACGCTTTTAAGGGACCGTTTCGCGCACCCAAAGGACATGAAAACTATACCGATTTAAATCGCAGAATGTTAAGGCTGGCACATATTGCCTTTATTATGCTGCCGTTAATATCCATGCTTTATGGCATGTGTATTGATGACCTCGCCGTGTCTTATACCTATAAATATTATGCCGTTATTTGCATGATGATACTTTCGGTGGGTATTCCGGTTCTGCTGATTGCATCGTGTTTTTATCTGCCATTTAAATATGTGCAGGTTATACCGTTTAGCTGTGGAATGTATGCGTTAGTTGTAATGGCAATTGGCAGGGTTTCCGCCCTGTAAACTATCACCTACCTGAGAAATAAAAATGAAAACGTTACTGAATACCCGCCAGCTGGGTCGGGACGCTATTGTCGCGACCGTAGATAAGCACGTTTATACCGAAAACCGCGCCTTTGCCAACAGGCTTATTGACCGGATTGAATCCCATCCGCTGATGCGCAGCCCTATTTTGGCAAAAATGAACAGCGGCGAAGTTGATATTCAACAGATGCGTGTATTCCATCTGGAATTTTATCACGCGTTTGCGCAAGTCTTTACCGATGCCGTTATTGAAGCATTAAGCGCGGCGAAACAGCTGGAAGCGCCGCTGGGCGCGCAGGCGAAAATGGCGGCCCGTTTTCTGCTGCAAATCAACCTGCTGGATGAACTGGGCTTCCACCCTGGCGAAGACGCCGAGGGCAATTACAACGGCCAGCCCGCGCTGGCGCACTACGTGCAGTTCTTTACGACCATCCAGCAGCTGGGGATGACGGAACACGAGGTGAAATCCTGGCTGCCGATGTCCAGCTCTCTGGCCTGCCGCGCAACCTTGGAGAATGCCTATGGCGACTATACCCAGCTGGTGGGTTTGCTGGCCGTGGCCGAGACCGTCTTCCATGACTTTGCCACGCCGTGGGCAAAAGGTGTTGATAAAGCAACGGATATAGACGTCACGAAGGGCTATCACAGCATCCATGTAGAAAGCGAAACGGGAGAGTCCATTGAAGATGGTCACTCCGAAGATGCATGGATCCTGTTCTGCCAGGCGCTGACGGAAGACCGCTACGCCGAGATGGAACAGCGTGTCGATCTGTGGCTGAAGGTCTGGAACGACTTCTGTAACGATCTGCTGGCTGGCCGCGCCGGAAAATAATCTTCCCACCCTCATTACATTTGAAAATATAGAGCGAATTATGATGCCGTCTCATCAGTTGTTTAACAGGGGATATCATTCCTTCAACCAGCTTTTGCCCGAACTTGCTGTTCAACAGACTACTCAGACGGCATTTGAATTCGTCCGCAGCGCCAGTGAAATTCACAGCCAAAGCTATGACCAGCTACACCAGCGCGCCGCGTCGCTTGCAGAGGCTTTAATGCAGTACGGGCAGCGGGGCGACAGGGTCATATTGCTTTATCCGGATGGTGAAGATTTTATTGGCGCTTTTTTTGGCTGTCTTTACGCCGGCAGAGTGGCGGTTCCCGTCCCGATGCCCGCAAAATCGTCAGGAAGCGCGTGGGAGCGTTTTGCCGGCGTATTACGTAATGCGCAAACGGACTGTATTGTTACGACAGCCAGGGGGGCAGAAACGCTAGGCCAGCTATCACTTCCGTTATCCCCGCTTATTTTTACCTTCGACAAACCAGACACAGCTGCGCTACCTGCGGGTTATCGTCTGCATCATCTTGAACGCACCTTCTCCGGGGCATTTCACCCCGTTCCGGTAGCAGACAACGATCTGGCTTTTTTACAGTACACCTCGGGTTCGACGGGCTCCCCGAAAGGCGTGATGGTGACCCATGGCAACCTGTGGGCTAACTCACATGCCATTCACCGCTTTTTCGGCCACCACAGCGAAAGCCGGGGCACGATCTGGCTGCCGCATTTTCATGATATGGGGCTTATTGGCGGTCTACTGCAGCCCGTGTTCGGCGCCTTCCCCTGTCGGGTGATGTCGCCGATGATGTTAATGAAAAACCCCCTTAACTGGCTCAAACAGATTTCCGACTATCAGGCCACGACCTCCGGCGGCCCTAATTTCGCCTACGATCTGTGCGTGCGTAAGATTGGCCGAGAGCAGGTTGAGGTACTGGATCTTTCGCGCTGGGACGTGGCTTTCTGTGGCGCAGAGCCGATTCGGCCCGCCACGCTAGCGCAGTTTAGCGAACACTTTGCGCCCGCAGGGTTCCGGCCCGGCGCGTTCCTGCCCTGCTACGGCATGGCGGAAACCACGCTCATCGTCACCGGAATGGACAAAGGGCAGGGGCTCCGCGTGTCGGACGAGGCCGGTGCGGTGAGCTGCGGGCAGGCTCTGACTGATACCGAGGTGCGTATTGTCGATCCTGACCACCATCAGCCGCTTGCTGACGGTGAGAGCGGAGAAATATGGCTGCGTGGTCCGAGCGTTGCCGCCGGATACTGGGCCAATGATGCCGCCACGCGCGAAACCTTCCGGGCGTCTCTGGCAGGCGATCCGCACCCGTGGCTGCGCAGCGGCGATATGGGTTTTCTCCAGTCCGGCCATTTGTACGTCACCGGACGGCTCAAAGAACTGCTGATTATCAACGGCCAGAACCACTACCCGACGGATATTGAAGAGACGATCCGCCAGTCCGCTCCCGCGCTGGCGGAAGCGACGGTCTGCGTGTTTGCCAGTGAAGACGAGCGCCCGGTAGCGCTGCTTGAGCTGATGACGCGCCATAAAAATGATCTCGATATGGCGACGCTGGCGCCGTCCGTGACCGCGGCGGTGGCGGAGCGCCACGGCATTACGTTGGATGAACTGCTCCTTGTCGAACGAAGGGCAATCCCCCGCACCACCAGCGGGAAATTACAGCGCACCCGCGCGAAGATGATGTATCAGCAGGGGACCCTGGACGTGTCCTGGCGCAGCCGCCAGGACGCGTCGAAACCGGTTGAACACGCGGGGGAAACCTCTCCCGCGCTGGCGGAGCTGATTGCCGGGATAATCGGCAACACGCTGAACACGACGATCGGCGAATCCCGGTGGGATGACGCGTTTACCGGCTTTGGCTTGAGCTCTCTGCAGGCGGTGGGCGTCATTGGCGAGCTTGAACAGCGGCTGGGCCGCGAGCTCTCTCCCGCGCTGATTTACGACTATCCCACCATCAATCAGCTGGCGGTCGCGCTGGGAGAACCGGCTGCGGTCCGGCCGGTCAGCGCCGCCGTCGCGGAAAGCGCCATTGCGGTGATTGGTATCGGCGTGGAGCTGCCGGGGCATAGCGGCGTGGAGGCGCTGTGGTCGCTGCTGCAGCAGGGCCACAGCACGACCGGCGAGATCCCGGCGCAGCGCTGGCGTACCTCGTCCCTTGACGGCTTTAACCGTAAAGGCAGTTTCTTTGACGAGGTCGACGCCTTCGACGCAGGCTACTTCGGCATCTCTCCCCGCGAAGCCGTCTATATCGATCCGCAGCATCGTCTGCTGTTAGAAACCGTTCAACAGGCGCTCACCGATGCCGGCCTTAAGGCATCCTCCCTGCGCGGGAGCGATACGGCGGTTTATGTCGGGATCAGCGCCAGCGACTATGCCCTGGCCTGCGGCGATAACGTCTCGGCATACAGCGGCTTAGGCAACGCGCACAGCATCGCGGCCAACCGAATTTCTTATCTTTATGATTTAAAAGGGCCAAGCGTCGCTGTCGACACGGCATGCTCTTCCTCGCTGGTGGCGATAGAGGGGGCAATGCAAAGCCTGCGGGCCGGACGGAGTTCTCTGGCCATTGCCGGAGGCGTTAATCTGGCGCTGACGCCGCATTTGCAAAAAGTCTTCACCGATGCCCAGATGCTGGCCCCCGACGGCCGGTGTAAAACCTTTGACGCCCGCGCCGATGGTTACGTTCGTGGCGAAGGGTGTGGCGTTGTGGTGCTTAAGCCGCTTTCGCAGGCGCTGGCGGATGGCGATCGGGTTTATGCCACGCTGGTGGCGAGCGCCGTGAACCAGGACGGCCGCAGCAACGGCATTACCGCGCCAAATGGCCCATCGCAGCAGGCGGTCATCCGGCAGGCAATGGCGTATGCCGGAGTGGACAGCGATAGCATTGACTATATCGAAGCGCACGGAACGGGAACGGCGCTGGGCGATCTGATTGAATATCAGGCGCTGGAAGCGGTATTTGCGGACCGGAAAAAAAACGCACCTGTCCAGGTGGGGTCGATTAAAACCAACATTGGCCACCTGGAGGCGGCGGCGGGCGTGCTGGGCGTGGTGAAAACGTCTCTGATGTTGCACTACCGACAATATGTGCCGCACCTCAACTTCCAGCATAAAAACCCGCATATTGCGGCGATTAGCCGTCATGTTGAGGTAAGCGGTGCGCAGCCTGCCTCATGGCATGCCGATGGTGACGTACGCTACGCGGGTGTAAGCAGCTTTGGCTTCGGCGGCACCAACGGTCACGTGATTTTGCGCAGCGCGCCAGCGGTGGAAAAACGCCAGGAGCCCGCTGCGCCCCACGGCCTGCTTCTGATCGGTTCACATGATGAAGGGGCGTTTCCCCTTCAGCGGGAGGCGGTCAAAAAAGGGTTATCGACATGTCAGGAGAGCGATATCGCCACCTGGTGTCGGCTGGTGAACACCCGCTACGATGCGGCCCGCTATCGCGGCGTGGCGTATGGCGCGGACCGCGCCCAGCTGGCGGACAGCCTTGCGCAGCTCACGGCCTGCAAAGCAGGTAAAGCCCAGCCTCAGGTCTGGCTCTTCCCGGGGCAGGGCACCCAGCAAATCGGCATGGGGGCCGAGCTGTATCACCATCTGCCGCACTATCGCGCCCAGTTTGACGCGCTGGCGACGACCATCCGGCAGCGTTATCAGATTGATATCACGCAGGCGCTGTTTGCCCGTGACGATAGCTGGCAGCGCTGCGCCAGAACCTGCCAGCTCTCCTTATTTGCCTGTAGCTACGCGCTTGCTCAGAGCGTGATGCAGTTTGGACCCCGTCCGGCAGCCGTGATGGGGCACAGCCTGGGAGAGTACTGCGCGGCGGTCATCGCAGGCTATCTCTCGCTCGACGACGGGCTGGCTATGGTTCATCAGCGCGCGCTGTTGATGTCAGCCCTGACGCAGGAAGGGGCGATGGCGGTTGTCTTCAGCGGTGAAGCCGAGGTGTGCCAGCTGATTTCACCCTGGGCGGGTGACATTGATATTGCCGCATTCAACACCCCGACGCTGACCACCATCGCAGGCAGCCAGACGGCGATTGACGCCTGTCTCCAGGCCATTTCTGCTCAGGGTGGCCACGCCAGAAAAATTAAAACCGCCAGCGCATTTCACTCCTCGATGATGGATCCGATCCTCGGTGCCTGGCGCGAGTGGCTGGTCAACAACGTCACCTTCACCCGCGGGACGATCCCGTTTTACAGCAACCTGAACGGCGAGGCGCGCGACCAAACCGACGCCGACTACTGGACCCGGCAAATTCGCCAGCCCGTTCGTTTCCTTCAGGGCGTGCAAAACGTGCTTGCGCAGGGTGAGTTCACCTTTATCGATCTGAGCGCGGACAGTTCGCTGGGCAAATTTGTGACCGCCACCGACCGCCGTCACCGGGTGCTGGCCGCAGGCGATCGGCGACATGAGTACAAATCACTGCTGACGCTGCTGGGAACGCTGTGGCAGCACGGGCACGACATCAACTGGAGCGGGCTGTACCACGCGACCACGCGGGAGGCGTTAAACCTGCCCGCCATCCAGTTCTGCCGCAAACGTTACTGGCTGGCGGATGAGACGCCAGCGCAGACCCCATCTGCAAAAGAGGACGCTATGTCAAATCAACACCATTTAGCCGCTGAAATAAAAGCGATTATTGCCGGTTTTCTTGAGGCGGATCCCGCCACGCTTGACGACGAACTGCCCTTCCTGGAAATGGGGGCGGACTCGCTGGTGCTGCTGGATGCCATCAATACCATTAAGGACCGCTACGGCGTGGCCATCCCGGTACGCGCGCTGTTTGAAGAGCTCAATACGCTGGACGCGGTGATCGGTTATGTGGTGGAGCACGCGCAGCCAGCGGCGGCTGCGGCTCCGCTCAGCACCCCGGAAACCGCCGGGCAGGCGGCGCAGCCTGTCGTGGCCATGCCGGGAACCAGCAAGCCGGTGCCTGGCGCGGTTCAGGATCTGATTGCCCGCCAGCTGGAGCTTATGTCCCAGCAGCTCACGCTGCTCAACGGCACGGCGCAGACTCTCCCGATGCCCGTCGCGCCAACGATGCCGGACGTCATCGCGCCAGCGCCTGTCGCCACCCCGGCCGCACCGGTGAAGGCCAGCGCGCACAGCAGCTGGTTTAAAAAAGAGACGAAAAAGGTCTCCCTGGGCACCGAGCGCGACCAGCATCTGGCGCAGCTCACCCAGCGGTTTGTCGATAAAACAGGCGGGTCGAAACGCAATGCCCAGCAGTACCGCGCCGTGCTGGCGGATAACCGGGCCTCTGCGGGCTTTCGTTTATCCACCAAGGAGATGCTTTACCCCTTAGTGGGGGAACGCTCTCAGGGATCGCGCATCTGGGACGTTGATGGCAACGAGTATATTGATTTTACGATGGGGTTTGGCGCCAACCTGCTGGGGCATGCACCGGACTGCGTGCAGCAGGCGGTTGCCGACCAGCTGGCGCGGGGCATGCAGATCGGGCCGCAAAGCGCGCTGGCGGGCGAGGTGGCAACGCTTATCAGCGAGCTGACCGGCCAGCAGCGGGTGGCATTTTGTAACTCCGGCTCTGAAGCGGTAATGAGCGCCGTGCGCCTGGCGCGCGCCGTGACGGGGAAAAATAAAGTCGCGCTGTTTAGCGGCTCATATCACGGCGTGTTTGACGGCATTCTGGGGCGGCAGCAGGGCGGAGAAACCCCCGAGCGCGCCACGCCGATTGCCGCCGGTACGCCGCCATCGCTGGTGGACGACCTGCTGGTGCTCGATTACGGCAGCGAAGAGAGCCTGGCGCTTATCGCCCGCTATGCCGCCGAGCTGGCGGTGGTGATCGTCGAACCGGTGCAGAGCCGTTATCCCGATCATCAGCCGCGCGAATACCTGCATACCCTGCGTGAGCTGACGACGACCCACAATATTGCGCTGATGTTTGACGAGGTGATCACCGGTTTCCGTCTGGCGGCCGGCGGCGCGCAGGCGTATTACGGCGTTCAGGCGGATATCGCCTCCTACGGTAAGATCGTCGGCGGCGGTATGCCGATCGGCGTGATTGCAGGCTCCAGCCGCTTTATGGACAGTATCGACGGCGGATTCTGGCAGTATGGCGATGACTCCTGGCCGCAGGCTGAACTGATCTTCTTTGCCGGTACCTTCTCCAAGCATCCGCTGACCATGGCGGCAAGCAAAGCCGTGCTGGAGTACATCAAAGCCCATCCGGCGCTGTATGACGACATCAACCAAAAAACCGCGCGTCTGACGATGTCGCTAAATACCTGGTTCTCTGCAACCGGTACGCCGATTGAGATCGTCTCTGCCGGCAGCCTGTTCCGTTTCAAATTCAACGGCAACTACGACATCCTCTTCCACCACCTGATGCTGCGCGGCATTTTCATCTGGGAAGGGCGTAACTGCTTTGTCTCGGTCGCGCACACGGACGAGGATATCGACCGCTTTATTGCGGCAGTGAAAGAGAGCGTTAACGCTATGCGCGTGGACGGCTTCTTTGGACTGGCCGGATTGCGCCCCGACACGCGCTATGCCGTTGCAGACAGCCAGCAGCGTTTTCTGCAGCTGGCCGCGCGGGATGAAAGCGGGCGGTTGGCCGGGACGATCGGCGGCGTCATTGAAACGCCGCGCAACGTAGACAGCGAGATCATGCGCGCCGCCTGGCAACTGCTGTGCGAGCGCCATGACGCGATGCGTATGCAGTTCACTGACGCAGGCGAACTTCAGGTGGCCCTGGCGCCCACCGTCGATATCAGCGAGGAATACGCGGCGCCTGCCGCCTGTCTCGCTGAGTTTGCCGCGCGTCCCTTTGACCTGACCGCCGCGCCGCTGGCCCGACTGCTGCTGGTCCGCCATGAGGGGAAAACCACGCTCGCCATCGCGGCACATCATTCGGTGGCGGACGGCTGGTCGTTCATGGTGATGCTGCGCGAGCTGCTGCATCTTTACGATGCCCTGGCGTCGGGTAAACGCCCTGACCTGGCGGCTGCGGCAAGCTATCTGCAGGCTATCCGTGCGCAGAACATCGTCAGCGAGGCAGCGCTACCTGCGCGTCTTGCGGCGCTTCCTGCCCGCCGGGCAACGCCAGACGTCCTTACCGTGCTGGCACCTTCCCGGACGTATCAGGGGCAGCGGCTGGTACAGCGCTTGTCGTATCCGGGCCTGACCGCGCAGCTGCGCAAAGCCTCCGCCGAGCTGCGGGTGACCCGCTTCGCGATGCTGAATGCGCTCTTTACCCTGACGCTTGAGAAGGTGGTCGGTCATTCTCCGGTGCCGGTCGGCGTGCCGGATGCCGGGCGGGATTTCGGGCAGGGCGATGCGCTTGTCGGCCAGTGCGTCCGGCTGTTGCCGCTGTGTATCGACAGCGCCGCCTGTGCGTCGTTATCTGATGTCGCCAGGGCAATCCATGACGGCATCCTCGCGCAGCGCGACGAGCCCGCCCTGCCGTCACGCTGCTTCCACGGTCAGGATGCGCCGCTTCCGCTGCTGGCGACCTTTAACGTCGAGCCGCATGCTCCGCTGGCAGAGCTGCGGCAGTGGGAGGCCAGCCTGTCGCTCCTCCCGATCGGCGCCGTCGAATTCCCGCTGATGGTTAACATTCTCGAGACGAAAGAGGGGCTGTCCGTCGAGCTGGATTACCAGATGCGCTATTTCACCGAGGCGAGCGCCCGTGCGTTGCTGGAGCACTTCCTCAAGGCGATCGCCGTGCTGGCCGAGCAGGGAGAAGAGGCTGCCGAAGCATTATTCTCGTCGTCAGAGGTACTGGCCGCATCATGAAAAAGCTGACGATTATCGTCCTCGCGGGCGCCGTGCTGGCGTTCGTGGTTAATCTGCTGATCGATGCCGGACTGTTTTATCAGGTGCAGGAGCGCGGCGGTGAACAGTGCCAAAAAATCACCGGTATTGAGGGCGCGGAAGATATCGCGCCCTTATCGGATGGCGGGGCAATAGCCAGTAGCCTCAACCGGCACGGCAGCGCGCCCGGCGCGCTCTATTATCTCAACGGCAGCGACAGGCCGCAGCGATTAGCCGGTGACTATCCGGATGCCTTTTTCCCGCACGGTATCGATGTCTGGCAGCAGGAGGGCGAGACGTGGATCTACGTGGTGAACCACCGTCCCCAGGAGGACAGCATTGATGTGTTTCGCTTTAATCGCGCGCAGATGCGTCTTGAGTATCAGCCCGCCTTGTCGCGCGCGGTCGGAAACAACATCAATGATATCAGCGTGATTGATAAAACCCGCTGGCTGCTGACGCGCGATCACCGCTGGACGGGCTTCGCGGGACGCGTGGAGGACTATCTGCGACTGCCGCTCTCCAGCGTCCTGCTGGCAGACGAGGCGGGGCTGCATACCCTGATCGATGACCTGCATTTTGCGAACGGCATTTACTACAACCGACAATTGGGGCGTCTGTACGTGGCGGAAACCACCCGCGGTGCGGTGAGCAGCTGGGCGTGGCAGCCGAATGAGGCTGCGCCCGTCCTGCTGGGGCGCTTCAGCGGTCTGCATGGTGTCGACAATATCCTGCCGGACGGGCAGGGAATGCTGGTGGCGGCGCACCCGCAGCTTCTGAAGCTGGCCGCCTATCAGAAAGATGCCCAGGCGCATTCACCGTCCATGGTGTGGCGGCTGACAACCGGTGCACAGGGTGAAATCAGTCAGGCCACTCTTTTCTATCAAAGCCACGGTGCGTCGCTGGCGGCAGTCAGCGTTGCCGCGCCCATGGGCGGAAAAGTGATGATGGGCAGCGTCTTTGACGACGGGCTGCTGCTGTGCGGGGAGCAATAAGATGCTGAAGAGATGGTTTTCCCGACGTGGTCATTTTCAGGGGACGCTTGAGGGACATGAATTCCCCTTGCCGTCGGGCCATACGCTCCTCGAAAGCGCGATCAACGCCGGCGTTTCCCTGCCGTATAACTGCCAGGTCGGCTCGTGTAAATCCTGTCTTTGCCGGGTAACGAGCGGCAAGGTGCGTTCGCTTGTCGACCTGAGCTATTTGCTCAGCCAGGAGGAGATTGCCGCGGGCCACGTGCTGGCATGCCAGTGCCTGCCGGAATCGGATTTAACGCTGGCCGCGGCATCCGCGTCCTGGACGCCTGCGCGAGTTAAGCAGGCTGTTGCGCTCTCATCCACGGTATGGCGCGTGACGCTGCTGGCGGAGCAGACGTTGTCCTTTCAGCCAGGACAATACGTTCAGGTCGGTCTCGAAAAGGATAAGGATATCCGGAGCTTCTCCGTGAGCTGGCCGAGCCAGGGGCGAGAGATTGTTCTGGATATCACGCGCCGTGAAGAGGGGCGGTTATCCCCACTGCTGTGTGATGAACAGGCGGCTGGCCGGAAGGTGTGGCTCTCAGACTGCCGGGGGCAGTTCGGCCAGCGGGATGACGGTAACGGTCCTCTGCTGGCTATCGCCAGTGGATCGGGACTGGGAACGACGCTGGGTCTGGTCCGCGCCGCGCTGGCGCGTCATCCCCACCGCGAGGTCATGCTGATCCACGCGGTTCACAGGCGGCAGGACACATTCGACCTGCAGGAACTGCAGCGTCTGCGTCAGCACTATCCCGGTTTTCACTATCTGCACGCGTTATCCCGGGAGCGTGAGGTTCAGGCGCTGGAGCTGGCAGGACGCATTACCTGCTGGCTGGACGACTGGCGCGCCCTCTATCCCCGCCGGACGGCGGTAGCCGAATGGCGCGTCGTGATTTGCGGCAATCCCGCGCTGGCGCAGGCGTGCCGGCAAAGGCTGCTTGCCGGAGGGGTGATGAGCCACCTGCTTGAAATGGACTGCTTCTCCCCGCCGGTCGGTGCAAAAAACAGTCATAACAATAAGGAGCCCGTATGTTGAGTTACCTGAGATTTGCCCTTGTCCCCTGCGTTTTTTTTCCGCTGACCGCGCTCACAACCGTGCTCGGCGGCGTGTGGATCGTCGTTTCCATCCTCTGCGTGACGCTGAGCTATCTCCTTTTCGATAACGCAACCACGCACGACACCGCCGATCGCCGCTACCGGCTTCCGGCGCTGCTGGAAATCATCCCGTATTTACAGCTCCCGGCCGCGCTGCTGGCGTTGTTCGCCCTGATCTGGCAGGCCGCGCCGGGCGATCTGCTCGGGTTTGGCGCATGGCTTTCCGCCCTGACGGGTTACAACATCATGGCGCTGCATCACCTAACTGTGCCGGAGCTGCTGCTTGCGGCGGCCTCCACCGGCTATACCATGAGCACCAACACCGTGGTGGCCCATGAGCTTATCCACAAAACCCACAGCCTGGCGGCGATGATGGTCGGGCGCTGGCTTCTGGCGCTGGTCGGCGATGCGCAGTTTTCGATTTCACACGTCTATTCGCATCATCCTAACGTGGCGACCCCGGCGGACGGCGCGACGGCGCGTCGTGGGGAGAGTGTGTATCGCTTCTTTATCCGTTCTTCTCTGTCGCAGTATGTTGAATCCTGGCAGGTGGAAGCGCAGCGGCTGTCGCTGCAGAACCGAGGCGGGGCCATGCTGGTGAACCGGGTGGTGAGCGGGGTGCTGATGAGCCTGCTGATCGTGGCGATATGCTTTACGGCGGCGGGCGTCCGGGGCGCGCTGGCGTGCCTGGTGACCATGCTGGTCTCTAAGTTCCTGTTTGAAACGGTGAATTATATCCAGCACTACGGTCTGGTTCGTCTGCCCGGCACGCGCGTGGAGCCGCGACACAGCTGGGATTGCAATAACCGGGCCTCGTCGGCCGGTCTGCTGAACCTGACGCGCCACTCCGATCATCACACCCATCCGCGTCGTGAATACTGGAATTTGCAGGCGCACAGCTACGCGGTGGGAATCGAAAAAGGGTATGTCGCCCATATTTTTTACGCGCTGATCCCGCCGCTGTGGTTTAAGCGAATGGAAGCAAAACTCGCGTACTGGGACGAACACGTTGCCAGTGACGCAGAGCGTGCCCTGATCCGTCAGTCTGAATCATCCGCGGTTAAGTCCACTGTTCCCTGTGTTTCCGGAGAGTCCCATGAGTGAGCAATTTGATCGACTGATTGAGCAAGCCTACCAGCAGTATCGTGGCCCCGCCTACCTGCGCTCACCGATGGTGTCATGCGTGAAGGCCGGTATCCGCCTGATGGATCGGGTTGTGCCGGGGGCGACCGCCGACTGGCTGGGCAATCGGTTTTTTACGCCGCGCCGGGTGCCGACGCGTGCAGGCGATAAAGAGATGACGGCGCTGGCGAGCCGCATTGAGTCTCTCCCTCTGAGTAATGGTAAACATGCGGTGGTGTACCGCTGGGGCAGCGAGGGACCTACCGTGCTGTTAGCCCACGGCTGGGAGTCGAGGGCTTCCCACTTTGGCAGGCTGATCAAGACGCTGGTCGAAAAGGGCTTTCAGGTCATCGGGTTTGACGCCCCCGCACATGGCAACGCGGCTGGACGTCAGAGCAGCATCGTCGAGTTCATTGAAATCATTGAACAGCTGGCGCAGCAGGAAGGGGGTTTTGACGCGATTGTGGCGCACTCGTTTGGCGGGTTATCCGTTATTAATGCGGTAAAGGCGGGATTGCGGACCCGCGCGCTGGTTATCGTGGGGGCGCCGACGCACTTTAGCGGGCTGGTCACCAAATATGCCGCGATCCTGAATCTCCCGGGTCGTCAGCAGCAAAGACTACGACGGTATATTGAAGGGTACTTTGGTATTGGCGAGGCGGTCTGGCAGCGCTTTAACGCCTATGAGGGGCTGCAGCAGGTCGATCAGCCGGCTCTGGTTATTCACGACAGCAGCGATGACATCGTATTGCGGGTCGAAGCGGAATGCCTGGTCAACGCCTGGCCTGGCGCGAGGCTGGCAGAGACCCACGGTCAGGGACATAATCCGCTGCGCCGTCCGGGGGAGGGCATCGACATGGTGATGGCGTATCTGGCTCCCTTGCTGGCGTCAGGCAATGAGCGTGATAACCCTGTCGCCTGAGAGCTGATAATAGCCCTGGATCCGGCTGCCCTTTACGCGTTGAGGTGACAGCGTTTGGGTCAGCTCCAGGGTGATCCTCTGCTGTTCAGGCGCGATGTGACACACGCGGGCCGCGTCAAAATCGAGGGCGCGGCCAACCTCAGGATAGAGCGCTTTATAGAGGCTCTCTTTTGCGGAAAAGGTGATGAGTAGCGCGCTGGCCTCGTCGAACGGGCTGGCGGCAAGACATTCCCGCTCCTGCGGTGTGGTAAACAGGTGCGCTGTCCGCTGCATCATCCCGGGGGCAAAAAACTCAATGTCGACGCCCGGCGTCAGGCCAGACGCCTCTGGCGCGATGACCGCCAGCGCCCACTCATGAGAATGTGACAGGCTTCCCCGCCAGCCGGAAGGCCACACCGGAGAACGATCCGGCGCGCTGCCCGGCGTAGCGTCACAGCCGAAGGATCTCAGCACCCGCTGCGCGGCATAGCGTGCCGCAAGATACTCCGCCCTGCGTTTTACCACGGCGCTGTTGAGCGGAACGGGAAAAGGGATGCCCCATTTATCAAAGAGCCCGTCATGGTAATCACGCGCGGTGAATGAGACCAGGCAGTAGCGCAGTGCGGGGAAAGGGGCGACGTTGCCCATCTCAACGGAGTGAATAAAAGGGGGCGCGGAATCCGTGTTTATCGCAGTAAACATAGCAGGGTTTCGGTATCTGTCGGGAGGACAGAATGCCATATAAGTGCGTGCCGGGTAAGGGGAATCACCCGGCCGCGGGAGAAAACGGTCAGGCCGTTACAGAATGGCTTTGATGCTCTGCGCCAGCGGCGTCGTTGCGCGCCCGATCAGTTTGCTCAGCGTATGGCTATCGTCAAAAAGTCCCCCTTTGGAGGCACCGACATCGGAGTCCGCCAGCATATCTGCCAGCCCGGCAGGCAGGCCGACGCTTTTCAGCGCGGCGGCAAAATCCGCTTCACTGAGATTCTGATAGGTGACCGGCTTCCCGCTCTGTTTGCTGAGTTCAGCTGCCAGTTCGCTCAGCGTCCAGCCGTGGTCGCCCGCCAGTTCATACACATTGCCCGCGTAGCCCTCTTCAGCAATTACTTTGGCCGCTGCCGCGGCATAGTCTGCACGAGTAGCAGAGGCAATTTTGCCTTCGCCTGCCGCACCAATAAACACGCCGTGTTCCAGCGCAGGCGGCGCGCTCGCCAGATAGTTTTCGGTATACCAGCCGTTGCGCAGCAGGGCATAAGGAATGCCGGACGCCGCCAGCGCGTTTTCAGTGGCAACGTGTTCAACGTGCAGACCGAGCGGTGAGTTGTCCGCGTGCAGCAGGCTGGTGTAGGCGATAAATTTCACTCCTGCCGTTTTGGCGGCGTTAATCACGTTCTGGTGCTGGGTTGCGCGCTGGCCGACTTCACTGGAAGAGATCAGCAGCAGTTTATCCACGCCGCTCAGCGCGGCGGCGAAGGCGGCTTCATCCGTATAGTCTGCCTGACGCACCACTATCCCCTGCTGGCTTAAGGCCTGCGCTTTCGCCGGGTTACGTACGATAGCCACAATCTGGCTGGCCGGTACGGTTTTCAACAGCTGTTCGATAACGAGATGGCCAAGCTGGCCGGTGGCGCCGGTAATCGCGATCATGATGAATCTCCTTCGTGTTTGTCTGATGTTGTGGCACACTAGCACCATAGCTAACTTTTAGTAAGTACGTACAAAAAGGTAAGTATGAAAACAACGATACCGACGCTCAGCGAACAAATGCGCGATGGCAATCTTTTCGCGGAGCAGTGCCCTTCACGCGAGGTGCTCAAACACGTGACCAGCCGCTGGGGTGTCCTGATCCTGCTGGCCCTGCGCCAGGGAACGCATCGCTTTAGCGATCTGCGCCGTAAAATGGGCGGGGTGAGCGAAAAGATGCTGTCCCAGTCGCTCCAGGCGCTGGAGCTGGACGGGTTTGTCGATCGCGTGTCGTATCCGGTGGTGCCGCCGCACGTAGAGTATAGCCTGACGCCGCTGGGCGTTGAGGTGAGCGAGAAGGTCGCCGCGCTGGCGGACTGGATTGAGGTTAATACGCCGAAGGTGATGGCGAACAGGGACGATCGCGCGGCGTAAAAGCCGGGTATGTGCGGCCTGATGCCCTCACCCTGGCCCTCTCCCACAGGGAGAGGGAACAAACACCAAAAACGGCAACGTGCGTTGCTGTTTTGCTTTTACTTGCTCAAGTCCACCTGATAAATCGCGAACCCGATATCATCCGTCGCGACCTGTTTCATCGGGTACTGCGCCTTCTGCTTAATAAACGCGGCTGCCTTATCGGACGGTGACGTTTCAAAACGGATATCCAGCGGCGTATCGCTGTGGATCGGCGCGAGACGCCAGTTGTTATCCACTGCCGGATGAATTTCTCCCGCTTTTTTCGACTCCGCGCTGATCCACGCCGCCAGCACCGAGCGGTTCTCATCTGGAGAAGCAAAGGCGATGTGGCTATCGCCCGTACCGGCAAACTTACCGCCGTAGGCACGGTAGTTATTGGTCACCACCAGGAACGTGGCATTCGGGTCGATCGCCTTGCCGTTGAAGGTAAGGTTTTTGATGCGCTCCGCCTGCGGGTTGATCGCCTGACACTCGCCGTCATATTTCGCCGGCTGGGTGACGTCAATCTGGTAGTTCACGCCGTCGATCACGTCGAAGTTGTAGGTACGGAAGCCGTCCCAGTTAATCAGCGACTGCGGCTTGCTGCTGTGCGGATCAATCTGGTTAAACTGTCCGGCAGCGCACTCCAGCCACTCTTTCACCTCTTTCCCGGTGGCTTTAACCACCACCAGCGTATTCGGATAGAGGTAGAGATCGGCGGCGTTACGGAAGGTCAGCTGGCCCTTTTCGACCTCCACATAGCTTGCCGGGTCATTCTTACGCCCGCCCACTTTGAATGGCGCTGCGGCGGACAGGACCGGCAGTTTTGCCAGATCCGGATCGCCCTGCACAAAGTGTTCGGCATAGGCTTTCTGCGCCATATTGACGACCTGAACGGTCGGGTCATCCTGCACCAGCGCCAGGAAGCTGTACATGTTGTCGGCGGATTTGCCGATCGGCTTGCTGACGAATTCGCGCGTGGCGTCGTGATCGTGCTTCAGCACGTCGACCAGTTTTTTATCTTCAGCCGCCAGCGATTTTTTAGCCGCAGCGTCGTAAATCGGGCGCGCTTCAGCTTTTGACTGCGTCACCTTCCAGCTGCCGCTGTCGTTGTTCAGCACCAGGTCCACCACGCCCAGATGGTCGCCCCACATGCCCGGCATCACCGACGGCACGCCGTTGAGCGTGCCTTTCTCAATGTCCGCCCCTTTGATGCCGGCAAAATCTTTGCCCGGGAAGACCGCGTGGGCGTGGCCGAAGAGGATTGCGTCAACGCCCGGGACCTCACTCAGGTAGTAAACGGAGTTTTCTGCCATGGCCTGGTACGGATCGGCGGAGAGACCCGAGTGGGCGACAACGACCACCAGATCGGCGCCTTTTTTACGCATTTCCGGCACGTATTTGCGAGCGGTTTCGGTGATGTCGTTCACGGTCACTTTACCGTCGAGGTTGGCTTTATCCCACGTCATGATCTGCGGTGGGACAAAACCGATATAGCCGATTTTTAGCGTCTGTTTTTTACCGTCCTTGTCGACGACGCTTGTCTCTTTAATCAGGTAAGGGGTAAAGAGCGGCTTTTGGGTCTTAACGTCGATGATATTGGCATTAACGTACGGGAATTTCGCACCGGCCAGGGCGTCATGGAGGTATTTCAGACCGTAGTTGAATTCATGGTTGCCAAGGTTGCCGACGGTATAATCCAGAGTGTTCATCGCTTTATAAACAGGATGGATCTCGCCTTTTTTCAGCCCCTTGGTCGCCATGTAATCTCCGAGCGGACTGCCCTGAATGAGATCGCCATTGTCGACCAGCACGCTGTTTTTCACTTCGCCACGCGCCGCATTGATCAAACTTGCAGTACGTACCAGTCCGAATTTTTCCGTCGGGGTATCTTTGTAGTAATCGAAGTCCATCATGTTGCTGTGCAGATCGGTCGTTTCCAGAATACGCAGATCTACCGTCGCCGCCTGAACGCTCGCTGCAATCAGCGTCGCCAGAAGCGTTGCACTAAACTTAATCATCAGAGGAGTCCTTTTTTCGATGCAGACCACAAAAGAGTATGTATCTATAGCTTGTTGCTTACAGAAATGTGAATCCTGACAGAAAAATGTAACCTGAAACCGGAATTGCTTCACAGATAGCGGAATTGTTCACATTACGATATAACTAAAACAAAGAGTTAACCTCACTGCGTTAACAAAGAGGTGGAAAATGCTAGATAAAATTTGTCAGCTCGCACGGGATGCGGGAGATGCCATCATGCAGGTGTATGACGGTAGTAAACCTATGGAGGTGGTCAGCAAAGCCGACGACTCTCCGGTCACGGCGGCGGATATTGCGGCGCATAAGGTGATCCTGAAAGGGTTACAGGCCTTAACGCCGGACATCCCCGTCCTGTCAGAAGAAGCGCCGCAAAGCTGGGAGGAGCGTCAGCACTGGCAGCGCTACTGGCTGGTCGATCCGCTGGACGGGACAAAAGAGTTCATCAAGCGCAACGGTGAATTCACCGTCAATATCGCCCTGATTGAAAAGGGAAAAGCGGTGCTGGGTGTGGTCTATGCGCCGGTCATGAAAGTGATGTACAGCGCCGCAGAAGGGAAGGCGTGGAAGGAAGAGTGCGGCGTGCGCAAGCAGATCCAGGTGCGCGATGCGCGTCCACCGCTGGTGGTGATTAGCCGCTCGCACAGCGACAGCGAGCTGCAGGAGTATCTGCAACAGCTGGGTGAACACCAGACCACCTCGATTGGCTCATCGCTGAAATTCTGCCTGGTGGCGGAAGGTCATGCGCAGCTCTACCCCCGCTTCGGGCCAACCAACGTCTGGGATACCGCTGCCGGGCATGCCGTTGCCGCGGCAGCCGGGGCGCATGTTCATGACTGGCAGGGCAAGCCGCTGGACTATACCCCGCGCGAATCCTTCCTCAACCCCGGCTTCCGCGTCTCGATTTATTGAGCCAGCAGCTTATGCAGCAGGTCGACAACCTGCTGCACCTCTTCCTGGGTTAACGCCCCGTCTTTCACCCACTGAACGCGACCTTCTTTATCCAGCACGATAATGGCGGAGCTCTCTTCTTCCAGTTGCCAGGCCTTACGGGTGACGCCGTTGCTGTCGACGATAAACTGCGACCACGGGTAGAGCTTTTTATTGCTCTCAAGGCTTGAGCGCACAAACATCCCGGAGCCCGGAATGGCGTCATCGGTATTCACGATCGTGGTGGTCTGGTAGCGGTCGTGAGGGAATTTTGCGGCCTTGATCGCTTCCACCAGGTTGGCATTTTTCTCTTTTGCGGATGTACGACCGGCAATATGTTGTACAACTCTCACTTTGCCCGCGAGCTGCGCGCTATTCCAGGCTTTATAGCTAAACTTATCATTGTCGAGAATCAATTCTCCCCGGTCAGCAATGCCGACTGGCGGTACACGTTGTCCTTTTTCAATGCTGTGAGCGGAAGCCCACAGGGGCAGCAGCAGGCAGGCTGCTGCAAGGATATTACGTAGGGTCATGGCGTTTCCTTATTGTTTGCAGGTGATCCGACCACTTGGTCTTGCGCTTTTAATGATAAGTGCGATCAATGTGGTTTTCCCGCAATCCCGATGCCAGTTTGCGGGTGAACGCACATATCCATGAAAAAACGACGGCTTATACTGCTCTCAGTCACGCTTTGCAAAGATTATTCTGAATAATTGTAATCAAACGGTAAATAAACTTATGCACACTGGGTAACACCGTAGTTCTGGTCTATAGTCATTGGGCATTAAAATTTGCGCTCAGGACAGTCGGGCCGATTGTGGCACCGCAAGAGCGTATGATTCGCAGGAGATACAAGAATGAAAATTTTCCAACGCTACAACCCGCTTCAGGTGGCGAAGTACGTGAAGATCCTGTTCCGTGGACGGTTGTATATCAAGGATGTTGGCGCTTTTGAGTTTGATAAGGGCAAGATCCTTGTCCCAAAAGTGAAGGACAAACAGCACCTGTCTGTGATGTCCGAAGTCAACCGTCAGGTTATGCGTCTGCAGACTGAGATGGCTTAACCAACGTGCTATGCAGTAGTTAAAAAGACGGCTCCCGATGGGAGCCGTTGATGTTTGTGAGGGCCAGAACGTTACGCCGACACCTTCTCTTCCGCGTCCGGCAGCTTCGGCACCAGTACGGTCGGTTTGTTGTCGATGCGCGTCACCAGCAGCTGGTCGATGCGGTAGTTATCAATATCCACCACCTCAAACTTGTAGCCGGAGAACTTCACCGAGTCGGTACGTTTCGGGATCTTACGCAGCATAAACATCATAAAGCCGCCGATGGTCTCGTAGTTGCCGGACTGCGGGAACTCGTCGATATCCAGCACGCGCATCACGTCTTCAATCGGCGTGCCGCCATCAATCAGCCATGAATTATCGTCACGCTGAACAATCTGCTCTTCCAGCCCCTGGCCAACCAGGTCGCCCATCAGCGTGGTCATCACGTCGTTCAGGGTGATAATACCCACCACCAGCGCGTATTCGTTCATGATAACCGCGAAGTCTTCCCCGGCGGTTTTGAAACTTTCCAGCGCTTCGGAGAGCGTCAGGGTGTCCGGCACAATCAGGGTATTGCGGATCTGCACGCCGCTGTTGAGCGCCAGGCTCTGGTTTGCCAGCACGCGGTTCAGCAGGTCTTTGGAGTCGACGTAGCCGATGATGTGGTCGATATCTTCATTACAGACCAGAAACTTGGAGTGCGGATGCTGCGCCACTTTGTTCTTCAGGCTCTGCTCATCTTCATGTAAATCGAACCAGATAATGCTTTCACGGCCCGTCATGGAAGACGGCACGGTACGGGATTCCAGTTCAAATACGTTCTCAATCAGCTCGTGCTCCTGCTTGCGCAGCACACCGGCCAGCGCGCCGGCTTCCACGACCGCATAAATGTCGTCAGAGGTGATGTCGTCTTTACGCACCATCGGCAGCTTAAAGATGCGGAAAATCACGTTCGCCAGGCCGTTGAAGAACCACACCAGCGGACGAAACACGTACAGACAGAAGCGCATCGGGTTGATGATACGCAAAGCCACAGCTTCTGGCGCAATCATACCGATGCGTTTCGGGGTCAGGTCGGCAAAGAGGATAAACAGGCCAGTGACCAGCGAGAAGGAGAGGATAAAGCTCAGCTGTTCGGCCAGCTCAACGGACATGTACTTAACAAAGAGGCTATAAAACGCCGGGGAAAACGCCGCATCGCCCACGATACCGCCGAGAATGGCGACCGCGTTGAGGCCGATCTGCACCACGGTGAAGAACATGCCGGGGTTTTCCTGCATTTTCAGGATGCGGGTGGCATTGATGTTGCCTTCATCGGCAAGCAGCTTCAGTTTGATTTTACGGGACGCGGCCAGCGAGATCTCAGATATCGAGAAAAATGCACTGACGGCAATCAGACAAAGTATTACTAAAATACTGTTTAACATAGTTTATCCGGCTTCTCGCCAGATCCTCAGAAGGGGAGTTGATACCATTTGTGTGAAAACACATTGAACACCAGCTCGTAGCGTTGAGCCGATTATTTCAGCGGGTAGTATAGCGTAAAGAGATGTAAATCTGCCAGAGGTCACATTTTTGGCATAAAACAGACCGGACAGCGGGCGCTGTCCGGTACATCGCGTTATTTCACGGTAGACAGGCGCACATCGCCTACCGCCCGACGGGTAGCATCGCCTCCCCATACCTGATCGTATTCATAGCCCGTGAGCTGCTTGATCACCACGCGGGTGCTGGGGTCGCAGTCGCGGTAATCCCCGCCCAGCTTACGGCGCGCAATCTCCTTCAGAAGCAGCTTGTGCGTCTCACGGGTGAGCTTGAACCTGTAGGTGGTGAAGAAGCTGACCGCCAGCAGGGCTGCCGTTGCGAAGATCATCAGGCCGATAATCGCCCCCAGCGCGCTTTCAGGCTGCGCGCCGCTGCCCTTCACAAAGCCGGACTCCTGCAGCACCAGGCCAATGATCATGATGGCAATCGCCACCGTGCTCTTGCGGGTCAGGACCATCACGCCGGCAAAAATCCCTTCGCGGCGCTGCTGGGTCACCATCTCGTCAATATCCGGAATGAAGCTGTAGATATTCCACGGAATATAGTAGAGGCCAGAGCGGGCGGCACCGAGCAGAATAAAGACCGCGGAGAACAGCAGCGTCGGTACCTGCGTTTTGGTGAGGTAGACCGTAAACAGGAAGGCCAGCACCAGGAAGATACAGCCGTAGGAGAGCCGCAGGGCGGCAGACGGCGTGACGTTCAGCCGGTTCAGCAACAGCATAAATCCATAGGTGCCGGGTACCGAGGCGAAGGCCGCAATGCTCAGCCAGCCGGAAACCGCCGAGGCATCCTGGCTCAGGCAATACACGACGTAATAGGTAAAGACCGAGCCGAACACGTCCATCGCCGTGAACGAAAAGATGTAAATAATGATATGCAGGCGGAACGCGCGAATACGGAATGAAGAAAAGAGATCCAGCACCAGATATTTCAGGTGATTCAGTAGCCCGCCGCTGCGCTGGTTGTCCACTTTAAAATCTGACTCTTGATGCACATCCTTTGCTTCCCAGGTGGTGTACCAGGTAATAAACACCGCAAGGCAGAACACGCAGGAAAATATCAGCCCGGTGAGGGTATAGGTAAAGGGATTATCTTTACCCGTAAACTGCATAATCACGCCGGGAACGGAAACCGCAAGAAAACCGCCCAGTTGGGAGCAGATCATCCGCACGCCGGACAGGCGGCTACGCTCTTCATACCGGTTCGTCATCTCAGCCGCCAGGGTCTCCCAGGGTACCAGCACCATCGCCGACAGCAGTTCAATAGAGAGATAAGTGCCCAGGTAATACCAGTAACCCATGTCCGTCATCCATAGCAGGGCATACAAAAACATGAGCGGTGAGCTGAGTAATAAAAAGAAGCGGCGACGGCCAAATTTACGCCCGAGCCAGGTATCCCCGAAGTTATCGGTGATATAGCCCATAATCGGGCTTAATAGCGCATCAATCACGCGGGCAATGGCGAATATAGATCCCGCTTCAATGACTGAGAGTCCGCAATAGGTGGTGTAAAAAAATAACAGCCAGGTGCCGATAATGGTAAACGCACCCCCGCCAAAAAGATCGGTTACGCCGTAGCCGAGCGCCACGCCATAACCCACTCTACGTTCAGTTGGTTTGACCATAATAATATCCAGTGTAGGGTAATGATTAACCCGTTTTCTCGGGTCGTTTTTTATTAAGTGCTGGAATACAAATTACGTTCTAGTTATTGATATCTATCCATTGTTTTAACTGAGATGAGCGGTAAATAGCCTCCACAAGCTTGAGTGAATGTCCGGCTTCACGGATGTCGGTGTAATCCATGTTTCCCGGGTGGGTGATAGCGTGATAAAACCGGCGGATCGCCTGCTCGTGCCCCAGTCCCCAGTAGCTTTTGATCTGGCCGTCAGGGGAGTTATCGCTGGCCAGCCTGAGCCGCTCGCCGCGGGCGATGCACCAGAGGGCGTTGTTATGCAGCAGCAGCGAGCCCTGTTCGCAGTGGATCTCCATCAGAAGCGGGGAATCGGTGGTATTGCAGTTGCTGGCGTAAAACAGGCCGCGCGCGCCGTTGGCAAAATGCAGCGTGGCCATCGCGCTGTCTTCCCCTTCGGTCACGTCCGCCAGCTCGCCGCTGTCCACCACGCCTTTCACGCGCGTTACGCCGCCGGCGAACCACTGCATCAGGTCGAGGGTATGAATAGCCTGGTTGATCAGCAGGCTGCCACCCTCCGTTGCCAGCCGCCCGCGCCACGGGCTTTCGGTGTAGTACGCGCCCGAGCGTGACCAGGTCAGCACGGCCTTAATGCTGAGCATTTTTCCCAGCTCGCCGTCCTCCAGCATCTGGCGAATGCGCAGGCTGGTGGGGTTGAGGCGGTTCTGGTAGCACACGCCGAGCAGACCCGACGCCTGTTCGGCGGCACGGGTGATGTCCACGAGTTCGCTGCTGTTCATGCCCACCGGTTTTTCGCAGAAAACATGCTTCCCGGCGGCGAGCGCCGCCAGGATCATGTTCTTATGCTCGAAATGCGGCGTGCAGATGTGGACCACGTCGATGGCATCATCCAGCAGCATTTCCCGGTAATCCTGATAGAAGCGGCACTGATAGCGTATTGCCAGCTCCAGCCCTTTGACGCTGTCGATGTCCACCAGCGCGCGTAGCGCGACGTTGGGCATCTGGCGCAACGCATTCATATGGCAGCCGTGAATCGCTCCGGCACCGATAACCGCCGTGTTCAGGATCGTCATTGTCGCCTCCCGTTATTCCGTCGCGTTGGCCAGCATCTGGGCCTTCACGCAGAGCTCCGCCGCTTTGAAGGCGTGCGCCTGCGTCATGGCGTTTTCGGTACGATGCAGACAGTCGAGGATCAGTTCGCCAAAGAACGGGAACCCGACCTGTCCGGCGACCGGATAGCGGAATTCCCCCTCTTTATTGACGAGATAAACCACGTCCTGCTCGCCGCGGGTGAGATCGACATATTTGCGGATCTCGATATACCCGTCGGTGCCGAGCAGCGTCAGACGGCCGTCGCCCCAGGTTGAGAGCCCGTCCGGGGTGAACCAGTCGCAGCGGAAATAGCCGCTGGCGCCGTTTTCGCCCCTGATTGTTGCGTCACCGAAATCTTCAAATGCCGGATGCTGCGGATGGTTGAAATTGCGTGCCTGGCTGGCGACCACGCATGCCTCACTGTTGCCCGTGTAAAACAGAAATTGCTCAATCTGGTGGCTGCCGATGTCGCACAGAATGCCGCCAAAATAGCGACGATCGTAGAACCAGTCCGGGCGGCCGGCCCCTTCCCGGTGCGGGCCGGTTCCCAGGGTTTGGACGACGCGGCCAATGGCCCCCTGCTGCACCAGCTGTCCGGCAAACACCGCACTCTCCACGTGGAGACGTTCGCTGTAGTACACGGCGTATTTCCGCCCGGTTTTCTCAACCATCGCTTTGGCATCCGCCAGCTGTTCAAGAGTGGTGAGCGGCGCTTTATCCGTGAAGTAGTCCTTGCCTGCGGACATGGCTTTCAGCCCCAGCGCACAGCGCTCGGAGGGGATGGCCGCACCGGCCACCAGACGCACCTCGTCGTCGTTGAGTATCACCTCCAGCGACTCGGCCACTTTTGCCTGCGGGTACTGCTGGATAAATTTATCCACTTTGGCCGGATCGGGATCGTATACCCACTTCAGCGTGGCCCCGGCTTCAATCAGGCCGTTACTCATCCCGTAGATATGGCCGTGGTCGAGCGCGGCAGCGGCAAAAACAAATTCCCCCTCGCGGACAACCGGCTGGGGTTTACCCACCGGGGCGTAGTTCATTCCGTCATTTTTGTTCATGGTGTCACTCCTTAATCCAGATCTTTGCCAAGGGGGATGGCACCCACTTCGCTGAAGTTGGCGACGCTTGCGGATTTTTCATAAAAACGGGGAGCGAGGGTGCTCGTCCCGCCGGTACGGTAAAACGGGTCATCGCGCTGAATCGGCAGCGAGACCACGGTGCGGGTAATGGCGGATTTGTAGATCGCGGTAATCAGCTCCAGCGAGCGTTTGCCCTGCAGGCCATCCACTAACGGCGCCGTGCCGTGCTCGATGGCGGAAAGCAGGTCATTAATCTGCCCGGTGTGCAGCGTCCACTCGAGCTTCGGCGTCTCCTGAAAAACGGCGTTGAGCTGCGCTTCTCGCTGCTGGTCGTGGGTCTCCTGCGGGAAGCCGTTATCGGCGCTGACGCTGGCAAAGGCCTGCCACGGCGCAGAGATACGTGCCTTGTCACCCTGAATAATGATTTTCTGGTCTTCCCCGTGGTGCACGACCGAGGCGGTAAGCTGGGTGAGCGCGCCGCTGGGGTATTTGAAGATCGCGGCGCTGAGGTCTTCGACTTCAGCGTTGTCGTGCGCCACGTTGGTCATCATCGCCACCACCTCGGACGGGAAGCCGAGCATCCACTGAATGGCGTCGATGTGGTGAACCGCGTGGTTAAGGGTACAGCCGCCGCCCTCTTTTTCCCAGGTGCCGCGCCACCACAGGTCGTAGTAGCAGTGTCCGCGCCACCAGAAGGAGTCCACCTGCGCGTGGCAAACCTTGCCCGCAAGCTCCGAATCCAGCGCTGCTTTTAAGCGCCAGAAGGCATCGGTAAAGCGGTTTTGGGCAATGATGGAGAGCGTTTTGCCGCTGGCCTTTTGTGCGGCGATCATCGCGTCGCACTCCTCCAGCGAGGCGGCCATCGGTTTTTCGCACAGCACGTGGCAGCCCGCGTTCAGGGCATCAATGCCGATCTCTGCGTGGACGTAGGGCGGCGTGCAGACGTCGACGATATCGATATCCGGCTCTGACGCCAGCATCTGCTGGTGGCTGTCATACACCCGGGCGTCCGTCAGGCCGTAGCGCGTTTTTTTCTCGTGGGCTTTTTCCGGGTAGATATCCACCAGCGCGACGATCCGGCAGCGCTGACCAAACTGCAAATAGCCCTGAATATGGTTGTGCGAGATATTCCCTGTTCCCACGATAGCGACATTTAACATCGTTTCTTCTCCGGAGTTACCAGGTGCCGGAGGCATCCAGCGTGACGCTGGCTGTCTCTTTAGCCACTGAGGTGCTGATGCGCTGCTGAAGCAGGCGCAAATACTGTTTTTCGTTGAGCGGGAGTTCGACCCAGTCGTCGGTCCAGGTAGAGAGGTGCATGGCATTGGAGAGCGTCAACCCGCGGATCCCTTCCAGACCCGGCGCAATGAGCGGCTCGCCGCGCAGAATGGCGGCACAGAAGTTGGCGGTAATAACGTGATGTTCGCTGCATTCCGGGGCGACGGGAAGAGTGACCTCCCAGCATTCAGGCTCTCCAAAACCGTTTTGCCAGCGGGCGTTGAAGGCGGTTTCAGATTCCCGCAGCCGCCAGAAGCGCAGCTTGCCCTCTTCGACGACCACCTTGCCGCGATCGCCGACGATTTCCAGCCGGTTGGTGCCCGGCGTTTCCGCCACGGTGGTGATAAACACGCCCGTTGCGCCGTTGGCATACTCGGCGTAGGCGGTGACCTCGTCTTCCACTTCGATTTCACGATGCTTACCGAACTGGCAGAACGCGCGCAGGCGGACCGGCATGCCGACCAGCCACTGCCAGAGATCGAGCTGGTGCGGGTCCTGGTTAAGCAGCACGCCGCCGCCTTCCCCTTTCCAGGTGGCGCGCCAGCCGCCGGAGTTGTAATAGCTCTGCGAGCGATACCAGTTGGTGATGATCCAGTTGGAGCGGCGGATCTCACCCAGCTCGCCGCTGTCGATCAGATCTTTCACCTTCTGGTAGAGCGGGTTCGGGCGCTGGTTGTACATGATGCCGAACACCACATCGCACGCCTGGGCGCAGGCGTTCATCTCCTGCACCTGGGCGGTATACACGCCCGCCGGCTTTTCACACAGGGTGTGGATGCCGTTGCGCATCGCCAGCATCGACAGGCGCGGATGCTCGTAGTGCGGCGTGGCGACAATCACCGCGTCGATAAGCCCGCTCTGGAGCATCTCCTGCGCGTCGCTGAATAAGGGGAGAGTGCCGACCAGTTGGCGAATAGCCGGATGCTTTTCCGGTGCATTATCACAAACCGCCGCCAGGCAGGCGTCGCTGACCGTACCCGCCAGTAAATAACGCGCGTGGACCGTACCGATATTCCCTATTCCAATAATGCCAAAACGTACCTTCTCCATGTCACACCTTAATTTCAGTTGAAATGAGTGATGACCGGAAAATAGGAAAGGGGAGCCGCAGCGACAATGTGTTTTTGTGAGAATACTCGCAAGGTGATTAAGTAATCTCCAGGCTTTCTGAAATTTAGTTTTAAAATCAACGGACTGTTTCTGCAAATATTTGCAAAAACTGAATGAGAGCGAGGTCACACTATGCCGGGCAAGTTAAAAATGGAGGAAATTGCGGCCCTGACGGGCTATTCCGTCAGCACGGTTTCGCGGGTATTAAGCGGCAAGTCTTACACCAGCGATAAAGCCAGGGAGGCGATCGTTCGCACCGCGCGAGAATTAGGGGTACTGGAGTCCATGGCGAGCGGAAGACTGCTAATTAACGGAATCGCTGTTTTTGCGCCGGAAAGAACCTTTCAGGGACGCGGGGATATTTTTTATCTGGAAGTGACGAAAGGAATTGCGGAAGCCTGCGCGCGACATAATGTGTGGGTCACGTGCTGTGGTTTAGAAGAACAGCACGCCGATGTGAAAGTCTTTATGGAAAAGGCCAGTCATAAGAATATCAACGCGATAATTATTATTGGCACTGATGATTCCACCATATTTAAACTGGCCAGCACGCTGAATAAGCCCTGCGTGTTGATTAATTCCGTCGATCGGGATCGGGTGCTGGATGCCGTGTCGCCCGATCACCGGGCGATTGGCTTCACCGCCATGCAGTACCTTTTCGAGCAGGGGCATCGCCGCGTGCTCACGCTCACCTGCCTGCGGCGGGATACGCTGTACGCGCGTCTGGACGGCATCAAAGAGGCGTATCGCCATTTTCACGTCGCCTTTGACCCGCAGCGCGATTTGCTCGTGACGGAGTGGTTTACCGCGGAAGAGGCCGAGCAGGCGCTGGATGCGTGGTTAGTGAGTCATGATCGATCCCAGTGGCCGGAGGTGATTTTCCCGAACAGTACCCGCATGGTGGAAGGGGTGGTGAGGGTGTTAACGCGCCACGGGCTGCGGATTCCGGAAGACATTTCGCTGATTACGACCGATTTTGCATGGAATTTAGCGCACCGTCTGGAAAAACCGGTCACCGGCGTCACGGTGCCCTGCCGCGAGCTGGGGATTGAGGCCGTTCACCTGCTGCAAACGCGGCTCAACCGACCGCAGGCAGCGGTCTTTAACCTGCTGTTACAGGGCAAAGTGATGGATTACGGTTCAGTCAGCAACGCCACGCGCCACGCGGCTCGCGTGGCGCTGGATGAGTAATCAGGCCAGCTGTGGCGGCAGGCAGACGCCGATGCCCCCGATGCCGCAGTAGCCGTACGGGTTTTTATGCAGGTACTGCTGGTGATCGTCCTCGGCGTAGTAGAACGGTTTCGCCGTCGCGATTTCCGTGGTCACCTCGCGCGTATCGCCCGCTTCACGCATGGCCTGCTGGAAACGCTCCAGGCTGGCGCGCGCGGCGGCATCCTGCTCAGGCGTGAGCGGATAGATAGCCGAACGGTACTGGGTGCCGTGGTCGTTGCCCTGACGCATGCCCTGCGCCGGGTCATGGTTTTCCCAGAAGACCTGCAGAAGCTGCTCGTAGCTAATTACCGCAGGGTCGTACACCACGCGTACCGCTTCCGCATGCCCGGTTTCGCTGGAACAGACTTCGCGATAGGTAGGATTTGGCGTGTAACCGCCCGTGTAGCCAGCCGCCGTGCTGTAAACGCCGGGCAACTGCCAGAAGAGGCGCTCAACGCCCCAGAAGCAGCCCATGGCGAACAGGGCGATTTCCATTCCCTCCGGCACGTTGGTCATGGAATGGCCATTGACGGCGTGTAAGGTCGCCACAGGCATAGGGGTGTTGCGTCCCGGTAATGCATCGGTTTGTGAAACCAGATGCTTTTTGTCGAATAAACTCACGATGGGGCCTCCCGGGGTGCGATGTTTCAGTTAAGGTTGTCACGAAGCGTTTAATTGAACACAATAAATGCGCTGAATGAGTCTAGATTTAATCATAAGAAATATTTGGGTGTTATACCCATTTTCAACCCGCGATTCGGGTTTTTGGCCAACAGGCCGTATTTTGCCGCGGAGCGGCACTTCATTTGCTTCCAGGGTGGAAACAGGGATATTCAGGAGAAAACGTGACAAAAATCCGCCAGTTATGTTTAGTCAGTGTGTTGCTGACAAGCGGGATTGCCAGCGCGGCGAATGTCCGTTTGCAGGTTGAGGGGTTATCCGGGGCGCTGGAAAAAAACGTGCGTGCGCAGCTATCGACCATCCAGAGTGATGAGGTGACGCCGGACCGGCGTTTTCGCGCGCGCGTCGATGATGCGATCCGCGAGGGGCTGAAAGCGCTGGGGTATTACGAACCCACCATTGATTTTGATCTTCGCCCGCCGCCAAAGAAGGGGCGCCAGGTCCTCATTGCCCGCGTTTCGCCGGGTGAGCCGGTACTGATTGGCGGCACGAACGTCATCCTGCGCGGCGGGGCCCGTACCGATCGGGACTACCTGGACCTGCTCAGCACGCGGCCAAAAGTCGGCACCGTGCTCAACCACGGTGACTACGACCATTTCAAAAAAGAGCTGACGAGCGTTTCCCTGCGTAAGGGCTACTTTGACAGCCAGTTCAACAAAAGCCAGCTGGGCATTGCGCTGGCGCGACGTCAGGCCTTCTGGGATATCGACTACGACAGCGGGGAACGCTACCGCTTTGGCGACGTGACGTTTGAAGGTTCGCAAATTCGTGAAGAGTACCTGCAAAACCTCGTGCCGTTCAAAAAAGGGGATTACTACCAGTCGAGTGACCTCGGAGAGCTGAACCGACGCCTCTCAGCTACCGGCTGGTTTAACTCCGTGGTTGTCGCGCCGGAATTTGATAAGTCTCGCAAAACCAAGGTGTTGCCGCTGCATGGCGTTGTTTCGCCGCGCACCGAGAACACCATTGAGACCGGTGTTGGCTACTCGACGGATGTGGGACCACGCGTGAAAACCTCGTGGAAAAAACCGTGGATGAACTCGTACGGTCACAGCCTGACCACCAGCCTGAGCCTCTCTGCGCCCGAGCAGCAGCTGGACTTCAGCTACAAAATGCCGCTGCTAAAAAATCCGCTTGAGCAATATTACCTTCTGCAGGGCGGTTTTAAGCGCACCGATTTAAACGACACAAAGCAGGACTCTACGACGCTTGCCGTCTCCCGCTTCTGGGATCTCTCCAGCGGCTGGCAGCGCGCCATTAACCTGCGCTGGAGCCTGGACCACTTTACCCAGGCCAACGTCACCAATACCACCATGCTGCTTTATCCGGGCGTGATGATCAGCCGTACCCGCTCGCGTGGGGGCCTGATGCCGACCTGGGGCGACTCGCAGCGCTACTCCATCGATTATTCCAACTCCGCCTGGGGCTCCGACGTGGACTTCTCCGTCATGCAGGCGCAAAACGTCTGGATCCGTACGCTGTACGACAAACATCGCTTTGTGATGCGCGGCAATCTCGGCTGGATTGAAACGGGAGATTTCGAGCGCGTTCCGCCGGACCTGCGCTTCTTCGCCGGGGGCGACCGCAGCATTCGCGGGTATAAGTACAAATCGATCTCACCTGAGAACGAAAAGGGCCAGCTGACCGGTGCGTCAAAACTGGCCACGGGATCGCTGGAGTACCAGTACAACGTCAGCGGAAAGTGGTGGGGCGCGATGTTTGTTGACGGCGGTGAAGCGGTGAACGATATCCGCCGCAGCGACTTTAAAACCGGCGCGGGCGTCGGCGTGCGCTGGCAGTCACCCGTCGGGCCCATCAAGCTCGATTTTGCCGTGCCTGTCGGCGACAAAGATGAACACGGATTACAGTTTTACATCGGTCTGGGGCCTGAATTATGAGTTTATGGAAGAAAATAAGCCTCGGAGTGCTGATCTTTATCGTGCTGCTGCTCGGGACGGTGGCGTTTCTGGTAGGAACGACGACCGGGCTGCATCTGCTGTTTAACGCCGCGAACCGCTGGGTGCCGGGGCTGGAGATTGGTCAGGTGACGGGCGGCTGGCGCGACCTGCGCCTGAAGAACATCCGCTATGAGCAGCCGGGCGTGGCGGTCAACGCCGGGGAGTTCCATCTCGCGGTAAAGCTGGGCTGTCTGCGTGACAGCAAGCTCTGCGTCAACGATCTGTCGCTAAAAGATGTCAACGTGGCGATAGATTCAAAGAAAATGCCGAAGTCTGCGCCGGTTGAAGAAGAAGACAGCGGCCCGCTGAATCTCTCCACGCCATACCCGATCGCGCTTTATCGGGTGGCGCTCGATAACGTCAATATCAAAATCGACAACACCACCGTGTCCGTGATGGATTTCACCTCCGGCCTGCGCTGGCAGGAGAAAAACCTCACTCTGACGCCAACGTCCCTGCAGGGCTTGCTGATCGCGCTGCCGAAAGTGGCCGACGTGGCGCAGGAAGAGATCGTCGAGCCGAAGATCCAGAACCCGCAGCCAGAAGAGAAGCCGCTGGGCGAAACGCTGAAAGACCTCTTCTCGAAGCCAGTGCTGCCGGAAATGACCGACGTACATCTGCCGCTGAACCTTAACATTGAGGAATTCAAAGGCGAACAGCTGCGCCTGACCGGTGATACCGACCTGACGGTCTATAACATGCTGCTGAAGGTCAGCAGCATTGACGGCAACATGAAGCTCGACGCGCTGGATATCGACACCAACCAGGGCTCGGTGAATGCGTCGGGTAATGCGCTGCTGCGCGACAGCTGGCCGGTGGATATCACGCTGAATAGCACCCTGAACATCGACCCGCTGAAAGGCGAGAAAGTGAAGGTCAAGGTGGGCGGGGCGCTGCGCGATAAGCTCGATGTTGGCGTGAATCTCTCCGGCCCGGTGGATATGGCCCTGCGTGCGCAAACCCAGCTGGCGGAAGCCGGGCTGCCGCTCAATCTTGAGGTTGTCAGCAAGCAGCTTTCCTGGCCGTTCACCGGCGAAAAGCAGTTCCAGGCCGATGACCTGAAGCTGAAGCTGAGCGGCAAGATGACCGACTACACGCTCTCGTTCCGCACCGCGGTGAAGGGGCAGGGCGTGCCGCCCGCGAACATCACCCTGGATGCGAAGGGCAACGAACAGCAGGTCAACCTTGACAAGCTGACCGTCGCGGCGCTGGAAGGTAAAACCGAGCTGACCGCGCTGCTCGACTGGCAGCAGGCGATCAGCTGGCGCGGCGAGCTGAAGCTGACGGGTATTAACACCGCCAAAGAGGTGCCGGACTGGCCGTCGAAGCTGGATGGCCTGATTAAAACGCGCGGCAGCCTGTACGGCGGCACGTGGCAGATGGACGTGCCGGAGATCAAGCTCACCGGGAACGTGAAGCAGAACAAGGTAAACGTTGAAGGCTCGGTGAAAGGCAACAGCTATCTGCAGTGGGTTATCCCGGGCCTGCACGTGGCGCTGGGGCGCAACACGGCGGATATCAAAGGCGAGCTGGGGGTGAAAGATCTCAATCTGGATGCCACCATCGACGCGCCGAATCTGGATAACGCCCTGCCGGGGCTTGGCGGTACGGCGAAGGGGCTCGTGAAGGTGCGCGGCACGGTAGACGCGCCGCAGCTGCTGGCGGATATCACCGCCAATAGCCTGCGCTGGCAGGAGCTGAGCGTTGCCCGGGTTCGCGTGGAGGGGGATGTGAAATCCACCGACCAGATCGGCGGTAACCTGAACCTGCGCGTGGAACGTATTTCCCAGCCGGACGTGAACATCAGCCTGGTCACCCTGGACGCGAAAGGGAACGAGAAGCAGCACGACCTGCAGCTACGCGTGCAGGGCGAGCCGGTCTCCGGCCAGCTTCACCTGACCGGCAGCTTCGACCGCAAAGAGGAGCGCTGGAAAGGGACGCTGGATAACACCCGTTTCAATACGCCGGTCGGGCCGCTGGCGCTGTCGCGCGCCATTGCTCTGGACTACCGCAACGCCGAGCAGAAGATCAGCATTGGGCCGCACTGCTGGACCAACCCGAATGCGGAACTGTGCGTGCCGCAGACCATCGATGCGGGCGCGGAAGGGCGCGCGCAGATCAACCTCAACCGCTTCGATCTGGCGATGCTAAAACCGTTTATGCCGGATACCACGCAGGCGAGCGGCGTCTTCAGTGGGAAAGCCGATGTCGCCTGGGACACCACCAAAGAGGGGCTGCCGCAGGGTAGCGTCACGCTGTCCGGGCGTAACGTGAAGGTGACGCAGGAGGTCAACGACGCGCCGCTGCCGGTGGCGTTCGACACCCTGAACCTGAGTGCCGATCTGCATAACAATCGCGCACAGCTGGGGTGGACAATCCGCCTGACCAATAACGGTCAGTTGGATGGTCAGGTCCAGATTACCGACCCGCAGGGACGGCGTAATCTGGGCGGCAACGTTAACATCCGCAACTTCAACCTGGCGATGGTGAACCCGATTTTCGCGCGTGGGGAAAAAGCCGAAGGCATGCTGAACGCTAACCTGCGCCTGGCCGGCAACGCGCAAAGCCCGCAGCTGTTCGGTCAGATGCGGCTCAGCGGCCTGGATATTGACGGCAACTTCATGCCGTTTGACATGCAGCCCAGCCAGATCGCGATGAACTTCAACGGCATGAGCTCGACGCTGAGCGGCTCGGTATTAACGCAGCAAGGGCAAATCAACCTGAGCGGCGACGCGGACTGGAGCCAGCTCGACAACTGGCGCGCCCGTATTGCCGCGAAGGGCAGTAAGGTGCGCATCACCGTACCGCCGATGGTGCGCCTGGACGTCTCGCCTGATGTGGTCTTTGAAGCCACGCCAAGCCTCTTCACGCTTGACGGTCGTGTCGACGTGCCGTGGGCGCGCATCGTGGTTCACGACGTGCCGGAAAGTGCGGTCGGCGTCTCAAGTGATGAAGTTATGCTCAATGAAAATCTGAAACCTGTCGAACAGAAGAGCGCTGGCATACCGATTAATAGTAACCTTACCGTGCACGTGGGGAATAACGTGCGGTTGAATGCGTTTGGGCTGAAGGCGAGGCTCACGGGCGACCTGAAAGTGGCGCAGGATAAACAAGGGCTTGGCCTGAACGGGCAGATCAACATTCCTGAAGGGCGTTTCCATGCCTATGGTCAGGATCTGATTGTTCGCAAAGGCGAGCTGCTGTTCTCCGGCCCACCGGATCAGCCCCTGTTGAACATCGAAGCGATTCGTAACCCGGAAGCGACGGAAAACGACGTTATTGCTGGCGTTCGCGTCACCGGTTCCGCCGACGAACCGAAGGCGGAGATCTTCTCTGACCCGGCGATGTCGCAGCAGGAAGCCCTCTCTTATCTGCTGCGTGGACAAGGTCTGGACAGTGGACAAAGCGACAGTGCGGCGATGACCTCGATGTTAGTGGGTCTGGGGGTTGCACAAAGTGGGCAGGTTGTGGGTAAAATCGGCGAGACGTTCGGCGTAAGCAATCTGGCGCTGGACACCCAGGGCGTGGGTGACTCCTCGCAGGTGGTGGTCAGCGGCTATGTACTGCCGGGTCTGCAGGTAAAATATGGTGTGGGGATCTTTGACTCACTGGCAACACTCACGCTACGCTATCGCCTGATGCCTAAGCTATATCTGGAAGCAGTGTCCGGCGTAGACCAGGCACTTGATCTGCTCTATCAGTTTGAGTTTTAGCAATGCGAATATTTGTCTACGGCAGTTTAAGAACCAGGCAAGGCAACAGTCACTGGATGACCAATGCCCTGCTGCTGGGGAATTACAATATCGAGAACTACCAGTTGTACAGCCTGGGCCACTATCCAGGCGCGGTTCCGGGCGAAGGAACAGTACAGGGTGAAGTCTATCGTATTGATAACGCGACGCTTGCCGAACTTGATGCCTTGCGCACCAGGGGCGGTGAATACGCGCGCCAGTTGATCCAGACGCCGTACGGAAGTGCGTGGATGTATGTCTACCAGCGTCCGGTCGAAGGGTTAACGCGGATTGTAAGCGGTAACTGGTTAGACAGAGACCAGTACTGAAAAAAGACAACGCCACCGTGAGGTGGCGTTGTTTTTTTGTTCCTTCAACTCTCTTCCGTATCCCGGCGCCGGGTTAAAAACAGAGGAACGAACAGCATGATGTAAGGGGCTATAAGCCATAACAAACACAGGGCGCGTGAACGGCCATAGTAGTTTATGCACCGCGTATTGCTTGAAATGACGGGCAGGAAAAACAGTAAAAACAGCAGAATCGCATAATCGCTTCGATAAGGGATCCATAAGTAAAACAAAAACCAGGCAAGCTGGAATGTCATGATGCAGAGATACTGCCATTTGCTGTCTTTGCCGTAACAGTCAAACGCCTTTATGTAGCCCATCTTGATGCTTTGAAGAAAGAAACTTAGCATGTATAACGCTCACGATCTTGATGGTCAGGAGTGTATGTCTTTTTCAAAGGCAACAAAAAGCCCCGACATGCGGGGCTTTCATCAATCAGCAGTAAGAATTACTTCTTAGCAGCGCGTTCGAAAGAGGCGATGATTTCCGCTTTCGCTGCTTCTGCGTTGTCCCAGCCGTCAACTTTAACCCACTTGCCTTTTTCGAGGTCTTTGTAGTGCTCGAAGAAGTGAGTGATCTGCGCTTTCAGCAGCTCTGGCAGGTCGTTCACATCTTTGATGTGATCGTATTCTTTGCTCAGCTTGGTGTGCGGTACCGCAACCAGCTTCGCATCTTCACCGGATTCGTCGGTCATTTTCAGCACGCCAACTGGACGGCAGCGAATGACGGAGCCTGGCTCCAGTGGGTATGGCGTTGGGACCAGCACGTCAACCGGGTCACCGTCCAGAGACAGGGTGTGGTTGATGTAACCGTAGTTGCACGGATAGAACATCGCGGTAGACATGAAACGGTCTACGAACAGGGCGCCGCTCTCTTTGTCCACTTCGTATTTGATCGGATCTGCGTTAGCCGGGATTTCGATAACTACGTAGATGTCTTCTGGCAGTTCTTTACCCGCTGGGACGTTGAGTAAGCTCATGTCGGTGTCCTTTAAAATGGATGGTAAACAAGTGGCAGGTATTATAGCCAACTCGCGCTGAATGTCTCCGCCTGTTTTCGCTTTATCTCCCCGCTTTCTCCACTTTTCAGACCGATTCCATGACAGGAAAATCCATAAACTCAGCCGCATTTTTCATGGCGAAATGAAAGCGATTACAAACTTGTGATTAACGTTTTATTCACTTTTCTGAAGTGTGATGTAACGCAATTCGTTACATATTTCATGGGCTATAGTCATTCCGCAGAACATCTTTTAACCAACAATAACTCACCCTACGAGGACGTTCATATGTGGAAGCGCTTACTCCTGGTCACAGCAGTTTCGGCAGCCATGTCGTCTATGGCGATGGCCGCTCCCTTAACCGTAGGTTTTTCGCAAGTCGGCTCTGAATCTGGCTGGCGAGCGGCAGAAACCAACGTGGCGAAAAGCGAGGCTCAGAAACGCGGCATTACCCTGAAAATCGCCGATGGTCAGCAAAAACAAGAGAATCAGATCAAAGCCGTGCGCTCCTTTATCGCCCAGGGCGTGGATGCCATCTTTATTGCACCCGTCGTGGCGACCGGCTGGGAACCCGTCCTGAAGGAAGCGAAAGACGCTGAGATCCCGGTCTTCCTGCTCGACCGTTCCATCGACGTCAAAGACAAATCCCTCTATATGACCACCGTCACCGCCAATAACGTGCTTGAAGGGCAATTGATTGGCGACTGGCTGGTGAAGCAGGTCGACGGCAAGCCGTGTAACGTCGTTGAGCTGCAGGGTACCGTCGGCGCGAGCGTGGCCATCGACCGTAAAAAAGGCTTTGCTGAAGCCATCGCGAAAGCGCCAAACATTAAGATTATCCGCTCTCAGTCCGGCGACTTTACCCGCAGCAAAGGTAAAGAGGTTATGGAGAGCTTCATTAAGGCTGAAAACAACGGCAAGAACATCTGCATGGTTTACGCCCACAACGATGACATGGTGATTGGTGCGATTCAGGCAATTAAAGAAGCGGGCCTGAAGCCGGGCAAAGATATCCTCACCGGCTCTATCGACGGCGTGCCGGACATCTACAAAGCGATGATCGACGGCGAAGCCAACGCCAGCGTGGAGCTGACGCCAAACATGGCGGGTCCGGCATTCGACGCGCTGGAGAAATTCAAGAAAGACGGCACGATGCCGGAGAAAGTGACGGTCACCAAGTCCACCCTCTACCTGCCTGATACGGCGAAAGAGGAGTTAGAGAAGAAGAAAAATATGGGCTATTAAGACCCGCGCCCCTCACCCCAGCCCTCTCCCCGGAGGGGAGAGGGAGAAAGGCAGGGCGGAGCTGGATATTAACAATTGGCACGATCAATCCCCTCTCCCCTCCGGGGAGAGGGTCAGGGTGAGGGGGAAACCATGACCACTGAACAACACCAGGAAATCCTCCGCACAGAGGGCTTGAGTAAATTCTTCCCCGGCGTAAAGGCGCTGGATAGCGTTGATTTCAGCCTGCGGCGCGGGGAGATCATGGCGCTGCTGGGCGAGAACGGGGCGGGAAAATCGACGCTGATTAAATCCCTGACCGGTGTTTATCACGCCGACCGCGGCACCATCTGGCTGGAAGGCAACGCCATTTCGCCCAAAAACACCGCCCATGCCCAGCAGTTGGGGATCGGGACGGTGTACCAGGAAGTGAACCTGCTGCCGAATATGTCGGTGGCGGATAACCTGTTTATTGGCCGCGAACCACGCCGTTTTGGCCTGCTGCGCCGCAAAGAGATGGAAGCGCGGGCGACAACGCTGATGGAATCGTACGGCTTCTCCCTCGACGTCCGCGAGCCGCTGAACCGCTTTTCCGTGGCGATGCAGCAGATCGTCGCCATTTGTCGCGCGATCGATCTCTCGGCAAAGGTGCTGATCCTTGACGAACCCACCGCCAGCCTCGATACCCAGGAGGTGGAGATGCTCTTTACCCTGATGCGCCAGCTGCGCGATCAGGGCGTCAGCCTGATCTTCGTCACCCACTTCCTCGATCAGGTGTATGAGGTGAGCGATCGCATTACGGTGCTGCGCAACGGCAGCTTTGTCGGCTGCCGCGAAACCCGCGAGCTGCCGCAAATCGAGCTGGTAAAAATGATGCTGGGCCGCGAGCTGGAGACCAACGCCCTCCAGCGTGCAGGGCGCACGCTGCTGAGCGAGAAACCGGTCGCCGCGTTCAGCGATTACGGCAAAAAAGGGGTGATCTCGCCGTTTAACCTTGAGGTGCGGCCAGGCGAAATTGTCGGGCTGGCGGGCCTGCTGGGCTCCGGCCGGACCGAGACCGCCGAGGTGATCTTCGGGATCAAGCCTGCCGACAGCGGCAGCGCGCTGATCAAGGGCAAACCGCAGACCCTGCGATCGCCGCATCAGGCCTCCTGTCTGGGCGTCGGCTTCTGCCCGGAGGACCGGAAAACGGACGGCATTATTGCCGCGGCCTCGGTGCGGGAAAATATCATTCTGGCGCTACAGGCGCAGCGCGGCTGGCTACGGCCGATCCCTAAGCGCGAGCAAAACGCCATTGCCGAGCGCTTTATCCGCCAGCTCGGCATCCGCACCCCGAGCGCGGAACAGCCCATTGAATTCCTCTCCGGCGGTAACCAGCAGAAAGTACTGCTCTCCCGCTGGCTGCTGACCAAACCCCAGTTCCTGATCTTGGACGAACCGACCCGCGGCATTGACGTGGGGGCGCACGCTGAAATTATCCGGCTTATCGAAACCCTGTGCGCGGACGGTCTGGCGCTGCTGGTCATTTCCTCCGAGCTGGAAGAGCTGGTGGGCTATGCCGATCGCGTCATCATCATGCGCGATCGCAAGCAGGTGGCAGAGATCCCGCTGGATAAGCTGTCCGTTCCGGCGATCATGAATGCCATCGCGGCATAAGGAGTGAATCGTGATGCCCCGTTCGCTTTCGCAAACCGGTGAGTCAAAGCGCCGCTTCAGCTGGCCGACCGGCACGCCGCAAATCGCGGCGCTGCTGGTGGTTCTGCTGGTGGATAGCCTGGTCGCGCCGCATTTCTTCCAGATCATCGTGCAGGATGGCCGCCTGTTTGGCAGCCCGATAGACATTTTAAACCGCGCCGCGCCGGTGGCGCTTCTGGCCATCGGAATGACGCTGGTGATTGCCACCGGTGGGATTGACCTCTCCGTCGGCGCGGTGATGGCTATCGCCGGGGCTACGGCCGCCTCCATGACCGTGGCCGGACATAGCCTGCCGGTGATCCTGCTGGCAGCCTTGGGCACCGGCGTGCTGGCAGGATTATGGAACGGTATTCTGGTTGCGGTGCTGAAAATCCAGCCCTTCGTCGCCACGCTGATTTTAATGGTTGCCGGGCGCGGCGTCGCGCAGCTGATAACCTCCGGCCAGATTGTCACCTTTAACTCCCCGAGCCTGGCGTGGCTCGGTAGCGGCAACCTTCTGTTCTTCCCGACGCCGGTGATTATTGCCCTGGTCACGCTCGTTGTCTTCTGGCTCTTCACCCGCAAAACGGCGCTGGGCATGTTTATTGAGGCCGTCGGGATCAACATCCGCGCCGCGCGCAACGCCGGCGTCAACACCCGGCTGATGGTAATGCTGACCTACGTGCTGAGCGGCGTCTGCGCCGCCATCGCCGGGGTCATCGTCGCGGCGGATATTCGCGGGGCCGATGCCAACAACGCGGGACTCTGGCTGGAGCTGGACGCGATCCTCGCGGTGGTGATCGGCGGCGGGTCGCTAATGGGCGGGCGCTTTAACCTGCTGCTCTCGGTGATCGGCGCCCTGATCATTCAGGGCATGAACACCGGGATCCTGCTGTCGGGATTCCAGCCGGAGCTTAACCAGGTGGTGAAGGCGGTGGTCGTGCTCTGCGTGCTGATCGTCCAGTCGCCGCGCTTTGTCAGCATCATTAAGGGGATCCGTGGCCATGATAAAACGTAATTTACCGTTAATGATCACGCTGGGCGTGTTTGTGCTGGGGTACCTCTACTGTCTGACGCAGTTCCCCGGTTTTGCCTCGACGCGCGTGATTTGCAATATCCTGACCGATAACGCCTTTTTAGGCATCATCGCCGTCGGGATGACCTTTGTGATCCTCTCCGGCGGGATCGATCTCTCCGTTGGGTCGGTGATCGCGTTTACGGGCGTGTTCCTCGCGAAGGCAATCGGCTTCTGGGGCATCTCTCCGCTGGTGGCGTTTCCGCTGGTGCTGGCGATGGGCTGTGCGTTTGGCGCCTTTATGGGGCTGCTGATCGACGCGCTGAAAATCCCGGCGTTTATCATTACCCTCGCGGGAATGTTCTTCCTGCGCGGTGTGAGCTATCTGGTGTCGGAAGAGTCGATTCCAATTAACCACCCCATCTACGACACGCTCTCCAGCCTGGCGTGGAAAATTCCCGGCGGCGGCCGCCTGAGCGCGATGGGGCTGCTGATGCTGGGCGTGGTAGTGATTGGCATCTTCCTCGCTCACCGTACCCGTTTTGGCAATCAGGTTTACGCCATTGGCGGTAACGCCACGTCGGCCAACCTGATGGGCATTTCAACCCGCAGCACGACTATTCGCATCTATATGCTCTCGACCGGCCTGGCGACGCTGGCGGGTATCGTCTTCTCGGTGTATACCCAGGCGGGCTATGCCCTTGCAGGCGTGGGCGTCGAGCTGGATGCGATTGCTTCTGTGGTCATTGGCGGCACGCTGCTCAGCGGCGGGGTGGGCACGGTGCTGGGGACGCTGTTCGGCGTGGCGATTCAGGGGCTGATACAAACCTATACCAACTTTGACGGCACGCTCAGCTCCTGGTGGACGAAGATCGCCATCGGCATTCTGCTGTTTATTTTTATTGCCCTGCAGCGGGGGCTGACGGTGCTCTGGGAGAACCGTCAAAGCTCGCCTGTTACCCGCGTAAACACATCGGTAACACAGCGATAACATGCTGAATTTGCTTAAAGTCTAAACATTTTCCGGTAGCGGCCGATAATCTTTTTTTATGCCCAGAAATATCTCGCTACCGGAAATAATATCATGCTTAAAACGCTATCGATTCGTACCGGCTTGCTCTCTTTACTGGCCGTTATGACCCTTCTGCTGCTGATTGTCAGCGGTATTGGCATTTATGCCCTCACACAGAGTTCTTCTTCGCTGCAGCGTATTAATCACCTTCAGGGTGAGCAGATGGTGCAGCTTAATTCAGGCTATACGCTGCTCCTGCGCGCGCGCAATGAGGCGGGTCAGGCCGTCCGGATGATGGAAATCGGCATGCTGGACGATGCGGCCAACGCGGTAAAAAACATCAATCAGGAAGTTGCCCTGGCCCAGAAAACGCTGAAAGGGGTAATCGACGGCGGCGTGGCTGACGAGCAGGGACAACAGCTGCTCGATAAAGTGGCGGCCAGCCTGGCGACGTATAGCCAGCAGGGGATCAATCCGATGCTGAAAACGCTGAATGACCAGAGCGCGGACGGGTATTACGATCTGCTCGAGAAGACGTTGATTCCGGTGGCGAAGCAGTTTGATAACGATATGCAGGCGTTTCAGAAATGGAGCGAAGCGCGGGGTCAGGCGGAAGTGAGCGCCGTGCAGTCGAGTAAAACCCGCGTCCTGATCCTGATTATCGTCGCAGCGCTGCTGACGGCGGGCATTATCGTGCTGGCCTGGCTGGTGCTGCGCCATATGTTGCTCAAGCCGCTCTCGGCCTCCATTGCTCAACTGGAGAACGTGGCGGCGGGGGATTTAACCCATACGCTGAATGCCCCCGCGAGCCAGGAGTTTAACCGCCTCAACGCGGTGATAGAGGAGATGCGCCAGTCGCTGATGAACTCGGTTCTGCGGGTACGCGATGCCAGCGCGCAAATTGACACCGGTAGCCGCGAGCTGACGCTGGGAAACCGCGATCTTGCCGAGCGTACGGAATCCACCGCCACGTCGCTGGAGCAGACGGCGGCCAGTATGGAACAGATCACCGCCACGGTGAAACTCAACGCCGATAACGCCGAGCAGGCGCACCAGCTGGCGAAATCGGTGTCCGACACGGCCGATCACGGCAGCGAGATGGTCTGCTATGTGATTGAAAAAATGCGCGATATTTCCGGCAGCTCGGCGCGCATCGCCGACATCCTGAGCGTGATCGACGGCATTGCCTTCCAGACCAATATCCTGGCGCTTAACGCCTCCGTGGAAGCGGCGCGCGCGGGCGAGCAGGGGCGCGGGTTTGCCGTCGTCGCAGGCGAGGTGCGAAATCTTGCCAGCCGCAGCGCCGATGCGGCGAAAGAGATCCGAACGCTAATCAGTGATTCGCAGACCCACGTTAACGAGGGGAGCGAGCTGGCCCAGCAGGCTGGCGAAACGATGGATGAGATCGCCACCGAAGTGCTGCGCATGACCAAACTGATGAGAGAGATTGCGACCGCGTCTCAGGAGCAGAGCCGGGGCATTGAGCAGGTGAATATTGCGGTGAACCAGATGGACGAAACCGCGCAGCAGAATGCGGCGCTGGTGCAGCAATCCTCCGCCGCGACCCGCTCCCTTGAGGAGCAGTCGCGTCAGCTGATGGAAGCCATGTCATCATTCAAAGTGACGACTCAGAACGCGGCATAATATTACCCAGCCCCGGTACGTTCTGTGCCGGGGTTTTATTCCTTCCGGAATTAAGCGCCCCGATATTATCGTGAATTTCGCCCATTAATATTTCCAGCGAGCTGGTTAAGGCTAACGCTTTTTCAGTCGGTTCAAGGTATAAACCTTTACGGAAAAATAACGGCTCATCAAAGAGTTGATTAAAGCGCTTTAATGCCAGACTCACCGCAGGACGGGACATCTCCAGACGCAAAGAGGCCTTTGCCATGCTGCCGCAGCGGACGATTTCAATAAATACAGGGATAAGATTTAAATCAATGCCGGTATTAGCACGGGAATAATTTTTCATTGCGATTCTGCTCCACGAAATATCTGTCAAACTGTTATGGAAATAATGCAGGAGCAGTGGTGAATATTAAAGCATGTTTTTTATAAACACTTATACGGTAAAATATATAAATGACAAGGGGAGCCGGACAGGCTCCCCTGAAGAGAGGGATTACGCGTCCGGGTACTCACGGATAAAACGTTCAACGTCTTCAACCATGTGGTTGTTGCCGACGAAGAATGAACGGCGCTGGTGAAGGCTTTCCGGCACGATGTCCAGAATACGCTCTTTACCGTCGCTCGCCTTGCCGCCCGCCTGTTCAGCAAGGAACGCCATCGGGTTGCATTCGTACAGCAGACGCAGTTTCCCGTCCGGGTGGCTGGCGGTGCTTGGGTAGAGGTAGATACCGCCTTTCAGCAGGTTACGATGGAAATCCGCGACCAGAGAGCCAATATAACGGGACGTGTACGGGCGCTGGGTCGCTTTATCTTCTTCCTGGCAGAATTTAATGTACTTCTTCACGCCGTTCGGGAATCGGATGTAGTTGCCTTCGTTGATGGAGTAGGTGTTGCCCTTCTGCGGGAAGCGCATGCGTTCCTGGCTCAGACAGAAAACGCCCAGTGATGGATCGTACGTGAAGGCGTGAACCCCGCACCCGGTCGTATACACCAGCATGGTGGAGGAGCCATAAACGACGTAACCGGCAGCAACCTGATTAATGCCCGGCTGCAGGAAATCTTCTTCGGTCACCGGCGTGCCAACAGGCGTGACGCGGCGGTAGATGGAGAAAATGGTACCGACAGAAACGTTAACGTCGATGTTTGAGGAGCCGTCGAGCGGATCCATCAGAACTACGTATTTAGCGTGTTCACACCCTTCGAAAACAACAATTTCATCTTCTTCTTCAGAGGCGATACCCGCAACGATGTCGCGCGCGCGCAGTGCAGCTTTCAATTTTTCATTTGCGAACAGATCGAGCTTCTGTTGAACCTCGCCCTGAACGTTCTCGGCACCGCTGGCACCCAGGATATCGACCAGACCGGCCTTGTTGATATCACGGTGGATGATCTTAGCGCCCAGCTTTATTGCCGACAGCAAAGCAGTGAGTTCACCGGTAGCATGAGAGAACTCGTGCTGCTTTTCGACAATAAATTCACCTAACGTTTTCATAACACTTTCCCTGCATCTTTGTGAGTAGAGCGATTGTATGTTCACTAAAACGACTAAAGCCCAACAATCTTAACAAACATTCAAATATTAGCGCAGAGGTGAATCGCGCCAGCAACATACGGATTTACCTGAAATGCGTTTCACAGCCGCTAACATGTGAGTAAAATGTGCGCCACATTGAAGAAGGATAGTGACGTATGCGCATTCATATATTGGGGATTTGTGGCACTTTCATGGGCGGACTGGCAATGCTGGCGCGCTCGCTGGGCCATGAAGTGACAGGTTCGGACGCCAATGTGTATCCGCCGATGAGCACGCTTCTGGAGAAACAGGGCATCGCTTTAATTCAGGGCTACGATGCCAGCCAGCTGGATCCCGAGCCGGACCTGGTGATCATTGGCAACGCCATGACCCGCGGCAATCCGTGCGTCGAGGCGGTACTGGAACGCAATATTCCGTTCATGTCCGGCCCGCAGTGGCTGCATGACTTCGTCCTGCGCGACCGCTGGGTGGTTGCCGTTGCCGGTACCCACGGCAAAACCACCACCGCCGGAATGGCGACCTGGATCCTCGAAGCCTGCGGCTACAAGCCGGGCTTCGTGATCGGCGGCGTACCGGGTAATTTCGACGTCTCTGCGCGTCTGGGCGACAGCCCGTTCTTTGTGATCGAAGCCGACGAGTATGACTGCGCGTTCTTCGACAAGCGTTCTAAGTTCGTGCATTACTGCCCGCGCACGCTGATCCTCAACAACCTTGAGTTCGACCACGCGGATATCTTTGACGACCTGAAAGCGATCCAGAAACAGTTCCACCACCTGGTGCGCATTGTTCCGGGCCAGGGCCGCATCATCCTGCCGGAGAACGACATCAACCTGAAACAGACGATGGCGATGGGCTGCTGGAGCGAGCAGGAGCTGGTGGGCGAGCAGGGCCACTGGCAGGCGAAAAAACTCAACGCCGATGCCTCCGAGTGGGAAGTGCTGCTCGACGGTGAAAAAGTGGGTGAGGTGAAGTGGGGCCTGGTGGGCGAGCACAACATGCACAACGGTCTGATGGCGATTGCAGCTGCGCGTCACGTGGGCGTGCTGCCTGCGGATGCAGCCAATGCGCTGGGCTCGTTTATCAATGCCCGCCGCCGTCTGGAGCTGCGCGGTGAAGCCCACGGCGTTACCGTGTATGACGATTTCGCGCACCACCCAACGGCCATTCTGGCCACGCTTGCTGCCCTGCGTGGCAAGGTCGGCGGTACCGCGCGCATTCTGGCGGTGCTGGAACCGCGCTCGAACACCATGAAGATGGGCATCTGTAAAGACGATCTCGCGCCGTCATTAGGACGTGCCGATGAAGTCTTCCTGCTGCAGCCGCAGCATATTCCGTGGCAGGTGGCAGAAGTGGCCGACGCCTGCATTCAGCCTGCGCACTGGAGCGCGGATGTGGATGCGCTCGCGGATATGGTGGTGAAAGCCGCTCAGCCTGGCGACCACATTCTGGTGATGAGCAACGGCGGTTTTGGTGGGATCCATCAGAAGCTGCTGGACGGTCTTACGAAGAAAGCGGAAGCGGCCGCCGACGCGTAAAAAAAAGCCCGGTGGCGCTTGCGCTTACCGGGCCTACGTTCTTTTCTCCCTTGCCTCTCTGGGGAGAGGGGGATTACTCTTCGTTCTCAGACAGCTCGCGCAGATACTGGAAAATCAGGCGCGCAGACTTCGGCGGCTTATTCCCTTCTTTCTCTTTCTTCGCGTTGCGGATCAAGGAACGCAGCTGCTGGCGGTCGGCATCCGGCCACAGGTTCAGCACTTCCGGTACGGCATCATCACCCTGTTCAATCAGGCGATCGCGGATCTGCTCCAGCTTGTGGAACAGCGCAACCTGCTGGTTGTGGCGGTTTTTCAGCTTGTCCAGCGCCTGGCGGATCGGATCAACATCGCGCTGACGCAGCATTTTCCCGATAAGCTGAAGCTGGCGACGACGGCCTTCTTTTTTGATTTTCTGTGCCAGTTCAATGGCATCACGCAGATCCTGGTCGAGCGGGATCTTGTCCAGCGCGTTTTTACCCAGTTCTACCATTTCCGCGCCAAGCTGTTTTAACTCTTCGGCGTCACGTTTAATTTCACTTTTACTGACCCAGATGATCTCATCATCTTCGTCTTCGATGTCATCACCGGGAACGTCGTCGAGCCAGTCTTCGGGCTGCTTAGTCATGTCAGGCTCCTTAAAAAAAGAGGCTAATGTTACCAGTTAAGACGCGCACTGAAAAACGGTTCTCTGTTAGACTTCAGATAACTCTCTCTTACAGTATGGCATTTGCGATGAAAGTAACCTCACAAGTTGAAGCGCAGCGTAAGATTCTTGAAGAAGCCGTCTCCACCGCGCTGATGCTTGCTTCAGAAAAATCAGATGGCGCCGAAGTGGCGGTCAGCAAAACCACCGGCATCAGCGTGAGTACCCGCTATGGCGAAGTGGAGAATGTCGAATTCAACAGCGACGGCGCGCTGGGGATCACGGTGTATCACCAGAATCGCAAAGGCAGCGCGTCATCCACCGATCTCAGTCCGGATGCTATTGCCCGTACGGTGCAGGCGGCGCTCGATATCGCCCGTTATACCTCCCCGGATCCTTACGCAGGCGTGGCGGATAAAGAGCTGCTGGCGTTTGATGCCCCGGATCTCGATCTTTTCCACCCGGCGGAAGTGACCCCGGACGAAGCGATCGAACTGGCCGCGCGCGCCGAGCAGGCTTCCCTGCAGGCTGATAAGCGCATCACCAATACCGAAGGCGGCAGCTTCAACAGCCACTACGGCATCAAAGTCTTCGGCAACAGTCACGGCATGCTGCAGGGCTACTGCTCCACCCGTCATTCGCTCTCCAGCTGCGTCATCGCCGAAGAGAACGGAGACATGGAGCGCGACTACGCTTACACCATTGGCCGCGCGCTGGGGGACTTGCAGTCTCCGGAGTGGGTGGGTAAAGAGTGTGCCGAACGCACGCTGTCTCGCCTGTCGCCGCGTAAACTCTCCACCATGAAGGCCCCGGTTATTTTTGCCAACGAAGTGGCAACCGGTCTGTTTGGTCATCTGGTGGGCGCTATCGCGGGCGGCTCGGTTTACCGTAAATCGACCTTCCTGCTCGACTCGCTGGGCAAGCAGATCCTGCCGGAATGGTTGACCATCGAAGAGCATCCGCACCTGCTGAAAGGGCTGGCCTCCACGCCGTTCGACAGCGAAGGCGTGCGTACCGAACGTCGTGACATCGTCAAAGACGGCGTGCTGACCCAGTGGCTGCTGACTAATTACTCCGCGCGCAAGCTGGGGCTGAAAAGCACCGGACACGCTGGCGGCATCCACAACTGGCGCATTGCCGGGCAGGGCCTGAACTTTGAGCAGATGCTGAAAGAGATGGGTACCGGCCTGGTCGTCACGGAACTGATGGGCCAGGGCGTAAGCGGCATCACCGGCGACTACTCGCGCGGCGCGGCGGGCTTCTGGGTGGAAAACGGCGAAATTCAGTATCCGGTAAGCGAGATTACGATTGCCGGCAACCTGAAGGACATGTGGCGCAATATCGTTACGGTCGGTAACGATATTGAAACACGTAGCAATATACAGTGTGGTTCTGTACTTCTGCCGGAAATGAAAATCGCCGGCCAGTAATACCCGTAAAGGCGTTTTAATAATAAAAAAGGAAGTGAGCAATGCGTAAACACCTGTTAGCGATCGTCGCGGCTTCAACGCTGGTTCTTGGCTCTTCTGCGTTTGCTGCCGATCTTGAAGACGACATGGGCATCCTCGGTCAAAACCTGAAGGTGGTGCAGAAAACGGACAATGCGGCTGAAATGAAAGACGCGCTGACCAAAATGCGTGAAGCGGCGCTGGACGCCCAAAAAGCGACCCCGCCTAAGCTGGAAAGCAAAGCCGCAGACAGTGCAGAGATGAAAGACTATCGCCACGGCTTTGACGTGCTGGTCGGCCAGATCGACGGCGCGCTGAAGCTGGCTAACGAAGGCAAAGTGAAGGAAGCCCAGGCGGCGGCCGAGCAGTTTGCGACCACGCGCAACACGTACCACCAAAAGTATCGTTAATTGGGTGCCTGAGCTGTACGTCCTTTGCCCGTATGCGGAGGCGCATGACGCGCCCCCGCATCCTTGCTCCCTACTGGCCGGAGCGACAATCCATCCTCGCTGTCACTGCAAAAGAATCGTTTCGAAAACTGATCTCGCACAGTGTTTTCCGCGTCACCAGCGTTAAGATGATTATTGTCAAAGCAATAATCATCAAAACTCCAATGCCTGGGTTTTGGCGTTTCATGGATGCCTCCTTGCTTTAAAGCGGGCGAGGTAGCGAACTCCACGGTGTGACGTGTCGTTTCGAGCCCCCGCCCTGATTTTCTATCAGGCGGGGCTTTCCACTTTCCGTCCCATGCCTGAGACGGTCAGTCTCAAGCACCCGTTGCCACTCTAGCGGATCCCCATAAGAAAACCTTATCCACGTCACATTTCTACGAGCCCGCTCGTAATCTTTTCCGCTTTGCTTGCCCCGTTTTGGCCGCGCAATAGCGTGATATTCATCACGTAAATGCATCGGTTTATCCAGATTCACCGCATTTATGTGGCACAGATCACTGCCGCGGCTCGCCTTTCCACTTCGAAGTGGAAAACAACTCGCTACAAACAATTCCCCCCCAACGTTAGTTTTATTCCAGAGCCATTAACGGGGTAAGACCAGTGATTAACGGAGCGGTAATGAACGACGTTGGGGAACAGGCGGAGCAAACTGAACAGCTCGCAAACACCATGCTGCAGCAGGTTTATGCCCTGCTGGCCCGGAACAACATCATCCCCAATGCGGTACAGGAGCAGATGCTCACCTCCCACGTGCGTGCCATGGCGCACCGGTCCGTGACCGGCGAGCCGCTGCCGGAGGTTGAAGCAGAGCTGTTTGACGAAATTTCACCGGATTCAATGCGGCTCGCCCGTGAAGTGGTCGCGCAGTTTGGCAATCTTCCTGATGAAGAAGCCTGGCTGCTCTCCGTTCACTTTGAAGTCGCGAAAGACAACCTTTAAGGAGCAACACATGGAACAGATTACAGTCGTGATTGGCGATCGCCTGGGTAAAGGTCAGAAAGTGGCTGCCGGTGTGGAAAAAGCAGGTGGACGCGCGGTGGTTGTGCCGGGCATGGCGGCGGACATGAAGCTCGGCGACATGATGAAAGCGGAAAACGCCACCTTCGGTATCTCCTTCTGCGGCAGCGGCGGCGCGGGTGCCATCACTGCTCAAACCAAATATGGCTACAAAGCCAAATACGGCATGCGTTCCGTGGAAGAGGGCGTGACCGCCATCAACGAAGGCTGCAACGTGCTGGGCTTTGGCTTTATGGATAAAGAAGAGCTGGGCGAGCGTCTGGTGCAGGCGTGGCAGAAAAAATACGGCGCATAAGCATGAAAGAACAGTTCACAACCACGGTGAGAGTGAAGGGAAAAGGCGACGCCAAAGCGCGCGCCTTTGCCGACGCGCTCAACCACGTTCAGGCCGCGGTGATGAAAGCTTCACCGCATATCTTACTGCGTATTGAGCCACAGGATGTGCAGGTCGTTCAGGCGCAAGAAGCGGTGCGTAAAGAAGCGTTTCTGTTCTTCTTTCTGCGCCGGGAAAGACGCACCTACAGCGTGGAGCTGGATGTGACCGTCAACGTGACCGCTATCAATCTTGACCAGGTGGATTTCGTCACGCAACGCTGATTATTCATAAAAGGGCAGACTGATGTTCTTAATTATATTAATAAAATCGCTCATCATTGGCGGCCTGGTTGGCGTCGGTGTCGGCGCCGGGGCTGCACGCATGTTTCATGCGCCTACCACACAGGGTATGGGCGCGTTTCGTACGTTGGGGGAACTGAACTCCTGTGAAGGGGATCCGGCGTCCCACTTCTCCTTTGGGTTAGGTTTCTTCTTTAACGCCTGGGCCTCTTCCGTGGCCGCAGGTGCCTTCACACAGGACGTTGACCACCGCATCATCCCGAACTGGGGGGCTGCTGCACTGATGATCAAAAACCGTAACGTCGGCGAAACGCTGCACGACCCGCGCAAAATGGCGATTGCCTGCGGCGTAATCGGCATGATCGTCGTGACCTTCCTGAACCTGACCGCCTCCTCCGTCCCGGCAGCGCTTCAGGTCACCGCCGTGAAGGTGCTGGTGCCTGCGGCTAACCTGCTGGTGAACACCGTGATGCCGGTGATCTTCTGGCTGGCAGCCATCGACGCGGGTAAAAAATCGGGCTTCTGGGCCACCATTTTCGGCGGCGCGGCGCAGCTGATTATGGGCAACGCCGTACCGGGCCTGGTGCTGGGGATCCTGATCGGTAAAGGCGTGGAAGAGAGCGGCTGGAACCACGTCACCAAAGTGATGATGGCGGCTATCGTCCTGCTCTTCGTGCTGAGCGGCTTCTTCCGCGGCTTCGACATGAAGATGATCGAATCCTTCCATCTGACCGTGCCGAACTGGCTCGACATGATCCACAACTCGCTCAGCGGTAAATAACAGGAGCCTCTAAATGGAACAGAATAAAGGTTTTTGGTATGCCGACTGGTCGTTCCCGATCTTTGTTGGCCTGCTCTCCTCCGGCGTCTTCGCCGGGACGCACATGTACTACCTCTACGGCATCGGCGCGTTTAACGAAGTGGCCTTCGTGGCGATGCTGAAGGCGGGCATCGATACCGGCGTTTACGGTGCGGTGGCGGCGTTCGGCGCGAGCTTCCTGTTCGCCCGTATTATCGAAGGGTCGCTGGTCGGTATTCTCGACATCGGCGGTGCGATCCAGACCGGCGTGGGCCTCGGGGTACCGGCGCTGCTGCTGGGCGCGGGCATCATGTTCCCGGTGACCAACTTCATTGCTTCGCTGATCACCGGCCTGGTGATTGGCCTGGCGATTGGCTACGTCATCATCCTGGCGCGTAAGTTCACCATCAACCAGAGCAACTCTACCTACGGCGCAGACGTGATGATGGGCGCGGGCAACGCCTCCGGCCGCTTTCTCGGGCCGTTGATAATCCTGAGCGCCATGACCGCCTCCATTCCTATCGGCGTCGGTTCCCTGCTCGGTGCGCTGGTGTTCTACATCTGGCAGAAGCCGATCACCGGTGGCGCGATCCTCGGCGCAATGCTGTTGGGCTGGCTGTTCCCGGTCGCCCTTTAATACCCGCGGGCGCTCCGGCGCCCGCCTTATCAGGAGATCCTCATGTTTGATTTACTCCTGCGCCGTGCGCGCTTTGCCGACGATACCCTGACCGATATCGCCATTCAGGACGGGAAGATCGCGGCGCTGGGCGACATTGACGCCCCCGCGCATAAAACGGTTGAGCTGAACGGCGACGTGTTCGTCAGCGCAGGCTGGATTGACTCCCACGTTCACTGCTACCCGAACTCCCCGATTTACCACGACGAGCCCGACAGCGTGGGCATTGCCACCGGCGTCACCACCGTGGTGGACGCGGGCAGCACCGGCGCCGACGACGTGGACGATTTCTACGACATCACCCGCAGGGCCTCCACCGAGGTGTTTGCCCTGCTGAACGTCTCCCGCGTGGGGCTGATTGCCCAGAACGAGCTGGCCAATATGGCCAATGTTGATGCCGACGCGGTGAAGCAGGCGGTGAAGCGCCACCCTGATTTTATCGTCGGCCTGAAGGCGCGCATGAGCAGCAGCGTGGTCGGTGAAAACGGCATTATGCCGCTGGAGCGCGCCAAAGCCATTCAGAAAGAGAACGGCGACCTGCCGCTGATGGTGCACATCGGCAACAACCCGCCGAACCTCGACGAAATTGCCGAGCTGCTGAGCTCGGGTGACATCATCACCCACTGCTATAACGGCAAACCCAACCGCATTCTGACGCCCTCCGGCGAGCTGCGCGCCTCCATCACCTCCGCCCTGAAGCGCGGCGTGCGTCTGGACGTGGGGCACGGCACGGCGAGCTTCAGCTTTGAGGTGGCGAAACGCGCCATCGCGATGGGCATCCTGCCGCACACCATCAGCTCGGATATCTACTGCCGCAACCGCATCAACGGCCCGGTGGGCTCGCTGGCGAGCGTGATGTCGAAATTCCTCGCCATCGGCATGTCGCTGCCGCAGGTGATTGACTGCGTGACCGCGAACGCCGCCGACGGCCTGCGTCTGGCGCGCAAAGGCCGCATTCAGCCGGGTCTCGACGCCGACCTGACGCTGTTCACGATTAAACGTCAGCCGACGGTGCTGACGGATGCCGAAAACGACAGCCTGCAGGCTGAACACATTCTGGTGCCGCTTGCCGCGATCCGCGCGGGCAAGGGCTACATGACCGAACAAGGGAGCACGGAAAATGCCTTCGATTTATGAGAAGTACCGCTTAAAGCAGGTTATCAACACCTCTGGCCGCATGACGGCGCTGGGCGTCTCCACGCCGCGCCCGGAAGTGGTACAGGCGGCGATGGACGGCATGAATCACTATTTCGAGATGAAGGATCTGGTCAACAAAACCGGGGAGTACATCGCGAAGCTGCTGGACGTGGAAGGGGCGACGGTCGTCTCCTGCGCGTCGGCGGGCATTGCCCAGTCCGTGGCGGCGGTGCTGGTGAAAGACAGCGACTGGTTGCTGGAAAACCTGCACGTCACCCCGATTGAGAACAACGAAATTGTCCTGCCGAAAGGCCACAACGTGAACTTTGGCGCGCCGGTGGGCACCATGGTGGCGCTGGGCGGCGGCAAGCTGGTGGAAGCGGGCTATGCCAACGAATGCTCTGCCGATCAGCTGGCGGCGGCGATCGGCCCGCGCACGGCGGCGATCCTCTACATCAAATCGCACCACTGCGTGCAGAAAAGCATGCTCAGCGTCGAGCAGGCGGCAGTCGTCGCACGTAAACACGATCTCCCGCTGATCGTCGATGCCGCGGCGGAAGAAGATCTGCACGTGTACTACCGCTCCGGCGCGGACCTGGTGATCTACAGCGGCGCGAAGGCGATCGAAGGCCCAACCAGCGGGCTGGTGATCGGCAAAACCCAGTACGTAGAGTGGGTAAAACGCCAGACGGCGGGCATTGGCCGTGCCATGAAGGTGGGCAAAGAGGGCATTCTTGGCCTGACCTGTGCCATCGAACACTACCTGACGGCGACCAAAGAGAGCGGTGCGGAAATGGTGGCGAAAATGACGCCGTTTATCGAGGCGCTCAACACTCTGAACGGTGTGACCGCGCGCGTGGTCTGGGACAGCGCCGGACGCGACATCGCCCGCACCGAGATTAAGTTCGACGAAGCCGCAACGGGCGTCGGCACGGGTGACCTGGTGGCGAAGCTCAAGCAGGGCGAATACGCCATTTACTTCCGTGGCTACAAGGCCAACGAAGGGATTATCGAGGCGGACGTGCGCAGCGTGAATGCTGACCAGCTGAACATCGTGTACCGCCGCATTAGCGAAGTATTAGGACAGGAGAAAAAAGCATGAAACTGACCCCCAACTTTTACCGTGACCGCGTCTGTCTGAACGTGCTGGCAGGCTCCAAAGCCAACGCCAGCGCCATTTACGAGGCGGCGGAAGGTCACGTGCTGGTGGGCGTGCTCTCCAAAAATTACCCGGACGTGGCGAGTGCCGTCGCCGATATGCGCGAATACGCCGCCCTGATTGATAACGCGCTCTCCGTTGGCCTGGGCGCGGGCGACCCGAACCAGTCGGCAATGGTGAGTGAAATCTCCCGCCAGGTGCAGCCGCAGCATGTTAACCAGGTCTTTACCGGCGTGGCTACCAGCCGCGCGCTGCTGGGGCAGAATGAATCCGTGGTTAACGGTCTGGTCTCTCCGACCGGCACCGTCGGCATGGTCAAAATCTCCACCGGACCGCTGAGCAGCGCGGCGCCGGACGGCATCGTGCCGGTTGAAACCGCAATTGCCCTGCTGAAAGATTTCGGCGGCAGCTCCATCAAATACTTCCCGATGGGCGGCCTGAAGTGCCGTGACGAGTACAAGGCGGTGGCGGAAGCCTGCGCCCGTCACGACTTCTGGCTGGAGCCAACTGGAGGTATCGATCTGGAAAACTATGAGGAGATCCTGCAGATCGCCCTCGACGCGGGCGTGAGCAAAATCATCCCGCATATCTACAGCTCAATTATCGACAAAGCCAGCGGCGATACGCGTCCGGAAGATGTGCGTACCCTGCTGGCGATGACGAAGAAGCTGGTGAAGTAGAACTCACACATATACAGGAGCCACCATGCACACCCGTACCCTGCTTGTCGCTTCACTTTCTTTACTGACCACTGCCGCGATCGCCCAGACGCAATACGCCTGGGTGGGCACCTACAACCCCAACGGCGAAGGGCTGTACCGCTTTACCGTTGATCCGCAAACCGGCGCGCTGGCGAATAAAACGCTGGTGAGCAAACTGCCGAATGCGGCGCAGTTGACCCTTTCACAGGACGGCAAAACGCTGTATCTGGCAAGCGAAGTGGAGCAGGGCGTGGTGCAGGCGCTGCGCGTCGGCGATAACGGTGCGCTGAGCGAGCTCAATCAGGTGGCCTCCGGCGGCGCGGGGCCGGTTTACCTGTCGCTGACGCCGAACGGTCGCCATCTGCTGGTGGCCAACTACGTCAGCGGGTCGATTGCCGTTTTGCCGATCAAGGCAGACGGCAGCCTGGGTAACGCCACGGACACACATCAGGACAAGGGCGAACCGGGCGCGGCGAAGCCCGAAGCCGCTGCGGAGGGCAGCTTTGCCATCAGCGATCATAATGGCCCCCACGCGCATATGATCGCCGCCGATCCAAGCGGAAAATACGTATTTTCCACCGATCTGGGGCTGGATCGCCTCTACCAGTACCGTTTTGACGATCGAACCGGGAAGCTGACGCCGAACGATCCACCGTTTATCAGCGCCTCCTCGAAAGGCGCCGGGCCGCGCCACTTTGTCTTTACGCCAAAAGGCGATGCCCTGTGGCTGATTAACGAAGAGGCGTCTACGCTCACCCATTATACCGTGAGCGCCAACGGCACCTTGAAAGAGGGCAAAACGCTTTCAGCCCTGCCGGAAGGCTACAAAGGCACCAGCTTTGCTGCCGGGCTGGCATTAAGCGCTGATGGCAAACAGCTGTATGTGGCTAACCGTTTGCATAACAGCATCGGGCACTTTACCGTAACAGCGGAGGGTACGCTGACGCATCAGGACGATGTGTGGACGCGTGGTGATTATCCCCGCACCCTGACGCTCGATAAACAGGGGCGCTGGCTGTACGTCATGAACCAGCGGAGCGACAACATTACCCGTTTCCGCGTCGGTCAGGACGGCAAGCTAAGCTTTGAGCCAGACTATACCCCGGTCGGCAGCCCATCCCAGATGGTCATTTCACCTTAAGCCGTAAGAGGACAAACCCGTGCGATTTCCGAACCAACGTTTAGCGCAACTTTTCGAACTGTTGCAAAACGAGACGCTGCCGCAGGACGAGCTGGCGCAGCGGCTGTCGGTCTCCACGCGAACCGTCCGTGCGGACATTACCGCCCTTAACGCGCTGCTGGCCAGCCACGGCGCGCAGTTCATCCTGAGCCGGGGCAACGGCTACCAGCTCAAAATTGAGGATGCCGGGCGCTATCAGCAGCTTCAGGCATCCCACCCGCGCGCGCTGCGTGTCCCGCGGACCGGGCCGGAGCGCGTGCATTATCTGGTGGCGCGTTTTCTCACCTCGGCGTTTTCTCTTAAGCTGGAGGATCTGGCGGACGAGTGGTTCGTCAGCCGCGCCACGCTGCAAAGCGACATGGCGGAGGTGCGCGAGTGGTTTCATCGTTACAACCTGACGCTGGAAACCCGTCCGCGCCACGGCATGAAGCTGTTTGGCAGCGAGATGTCTACCCGCGCCTGCCTGACCGATCTGCTCTGGGAGCTGGCGCAGCAGGACAGCCTGAACCCGCTGGTGACCGACGTGGCGCTGAATGCGGGCGTGGCGGAGCAGATGGTGCCGGTGCTGCACGACGCCCTGACGCGTCACCACATTCGCCTGACCGATGAAGGCGAGCTGTTCCTGCGCCTGTACTGTGCGGTGTCGGTGCGGCGCATCAGCGAGGGCTATCCGCTGCCGGAATTCCACGCCGAAGATGTGGAAGAGAACGTGCGCGAGGCGGCGAAGGATATCGCGGTGACCATCCAGCAACTGGCGGGCAAAACGCTTTCGCCGTCGGAGGAGAGCTGGCTGTGCGTGCACATTGCGGCGCGGCAGATTCAGGAGATTGCCCCGAGCGCAATTAACGCCGACGACGACGAAGCGCTGGTCAACTACATCCTGCGCTATATCAACACCCACTATAACTACAACCTGCTCAGCGACGCGCAGCTGCACGCGGACCTGCTCACGCATATCAAAACCATGATTACCCGCGTGCGGTATCAAATCATGATCCCCAATCCGCTGCTGGATAACATCAAGCAGCACTACCCGATGGCGTGGGACATGACCCTCGCGGCGGTGTCGAACTGGGGCAAATACACGCCGTATGTGATCAGCGAAAACGAGATTGGTTTCCTGGTGCTGCATATTGGCGTCGGGCTGGAGCGTCACTACAACATTGGCTACCAGCGTCAGCCGCGCGTGCTGCTGGTATGCGACGCCGGTAATGCCATGGTCCGCATGATTGAGGCGGTGCTGCAGCGTAAATACCCGCAGATTGAGGTCACGCGCACGCTCACCCTGCGCGAGTACGAGCTGGCGGAAACGATTGGCGAAGACTTTGTGATCGCCACCGCCCGCGTCAGCGAAAAGTCAAAACCGGTGGTGATGATTGCCCCGTTCCCGACCGACTATCAGCTGGAGCAGATTGGCAAACTGGTGCTGGTGGACCGCACCCGTCCGTGGATGCTGGATAAATACTTCGACGCGGCCCATTTCCGCATTATCGACAAGCCGATCGATCAGCAGACGCTGTTCCGCGAGCTGTGTGAACAGCTTGAGGCCGAAGGCTTTGTTGGCGCGGAGTTTCTTGATTCGGTTGTTGAGCGTGAAGCCATCGTCAGTACCATGCTCGGCGACGGCATTGCGCTCCCGCACTCCCTCGGCCTGCTGGCGCAGAAAACGGTGGTCTATACCGTGCTCGCCCCGCACGGCGTCCAGTGGGGCGACGAAACCGCGCACGTCATCTTCCTGCTTGCCATCAGCAAAAGCGAATACGAAGAGGCGATGGCGATTTACGATATCTTCGTCACCTTCCTGCGCGAGCGGGCGATGTCGCGGCTCTGTAGCTGCGAGGATTTTGCCGGATTTAAGGCGGTGGCGATGGAGAGTTTGAGTCGTTTTTGAGATAAGAGCGGATGGATAACATCCGCCTTTGATCAACGCAAATGATGTACAACCTGGTTGCTGCTGCCGCGCCAGATGAGCGCCGGGTCTTTTAAATCCTGCACGAACTTGCCGTCGACCAGGACGTTAATCAGATCCACGACTTCCATTTGCTGCGTATTCAGTTCATCCAGCCTGTAGCCTGTCCAGACCCAGATATCTTTTCCCGCACACTCTGCACGAATGCGCTTCACCAGCTTCAGGATATCCGGCACGTTTTGCGGGTGCAGCGGATCGCCGCCGGAGAGCGAAATTCCCTGGCGGTGAATGCGCGTGTCGTTCAGGTCGCTGATGATTTTATCTTCCATCTCCGCGGTGAACGGCATGCCGGAATTCAGGCGCCAGGTGCTTTTGTTGTAGCAGCCGGGGCATTCGTGGACGCAGCCTGAAACAAACAGGGTGCAGCGGGTGCCGGGGCCGTTGACGATGTCGACGGGGTAGTACTGGTGATAGTTCATAGCGTTAACCTGATGCCCTCACCCCGGCCCTCTCCCACAGGGAGAGGGAGAAAACCGGAGTCAGGATTAGCAATGTGCTCGATCGGTTCCCTCTCCCTTGAGGGAGAGGGGTAGGGTGAGGGGGAGTACCCTGCGCAGAACTTACCCGATCTGCCCATTCCCCAGATGCTTCACGCGGCGCTTCACCTCTTCCTGCTTGCCCGCGTTAAACGGACGCGCGTCCGGGCTACCGAGGTAGCCGCACACGCGACGGGTCACGGAGACGCGGGCCGCGTCGTGGTTGCCGCATTTCGGGCAGGTAAAGCCTTTACTCGTACACTCGAACTCACCGGTAAAGCCGCACTCGTAGCACTCGTCGATAGGCGTGTTGGTCCCGTAATACGGCACGTGCTGATAGCTGTAATCCCACACGTCCTCCAGCGCCTTCAGGTTGTGCTGAATGTTCGGGTACTCGCCGTAGCAGATGAACCCGCCGCTGGCGATCGGCGGATAGCCCGCTTCGAAGTCGATCTTGTCGTACGGGTTTACCTTCTTCTCCACGTCGAGGTGGAAGCTGTTGGTGTAGTACCCTTTGTCGGTCACGCCTTCCACAATCCCGAACTCGGCGGTGTCCAGACGGCAGAAGCGGTCGCACAGGTTCTCGCTTGGGGTGCTATACAGGCTGAACCCATAGCCGGTTTCCTCTTTCCACTGGTCTACCGCGTCGCGCAGGCGCTGAACGATGGCGATGCCTTTTTCGCGCAGGGCCTCGCTGTCGTACATGTGCGTGTCGCCAAACAGCGCGTTGATGGTTTCGTGGATGCCGATATAGCCCAGCGAAATCGACGCGCGACCGTTTTTGAAGATCTCAGATACGTCATCGTCCGCCTTCAGGCGCACGCCGCAGGCCCCTTCCATATAGAGGATCGGCGCGACGCGGGCTTTGACTCCTTCCAGACGGGCGATACGGGTCATCAGCGCCTTACGCGCCAGCTGCAGGCGCTCATCCAGCAGTTTCCAGAATTCAGCTTCATTACCTTTTGCCTCCAGCGCGATGCGCGGCAGGTTGAGGCTGATGACGCCCAGGTTGTTGCGCCCGTCGTGGATCTGCTCGCCGTTTTCATCTTCGTACACGCCGAGGAAGCTGCGGCAGCCCATTGGCGTTTTAAACGAACCGGTCACTTTGACGACCTGATCGTAGTTCAGAATGTCCGGGTACATGCGCTTGCTCGCGCACTCCAGTGCCAGCTGTTTGATGTCGTAGTTCGGATCGCCAAACTTGTGGTTCAGGCCGTCGCGAATCGCGAACACCAGTTTCGGGAACACCGCCGTTTTGCGGTTTTTGCCGAGGCCGGAAATACGGTTGCGCAGGATCGACTGCTGGATCAGACGCGATTCCCAGCTGGTGCCCAGGCCAAAGCCGAAGGTCACAAACGGCGTCTGGCCGTTGGCGGTGTGCAGCGTGTTCACCTCATATTCCAGCGACTGGAAGGCGTCGTAGCACTCTTTCTCGGTGCGGGAGCGCGCGTAGCCGTCAGCGTCCGGGATCTGCCACTCTTCAGCTGTTTTACGATGCTTGTTGAAGCTTGCCGTCACGAACGGAGCCAGCACTTCGTCAATGCGGTTAATGGTGGTCCCGCCATAAATGTGGCTGGCGACCTGGGCGATAATCTGCGCCGTGACCGCGGTGGCCGTGGAGATCGACTTAGGCGGTTCAATCTCGGCGTTACCCATTTTAAAACCGTGGGTCAGCATGCCTTTCAGGTCGATCAGCATGCAGTTGAACATCGGGAAGAATGGCGAGTAGTCGAGATCGTGGTAGTGAATTTCGCCGCGCTCGTGAGCCGAGACCACGTCGCGCGGCAGCAGATGCTGGCGGGCATAGTGTTTGGCGACGATACCGGCCAGCAGGTCGCGCTGGGTGGGGATCACTTTACTGTCTTTGTTGGCGTTTTCATTGAGCAGGGCGGAGTTGGTCTGCTCGACCAGGCCACGGATCTCCTGGTTCAGACGACCGCGCTTCTCGCGCTGCACGTCACGATCGTGACGGTACTCAATGTAGGCGCGCGCCAGCTGCTTGTAGGGCCCTGCCATCAGCTGGTTCTCAACCGCGGTCTGGATTTCGTTGATATCGACCTGGCTGCGTTCATTCATCTGGCTGCTAACGACTTCTGCGACGGTGGCGCAGTAATCTGCGTCATCGACTCCCGCTGCTTTAGCTGCACGCAGAATGGCTTCCTGGATGCGCTCTGATTTAAACGGCACTTTACAGCCATCACGTTTCATCACATGCGGTGTCATGATCACTCCATTTTTGAAAACAGGTTATCCACAGAGGTGGAGAAGTATTCACCGGACGCATTTCCCGCCAGGCCAAAGACTTCCCGCGTTCCCGGCTCGTGTTATCCACAATTCCGGCCAGCGTAAGCGCCGTCTTGTTGTTGGAATAGTAGACGATAAATACAAGATATTGGGTCGGCGTGCATTTTAAGTGCTACATATAGTGATTTGCATCAAACATGTTTGCGATTTATTTGATTCAGAACAAAGTAAAAAGGCGAGAGTACAAACGGCGGGCGCTACAGCATTTGTAAAGGCGAGCGAGAAAAATCTGATTAATTATTCAACAAAAACAGTAAAGTAAGCCGGGTGCAGGGCTGCACCCGGCAGGACGGTTACTGTTGCAACCACCAGACGGCTTCAAACGGACGCAGCGACGTCGTTTGCGGTGACGGGTAGTTACTCATCAACACCTGCAACTTACCGCTGAGAAGGTCTGTCTGCCATTCCTGAGGCGTATTGCTCAGGTTTGCCGCAACAATCAGGGTCTGTCCCTGCCACTGGCGACGGTAGCACCACAGAGAAGGGTGTTCCGGCAGGAGATCTTCATAATCTCCCCACGTCAGCACCGGCAGGGTTTTGCGCAGGCTAATCAGCGACTGATAGGTATAGAAGACGGAATCCGCATCGTCCAGCGCCGCGCGGGCGTTCACGGTTTCGTAGTTGTCGCAGACGCCAATCCACGGTTCGCCCTCGCTAAAGCCCGCATTGTGCGACGCGTCCCACTGCATTGGCGTGCGGCCATTATCCCGGGACTTACTCGCCAGAATCGCCAGTAATTCATCCGGATCGCGGCCGTTGGCGCGCAGTTCGGCGAACATGTTCAGGCTTTCCACGTCGCGGTAATCGGTGATGCGGCTGAAGTGCGGGTTCGTCATCCCCAGCTCTTCACCCTGGTAAATATACGGCGTGCCCTGCATGCCGTGCAGCACCATGCCGAGCATCTTCGCGGCGTGAACGCGGTATTCTCCTTCGTCACCGAAGCGCGACACGATGCGCGGCTGGTCGTGGTTACACCAGAACAGCGCGTTCCAGGCTTTGTTATGCATCCCCTGCTGCCAGTGGCGGAAGAGGGTTTTCAGCGCCACGAAGTCCGGCTTGGCCTTCGTCCACTTTTCGCCGCCGGGGTAGTCCACCTTCAGGTGGTGGAAGTTAAAGGTCATCGACAGCTCGCTTCCGTCGAGCGACGCGTACTGCTGGCAGTTCTCCAGCGAGGTCGAGGACATCTCGCCTACCGTCATCAGGTTGCGCGGGGTAAAGACGTCGCGGCTCATCTCCTGCAGATATTCATGGATGCGAGGCCCGTCAGTGTAGAAGCGGCGACCGTCACCCGTCTCGTCATTCGGGAAATCCTGATCTTTCGAAATCAGGTTAATGACATCGAGGCGCAAGCCGTCGACGCCGCGGTCGGCCCAGAACTCGCACACCTTTTTCAGCTCGGCGCGCACCGCCGGATTTTCCCAGTTGAGGTCCGCCTGCTCCGGCGCGAACAGGTGCAGGTAATACTGCTCGCTCTCCGCGTGCCAGCGCCAGGCGTTGCCGCCAAACTTGGAGCGCCAGTTGTTGGGCAACTGCTCAGGCGTGCCGTCGCGCCAGATGTAGAACTGGCGGTACGGGCTCGCTTTGTTCAGCGATTCCCGGAACCAGGGGTGCTGGGTTGAGGTGTGGTTGAACACCATATCCAGCACGATGCGAATGCCGCGCTGGTGCGCCTCGGCGACCAGTTCGTCGAAATCATCCAGCGTGCCGTACGCCGGGTCGATGGCGGTGTAATTCGCCACGTCGTAGCCGTTATCCACCTGCGGGGAGATATAAAACGGCGTCAGCCAGATGGCGTCGATGCCGAGGGTTTTCAGGTAGTCCAGACGCTGCGTCACGCCGCGTAAATCGCCGGTGCCGCTGCCGGTGGTGTCCTGGAAACTCTTGGGGTAAATCTGGTAGATAACGCCGTTTTGCCACCAGTGAGGAAGGGTATTCATAGTGTGTTCCTGCAAATGCGAAGGGGCGCAACTGCGCCCCGAAAGAGAGAGAGATTAAACAATCTGCAGCGAGCCCTGACGGAACTTACGCTGATAAACCACGGTAGTCAGCGCCATTGGGACGATAATCGCGATGGCCATTGCCAGGGCGAATACCTGCCAGTAAGCGGGCTGGATGGAGAGGATGCCCGGCAGGCCGCCGACGCCAATCCCGTTTGCCATTACGCCGTTCAGTCCGCACACCAGGCCCGCCAGACCGGAACCGATCATCGCGCAGAGCATCGGGAAGCGGTATTTCAGGTTGATACCGTACATCGCCGGTTCGGTGACGCCGAGGTAGGCGGAGATGGCCGCCGGAACGGAGATCTCGCGTTCGTTGTGCTTGCGGCTGACGATGATGATGCCGGTCACCGCGGACGCCTGAGCAATGTTAGACAGGGCGATAATCGGCCAGACCGGCGTGCCGCCGAGGCTCTGGATCATCTGCATATCAATGGCCAGCGTGGTCTGGTGCACGCCGGTGATCACCAGCGGAGCGTACAGGAAGCCAAACAGCGCGGCGCCAATCGGGGCGAAGCTGCCGGTCATCAGGTGGCGCACCGCGAAGGCCACGCCGTCGCCAATCATGCGGCCAAACGGACCGATAAAGGCGTGCGCCAGGAAGACCGCCAGAATCAGCGAGCAGACCGGCACCACCACCAGATAGAGGTAATCCGGCACGATGCGCTTCAGTCGGGTTTCAATAAAGCCCAGCGCCAGCCCCGCCAGCAGGGCCGGAATAACCTGCGCCTGATAGCCCACTTTGGCGATAGTAAACAGGCCGAAGTTCCACACCTCAGGCACCTGCTGACCAAGTAAGTAAGCGTTCATTAACTGCGGAGAGACCAGCGTGACGCCCAGTACGATACCGAGGATCGGCGTACCGCCCATCTTGCGCACCGCGGACCAGCAGATCCCGACCGGCAGATAGAAGAAGATCGCCTCGCCAATCAGCCACAGGAAGTCGTACACGGTTTTCAGCGCCGGATACATCTGCGCCAGGGTTTTGCCGTCGCTCATCGGCACGTCGCCGATGACGTTACGGAAGCCTAAGATCAAGCCTCCGCTGATCAGCGCCGGCAGGAGCGGGAAGAAGATCTCCGCGAAGTGGGAAATCAGCTGCTCGTGCCACTTCATATTCTGACGCGCGGCCTTCTTCGCCTGCTCTTTATCGGCGGAGGAGTGCCCGGTCGTTGCCAGCAGAGCCTGATAGTAATCGCCCACTTCGGTACCAATCACGACCTGGAACTGACCGGCGTTGGTGAAGCAGCCTTTAACCATGGAGAGTTCTTCAATGGCCTTCGGGTTAGCTTTGGCCGGATCGTTCAGCACGAAGCGCAGGCGGGTAATGCAATGGCTGACGGTAGCGATGTTTTCGCGGCCGCCGACCAGGACGATCAGCCGATCGATATCTGCTTGTTTGACTTTACTCATCATGAAACCTCATGACAGATGGTGAGGGGGTGTAATGACCTGAGCGCAAGCCTACTCCTTCAGCGTGACGGCGAAAATGGGAACGTTCCCGAAATCAGGCGAAGATCACAATAATCTGTTTTAGGAGGGTTACGAAAGGTGAGCGGGAATGACGATCTGACGCGGCTCAGCGCGCCCGTTGATCTGCTCGATCAGCTGCGTGGCGGCCTGTCTGCCGGACTCGGCGTAGCCCGGATCGACGGTGATGATCTCCGGGTGCAGGAACTTCATCAGCGGCGTGCTGCCGACGCTCGCCACCTGCAGGTTATCGATGCGCTGCTCCTGCAGATATTTGCTGGCACCCAGCGCCAGGGTATCCGTGGCGCATACCAGCGCGGTGGTCTGCGGCGTCAGGACGCTGGCGACCTGCTCGTAGCCCTGCTTCATGCCCAGCCCCGGCAGGGAGGCCACGGCGGAGAGGTTGTGCTTTTTACAAAAGGCCAGATAGGCCTCATGGCGACGCTTGCCGGTGGTGACGTCCGCGTGCGGTACGCCGAGGAAGCTAATATGACGATGGCCTTCGTCAAACAGGCGCTGCATCAGGGTGATAATCGCGCCCTCGTCGTCATAGCAGACGGAGGCAAAACCGTGGGCATCGCGCGCCAGCAGCACCAGCGACGGCTGCCAGGGTTTTAGCATCTCGTCTTTGATGCCGGTAAAGCCGAACAGCACCACGCCGTCAATGTTGCGCCGCTGGAGCATACCCAGATGTTCTTCCACCAGCTGTGGCGAGAACTGGCTCTCCATCATGATCGGGTCATATCCCTGCTCATAGAAGGCGGGCAGCATGGTCTGCACGGCGAGGTTTTCAGACAGAGAGTCCAGACGCGAAACAATGATGGCGACCACTTTGTCACTCTGCCCGCGCATGGCACGCGCGGAGCGGGAAGGGGAAAAGCCGTGCTGATTCATGACCGCCTCAACGCGCTCGCGGGTGCGTTCGCTGACGCCGCTTTCGTTGTTCAGCACGCGTGAGACGGTTGATTTCCCCACGCCGCTTAAACGCGCGATGTCTTTAATCGTAAGGCGGTTCTGCATGCTGTATTCCCTGTAACAACGACAAAATGGTCAATTGAGCCTAATGCTATAGCGCGATTTCGCTATGGGCAAAGTCTGGTTTACGTTCGGTTTATTTGCAGGGGGGTATAATACCGCCCGAATCGTCACAAAGGGTACGCTTAAATCCTTATACTGCGCGGCGACACCCTACTTTTTACTTACCGGAGGCTTCATGGATCCCGATCCCACACCTCTCCTGAACGGGAGAATGCGTTCTTTCCGGTAAGCCAGCCTGTTGCTGACTCACCGGTGATGTGAGGCAGCAACGTCCCAAACGTTCCTGCTTGAAAAATTGAGTGCCTCTCAGGTACGGCCTTGCCACGCCTGAAGGAAATGCTGCGTCCGCATTCGCGGGTGCGGAGGAATGACTATGTTTAAAAATATCACCCGGCAGCTGCAGGCCCTGCTGAGCCGCCACCTGCCACACCGTCTGGTTCAGCGCGACCCGCTGCCAAACGCCAAAAACATGGCGGGGGCGGCGATCCCCGCGTCCCTGACCGAACGCTGCCTGAACGTGGCGGCGATGGATGAAAACGAAGTCTGGCGCGCCTTTGGCGGACACCCGGAAGGGCTGAATGTGTCAGAAGTGGAAAAAATCCGCGCCGTGCACGGCGATAACCTCATTCCGGCGCAAAAGCCGTCTCCGTGGTGGGTGCATCTGTGGCTCTGCTACCGCAACCCGTTCAACCTGCTGCTGACCGTGCTGGGCATCATCTCCTACGCGACGGAAGATCTGTTTGCCGCAGGGGTGATTGCCCTGATGGTGGGCATCTCCACGCTGCTGAACTTTATTCAGGAGGCCCGCTCCACCAAAGCGGCGGACGCCCTGAAGGCGATGGTCAGCAACACCGCGACCGTCTCGCGCGTGATCAACGATCTCGGCGAAAACGCCTGGGTGGAATTGCCTATCGACCAGCTGGTGCCGGGGGATCTGGTGAAGCTGGCGGCGGGGGACATGATCCCGGCGGATTTACGCATCATCCAGGCGCGCGATCTCTTCGTCGCGCAGGCCTCCCTGACCGGGGAATCCCTGCCCGTTGAAAAGGTGGCGCGCAGCCGCGACCCGCAGCAGATGAACCCGCTTGAGTGCGACACCCTGTGCTTTATGGGCACCACGGTGGTCAGCGGCACCGCTCAGGCGATTGTCACCGCCACCGGGGGCAACACCTGGTTTGGTCAGCTTGCCGGACGCGTCAGCGAGCAGGAGAGCGAGCCGAACGCCTTCCAGAAGGGGATTGGCCGCGTCAGCATGCTGCTGATCCGCTTTATGATGGTGATGACGCCGATCGTGCTGCTGATCAACGGCTACACCAAAGGCGACTGGTGGGAAGCGGCGCTGTTTGCGCTCTCCGTAGCCGTCGGCTTAACGCCGGAAATGCTGCCGATGATTGTCACCTCCACGCTGGCGCGCGGGGCGGTGAAGCTCTCTAAACAGAAGGTGATCGTCAAACACCTCGACGCCATTCAGAACTTTGGCGCGATGGACATTCTCTGCACCGATAAAACCGGCACCCTGACGCAGGACAAAATCGTGCTGGAGAACCACACCGATATCTCCGGCAAAACCAGCGAACGCGTGCTGCACAGCGCGTGGCTGAACAGCCATTACCAGACCGGGCTGAAAAACCTGCTCGACGTCGCGGTGCTGGAAGGGGTAGATGAAGAGTCCGCCCGTACGCTCTCCGGCCGCTGGCAGAAAGTGGATGAGATCCCGTTCGACTTCGAGCGCCGCCGGATGTCGGTGGTGGTGAGCGAGCAAACGGATGTGCATCAGCTGATTTGCAAAGGCGCGCTGCAGGAGATCCTCAACGTGTCGACGCAGGTACGCTATAACGGCGACATCGTGCCGCTGGACGACACCATGCTGCGCCGCATCAAGCGCGTCACCGACAACCTGAACCGTCAGGGGCTGCGCGTGGTGGCGGTGGCGAGCAAGTTTCTGCCGGCGCGCGAGGGGGACTATCAGCGTATCGACGAATCCGATCTGATCCTTGAGGGTTACATCGCCTTCCTCGATCCGCCGAAAGAGACCACCGCACCGGCGCTGAAGGCGCTGAAGGCGAGCGGCATTACCGTCAAAATTCTCACCGGCGATAGCGAGCTGGTGGCGGCGAAAGTGTGCCACGAGGTGGGGCTGGACGCGGGCGACGTGGTAGTGGGGAGCGATATTGAACATCTCTCTGATGACGAGCTGGCGAAGCTTGCCCAGCGTACCACGCTGTTTGCCCGCCTGACGCCGATGCACAAAGAGCGCATCGTCACCCTGCTCAAGCGCGAAGGGCACGTGGTGGGCTTTATGGGCGACGGCATCAACGATGCGCCCGCTCTGCGTGCGGCGGATATCGGTATCTCCGTAGACGGGGCGGTCGATATTGCCCGCGAAGCGGCGGATATCATTCTGCTGGAAAAGAGCCTGATGGTGCTGGAGGAGGGCGTCATCGAAGGGCGCCGTACCTTTGCCAATATGCTCAAGTACATCAAGATGACCGCCAGCTCCAACTTCGGTAACGTCTTCAGCGTGCTGGTGGCGAGCGCGTTTCTGCCGTTCCTGCCGATGCTGCCGCTGCACCTGCTGATCCAGAACCTGATGTACGACGTGTCTCAGGTGGCGATCCCGTTTGATAACGTCGACGACGAGCAGATCCAGAAGCCGCAGCACTGGAACCCGGCAGATCTTGGGCGCTTTATGCTGTTCTTTGGCCCGATCAGCTCCATCTTCGACATTCTGACCTTCTGCCTGATGTGGTTTGTGTTCCACGCCAACACCCCGGAACACCAGACGCTGTTCCAGTCCGGCTGGTTCGTGGTCGGTCTGCTGTCGCAGACGCTGATTGTGCATATGATCCGCACGCGCCGCATTCCGTTCATCCAGAGCCGTGCCGCATGGCCGCTGATTGTGATGACGGGGATTGTGATGGCGCTCGGCATCGCGCTGCCGTTCTCGCCGCTGGCGAGCTACCTGCAGCTGCAGGCGCTGCCGCTGAGCTACTTCCCGTGGCTGGTGGCGATCCTCGCGGGGTATATGGTGCTGACGCAGATGGTGAAAGGATTCTATGCGCGTCGGTATGGGTGGCAGTAAAAACATACCCTCACCCTAACCCTCTCCCTTTCAGGGAGAGGGGACCGCTCGGTGCCGCCTTTCACCCTCGCCCCTTTGGGGAGAGGGCCGGGGTGAGGGGACTGGCTTTCCTCCCAAATTCAACAACCTGTGATCTCCGTCGGCGCATTCGCTTGACGACAAATTGAGCGCATGTTAACAGAATGTTTTGCCTTTATTTGGCCCGTCAGATAAGGAACATTCATGTTACGGTACAGTCTCTTAACCGCCGGGCTGATGCTCGGCGCCTCTGCCTTTGCCGCCCCGGCAGGGGATCTCCCCTTAATGCCCTGGCCTGCGAAGGTCGAACGCCCGACGACCCAGGGCGCGCTGGTGCTCAGCAACAACGTATCCATTAGCGTTAGCGGGGACGATCTCGGTGACGCCGTCAACCGCCTGCGCCAGCGCATCGCCCTGCAAACCGGCTGGACGCTGCAGCCGCAGGCTGAAAAGCCAGACAAACCGACTATCCGCATTGCCATCGCTAAAAAGGTGAAGCCGCAGCCGCTGCCGAACAGCGATGAAACCTATAAGCTCACGGTGGACGCCAACGGTGTGACTATCTCCGCCAATACCCGCTTCGGCGCGCTGCGCGCCATGGAAACCCTGCTCCAGTTGATGCAGAACGGAGCGGAAAACACCTCTCTGCCGTGGGTTACCATTGAAGATTCGCCGCGCTTCCCGTGGCGCGGGCTGCTGCTCGATTCGGCGCGCCACTTTATCCCGCTGCCGGATATTAAACGCCAGATCGACGGTATGGCCGCGGCGAAGCTCAACGTCCTGCACTGGCACCTGACCGACGATCAGGGCTGGCGCTTCAGCTCGAAGCGCTACCCTAAGCTGACGCAGCTTGCCAGCGACGGGCTGTTCTACACGCCTGAACAGATGCGCGAGGTGGTGCGTTACGCCGCCGAGCGCGGCATTCGCGTGGTGCCGGAGATCGACATGCCAGGCCACGCCTCGGCGATTGCCGTGGCCTATCCGGAGCTGATGAGCGCGCCGGGACCGTACGCCATGGAACGCCACTGGGGCGTGCTGAAGCCGGTGCTGGATCCGACAAAAGACGCAACCTATACCTTTGCCGACGCGATGGTCAGCGAACTGGCGGCGATCTTCCCCGATCCGTATCTGCACATCGGCGGCGACGAGGTGGACGACAGCCAGTGGAAAGCGAATCCGGCTATCCAGCAGTTTATGCGCGACAACAGGCTGGCGGACAGCCACGCGCTGCAGGCTTACTTCAACCGCAAGCTGGAAACGATCCTCGAGAAGCATCACCGCCAGATGGTCGGCTGGGATGAGATCTACCATCCTGACCTGCCGAAAAGCATTCTGATCCAGTCCTGGCAGGGGCAGGACGCGCTGGGGCAGGTGGCGCAGAGCGGTTACAAGGGTATTCTGTCGACCGGCTTTTATCTCGACCAGCCCCAGTCCACCGCCTATCACTACCGCAACGAGATCGTCCCGCAGGGCTTAAACGGTGTGGATGTGATAGCGGATACCGACAGCGCCCAGAGCTGGGCCTTCTCCATGCCGCGCCTGAAGGGCAAGCCGGTGGAGGGGAGCTTCACCCTGGTGAAAGGGGATGCGGGCTGGCGCGGGTTTATTGATTTTGCCGGGAAATCCCGCCGCGCGGTGCAGAACATCGAGTGGCGCGATGACAGCCAGGTCACGTTTACCGTCGACACCTGGATGGGCGACACGCGCCCGGTCGTCACCGTCGATAACGACAAACTCTCCGGTTATTTCCTTGTCGGGAATACGCGCTACCCGATCAGCGGCACGCGTCTGGACGACGTGCCGAAAGGCGTTCCGCCGGTCGTGCCGGACGTGGCGAACCAGGCCAACCTGCTCGGCGGTGAAGCGGCGCTGTGGGCGGAAAACGTGGTGGCGCCGGTGCTGGATATCCGCCTGTGGCCGCGCACGTTTGCGGTGGCGGAGCGGCTGTGGTCGGCGCAGGACGTCAACGATGTCGACAACATGTACACCCGCCTGCAGGCGATGGACAGCTGGTCGACGGTGTCGGTCGGGCTACAGCAGCATACCCAGCAGCAGGTGCAGTTCACGCGCCTCGCCGGTAATGCCGACACCCTGCCGCTGCAGATCCTCGCGCAGGCGGTAGAGCCCGCGCAGTATTACACCCGTCAGCACCTGAAGTTCCAGGCCGGAAACTATCATCAGTTCGAGCCCCTCAACCGCTTCGCCGATGCGCTAAACGCCGAAAGCGCCACCGTGCGCCAGATGCACAAATGGGCGGACCGTCTGGTGAGCGATGCGGAAGACACGGAAAGCGCCGACGCCCTGCGCCACGTCTTTAACCGCTGGCAGAGCAACACCAGCGACGCGCTGGCGCTAAGCGAAAACAGCTACCAGCTGAAGGCGATGAAGCCGGTGATCCAGGAGGTGGATAAGCTGGCCTCAATTGGCCTGCGGCTGACGGATCTGGTGGCGCGCCAGGGCACGCTGGATGATAAAGAGATTGCGTCGATTCAGAGCGAGCTGGATAACGCGGCGAAGGTGCAGGACGAAGTGGTGATTGCGGCGGTGTATCCGCTGGAGACGCTGCTCAGGGCGACGCGGAATCAGTAGCAAGCAACAAAAAAGGCAGCCTGGGCTGCCTTTTTTTATCGACAAAGCGAATTAGCGACGAACCGCAATCGCTTCGATTTCAATTTTTACGTCTTTTGGCAGACGCGCCACTTCCACGCAGGAGCGCGCCGGGAAGGTGGCGTTGTGCTCGGTGAAGAAGGCTTCGTAGGTGGCGTTAACGGTCGCGAAGTCGTTCAGATCTTTCACGAAAACGGTGGTTTTGACGATGTCGCCCACTTTCAGGCCCGCAGATTCAACGATAGCCTGCACGTTTTCCAGCGACTGACGCGCCTGTGCTGCCACGTCGGTCGGCACTTCACCGGTTTTTGGGTTTACGGGGATCTGACCTGAAGTGATGATCATGCTGCCCAGATCAACGCCCTGAACGTAAGGGCCGATAGCGGCTGGTGCATTTTCCGTCGCGAGTACTTTGCTCATGTTTTCTCCAGAATTACAGCGTTAAGAATGTTCCCGGCCATTATAACAGCCGGGATTTCATTACCAACCTCAATTAGTTGGCCAGCACCACATAATGAGAAAACTCTTTTTCGCAGTATTTGCATTTGAGCGCGATGTCATCGGCGCGTTTTTTCACTGCAAAGCAGGAGGAAACCGGCTCGGCATGGCTGATGCAGTTGCTGTTCGGGCAGACCAGCACGCTTTCAATGCGATCCGGCAGGCTCGGGCGTGATTTACCGACCACTTCATACTCGTCGATGCGGTTGACGGTGGCGTCCGGCGCGTACAGCGACAGCTGGTTAACCTGCTCGTCGGTCAGGAAGGTATTCTCGATTTTAATCAGGTCCTTGCGGCCCATTTCACCTGACGGCAAGTTCAGGCCGATGGTGATGCGCTGGTCGGTTTCGGTCAGTTTGAACAGCGTCAGCAGCTTAAAGCCCACCTGCGCAGGGATGTGGTCAATCACGGTGCCACGCTTGATGGCTTCAACCTGGAGTTTGTTATCGTGTGTCATGGTCGTTTCCCCTTACAGTGCCAATTCGCGATTCAGAACCAGTGCCAGTAACGCCTGGCGGGCGAAGATGCCGTTTCCGGCCTGCTGGAAGTACCAGGCGTGCGGCGTTTTATCCACGTCTGTGGTGATCTCATCGATGCGCGGCAGCGGATGCAGCACCTTCATGTTGTCGCGCGCGCCCTCGAGGTCGCTGGCACGCAGCACGAACTGTGCCTTCACGTTGGCGTATTCGGACGGATCCAGACGCTCTTTCTGCACGCGGGTCATGTACAGAATATCCACGTGGCTCATCACCTCTTCGATGCTGGCGTGCAGGCTCCACTGAATGCCTTTCTCATCCAGCATGTCGAGAATGTACTGCGGCATCGCCAGCGCGTCAGGCGCGATGAAGTAGAAGCGGTTGCCGTTAAATTTCGCCAGCGCCTGGGTCAGGGAGTGGACGGTGCGGCCATATTTCAGGTCGCCGACCATGGCGATATTCAGGTTCTCGAGCTTGCCCTGGGTCTCCTGAATGGTGAACAGATCCAGCAGGGTCTGCGTCGGATGCTGGTTGGCACCGTCACCGGCGTTCAGTACCGGAATGCCGCCGGAGAACTCGGTCGCCAGGCGCGCCGCACCCTCCTGCGGATGACGCATCACAATCGCGTCGACGTAGGTGCTAATCACTGAAATGGTATCCGCCAGGGTCTCGCCTTTTTTACCCAGCGACGTGTTGCTGCTGTCCGAGAAGCCCACCACGCTCGCCCCCAGGCGGTGCATGGAAGTCTCAAAGGAGAGGCGGGTGCGGGTTGAGGCTTCGAAGAAGCAGCTCGCAATCACCTTGTGCTTCAGCAGCTCCGGTTGCGGATTGGCCTTCAGTTTTGCCGCGGTTTCCAGAACCAGTTCCAGCTCTTCGCGGCTGAGGTCGTTTATGGAAATGATGTGTTTTTGATAAAGCGGATTCATGTTTATCTCCTGACGCCGGGCAAAAAAAAGCCCCTCAAATGAGGGGCTCTGGGAATAGGTTTAGCAACGGGAAGAAAAACGGCAGGCCAGCGTCTGTTTTCAGACGCGGTAAGACGTTATGTCGTACACGCTTGACCATGCTTCCTCCCGGCAAATTGTCGGGCATTATACGCAGCTCGCTTTTCGGATCAAGCGATTTAATGCACGCTTTACTCAATGCAAACGGTTCTTTATGAATATTAATTCATTCTGAGTAAATAATTAATTTGCTTATGCACCAGCGCGGTGCGCTTCACGACCCGTGGAGCGACCCAGACGATACTGCTGCCAGCCACCACGCCTAAAATTTCCGGCAGCTGGTGATAATCCAGAATACGCGCCACCGCGCGGCCATATCCGGCGACGGTATGCACAAGGATAAACTCGCTATTATGCTCGACGCTGACCACCATTTCGGACACGGTACGCGCGGCGTCGGGGGCAGGGCGCAGCTGGGGATTCAGCGAATAAATCTTTAGCCCTTTGGCATTTCGAATTTTTATGACACCGAGCAATTTAAGCAGACGTGAAACGGTGGACTGGCTGATGCTGTCAAACCCTCTCTCCTGCAGGTCGCGGCGAATCTCTTCCTGCGAAAGATAACTCTTTTCGGCGATCAAACGCTGGCACACCGTGAGCTGCAGTTGTTCTTTGGGAGAGTACTCTTCGTAATCCATCATGTTTCCCATATCAGTTCCCGAAATAACCGGTGACACCGCACCGATCCGTAGGCCGGATAAGCGCAGCGCCATCCGGCAAATTACAACAACGCCCCCAGACTTAACGCCACCATAATCACCACCGTCAGGATCGCCAGCAGCGGCGCCACCCATTTCAGATAGCGCACGTAGGGCACCCGGGCGATCGCCAGCCCGCCCATGACCACCGCTGAGGTTGGCGTGACGAGGTTTACGATGCCGGAGGCCGACTGGTAAGCCGTGACCACCAGGTCGCGGTTGACGTTAGCGAAATCGGCAAGCGGTGCCATGATCGGCATCGTCAGAACGGCCAGGCCGGATGAAGAAGGCACAAGAAACGACAGCACGACCTCCAGCCAGTACATCACGTTGATGAACGCCACCGTGGACAACCCGCTGACCAGCCCTTCCGCGCTGTGCAAAATGGTGTGGGTAATCATGCCCTTATCCATGATGACTACGATACCGCGCGCGATGCCGATAATCAGCGCGACGCCCAGCAAATCTCGCGCGCCGTTGATAAACGTCGACGTCAGCTCCTCTTCGCTCATGCGGGCAATCAGGCCGACAAGAATCGCGCTGGCGAGAAATACTGCGGAGATCTCCGCCATCCACCAGCCCAGCACCGCCACGCCGTAAATCATCACCGCGAAGGCGAGGGCAAAAATCACCAGGATGATTTTGCGCACCGGGGTGAACTCCAGCGACTGTTCGCCCTTGTTGCCGAGGAAATGGGCGAGGTTCTCTTCCTGCTTGTCTGCAACGATAGACTGCGAGGGATCCTTGCGCACCTTGCGGGCGTAGCGCATGACCCACGCCACGCAGATGATCCAGCCGATGACCAGCAGCGCCACGCGCAGGGCGATGCCGTTGGTAAAGGGGATCCCGGCGGCGTTGGCGGCGATGACCGTGGCAAACGGGTTAATGGTGGAACCCAGCGTGCCGATCCCCGCGCCGAGCAGCACGGTGGAGGCGGCGACAACCGGATCGAACCGGGCGGCCAGCATCACCGGCACCAGCAGGGTGTAGAACGGCAGCGACTCTTCGGCCATACCGTAAATGGTGCCGCCCGCGGCAAACAGCGCCATCAGGATCGGGATCATCCACTCCTCGCGTCCGCGCAGCCGGGTGGTGACGCGCTCGATCCCGGCGTCAATCGCCCCGGTTTTGGTGACGATCCCGAGAAATCCCCCGATGATCAGAATAAACAGCGCCACGTCGATCGCCCCGGCCTGGCCGGAAACCGGATCGTACAGCCCGGCGATGGGCGCCATCAGGACGGAAACCAGCCCCTGCGGATGCGCCGCCACGTGCGCGTACGTTCCGGCAATCGGGACTTCTTTACCGAGGGTGTCGTTCATCGCCATCTGGTACTGACCGGCGGGAACGACCCAGCTCAGAGCCGCCACAACGGCAATCAGAAAAAAGAGAATGGTGTAAGCGGAGGGAAACTTAAACTTGCCCATGATGTTCTCCTTAAACCCGGCGCACCCCGCGGCGCGCCGGGCGGTGATTAGTCGCCGAGTGTCGCCACCATGACCGCTTTAATGGTGTGCATGCGGTTCTCTGCCTCGTCGAAGACGATGGAGTTCGGCGATTCGAAGACCTCTTCCGTCACCTCCAGTCCCTTCAGCCCGTACGCCATCTCGATCTCGCGGCCCACTTTGGTGTGCTCGTTGTGGAACGCCGGCAGGCAGTGCATGAACTTGACGTTCGGGTTGCCGGTGGCCTTCATCACCTGGGCGTTAATCTGATACGGCTTCATCAGGCTGACGCGCTCGGCCCAGGCTTCCTTCGGCTCGCCCATGGAGACCCACACGTCGGTGTAGAGGAAATCGGTCCCCCGCACGCCTTCTTCCACGTCGTCGGTGAGGGTGATGCGCGCGCCCGTCTCTTTCGCGATGGCGCGGCACTGCTCAACCAGCCCCGCTTCCGGCCAGAAGGATTTCGGCGCGACGAGGCGGATATCTATCCCCATCTTGGCCGCGCCCACCATCAGGGAGTTGCCCATGTTGTTGCGCGCGTCGCCGAGATAGGCAAAGCTCAGCTCCGGCAGGGTTTTGCCCGGCGCGTGCTCCAGCATGGTCATCAGGTCGGCGAGGATTTGCGTTGGGTGGAACTCGTCGGTCAGGCCGTTCCACACCGGTACGCCCGCGTACTCGCCCAGCTCTTCGACGATGGCCTGACCATAGCCGCGGTATTCGATGCCGTCGTACATGCGGCCCAGCACGCGGGCGGTGTCTTTCATCGACTCTTTATGGCCGATCTGCGATCCGCTTGGGCCGAGATAGGTGACCTGCGCGCCCTGATCGAATGCGCCCACTTCAAAGGCGCAGCGGGTGCGGGTGGAGGTTTTTTCAAAGATCAGGGCGATGTTTTTCCCGACCAGGGTTTGCTTCTCGCGCCCGGCTTTTTTGGCGGCCTTCAGCTCAATGGCGAGGTCGATCAGGTACTGGATCTCCGCCGGGGTGTAGTCCAGCAGTTTCAGGAAGTTGCGGTTTTTCAGGTTGATGGTCATGGCTAAATCCTTTTTAAAATGAGTGTTCAGTTACGAATCAACGTGCCTTTCTCGCCCGCGAGGATCTCCGCGCCGTCGGCCAGCGCGCCGATCCCGGCAATGCCGTTGCAGGCTTCAACAAACTCGCGGCAGGCGGCCACTTTCGGCTCCATCGATCCGGCGTCGAACTGCATGCCTTTGAGCAGCTCCGGCGTCACCTGTGCCAGCGGGCGCTGGGTCGGCTTGCCCCAGTCGAGGTACACCGCGTCGGCGTCGGTGAGGATCAGCAGGGCGTCGGCCTCGATCTGCCTCGCCAGCAGGGCGGCGGAGAGGTCTTTGTCGATTACCGCCTCGATCCCGCGATAGCCGTTGGCGTGTTCCACCACCGGCACGCCGCCGCCTCCGTTGCAGATCACCAGGTGGTCGCGCTGGATCAGCGCCGTGATGGCGTCGCTCTCGACGATGCGCTTCGGCTGCGGCGACGGCACCACGCGGCGGACGTAGCAGCCGTCGGCCTTAAACACCCAGCCTTTCTCCGCCGCCAGCGTTTTTGCCTGGGCTTCGCTGTAGACCGGGCCGATGTACTTGGTCGGGTTGCTGAAGGCCGGGTCGGCGGCGTCCACTTCCACCTGGGTGAGCAGAACGCTCACCTCCCGCTGCGGCAGGCTGTTTTTCAGCGCCTGCTGGAGCATGTAGCCGATCATTCCCTGGCTTTCGGCGCCGAGAACGTCCAGCGGGTAGGGCGTGACTTTGTCGTAGGCGCTGTTCTGCAGCGCCAGCAGCCCGACCTGCGGCCCGTTGCCGTGTACCAGCACCACGCGCCACTGCTCCGTTAAGCCGGCGATGGTGCGGGCGGCCTGCTCGATGTTCTGGCGCTGGATCTCCGCTTCCAGCGGCTCGCCGCGCTTGAGCAGCGCGTTGCCGCCCAGGGCCACAACCAGAGTGGGTTTTCGTTCCATGATGGCTCCTTTAAATTCCGTCGCGTTCCAGCGGGCAGCTCATGCAGCGCGCGCCGCCGCGGCCGCGTCCGAGTTCGTCGCCCGGGATGGGCAGCACGGTGATACCCGCTTTGTCGTACTTCTCGTTGGTCCAGACGTTGCGCTCGTAGCCGATCACCACGCCGGGGCGGATGGTCAGGACGTTATTGGCGTCGTTCCACTGCTCGCGTTCGGCCTCAAAGGCGTCGCCGCCGGTGGTGATCAGACGTACCTGGTTAATGCCGAGCGCTTTCTCAATGGCGTGCAGCAGGTCGGTTTCCTGGGTGCGCAGCAGGCCGCCGCGTCCGTCCGGGGTGAGCGTCCAGCACTGGGCGTCTTTGCGCACCACTTCCGGGTAGACGGAGAAGGTATCCACGTCGATGTGGGTCATGACGGTGTCGAGGTGCATGCAGGAGCGGTGTTTTGGCAGCTCAACGGCGATCACGCGCTCGGCCTGGCGGTGTTTGAACAGGCTGTTGGCGAGGAACTCCACGCCCTGCGGCGTCGTGCGTTCGGACATGCCGATCAATACCGCGCCGCGGCCAATCACTAATACGTCGCCGCCTTCCAGGGTGGCATGGTCGTAATTAATATTCTCGTCGCCGAAATACTTAATAAAATCGCCGTCGGCGAACGCCGGGTGCCAGCGATATATTGCCCTCAGGTTATTGGTTTCACGCTGACGGGCCGGTTTGGCCATTGGGTTAATAGAGACGCCGTTATAGATCCAGCAGGAGGTATCGCGGGTAAATAAATGGTTTGGCAGCGGCTTCATAATAAAATCATTCGCCGTGTGGGTATCCACCACCATATTTTTAATGGCCGCCGGAATTTCACCGTAGGTTAATCCGCCGCTCAGTCTGCGTGCCAGTTCACGGTGCGGCATATCCGCCAGCCAGCCGCGAACGTCGCTGGCAAAGGTAGGGCCGAGGCGATAGTCAGAGATTTGCGTCTCCAGCAGCCAGGCTTTCGCCTCAGCAATATCAAGGGTTTGTGTCAGAAGGTCGGTCAACAGCAGGACTTCCACACCCTGCTCGCGCAGCGTGTTTGCGAAGATGTCATGCTCCTCACCCGCCCGCTCAACCGAGAGCACGTCATCGAAAAGGAGCTCCTGACAGTTTGATGGCGTGAGACGCTTCAGACTTAAATTAGGGCGGTGCAGCATAACGCTACGCAATTGACCAATTTCAGAACCGACGTAATGCTTTTCCATAATTATTCCTTTAACTGTTTTTCAGAATAAAAAGGGCATGCGCCATGTAACGTATTTAATTACATGGCGGCTAAGCTCAATTGATTTCGTAATTCATACTAGGCAGTTAAATAATCCGTATTGTGATATTGCTCACGCGAAAATGGATATTAGGCGGTTTGTTTTCATTTGCATGATTCGCATCAGATAATGATTAATTTCATATTAGTGAGGGATGAATAGCTAAGCAGGATCCGGTGGCATTATTTGGGTTTGTTATTATTTTGTAGATTTTAATCTTTTGACATATATTGTTATGTGACTGATTTTAAACGATAAGAGCCATGGGTGAGAATGGCTATGCAATTAACGTAATTAACTATTTTTGACTTAAGAAAAATCAATAAATAATTATGGTTTTTTAGAGCAAATTATCAAAACAGTAAAGTGTGAGGCGGCAACAGGTTTTGTTAATTAGAGTGCATGATCAAGAGGTTAGAGCAGCCGTGGGATAAGCGCCGATCGAGGTTATGCATAACCCCTGCATAAATGCCCGGGCAGGATTAACAGTGAATTAACACCTTTCCCGATAAACATGCGCTCGCGCAAACCTCGTCCAAAAAGGGCTGGTATGGCAGCCGGGATTCTCGTATAAAAGATAAAAATGAAACATTGTTTTATATTGAGGGTTGAAACATGATTATCGGCAACATTCACCATCTGCAGTCCTGGCTGCCTGACGATCTGCGTCAGGCCATTGAGCACGTCAAAGCCCACGTCACCGACGCCACGCCGCTCGGGAAACACGACATCAACGGCAACAGCCTGTTTTATCTGGTCTCTGAAGATACAACCCAGCCGTTCGCCGAGCGCCGCGCCGAGTACCACGCGCGCTATCTGGATATTCAGATCGTGATGAAGGGTCAGGAGGGGATGACCTTCAGCACCCTGCCGCCCGACACCGACTGGCTGGCGGAGAAAGACATTGCGTTCCTGCCGGAAGGCGGGCAGGAGAAAACCGTGGTGCTGAGCGAAGGGGATTTCGTGGTGTTCTGGCCGGGCGAGGTGCATAAGCCGCTGTGCGCGGTGGGGGCACCTGCTAAGGTCAGGAAAGTTGTGGTGAAGATGCTGGTAGAGTAACCCTTACCCCTCACCCTAACCCTCTCCCCAAAGGGGAGAGGGGACTGCACCGAGCCATCTTTTCCCCCTCGCCCCTTTGGGGAGAGGGCCGGGGTGAGGGGCAATATGTGATCCAGCTTAAATTTCCCGCACTCCTTCTTCATCTCTCATTTACCTGCGCTTTTCCTGCGTCATAGTATGATCGTTAATTTAACGAACACTGTTCTATAATGTAGAACAAAATGATTCAACAAGGAGATCTCATGCCGCAGTCCGCGTTGTTTACGGGAATCATTCCCCCTGTCTCCACCATCTTTACCGCCGACGGCCAGCTCGATAAGCAGGGCACCGCCGCGCTGATCGACGATCTGATCAAAGCAGGCGTTGACGGCCTGTTCTTCCTGGGCAGCGGCGGCGAGTTCTCCCAGCTCGGCGCCGAAGAGCGTAAAACCATTGCCCAGTTTGCGATCGATCATGTCGATCGTCGCGTGCCGGTGCTGATCGGCACCGGCGGCACCAACGCCCGGGAAACCATTGCGCTGAGCCAGCACGCGCAGCAGGCGGGGGCGGACGGCATCGTGGTGATTAACCCCTACTACTGGAAAGTGTCGGAAGCGAACCTGATCCGCTATTTCGAGCAGGTGGCCGACAGCGTCACGCTGCCGGTGATGCTCTATAACTTCCCGGCGCTGACCGGGCAGGATCTGACCCCGGCGCTGGTGAAAACCCTCGCCGACTCTCGCAGCAACATCGTCGGCATCAAAGACACTATCGACTCCGTCGCCCACCTGCGCAGCATGATCCATACCGTCAAAGCCGCTCACCCGCACTTCACCGTGCTCTGCGGCTACGACGATCATCTGTTTAATACCCTGCTGCTCGGCGGCGACGGGGCGATTTCGGCGAGCGGCAACTTTGCTCCGCAGGTGTCGGTGAATCTTCTGAAAGCCTGGCGGGATAAAGACGTGGCGAAAGCGGCTGAGTATCATCAGACCCTGCTGCAAATACCGCAGATGTATCAGCTGGATACGCCGTTTGTGAACGTTATTAAAGAGGCGATTGTGCTCTGCGGCCGCCCGATTTCGACGCACGTGCTGCCGCCCGCGTCACCACTGGACGCGCCGCGCAAGGCGCAGCTGAAAACCCTGCTGCAACAGCTCAAGCTCTGCTGAGCCGGACGATAACCATGACCATCGAGAAGATTTTCACCCCACAGGACGATGCGTTTTATGCGGTGATCACCCACGCGGCGGGGCCGCAGGGCGCGCTGCCGCTGACCCCGCAGATGCTGATGGAATCCCCCAGCGGGAACCTGTTCGGCATGACGCAGAATGCCGGGATGGGCTGGGACGCCAACAGGCTGACCGGCAAAGAGGTGCTGATTATCGGCACCCAGGGCGGCATCCGCGCCGGGGACGGACGCCCGGTCGCGCTGGGTTACCACACTGGCCACTGGGAGATCGGCATGCAGATGCAGGCGGCGGCGAAGGAGATCACCCGCAACGGCGGGATCCCGTTTGCGGCCTTCGTCAGCGATCCGTGCGACGGGCGCTCTCAGGGCACGCACGGCATGTTCGACTCGCTGCCGTACCGCAACGACGCGGCGATCGTGTTTCGCCGCCTGATCCGTTCCCTGCCGACGCGCCGGGCGGTGATTGGCGTCGCGACCTGTGATAAAGGGCTGCCCGCCACCATGATTGCCCTGGCCTCGATGCACGACCTGCCGACCGTTCTGGTGCCGGGCGGGGCGACGCTGCCGCCAACCGTGGGGGAAGACGCAGGTAAGGTGCAGACTATCGGCGCGCGCTTTGCCAACCACGAACTCTCCCTGCAGGAGGCCGCCGAGCTGGGCTGCCGCGCCTGCGCCTCGCCGGGCGGCGGGTGTCAGTTCCTCGGCACGGCGGGCACCTCTCAGGTGGTCGCGGAGGCGCTGGGTCTGGCGCTGCCGCACTCCGCGCTGGCCCCGTCCGGGCAGGCGGTGTGGCTGGAGATTGCCCGCCAGTCGGCGCGGGCGGTCAGCGAGCTGGATAATCGCGGCATCACCACGCGCGATATCCTGACTGACAAAGCCATCGAAAACGCCATGGTGATCCACGCGGCGTTCGGCGGCTCGACGAATTTACTGCTGCACATTCCGGCCATCGCCCACGCGGCGGGCTGCACGATCCCGGACGTAGAACACTGGACGCGCGTCAACCGTAAGGTGCCGCGCCTGGTCAGCGTGCTGCCCAACGGCCCGGACTATCACCCGACCGTGCGCGCCTTCCTCGCGGGCGGCGTGCCGGAGGTGATGCTCCACCTGCGCGATCTCGGTCTGCTGCACCTGGACGCCATGACCGTCACCGGCCAGACGGTGGGCGAGAACCTCGACTGGTGGCAGGCTTCCGAACGCCGGGCGCGCTTCCGCCAGTGCCTGCGCGCGCAGGATGGCGTGGATCCGGATGACGTGATCCTGCCGCCGGAGAAGGCAAAAGCGAAAGGGCTGACCTCGACGGTCTGCTTCCCGACGGGCAACATCGCGCCGGAAGGCTCGGTGATCAAGGCCACGGCGATCGACCCGTCGGTGGTGGGCGAAGATGGCGTGTACCGCCACACCGGCCGGGCGCGGGTGTTTGTCTCGGAAGCGCAGGCAATCAAGGCCATCAAGCGGGAAGAGATTAATCAGGGCGATATCATGGTGGTGATCGGCGGCGGTCCGTCCGGCACCGGCATGGAAGAGACCTACCAGCTTACCTCCGCGCTGAAGCATATCTCGTGGGGCAAGACGGTATCGTTAATCACCGATGCGCGCTTCTCGGGCGTGTCGACAGGCGCCTGCTTCGGCCACGTGTCGCCGGAGGCGCTGGCGGGCGGGCCGATTGGCAAGCTGCGGGATAACGACATCATCGAGATAGCCGTCGATCGGCTGACATTAACAGGTAGCGTGAACTTTATCGGCACAGTGGACAACCCGCTGACGCCGGAGGAGGGCGCGCGCGAGCTGGCAATGCGGCAGACGCACCCGGACCTGCACGCCCACGACTTTTTGCCGGACGACACTCGCCTGTGGGCAGCATTACAGTCGGTCAGCGGCGGCACCTGGAAAGGCTGTATTTATGACACCGATAAAATTATCGAGGTAATTAACGCCGGTAAAAAAGCACTCGGACTTTAATTATTTTTCACGCGGTTGTCGTCTACGGAATATATTCCGTGGACGGCTTTTGCTTGTCTTTTTTTATCAATTTAAACAATAAGTTGTGATATATCGTTGGCGTCACAAAAGCAAAATAACGTAATTCAGAAATAAGATATGACCATTGCTGGTTAATTGAACAGCTCATTACACTCCATTAACACGATGTTGTAATTCAGCACACTACATAAGGGTGTAATTCTGATGACGCAATTAACCATGAAAGACAAAATTGGCTACGGGCTGGGTGACACCGCCTGCGGCTTCGTCTGGCAGGCCACGATGTTCCTGCTGGCCTATTTCTACACCGACGTCTTCGGCCTGTCGGCGGGCATTATGGGGACGCTGTTTTTAATCTCCCGCGTGCTCGACGCCGTGACCGACCCGCTGATGGGGCTGCTGGTAGACCGCACCCGCACGCGGCACGGCCAGTTCCGTCCGTTCCTGCTGTGGGGCGCCATCCCGTTTGGCATCGTCTGCGTGCTGACCTTCTACACGCCGGACTTCTCCGCGCAGGGCAAAATCATCTACGCCTGCGTGACCTACATTCTCCTGACCCTGGTCTACACCTTCGTTAACGTGCCCTACTGCGCCATGCCCGGCGTCATCACCGCCGACCCGAAAGAGCGTCATGCCCTTCAGTCCTGGCGTTTCTTCCTTGCCGCCGCTGGGTCGCTCGCCATCAGCGGCATCGCGTTGCCGCTGGTCAGCATCATCGGCAAAGGGAACGAGCAGGTGGGCTATTTCGGCGCCATGTGCGTGCTGGGCCTGACCGGCGTGGTGCTGCTCTACGTCTGCTTCTTCACCACCAAAGAGCGCTACACCTTTGAGGTGCAGCCGGGCTCGTCGGTGGCGAAAGATCTCAAGCTGCTGCTCGGCAACGGCCAGTGGCGGATCATGTGCGCGTTCAAGATGATGGCGACCTGTTCCAACGTGGTGCGCGGCGGGGCGACGCTCTACTTCGTCAAATACGTGATGGATCACCCGGAGATGGCGACCCAGTTCTTACTCTACGGCAGCCTCGCCACCATGTTTGGCTCGCTCTGCTCCTCCCGTCTGCTGGGGCGCTTCGACCGCGTCACCGCCTTCAAGTGGATCATCGTCGCCTACTCGCTGATCAGCCTGCTGATTTTCGTCACCCCGGCGGAACATATCGCCCTGATTTTCGCCCTCAACATCCTGTTCCTGTTCGTCTTTAACACCACCACGCCGCTGCAGTGGCTGATGGCCTCTGACGTGGTGGATTACGAGGAGAGTCGCAGCGGGCGCCGCCTCGACGGGCTGGTGTTCTCCACCTACCTGTTCAGCCTGAAGATTGGCCTGGCGATTGGCGGGGCGGTGGTGGGCTGGATCCTGGCGTACGTGAACTACTCCGCCAGCAGCAGCGTGCAGCCGGTGGAAGTGCTGACCACCATCAAAATCCTGTTCTGCGTGGTGCCGGTGGTGCTTTACGCGGGCATGTTCATCATGCTGTCGTTTTACAAGCTCACCGACGCCCGCGTGGAGGCCATCAGCCAGCAGCTGATCAAGCACCGCGCGGCGCAGGGCGAGGCCGTTCCCGACGCCGCGACAGCCGCATCCCATTAACCGGAGGCACTATGCAAATCACTAACCCCATTTTGACCGGCTTCAACCCGGACCCGTCCCTGTGCCGTCAGGGCGAGGACTACTACATCGCCACTTCGACCTTCGAGTGGTTCCCCGGCGTGCGCATCTACCACTCCCGCGACCTGAAAAACTGGTCACTGGTCAGTACCCCGCTGGACCGCGTGTCGATGCTGGACATGAAGGGCAACCCGGACTCCGGCGGCATCTGGGCGCCGTGCCTGAGCTACGCCGACGGCAGGTTCTGGCTGCTCTATACCGACGTGAAGATTGTCGACTCGCCGTGGAAAAACGGCCGCAACTTCCTCGTCACCGCGCCGTCCATTGAGGGGCCGTGGAGCGAGCCGATCCCGATGGGCAACGGCGGGTTCGATCCGTCCCTGTTCCACGACGACGATGGCCGCAAATACTATATCTACCGCCCGTGGGGGCCGCGCCACCACAGCAACCCGCACAACACCATCGTGATGCAGGAGTTTGATCCGCAGACCGGGACGCTCTCGCCCGAGCGTAAAACCCTGTTTACCGGCACGCCGCTCTGCTACACCGAGGGCGCGCACCTCTATCGCCACGCGGGATGGTACTACCTGATGGTGGCCGAAGGCGGCACCAGCTACGAGCACGCCGTCGTGGTGCTGCGTTCCAAAAACATCGACGGGCCGTACGAGTTGCATCCGGACGTGACGATGATGACCAGCTGGCACCTGCCGGAGAACCCGCTGCAGAAGAGCGGCCACGGCTCGCTGCTGCAGACCCACACGGGGGAGTGGTACATGGCCTACCTCACCAGCCGCCCGCTGCGTCTGCCCGGCGTGCCGCTGCTGGCCTCCGGCGGGCGCGGCTACTGCCCGCTGGGGCGCGAGACCGGCATCGCCCGCATTGAATGGCGCGACGGCTGGCCGTACGTGGAAGGCGGCAAGCACGCGCAGCTGACCGTGAAAGGCCCGCAGGTTGCGGAGCAGCCTGCAGCCGTTCAGAGCAGCTGGCGGGACGATTTCGACGCCAGTTCGCTTGACCCAGAGCTGCAGACCCTGCGCATTCCGTTCGACGATACCCTCGGCTCGCTCACCGCGCGGCCCGGCTACTTACGGCTCTACGGCAACGACTCGCTCAACTCGACCTTCACCCAGTCGACCGTGGCGCGCCGCTGGCAGCACTTCACTTTCCGGGCCGAGACGCGGATGCAGTTCTCGCCGGTCCACTTCCAGCAGAGCGCGGGGCTGACCTGCTACTACAACAGCAAAAACTGGAGCTACTGCTTTGTGGACTACGAGGAGGGGCTGGGGAGAACGATCAAGGTGATCCAGCTCGACCACAACGTGCCGTCGTGGCCGCTGCACGAGCAGCCCATTCCGGTGCCGGAACATGCGGAGAGCGTCTGGCTGCGCGTGGACGTGGATACGCTGGTCTACCGCTACAGCTACTCGTTCGACGGCGAGACGTGGCACACCGTGCCGGTAACGTATGAGGCGTGGAAGCTGTCGGACGACTACATCGGCGGGCGCGGCTTCTTCACCGGCGCGTTTGTGGGGCTGCACTGCGAGGACATCAGCGGCGACGGCTGCCACGCGGACTTCGACTACTTCACCTACGAGCCGGCCTGACGGCTCAGGCCGGGTAGCCCAGCGCGCGTGAAAGCTGGAGCCCGGCCTGCTGAAGCTGCTCGCGGAAGCGGGCCAGCTCGGCGTCGTCCACGCGGGAGGTGAGCGTCGACAGGCTCAGGGCGGCGATGACGCGGGATTCGTGGTTCCACACCGGCACCGCCACGCAGCGCACGCCCTGCTCGTTCTCTTCGCTATCCAGGGCGTAACCCTGCTCGCGGGTCTGCGCCAGGGCGCTTATTAAGGCTTCACGAGAGGCGAGGGTGGAAGGCGTAAAGGTAGTGTACTGATAGCCCTCCAGCAGGGCGTTCAGCTCGGCCTCGCCCAGCCAGGCAATCAACACCTTGCCGATGGCGGTGGCGTGAACCGGCAGTCGGCGGCCGATGCGCGAATAGGCGATGGCCGCCAGCTTGCCTTCAATCTTCTCGATATAAACCCCTTCACGCCCGTCCAGGATCCCCAGATGGGTGGTCTGCCCGGTCCGCTGGGACAGCTCCGTCAGCCAGCCTTTCGCCTTCTGACGAATATCGATGGAGCCCACGACAAAATGGCCGCGTTCGACCAGCTTCATGCCGAGGCGATATTTGCCGTTCTCCGGGTTCTGATCGATATAGCCGTGAAGCTGCAGGGTTTTCAGCAGCGAGTGGAGGGTACTCTTGCTCAGCCCCATCAGTTTGCTGATGTCGGTGATCTTAAGCTCGGTGGCCTGCTCGTTGAACAGGTCGAGGATCTGCAACGCACGTTCAACAGACTGAATAATCGGCATAATGCTGGTATGTCCACGCTGGAAATAAGGCGAAAACGTACCTTTTTCGGGGTGAAAAATCAATGAAATGGAGCCGGTGTTCTCCCTCTCCCTGTGGGAGAGGGCCGGGGTGAGGGCATCAGGCCGCAGCGCCACCCGGCAACAAAGGCGGCTACATTATTGTTAGCGGGGGACATCAATTATTATCCCGAGCGGCGACAGACTGGATTTTCCAGACCCCATCTTCTTTAACCATGCAATCAATGACTGTGTGCTGGGTCTTTTTGCCAAACGTGATATTCACGTTTACACAGACCGGGTCTGAATCATACGAATCAATAGCCACATTCTCAGCCCAGTCCTCGCCGATATACTGCGATTTCATAAAAAAATCAGCCTCGTAAAATTCAGCGTCGGCATAACGGGGATCGACTGCATGACGTAATTTTTTCATGGTGCTGGCCGTAACGAACTTATCGATTTCATTTCCCTGTTGGATGGGATAACGATCATTGTTCACTTGTTTGACGTACCAGCGATTGAATTCAAGGGCGCGCTGCATCGGTATCTGAAAATCTTCGGCCCCCAATGCTGCTGTGCTGAATAATAAAATTAAGATGAGCTTATTCATATTAATAATGCCTGTATAAGGTGACGACTGGCTGGAGTTGGCGATACGTTGGCCCCGGGTACATTGTTCTCTGTTTAAAATCTGAATACCAGGTTCCAGCGCCATCGTAAATACAGACATGACCGTACTAATTCGGGCCGGGCAAGGCATCAATCACCGCGATATCCCCCTCTATGGGGGTGCCATAGGCTTTTGAGAACCCTGCTTTTTCAAGAGAACGCCAGAAGTCCTTAGCATTTGCCCCTTCGATTTTAAGCCCTCCGGCTCGAATGGCGGCGGCGATTGCGCGAGCGCAATAGTGTCCAGTATGGGTTAGTGCGTGGCTACGGGCGTATGACACAGCTTCATGCTTATTCCATGACATAAATAATCCTTATTAACGAAATGCAGCAATAAGGAAATATTACGCCGATAATATACGGTGTTTTGTAAATGATAATGACCTGATATTAACCATTATCTACTCAATAAATAATGGTTAATAAAAACATAAATTCTTATTATGGTTAATGTCTATCTGAGAAAGCGTCAGTAAAATGAATTCTTCTTCCTGACGACAACCCTGTTGTCGTTTTTTAGTGTTTGCTCCCTCTCCCTGTGGGAGAGGGCCGGGGTGAGGGCACCAGACCGCAGAGGAGTCAATCATTCCCCAAGCGTTGCCACCATCACCGCCTTAATCGTATGCATCCGGTTTTCCGCCTGGTCGAACACGATGCTCGCCGCCGACTCAAACACCTCGTCCGTCACTTCCATCCCGCCGTGCAGGTCGAACTCCTTCGCCATCTGCTTGCCGAGCGTGGTCTGGTCGTCATGGAACGCCGGCAGGCAGTGCAGGAACTTCACGTCCGGATTTCCGGTCAGCGCCATCATCTGCGCGTTTACCTGATACCCGCGCAGCAGCGCGATACGCTCCGCCCACTTCTCTTTGGCTTCGCCCATTGACACCCACACGTCGGTATAGATAAAGTCCGCGCCCTTCACGCCCGCCGCCACGTCTTCCGTCAGGGTAATTTTCCCGCCGCTTTTCTCCGCCAGCGCGCTGCACTCCGCCACCAGGCTCTCTTCCGGCCAGCAGGCCTTCGGGGCCACCAGGCGCAGATCCAGCCCGGTCAGCGCCGCCGCTTCCAGCATTGAGTTGCCCATGTTGTTGCGCGCGTCGCCCGCGTAAACCAGCGTCATCTCGTTAAACGCCTTGCCCGGCAGGTGCTCCTGCATGGTCAGCAGGTCCGCCAGCAGCTGCGTCGGGTGGAACTCGTTGGTCAGCCCGTTCCACACCGGCACGCCCGCATACTGCGCCAGCGTTTCGACCACTTCCTGGCCGTGGCCGCGATACTGAATGCCGTCGTACATCCGCCCGAGCACGCGCGCGGTGTCCTTAATTGACTCTTTATGCCCAATCTGGCTGCCGCTCGGCCCTAAATACGTAACGCGAGCGCCCTGGTCAAATGCGGCAACTTCGAAAGAGCAACGGGTACGGGTCGAGTCTTTTTCGAAGATGAGCGCGATGTTTTTACCGGTAAGCTTCTGTACTTCCTTGCCATTTTTTTTATCGGCTTTGAGCTGTGCGGCAAGGGTCAGCAGAGAAGTGAACTGTGCAGGGGTAAAGTCGAGCAATTTCAGAAAGTGTTTCTTGTACAGATCAGACATTTTATCCTCACATGGCGAACGCCACTTATTGAATTAAAATTCACTTTATATGTGTAATTATTCATTTGCAACCCCGTTTCACAAATCTTTCCAACAAAGGTGGAGGCAAACCCGTCCGTGTGTGAAAATAGAAGTATCTGCCGCACTTTAAAGAGGATTGAGCCATGGCAAACCCGGAACACCTGGAAGAGCAACGCGAAGAGACGCGTCTGATTATTGAAGAACTGCTGGAAGACGGTAGCGATCCGGACGCGCTGTACACCATCGAGCACCATTTCTCTGCGGATGATTTCGACGCGCTGGAAAAACTGGCGGTAGAGGCCTTCAAGCTGGGTTACGAAGTGACCGAGCCGGAAGAGCTGGAAGTGGAAGAGGGCGACACCGTCATCTGCTGCGACATCCTGAGCGAAGGCGCGCTGAAGGCGGAGCTGATCGACGCGCAGGTCGAACAGCTGATGAACCTGGCCGAGAAGTTTGAAGTGGAATACGACGGCTGGGGAACCTACTTCGAAGATCCGAACGGTGAAGACGGCGAAGAAGGCGACGACGAAGATTACGTCGACGAAGACGACGACGGCGTGCGTCACTAAGCGTTTCAGGCGGTGGCGCGCGTCACCGCTTTTTTCAAGGCAGAACCATGGATTACCCGCAGATACTCGCCCCCGTACTCAACTTCCTCCAGTGCCCGACCCCGCAAGCATGGATTGATAAAGCCCGCGACCCGGCGAACCTGCCGCTGCTGCTCACCGACCACATGGTGTGCGAGCTCAAGGCCGCCCAGACCGCGCTGCTGCTGGTGCGTAAATACGTCGCCGACGAAAGCGGTGCCGACGCGCTGCTCGACTGGCTCAAACCCTACGAACAGTTCACCTTCCGCGACGGCCCGGAGCCGGACTTCATCGCCCTGCACAGGCAGATTGGCAAAAGCGTGATGCCCAAAACCGACGACCCGTGGGGCCAGGCGCTGATCGACAGCATGGTGCTGCTGATTAAAGAGGAGCTGCACCACTTCTGGCAGGTGCGCGAGGCGATGCTGGCCCGCGACATTCCGTACGTCAAAATCACCGCCAGCCGCTACGCCAAAGGGATGCTGAAGGAAGTGCGCACCCACGAACCGCTGACGCTGATCGACAAGCTCATCTGCGGCGCCTACATCGAAGCCCGCTCCTGCGAACGCTTCGCCGCGCTGGCCCCGTTCCTCGACGACGACCTGCAGAAGTTCTATCTCTCGCTGCTGCGCTCGGAAGCGCGCCACTATCAGGACTACCTGACGCTTGCCCGGCAGGTGAGCGACGACGATATCTCACCGCGCATACAGCTTTTTGGCGAAATTGAAGCCACACTTATCTCGACACCGGACACCGAGTTTCGCTTCCACAGCGGCGTGCCGGTGTAAACCGGCATAGCGAAAGGATAAGGATGTGAGATGAATAAAACGTGGACCCGTATTGTGATTGTCGTCGTCGCGGCGGCCGCCGTGGCGTTCTGGGTATTCTTCGATAAGCAGCGTGCCCCCGAACACCAGATTGATACCACCCTCAACGCGATGCCCGCCTGGCAGGTGATTAAGGAGCAGGAGCCTGTTCTGCATCAGCGCATCCTCGACCAGATGGCCGCCCTGCAAAAAGCGGGCGAGCCGGAGCAGCAGATTATCGACACCATCCAGCCGCAGATCCTGCATCTGCAGATGACGCGCCTGCAGAACGCCCCGGACGCCAACGTGGTGAACTACATGACTATCAACATGGAGCAGACCGCCGCCATCCAGAAGGTGAGCGACGACGCCTGCTTCCGCTTCCTCTACCCGATGGTGAAGGGCGGCGTGAACCCGATGCGCATGCTGGATAAAGACCTGATGACGCGGCGCATGCAGGCCGATGCTGACATGATGCGCGCGGCCTACGGCAAAAACCGCCACACCGTGACCCCTGCCGAACGCGAGGCGGCAGTCGAGGATGTGCGGCCGATTATGAAGCAACTTGCCGATAAGTACGGCGAGGACATCCAGCTGCTGCAGATGCCGGAGAAGGCGGTGGGCAAAGAGAAGCTCTCCTGCGATATGGTGCAGGAGATGTGGGCCAAGGTGCTGGCGCTGCCGGAGCAGAAGGCGGCAAGGGTGATTCGGCTGGCGGTGTCTGAGCTGGAGTGACAAAGGGCGCTGGTTTTTTGGGCACTTAGCGCGGGTTTAGCGCGTCGTCGCTTGCATGGCGGCGCGCGACAGGTATAATCCACAACGTTTCCGCATCCCCTTCAGTGCCGAAGTGGCGAAATCGGTAGACGCAGTTGATTCAAAATCAACCGTAGAAATACGTGCCGGTTCGAGTCCGGCCTTCGGCACCAAAAGATGCAAATCAAAGTCGCTTAAGGGCGGCTTTTTTTGTGTCTGAAACCTTGCCTTTACAGGGCCTTCTTGACTATTGCTTAGCCTGATTAAATCAAATTACTGATGGGATTACATTGGTGGGTCTATCTTTTTTGATTCAAGTGTTATTTTGAAATGATATAGCTAGATGAGCATGATGTGTATGGTGAAAAATGAACTGATATTATACAATTCATGAGATTAAACATCATACTTGTGGATCGAACTGTAAAATTCTGTTGATGAGATTCTAATGTATACAAAACTATCACTAAAGTATGTGTTTATATACAGCCGTTAGTATGCTTGAATGTATGTAGACAGAATTTTGCTTTTTGAGATTACTTAAATGGAAAATAAAAAAAACTTTACTTTCATAGACTTATTTGCTGGTCTGGGAGGTTTCCATCTGGCATTGAAACGATTAGGTGGTGTTTGTCGTTTTGCTGTGGAGTGGAAAGAACCACTACAGAACCTCTATGTAGAAAATTTTGGGATTAGACCACAAGGTGACATAACAAAAGTACCTCTTGAGAAAATACCTGATCATGATGTATTAACTGCTGGATTTCCGTGTCAGCCTTTTTCTAAAGCTGGTGATCAGCTAGGCTTTGAATGTACAAAACAAGGTGGTTTATTTTTCAACGTAGTTGAAATATTGAAATATAAACGTCCAAAGTTTTTTATTTTAGAGAATGTTCCTAATCTTTTGAAGCATGATGAGGGAAAAACATGGATAAAAATTCAACAGTTTCTTGGTAAGGACGGTCTTGGCTATAATATTGATGCGGCAAAACTTTCTCCACATCATTTTGGCATACCACAGATTCGTGAACGTATATATATCGTTGGCTCATTGTTGCCCCTTGATAATTTTAGATGGCCGGAAGCTTCGAATTTAGATACTTCAATAGATAGCATTTTAGATGATAATCCGGTTAATGCAAAATCATTATCCCCTCAAGTTATTGATTGCTTAAATGTCTGGAGTAAGTTCTTAGAGCTATGCCCGCCTGATGTTGAGATTCCTTCTTTTCCTTTATGGTCAATGGAGTGGGGAGCAACTTATCCTTTCGAAAATGAAACTCCATATGCGAGGAAAGTTCGCTTAGGAAAAGATGGTTTAAAAGGCTTTAGGGCGAGCCATGGGTGCAAAATTGGCCTGCGAAGAAATATTGATGAACGCTGGAAATTATTACCAAGTCATGCTCGAACAGAAGAATTTGAATTTCCTAAATGGAAAAAGAACTATATCAGGCAAAATAGGAAGTTTTATAATGATAATAAATCCTGGATTGACCAATGGTTACCTGATATTTTGAGATTTCCTTCGAGTCTTCAAAAGCTTGAGTGGAATGTGCATGGCGAAGAGAGAAATATTTGGAATTATGTTCTTCAATTTAGGGCGTCTGGAGTGAGAGTCAAAAGAAGAACGACAGCTCCGAGTTTGATTGCGATGACTGATACCCAGGTTCCTATTATTGCATGGCAAAAGCGTTATATGACCCCCAGGGAATGTGCAAAGCTGCAAAGTCTTGATGAGTTACTTAAACTCCCCGAAAGCCCTACTCAAGCATTCCAGGCTTTGGGAAATGCAGTAAATACAAAAGTTGTTGAGTGGGTTGCAAGTGCATTATTAAATGCATTAGTAGATGAAAAAAATATCAATCAAGATTCTATTATAGAAAGTGGCTGTGTTGCCAATAATTAAGCCATTTTAAGGAGATATTTATGGCACTTTCGAAAGTTGATATTCGCCCAGGGATTAGTATATTGGCAGTTTTGCGACATCTTAATTATAAGCCTTGGTTTGCTATCGGAGAGTTCGTAGATAATGCTTTGCAAAATTTTTTAGCGAACTCTCAAAAAAATGCACAGGATACGCTCACAGTTGAAATTGAAATTGATGCCTCTCTGCCCGCAAGAATATCAATTAAGGATAATGCTTTTGGGATTTCAATAGAAGATTTTCCACGAGCTTTCAAGCCTGCATCGATACCTCCTGATAACACAGGATTATCTGAGTTTGGTATGGGTATGAAAAGTGCTGCTTGCTGGTTTTCACCAAAATGGGAAGTACGCACATCTGTTATAGGTGAACCTATAATAAGAACAATATATTTCGATATCGATAACATGATTGCAGATAATGTCTATGAAATAGTTATAGAAGAAACTTCAGGCTCTAATGAACAGCATTTCACTGAAATTATTTTGAATGATGTTTTTCATGCTCCTGTAAAACGTACTATTTTTAAAATTAAAAATCATCTGGCCAGTATATACAGGGATTTTATTAGGAGTAAAGTTTTGAAATTAAAGGTTAATGGTGATGAATTAGCCTTTAAAGAGCCTAAAATACTTAACGCCCCTTATTTTAAAAGTACTGATGAATTATCTGTTGAGTGGCGAAAAGATATTAGTTTCTCGTTTGGTAATAACTTTTCAGTTAATGGTTTTGCCGCTATTAGGGCCGTGGGTAATACTAGTGAAGCGGGATTTTCACTTTTTAGACGAGGTCGGGTTATACAGGGGAGTGCTGATGAAACTTATCGTCCTGCATATATTTTTGGTAATTCAAATAGTTATAGATTTCAGCGTTTATTCGGTGAATTTCACATTGATGGCATAGATGTCAGCCATACTAAAGATGGTTTTAGATGGGGTGAGTTCGAGCAAGCTTTTCTCCAAATCCTACGGGACAAATTAGATAGCGATGACTTGCCTCTGTTACGTCAAGCTGAAGGTTATAGAGCCAGAGGTAATAATAGTAGATTACTTTCTATTATTGAAAAAGCAGTAACTAGTTCAGTTGAAGAAATGAGGGCTGGATTACCTTCGGCAATACCCAATATACTTGATTCTGATTTAGTTGATGCTCCAGTTGAGACTGTCGTATGTAAATCTCAAATAATGAATAAGATATTTGACATTTCTTTCCGAGATCAGAATTGGTCAGTATGTATTGAAATATCTAATGAGTTTTCCAATAGTGAATGGTTGGCATTAAGCGATACAGGGAAGATAGGCGATGAAGTTAGGCGTTTAAATATTCGCATGTCTATGTCTCACCCCTTGATGATCCAATTCGCACAGAAAGATGGAGATGTATCTGAAGCTGTATTTCGTTTAGGAGCAGCATTAGCTATAGCAGAAGTATTAGCTAGAGATTGTGGTGTAAGCAAAGCTGGTACTATTCGAAGAAATGTAAATGAGATATTACGTAATGTATTTTCTAAAAGGTGAATATAAATGAGCGTAGAAACTAAAATTACATTCGATAGTCATGGAATAAATTGGTTGCCGAGGCCGGGGGATGAAACTGAAGGCTTTCTCGGACAAAGCGGAATGCCAGATAAAGCAAAAAAAAAATTATTAGAAGATGCTATTTCAATCCTTTCACATGGGGTTCCACCTCAAATAAAAAATGGCTGTGAAACTGGACTGGTTATTGGTTATGTGCAAAGTGGAAAAACAATGTCGTTTGAAACCGTTGCAGCACTTGCAAGGGATAATGGATTTCACATAGTAATAGTTATAGCTGGTACATCAAATCCTTTACTTGCACAGTCTTCTAACAGATTAAAAAAAGACTTAGGCTTAAATGATGTGAATAGAGGCCGTAGATGGGTACAACTAGAAAATCCGACATCTTTAGAGTCTGATGGCCAGATGATTCGGAATACACTTTCCATATCTAAGGATTCATCAACCGATGCGATCTATAAAAAAACTATTCTTATTACGGTTTTGAAAAACCATTCAAGAATAAACAGGTTGGCTGAAATTCTGGAAGCGATAGACCTAAATGGTACCTCAGTCCTTATCATTGATGATGAGGCAGATCAAGTAAGTTTAAATACAGAGGCATCACAAGGTGAAGAGAGTGCAACATATAGTTGTTTGATTAGGCTAAGAAACTCTCTACCGAATCATACATATTTACAATATACTGCAACTCCACAAGCTCCGTTATTGATTAATATTATAGATTCGTTATCACCAAATTTTGTAAAAGTATTAGAACCAGGTGATGCTTATATTGGAGGTCGAGATTTTTTTGGTAGAAACTCTTCGTATATAAAGCTTATTCCTCCAAATGAGGTTCCAACTAGAGATAATCCGTTAATTTACCCTCCATCATCGCTTCTTGATGCTCTGCGTATATTTATGTTGGGGGTGGCTGTTGGCATTGAAGAATCTGGTAATACTGGCAATCGTTCTATGCTTGTCCATCCATCGCATTTAACAGCTCAGCATAAAGAATTTTATGGATGGGTTCGGAGTATATTTGACGAATGGCAAGCCTGTTTAGCATTACCTGATAGTGATTTAGATAAAATAGATCTTTTAAACGAGTTTAAAAAGTCCTATAACCACCTGAAAGAAACAACAGCTTTACCGCCCTTTGAACAAGTCAAAAACTCTTTCAGTATTGCATTTAAAAATACTCAAATCGTCGAAGTCAACGCCAGGAAAACCAAAACTCCAGCAATTGATTGGCAGCATAATTATGGATGGATTTTGGTGGGGGGGATCGCAGTCGATAGAGGATTTACTGTTGAAGGATTGACTGTAACTTACATGCCGAGGGGGGTCGGAGTCGGAAATGCGGATACTATCCAGCAAAGGGCAAGATTTTTTGGATACAAGAAAAATTATTTAGGTTTCTGCAGGGTTTATTTAGAACAAAGTACTCTTGAAGCATTTAGAAATTATGTCATTCACGAAGAGGATATTAGGAGGCAACTTAAGGTTGTAGAGGCAGAAAATAAACCATTAAACTCATGGAAAAGAGCTTTTCTTTTGGATTTGGATTTAAAACCTTGTAGGGACAGTGTTCTCGAATTTGATTACATGCATACAAAATTTTCTGATAAATGGATTGTGCCAAAATTAATCTTCCCCTCCAATAACATAGTCATTGATAATAGAGAGGCTACAACTGAGTTTTTGAGTCATTTATCTTGGGTTTCAGATGAGGGGCATAATGAGCGCACCGAGAATCAGAAACATTTCGTTTGTGATAATATACCTTTAAAAGATTTATATGAAAACCTGCTCATTAAACTGCGAGTAACTGGAAGTAACGATTCTCAAACAAATACTGCAATGTTGTTACATTTAGCAAAAGCAATAGAAGCTGATATCAATGAGAGTTGTATAGTTTATAGGATGAGTCCTAATGAAAGAAGAATTCGTACAATAAACTCCTATTTATTCCAAGGTGCTTATCCCGTTGAGTCTTCACGTCGTGGTGAAATTTATCCCGGAGATATAATGATTAAAGATCCTCTAAGAGTAAGTGTACAGATTCATAACATTGACTTAAAAGAGGATAATCAAAAAATGATTTGCGACGTACCAGTGGTGGCAGTTTGGATTCCTCAAAGATTAGCATGTTCTGTTCTTGTGCAAAATCATAATTAATTTTCTATGAAGGGCGGTGTAATTACAGCCCTTCAAATTTTATTATTTTCCTTATCAGAATTTTTTTAGCGTTATTTTCTTTTTAAAATACCATTAAGCCAAACTTCCTCTCTGCCTGGGCGATTATCTTTTGTAGTCCATAGCGGAAAAATCTCTATTTCTGTCATATGATTCAGTAATCTCCGCAATTCTCTTTCATCCAGGTCCGTAAACCGTCTTTCACCCTGAACGCGTTCACCGTTCCCATACTTAAAGGAAACATACCAAACACCATCAGGTTTAAGCGCATCCGCAAGCTTCCGCATCACCACTGGCAGTTCAGAAGAGGGGACATGCAATAAAGAGGCACAGCACCAAATCCCATCGTACTGCGCTTTACCGTCGATCTCTGAAAACGTCATCAGTTGCACGGGTAACCCGGTATGTTGCCTTGCCAGTTCCACCATAGCGGAAGAGGCATCAAAAGCATCCACCTGATACCCCATCTCATGAAATGCTTTTGCGTCTCGTCCTGAACCGCAGCCCGCATCCAGAACACGGCCACCGTTAGGCAGATGTTGGGTGAAGGCCTCGTAAAGCGGGGTCATATCGACATTGACCGTGCCATCGAAGAAATCCTGCGCGTGGTTCTGATAGTAGTGAATTGTCATTAAAACGTTGCCTCGCCTTCCGCATTGGGTTTCCAGGTATGGAGAAGTTTGTCCAGCGCGGCCTGCCAGTTACGCTGAAGAAAGCTTTTCCGTGCTTCAGGACGTTGCCCTGTCTGTAGAACAATCGTCTCATGTAACGGCAGTTTGCTCTGAATAAAATACTCATTCCGGGTGTGTAACCGCTGCAGGAGCCTGAGCTCGGGAATGCGTGCAGATTTGCCTTCAACGCCACGGTTACAGCAACGACAGGCCAGCACTAAGTTCCATACGCCGTTAATATTGCTCACTTCATGACGGGCAGCCCAGGGAATAAAGTGATCAACGTCCGCCAGTTCTGCGTCGCCCGGTACCAGGCTGATGGGTTTAAAGCAGTAAAAGCATCGTCCTTTCTGGTAACCATTCAGGCTGTCGCGGCAACTGGTGATGTCTACGCGCCGCGCATTCACCCTCGTGAACAACAGCTGATTATCTTCGTCGAACTCCACGCCCACAAGGTTACGTGAAATCCCCATTGACCAGGCTTGTTCTACCAGGTTCCAGCGGGCATTGGTTTCAAAAGCGAGGTTTTTATACTGCAGGCGTTCGCCCAGTAAATAGAAGTTATCCGTCAGGCGGATCCCGTTGTGGGTTTTGCGCTCATCAAGGAAAAAACGTTTATCGATCTCGCCCTGGTTCACGTAGTGAAAGGCATCAATCACGTTGTTAAAGCCAAGGCGGACCGTCGCTTCAATGAGCTGGGCATGGGTGATTTCACCTCTGTTGAATTTCAGACAGGTTTCCAGGAATTGGCTGCTGCGAGAGGTGATCTGTTTTGGCGCATGCTTCAGGTGCTCGCAAAGATAGCGGCTAAACGGCACAGCAAGCTGGTCGAGCGTAATCAAATCGCTGCCCGTCTTATCCACTTCATACAACGCTGACGCCAGCGCAAATTTGTAAGATGCGACGTTCCTTCCAAAGAGGATCACACCACGCCAGTAGTTCTCAAGCGTCGGATCGGCCTGATAAAATTCCATCGATGAAGTCCTGTTACGGTTGGCTGGGCAGGGCGTTACTAAAGCCTGTAACAGGATCACATAACAAAATCAGGGTGATGTAAATCGTTAATCTATAGGTTTGATGAATTTTTGAGAGGTCAGAGAGAAGGGTGTTGAGGCAACCGATGCGGCAATAGTGCCAGGTTCGCAAACGAACTGATATCTGGAAGAGGGGAGTTGAAGTGATTTTCAGGCCGAAGCGTTGTTGTTTCTCGAATTAAAAATACCAACCGTTATTTCCTGAATCCCCCTCGCAAATTCCAAATTTACCCCACATAAAACCGCTGTATTTATATTCAGTCCTGTATAATGAGCACCAGAAATTACGCCGAACGGCAAAGGAAGTATCAAGGAATATTTAAAGAGAGAATTCGCGATATGAAGGTGCTGCAACACCCCCATACCGCTAACCACAACCAACTACTGAGGAGTTGAAAATGGCTGCGACGAATTTTAAGCCAGAGTTTACTGTTTGCAAAACAGAATCAGACGCTTTCACCGGCATGATTGAAAACCGCGAGCTGGTGCGCAAAAACAGCGCCCGCCGACTTCACGGCAACCGGCTCAACGCGGCGCCCGTCCATCCCCGCGCGGAGACGCCGCAGGACAGTGCCGCCTGCTGCGAACTCTATGCACGTATCGACATGAAATATCTTCTTCTGGGCGGCGACTGGTTAAAACGCGCGGGTTTCATCAACGGCATGCCCGTAAAAATCCGCGCCATGAAAGACTGCATTGTGATTACGCCACAACATACAAGAGAATTATGGGGATGCCTGGAAGGTATGAGCGTGGTGAATATAAATAAAAAGAAAGTGGCGCAGTGGTTGAAGACGTTTCCGGGCGCGTTGAATGATACCGGCGATATACCGGTTGTTAAGCGTGGAACAGGGCAGGCGATGTCTGAGTAACCTGCTTCCCATCTAATGTAACCCTTGAAGCAATAAAACGGGCATGTCATCCCATGCCCGTTGTAAGTAAAAATCAATCGTGCTTAACCTGCTCTTTCACCGCGTTAACCAGCGCAGCGTGAAGTTTGCCGACGGTTAAATCACATATAACAGGTTCGGGTATGCCACGTATCCTGCGGATAAACCGACAGATGCCAAAAAAGTCTATGCCTTCACCCGTAAACAGATACTCATTCTCTGCGAGAGAGAACGTTTTCCTGTAGCCATCTTCTTCCGTGGCAAGCTGAACGCCAAACGCTTCTTCGCAGTCTTCCAGTAGGTCTTCGCCATCGATACCGCAAATATGCAAATCGGCCTCAATCAACGTATTGCTATCGATAGGTTTACGATGCTCACCTGAGGAGTTTCGAACAACCTCAATGACTTGAGAGAGTGTGGGTTCCATAATGATGCTCTCCTTTAAAGCGGTAGAAATAATCGCCAGCGCTTCCCGGCGACGTTCCGCTTGGTCGGACCGACAAGCTCAACGTTACCCCGGCCCGAGAAATTTTAAAGTCGGTTCAGGCTATCGCCATATGATTCCATGCATCTCTGTAAACTATATTCCCGTCACAGTGTTTCCAGGTGATTGCCTCATATCTTAGCTCGATTGTTTCTGTATGCGTTCCTGTTCCAGAACCCGGGAACAGATTGGGCGTAATGCCCGTGATTTTTACATTCTCCAGGATAATGTTGAAATATTCTCTCTCGATTCCTGCATCATCAATTTGATACATTTTGATCGTAGCCGATTTTAGCGTTTGGTTTTCACACAGTGCCCTGATGAGAACCGGTGTTGTTTTATCAAACTCTTTCTGAACGGCAATCGGTGTATGTACGCGGGTACCTGTTAGTCGGCCTGTATGTCCACTCACAGGAATGGTGAGGTGATGAGCGACCGCCTTTAATTCAATAGCGCCTAACCGACCGGACACCATGGAACCTCCTACGACGGGTGAGCCATTAGTATCGGTTAACCAAAGATATGCTGGATTTGACATGGTTATTCCTCATCTATATTTACAAAAGAAGGTAGGTGCAACATCGCCACGACCCATATGAATAAGCCAATAATTTTCAGCGGCCATGGTTCAAGTACAGCTATACAAGCAAATGCACCGATGATCAGTAAGGGACCTGATAACACATCCAGGATCCCGCCAAAAATATGTATCTTTCCTGGCAGGAATTTATTCATTACTAATGAAATAATGTAAGCGCTTATGGTAATTATGCAAAAGGCGATTATTTTATCATGCCAGGTTTCGAATTCAACCCAGCTAAGGATATATAATAAGACTAAATATGAACAAAGAAGTAGATTTATAATGGGAATAATAAACTTACTCATACGAGCCTACCGTACGTTTGGCTTTAAGTTTTTCATTAAGTTTGTTTATGATCTGATTAAATACAGGTTTTCCTTCTGAGTAACCTGCATGGATAGCATCTACGAAAGGTTGGACGGCATCAGCAAAGAGAAAGTAGAGTAGGTCGTAGTCTCGGGGTCTGAGAAGTTCGTATATCTCCGGTGCTTCTGCTTTAAGCCGGGCAGATGTTCTGATTGAGCGTTCTGCCATGCCTCCAAACAAAAGGAGTGTACTCAGTCCTGTTATTGGATTTAATTTGCCTTTGAAAACCACAAATGTAAAAGACGTTCTTTCAATAACACGTTTCGCAATGGTTGCCGCTATAATATTTGTTGATACTCTACCTAGTATTGAAGAAGCTGCTGGTCTATAAACCTTATCTTGCTCAGCCTCGGTTAAATATCTGTTGAATAGTTTAAAAATTTGCTTGGCTGCATTGACGATATTATCGTAATTCAAAATGTCTTTTATGATTGCGTTAGCTATCCGAATTCTTTCGGTTTCGCGTTCATGCCTTGTTTCAGTGTCAAAGATACCATAGATCAAATAGCCATAATCCAGCGGAACGGATAAGCCTCCATTTATAAACGCTGTGACTGTATCTGGAGATTCGATTACGTTGAATAATCCCAGCGATATATTATCTACATCTGCCATGTTAATCCTTTAAGCGGGTTATAAAGGATTTATCAATGTAATATTAAAGTGACTAAAGCAATTTAAATTATCTAAAGGGCAAATTAAGTATTCTTATAACAAACGATATTTTAAATCGAGAGGCAAAGCGGCTTCGTGCCAATCCCCCACTCCACCGCCCAACCTCAATCAACTCACCTAATCAAAACACCGGCACCCCCAGCCCAACCTTCACCTCCCTCAACGTCCCCTGCGTCACCCCCTGCGCCCGTTCCGTCCCGCGCTTCAGCATCGCCATCAGCTCTCCCTTGTCCTGCATATACATCGCCCTCCGCTCCCGCATCGGCGCAATCAGCTCCTGCAGGCACGCTTCCAGTTCGTTCTTGCAAACCCGGTCACCCAGCCCACCCGCCTGATAGTGCGCCTTCATCGCCGCCACTTTGTCTTTGTCCGGATGAAACGCGTCGAGATACGTAAACACCACGTTCCCCTCAATCTGCCCCGGGTCGCTCACCTTCAGGTGGTTCGGGTCGGTGTACATGGCGCTGACCGCACGGTGAATCGTCTCTTCGCTGGCCGAAAGGTGCAGCGTGTTGCCCAGCGATTTCGACATCTTGGCGCTGCCGTCGATGCCGGGCAGGCGGCTGGTGTCGCTCAGCATCGCCTTACAGTGGCGCAGCACAGGGGCGGGCAGCAGGCTGTTCATCTTGTGCACAATCTCGTTGGTCTGCTCAATCATCGGCAGCTGGTCGTCGCCGACGGGCACGCACTCGGCCTTAAACGCGGTGATGTCCGCCGCCTGGCTGATGGGGTAAGCCATAAACCCGACCGGCAGCGAGCGGGCGAAACCCTTTTGCGCAATCTCGTTTTTCACCGTCGGGTTACGCTCCACGCGGGCGACGGTGACGATGTTCATATACAGCATCGTCAGCTCGGCGAGGGCGGGCAGGGCGGACTGCAGGCAGATCGTGGTCAGGTTCGGGTCGATACCGGCGGCGAGGTAGTCGGCCAGCACTTCGGGGATGTTGTCGCGGATCTTCTGCGGGTTGCTGCCGTTGTCGGTCAGCCCCTGCAGGTCGGCAATCAGCACAAACTGGTTGTGCGTGTGCTGGAGCGCCACGCGCTGGCGCAGCGATCCGACGAAGTGGCCAAGGTGCAGCGGGCCGGTTGGGCGGTCGCCGGTGAGGATGGTGGGTGCGTTCATAAAGACTCCTTAACGTTGTAATGCCGAAAGGGGTCTTAGATGTGAGAAAGCCGCCTTTCGGCGGCTATCTGAAAATGGGGAAAACTACTCCGTGCCGCCTTTAAGAAGGCAGCCACCAGCGGTTTACGGTGAGCACGGCGTGGTTTATGTTCATCTCTTTACCGTACCACGTCCGGCGCGAAAAACAAAAGGGCACGTCATGCTGCAATCACTCAACCACCTGACCCTCGCGGTCAGCGACCTGCAAAAAAGCGTCACCTTCTGGCACGAACTGCTGGGGCTGACGCTGCACGCCCGCTGGAATACCGGGGCCTATCTCACCTGCGGCGATCTGTGGGTCTGCCTGTCGTACGACGAGGCGCGCCGGTACGTGCCGCCGCAGGAGAGCGACTACACCCATTACGCGTTTACCGTGGCGGAAGAGGATTTTGAACCGTTCTCGCAAAGGCTTGAGCAGGCGGGCGTCACCGTCTGGAAGCAGAACAAAAGCGAGGGGGCGTCGTTCTATTTTCTCGACCCGGACGGGCACAAGCTGGAGCTGCACGTGGGCAGCCTCGCCGCGCGGCTGGCGGCGTGCCGCGAGAAGCCCTACGCGGGGATGGTGTTTACCTCAGACGGGGCTTGAGGCGCGCACCTTCAGCCTGCCCGCCAGCGTCACGTGCGTGGCGGCATCTTCCTGATTGCACAGGTACTCCACCGCCAGCCGTCCCAGCTCGCTGTAGGGCAGCTGAATACTGGTCAGTGGCGGGGTGAGCTGCTCGGAAATCTTCTGGTCGTCGTAGCCCGCCAGCAGCATGTCCTCTGGGATGCGCACGCCGTTCACCGCCAGCGCCTGATAGCAGCCAATCGCCAGCCAGTCGCTGGCGCAGAAGATGGCGTCCGGGCGCTCGGCCAGCTCCAGCAGAGAAGTCGTCGCGGTAAAGGACTCGCTGAACTGCCAGTTGGTCTGGCGCACCAGGCCGTCGTCGCACGCGAGTCCGGCCTGCTGCAGCGCGGCCTGGTAGCCCGCCAGACGCTGGCGCGAGGCTTCCATCCAGCTCTCGCCGGTGATGTGGGCGATGCGCGAGGCCCCGCAGGCGATGAGGTGTTTCGTCACCTGGAAGGCGTTGGCGTAGTCGTCCGGGATAAACGACGGCAGCAGCGGCGAGCCGGGGTCGCGCTGGTTGAGCAGCACCAGCGGGATGCGGGTGCAGTCCTGGAATGCCGTCATGTCCACCAGCGTGGTGACCGGAGACGCGAGAATAATCCCGATGCAGTTGCGCTTCTCCAGCTGGCGGATGATGTTCAGCGCCAGCTCGATGTCGTCGCCGTAGTCGTAGACGGTGAGCAGAGTCTCGTTGCGCCACGCCGCTTCCCGCGCCTGGCTGATGGCGTCGATAAACGGGTCAAAGCTCTGCAGCGAGCTGACCAGCAGGGCAATCTCTTCCTGGTTGCGCGGGGCGTGTACGGCGGGGAGGCGGTCGTAGCCGAGCTCGGTAGCGACGCCAATGACCCGCTGGCGGGTGTCGTCGCTGAGCTTGATGTTGCGGGACTGGTTAAGCACCAGCGATACCGTCGCCTGCGACACCCCTGCCGCCCGCGCAATATCGTTCATCGTTACCTTCGTTTTTCGCTTCATCCGTCCTCTCCCTTTCGCGATTTCGCATCATACCCTAACCGCACGCTTTAGCGCCGTCGATCACGTTTCTCATTCATCGAAGCGTGAACTTTGTGAGGGGTATCGCTTTTCTTCGTGCGGGAAATTGCGCATTTATCCCGCAGCTAATATTTATTAGCTAAATATTATCAGTAAGAGGACGCGTAATGAAAGAGCAGTGGAGCAGGGAGCAGGCCCAGGCGTGGTATGAGCAAAAGGGCTGGCTGTGCGGGTTTAACTATCTGCCGTCGACGGCGGTGAACTGGACCGATATCTGGCAGGCAGAGACTTTCGACGCCGGGACGATTGACCGCGAGCTTGGCTGGGCGGCGGAGGCGGGCTACAACACTCTGCGTATCAACCTGCCGTTTATCGTCTGGGAGCACGACCGCGACGGGCTGATGGCGCGCATCGACCGCTTTTTGACGATTGCTGACGGCCACGGGTTCAGCACCATGCTGACCCTGATGGACGACTGCGGCTTCTCCGGCGACGAGCCGTACCTTGGCCCGCAAAAGCCGCCGGTACCGGGCAAGCACAACAGCCAGGCGGCGGCGAGCCCGGGGCGCGATAAGGTGTGCAATCCCGACTGCTGGCCGCAGATTGAGTGCTATATCCGCGACGTTGTTCGCCAGTTCCGCGACGATAAGCGCGTGCTGCTGTGGGATCTGTATAACGAGCCGGGCAACCGCGGCATTTTCGCGACGGGCACGCAGGAGGTGCAGTACGACGCGAAGCTGGAGACCTGCGCCCACGCGCTGATGAAGCTCGCATTCCAGTGGGTGCGTGAAGAAGACCCGACCCAGCCGCTCACCGTCTGCGCGTGGCGCCTGCCGCCGGAAGAGGAGGGCGAGACGTTCTTCCAGCACCCGCTGGACCAGACCGCGCTGGCGCTCTCGGACGTGGTGAGTTTCCACGCCTACACCCACACCGGGCGCATGACGGCGATTATTCAGCAGTTGCAGGCGCTCGGTCGCCCGATGTTCTGTACCGAATGGCTGGCGCGCCACGTGGGCAGCACCATCGAGGAGCAGCTTCCGCTGATGTACGCGGCGAAGGTCGCACCGTATCAGTGGGGGCTGGTGCGCGGCAAAACCCAGACGTGGCTGCCGTGGCCGGTGGTGATGAAGGAGTCCACGGACTACTGCCGCCTCTGGTTCCACGACGTGTTTGAGGAGAACGGCATTCCGTTCTCACGCCGTGAAATCGCCCTGATGCAGCAGTTGCGCAAGATCGCCCCTCAGGCGCAGGACTAATAATATCGACCCGGCGGTCCACCGCCGGGCAACCAGGCAGGCATATAACAATGGCAACGACAATGAAAATACCGTCTCGCGAGCTGTGGTCTTATTTTGGTTATGGTTTAGGTCAGTGTTTTAGCTTTGGTTTAGTGGGTTCGTTTATTAACTATTTTTACACCGACGTGCTGGGGATCTCAGCACTGGCGGCGAGCACCATCTTCCTGATTGCCCGCGCGTGGGACGCGGTTCACGATCCGCTGTTTGCCAGCATTATGGACACCATTAACAGCCGGTTCGGCAAGTTTCGCCACTTTTTGCTGATCGCCCCGCTGCTGATCACCGGTGTCACGCTGCTGTCGTTCTATAAAATCGAAGCGGACATGACCACCAAAATCCTCTACGCCGGGGTGACGTATATCCTGTGGGGGACGCTGTACGCCATCTCCGATATCCCGTTCTGGTCGATGTCGTCGGTGATGACCAACGACTCCGGGCAGCGCACCCGCGCGGTGACGGCGGCGATGCTCGGGGTGAACGCCGGGATTGCCTGCGCCAACATCTTCTTCCCGAAGCTGGCGGCCTATTTCGCCCAGTACAGCAATGACAAAGGCTACTTTATGGCGGCGCTGGTGATGATGCTGGTGGGCCTGCCGCTGATGCTCAACGGCTTCATGCAGATCAAAGAGCGCGTGCCGCCGAGCCCGGAAAAGGTGACCATCCGCGACACCTTCCGCAACCTGCGCCAGAACAAGCCGCTGTTTATCGTCCTGCTGTCGTTCTTCTTCTGCGTGTTTCACAACGTGGCGGGCGGGCTGTATATCTACTTCTTTATCAACAACCTGGGCGACGGCAGCCTGCAGATGGCGATTGGCGTGATGGGGATTGTCGCGGCGGTGCTGTGCCTGGTCGCCCCGATGCTGACGCGCCGGATGCAGAAGCGGAAGCTGTTTATGATCCTCTGCGGGCTGGACGTGGCGGTGCGCGTGGTGATGTGGTTTGTGGGCTATCAGCAGGTGACGATGCTGTTTATTCTGCTCGGCCTGAGCACGCTGTTCGTGATGATGACCAACATCCTCACCTCGTCGATGATTGCCGACACCATCGAGTACGCGGAGTACCACACCCACAAGCGCTGCGCGGCGATCACTTTCTCCGGGCAGACCTTCACCGGCAAGATGTCGGTAGCGGTGGGCGGCGGGCTTATCGGCGTGTTTCTGACGATGATCGGCTACGTGCCGCAGGCGCAAATTCAGAGCGAGAGCGTGCTGTCGGGGCTGTTCTTCGGGATTTGCCTGCTGCCGGCGATAGGCTCGCTGATCCGCATGGGCTTTATGTCGCGCTTTACCTTTACCGAGGAGAAGCACGCGGAGATTTGTCGGCTGCTGGCGGAGCGCAACGCGTCTGCGAAAGCGCCGGGTGGTGGCTGCGCCTTACCCGGCCTACAGGACCAGCCCTTGTAGGCCTGATAAGCGAAGCGCCATCAGGCTTCGCTTTTAAGACTTACAGCGACTTCACAAACGCCAGCAGGTCTTCGTTGAGCTGGTCCTGGTGGGTCAGCGCGAAGCCGTGCGGCGCGTTGTCGTACACCTTCAGCGTGGCGTTTTTGATCATCTCTGCCGCCAGCTTGCCGGTGCTTTCAAACGGCACGATCTGGTCGTTGCTGCCGTGGATCACCAGCGTCGGCACGTCGATTTTCGCCATATCCGGGCGGAAGTCGGTTTCGCCGAAGGCGGTCACGCAGTCGATGGTGCCCTTCAGGGACGCCAGCAGGGCGATGTTCAGCGTCTGGGTCAGGGCACCGGCGGAAACGGTCTGCCCGGCGTTGGTGCCGTAGAACGGGGTGGCGAAGTCGCTGATGAACTGGGCGCGATCTTTACGCAGTCCGTCGCGAATGCCGTCGAACACGCTCTGATCCACACCCTGTGGGAAGGTGTCGGATTTGCCGAAGATTGGCGTGACCGCGCCCAGCAGCGCCAGACCGGCGACGCGCGCGCTGCCGTAGTTGTTGATGTAGCGGGTCACATCGCCGCCGCCCATGGAGAAGCCCACCAGCGTCACGTCCTGGAGGTCCAGGGTGGTGATCAGGTCGTTGATGTCGGACGCAAAGGTGTCGTAGTCGTAACCGTTCCACGGCTGATCCGAGCGGCCAAAGCCGCGACGGTCAAAGGCGATGGCGCGGAAGCCGCGCTCGGCCAGGTAGTTCAGCTGGCTGTCCCACATGTCGCCGTCCAGCGGCCAGCCGTGGCTGAAGAGAACCGGTTTGCCCGCGCCGCCTTCTTTGTAGTAAATCTGCGTGCCGTCTTTTGCCTTAAACGTTGCCATAGTGTGTTCCTGTGCAGGTGATGGTGATGGTTATACCGGCGCGACCAGATAGCGAATGGCCGGTGATGTTGTGCCCTGATGAAAAGCCAGAACGCGGCTCTGCAGCAGGAGGTCATTCATGGTGTGGCGCTCCTGCTGGCGCAGATGCTCAATCCACGAGCCCATCAGGAAGGTCTCGATAAACAGGCCGGGGCGCTCAATATCCTCGTACACCGCCCAGCTCATCGCCCCCGCGCGGCGTCGTACCCGACGCAGCTCGTGTACCGCCTCCAGGAAGGCTTTTGCGTTGTGCGGGTCGATAATGTACTCGTGTGAGACCAGCACCGGGCCACGCTCGTTCGGCAGGTCGATCTCCACCCCGTCCAGCGGCTGGCCGCTCAGGTCGAGGTTTAATTCCGGGTCTTTCTCCAGCTTCCAGCGGAACACGGTGGCGCTTGCCAGCACCATCCCCAGCGTGGCGACAACCAGCGCGGTCGGGGTGCCAAACCGGGAGGCTATCTGCCCCCAGATGGCGCTGCCCGTGGTCATCGAGCCGAAGAATACCGTCAGGTAGACCGCCAGCGCGCGGGCCTTCACCCAGCGGGCGGCGCTGCGCTGCGCGCCGAGGTTCAGCGTCGAGAGCACCGCAATCCACGCGAAGCCGGTGAAGAACTCAAACAGGTTGAGCAGCCAGACGTGGCGCACAAACGCCAGCGCCAGCATGGTGAGGGCAAAGACCAGGCTCGCGGCCACCATCAGGCGGTCGGCGTTCAGCCGCTGGCGCAGGCGCGGCAGCAGGATGGCCCCGGCAATCGCCCCCAGGCCAATGCACGCCAGCATCACGCCGTAGCCCGCCGGGCCCAGGCCCAGCTCGCGGCGCGCCACCAGCGGCAGCAGCGCCCAGCCCGCGCTGCCGAAAACGAAGAAGGCCACCGTACGCACCAGCACGTTGCGCAGCACCGGCGCGGCGTGCACGTAGCGGATGCCGGTGCGCACCGCAGAGAAGAAGTGCTCCGGCGGCAGACGCTGAATGGACGGGGCCGGACGCCAGCGCCACAGTACCCACGCCACGCCCACCACGGACAGCGCGTTCAGGGCAAACACCATCCACGGCCCGGCGAGCGACAGCAGGAAACCGCCCAGCGCGGGGCCAATCGCCCGGCTGATGTTCACCCCGAGCGAGTTCAGCGCCACGGCGGCGCCCAGCTCCGGCTTGCTCACCAGATCGGGCACCACGGCCTGGAACGGCGGCGAGCTCATCGCCGCCCCCACGCTCAGCAGAAACGTCGCCACCAGCAGCACGGTGGGGGTGACGTGTCCGGTGAAGGAGAGCGCCGTCAGCCCGGCTGCGGCGATGAACACCCACAGCTGGGAGAAGAGCAGGTATTTACGCCGGTCAACGATGTCCGCCATCACCCCGGAAGGCAGGGCAAAGAGGAACATCGGCAGGCTGCTGGCCGCCTGCACCAGCGCGATATCCAGCGGGTCGGCGCTCAGGGTCAGCATGCTCCAGTTGATGCCGACGTCGCTCATCCATGAGCCGACGTTAGAGACCACCGTGGCGATCCACAGCATGCGGAACACCGGCTGGCTCAGCGGCTGCCAGGGTGAAACCGTCGGTGCGGGCGTCGTCTCGACGTGTGCGTCGCGAACGTCGTTAACCTGGGTCATGCGAACCTCTCCGTTGCCTTACGCTGCAGCCGCCACTGGCCCGGCCCGGTGAGGGCGAGAGTGGTGAAGATAATCAGCAGCAGCCAGCCAAACTGCCCTTCGGCAATCGACCAGTTCGGGTGGACCGCCAGCATCGCCACCAGCAGCACGGCGATAATCGGCAGGCACGCCAGACGGGTGTAGACGCCCGCAATGATAAACAGCGGGCAGATCACCTCGGCGACAATTGCCGGGATCAGGCTCGCGTAAGGCCCGAAGCCGAACGGATCTTCAATGCGCGTCAGCTCTTCGCTGAAGTGCAGCACCTTCGGCAGGCCGTGCACGTAGAGCAGCAGCAGGCTGCCGGTCAGGCGCAGGAAGAACAGCCCCAGGTCGATCCGGGGCGGCATAGTGGTGTTTTTCATCAGAATGCAAAGCAGCTGCAGCCCAGCGCCCCCCAGAAAGCGTTATCGTCGGACACCGGCATCGCTGACGTGCGGGCGAAATCGTGCTGGTGGCTGTGAACCCCGCACGGGCCGCTGCAGTGGTGAGCCACACTCATACCCACGCGTGCGGCCTGCGGCGGCGCGCTGCGGTAGTGGCCCGGCACCTTGACCACCGGTGACCACTCGGGCAGGACCGGGATGGCCGGCGGCGCGAGCGGGCCAAAGCTGCCCGCGGCGTAGACGATATCGCCGTTGACCACCGTGAGAACGGACTCGATGCCCTTGATCTCCTCTTCCGGCACGCGGAAATAGTCTTTGCTCAGCACTGCCAGGTCGGCGAGCTGGCCGACCTTGATCTGCCCCTTCTGGTTCTGCTCGCTGGAGAACCACGCGCTGCCCTGGGTCCAGAGCATCAGGGCCGTATCGCGGTCCAGACGGGCGCTGTGATCGTACATCTGCATCCCGCCGACGGTGCGGCCGGAGACCAGCCAGTAGAGCGCGGTCCACGGGTTGTAGCTCGCCACGCGGGTGGCGTCCGTCCCTAAGCCCACCGGCACGCCGGTCTCGAGCATTTTCGCCACCGGCGGCGTGTGGCGGGTGGCTTCGATGCCGTAGCGCTCGGCGAAGTATTCGCCCTGGAAGGCCATGCGGTGCTGGACGGCAATGCCGCCGCCGAGCGCTTTGATGCGGTCGATGTTGGCCTGTGACACAGTTTCCGCATGGTCGAAGAACCAGTGCAGGCCGTTGAACGGAATGTCGCGGTTCACCTTCTCGAAGACGTCCAGCATGCGGCTGATGGATTCGTTATAGGTGGCGTGCAGGCGGAACGGCCAGCGGTGCTCCACCAGATGGCGCACCACGCGCTCCAGCTCGTCCTCCATGCCCGGCGCGAGGTCCGGGCGCGGCTCGAGGAAATCTTCAAAATCGGCGGCAGAGAAGACCAGCATCTCGCCCGCGCCGTTGTGGCGGAAGAAGTCGCTGCCCTGGCCCGGCGTGAGCATGTCGGTCCATTTTTCAAAGTCTTCCAGCTCGTGGCCCGGACGCTGGGTAAACAGGTTGTAGGCGATGCGGATGGTCATCTGCTTTTTCGCGTGCAGCTCGGCGATCACCTCGTAATCTTCCGGGTAGTTCTGGAAGCCGCCGCCCGCGTCGATGGCGCTGGTCAGCCCCAGACGGTTGAGCTCGCGCATGAACTGGCGGGTGGAGTTGACCTGCTGCTCCAGCGGCAGCTTCGGCCCTTTGGCCAGCGTGGCGTAGAGGATCATGGCGTTCGGACGGGCAATCAGCATCCCGGTCGGGTTGCCGTTGGCGTCGCGCTGGATCTCGCCGCCCGGCGGGTTTGGCGTGTCTTTGGTGTAGCCGACCACCTTCAGCGCGGCGCGGTTGAGCAGGGCGCGGTCGTACAGGTGCAGGATGAAGACCGGGGTATCCGGCGCGGCGTCGTTAATTTCGTCCAGGGTTGGCATGCGACGCTCGGCAAACTGGAACTCGGTCCAGCCACCCACCACGCGCACCCACTGCGGCGACGGGGTGCGCAGGGCCTGCTCTTTCAGCATCCGCAGGGCGTCGGCCAGGGAGGGCACGCCTTCCCAGCGCAGCTCGAGGTTGTAGTTCAGCCCGCCGCGGATCAGGTGCAGGTGCGAGTCGTTGAGGCCGGGGATGGCGGTGTGACCTTTCAAATCCACTACTTTGGTGCCGTCGCCGTGGTGTTGCATCACCTCGGCGACGGTACCCACTTCCAGAAATTTTCCGTCGCGCACGGCAACGGCTTCCGCGACAGGATTCTCGCGATCGACGGTGTGAAACTGGCCGTTAACCAGAATGAGATCGGCTTTACCTGGGGTAACCATAAACTGCTCCTGACTGAGAGGGGAATGGTCAGGATTATGGGAACCGGTTTCGGCAAAGATCCAGTTATACAATAGGATAGGTATACCAAAGTATAACTATACCTAAGGTTAACTATACGAAGAGATAATTACGCGCGGAGAAGGAAAACCGCAGGATGAGGGTGACTTTATCGTCGCGGCGCTCGCGGCGATTTCTACCCTTAACCACTGGAAAATGCTATGACCTCTTCAAAGCTCGAAGTGTTAACCCCTGCGAACTGTCAGATCATCTTTATCGATCACCAGCCTCAGATGGCGTTTGGCGTGCAGTCGATTGACCGCCAGGTGCTGAAAAACAACACCGTGGCGCTGGCGAAAGCGGCTAAGGTGTTCAACATCCCGACCATCATCACCACCGTAGAGACCGAAAGCTTCTCCGGCAATACCTATCCTGAGCTGCTGGACGTGTTCCCGGGTCAGGACATTCTGGAGCGTACCTCCATGAACTCCTGGGACGACCAGAAGGTGCGCGACGCGCTGAAGGCCAACGGCAAGAAGAAGGTCGTGGTGGCCGGTCTGTGGACCGAAGTGTGCAACAACAGCTTTGCCCTGTGCGCGATGCTGGAAGGCGACTACGAAATTTATATGGTGGCGGACGCGTCCGGCGGCACCTCCAAAGAAGCCCACGACTATGCGATGCAGCGCATGATCCAGGCGGGCGTGATCCCGGTGACCTGGCAGCAGGTGATGCTGGAGTGGCAGCGCGACTGGGCGCGTAAAGAGACCTACACCGCGGTGATGGACATCGTGCGCGAGCATTCCGGCGCGTACGGCATGGGCGTGGATTACGCCTACACCATGGTGCATAAAGCGCCGTCTCGCCAGAAGAGCGAGCACCGCACCTTAGCGCCGGTCCCGGCTCGCTAAGTCCCGTCGGCGGGCTGGTCCCTCATCCGGCTCGCCGCTGCCTCTTTCTCTGGAGTTCACGATGAGTACTGGGCTGATATCCCTTGCGGCAGGCGTGTTGATTGGCCTGATGTATGCCGTGCTGAAGGTGCGCTCCCCCGCGCCGCCCGCGCTGGCGCTGATTGGTCTGCTGGGGATGCTGGCGGGTGAACAGGCGACGCGGCATCTCTTATCCCGCGACGGCGCCCCTCCTCCTCAGGTGACCGTTCCGCAGGCGGCATCGCAGACGGGAGCGTCATCATGAAAGCATGGATAATTTCGCTGGTGTGCGGCGTGGTTGCTGGGGTAATTTACGCTCTGCTCGACGTCCATTCCCCGGCGCCGCCGGTTGTCGCCCTGCTTGGCCTGTTTGGCATGCTGGTGGGCGAACAGCTCATCCCGGTGGGACGACGTTTACTGAGTCGCGAACCGCTCACCCTCGCCTGGTTTCGTCACGAATGCGTACCGAAAATCAGCGGCACGGCGCCCCCTGCGCCCGCGAAGGACCCTCGCGACGTTAAATGACTGGTTAGAGGAAAAACAGCATGACGCTGCCGTGGCGCATTGCCATCATTGATGACGAACGTTCCGTCCGCAGCGGGTTGAGTAATCTCCTGGAGTCGGAAGGCTATTCAACCGACACGTTTGATTCGGCAGAGGTATTTCTGAGCCATCCGCTTGCCCTGTCCGGCGCGGCGCTGGTGATCACCGATATCAAGCTCCGGGGCATGAGCGGCCTTGAGCTGTTTGACAAGCTGCGGCTGCTGGCCGTACCGCCTCCGCCCGTGCTCTTTATCTCCGGTCATGCTGATGAAAATATGCAGCGGTACGCTCTCGGTCTGGGCGCCGCTGCTTTTTTGCGTAAGCCGATTAACATCGATATTCTGCTGGATCATATTCAGCGGGAGCTGGCCCGCCGACAATAAGGATCGCGGATGAACGAACACGAGCAGCCTGCATTCTGGCCCGCCCAGGGGAATCTTCACCAGGGGCGGGTTTTTGTCCTTAAAGAGGATGTGATTTTTACCGTGCTGGCGCAGGAGGGCGGAATCGCCTGGATGCATGCTCGACATCCTCATTCCGGCGGCTCGTTCATTATCGCCACCGCGGTCAGCGACGAAGAGGAAGAGCGGGCCACCCGGCTGCTGAAAAACGAGTTTGCGCTGCGTGACGCGCTGCAGGACAGCTGGGCCATTCGCGCCGTCGCGTCCACCCAGTACCGGGGACGCTTCGCGCTGGTGTACGCCCCGTTTTCCTTTGAGCTGCTGGCGCGGCGCGCGGGCAGGGCGATCTCGGGGATCGCGCGCTTTATCGAGCTGGCGATCCAGATCTGCGCCCCCCTGCGCCAGATGCATCTGCAAAACCTGATCCACGGCGATATCAAGCCCGGCAATATTTTTGTTCATCACGATGCCACCTGCCGTCTGGGCAGATTTGGCCTTTCATGCAGCCTCTCCGGCGCCTTCGCGCAGACCCGGCTTGCCGTTTCAGGCGGCACGCCGGCGTATATGTCCCCGGAGCACACCTCCCGCACCCAGCGCCCCGTCGATGGCCGCAGCGATCTCTACAGCCTCGGCGTGGTGCTGTATGAACTCCTGACCGGACGCCTGCCGTTTGAACTGGGGGAGGACGATCGGACCAACTGGGCGCACTACCATATTGCCTCGGCGCCGCTGGCCCCGGATGCGATACGCCCGGACGTGCCGGGAATGCTGTCGACTATCATCCTGAAGCTGCTGGAAAAGCACCCGGATAACCGCTACCAGACGGTTGACGGGCTGATTGCCGACCTCCGCCGCTGCCAGGCGACGTTGACCGGTGAGGGCGAGATCGTTGCCTTTACCCCCGGCCAGCAGGACCGCACCCCGGCTATTCTTCTGGCGGACTCGCTGTTCGCGACGCATCCGCAGGCGAATGACGTCATTGCCGCGTTTGAGCGGGTGGGGCAGAACCGCGTGCCGGAGCTGGTGACCATCGGCGGGCCGTCGGGGATCGGCAAATCCTCCATCATTGCGACGGCGTTAAAAACGCTCCAGCAGCGTACGGTGCTGCTGGCGGTGGGCAAAGTGGATCAGTTTTCACCGTCATTGCCCTACGGCGTATTAAGCTCCGCATTCCGCCCACTGACGCTGCACCTGCTGGGCCTGCCGGCGGACGAGGTGGCGAAGTGGAAAATCCGTCTTTCCCGCGCTCTGGAAGGACACGAGGCGCTGGCCGTCAGCCTCGTGCCCGAGCTGGGCCTGCTGCTTGAGCGCAAGCCGCGCTTCCCGGCGGATACGTTTTCCATTGATGCCCGGGCGCGCTTCAGCCATATGGTGCTGGCGCTGGTGAAAACCTTTGCCTCGCAGGGCTGCCCGCTGGTGCTGGTGCTCGACGATCTCCAGTGGAGCGACGCCGCCAGCCTGCATACGCTCAACTATCTGCTGGTGAACTGCGGCGCGATCCCGCTGCTGGTAGTTGTGGCTCACCGCGACATCGGTTCGTTGTCCGAACCCGCACTGCAACAGCAGCTGGCGAGCCTGCCGGAGGCGGCACAGCACGCGAGCGAAATTGTCCCGCAGGCGCTCTCTGTCAAAGCCGTGTCCCGCTGGCTGGGGACGGTATTTCGCACCCGCAGCACGGCGACGACCGACCTCGCCACGCTGATCCATGAAAAGACCGGGGGCAACCCGCTCTTTGTACACGAATTTTTCCGCCGCATCGTCGATGACGGGCTGGTGGTGCACAACAAATATCAGGACAAGTGGCACTACGATCTGCAGGCGATCCGCGCCCGGCATTACACCGAAAACGTCGTCACCCTGGTGCTGGAGAAGCTGGAAGAGTTGCCCGACGAGACGCGTCGCCTGCTGGGCAGCCTTGCCTGCCTCGGCGGCACGGGGGAAATGGAGATGATCTGCCGCGTGGTCGGTATATCGATGGCGGAAATGCGCTACGCGCTGCATCCGGCGGTCATGGCGCAGCTGATCGTGCTGACGGAGAAAGCGTACTCCTTCACCCATGACCGGGTGCAGGAGGCCGCCTTTGCGCTGCTGGATCGGCATGAGAAAAGCCATCTTCATCTGACCACCGCCAGCCTGCTGGCCGACGCCGCGCGGCAGGCGGCGGGGAACGAGCTGCTGTTCCGCGCCGTACATCACGTCACGGCCGCGCTGGACAGCATCCAGCCCGCCCCGCAGCGCCAGATGTTCCGCGAGCTGAGCCTGCTGGCCGCGCGACGCGCGAAGCGTTCGGGGGATTACCTTTCGGCGCTGAGCTATATCCAGACTGCCCGAGCGCTGGGCAACGCCGGGACGGTGTCGGACTTTATGCTCGATATCGAAGAGGCGGGCTGCGAGTTTGCGCTGGGGCACCTGGAGCGCACCCGCGAGCTGTGTGACGCCATTCTCGGCTGCCCCGGCGGGCTGACCGAAAAGGCGCTGGCGGCCAATCTGCTGGTGGAAGTGTACATTCGCCAGTCGGATAGCCGTCTGGCGCTGGAGGCGGCGCTCTGCTGGCTGGGGGTATTCGGTATTCAGATCGGCCGCTATCCGGAAGATGCCGACTGCGACAAGGCCTGGGAACACTTCTGTAACCGCGCGGGCGACGTGCCGCAAAGCCTGTTTGCCCCGCTCTCGCGGATGGAGAACCCGGAAACCGAAGCGGTGATGAACCTGCTCTACAGCGCCAGCATTTGCGCCAGCTTCATCTGTCCGCGCCTGCACTTTTTGCTGCTTTGCCGCATGATGCACCTGACGCTCGACCACGGTATTACCGGCGCCTCCACCACGGCGATGGCCTGGTTTGGCGTGCTGATGGGCCACCGCTACGCCGAGTATCGCCTCGGCTTCCAGTACGGCACCCTGGCCCGCGAACTGGTGAATCGCCACGGCTACGACGCGTTCGAAGCCAAAACCCTGCTGCCGCTCGACCAGCTCAGCGTCTGGACCCAGCCTTTATCGTTTACCATCGAGTGCGCGAAAGCCTGCTTTACCTCGGCTGTGACCCACGGGGATATGACGATGGCCTGCTTTGCGGCCTGCCACCAGGTGATTAACTTCCTCTCCCGGGGCGATCACCTGGACGGGGTGCTGACCAGCATCGATCGCGGTCTGGCGTTCGTGCGTAAAACCCACTTCCAGGACGTGGAGACCATCTTGATGGTCCAGCGCGGCTACGTTGAGTTCCTGCGCACGCCGGTTATCGGCACCTGGACCGCATCGCAGGTGCTGCCGGAGGCGCTGCTGCCCGCGTCGCCGGAGCAGGCACCGGAGCAGACCTCCACTATGCTGTTCTGGTACTGGCTCTACCGCGGCATGGCCCACTTTACCTGCGGCGAGTATGCCGACGCGCAGGCGGATCTGGAGATGGCGGGCTGGTACGCGTGGTCTGCGCCGGGGCACATTCATCTGCTGGATTACCATCTCTACAGCGCCCTGGCGCTTTCGCGTCAGCTGACGCCGGAGACCTTCTCAGCGAACCACCGCCGCAGCATTCACGCCCACTACGACAAAATCGCCCTCTGGGCGCGCATTAATCCCGGCACGTTCGCGGATAAAGAGGCGCTGATCTACGCCGAAATCGTGCGGCTGGACGGGATGAACAGCATCGCGCTTGAGCAGTATGAGAAGGCGGTCCGGCTCTCCCGCGAGGGCGGATTTAATCCGATTAATGCCCTGGCCCACGAGCTGGCGGGCCGCTTTGCGCTGGCCTGCGGCTACCCAACCGCCTCGGACGCACACTTCCGCGGCGCAATTGCCGCCTGGGGCCGGGCGGGCGCGCAGGCCAAGGTGCGCCAGCTGGAGCAGGATTTCCCGCATCTGCTGGCCTCCGGGCAGGCGAGCGCCTATGACACGGTGGCGTTCGCCCAGAACGAGACCATCCGCGATCTGCAGAGCGTCATCAAAGCCTCCCGCGCGCTGTCGGAAGAGATCAACCTCGAGCGCTTAATCGAAAACCTGATGACGATCCTCCTCGAACGCGCCGGGGCGCAGCGCGGGCTGCTGCTTCGCGTGAGCGATAGCCTGATCCCGGAGATCGAGGCCAGCGCCTGGACCAGCACCGAAGGTGTGCGGGTGCGGATCCTGAAAGACGTGCCGACGGCGACCGACATGCCCCTGTCGGTGCTGGCGGCGGTGATCCGCACCGGGCAGGAGATCCGCACCGGTAAGCCGGAGGAGTTTCACCCCTTCAGCCAGGATCCCTATCTGGTGACCTCGGGGGCGGCCGTCATGTGCGTCCCGATGTTCAAACAGGCGCGGCTGGTGGGCGTGCTCTACCTGGAAAACCGCCTGATGCCGGAGGTTTTCACCGCCGAGCATTCTCGCGTGGTGAGCCTGCTGGGGGCGCAGGCCGCGGTGTCCCTGGAGACGGCACGGCTGTACGCCGAGCTGCTGGGGGAGAACATCCAGCGCCGTCGGGTGGAAAAAGAGCTGCGCGCCAGCCAGACCTCGCTGATGCTGGGCGAGCAGATCAGCCACACCGGCAGCTGGCGCTGGGAGCTGGAGCAGGATCTGATGTTTGTCTCGGAGGAGTACGCCCGCATCCTCGGCCTGCCCGAGCGGCAAAAGATGATCTCCATGGCGGAGTTTTTGACCTTCGTTCATGAAGACGATTACGCCCGCATCAGCACCATCGTCACGCAGAGCGTGCGCGAAGGGCTCTCCATGCGCGCGGAGTTTCGGGTTAAGCGTACCGACGGTTCAACGCGCTATATCCTGGGGATTGGCGATCCGGTGGGCGTGGGCAGCGAGGTGAACGAGTATTACGGCATCATCACCGATATCACCAGCCAGCGCGCCGCGGAGGATGCCATGCGGGTGGCGCAGGCGGATCTGGCGAGGGTGTCCCGCGCCACCACCGTCGGGCAGCTGACCTCCTCCATCGCCCACGAGATCAACCAGCCGCTGATGTCGATCGTCTCGAACGCCGGAGCGAGCCTGCGCTGGCTCAGCCGGGAGCCGGCCCGGTTGGATAAAGTGCGGGAAGGGCTGGAAGAGATCGCCGCGGAAGGCGCGCGGGCGGGGGAGATCATTCGCAGCATCCAGTCCCTGACGCGCAAGCAGGATCCCACCTTCTCGCGCATCGATCTGCACTATCTGCTCCACCATATCATCGCGCTCTCCCGCAGCGAGCTGGAGCAGCGACACATTAGCGTTGATTACCTGTTGAAGGCGCAGGACAGCTTTATCACCGGCGATAGCGTGCAGATCCAGCAGGTGCTGCTTAACCTGGTGATGAACGCCGTTGAGGCGATGGCAGAGGTGAAGGATCGCGCCTGCACCATCACCCTCAGCACCAGCAACGCGGACGGGAAAGCGATCGTTGAGATCGCCGATACCGGGAGCGGCATTGAGCCCGAGCGGCTGGAGCAGATCTTTGACTCGTTCTACTCCACCAAGCCACAGGGAATGGGGATGGGGCTGACCATCAGCGCCAGCATCATTGAGCGCCACTGCGGGAAGCTGAGCGCGCGCCGCCGGGAGCCTTACGGCACGGTATTTGCCTTTGCGCTGCCGCTGGCGGTACAGGAAGGGTAAAGGTTACTCCGCGGGCTGGCTTTTGGTCAGGCGCTCAACGGCCCTGACCAGCTCTGCCACGGAGCGCACCTGCATTTTCTCCATTACGCGGCGGCGGTGCACTTTCACCGTGATCTCGCTGACGCCCAGCTCGGCGGCAATTTGCTTATTCAGCATGCCGCTTATCGCCAGCGTGAGCACCTCGTGTTCGCGCGGCGTGAGGGAGAGATGGCGCTGCTTCAGGGCGTAGTGCTCTTTATTGCGCTCGGCGTTGTTTTCCGCCAGCTGCAGCGCGGACTCAATGGCGTCGATAAGCGCGGTGGATTCGACGGGCTTGGTGAGAAATTCGTAAGCGCCGCCTTTTATGGCGCGCACCGACATCGGAATGGTGCCGTGGCCGGTGAGAAAAATAATCGGGATCTCGCGCCCGCTGTCCTTGAGGGCATCTGCCACATCAAAACCGGAGATGGTGGGCATTTGCATATCGAGGACCACGCACGAGGGGAGTTCTTCAAAGCGGTGCTGAAGAAACGCTTCTGCCGATGAAAAGCCGATGGCGTTTAAGTCTGCGGATTCCAGCAGCCCGATCACGGACTGTCTGACTGCGTCATCGTCATCAACCACATACACAATGTGTTCCATTCACCGCCCCGGTGCTGATTTACATGTCGAGGATGCAAACAGCCCCCAGGAGTGACGTAAGGGACTGTTTATGCTGACTTTCATCTTAACACATTAAATATAATTATCATTTAACAATATGATAATCATATGAAGTATAGCGATCCGGGCGGGGGCGGTGAAAGAACGAAACGCGTGCAACATGGGCAATGTGCATGAGCTCCCTCGTGATTTGCCGGTGAGGACTTTGATCGGTAAAACAGGCTACACTCTGGTTTTGAGCGCTAAATGCTGAGGACATAACAATGCACTACACACTGAAAGAAAGCGACAAGGAAAAGGCGGAAGGGTCAAACGGCGCGGGCGCTCTGCAGCAAAAACTGCTGGAGTCTCGTTCGATTGTGATTTCCGGTGAGATCAACCAGGAGCTGGCGCAGAAAGTGATCACCCAGATGATCCTGCTGCAAAGCGTCAGCAACGATCCGATCAAGCTGTACATCAACAGCCAGGGCGGTCACGTGGAAGCGGGCGACACCATCCACGACTTCATCAAATTCATTCGCCCGGAAGTGCACGTCATCGGCACCGGCTGGGTGGCGAGCGCCGGGATCACCATCTTCCTGGCCGCGAAAAAAGAGCACCGCTACTCGCTGCCCAATACCCGCTTTATGATCCACCAGCCGCTGGGCGGCGTGCGCGGTCAGGCGACGGATATTGAGATCGAAGCGCGCGAGATCATCCGCATGCTGGATCGCGTGAACAAGCTGATCGCCGACGCCACCGGTCAGCCGCTGGAAAAAGTGAAAAAAGACACCGACCGCAACTTCTGGATGTCGCCGGCGGAAGCGCTGGACTACGGTATCGTGGGTAAACTGATTACCCACTATGACGAACTGAAGCTGGATTAAGTTTTCGCGGCGTGTTTGTGTCGGGTGGCGGCTTCGTCTTACCCGACCTACACGTGCGGGTTTGACCCATGACAAGTTCCCCCTCTGCCTTCTTGCCTATAATCGCGCCTGTTTCCCCTCTTACTGGTGCTACCCATGGCGTATCAACTGAACCTGAACTGGCCGGAATTTCTTGAGAAATACTGGCAAAAACAACCCGTCGTGCTGAAAAATGCCTTCCCGAACTTTGTCGACCCGATTACCCCGGACGAGCTGGCGGGGCTGGCGATGGAGCCGGAGGTCGATAGCCGTCTGGTGAGCCATTTCAACGGCAAATGGCAGGCCAGCAACGGCCCGTTTGAGCACTTTGACGATCTGGGCGAAACCGGCTGGTCGCTGCTGGCGCAGGCGGTGAACCACTGGCATATGCCCGCGGCGGAACTGGTGCGTCCGTTCCGCGTTCTGCCGGACTGGCGTCTGGATGACCTGATGATCTCCTTCTCCGTGCCGGGCGGCGGCGTGGGTCCGCATATCGATCAGTACGACGTGTTTATCATTCAGGGGATGGGCAGCCGCCGCTGGCGCGTGGGTGACAAGCTGCCGATGCGTCAGTTCTGCCCGCATCCGGCGCTGCTGCACGTGGATCCGTTCGAGCCGATCATTGACGAAGACCTGGCCCCGGGCGATATCCTCTACATTCCGCCTGGCTTCCCGCACGACGGTTTTACCCATGAAACGGCACTCAACTACTCCGTCGGCTTCCGCGGGCCAAACGGTCGCGATCTGATCAGCAGCTTCGCCGATTATGCGCTGGAAAACGATTTGGGCGGTGAGCACTACAGCGATCCGGATCTGACCTGCCGCGAACACCCGGGCCGCGTGGAGCAGTACGAGCTGGATCGCATTCGTCAGATGATGATCGACATGATTAGCAAGCCGGATGATTTCACAAAATGGTTCGGCAGCTTTGTCTCCACGCCGCGCCACGAGCTGGATATCGCCACCGCCGAGCCGCCGTACGCGCCGGAAGAGGTGCTGGACGCGCTGCAGGGCGGCGAAAAGCTGTCTCGCCTGAGCGGCCTGCGCGTGCTGAACATCAACGGCAGCTTCTTCATCAACAGCGAACAGCTGGAGACGGTTGACGCGAAGGGGGCGGATGCGCTGTGCCGCTACACCGAACTCGGTCAGGCCGAGCTGGGCGATGCGCTGAAAAACCCGGCGTTTGTCGAGGAGCTCACCGGGCTGATTAACCAGGGGTACTGGTACTTCGACGAGTAGTGCGGCACGGTTTTCTCCCTCTCCCTGTGGGAGAGGGTCGGGGTGAGGGCATCAGGCCGCACTAGCCCTCCTCCATCGCAATCACAATCGCTTCACCCAGCTTCTTCAGCGCCTCGCGATTTTTGTCCGTCGGCGGCAGCGCCACGTTGATCCGCAGGCAGTTGCGGTACTTCCCGGAGGCGGAAAACAACGACCCGGCCGCGGCCTGGATCTTCAGCCGACATAGCTGCTTGCTGACGCATACCATGTCGACCTTCTCCGGCAGCTCAATCCACAGCAGGAAGCTCCCCTGCGGGCGCGTGACGCAAATCTCTGCCGGAAAATACTGCCGCACCCAGCAGGTGTAGGTTTCCATATTCTGCTGATAAATCTGGCGCATACGGCGCACGTGGCGATGGTAATGCCCGTCGCGAATAAACGCCGCCACCGCCATCTGCGTGCCCGGCACGTTAAACCCGCCCGCGGCGTATTTCATGTGCATTACCCGGTCGTAGTAGCGTCCCGGCACAATCCAGCCGACGCGCAGGCCTGGCGCCACGGTTTTGGTAAACGAGCTGCAGAGGATCACGCGGCCGTCGATATCCATCGAATGAATGGTGCGCGGGCGCGGATACTCCGCCGCCAGCTCGCCGTAAATGTCATCCTCGACAATCACGATATCGTGCCGCTGGGCGAGGGCCAGCACCTGCTTTTTCCGCGCTTCCGGCATGATAAATCCGAGCGGATTATTGCAGTTGGGCACCAGGATCACCGCCTTGATCGGCCACTGCTCCATTGCCAGCTCTAACGCTTCGATGCTGATCCCGGTCTCGGGATCGGTAGGAATTTCAATTGCCTTGATGTCAAACCCGCGCAGCATCTGCATGGTGCCGTGAAACGACGGCGATTCCACCGCCACGATATCCCCCGGTTTGCATACCGACAGCAGAGCGATCGACAGCGCGCCGTGGCAGCCGTTGGTGATCACAATGTCGCTTGCCGAGACGGTGGAGCCGCCGTCGAGCATCAGGCGGGCGATCTGCTCACGCAGCTCCAGGCGCCCGTCGAGCACGTCATAGCTCAGCATCTCGCCGGGATTATGCTGCGCGATGCGGCTCATCTCGCGCCACAGGGGCTTCAGGCTCGGCTGGTTAATGTCCGGCGAACCGCCGCCAAAGGAGATCATCTCTTTGTCGGCGCGGGCGTCCAGCAGCATCATCACCTCATCCCACTGGGTAACGTCGACGGGGCGCTGCACCGGGCGCGTCATTGCCGGGACGGGCGGCTGGGCTTTGCGCGGTGAGACAAAATAGCCGGAGCGCGGTTGAGGCGTGATCAGCTGGAGGTTTTCGAGGATCTGGTAGGCCTGCTGTATGGTGCTGATGCTCACGCCGTGCTCCTGACTCAGCGTGCGCACCGACGGCAGACGTTCGCCGCTGCGATACAGCCCTTGCTCAATGCGTTCAGCCAGAAGATTGGCCAGATGTTGGTAGCGTGTCATGCTGTATCCTTTGTTTTCACCATACAGATTATAAAACCAGTACAGATTGCTGCGAAAATTGCCATGCAGATACTGTTTTAGCGGATCTGTATGTTAAACAAAAGGTGTTTTTGCATCTGTATTGCACGGGTGTATTTCCGGGATGATAACCCCACTGACACAGTGAGGAGAGCATCATGGAATTCTACGAGAATCGTTCAAAACGTCCGTTTATTGTGTTCGTCTGGATCGGGAAAACGATCTGCAACTGGTATCGCATCAACCGTACCCGCCGCATATTGAGCCAGATGAGCGACGAGCAGCTCAAGGACGTTGGGTTGTCCCGCAATGATATTTAAACCGTAGGCCGGGTAAGGCGAAGCCGCCACCCGGCGATGTTCAGCGCAACAGCGCAAACGTCTGCCGCTTCGGCCTTTCCAGCAGCTCTACCGCCTCTTCGTACGACCGCACGTTGTTATAGCCCATCACCAGCCCGTAGCGCTTCCCGGAACCGCGATACCACTCCGAAAGCGCATTGACCTGCAGCTGCTGTTCCTGCCAGCAGCGCGCCACTTCCCGGTCACGGCTTCCTTTGGTCAGGAACGCCACGATATGCATCCCGCCGTCGTTTTGCTCGGTGAAAAACAGATCGCCATACACCTCCTGCAGGGCGGCAATCATCCAGTCGCGGCGGGTCTGATACAGCGCGCGCATCTTTTTCAGATGACGGAAAAAATGCCCTTCGTTGAGAAACGTGGTGAGGATCTTTTGCGTCAGCACCGGCTGGCCGCTGGTGGTGATGTCCGCGCAGTCGGTAAAGGCCCCGACGGTGCTGGCGGGCATCACCACGTAGCCCATGCGCAGCGACGGCATGATGGTTTTGCTGAAGGTGCCCATAAAAATCACCCGGTCGTGATGGTCGAGGCTTTTCAGCGACGGCAGCACCTTGCGGGTGTAGTGAAACTCCCCGTCGTAATCGTCTTCGATAATCCACGCCTCGTTCTGGCTGGCCCAGTCGAGCAGCTGCTGCTTACGCGGCAGGGAGAGCGTGACCGCTAGTGGGCTCTGGTGCGACGGGGTGACGATGGCAAATCGGGCGTCGCGATGGTGGCGCAGCAGGTAGTCCGTGTCGATGCCGCAGCGATCGACCGGCACCGTGTGCAGGCGCGGCACGATCCGCTTGAGCAGCTGCTGGCCCATAAAATAGCCCGGATCTTCAAACACCACCTTGTCGCTGCGGCTGGCAAGGGTGTCGAGGATCAGCCGCAGGCTGCCGCTGTAGCCGCTGGTGATCAGCACCTGTTCGGCGCTGCAGGAGAGCCCGCGCGAGATGTTGAGGTAGCTGGCAATGGCCTGGCGCAGCGGATACCAGCCCAGAACGGGCGGGTTGAGCATCTCCTCCTGACGCATGGCGCGCGTCGCCTGGCCTGCCAGCAGCAGCCATTTTTTATACGGAAAACTGTCGAGGGCAGGGATGCCGGGGCGCAGAAACCCCGCCCGCTCGCGCTGGCTGATGAGCGAGGCCGGAAGCGCTCCGGTAGGCTGCTCCGCAGGGGCAGTCTTATCCGGCAGCAGTAAGTCCGGGTTAACCCGCGTGCCGCGCGCGCCCTGGCTCACCAGATACCCTTCACCCGTCAGAATGGCGTACGCCGTTTCGACGGTTTTACGCGCCACCTTCAGCTCTTCCGCCAGCACGCGGATGGCAGGCACCCTGTCGCCCGGCTTCAGCACGCCGCGCATGATGTTGTCGCGGTAGCGGGAATAAATCTCGTGATAGCCCGGCTTCATGTCCTACCTCATTTCACGCTTTTTGTATCTTTTTACTATGTCATGAACGGCGTAGATTTGCCTCATCGCACGGCACATGCCGCACAAAAAGAGGAAAGACCATGAGCACTCGCGTTAACCACCATAAAGTTACACCTGCCCTCGCCAACGCGCTGTCTGCCCTGAGCATGGAGGTAGCAAAAACCTCCATCGACCCGGCGCTGAAACACCTGATCGACATTCGCGTGTCGCAGCTGAACGGCTGTACGTTCTGTCTGGATATGCACTCAAAAGAGGCGAAAATCGCCGGCGAGCGCGAACTGCGCCTGTACCATCTGGCGGCCTGGCGCGAGTCCCCGCTGTTCAGCGCCCGTGAGAAAGCGGCGCTGGCCTTCACCGAAGCGCTGACCCAGATTGGCGTTCACGGTGTCAGCGATGCGCTCTACCGCAGCGTGGCGGAGCACTTCTCGGACGTGGAGATTTCAGAGCTGAACTTCGCTATCGTGGCGATCAACGCCTGGAACCGTCTGGGGATCACCTCCCGCATGGAACCCGGCGCGCTGGATGCGGCGTACGGGCTGAATAAGGCTAACCTGGAATAATCCCGCGCTCGCGGACCATCGCCACCAGCGCCCGCAGTCCCGGCGGGACGTGGCGATGGCCGGGGTAGTACAGGCGCAGCCCGGCAAACGGCTGCGCCCAGTCGTTTAGGACGCTCATCAGTTCTCCACGCTCAAGCTCTTCACGGATATACAGTTCCGGTAAAAATCCCACCCCTAACCCCGCTTTCACGGCGCGGATCGAGGCAAAAAGATCGGACGTCGCAAAACGCGGCGGTACGGCAAGGGCGTACGTTTCACCCCGACGGGCCAGCTCCCAGCGGTAGATCCCGCCGTGGGCCATCCGCATGCCGATCCCCTGATGTGAAAGCAGATCGTCCGGCGTCTGCGGAATGCCGTGACGGGCAAAATAGTCCGGCGTGGCGGTGACCAGCTGGCGGATCTCCCCGGTCAGCGGCACGGCGATCATGTCCTGCGGCACAGCCTCCTCAAGGCGGATCCCCGCGTCATAGCCTTCCGCGACGATGTCGATCATTCGCGCTTCGCTGACGGTCTCTACGCGCATCTTCGGGTAGCGGATCATAAAGTCGATCAGCAGCTGGTCCAGAAACAGGGTGCCGATATGGTTTGGCACGTTCAGACGCAGCGTGCCGGCGGGTTCTCCGGTGTCGCTGTGGATCTCTTCCCCGGCGAGACGGATCTCCTGCAGGGCAGGGCCGATACGCGCCACGTAGCGCTGTCCGGCGTCGGTAAGCGCCACGCTGCGGGTGGTGCGGTTGAAAAGTCGCGTCTCAAGGCGGCTCTCCAGCCCGGCGATGGCGTTGCTGACCGCCGTGGCGGACATGCCCAGCTCCTGCGCCGCGCCGCGAAAGCTGCCGCGCCGCACCACCGCCATCACCACTTCCAGCTCTGTCAGACCTGAACGATGCATAGATTATCCTGAAAATCGAAACAACCCTTGCAGCATAGCGTGGATTATCGCAACGGAGAAGCCGTGACAGACTGGTCTCACACAGCTTGAGGAGGTTTATATGCACACCATCGAACAGATTTTTATTAACGGCGAGTTTGTTACCCCGCACGGGACCGAACGTTTTGATTTGTACAATCCGGCGACGGCGCAGGTCATCGGCCAGGTTCGTCTGGCGGATGAGGTTGACGCTGAACGCGCTATCGCGGCGGCGAAAGCGGCGTTTCCGGCGTGGTCGCAGACCACAAAGCAGGAACGCATCGCCGCGCTGAAGCGCATGCACGCCGCCGTGGCCGCCCGTCACGATGCGCTGCTGGACGCCATTGTCGAGGAGTACGGCGCGCCCGCCTCGCGCTCGGCATGGATGGCAAGCTATCCGGCAGAGGTGATTGCTCAGGCCATCGAGGCGCTGGAGGCGTTTGAGTTTGTCACCCCCGCAGGTGCCGCAACGGTGCAGATGACGCCGCTTGGCGTGGCCGGGCTGATTACGCCGTGGAACAGCGATGCCGGGTTTATCTGCGGCAAACTGGCGGCCGCGCTCGCCGCGGGCTGCACGGCGGTGATCAAGCCGAGCGAAATGAGCGCCCTGCAAACGCAGATTGTCACCGAAGCGCTGCGCGATGCTGAATTACCGCAAGGGGTATTTAATATCGTCACCGGACGCGGCGAGACGGTAGGTGAAACCATTAGCCGCCATCCGGACGTGGCAAAAATCTCGTTTACCGGCTCCACGAATACCGGCAAGGCGATCCTGCGCAACGCGGCGGAAAGCTTTAAGCGCGTGACCCTGGAGTTGGGCGGTAAATCGCCGACGATCCTGCTGGATGATGTGGATCTGGCGCAGGCGATCCCGCTGGTGATTCAGGCCGGGTTTATGAACAGCGGGCAGGCGTGCGTGGCCGGGACGCGCATTCTGGTGCCTTACTCGCTCAAGGCGGAGATCGAAACCGGGCTGGCGCAGGCCGTGGCGGCGGTGAACTCCGGAGACCCGCGCAACAGTGCGACAGACGTCGGCCCGATGGTCAGCGAGAAGCAGTGGTTGCGGGTGCAGGGCTATATCCGTAAAGGCCTCGAAGAAGGGGCGCGCCTGCTGGCGGGCGGTGAAGGGCGGCCGGAAGGCACGCAGGACGGCTGGTTTGTGCGTCCGACGCTGTTTGCCGACGTGAACAACCGGATGACCGTTGCCCGCGACGAGATCTTCGGCCCGGTGCTGTGCGTGCTCCCCTATCGTGACGAGGCGGAGGCGATCGCCATTGCCAACGACACCGACTATGGCCTGAGCGCGATGGTGCTGGGCGGCGATGTGGACCGCGCGCGACGCGTGGCGCAGCAGATTGTTTCCGGTCGCGTGCTGGTGAACACCCTGGCCCATGAACCGAAAGCGCCGTTCGGCGGGTTTAAGCACTCCGGTTTGGGGCGCGAGATGGGCGAGTGGGGAATTCGGGCGTTTATGGAGCCGAGGTCGATTGTGGGATAAAACTTCGCTATTTACCGAAGCATCGTGCTTTTCCATCCTGCATTCTCTCCCCAACATCACAACGGAGAGAAAACCATGATCGCAGTCCTTTTCGAAGCCAAAGCCGCGCCTGCCCATCAGGCGCGCTATCTTCAGCTGGCCGCCGAACTTAAGCCGCTGCTGGCCGACATCGACGGCTTTATTGATATCGAGCGGTTCCAGAGCCTGACCACCGACGGCAAAATCCTCTCCCTTTCCTGGTGGCGGGATGAAGAGGCCGTCCGCCGCTGGAAGCAGAACGTCTTTCATCAGGCGGCGCAGGCCGAAGGACGGGAGTCGATTTTTGCGTACTACCGCATTCGGGTGGTGCAGCTCGTGCGGGAATATACCTCTGAAACCGGAGGGCATGCCGATGTATGACGTTCATGTCATTTTTCGCGATATCCCGGGTGAACTGGCGCGCTTTGGGCAGCTGCTGGGCCGCAACGGCGTGGGGCTGGAGGGCGGTGGCGTATTTGGTACACATGCCCATTTCCTGGTGGAAGACGGGGAAAAAGCGCGACGCGTGCTGCTCGACGCCGGGTTTACCGTGAAGGCGGTGCGAAAGCCGGTGATCAGAAAGCTTAAGCAGGAACGCCCTGGCGAGCTGGGTGAGATCGCAGCGGCGCTGGCGGCACGTGGTGTGTCTATTCTGACTCAGTACAGCGACCATGCGAATCACCTTATTCTGCTGACGGATAATGATAAGCTGGCCGCTGAGATCACCGAACCCTGGGCGGCCCATGCTTAAGACGAGTTTACCCCCTGACAACAGCGCGTTGCTGGAAAAGGCGATTGCCGCGGTGGCGGCAGCAATGGCCGATCCGTCGCGCGTGAAGATGCTCTGTGCCCTGATGGACGGACGGGCGTGGACGGCCACCGAACTGAGCGCGGCGGCTGACGTTGCGCCGTCGACCGCCAGCGGGCATCTCTCCCGGCTGGTTGAAGGGCAACTGATTACCTGCCTGTCGCAAGGGCGGCATCGCTATTATCGTCTTGCCGGGCACGACGTGGCGGCGCTGGTGGAGCAGATGATGGGGCTCTCCTGGAGCCGCATTACCCCACCGGAAACCAGCGCGCCGAAAGCCATGCGCGAAGCGCGGACCTGCTATGACCATCTCGCAGGCGCGGTGGCGGTGCAGATCTATGATTTCATGCAGGCGGAAGGCTGGCTGGAGGCTGACGGTTCAGCGCTGACGCTGTACGGTCGGGAGCAGTTCCTGACGCTCGGCATTTCGTTAAGCGCGCATCCGCGCCGGAAGGCCTGCTGCGCCTGCCTGGACTGGAGCGAGCGGCGGTTTCACCTGGGCGGAGAAGCCGGCGCGTTGCTGCTCGACCATCTTGAAAGTAAAGGCTGGATCCAGCGGGTGGCGGGGTATCGGGAGGTGGTGGTGACGGCGTCGGGGAAAAGTGCCGTCAGGAAGCATTTTAGCCGCTAAACGCCGCTGCGGGCTGATGCCCTCACCCCGCCCCTCTCCCACAGGGAGAGGGAGAACACCCTTTTCGCAATTCCTGCGCTTTCGCCTCTCGTTTCTTGATACTTACCCTGATAACTATTATCTTGGCCGCGTGTGACGAGAGGTTTCCCCATGAGTGAAGAAGAACTGTTCTGCCGCAGACCGATGGGCATGCGGATGGCGATGATCGTGCGTCAGTGGCGTGCCGTCATCGACGAGGCCATTCTCGATACCGGGTTAACCCAGTCGAGCTGGACGGTGATGATGCAGCTTCATCAGCTCGGGGATAACGTCTCAATGAGTGAGCTGGCGGAGGTGCAGGGCATTGAACTGCCGCCGCTGATGCGCACCCTGACACAGCTGGAAAAGCAGGGATACCTGCTGCGCGCCGTATCGCCTTATGACAAGCGCATCCGGCTTCTGACGCTGACGTCTGAGGGAAAAGCCCTGTTACAAAGGCTCACTCAGGTGATTGAGACGTATCAGGCGCGCGTATCGCAAAACATCGCGCCGGAACATCTCGACATTTTCAGCGCCACGTTGAATCAAATCGCCTGCAATTTGCGGACAATCCGCGAAGAAGATAACAAGACCGAAAAATAATGACCCCTGAACAAAAGTTTGCCCGCTGGGTAAGGGTGAGTATTGCCTCTTTCCTGCTGATGTTTGTCTACTTTATCGTCGCGGATATCTGGATCCCGCTGACGCCGGACTCCACCGTGATGCGCGTGGTGACGCCGGTGTCTCCGCGCGTCTCCGGTTACGTGGCGGCGGTACATGTCCACAACAACAGCCAGGTGAAGAGAGGCGATCTGCTGTTTGAGCTCGATGACACGCCGTTTCGCAATAAGGTGGAGGCGGCGCAAATCGCGCTCGAGCAGGCACGCCTGTCCAACGAACAGCTGGATGCGCAGATCGCCGCCGCGCAGGCCAGCCTGAAAACCGCCGTGCTGACCGCGCGTAACGACAAAGTAACCTTTGATCGCTACCAGAAGCTGAGCACCCTGCAGAACGTCTCGCAGGCGGATCTGGATAAAGTCCGCACGACCTGGCAGAGCAGCGAACAGTCCGTCAGCTCAATTCAGGCCAACATCCATAACCTGCGCATCCAGCGCGGCGAGCGGGACGAGCACCGCAACGTGACGCTGCAAAAATACCGCAACGCGCTGGATGAAGCGGAACTCAATCTCGGCTGGACGAAGGTTTACGCCCAGGCGGACGGCACGGTCAGTAACCTGCAGTTAAGCCCGGGCTTTTACGCCTCCTCGGGCTCAGCCGCGCTGGCGCTGGTGAACAACCAGACCGACATCGTGGCCGATTTCCGCGAGAAGAGCCTGCGCCATACTCGTCAGGGCACCGATGCGGCCGTGGTGTTTGACGCCTTTCCGGGACACGTTTTCCGCGCCCACGTCACCAGCAGCGACGCGGGGATCCTGGCAGGTCAGGAGGCCGTTAACGGCCAGCTTTCCGAGCCGGAAACCTCTAACCGCTGGGTGCGCGACGCTCAGCGCATGCGCATTCACGTGACGCTGGACGAGGCGTTGCCGAAGCATCTGCCGACCGGCGCCCGCGCGACCGTGCAGCTTTACAACAGCGAAGGGCCGTTTGCGCGCTTCTTCTCCGGGATGCAGATCCACCTGGTGAGCCTGCTTCACTATGTCTATTAGCACCCTGGCGCGGGTCTTTACCCCGCACGGCAACATCGTCTATACGGCAAACGACTTTCGCCAGACCCTGCGCATCGTCTTTGCCGGGATGATTGCGCTCAGCATCTCCAGCTTCTACAACACCAGCTATGGCGTATTTTTCGTGGTCTACCCGATCATGCTGCTGTCGCTGGTGCCGGTGTTTAACCGCCACGTGGCGAAGCAGTTTATCTTCAGCGCCGCGCTAAACTGCGTTGAAATGGTGATTATTATCGGCTATCTGGCGCAATGGCCGGTGATCATGACGCTGGTGGTCTTCGCCCTGTACGTGATGCGCTTTCGCTTTATGAGTAAAGGGCCGCTGTTTTTGTTCGGGTCCATGGGCGTGGTGTGCCAGAGCGTGATGCTCAACTTTATGAGCTACCCCACCACCAACTGGCACACGCTTTTGTTCTCCAACATCGAAGCCAGCGTCATGGCGGTGTGCCTGAGCGCGCTGATGAATTACCTCCTGCCGGACGTGGAGCCCCGCAAGCCGCCGCCGCTGATTGAGAAAGACGACGCCCGCGTGCGCCACGAGTCGCTGCTCTCCGGCACCGTCGCGACGCTGATATTCGTCGTTTTTCAGATCAGCGATTTAAGCGATTCGCTTTCGGCGCTGATGGCGGGGATTTTGATCCTGTTCCCGATGCACTATCGCGGTTCGGTGATGAGCTCCATCTGGCGCGTGGTCGGCGTGGTGCTGGGCTGCCTCTATATTCTGGTGGTGCAGCTGATCCTCTACGATCACAGCAGCCATATGCTATTGATGATGCCGCTGATCGGCCTTGGGCTGGCGTTTGGTGCGCGACTCCACGTGATGGAGAAGGTGGGGGCGGGCGTGGGCTTCTCCAGCATCACCACCATCGGGATAATGTTCGGGCAGAACATGCACCCGGACACGGACCTGGTGTTCAGCGATCTGTACCGCATCACCTCCGTTACCTTTTCGCTGGTGGCGACGCTGACGATGGTCTTTCTGGTGCACCTGATCCTGAACCGCTTCGAGGCGACGCGCTACGTCATTCAGGGCTGATAGCGTATGCCGCCGCTGAAGCTCCAGTCTTCAGCGGCAGTAAACTGGATAACGACCATCACGTCCCCACCATTGATGCCCATCCTCTCATTCAGATGCGCAGCCAACTGGCGGTAGAGCGCCGCTTTTTGTTCATCGCTCCTCGGCTTACCGGCCACGATATTGAACAGTATCGCCCCCTCCGTTCTGCCCGGGCTGAGATAGTGCCGATCAACGTATCGATCCCCGGCAGTGAAGCATTCAAAAAAATGAAACCGGTCCTGCGCGGGAACGGCGAAGGTTTCCGTTAGCGCCTGGTGCAGAATGTCCGAGATCTGTTTTTTCTGCTTCTCGCTATAGCGGCCACCCGTCATGATGCGAACAAACGGCATTATTGTTTCTCCTCTGCCAGGCAGGTCAGGGCGCTGACGGCTGCCGGCCAGCCTGCGTAAAACGCCAGATGGGTAAACGCTTCGGCAATCTCGTCGTCCGTCACGCCGTTTTGTCGGGCAAAGTCGATATGCCAGGGAAGCTGCGCAGTACGCCCCAGGGCGGCCAGGGCGGCAAGCGTGATCAGGCTGCGATCCCGCGGGGCCAGCTGCGGACGCTGCCAGATATCGCCAAACAGCACCTGCTGGCTGAGTTCCGCCAGCTTAGGGGAGACCTGCGCAAGCGTGTCGCGATTCAGTGTTGTGCTCATTTTTATTCCTCCTGTCGTCTGGAAATCACTCTCGCAGGCTGCCACCATAAATAAAATCACAATGTTCAGGACCAAATGTCCTGAAAATGAGGATGATATGGATAAACGCTTTTCAGCATTAGACCTGGACGCGCTGCGCAGCTTTGTGGAGGGTATTCAATCCACCAGCTTTGCCGAGGCGGCGGACAGGCTGTGTCGGTCCACCTCTGCGGTCAGCGCCCAGCTAAAAAAGCTGGAGCAGCAGTGCGGCGTGGCGCTCACCGTGAAGCAGGGGCGTACGCTGGCTCTGACCCGGGAGGGTGAAATTCTGCTGAGCTACGCCCGACGCATGCTGGCATTAAATGATGAAGCGCTCCGGGCTATCAGGGGGGAGTTGCTTCAGGGCGAGGTGCGTCTGGGTATGCAGGAGGACTTTGGGGAGTCCGTGATGCCGCAGGTTATCGGCGATTTTCACAGACAACACCCTGAGCTTCGCATGATCGCGCGCGTCGATCGCAACCCGCCGCTGCTGCGGGGCGTGGCGGCAAACGAACTCGATCTGGCGCTGGTCTGGCAGGAAGGACGAGAAGGCGACTATGTGCGAAGCGAGCCGCTAAAGTGGATTTGCCGGTCCAGCGAGGACATTGAGGTACTTCTGCAGCGAGGTGAGCCGCTGCCGCTGGTAATGTTTGACGCCCCCTGCCTCTTGCGAAGCCGGGCTATCGCAGCGCTGGATGCCGCAGGTATTCCCTGGCGTATCGCTTTTACCAGCTATAGCCTGAGCGGACTGTGGGCGGGCGTCAGCGCAGGGCTGGGTATTACGCTCCGCACGCGTATTGGCCTGCCCGAGACGTTACAGGTCGACAGCCGCCTGCTGCCAGATACAGGAGAGTTGGGAATAGCGCTGCATCAGGGAAGCGCCTCCGCCAATGCCGCTATTTCCAGCATGAAGGCGCTGATCCTCAGGACGCTCAATGGATAAGCGTCGGGATTTGCGAGAGTAAAAACAGGATCAGGCCAATCGTCCCGCCCACCAGGGTGCCGTTGACGCGGATAAACTGCAGATCCTTGCCAATGTTCAGCTCAATCTGGCGGGACATGTCTTTGGCATCCCAGCTTTTCACCGTGTCGCTGATATGGCGTGTCAGGAACGCGGCAAAATCCGGCGCGAGGCGGTGCGCGGCCTGCTCCAGATGCTCGTTCAGCGAGGCCTGCAGGTTCGCATCGTTCGTCAGCGTTTCACCAAACCACAGCCCGGCGTTGGCGATGCGCTGCTTCACGCGCGAGTCCTCACTCTGCATATCCGCCTTCAGCCACTGGCGCAGATCGGCCCACATCTCGCCCAGATAGCGGTTAAACGCCTCATCGTTTTTCAGGTAGTGCTTGATGTTGTCGGCTTTTGCCGCCATCTCAGGATCGTTTTTCAGGTTGTCGATAAGCTTCAGCGTGGCGCGGTCAAACGCCTGGCGGATCTGGTGCGTGCGGTCGTGGCTGATATCGTCCAGCAGCGTGTTCACCGCGTTTGACACCATCTCCGCGCTTTGATCGCCCAGCCACTCGGTGGGCAGCACCATCGCCTTGCGCGGATGCTCGGTCTTGAGCCAGTGGACGATCTGGTCGGCGATAAAGTCCCGCGTGCTTTCCCGCTGAATCAGGGTAATCAGGCGATTGATGATGGCGTCCAGCAGCACCTGATGGCGGTTGTTTTTGGTCATGCTCTCCAGCATCACGGCGCTGGTTTCAGTGAAGTCGACCTTGTCGATGGCCTTATGCACCGCGCGTTTGAGCAGGCGCTGAATGCGCCCGTCGTCGGTGAGTTCGAGAAAACCGCTCATCACCTGCATCAGATGCAGCCCGACGCGCTGGGCGTTGTCGGGCTTGCTGAACCAGGCACCAATCATCTGCGCGGGCTCATAGCGGCGGATCAACGCCACCAGCGACTGGGTATCGAGAAACTTCTCCTGCACAAACTGGCCGAGATTGTCGCCGATCCGGTCTTTATTGCGCGGGATGATCGCCGTATGGCGGGAGATAAAGGGAATCGGCACCCGGCGGAACAGCGCGACGACCGCAAACCAGTCAGCCAGCGCGCCGACCATTGCCGCCTCGGCAATGGCCTTGACGCCGCGCACCCAGAAGGTCTGCGGCAGGAACAGGGTAGTGATGAAGGCCGCGGCGGCAACCAGCAGCAGCGACAGCGCCAGCAGCTTGGCGCGTTTGAGTTCAGCTATTTTTTCCATGGGTTAAGGATAGAGGCAAGTGAACCAAAAGTGCAAAACTGGTGTAAGGGGGAGACGCATTCTCAGTGTGAACAAATGTCGTCTATATAAAAAATAGATACATCTAAATTATCTATTATTAATTTTTCTATATTTTTTGTGCTTATTTATTTTCGGACGTAATGTTTTGTGACCGTCGTAGTCATTTTAACGCTCCTGTTAGCCATAAGATAAAGGACTATTTATGAAAGGAGGCGGTATCGATGACATGGGAGTATAAAGTTTCGACGGGGGTATTGAGCCATAATGGTGTGTTTGTCGCTAACTGCTACAGCGGTGCGGGTGAATCGAAAGATAAGCCAGAGTGTGAAAGTCAACGAAACAGAGGGCCTATTCCCAGAGGTATTTATTTTACTGCCGGGTGGAATAATCATAAAAGTGCTGAGGCCATTATTCTTGAGCCTATAGCGGGGACCAATACCTTTGGTAGAGATCATTTTCAAATTCATGGTGATAAAAAAGGTCAGCCACCAGGTTCTGCGTCAGCAGGTTGCATCATTATGAACGGTCAGGACAAGCGTCATTTGATTTATGATTCGGGTGATACAATACTGGTGGTGCGATAATGAAGTATATTATTGCGCTATTCTTCTTGTGCTTACCGATGGGTTTATTTGCCAAAAAACACACTCCTGAACAGATCTTGCAGATGATAAACGGCAAAGGCGCCAGGCATGTTGTTGCACAATTATATGCTAATGATAGCGATGAGTCGGAATGGTGGAATCATGTTATCCCAGAGATTAGCAAAGGAAATCAGAAATGGTTAGCTGTCGCGAGTGCTCTTGAGCCGGGCGTGGACGCCAGTACGGCTGAAGACTTAAAAGCAGCGCTTTCTGAAGCTATCCCTCATAATCCTGCAGGCGTTTTAGCCATTTTAAAAGACGATAAGCCCTTACTCACTATTCAACAAATCTGTGCTTTTGCCAGTTATCCAGAAACGGAAGCAGAGGGTAATAAGCTCTTTGTGGATTCAATCAGGGAAATGTTTAAAATAACAACCCCGCAGGGTCAAAGATGTCTCGCCGTTATGATCTCAACTGTTGAACACTCTGTTCCATTCGATAAGGATATGTAAATGGCCATTCCGGGATATATGCCATTAACTGACGATGCGGGTAATAGCATAAAAGGCAGCGTGAAAGTTAAAGACCGTGAAAACCAGATTGAGGTTTTAGGGCTCTATCATAACGTAAGCTATAATTCTGACCTGCATAATGGCAGAGCATTGAGCAAACGCCAGCATCGTCCCTTTCTTATTGAGAAAGAAATAGATGCCTCCAGTGTTTTTCTCTATAAAGCACTCAGCACGGGCGGTACGTTCAGGAAAGCGACTATCGACCTGTACAGAATCAATGATGCCGGTCAGGAAGAAATCTATTTCACGATAACGCTGGAAGCGGTGAAGGTCGTCACGGTGTTTTCATTAATGCATGACGTGAAAGAGACTTACCATGAAAAACAGGGTCATCTTGAGCTTGTTTTGCTTCGTTATAAAAAGATTACCTGGCATTACCGTGACGGTAACGTTATTCACTCGGATGACTGGGATTATCGGTTAGGGGCATAGAAAACGGCTGATAAGATTCTTTCATATCACCCGCCACAGCACCCACCCGCCAAACCCCATCAGCACCACCCCCGCCGTGCGCTCAATCCACCACAGCGCACGGCTGAGCTTCTGTTGAACCGACGATAGCCCCATCAGCGACACCAGAGCCAGATCCCACACCAGCACCATCATCACCATCCAGACGCCGCGCGTTGCCTGCTGAAGCAGCGTCACGTCCGGTCCCAGTAGCGCCGTCATCAGCGCCAGATAGAACAGCGCGTTCTTCGGATTAAGCAGCGCCGAGCCGAGCCCCAGCAGGATCTGCTTGCGCAGCGAAGGGCAGTGCTGACGGGTTTCATTCAGCCTCAGCGCCTGCGGTTGGCTGCGTACCAGATGCGAGCCGATCCACAGCAGGTACAGCGCGCCGCAAAGCTCTATCAGCGTAAACAGCCAGGCAAACTGGCGCAGCGCGCTCCAGCCAATAATCACCAGTAAGATGTACAGCCCGTTGCCCGCGGCGATGCCTAAGCACAATCCGGCGCTGCCGCGCAGTCGGTAGCGCGCGGAGTAGCCCACCAGCAGGAAGAAGTCCGGACCCGGGCTTAACAGGGCGACAAAATGCGCCAGCGCCAGGGCGAGAAAAGCGGAAGGGAAGAACAGTTCCATAGCAACCTCGGTTAACAATCTGAGGTCAGACTACGGTGATGCAAACGCTATTTATTGTCGGATATTGATCGGCCAGTGGCGTACTGGCGCGGCGTGGCGGCGGTATAGCTGACGAAGGTCTTATGAAAATGGCTCTGGTCGGCAAAGCCGCTCTGGTAGCCCACGTCGGCGATGTCATCCCCGGCACGTAGCCGCGCTTTGGCGAACTCCACGCGGGAGATGTTGAGGAAGCTGCCCGGCGTCAGGCCGGTGTCCTGCCGGAAGGTGCGGATCAACGTCTCTTTGCGCAGCGAGAATCGTTGGGCAAGTTCGTCAAGCGAAGGCGGTGCGGCCAGGTCGGCAAGAAACGCCTGCCGCACGTGCTGACTGGTTGAGCGAAGCGCATCTGCGTTTTCCAGGCGGCGGGGCAGGGCTGAAAGCAGCGTATCCACGGAGGCAGGCGACATCGTCTCAACAATCTCAAGGTAGCGCTTAAAGAGCGTACGGTCGCGAATCACCTGGAGCGCCAGAGGAAGATCGGTGTCGATATAGAGCATATGGTAGCTGCGCGGTTGCCCGGCGACGGGGTTGCAGCTGTGCGGCGCATAGGCCGGGATCACAATGAGGTCCCCGGGGTTAAGGATGTATTCTCTGTCATGACACACGCAGCAGGTCTGGCCTTCCACAATCGCGCCGATGGAGAGCTGCGGGTGACAATGACGTTTATACGCCTGCGTGCTCTGCCACGTGCTGCGCAGCTCAAGGCCTGAGGCGCGGTGAAAAGTCTGCCGGATGTGTCGGGTATCGGTCATATGAACTCCTTCAGGACGTTTTTATACCACGTCAGCGAACCGTCTGGCAGCGCTTCATTAAGAACCTTCCGGATATACCCAACTTTACGTCCACAGCCAGTCATGTTGACTACCCTTAATACCCTAAGCGGTAAAACAAGGAGATTCGACATGGCTTATCAGACAGTAAATCCTGCCACTAACCAGCTCATCAAAGAATACCCCTCACATACCGACGCGGATATTGAAGCGGCCCTGAAGGCGGCCGATGCGCTTTACCATTCGGACTGGGCGAAAGGCGACATCAGCCAGCGCCTGCCGGTGCTGCATAAGCTTGCCGACCTGATCGACGAGCGCACCGAGGATCTGGCGAAAATCGCCAGCCAGGAGATGGGTAAGCTCATCGAACAGAGCCGCGGCGAGGTGAAGCTGTGCGCGCAGATCGCCCGCTATTACGCCGACAATGCGAAGCAGTTCCTGGCCCCGGTGAAGTACGACTCTGAGCTTGGGGAAGCGTGGGTGGAGCATCACCCCATCGGCGTGCTGATGGCCGTTGAGCCGTGGAACTTCCCGTATTATCAGCTGATGCGCGTCCTGGCGCCGAACCTGGCGGCGGGCAACCCGGTGATCGCCAAGCATGCCAGCATTGTGCCGCACTGCGCTGAGACCTTTGCCCATCTGGTGCGCGAGGCGGGCGCACCAGAAGGGGCGTGGACCAACCTGTTTATTTCGTCCGAGCAGGTGGCGAACATCATTGCCGACGATCGCGTGCAGGGCGCCGCATTAACCGGCTCCGAAAAAGCCGGCAGCGTGGTGGCCGCACAGGCGGCGAAGCACATTAAGAAATCTACCCTTGAGCTGGGCGGTAACGACGTCTTCGTGGTGCTGGACGATGCGGACCTGGACAAAGCCGTGAAGATTGGTGTGAATGCGCGCCTCAACAACGCCGGGCAGGTCTGCACCGCGGCGAAGCGCTTTATCCTGCATGAAAAGATTGCGGATGCTTTCCTGAGCAAATTCACCGAAGCGTTTAAGCAGGTGAAGATTGGCGATCCGCTGGACGAAAGCACCACGCTGGGGCCGCTGTCGTCGAAAGATGCGCTTGAAACACTGACCAAACAGGTTAACGAGGCGGTGAAAAGCGGCGCCACGCTGCACTATGGCGGCAAGCCGGTGCAGCGCGACGGGAGCTTCTTCGAGCCGACGATCCTGACGAACATCTCGCGCGACAACCCGGCGTACTTCGAAGAGTTCTTCGGCCCGGTGGCGCAGATATACGTGGTGAAAAACGACGACGAGGCGGTCGCGCTGGCGAACGATTCCCACTACGGCCTGGGCGGGGCGGTATTCAGCCAGGATATCGAGCGCGCGAAGAAAATGGCGTCCCGGATCGAGACCGGGATGGTGTACATCAACTGGCTTACCGATACCGCGCCAGAGTTGCCGTTCGGCGGCGTGAAGCGCTCCGGTTACGGACGCGAGCTGTCGGATCTGGGGATCAAAGAGTTTGTGAACCAGAAGCTGGTGGTGGTGCGTAAGTAAGAGGTCATAAAAAAACCTGCCAGCCGGCAGGTTTTTTTAAGGGGATTATTGCACTTCGATCTTGTCCCAGCCGCTTTTAAACATGCAGCTGTCAACCAGCGTATCCCGGCGATATTCATTCGCGTCTTCAACCGTGTAGCTCGTGGAAATATCCTTTTTCTTTTTCGATTTGTCCGTTTTTTCCGAGCTCGAACCGGTCACCACGTTATCCGGGGGAAGGTCGATCAGTGCCTGCGCTTCGCATTCCGTGAGCTTTTTATTCATTTCCACGTCGCTGACGCCCGGTTTCACCCATTTGTACTGGACGCAGCCGGTGAGCATCAGCGTGAGGCTCAGAACGCAAAGCGCGGTCATGCGGTGTTTCATCAGAAGGTGACTCCACCGCCAACATATGCGCCGTCAATCAGCGTATGGTTCGGACGACCGTCTTTGCCATCAACGCTCACGTGGCGGTAGCCCACTTTCAGGGTCACCGGCGCGATCGGCGTCCAGCTTACGCCGCCGTTGGCTTCCACGTAGTTTTTCACGCTGTTGTTCAGCCCTTCTGGCGCCACGTAGCCTTCACCGTACACGTGGATGCTGTCGGTCAGGGCTACGTTTACGCCGCCACCGATTGGGAACGCCACGCCGTTATCGCCTTTTTTCGGGCCGATGTAGATGGCTTTCGCACCTGCGTTCAACATCACCGGGCCCACTTCCAGGTTGTAGCCTGCGCCCACGCCGCCGGTCTGGGTACCGTCATCGGTGTTTTTAAGCCAGTTGCTTTCGGCATACAGGCCGGATGAGGATTTCCCCATTTCGAGATTGAGGTTGGTAAAGTTTTTACCCTGCTCAATGCTGCCGCCCATTGCCAGAGCGGAACCCGAGAGGGCGGTCAGAGCAGAAAGAAGAAGGATATTCAGTTTTTTCATGTTTTATGCCTCGTCATTAAATTCATCTGGGGGCACCTTAACAAGCGATGTTTATGACTGCAAATGTGATGAAAGTCGCTGTTTTATGCTGATATCGTTAAGTTTTTTATAGAAGTTGTTGCAATGCTGTTTAATTGCCGGGGTGTCAACGGGTGATGTTTTGGTGTTTAGGAACCGTTTAATTTTTTGACTAAACATAAACTGAACGAAGAAGGGATAGTGATTAGAGGTGAATTAATTGAGTTTCTAATAATTTCCAAAAGTATTTCAGTTGTCACACAATACAACACAACCTTACATTTCCGGGCAATGAATATACGTTCACTCGCCCATGCCGGTTGCCTTTCCATGTCATTTTTCTGACACGTTTATTCTTTACGTTGTTGGCTTCACTAACTGGATGCTAACAATATGAAAAGAAAAATTATTCCTGTGCTTATCGGTTGTGCGCTCTCTTTCTCTGGCCTGGCGGCACAGCCTACCGCTGAGCGCTATGTCGTCAGCTTCCCTGACGGCTCCCATGTGAAATACAGCGGCGCGTTTGCCGATGCGTTCCCGAACGGGCTCCCGGTGGGGATTGGCTCTGGTCTGCTGTTTACGGGCAAGCAGGGCGATGCCCTGACGTTTGCGACCGTGACCGATCGCGGTCCCAACGCCGATGCGCCAAAAATGGGTAAAAACGAAGCCAAAATATTTGTCACGCCAGATTTCGCGCCGCTGCTGATGACCATCCGCGTCCAGAACGGCAAAGCGGAGGCGGTTGATGCCCGCCCGCTGCATGACGATAAAGGTGAGATTAATGGTCTGCCGCTGCAAAGCGGCGTGATTGGTTCCACCAATGAAGTGGCGTTCAGCGATACCTTAAAGACGCTCAAGGGTGACAACCGCGGACTGGATACGGAAGGCATCACGCCGGACGGCAAAGGCGGCTACTGGCTGTGCGACGAGTACGGCCCGTTCCTGATTAACGTCGACAGCAAAGGCAAGATCCTCGCGATCCACGGGCCGCAGGCCGCGGAAGGGGAAAAATCCATCGCGGGCGGTCTGCCAAACATCATCAAATGGCGCCAGCCCAACCGGGGCTTTGAAGGCCTGACCCGGATGCCGGACGGACGGATTATCGCCGCGGTGCAGAGCACGCTGGACATCGACGGTAAGAGCAAAAAGCAGGCGCTGTTCACCCGTCTGGTGAGCTTTGACCCGGCGACCGGCAAAACCGCGATGTACGGTTACCCTATCGACAGCGCGGCCTACGACAAAAACAGCGACGCCAAAATCGGCGACATCGTGGCGCTCGATAATCAGCACATCCTGCTGATTGAGCAGGGAAGCGATAAAAACGACGGAATGCGTAACCTGATTTACAAGGTGGATCTCAGCAAGGCGAGCGATCTTTCCGCCTTTGACAAGCCGGGCGAGTATCCAGAGTTTGATGATGAGAAAACCCTGGCGCAGCGCGGCATTACGCTTGCGTCAAAAACGCAGATGGTCGATCTCCGCGCGCTGGGCTGGCAGCAGGAGAAGGCTGAAGGGCTGGCGCTTATCGACAGCAAAACGCTTGCGGTGGCGAACGATAACGACTTTGGCGTGAAGGTGGCGATGCAAAACCCGGTCGAGGGCAAGAAGCTTAAGGATTACCGGGTAAACGCGGAGGGTAAGCTGACGCTGGATGATAAACCGGTGGAAACCACGCTCAGCGTGAAGCCGCTGAAGAAGCCGGAGTCCGACAGCGAGTTGTGGATTGTGACGCTGCCGGAGGCGGTGAAATAAGTATCCCCACAAAATAATGCCTGCACAGACGGCCCCCTCTCCCTTGAGGGAGAGGGCTGGGGTGAGGGGGAACATACGGCTGTGGAGGTCATTCCGTTCACTTTATGTTCCTTGCTACTCTGTAACGGCATGACCTGTGAACGTGCCAGGGTGGCTCAATCGCCACCACCCTGGCGACCCGGGCTCCCGGCGGTAAATCGCCGCTTCGCGGTGCCCTCAGCTTATTCCTTCGGGCTATCGGGTCGGGCATGAGCCTGCATCCCTGCAGGCCACGCCCTCTCGGCGCATCCCTGCGCCTCGCCCCGGCCCTACGGAAACGCTTCGGCGATTTACAGCCGGACCAGAACATCGCTGTAATTTATTCATTTTCCTGATACAAAATTCATCGTTTCAGGTTAATAAATTACAGAGGAGAGGGGATGCATGGCGGTTATTTCTTCAGACCCGCAAACGCCGCCCGAATCTCCTCTTCCGGCAGCTGTATACCAATAAACACCATCACGCTGCGCGGCACTTCATCGCCCCAAGGTCTGTCCCAGTCGGCGCTGTACAGGCGCTGAACGCCCTGGAACAGCAGGCGGTTGGGTTCGCCGTCAATCCACAGCATCCCTTTGTAGCGCAGAAGCTTGTCGGCAAACGACAGCAGCAGGTTCTCCATCACGCGCGAAACCTCGCTGATGTCCACCGGGTAGTCCAGTTCCACCACAATTGACGCCACGTCGTTTTGCTTGTCTCCCATAAAGTGGAAGCGCGGTTTTGCGGTGACATTCTCCTCCAGCATAAAGCCGTTGGTGTTGAACAGCTGGGACAGGTCGATATCGCCGTGCGTCACCGTGTAAATTGGCGCGCGGGAGTTGATGCGCGTCAGGCGCTCGCGAAGCTTAACGCTTTCGCCCGCCACGTCGGTTTTGGTCAGCAGGATGCGGTCGGCGTAGCCCACCTGAGACTGGGCGATGGTGAACTGATTCATCTGCTCATCGGCGTGGACCGCATCGACCAGGGCAATGACGCCGTCCAGCAGATAGCGCTGGCAAAGGATCTCGTGAGAGAAAAAGGTCTGAATAATCGGGCCGGGGTCGGCCATGCCGGTGCACTCGATCACCAGACGGTCAAAGTCGATTTCGCCGCGATCGCGGCTGTCGAGCAGGTCCAGCAGGGCGTCTTCCAGCTCGTTAGAGCGGGTGCAGCAGATACAGCCGTTGGTCAGGGTTTTGATCTGCGTGGCGCGATCGCCAATCAGCTGGTCGTCTACGGAGGCTTCGCCAAATTCGTTTTCGATGACGGCGATTTTAAAGCCGTGCTGTTCATTCAGGATGTGGCGCAGCAGGGTGGTTTTACCGGCGCCGAGGAAACCGGTCAGCAGGGTAACGGCAATCGGGGTCATGGTCTCTCCTTTAGCAGCAGCGGACGCCGCCTTCTCCACTTCCGCCGTAGCGCGCTTCCTGACGCTCGCGGAAGAATTCGGTGTAGGTCATGTACGGCTTATCCGGATGGTTGGTCTTCATATGCTCAACGTAGTTGTCATAGTCCGGAATGCCAATCAGCATTTTCGCCGCCTGACCGAGGTATTTTTTTGCTTCGCCTAAGTTACCAAACATAACCTGTCCTGATAAGAAAAAGCCCGGTGGCGCGCAGCGATCCGGGCCTACAGTTACATGCTGGATTAATGGTGTGAAGAGGTCTTCACGCCGCCTTCCGGCACCGGCACGTACGGGGTTTCTTTATCCGTACGGCCTTCAGCGTTACGCACTTTCAACCAGGTTTTGATGCCGTAGAAGATAATGCTGTACACCACCACCAGGAACAGAATGCTCAGACCCGCGTTGGTGTAGTTGTTCACCACGATATGGTTCATGTTGGCAATCTGTTGCGCGGTCAGATCCGCGCCGCCTGCGGCAATCTTCTCTTTGTACTGGTTAGCCATGAAGAAGAAGCCTTCCAGCTGCGGGTTGGCGCTGAACAGCTTCAGGCCAAGCGCCCAGGTGGTGCAGAGCAGCAGCCACAGCGCAGGAACCACGGTGACCCAGATGTATTTAGTGCGCTTCATCTTCACCAGGACCACGGTACCGAGCACCAGCGCCACGGCAGCCAGCATCTGGTTAGAGATACCGAACAGCGGCCACAGGCTCTTCACGCCGCCCAGTGGGTCGACAACGCCCTGATACAGCAGGTAGCCCCACAGGCCGACGCAGCCCGCCGTACCCAGGATGCCCGCTACCAGAGAGTCGGTTTTCTTCAGGAACGGCACGAAGTTACCGAGCAAATCCTGCAGCATGAAGCGGCCTGCACGGGTACCGGCGTCCAGCGCGGTCAGGATGAACAGCGCTTCGAACAGAATACCGAAGTGGTACCAGAAGCCCATGTCCGCCCACGGCAGCACTTTGTGGAACACGTGTGCGATACCGACAGCCAGTGTAGGAGCGCCACCTGCGCGGTTCAGCACGGACGGTTCGCCGATGTCCTTCGCGGTCTGCATGATCTGCTCAGGCGAAATCACGAAGCCCCAGGAGCTGACGGTCGCCGCCGCGTGTGCGCTGGCGTCTTTCAGCTGCGCCATAATCAGCGCCGCGTTGTCACCGCCCATCTCGTGCAGGTTTGGCATGGTGATGCCGAGACCCGCCGGCGGGGTGTTCATCGCGAAGTACAGACCCGGTTCGATGATGGACGCTGCAACCAGCGCCATGATCGCCACGAAGGACTCCATCAGCATCGCGCCGTAGCCGATCAGACGCGCGTCTTTCTCGTTCGCCAGCAGCTTAGGCGTAGTACCGGAGGAGATCAGGGCGTGGAAGCCGGAGACCGCACCGCAGGCAATGGTGATGAACAGGAACGGGAACAGGGCGCCTTTCCACAGCGGGCCGGTACCGTCGATGTACTGCGTTACCGCAGGCATTTTCAGATCCGGGTTGATCAGCAGGATGCCGATCGCCAGACCGACGATAACGCCGATTTTAAGGAAGGTGGCCAGGTAGTCACGCGGGGCCAGAATCAGCCAGACCGGCAGCAGCGCGGAGATAAACGCATAGCCAATCAGCGCGAAGGTGATGGTGGTGTCCTTGAAGGTCAGCGCCGGGCCCCAGTACGGGTCGTGCGCAATCACGCCGCCGAAGTAGATGGAGGCCACCAGCAGCACGATACCAATCACCGACACCTCACCCACGCGTCCCGGACGCAGGAAGCGCATGTAGATACCCATGAACAGCGCAATCGGCACGGTTGAGCAGACGGTGAAGACACCCCACGGGCTTTCGGCCAGCGCTTTCACCACGATCAGGGCCAGCACCGCGAGGATGATGATCATAATCAGGAAACAGCCGAACAGGGCGATAGTCCCCGGCACGCGGCCCATCTCTTCTTTGACCATCTCACCCAGAGAGGCGCCGTTACGGCGAGAAGAGATAAACAGCACCATAAAGTCCTGCACCGCACCCGCCAGCACCACGCCAGCGAGCAGCCACAGGGTACCCGGCAGGTAGCCCATCTGCGCGGCCAGCACCGGGCCCACAAGCGGGCCTGCACCGGCGATAGCGGCAAAGTGGTGACCAAACAGCACGTAGCGGTTGGTTGGCACGTAGTTCAGGCCGTCATTGTTAATGACCGCCGGAGTGGCGCGCGTCGGGTCGAGCTTCATAACCTTCTGCGCGATGTACAAGCTGTAGTAGCGATAAGCAACAAGATAGACGGAAACGGACGCGACCACGATCCACAGGGCGCTTACGTGTTCGCCCCGGCGTAATGCGACAACCGCCAGACAAAAAGCGCCGAGGATCCCGAGTAAGGCCCAGGGCACGTGCTTCAGTAGTTTTTTAGTATCCATAGTAAGACCTGGTTTTTTATGTAAAGAAAAAAGGGTCAGGGTTCGTTGTGAGGAGGTATTGATTAATGCTGGAGCGATCGTGCCAGATCCTCGCGCGTGTAAAGGACGGTAAATGAATGAGTGGTTGAAAGTGACAGGTGAGCGGTCAAAGGGGGCGACGAGCGGTTTCGGCTCGCCGCCAGGGGGCGAAATTATGTGATTGAGATCACTTGATTATTCGGGTTGCGCTCCACCGCCAGATAGTGCTCCAGCGTTCCGAGTAGTTTTTCCTTCAGCCAGTTCGGCTCCAGAATCTGAATATGAGGCAGCCAGTAGAACAGCAGCGGCAGGATCTGGTTCTCGTGGGCCGCCTGGCAGCGCAGCGTGACTCCGCCCTGTTGCTCCGCCAGCAGCTCTTGTTCCGGCAGAAGATCGCGACGCAGGAAGTAATGTGAAATATTATCTTTGATGAATATTTTCACCGCGAAAGTATTTTCAGAGACCCAGGGGTCTAGGCTTTTTTCCAGCAGCGCAAGGACATTTTCTTCCGGGGTGAAGGTCGTTTTCTGAATATCAAACCAGCTAATCTGACTCAATGAGAAGGATTTCAGGCGGCTATTTTCGGTGGCTTGTAAATACCATATATTTTTTTTGTTAATGAGTTTATAGGGATTAATCAGACGGGTTTTCCCCTTATAAACAATCTGACAAACATTATGGTTTTTAATCGATCTCTCGATTTTCGTTAAATGACGGCGAATATCACGTTGTACCGTGTGTTCGGCTTCATTCGCAAGAATAAGAATATGGTTTTCGTCAACGCGCGTTTCAAGATTCTGCCAGAATTCCGTATTTCTTTCAGGGAAAAAGCTATCAGCATTCAGGAAGTTAGCAAGAGTGTGATGTAAGCCTTGTCCGCCGGGCGATTGTGCCGAATGGATCAGTCGATATAGCCCGTTACCTGTATGTTCAACAATGGGAGAGAGGGCATTTAAATCCCGGTAGACGGTGCGCTCGGTAATTTTGAATTTCTCCATTAGCGCACTGCGGTTTACCACACCGTTTAAATGTAGCTCAACCAGAATATCGACCAGACGTTCAGCCGAGCGGCTCCGCGTCGTTTTAGCCATAAGGTCATCCTGTATATTTAGGTATGCGCTGAATGATGCGGGTGCACTGACACAGAATGTCAGTATTCAGGCACAGAAAATTTCTCTTATGGTTATATAACGGCGTGATTTAGCGGAAACCTTAGGAGTTTTTGTAGAAAGCGGCGCTGGCCGGAAAAAAAAGGCCAGCGCGAGGGGGATTACAAGGCGGCTTCCGCCTCCAGCATAACCGGGTGGAAACGGCGCCTGAAGTAGATCAGGCCGTGTCCTGCGTCACTCAGGATGATGTTTTTAATTTCAACAAGGTAGACAAGATGCGTGCCGATGGTTTGCACCTGGCTAATCTCGCCTTCAAGGCTGGCCAGCGCGCCCTTGAGTACCGGCTGCGCCAGCGGGCCTTTTTGCCAGCAGGAGAGGGCAAAGCGCTCCTCCATCGTTATTCCGGTCATCCCGGCGAAATGACGAGCTATGATCTCCTGCTCGTGGTTCAGCACGTTAACGCACAGCCTGCCGTTACCCTGAAATACCGGATTCATGGCGCTGTTGGCGTTGATGCACACCATCACTGATGGCGGGGTGTCGGTCACCGAGCAGACGGCGGTAGCGGTGATGCCGCAGCGTCCGGCCTCACCCTCGGTGGTGATCACATTGACCGCCGCCGACAGGCTACTCATTGCGTCGCGAAAACGCAGGCGTTGTTCATCTGAATGCATTGCAACCTCCCGCTGCGCTATTTCAGCAGCTTGTCGAGCATGTTGATATCGCTGTTGTTGTGCAGGTGCGGTACGGTCCAGCCGTGCTGGTCGTATTCGGACATGCAGCGGTCGACCATCGCCATCATCTTGTCCATGTTGCCGGAGCTCTGCGCCTGGCGCAGACACTGCAGGCGGATCTCATCCTGACTGCCGGAGTAGTTGATTTCGTACAGCTCGTGACGACCGCCAAACTCGCTGCCGATGGCATCCCACATCAGTTTCAAAATCTTGATGCGTTCGACGTGATCCATGCCGTTGGAGCCGCGTACGTATTTCGCCAGATACTGGTCGATCTGCGGGTTGTTCAGGTCGCGGGCACTGGAGGGCAGGTAGATCAGCCCGGAGGTGACGTTACGTTCGATGATGTTCTTGATCTTGGCGTAGGCCATCGGCGCCATCACGCGGTAGGTTTGCAGCGCGGCGTGATCCGGCAGGTAAGCGCCGTTGACCCACGGGGTGGCTTCAGAACACATGGAGTCGCTCAGCGCCCAGAACATGTTGCGCCAGGCCACCACTTCGCCGAGATCCGCCTGCACGCCGCGGAACTCCAGGGTACCGGTGCATTCCAGGGATTTTTTCAGCAGGGCGGTGATGAAGTCGAGCTTCACCGCCAGACGCACGCATGCCTGCAGCGGGTACATGCGGGCGAAACCGCCCTCCATCGTCCAGCGACGGCAGCGGTCGAAATCGCGGTAGATCAGCACGTTTTCCCACGGGATCAGCACGTGATCCATCACCAGGATGGCGTCGTTCTCGTCAAAGCGGCTGGAGAGCGGATAGTCGTACGGGGATCCGGTTGCGCCTGCCACCATCTCGTAGGAGGCGCGGGAGATCAGCTTCACGCCCTCGGCATCCATCGGCGCGACGAACATCAGCGCGAAGTCCGGGTTTTCGCCCATCACCTGCGCGGAGCCGAAGCCAATCATGTTGTAGTGGGTCAGGGCGGAGTTGGTCGCCACCACTTTCGCGCCGCTGACGATAATCCCGGCGTCGGTCTCTTTCTCCAGCTTGATGTAGACGTCTTTTACCTCGTCCGCTGGCTTGTGGCGGTCGATCGGCGGGTTAACGATGGCGTGGTTGAAGTACAGGCCGGTTTCCTGAATGCGGGTGTACCAGCTCCGGGCGTTCTGCTCGAACTGGCCGTAGAAGGCCGGGTTGGCGCCCAGCGCGCAGCCGAACGCGGCTTTGTAGTCCGGCGTGCGGCCCATCCAGCCGTAGCTCAGGCGCGACCACTCGGCAATAGCGTCGCGCTGCTGGCGCAGGTCGTCGGCGCTTTTCGCCACGCGGAAGAACTTGTGGGTGTAGCCGCCGCTGCCGGTGTCGGTGCCCCAGCAGAGCGTGTCCTGCATGTCCGGCTTGTGCAGCGCGTCGTACATCTGCGCGATGGAGGCCGCCGCATTGCGAAACGCCGGATGGGTGGTGACGTCTTTGACGCGCTCGCCGTAGATATAAATCTCACGACCGTCCTGCAGGCTTTTTAAATACTCTTCGCCGGTTAACGGGCGTTTGGCATCAGCGCGGAACTCTTCAGGCTTCATAGGGGACCTCGTATCGGAATAGGGTTGTTAAATTTATGTTTTGTTTTTGTTGTTTAATTGAAGCCTGAGAGGGACGTAACGTGAAGGGACGATTGGGACAACGGCGGGTACTTTTCGGGCGGGATTGGGTTTTGTGATCTGTGCGGCTTTTCGGCGGGTAGCGCTGCGCTTACCCGCCCTACGAACCGTGATGCGTTCAGGAAACCGGTACTTTCTGCGCCCGATACGCGCTGGGCGAGCACCCCACTAAGCGGTTAAAAAAGCGGGCGAAATAGGCCGGATCTTTGAACCCCAGCTGCCAGGCAATCTCGCTGACGGTGCTGTCGGAGAAGAGCAGCAAGCGCCTGGCCTCCCGCAGCTGGCGGTCGAAGATCAGGCGTTTTGGCGGGCGGTTGGCGAAGCGGCGACAGATATCGGTCAGGCGGGATTCGGTCAGGTGCAGCTCGCTGGCGTATTCCGGCACCGTCCAGTGCTGGTGGTAGTGGGTGTCGATCAGCTGGGTAAAGCGCTGGAACAGCTTCAGCTCGCCGCGCATGCCGCCTGAGGCGTGGTCGTCGAGCTTCGCGTTGCGCAGCAGCAGGGTAAACACCGCCTGCGCCAGCAGGACCAGGGTATGCTCGCGCCCGGGCAGCTGCTCCGTGGATTCCCGGGCAATCAGCTGCCAGTAGTGCTTCAGCGCCGCCAGCTCGTCCGGCCTGTCGGAAAGCGAAAGGCAGATCCCCGGCAGGCCGAACGCCTCCCGCGTGCCGGGGTAAAGCACCTCCAGCAGCGGCCAGATCAGATCCTCGCGCACCGTCAGCACGTGCCCATCGCTGTCGGATTCGGTGATAAACGCGTGCGGTACCGACGGCGGCGTGAGGACGAACAGCGGGGCCTGCACCGAGTAGCGGTGATCGTCGAGCTGGAGCTCAATCTGCCCGGTATCGAGAAAGTGCATCTGAAAATACTGGTCGTGACGATGCGCCTGCATGTCGCGGCCAAAAAAGGCCGCCATGCGGGCGAACGACTGGTAGTGCACATCGTCGGTGCCCAGACTTTCGTCGTACTCCTTGCTGATATCAATGTTGGCGATAGGGCTCTGGCACATGACCGTTCCTCTGTTGATCCCGCTGCGTCATCGGAATGCGCGTCAGCACCAGCGCGCCGACCACCAGCAGCCCGGCCACGAACCACAGCCCGGAGCTGAAGCTGCCGGTCGCGTCGCGCAGGATCCCAATCAGCAATGGGCTGACGGCGGATCCGACGTTGCCGATGGCGTTGATCACCGCCAGCGCCACCGCGCGGGACTGCAGGCTAATAACCCGATCCGGCGTGGTCCAGAATATCGCCATGGCGGTAAACGATCCGGTTGAGGCCATGATGATGCCAAGCAGTTGGATCAGGCTGTGATCCGTCGCGGAGGCCAGCATCCATCCCGCCGCGGCGAACAGGTACGGCAGGATGGTGTGCTTTTTTCGCTCTTTCAGCCTGTCGGAACGGCGGCTCCACCAGATCATCCCGAGGATGGTGCAGAACTGCGGGATCGCCGCCAGCAGGCCGATGACGATATTGCTGCTGCCCGTGTTGAAGCTTTGCAGGATCTGCGGCGTCCAGATGTTGATCGCACTCAGCGTATTGGTCAGGCAGAAGTAGGCCAGCGTGTAGAGCAGCACCGCCGGGGTCAGCACCTCGCGCAGCGTCGAACGCGGCGTGACGGATTGGGCAATCGCGACCTCCTGCTCGCGGGCGATCATCGTTTTGAGCGCCTGCTTTTCGTCGTCATCCAGCCAGGTGGCCTGATCCGGCGTGTCGTTGAGGTAAAACCAGGTCACCACGCCGAGCACCACCGACGGCAGCCCTTCCAGCAGGAACAGCCACTGCCAGCCCTTGAGGTTCCACAGTCCGTCCATCGCCAGAATGTACCCGGAGAGGATCGAGCCGAGCATCATGGTGACCGGCATAGCAATCATAAACAGCGCGTTGGCGCGGGCGCGGTGATAGGCCGGGAACCACCAGGTGAGATAGACCAGAATACCCGGCAGGAAGCCGGCTTCGGCAATGCCCACCAGCATGCGCAGGACGTAGAGCGTTTCAGGGCTGGTGGCGAACATCGTGCAGGTGGAGGCGATGCCCCACACCACCATGATCCCGGCGATCCAGCGTCGCGCGCCGATCTTCGCCAGCATGATGTTGCTCGGGATGCCGCACAGCACGTAGGTGACGTAAAACAGCGTCGCGGCCAGACCAAACATGGTTGACGTGAGGCCCAGATCTTTACCCATCGTCAGCCCGGCGAAGCCGATGTTGATGCGATCGAGAAACGAGAAGACAAACAGGATAAAGAGAAAGACGATCAGACGCCGGAACAGCTTGTGAATGACGCGGTGTTCAACAGCTTTATTATCATGAGTTTGCAGGGTAGAGGTCGTCATGGTGCGCTCCAGATCTTACGTTTAGTAGACGGATTTATTGTTATTAACTGACGTAACCGGTTGTTCGATAAAACGTGCCGCCAGCGCTTCCGCGCCGCGGGCGAGCAGGGTGGTGTCGACGCCGACGGCGACAAACAGCGCGCCGAGTTCGAGGTAGCGTTTAGCCAGCTGCTCGTTCGCCATCAGGATGCCGGGGGCCTTACCGGCAGCGCGTATCTGCGCGATCGCCTGCTCGATGGCGGCCTGCACTTCAGGGTGCTGCGGATTGCCGGCAAAGCCCATGTCGGCGCTCAGATCCGCCGGGCCGATAAACACGCCGTCGACGCCTTCCACGTCCAGGATCTGCGGCAGGTTTTTCAGCGCCTCGCGGGTTTCAATCTGCACCAGCACGCACATGGCGTCGTTGGCCTGCTGCAGGTAGTCCGGGATGCGGTTCCAGCGCGACGCCCGCGCCAGGGCGCTGCCGACGCCGCGAATGCCCGCAGGCGGGTAGCGGGTGGCACGTACCGCCAGCCGCGCTTCGTCGGCGTTTTGCACCATCGGTACCAGCAGGGTTTGCGCACCCACGTCCAGCAGCTGTTTGATTTGCACCGGGTCGTTCCACGACGGGCGCACCACCGGCTGGCTGGGATAAGGGGCGATAGCCTGCAGCTGGGTCAAGACAGTCTGCACGCTGTTCGGCGCGTGCTCGCCGTCGATCAGCAGCCAGTCGAAGCCAGCCCCCGCCAGCAGCTCGGCGCTGTAGCTGCTGGTCAGCCCCAGCCATAACCCAATTTGCGGACGGCCTGCTTTCAGCGCCGCTTTAAATGCGTTTTGCATCGTGCTCTCCTAGACAAAGCGGCAGCTGATGGAGCCCATGTTGCCGTAGTCGACGTGGAAGGTGTCGCCTCTGCTGGCGGGCACCGGGCGGGTAAACGAGCCGCCGAGAATGATCTGGCCAGGCTCAAGCTGCACGTCGTACGGCGCAAGCTTGTTGGCCAGCCACGCCACGCCGTTGGCCGGGTGGTTCAGGACGCCTGCGGCCACGCCGGTCTCTTCGATCACGCCGTTGCGGTAGAGCAGGGCGGAGATCCAGCGCAGGTCCAGCTCGTCGGGCTTAATCGGACGGCCGCCGAGGATCACGCCCGCGTTGGCGGCGTTATCGGAGATGGTGTCGAACACCTTGCGCGGACGCTGGGTCTCCGGGTCGACGTTGTGGCAGCGGGCGTCGATCAGCTCCAGCGCGGGGATGACGTAATCCGTGGCGTTGTAGACGTCGAAGATCGTGCAATTCGGGCCGCGCAGCGGTTTTGCCAGTACGAAGGCCAGCTCCACTTCAATGCGCGGGACGATGAAGCGATCGACGGGAATGTCGCTGCCGTCATGGAAGAACATGTCGTCCAGCAGCGCGCCGTAGTCCGGCTCGCTGATTTGCGAGCTGGCCTGCATCGCTTTGGAGGTGAGGCCGATCTTGTGGCCCTTCAGCACGCGGCCTTCGGCGATCTTCAGGCTCACCCATTCGCGCTGAACGGCGTAGGCGTCGTCGATGGTGATCTCCGGGTAGTCCAGCGAGATCGCGCGGATCTGCTCCCGGGATTGTTCCGCCTGGTGCAGACGATGGGCGATCAGGGTATGGGTATGTTTGTCTAGCATGGCGATATCCTGTTGTTGCCGGGTGGCGCTGCGCTTACCCGGCCTACGATGTACGGTACAAGCGGTGTGGGTCCGCTACTTAAACAACGCGTGCACGTTGTTTTGTTTGTAATTAAGCGTCGGGTGCAGTTCGTCGAGCTCAAACGACAGCGCCAGGTAGCGGCTCGCCATCAGTTCCGCAAAGTGCGCTTTGATCAGCCCAAATAGCATCTCCCCCACGGCTTCCCGGCTCTCCAGGCTGCGCCCCGCGCCAATCTTCAGCGTCATATGGACAAAGGCGTAATCGTGCTTGCCGTCGGCCATCTGCCAGGTGTCCAGCCAGTGGGCGCGGCTGCGGATACCGCCGAGCGGGAAGATGCCCGTGGCGGCGAGCGCCTCGTTCACTTTGGCGAACAGCCCCGGCAGGTCGGCCTGCTGGCGGATGTTGTCGGTACATTCAGCAATAAAGTGCGGCATGGTGGCTCCTTACGCGGGCAGGGGGAAAACGGCGTTGACCTGGCCGGTGCCGGAGCTGGCGAACAGCTCGGTGAGAAACTCCACCTTGCCGTCGTATTTGTCCCAGCCGAGCATGCCCAGCAGCATCACCGTGTCGTGCATGTTGCCCTCGCCGTAGCAGTAGTCGGCGTACTCCGGCAGCATGCTGCAAAACTCCTTAAATTGACCCTCGCGCCACAGCTTCACCACGCGCTCGTCCATCTGGCGGTCGAACTCGCGGGTATAGCTGTTCATCCCTTCTTCCGCGCGCTGGTCGTCGATAAAGCGGTGCGACAGCGAGCCGCTGGCGAGGACCGCCACGGTGCCGTCGTATTTTTCGATGGCGCTGACGATGGCTTCGCCCAGCCTGCGGCTGTCGGCGAAGTCGTGAACCGTGCAGAACGCCGAGATGGAGATCACTTTGAAGTGCTTATCCGCGTTCATGTAGCGCATCGGCACCAGCGTGCCGTACTCGAGCTTCAGGCTCGGGATGTTGTGCGCTTTGGCACGCACGCCGAGCTTCACCGCCTCGTCGGCAATCAGCTGGCCGAGTGCCGGGTTGCCGTCGTAGTCGTAGGTCATGTCGCGGATAAAGTGCGGCAGCTCGTTGCTGGTGTAGACGCCTGAAAAATGGTCCGCACAGTTGATGTGGTAGGCGCTATTCACCAGCCAGTGGGTATCGAACACGATGATGGTGTCCACGCCCAGCTCCCGGCAGCGCTTGCTGATCTCTTTGTGTCCATCGATGGCCGACTGGCGGCAGCCGTGGTTTTTGCCCGGCAGCTCGGAAAGGTACATCGACGGCACGTGGGTGATTTTCGCTGCTAACGCTAATTTACCCATTTTCAGATCCCCCACTTTGGAATCGGATGGTCGCCCATGGAGATGCAGACGTTCTTCATCTCCGCGAACACTTCGAAGCTGTACTCGCCCCCCTCGCGGCCGGTGCCGGAGGCCTTCACGCCGCCAAACGGCTGGCGCAGATCGCGCACGTTCTGAGTGTTGACGAACACCATGCCTGCTTCGATATTGCGCGCCAGGCGCAGCACCTTGCTGACGTCCTGGGTCCAGATGTACGACGCCAGGCCGTACTCCACGTCGTTGGCCAGGCGCAGCCCTTCCGCTTCGTCCTTGAACGGCAGCAGGCAGGCCACCGGCCCGAAGATCTCCTCCTGCGCCACGCGCATGCGGTTATCAACGTCCGCCAGCACGGTCGGGCGCAGGAAGTTGCCGCCTTTCAGGTGTGCAGGCAGGTCGGTCGGTTTGTCCGGGCCGCCCGCCAGCAGGGTTGCGCCTTCCTCGATGCCGAGGCGGATATAGCCGGAGACTTTTTCCCAGTGCTGCTGGCTGATGAGCGCGCCAATCTGGGTGGTCGGATCGGTCGGGTCGCCCACGCGCAGGCGGTTGGCGCGCTCGGCAAAGCGCTTGACGAATTCCGGGTAGATGCTCTGCTGGATAAAGATGCGCGAGCCCGCGGTGCAGCGCTCACCGTTGATGGAGAAGATGGTGAACAGGGCGGCGTCCAGCGCGCGCTCGATGTCGGCATCCTCAAAAATCAGTACCGGGGATTTGCCGCCCAGCTCCATGGAGTATTTCTTCAGCCCGGCATTTTTCATGATGTTGCGCCCGGTGGCGGTGCCGCCGGTGAAGGAGACCGCGCGCACGTCGTGATGGCGCACCAGCGCGTCGCCTGCCGTCGCGCCGTAGCCCTGCACCACGTTCAGCACGCCCGCCGGAATCCCCGCTTCGAGGGCCAGCTCGCCCAGACGGTCGGCGGTCAGCGGGGAGAGCTCGGACATCTTCAGCACCGCGGTGTTGCCCAACGCCAGGCAGGGTGCGACCTTCCAGGTGGCGGTCATAAACGGCACGTTCCACGGCGACACCAGCGCGCAGACGCCCACCGGCTGCACCAGGGTGTAGTTGAGCATCTTGTCGTCAACCGGGTAGGTCTTGCCGTTCATTTGCTGGCACACCTCGGCGAAAAATTCGAAGTTGTGCGAGGCGCGCGGGATCAGCACGTTTTTGGTCTGGTGGATCGGCAGCCCGGTATCGGCGGTTTCCATGGCGGCAATCTCGGGCACGTTCTGGTCGATCAGGTCACCCAGACGACGCATCAGGCGCGCGCGCTCCTTCATCGGCAGGTTGGCCCACTTCGGGAACGCCTCTTTGGCGGCGGCAACGGCCTGGTGGATTTCGGCCTCGCCGCCGGCGGCCACTTCTGCCAGGACCTCGCCGGAGGCCGGGTTAGTAGTGTGGAAGTAGTCGCTGCCCGCGACGTTTTTACCGTTGATCCAGTGGTTAATCTTTTTCATTTTGCCGTCTCCTCACTCACAATTCGGTTCACCAGGCGTCCCACGCCTTCCACTTCCACCACCACCTCATCGCCCGGCACCACGTCGGAGAGCCCCTTCGGCGTGCCGGTGGCAATCATGTCGCCCGGCTGCAGGGTCATAAAGTCGCTCAGGTACGCAATCAGGTACGGGATGCTGAAGATCAGATCCGCCGTGGTGCCTTCCTGACGCAGCTCGCCGTTAACGAAGGTGCGCAGGGCGAGGTTGTGCGGGTCGGGAATGGCTGCTTTTGGCACGATGTTTGGGGAAATGGGGGTCAGCCCGTCGCGGCTTTTCACCCGCAGGTTCGGGCGGTAGTAGTTTTCCAGGTAGTCGCGGATGGCGTAGTCGTTGCAGACCGTATAGCCCGCAACATAGTCCATCGCCTCGGCTTCGCTCACCTTACGGGCGGTTTTGCCGATGACCACCACCAGCTCCGCTTCGTAATGCATGTATTCGATATTGTTCGGACGCACCGACGTCTGGTTGTCGCCGTTGAAGGTGTTCGGCGCTTTGATAAATACCAGCGGCTCGGTGGGCGGCTTGAAGTCCAGCTCGCTGGCGTGATCGGCATAGTTCAGACCGAGGGCAAACAGCGTGGCGTGCGGCGGCGTGCTGTGCGCAATAGTGACGTTGCGCTCATCCACCACCGGGTTTTCCAGCGGCGGAAAGCCCTCCGCCAGAATACGCACGCGATCGCCCGGACGGATCTCAACGCGGCTGTGAGGGGTGCCGAGCAGGATCGCATCGCCGGGATTGAGGGTGGCGAACTCGCTCAGGGCGCTCAGCAGTTCGGCAGCGTTACGCTGAAGATCGGCGGTGTTCCAGTGGTCCGCTTCGCGGCCGTTGATCTCGGTGATGATGGTCAGGTTATCTACGTTATCAAGGGCGACAAGTTCGCCGAGCGGGCAGAATCCGTCACGACATTTGGCCTTGATGGCCGGGCGATAGAAGCTCTCTTCCGGCAGGCTCACCTCGTTGGCCAGCGCATACCCCGCGATGTGCTCCGCAGCGTCCTCCACGCGTACCTTGCTGGCGGTTTTACCGATCACCAGCGCCACCGTCGCGCCGCTGAGCACCTTTTCCCCCTGCGGGAACGGAATGGGTTCGCCCGCACGAATCACGGTGTTATGGGGTTTGATAAACCACACGGCTGTTTTCGGCGGCGTGTTGTAGGGGGCTTTTTCAAATGCCTCACGCCAGGCTTCACGCTGGCTTTGATGGTTGAGGGCGACGGCAAAAACGGTACCTTTCATTCACATACTCCTCAGGCCGGATGTCCTGTTTGGATTTCATTAATATGTTAATGATCTGGTTTTATGCTTTTGCTGCTCATTTCGCAATCAGAAGTGAAAAATTTGTGATATGAATAACAATAAATTTACATATTGAGTTTTATGTGTATTAAAATCAGTGACTTAATAAAATTGATGGGTTTCTGTTAGACTTTTTGAGGGAAAACGTGTTGTTTATAAAAACATCTTTTAGTGATTGTTTACTTGTTAATGATGTGAAGGGAAGAGGCTATGCATGATTCATTAACCATCGCGCTGCTGCAGGCGCGGGAAGCGGCGATGTCCTACTTCCGCCCGATCGTGAAGCGCCATAATCTGACCGAGCAGCAGTGGCGTATTGTGCGCGTGCTGGCTGAACATCCGTCGATGGATTTTCACGATCTGGCGTTTCGCACCTGCATCCTGCGCCCGAGCCTGACCGGTATTCTGACGCGCATGGAGCGTGACGGCCTGGTGCTGCGCCTAAAGCCGGTGAACGACCAGCGCAAGCTGTACGTGTCGCTGACCAAAGAGGGGAATGCGCTGTATGAACACGCTCAGGCGCAGGTCGAAGAGGCGTATCAGCAGATTGAGGCGGAATATACGCCGGAGAAGATGAAACAGCTGACGGCGCTGCTGGAAGAGTTTATTGAACTCGGAAACCGGCATAACGCAGCGCGGGAAGAAGAGTAAAAACCCCAAATTCCAGGATGATTTTCGTAAAGTTTTCCCTTTCCAGGCCGAAAATTCTGTATCTGCCTGAGGAAAGAGAAAACATGTTAAACCGTATCAAGATTGTCACCAGCTTAATGCTGGTTTTAGCGATATTTGGCCTTTTACAACTCACGTCCGGTGGTCTTTTCTTTAATGCTCTGAAGAATGACAAAGAGAATTTCACCGTCCTGCAAACCATTCGCCAGCAACAGTCCACGCTGAACGCCAGCTGGGTAGCGTTGCTGCAAACCCGTAATACCCTGAACCGCGCGGGTATCCGCTACATGATGGATCAGAGCAATATCGGCAGCGGCGCGACCGTTAACGATTTGATGCAAATCGCGTCTACGTCTCTGAAACAGGCGGAAAAAAACTGGGCTGCCTACGAAGCCCTGCCGCGCGATCCGCGTCAAAACGACGCTGAAGCGATGGAGATCAAGCGTAACTATGATATTTACCACGGCGCGCTGGCGGAGCTGATCCAGCTGCTGGGCGCGGGCAAAATCAACGCCTTCTTCGACCAGCCGACCCAGAGCTATCAGGACGGTTTTGAGAAGCAGTACGTGAGCTACCTGCAGCAGAACGACAAGCTGTACCAGATGGCGGTCGAAGACAGCAACAGCTCCTTCAGCCAGGCTATCTGGGTGCTGATTAGCGTCCTGATTGCCGTGCTGGTGGTGATCGTGGCCGTCTGGCTCAACATCAAGCAGACGCTGATCTCCCCGCTGAATCGTCTGATCGACAACATTCGCCATATCGCCAGCGGCGACCTGGTGAAGCGTATTGAGGTTCAGGGCACCAACGAAATGGGTGAACTGGCCGACTCGCTGCGTCATATGCAGGGTGAGCTGGTGCGTACCGTTGGCGACGTGCGTAACGGCGCGAACGCGATCTACAGCGGCGCGAGTGAAATCGCGATGGGCAATAACGACCTCTCCTCCCGTACTGAACAGCAGGCCGCTTCCCTGGAAGAGACCGCTGCCAGCATGGAGCAGCTGACGGCGACCGTTAAGCAGAACGCCGAGAACGCCCGTCAGGCGAGCCATCTTGCCCTGAGCGCCTCCGAAACCGCGCAGAAAGGCGGCAAAGTGGTGGATAACGTGGTGCAGACCATGCGCGATATCGCGGGCAGCTCGCAGAAAATTGCCGACATTATCAGCGTGATCGACGGCATTGCTTTCCAGACCAACATCCTGGCACTGAACGCGGCGGTAGAAGCGGCGCGTGCGGGCGAGCAGGGCCGTGGCTTTGCGGTGGTGGCCGGTGAAGTGCGTAACCTGGCCCAGCGCAGTGCCCAGGCGGCTCGTGAAATCAAGAGCCTGATTGAAGACTCCGTGGGTCGCGTGGAAGTGGGTTCAACGCTGGTAGAAAGCGCCGGTGAAACCATGGGTGAGATCGTGAACGCGGTGACCCGCGTAACGGACATCATGGGTGAAATCGCCTCTGCGTCTGACGAGCAGAGCCGCGGTATCGACCAGGTGGGTCTGGCGGTAGCTGAGATGGATCGCGTGACCCAGCAGAACGCCTCGCTGGTTGAAGAGTCTGCCGCGGCTGCGGCCGCACTGGAAGAGCAGGCGAGCCGTCTGACTCAGGCCGTGGCGGTGTTCCGCATTCAGCAGGAGCAGATGAAAGCGCGCGAATTCGCTGCGGCTAAAGCGGTTTCCACGCCGGTGATGGCGCGTAAAACCGCGACGGTCGATTCAGGCGATAACTGGGAAACGTTCTAACTCTGTGCGTTGTGCCGGGTGACGGCTGCGCCTTACCCGGCCTACGGTTCAGGGTTTTGTAGGCCCGGTAAGCGCAGTGCCACCGGGCGATATTACAGAGGCAGGCGCATGGCGCAGCGCGTTTCATACGCGAAACCGTGCGCTGTCTCTTCTTCCCTTTTCTGACGCAGTTCAGGCGTCAGCGTCGTCATTTTTTTAAACCCTAGCTTTGCATAGAACGGCGCGTTCCACGGTACGTCCCGGAACGTCGTCAACGTCAGCGACGTCAGCCCCAGCGTGCGGGCATGGTCAGCCGCACAGGCGATAAGCTGCCGGCCAATCCCTTTTCCCTGCCAGTTCAGATCGACCGAAAGCTCCACGATAAACAGCGACGAAGAGTGCGCTTCGGTGAGGATAAACCCCACGGGGCGGTCGTTCACCCGCGCCAGCCAGCTTAGCCCACGTTCGACATACTCAAGGTGCTTCTCAGCAGAAATGACTTCACCGTCGGCAAGCCAGGCGAGCTCCGGGTCTTCACGAAAGCGCTCGCCCGCCGCGCGTTCAATGGCGGGCAGGGCGGCAACGTCGCCGGGACGTGTGGGTCGAAGGGTGATGTTAAGGTCGACCATTAGCCTGCTCGACTCACAATTTTAATTTCGACCATGCCAATTCCGAGCTCGCGCGGTGAATGGCCAAGAATATTCCCTTCATTGGTGGACTGCGGATCCGGCGGGACGATCACCAGGGTATTGCTGCGCGAAGGATTCTCAAAATGCAGCGTATGCGTGCTCACGTCGTTCCCGAGCGTCAGCGTCTGCTCCCGATCGCCCACGCGCACCGGTACGGGCTTGTTAGCGTTAGGGCCATACGCTCTGGCGGTGATCACCAGGTCGAACTGTTCCGGCAGCGGATGGGTGTACTCAATTTTCACCTCATTGCCCAGCTGCGCGTTTGACCAGCGTCCCCAGGACTCCGGCCGCGAGATGCCGCTAAACTGCTTCACTTCTTCCGGCGCGCCGGCCACGTTAAAGATAAAGCTGTCCGCTTTGTAGCGAATATCGTTGTCGCTGATTTTCAGCATGTCGATGTTGTGCTGATAGCGCGCCGTATCAATTACCGTATCTTTAAACGCGGTTTTGCCTTTCCACTGGGCTTTATCCACGTGCTGTACGGTTTGCTCCCCGCCAAGCTGACCCTGAGAGACGCACCAGTCGGTAGAGAGCGCCAGCGGCTGCGACCAGAGCTGGCCCATCTTGTAACATCTGTCGACCCAGACGAAATTATCGCGTGGCGCAAAATCGGCCAGCTGATAGCGCAGCGGCGCGGAATATTCGCTTTCCGGCAGGGGCTCAACGCGTCCCTCCGACACGCGCACCAGCAGCGGCAGACGGAAGTTGCTGCCCGAGAAGGCAATGGTGTTTTTATCCCGATCGACGGTGAAGTCCTTCATCTCTTTCGGGAAGTTCCACAGGCGGATGATGTCGGGCTTCCAGGCAAGGATTTTTTCCTTCATGTTGAGGAACACTTCCGACAGGGATTGCCCCGACAGCGTGCTCCGGCCCAGGCCAATAAAGTTGTCACCGCCCAGGATGTCCAGCACGGTGGCGCCGTTATCCATGGAGTTGCGTTTGGTGGCGATCTCCTCCTGCTGCGGCTGGTCGCCGCGCAGGACGAAGAACAGATTGCTGCGATCCTGCTTGTTGAGCTGATCCCAGGCGCTGTTTTTCATCGCCAGATGGTCAGACGAAACGACGATGACGGTGTTTTTAAACCAGGGTGAGGCTTTGATTTTCTCGACCAGCGCGGCAATGTGCTCCTGACTGCAGGTGACGGCGCTGAACGATTTATTGTTTTTACCATCAATGTCATAGCTTTTGCGCTTGCAGGTGCGCGAGACAAACCCGTCCGGATGGTGGGTGTCCACCGTCAGCGCAAAGAGAGAGAAACGCTTGCCCGCGCGGGACAGCTCCTCGAATTTCTTCCAGGTTTCGTCGAGTACCGTATCGTCATAGAAGCCCCAGTCGTTGCGGTAGTTTGGGTCGGCAACCGTCGTTTTTAACTCTTCTGAGCCATACAGGTGATCAAAACCGTGGGATTTCAGGAACACATCTTTTCCGGCGAAGCGCAGGTTTGCCCCCTGCACAAAATAGTTTTCGTAACCGGAGTTTTTCAGGATATCGCCGAGGCAAATATTCTGCGGGAAGAAGGTCGACATGGAGGCTGAGGCGTTACCTTCAAAAGGCGCGAACAGCGGGATACCGCACTGGGAGGCAACCATCCCGGCAATCGTGTAATCCGTACCGGGCAGCTGCATGGTGTGGCTGAAATCAAGACCTTCATTTTTCAGCGCACCCAGGTCCGGCGTCAGGTCAGGGAACGCATCGTTATCAAAGTACGTGCGTTCCAGGCTTTCACCGTAGATGTAGACCAGGTTGAGCTTCGGGTTGGCGATCGTTTTCGACGGCTCTTTGTAGTAAGCCACGAAATCCGGATCGCCGTCGCGCGACTGGGATTTCACCAGCTCGGTGATCTGATGGAACGCCGGGCTGGCGTCGACGGAGGCCAGCGCCAGGAATAACGCCAGCAGGCTGTAGCCATGATGGTGTGGATGATGGCGACGTCGACGCAGCACCCAGGCCAGCGCGCCAAAAATGGTGACCAGCGCGACGACAAGGCCGAGCCCCGGAAGAATGTACTTGCTGACCCCCGCGCCCGTCAGGCTGTTTGTCAGCGTGTAGAGCACCGCATCGTTAATGCCGTCACCGGTAAAGTAATCGCTGGCGTATAAGGTAATGTTTAAAATAATAAAAATGCCGAGCACAACCAGCGTGGCGATAAACCACCAGGTGTGACGGCCGGCTTTGCAGGCGTAAACGCCGACAGAAGCCAGAAAAAGGATAAGAGACATGAATTCAGACAACAGCATATCCTCGTGACGCCAGATGCTTCGCTGGCTAACTGTTTATTTTTTGGGTCATACAATGTAATTGCGATGTCGTTAAGCTGCAATTTTAGTGTCACGAAAGTGTGCTGTTGTTAGGATTTGGTTTAGAAAATCGTTTTTATGAAGGTGTGCACATCCTGACAAACGGACGCTGAGACGGTGGCAGGTGGGAAAAACGCTCATTTAGCGCCGCGCTGCAAGACTATCGCATTAAACGCGGCGTGTTGTGGCAGAAAATGGGGTGGATCAGGAGATGAAATTAACGCCTTGTTTCAGCACCAGATCGCAGGCTTTGGTTTTCACCTGTTTGGCCAGAGAGGAGTTGCCGAGGGTGCTCAGGTTAAGCTGCTGACCGTTCTGCGCGTTAAGCAGGCCCTGAATGCCGTCCATATAGTTGGTGTCCGCTTTTTGCTCCTGGGTATCCAGACCCAGTTTACCCAGCACCTGGTTTTTCACGTTTTGCGCATCGGTCACGGAGGCCAGTTTTTGCTTCGCGCAATATTCCAGAATCCCCGCCGCGTTGTTCATCGTGCCCGCGCTCAGGCTCTGACCGCTGTTGCCCAGCAGGCTGGTGAGGGAAGAGGCGGAGAGTCCGCCCTGCGTGCTGCTGCTCTCTTTGGTCAGCTCGTTTGCTGCGCTTGACAGGGACTCCTGCCAGGACGCCGCTTGCGCTGCGCCGGTCACCAGCAGCGCGCCTAAAAGGGTGCTGACAATCATCTGTTTTTTCATCATGGCTCTCTCAAAAAGGTCCGTTTTGGGCCGAAGGGGTTCCAGTATATACCTGCGACCTGTCGGCGATTCCTGGAACTGTCTTAATACTCTTTGCCGGTGACGCGGCTGCGGTAACTTTCCCAGTCGAAGATGACATACAGGCTGTTACCCAGCTTCATGCGGTCCATGACGCGTTCCCCCAGCAGGCGGGTCATCTCGTCAATATTGTGGTTCGTCAGCATGCCGGTGGGGCGCTTGGACGAGGAGCGGCGATCGACAATCTGGTTGATGATCACTTTTTCATAGCGCGATTCCGTCTGAACGCCAATCTCGTCGATGACCAGCAGGTCGACATTACTCAGATCGTTAAGCAGCTGTTCTTCGCTGGTTTCGCGGTTGCTGAAGGTGTCTTTCATCGCAGACATGATATCGGCCACGGTGATGATAAGAACCGATTTACCGCGCAGAAGCAGCTCGTTGCAGATAGCGGCAGCAAGGTGATTTTTTCCGGTGCCCGGCTTGCCGCTAAAGATGAAGCTGGCGATATTGCCGTCGAATTCATCCACGTACTGCCGTGCGGCGGCCAGCGCGTTCATCTGCCCGGTGGTCTCAATTTTATAGTTATCGAACGAGCAGTTCTGGTGCAGGGGACGGATACCGGAACGGTTAAAGGTGCGCTGCATTTTCATCGCCCGGTTTTCGCGGGCGAGCGCGGCGGCGCGGATCTCACCTTGCTCTTTTTGCCATGCCAGCAGCTCTTCACCGGTGGTGAAAGCGGGCTTCACGTTGGCAGGCATCATTTTTTGCAGACGTTTCATCAGGTCGCCGACGTTCTTCATTTCGCACCTCGGAATCCGCTGGGGATCTGTTTATCCGGTTCTGAAAACGCATTGATATCACGTTTTGGCTGGCCGTTGTTGCCGGCGCGGGTAATCTGGAGATGACGCGCGAGCTTTTGCTGCCACTGAATGTGGGTGAACACTTTCCCTTCTGCCTGCCACCAGGCGGTAAACGCGGCGAGCTCTTCCGCGGTGGCGGGTTGGGTTAACGCAATGCCCCACAGCGCGGCCTGCCGCTGGAAATCCGCATCCGGTTGCCAGCCCGCATAGAGGGCAAATTTGCCCATCGGAACGGTCACGGGAACGTTAACCGGTTCATCAAAGAACTGGCTATCCAGCGTGACATCGCTCGCCGGGCGTGACACTTGTGCTTCGATCTCCAGAAGCTGTGCCAGACGTTCCGGTGTGATTGCGTAAAACGCCGGCGCGTTGTCGGCAAAAACCGCAACCGTGCCGCCTTCGGCGTGAGTCAACACACCGCGTGGGTCGCGCATAAAGGCATCAATGCCAGCAATGCTGGTGGTCAGAAGTCTGGAGGACATAACGCTTACTCTACTGATTACTACGGGCGTGATATGGACTTATGGTAGCACAGAGAGGGGAAAGGAAAGGAGGGGTAAAGTGCGGGCTGATGCCCTCACCCTGACCCTCTCCCACAGGGAGAGGGAACAGAAGGGATTACGCGATGATGTTCAGTGTCACGTCAATGTTGCCGCGGGTCGCGTTAGAGTACGGGCAAACAATGTGCGCCGCATCGACCAGCTTTTTGGCTTCCGCAGGATCCATACCTTCAACGTGGATGTTCAGTTTCGCTTCGATACCAAAACCGGTTGGCAGGGGGCCAATACCCACTTCGCCTTCAATAAAAGCATCTTTAGGTAGGGTAAATTTGTCGCGTGCGGCCACAAACTTCATCGCGCCCAGGAAGCAGGCAGAGTAGCCGGCAGCAAACAGCTGCTCAGGGTTCGTCACTTCTCCCCCCATGCCGCCCATCTCTTTTGGCACGCCCAATTTTACGTCCAGTACGCCATCGGAGGAGGTGGCTCGGCCGTCACGGCCTCCGGTGGCTTTTGCTTTGGCGGTATAAACAACTTTTTCTAAAGACATGGCAGGTTCCTCATCTTGTTTAATGTGCACTATTAAATAGCGTGCGATATATATGGGTAATAATCACGCGTAAAGTATAGCTTTACGCGCGGTGTAGCTGTTGTCGCAAAAGTTCGAGCTGCTGTTTGAGCGCCAGCAGGGTGTCGGTATCACACTGCGCTGCGCAACCCACCGCATGGGGGATACCCAATGCCTGCTGCTGCAGTTCACGTCCCGCTTCACTCAGGGTGACGGCGACCTGGCGTTCATCTTTGCGTGAACGGTGGCGGTTGATGAGCCCGGCGCTTTCCAGACGCTTCAACAGCGGCGTCAGAGTTGCAGAGTCCAGAAACAGCCGTTCACCGATGTCCGACACCGTCATATCATCCTGCTCCCACAGCACCAGCATCACCAGATATTGCGGGTAGGTCAGGTTCAGCGGTGCCAGCAGCTGCCGGTACAGCTTGTTAAGCGCCAGGTTTGCCGAATAGAGGGCAAAGCAGAGCTGGTTATCCAGCTTGAGCGCAGCGGTTGCGTCGTTCGTTTTCGCGTTCATGAGATGAATATAGATAGTGCGCGATTTAATTGCAAGCAATTTTATGGGCAAGTATAGCGGAGCGCCACCTGAACGGCCATTTTGCGGTAGTGCTGGCGCTGAGCCTGCTCGTTTGCGCTTTCTTCAAACAACAGCGTAAAGGTGTAGCTGTTGGCAACGTAGTGAAAGCTGAAGCTGCTTATCAGACGATGAAGATCGCGGGCGTCTACCGTCTCACTGAAGAGCTGTTTTTCTTTGCCCCGGCGCAGGATCTCCTCCAGCAGGTCGAGCGCGCTGCGGTTGACCTGGCGGAGATAGCTCGACTGCTGCATAAAGCGGCCGCGCTGCATGTTTTCCATGCAGATAATCCGGATGTAGTCAGGGTGGTCGGCATGATAGTCAAAGGTGGCTTCAACCAGATTGACCAGCGCTTCGACCGGGGGCATTCCCGTCAGGCTTAGCGCTTTTTCACTGGCGCGAATCTGGGTGTAAACATGTTCCAGAACCAGGAGATAGAGGTTCTCTTTATTCTTGAAATGGTAAACCACCATGCGTTTGGTGGTACCCGCTTTCTCTGCGATCTGCTCCATCCGTGCACCGTTCAATCCATACTCGGCAAAAAGCGCGATGGCGCTCTGAAAGATTTTCTCTTTCAGGCTGGATTCTTCACTGTGCTCGGGGTGTTCGCTGCCAGGGTTAGCCACATCCTTTCCTTATTTTCACCAAACGGACCAGAAGAATTATCTCCACGGCAGCGAAATAATACAAATATCAAACGCGTGGGCGTTTGCGGTACAGCCACAGTCCGGGGATCGACAGCCCGATAGAGAGCGCGCCGACGATGGATGACGCCTTAAGGAAGTTGCTCAGGAGGAGGATCATCTGAGGCTCGGTATAACCGAAATGGCTGATTTTCACTGCGGAAATCATCGCCGTATACGCAGATATGCCTGGGAACATCGGGATCACCGCGGCAACGGTGAACACTTTGGGATGCGCCAGATACCAGCGCGACCACTGGATGCCGATACTGCCGACCAGCATGGAAGCGATGAACGTTGACCATTCGATGTTGAAACCCGCCGTCATCATCACCATTCGCGAGCCATGGCCAATCGCACCCAGCAGCGCGCACCACGGCAGCGCGCGTTGCGGTACGTTAAATACCATCGCGAAGCCGACGGCAGGGATGGCGGCCAGAAGCATGTCCTGTGCCAGCGCCAGCAGAAAATCTATCACGCCCATCCGCGTAACCCCCAGAGAGTCATGGCCATGACCACGCCGATGCAGGTCGCCAGCGTCAGCAGGCTGGCGATAGCCCAGCGTGCCAGACCGGTATTGATATGCCCTTTAAACATGTCGGCGACGGCGTTGATCAGCGGAAAGCCCGGGACCAGCAGAAGCACGCTGGCGGCCATTGCAACGGTTGGGGTGTTGGCAAACTGCGGCAGGCGCAGAAGCAGGCCGGAAACCGTGGTGGCGACAAACGCGGTAATGCAGAAGTTAATTTGCGGGTGCAGCTGCCGGTGCGTGAGCAGCTGGCGAACATACATGGCGATACTGCTGGCAAAAAAGGTGACGAGCGCGCCGTCCCAGCCGCCTTTATTGAGCTTACAAAAGCAGGCGCAAGAGAGCCCTACCATTAACACGACGAGCCAGCGCGGATAACGTAATGGCTTGATCTGGTTGAACCGTTTTTCAATTTCATGAAGATCGAGAAGCTTGTGTTCAGCAAGGATGACGATGTGCTGCACTTCGGTCACGACGTGCATGTTAATACCGCGGTCATGGTTTTTGCGTGTGGAGGTCAGGCACTGACCGTCTTTGATCGTGGTCAGCACAATGGCGTTAGATGAGATTGCGCTTTCAACGCTATCCATACCCAGCGCCACTCCCAGCCGGGTGGAGAGCTCCTCAACCAGCGCGCTTTCCGCGCCGTGCTGGAGCAGAAAAAGACCGCACTTTATACATAGCCGCGTGATAGCACGCTGCGTTGACCGATCTGCCTGCATGTATTGTCCTGAAAAAGATGGATAGGTTGCCGGTTAGCCCGTAGTGAGTACTTTTAGCACAAAGTGCAGTCCCTCTTGCTGTGGGCCAGATCAAGGTTTGTGCAAACAGTTTCAGCCCGTATCACGAAAGGGGCGTTGGATTAATTTATCAATGCGGTGAATTATAAATATAAAAATATAGAATATTTGTATTTAGTTATTCTAATTTTATATTGTCGTTATTTTAATGGCTCCGCAATTAAATTTATTTGCGCTTTATGAGATATTACCGTTGTTTTAGGCATTTCTTATACTAAGAACATATCTCATCTTCTGCTTGTATTAATCAGTTTTACACTCAGGGACGAAAATACTCATACATTGGTACGTTTTAACGTTACTCATCAAATGAAGAATGGACACGGAGGGTCTATGTTGTCATTGCATGGTAAGTATGGCGTTGTCATTAGCCGGATGCCCGTGATGCAAAACGGGTTAGGGGGCGTGATGGCACGCCATTTCCCGGATTTTGAATTGACCTATTGTCGCTCATTGCAGGAGTTAACACTGCTCCAGCTACGCCGCGCAGATGTCATTATTGCCGATATTTCAGGTGAATACAGAAATCCTCGGGGAACCCTCGAAGAGTATTACGGTTTATTGAACCAATACCGGGACATTCACTGGATCTTTTTAGTCTCGCGGCCGCTTTACCCTATTGCGGTTGAGTTGCTTATGCGCCCGGAAAGCACGTTGCTGTCTGATATGGAGCCCATTGAAGGCGTGGTTAACGCGATTCGGGCAGGTAGCGAGCGGGCAGAGCGGATAAGCCAGACGTTATTAACCCCGGAGCCTCAAAGTACGGAGGATGAAGACGAACACGTTATCGCACTCACGCACTCCGAACGCAAGGTACTGCGTCTGTTAGGTAAAGGATGGGGGATTAACCAAATCGCCACATTGCTGAAGAAGAGCAATAAAACCATCAGTGCGCAGAAAAACAGTGCGATGCGGCGGCTATCTTTACGTAGTAATGCCGATATGTACGCCTGGATCAACAGTACGCAGGGAATGAGAGAGCTGAATTTGATGTCAGCCTATGGAGAGTTTGAGGAATGGAAAAAACCGATTCAACACGACATATCGCCATCGTCGAAAATTGCACGATGAGTGCTGTTGGGCTACAGCATTTATTTGCGATGCCCGGCCTGAATCACTATCAGCTGCATCTGTTTAGCGAATTTGACAGCTTCAAGAAAGCACTTCAGCACGTCAATTTTTTCTCGCTGATCTATTCACTTTCCGATGCACGAGAGGAGCGCCGTAACTGCCTGGCGCACCTGCGGGAACTCGCGTTTACGCATGGTCATATCCAGCGCATTATCCTGGTCGCTGATGAGACGGAAGCACGGTTAGTTAGCCATCTTTCACCGTCACGCCTTCACGGTGTGGTCAGTAAATCGCTGACGCTTGAGCACCTGCAGCAGGAACTTATGGTGTTGTTGAGTGAAACGCTGCGCATCAATGACAATATGATGAATCACTGGTACCGGAGCCAAAACAGAATGTTAAGCCCAACGGAACGGGCAATACTGCGTTATATGTCTTGCGGCTATTCTATTCCTCAAATTGCGGCACAGCTTGAACGCAATATTAAGACCATTCGGGCGCATAAGTTTAATGCGATGGTGAAGCTGGGGGTGAGCTCTGACGTCGGGTTGCTCGATGCGGCGGATATTATTACTCACCTTCCGGCAAGAGAACCGCGAAGTTCGGCACTCAGCAAGCCGACCTTTTTATAGCCAGCCCGCTGCGCGCCAGACAGGCTCTGGCGCATCAATCAGATGCAAACGTCAACCCACTTTGCGGAAGTCAGCTCTGCCATTCTGTCAGGTGAAATACGCACGGCACTATGAATTGCGCCTGCGGCGGGCAGGACTTCGGCGTACTGCTTTAATGAGATATCGCAGTAAACCGCGAGCGGATTTTCCAGCCCGAACGGGCACACGCCGCCAACGGGATGACCGGTGATGGTCACCACTTCATCACTGCTGAGCATGCGCGCTTTCGCACCAAACGTGTCTTTCAGCTTTTTGTTATCCAGGCGCGCATCGCCTTTCGCCACCACCAGAATCACCTCATTTTTCACCTTGAGTGACAAGGTCTTGGCGATTTGTCCCGGTTCAACACGATGGGCGGCAGCAGCCAACGCAACGGTAGCGGTACTCTGGCTAAGTTCAATTACGTCTATATCCGGCGCGTTGTCGGCAAAAAACTGCTGTACAGACTGCAAACTCATTGTTTCCTCCTGACAAATATCCTGCGTAATCTGTCATAAGAATTTATGCTCTGTAAATATCTCTTAAGTAACAAATATCCCGAACGGCTGATTTCTGGATCCTCTTCACATTCACAGAAACCGGTTACAGTAACCGGTTGCAGAGCGTGATGCGTCGATTAATACTGAGTACGTAACGTCCCCTGTATCCAATAATAAGAGCCAAATATGAAACCATTTCGTCTGAGCAGTACCACTGGTACACAAGCCAGCAAGGTTGTGAAGCTGATTTATGGAACAACGTGCGGCGCGAAAGTGCCCGTAACAAACGTCTGACAGGAGATCTGCCATGTCTGCCAACCATGCTGCGTTTAACCTGATATTCCGTTTCGTTGAAAATTACGTGAGCCCGATTGCCGGGCGGATCTCTTCCCAGCGTCATGTCATGGCTATTCGTGATGGGTTTATCTCCGCGATGCCATTTATGATTGTGGGTTCATTTTTGTTAGTGTTCGCTTACCCACCTTTTTCGCCTGATACCACGTGGGGTTTCGCCCGCGCCTGGCTGGATATGGCGAAGCAGTTTGAAGGCCAAATCCTGACGCCGTTTGATATGACGATGGGCATTATGTCCATTTATATCTGTGCGGCCATTGCCTATAACCTTGGCAAACACTATGTCAAATCGCACCAGTTAGACCCGTTCATGTGCGCCATGCTGTCGCTGATGGCGTTTCTGCTGGTCGCGGCACCGAAAACCAAAGGCACGCTTCCTGTCGACAGTCTGGGGGGAACGGGGATTTTTACCGCGATTCTGGTGGCGATTTACTGCGTTGAGATGATGCGTTTCCTCAAGGCGCATAACATCGGTATTCGCCTGCCAGACCAGGTTCCTCCGATGATCAAAAACTCTTTTGATCTGCTGATCCCGGTGCTGGTGGTGGTGTTAACGCTCTATCCTCTGAGCCTGGTCATTCAGTCTCAGTTTGGCATGCTGATCCCGCAGGCCATTATGTCGGTCTTTAAACCGCTGGTTTCCGCGGCGGATTCACTGCCTGCGATCCTGCTGGCGGTGTTGATTGGTCATCTGCTGTGGTTTGCCGGGATCCACGGCGCCGCCATCGTCTCCGGGATGTTGCAGATGTTCTGGCTGACTAACCTGGGCGCTAACCAGACCGCGCTGGCCGCCAGCCAGCCTCTGCCGCATATCTTCATGGAGGCGTTCTGGACGTTCTTTATCGTGATTGGCGGGTCGGGAGCCACGATGGGGCTGGTGATTTGCTATCTGCGTAGCCGTTCAGCGCATTTACGCTCTATCGGGCGTTTGAGCGTGGTGCCCAGCTTCTTTAACATCAACGAACCTGTCATTTTCGGTACACCAATCGTGATGAACCCGGTGTTCTTTATTCCGTTCCTGCTGGCACCGATGGTTAACGCCGTGCTGGCGTGGGCGGCGATGACGTTTGATTTGATTGGGCGCGTCATCTCGGTCGTTCCCTGGACGGCACCGGCGCCGATAGGCGCAGCGTGGGCTCTGGGCTGGGACTTCCGCGCCGCGATTCTGGTTGTGGTTCTGGCCTGCGTATCGGCGATCATCTACTTCCCGTTCTTCAAAGTGTATGAGAAGCAGCTGCTGGAGCAGGAAGCGGAAGAAGCGCAGCGTAATGCTGAAGAGGACAATCAGCAGGTGGCTTAGGTAAAAGCAAAACGGCAACGCAGGTTGCCGTTTTTTGTGTTTGTTCCCTCTCCCCGTGGGCTGAGGAATCCCCACAAAATAATGCCTGCACGGACGACCCCCTCTCCCTTGAGGGAGAGGGCTGGGGTGAGGGGGAACATACGGCTGTGGTGGTCATTCCGTTCACTTTATGTTTCTTGCTACTCTGTAAGGACATGACCGGTGAACGTGCCATGGCGGCTCAATCGCCGCCGCCCTGGCGACCCGGGCTCCCGGCGGTAAATCGCCGCTTCGCGGTCCCCTCAGCTTATTCCTTCAGGCTATCGGGTCGGGCATGAGCCTGCATCCCTGCAGGCCACGCCCTCTCGGCGCATCCCTGCGCCTCGCCCCGGCCTTACGGAAACGCTTCGGCGATTTACAGCCGGACCAGGGCGTCGCTGTAAGTTATTAATTTTTTTGAAGCAACGTTCATCGCTTCAGGTAAAAAAATTACTGGGGATTCCTCAGTCCTGTGGGAGAGGGTCAGGGTGAGGGCATCAGGCCGGGCAATTCACTGCTCTACTTCAGCGTGCAATCCCCGCATTGCTTAACGTCCGGCAGGCGATAGCGCTGGCAGCAGGTGCGACGAACCAGAAGCCCATCACGGAGCACGACGGTTCGGAACAACGGGTTGTCACGGCCATCGGAAAGCTGTTTTGCAAAGAAACAGGACTGACGCAGGGCGTCAACGTTCTCATCACCGAGAAGCGGCTTCATTTCCGTTAAATACCAGTGGATTAAATAGCCCGTATTGCTCCAGATAAGCTTCCCGTTAATCTCTCCTGTCGCTTCAAGCGCTTCTACCACCGGGATCAGGGCCTGAGTGACCAGCTGTTCCATACGCTCCTGAGCCGTCAGGCGTTCCGCATTCTGGTCTTCGTGAAGATCAATCCAGAAGCAGGCTGCACGCCCGGTTTCGTGAAACTCGACGTGAAAATTATCCGGCGAGAGTTCCAGCATGCTCTTCTGTGTTAAGAGCGCCAGCATGAGGGGAGGCACCATCAGCCCGATATACCACTGTGCCCAGAGTGAGAGCAGGGGTTTATTTTCCCGCGTAAGGGTGGGCTGATTGCGATAGATATGGTCGGAATAGGTGGCCAGCAGCGATTGCAGTTTTGCCGGTTGGCGCCACTCTGAGAGCGTCATGGCGTGGTTCGGGGGTGCTTCATCAAGCCGGATAAAGTCCAGCAGGTGGGCGCGCGTTTCCGCAATCTTATCCCGTATGGCATCCGCAAGCGAAGCATTCCCGCTGGTGAGGGGCGCTCGCCAGAGGAGGGGTTCGACGATGTGTGCGGTATGCGTGGCCATAGTATAGATAGAAATCTAAATGATAATGATTGCCAATCCTAACTATTGCTCATACCAATGGCAAGACTTTTGTCCTGGTGACATCGCCGTGATGTTTACGCCGTCTGAATCTCTTCACTCAACAGAATGTTATTGCGGCCCATATGCTTTGCTTCGTAGAGGGCTTTGTCCGCTTTTTCCAGCGCGCCTTCCACGTCTTCATCCTCGAAAATGGCAATACCAATGCTGATGGTGACGTTTGTCGCGACGCTTTCGTTAAACAGATGCGGGATTTTCAAATCGTAGACTTTCTGACGGATCCGCTCGGCCGTCTGACGAGCATGTTCGAGTGAAATGTTGGTCAGCAGCACCATAAACTCTTCCCCACCAAAACGCGCCACAATATCGCGAGAACGCACGGCATCGCGGATTGCCGCAGAGACGCGCTTCAGCGCCTGGTCGCCCATCATATGGCCGTAATGGTCGTTATAGGCTTTGAAGTGGTCGATATCCATCAGCAGGACAAAGTGCTCACCATTCTCTACCGTGGGCAAATTCTCCAGACGGCTTTGCAGACCGCGACGATTATAGAGCCCGGTAAGCGGGTCCATCATGCTGAGATCGGTAAGGGTTTCCCGTTCCTCCAGAAGGCGAGAAAGGAGCTCCTGAGCAAAACGGTCGTTGCGTCTTTGCAAAATGTTATGAATAGCAATTGCCACCACAGGAAGTGCGAAAGAATAGGTCATTCGCAGCCATATATCGTGATCGCTTAACCACAGGCAGACAATAAAGGTGGGCAATGAATGTAGCGTAAAGGCTTTGATATTACTGGCGAACGCCAGCGTGCCGATAAAAAGCACCGTTAAAAGGGCGATTAACAAATACGTCGCATGATCGTGGGTAATTAAGGCGAATTTGGAGACAATTTGCCAGGCCCACAAAATACCGAAGATCCCTGAAACGACAGGAATATTTATCTTCCGCGCGCGCTTTCTCCAGTGCCAGACGAACAGGCCGGTACTGATGGAGAATATAGCAATCAGAGGGGCGGAAAACAGTCGTACAGAATTGAGCGGGTTTGTTACCGAGAACACTGCCGATGTTGCGTTCAGAAATAAAAATAAACGTAACGATAATTGATATTTTCTGTGAACCAAAGACCGCCAGGATTGTGATGTCATAGTCGTGTATTTTTATTAAAATTTAATTAAAACAAATAAATAGATGTCGTTTCGCAATTAAATATGCAAAAAGCTCAAAGAGTAATTATCAGAAAATCTTTAGACGTTGTTAACAGGTGCGCAATTTATCACCTTAGGCAATTCCTGTCATTACGGGAAAGGTAAAGGTCGATGGATTTTGATTCATTCAGCTGACAAATGATAATTCCTGTCATATGATATTGGTTATCATTATCGTTGTGAGAGGGCAGATCATGTTGAACAGGGCGCTGGGAAGTTGTTGGGGGGTATTGCTACCGGGAGCCATTCTCTGCGGTTTGACGTTTGCCGATCTCTCTCTCGATACCTGGAAAGCCATCATTGTATCAGGACTGTTAGTCACGTCAGGCATGATCTGGCATAAGCAACTACGTCACTTTGTTTTACTGCCATCCTGCGTAGCACTGGTCAGTGGAATTCTGGTGATACTGATGAGTTTGAAATAACAGGGAAAAGAAGATATTCAGAGGGGTTGTAAGATAATTGGTGCGAGGGGGGGGACTCGAACCCCCACATCCTAAGGACACTAACACCTGAAGCTAGCGCGTCTACCAATTCCGCCACCTTCGCACAGTCATCTTACTATTTACATCATTACTATGTTGATATCGCCTCGTTGGTGCGAGGGGGGGGACTCGAACCCCCACATCCGTAAGGACACTAACACCTGAAGCTAGCGCGTCTACCAATTCCGCCACCTTCGCCCAGTGCGAGCAATATCATCGTGATTTATGGTGCGAGGGGGGGGACTCGAACCCCCACATCCGTAAGGACACTAACACCTGAAGCTAGCGCGTCTACCAATTCCGCCACCTTCGCATACCATCGATACTGTAAAAGTATCGTAACCACGGAGGCGCATTCTAGATGTTTTCAGCTTTACGTCAACTGAAAAGTGCGCACCTTTTATTGATTGCTGCAAAAATGGCCGGAACTGAGACGCCTGCTTGCCGGATAGTGATTGCGCTTATCCGGCCTGCAGGAGTGAGATTACTTTTTGGCCTGGCGCGTCATCACGGTACGATAGACCTTAAAGCGGCCGGTCTGGGCGATCACTTCGTGGAAGCCAAAGGTTTCGTCCAGCACTTTCGGGTACGCCAGGAAGGCGTTCGCAACGATACGCAGCTCGCCGCCGCTGTTAAGGTGACGGGTTGCGCCACGGATCAGCGTTTGTGCCGCTTCAAGGCTGGTTTCCATACCGTCGTGGAACGGCGGGTTAGAGATGATCATGTCGAAGCGACCGGTGACGTCAGAGAAGACGTTGCTGGCAATCACCTCGCCTTCAATGCCGTTTGCGGCAAGCGTTGCGCGGCTGGCTTCAACCGCCGGGGCGCTCACGTCACACAGGGTTAAGCGCACCTTTGGCGAATGGCTGGCGAGCACGGTAGAGAGCACGCCCGCGCCGCAGCCTACGTCCAGCACTTTGCCTTTGGTGTGCGGCGTCAGAGTGGAGAGCAGCAGCTTGCTGCCCGTATCCAGCGCGTCACGGCTGAACACGCCCGGCAGGGTTTTGATGGTCAGGCCGTCAAGCTGGTATTCATCCCAGTAAGCCTGCGCATCAAACGTTGTCTGTTTTTCCAGTCGTCCGTGGTACAGACCACAGCGGCGAGCGCTGTCGACTTTATTCAGCGGCGCGTAGTCTTCCAGCATCTGTTCAGCGCTACGCACGCCGCTGCGGTTCTCTCCTACCACGAAAATATCGCAGCCGACCGGAAGCAGGGAGAGCAGGTTCATCAGCTGGAACTGGGCTTCCGGTTTATTCTTCGGCCAGTAGTAAATCAGCGTATCGCAGTCGGCGATATCGCTCTGCTCCGCCACCAGGCTAAAGCGCGCGCGCTCGCCCATCTGACGGCTCAGCACCTGCCAGTGGTGGTAATATTGGGTGTGGGCACGGCTTTCAGCACAGTCGAAACGCGCGGGCAGGTCATCCTGCATATCTCCGGCAAACAGAATACGGCTTTCTTCGAAATCATCACTGTGACGCAGCAAGACTTCACTTGCCGGGGTAAATGCAGACATGAATTGTTCCTCAATAAACTCAGGCGGGGATTATAGTAGGTAGATGGCGCACTTTCGACACATTTGCTATATTTGCGCGCCTGAGAGACAGGAGTTTTCCCTATGACATCCCGACGAGACTGGCAGTTGCAGCAGCTGGGCATCACCCAGTGGGCTTTGCGTCGCCCGACGGCGTTTCAGGGCGAAATCGCTATCTCCATCCCGGCGCACGTTCGGCTGGTGATGGTGGCGGAAGAACTGCCTGCCCTGAATGAACCCCTGATCGATGATGTCCTTCGCAGCCTGAAGCTGACGGCCGACCAGGTTTTACCGCTGACGCCAGAGCGTGTCGCGATGCTGCCTCCTGATAGCCGCTGTAACAGCTGGCGTATCGGAGAGACAAACGAGATCCCCCTCCAGGGGAGCCAGATCTGCTCGCCAGCGCTGGACGAACTGAAAGCCAACCCAAAAGCGCGCAGCGCGCTATGGCAACAAATCTGCGAATATGAACACGATTTCTTCCCTCACGACGCCTGACCTGACCACAGCGTTTGCGATTGAAACACGCGCCCACGCGTTTCCGTGGAGCGAAAAAACCTTCGCCAGCAATCAGGGCGAACGGTATCTGAACTACCGCCTGGACGTTGACGGCACCATGGCCGCTTTCGCGATCACGCAGGTTGTTCTTGATGAGGCGACGCTGTTTAATATCGCGGTTGATCCCGCGTTTCAGCGCCGTGGGCTGGGAAGAGAACTGCTTGAGCACCTCATCCGTGAGCTCGAAACCCGTGACGTTTTCACCCTGTGGCTGGAGGTGCGCGCGTCGAATGTCGCCGCCATCGCGCTCTATGAAAGCTTAGGCTTTAACGAGGCGACAATCCGCCGTAACTACTACCCCACCGCAGAGGGACGTGAAGACGCCATCATAATGGCTCTGCCGATTGGATAATAAAAAATAAGGTTGTAACGATGAAATGGGACTGGATTTTCTTTGATGCCGACGAAACGCTATTTACGTTCGATTCGTTCGGCGGCCTGCAGCGGATGTTTCTCGACTATAGCGTGACCTTCACCGCTGAAGATTTTCAGGACTATCAGGCGGTAAACAAGCCGCTGTGGGTGGATTACCAGAACGGTGCCATCACCGCGTTACAGCTTCAGCACCAGCGCTTTGACGTCTGGGCGGAACGTTTAAAGGTCAGTCCGGGGACGCTGAACGAGGCGTTTCTGAACGCGATGGCGGATATCTGCGCGCCACTGCCGGGCGCGGTTTCCCTGCTGAATGCGTTGAAAGGTAAGGTAAAACTGGGGATCATCACCAACGGTTTTACCGCCCTGCAGCAGATCCGCCTCGAGCGCACCGGCCTGCGCGATCATTTCGACGCGCTGGTGATCTCGGAAGAGGTGGGTGTACCTAAACCGGATCCGCGAATTTTCGATTATGCGCTGGCGCAGGCCGGTAATCCCGACCGCGATCGCGTCCTGATGGTGGGTGATACGGCAGAGTCAGATATTCTGGGCGGTATGAAGGCCGGTCTGTCGACCGTCTGGCTCAACGCGCATGGCCGCGTGAAGCCTGAAGGCATCGAGCCGACCTGGACCGTGACGTCGTTGAACGAACTGGAGCAACTCCTGTGTAAACAATGATTGCCTGCCCCCCGTTGATGGGTAAAATAGCCGCAATTTTGTATTCCATGATGCGTGGCGTGCTGCCGCGCTTATAAAAGAAGATTTAATTATGACGTTGTCTCCTTATCTGCAAGAGGTGGCCAAGCGCCGCACTTTTGCCATTATCTCGCACCCGGATGCCGGTAAAACGACCATCACTGAGAAGGTGTTGCTGTTCGGACAGGCGATCCAGACTGCGGGTACCGTTAAAGGCCGCGGCTCCAGCCAGCATGCAAAATCTGACTGGATGGAGATGGAAAAGCAGCGTGGTATTTCGATTACCACCTCCGTGATGCAGTTCCCGTATCACGACTGCCTGGTGAACCTGCTGGACACCCCGGGTCACGAAGACTTCTCCGAAGATACCTACCGTACCCTGACGGCGGTGGACTGCTGTCTGATGGTGATCGACGCCGCGAAAGGTGTAGAAGACAGGACCCGTAAGCTGATGGAAGTCACCCGTCTGCGCGATACGCCGATCCTCACCTTTATGAACAAACTCGACCGTGACATCCGCGATCCGATGGAAGTGATGGATGAAGTGGAAAACGAGCTGAAGATCGCCTGTGCGCCAATCACCTGGCCAATCGGCTGCGGTAAGCTGTTCAAAGGGGTTTATCACCTCTATAAAGACGAAACTTACCTGTATCAGACCGGTAAAGGCCACACCATTCAGGAAGTGCGCATCGTGAAAGGTCTGGACAACCCGGATCTGGACGCGGCGGTTGGCGAAGAGCTGGCCGCGCAGCTGCGCGACGAGCTGGAGCTGGTGAAGGGCGCGTCTCACGAGTTCGACAAAGAGCTGTTCCTGAGCGGTGAAATCACTCCGGTCTTCTTCGGTACCGCACTGGGTAACTTCGGCGTTGACCACATGCTGGACGGTCTGGTGGAGTGGGCGCCGCGTCCGATGCCGCGTAAAACCGATACCCGTGAAGTGGAAGCGCAGGAAGAGAAATTTACCGGCTTCGTGTTCAAAATTCAGGCCAACATGGACCCGAAACACCGCGACCGCGTGGCCTTTATGCGCGTGGTGTCCGGTAAGTATGAAAAGGGCATGAAGCTGCGCCAGGTGCGTACCGGGAAAGACGTTGTCATCTCCGACGCGCTGACCTTTATGGCGGGTGACCGTTCGCACGTTGAAGAAGCCTATCCGGGCGACATCATCGGTCTGCACAACCACGGCACCATCCAGATCGGCGACACCTTCACGCAGGGTGAAATGATGAAGTTCACCGGTATTCCGAACTTCGCACCAGAGCTGTTCCGTCGTATCCGTCTGCGCGATCCGCTGAAGCAGAAACAGCTGCTGAAAGGCCTGGTTCAGCTCTCCGAAGAGGGCGCCGTGCAGGTCTTCCGCCCGATTGCGAACAACGATCTGATCGTTGGTGCGGTCGGCGTGCTGCAGTTTGACGTGGTTGTCGCGCGTCTGAAGAGCGAATACAACGTGGAAGCGATTTACGAGTCGGTGAACGTCGCGACCGCGCGCTGGGTCGAGTGTTCTGACGTGAAGAAATTCGAAGAATTTAAGCGTAAGAATGAAGTTCAGCTTGCGCTGGATGGTGGCGATAACCTGACCTATATCGCGCCAACCATGGTGAACCTGAACCTGACGCAGGAACGTTATCCTGACGTTCAATTCCGTAAAACCCGCGAGCACTAATCCCCTCTCAGAGCACGGCTGCCGCCGTGCTCTTCTTTAATTCCTGTCTTATTAATCCCTTGCGGAATGTTCTTAATTCAACGCAATTTCACGCTATTCGCGCGTTTTTTACCCAATTCTGAAAGCGGCTCTGTGAGAGTGATCTATATTTAACTCAGTGTTTAACACCGGGCGTGGATAAATTAACTGTTCAATGCATGACTTTAGGTTATCCATTTTGCCCGTGTGTTTATTCGCAATATATATCACTACTAAGGAAGTGCGTAGCCCGAATAACGGGTCAACACAGGAATAGATCGATGAATATGACAAGACTGAAGATTTCTAAAACTCTGCTGGCTGTAACCCTGGGTAGCGTTCTGGTGAGCGGCTCCGCCCTCGCGGAAAGCAGCACCATGGATAAAGCACAATCCACGGCCGATAACGCAGGGCAAAAAATCGATAGCTCTATGAATAAAGTCGGCAACTTCATGGATGACAGCTCAATCACAGCAAAAGTGAAAGCCGCACTGGTGGATGATGAAGCCATTAAGAGCACCGATATTTCCGTTAAGACCGACAAGAAAGTGGTCACGCTGAGCGGCTTTGTTGAAAGCCAGGCTCAGGCAGAACAGGCGGTGAAAGTCGCGAAAGGCGTCGAAGGTGTTGCCTCCGTCAGCGATAAGCTGCACGTACGTGACGGCAAAAACGCGTCGGTGAAAGGTTACGCCGGTGATGCCGCCACCACCAGCGAAATCAAAGCTAAACTTTTAGCAGATGACATCGTGCCGTCCCGTAAGGTGAAAGTAGAAACCACCGATGGTGTGGTTCAGCTTTCCGGTACGGTAGATTCGCAGGCGCAAAGTGAACGTGCCGAGTCCATTGCGAAAGCGATAGATGGTGTTAAAAGCGTTAAAAACGATCTGAAAACGAAGTAAATCTGGACCATTCGCCCGCCTGGCTAACACCTGCGGGCGATATAAGAACGACTCTGGAAAAACGCCGGTGAGTGACCTGAGCGCTCACGTTTAGCGGCCGACATTAACTATGGTAAAGGAGAAGCTTATGTTTCGTTGGGGCATTATATTTCTGGTTATCGCGTTAATTGCCGCCGCATTGGGCTTTGGTGGACTGGCAGGTACAGCGGCATGGGCAGCTAAAATTGTCTTCGTTGTGGGTATTATTCTGTTCCTGGTCAGCCTGTTTACGGGTCGTAGACGTCCGTAGCAAACGCAATATTCCTTCAACAAAAAAAAGCCAGTCGCAGTGACTGGCTTTTTCTTATTTGCGTAACAGGTCGGGTGCGTTACTGTGGTGTTATAAAATAATCAAAACAGGAAAGCAGAGGTGGGGCAACGAATTCCCGTTACGCTCGGCAATATTGCGCCGCTGACGTTAAAACCGTTTCGCGCAGGTCAACTCGCGCTGGTCTGCGAAGGTGGAGGACAGCGCGGCATTTTCACCGCCGGCGTGCTGGACGAATTTATGCGCGCGCAGTTCAACCCGTTTGACCTCTACTTCGGCACGTCTGCCGGGGCGCAGAACCTTTCTGCCTATGTCTGCAACCAGCCCGGCTACGCGCGAAAGGTCATCATGCGCTATACCACGGCGAAAGAGTTTTTTAATCCGGTGCGCTTTGTGCGCGGCGGTAACCTGATCGATCTCGACTGGCTGCTGGAGTCGACCTCCAGCCAGATGCCGCTGGCCATGGACACCGCGGCCCGTCTGTTTGATAGCGGCAAAGAATTCTGGATGTGCGCCAGCCGGGGGGATGACTATTCGCCGGGCTATTTTTCGCCTCAGAAAGAGAACTGGCTGGACATCATCCGTGCCTCCAGCGCGATCCCCGGTTTTTATCGTACCGGTGCGCTGCTGGACGGCATTAGCTATCTGGACGGGGGGATCAGTGACGCGGTACCGGTGCAGGAAGCCGCCCGTCGCGGGGCGAAAACCATTGTGGTGATCCGTACCGTACCGTCGCAAATGTATTACACGCCGCAGTGGTTTAAACGGATGGAGCGCTGGTTGGGCGACAGCAGCCTGCAGCCGCTGGTGAACATCGCGAAGCAGCATGAAACCACCTACGGCGCGATGCAGCGCTTCATTGAAAAACCGCCGGGTAAGCTGCGTATTTTTGAAATCTATCCGCCTAAGCCGCTGCTGAGCATGGCCTTGGGCAGCCGCGTCCCTGCGCTGCGCATGGATTACAAAACGGGACGGCTGTGCGGGCGCTACTTCCTGGCAACGGTGGGGAAAATGCTGGCGGAGCAACCGCCGCTTCATCGCCATAAACGCATTATTACGCCGCCTGCGATTGTCGCTAACGATGCCCTGACGATGCCGCTGGTGGATATTCCGCAGGCGAATGACGCTTTACTGGATAACGAGGATCTGGCGTGACGCACCGCTTTGTCGATACCCACTGCCACTTTGATTTCCCGCCGTTTACGGGGGAGGAAGCGCAAAGCATTGCGAAAGCCGCTGACGCAGGCGTTCAGGCCATCATTGTGCCGTCAGTGGAAGCGGCGTACTTTTCCCGCGTGCTGGATCTTTCTGCACGGCACCCCGCGCTCTATGCGGCGCTCGGCCTGCATCCGATCGTGATTGAGCGGCATCGTGATGAGCACATAGAGAGACTTGATGAGATAGTGCAGACCGCAGGCGACAAGCTTGTCGCCATCGGGGAGATCGGCCTCGATCTTTATCGCGAGAACCCGCAGTTTGAGCGCCAGCAGACGATCCTCGACGCGCAGCTCAGGCTGGCGAAGCGTCACGATCTGCCGGTGATCCTCCATTCAAGACGCACGCACGATAAGCTGGCGATGCACCTGAAACGCATCGATCTGCCGCGCAGGGGCGTCGTGCACGGTTTCTCCGGCAGCCTGCAGCAGGCGCAGCGTTTTATTGAGCTGGGCTATAAAATCGGCGTCGGTGGCACCATCACCTATCCGCGCGCCAGTAAAACCCGGGACGTGATGGCACAGCTGCCGCTGTCGGCGCTGCTGCTGGAAACCGACGCGCCGGATATGCCGCTGAATGGTTTTCAGGGTCAGCCGAATCGCCCGGAACAGGCGGCGCGCGTGTTTGCCACCCTGTGTGAACTGCGAAAAGAGCCTGAAGAGGTGATTGCCGATGCGCTGCTGGAAAATACGCGGTCGGTATTTGGTATCACGCTATAGGTAAAGCGCCGGGCGGATCACCGTTATCTTCTGTTTTTCCAGCGCCAGTGCCAGCGGTTCAACGTCTTCCGGCGTGGCGCTGCGCCATGACGCCGCCTCACCGTACACGCCATGCGCATGAAACGCGTTAATACGCACCGGAATATTCCCCAGCCCGTGGATAAACGTTGTCAGCGGTTTCAGATGTTCCAGATAATCACATTGCTCTGGGATCACCAGGAGCCTCAATTCAGTCAGCCGTTGATGCTGTGCCAGCCAGCGAATACTCTGTTTAATCTGCGGGTTTTCGCGCCCGGTCAGAAAACGGTGATGCTCATTGTCCCACGCCTTCAGATCCAGCATCGCGCCATCCAGTACCGGCAGCAGCTTTTCCCAGCCGGTTTCGCTTAACAGACCGTTGCTGTCGACCAGACAGGTGAGGTGGCGCAGGGCAGGATCGGCTTTGATCGCGGTGAACAGGGCGATCAAAAACGGTAATTGCGTTGTGGCTTCACCGCCGCTGACGGTGATCCCTTCGATAAACGGTGCGGATTTGCGGACCTGAGCGAGGATCTCTTCCACGCTGAAGCGGTGCGCCATAGGCGTTGCCTGCTGCTGACACAGGTGCAGACAGGTGTCGCACTGCTGGCAGTCGCTCTCCTGCCACCAGACGCGCCCGGCCTGAATGGTCAGCGCGTCGTACGGACAGTGGGGCACGCAGTCCCCGCAGTCGTTGCAGCGGCCAATCGTCCACGGGTTGTGGCAGGTTTTACAGCGCAGGTTGCAGCCCTGCAGGAACAGGGCCAGGCGGCTGCCCGGCCCGTCCACGCAGGAAAAAGGAATGACCTGACTAACTAAAGCGCATCTGCTGTTCATGGCTAATCACGCGCGGCTGACGTTCCAGAATGCGGGTATTGCGTGCGGCTTCTTCCCCCAGCCACGTGGTGTTCGTTCTCGACCCTGCTTCCCGGTATTTCTCCAGATCCGATAGCCGCACCATATACCCGGTGACGCGCACCAGATCGTTACCCGCCACGTTGGCGGTAAACTCGCGCATACCCGCCCTGAACGCGCCCAGGCACAGCTGAACCACCGCCTGCGGGTTGCGTTTTACCGTCTCATCCAGCGTCAGGATATCGCTTATCCCGGAAGAGTAGTGCTTGTGATGGGGAGCTACCGCCAGCAGGTGGCTGATGGGATCCGGCTCGTCGCCGTAGGGCAGGCGCGCGCCCGGCGTGGTGCCGGAGTCGGAGCTGATCCCCGACTGCGCGTGAAGCATCGCGCGCTGCTTCCAGCCGTGCTTCACCGGCGTGTTTTCGACAAACACCGCAAGCTGTTCGCTGATGCGATAGCCCAGCGCGTTGGCCTGCTCATCTTTGCCGTAACGCCCCGCGATGCCAGCTTTCTCACAGAGCACGTTTACCGCTTCCGCCAGTCCGTACATGCCAAACATCGGCACAAACCGATCGGCATCAATCAGCCCCTCTTTTACCAGGAAGCTATTCTCAAAGAAGCCAGATTGCTCGTACAGGAAACCACAGCGTGCATCGATGATGGCCATTTGCTGCTGGCAATAGTGCGGGAGCGTGCGGGTGAAGAAGTCTTCAATGGACGTGCTGCATTCAGCAATGGCTTTGAGGTTAAGGCGCACCAGGGTGCTGCCACCGCCAGCCAGAGGCAGGGAGTTGTAACAGCTCACCACGCCATAACGACCTTTTGTGAAAATTTTATCATTCACCGGGCCATTAGAAATATGCGGTTTACTGCATTCACATATGTTTTTTGCTACCTCAAGCAGCAAATCGTCCGGGGTGGTCTCTGGATCATAAATAAAGGTCAGGTTCGGCGCGACCTGCTTCAGCTCTGCATCGGCACGCAGAATGGCACGGGTGATGGGCGTATCTTCCGGCCCGATATTGGCATGCATAAAGGCATCCGGCAGCGTACGGTCAAGATAGCGCCAGAAACGTTTTATTCGGCTATTGATTTCTTCTTGTGTTAGAATTCTAACATATGGTTGCAGCAGCGCATCAAGCTGGCCGAGATAGACCGGCATCGATGTGACGGACGGAACATGGTGATAAAGGATGGTTAGCAGCGAGAGGGCATCGTCGAGATCTTTTGCCCCTTCCAGCTCCAGCCATTCTGAACCGTTAGCCAGAAATTTTGCGTAATCCGGCAGAACGTAACGGGGTTTGTAAGGCGCATGGCCTTCGAACATGTCGCAGATAAACCCCTCGTCCAGCGCGGCGCGCGCAGCTTCAGGAAGTGCCGGATACGGCAGGTTGTTTTCCGCTTCCAGCGCCAGAAAATGACGTTTTTGTTCCGGGGATAACACCGGGCTTGTCACAATCTGCTGGCAACGTTGCTGCAGGGCGTCGGGGCTGGAGTGGGGCATATTCGCTTCCTTGAATGTTCTGCGGATGATGAACGGATTGTAGAAAGCCTGCCTGTTGGCGCTTTTGATCCCACAGGGGGTATTGCTGCTTTAGTCGGCAATTTGCGCACTAAAGTTTGAAGAAGATCTCATTACAGTAATGCAAATTTGTACGCAGTTTTCATTAACTGTGATGAATGTCGAAGTGTGGATGCGGGTGGATGTTAGAATACTCACAGACCTGCAAGGTAAAATTTATACGGCACTGCCGTTGGAGATTGTTATGACCGATTTAACTGCAAGCAGCCTGCGCGCGTTGAAACTGATGGACCTGACTACCCTGAACGATGACGACACCAATGAGAAAGTCATCGCCCTGTGCCATCAGGCGAAAACGCCAGTGGGTAACACCGCAGCCGTTTGTATCTACCCGCGCTTTATCCCGATTGCCCGTAAGACGCTGAAAGAGCAGGGCACGCCGGACGTGCGCATTGCAACCGTGACTAACTTCCCGCACGGCAACGACGATATCGAGATTGCGCTGGCAGAAACCCGCGCGGCGATTGCTTACGGTGCAGACGAAGTTGACGTGGTGTTCCCATACCGCGCGCTGATCGCCGGCAACGAGCAGGTCGGTTTTGACCTGGTGAAGGCCTGTAAAGACGCGTGTGCGGCGGCAAACGTGCTGCTTAAAGTGATCATCGAAACCGGCGAGCTGAAAGAAGAGGCGCTGATTCGTAAGGCATCTGAAATCTCCATCAAAGCCGGTGCGGATTTCATTAAAACCTCTACCGGTAAAGTGCCGGTTAACGCCACCCCGGAAAGCGCGCGCATCATGATGGAAGTGATCCGCGACATGGGCGTGTCCAAAACCGTTGGTTTCAAACCTGCGGGCGGCGTGCGTACCGCCGAAGACGCGCAGCAGTTCCTGGCGATTGCTGACGAACTGTTCGGCGCCGACTGGGCCGATTCCCGTCACTACCGTTTCGGTGCGTCCAGCCTGCTGGCTAGCCTGCTGAAGGCGCTGGGTCACGGCGACGGTAAGAGCGCAAGCAGCTACTGATTGCCAGACAACGCCGGATGACGCTTCGCTTATCCGGCCTACAGGATCGTAGGGCGGGTAAGCGTAGCGCCACCCGCCACAACTCCCCCGATTCCGCATGGAGGTTACCGTGTTTCTCGCACAAGAAATTATTCGTAAAAAACGTGATGGTCATGCATTAAGCGACGAAGAGATCCGCTTCTTCATTAACGGCATTCGTGATAACACCGTCTCAGAAGGGCAGATTGCGGCTCTGGCGATGACCATTTTCTTCCACGATATGTCGATGCCTGAGCGCGTGTCGCTGACCATGGCGATGCGAGATTCAGGAACCGTTCTGGACTGGAAAAGCCTCAACCTTAACGGCCCGATTGTGGATAAACACTCCACCGGCGGCGTGGGCGACGTAACGTCTCTGATGCTCGGCCCAATGGTGGCAGCCTGTGGCGGTTACATCCCGATGATCTCCGGACGCGGCCTGGGCCACACTGGCGGTACGCTCGACAAACTGGAAGCCATTCCGGGCTTCGATATCTTCCCGGATGACAACCGCTTCCGCGACATTATTAAAGACGTTGGTGTGGCGATTATCGGCCAGACCAGCTCTCTTGCTCCGGCAGACAAGCGTTTCTACGCTACCCGCGACATCACCGCCACCGTTGACTCCATCCCGCTGATCACCGCCTCTATCCTGGCGAAGAAGCTGGCAGAAGGGCTGGACGCGTTGGTGATGGACGTGAAGGTGGGCAGCGGCGCGTTTATGCCAACCTATGAACTCTCCGAGGCGCTGGCCGAAGCGATCGTTGGCGTCTCCAACGGCGCGGGCGTGCGCACCACCGCACTGCTCACCGACATGAACCAGGTGCTGGCTTCCAGCGCCGGTAACGCCGTCGAAGTGCGTGAGGCGGTACAGTTCCTCACCGGCGAATACCGTAACCCGCGCCTGTTCGACGTCACCATGGCGCTGTGCGTTGAGATGTTAATCTCCGGCAAGCTCGCCAAAGACGACGCCGACGCCCGCGCGAAGCTGCAGGCGGTGCTGGACAACGGCAAAGCGGCGGAGATCTTCGGCCGCATGGTCGCGGCGCAAAAAGGCCCGACCGACTTCGTCGAAAACTACGCGAAATACCTGCCAACCGCGACGCTCAGCAAAGCGGTGTATGCCGATAGCGAAGGGTTTGTTTCTGCGATGGACACCCGTGCCCTCGGCATGGCGGTGGTCTCGATGGGCGGCGGCCGTCGTCAGGCGTCAGACACCATTGATTACAGCGTCGGCTTTACCGATATGGCCCGTCTGGGCGACAGCGTTGACGGCCAACGTCCGCTGGCGGTGATCCACGCCAAAGACGAAGCCAGCTGGCAGGAAGCGGCGAAAGCGGTGAAGGCGGCCATCACGCTTGACGATAAAGCACCGGAAACCACACCGACTGTCTATCGCCGTATCACCGAATAGCGGTATACTGATCTGATCGATAATTTTTGAAGCACTACGTACGGAGAACAATTATGAAACGTGCATTTATTATGGTGCTGGACTCATTCGGCATCGGCGCAACCGAAGATGCAGAACGTTTTGGTGACGTGGGTTCCGATACCATGGGTCACATCGCGGAAGCCTGTGCGAAAGGCGAAGCGGACAACGGTCGTAAAGGCCCTCTGACTCTACCCAACCTGACCCGCCTTGGTCTGGTAAAAGCGCATGAAGGCTCTACCGGTAAAATCGCAGCCGGTATGGATGGCAACGCGGAAGTCGTGGGTGCCTACGGCTGGGCGCACGAGCTCTCCTCCGGTAAAGACACTCCGTCTGGCCACTGGGAAATCGCCGGTGTGCCGGTGCTGTTCGACTGGGGCTACTTCTCCGATCACGAGAACAGCTTCCCGCAGGAGCTGCTCGATAAGCTGGTGAAGCGTGCCAACCTGCCGGGCTACCTCGGTAACTGCCACTCTTCCGGTACCGTGATTCTGGACCAGCTCGGCGAAGAGCATATGAAAACCGGCAAGCCGATTTTCTACACCTCTGCTGACTCCGTGTTCCAGATTGCCTGCCACGAAGAGACGTTTGGCCTGGATAAACTCTACGAGCTGTGCGAAATCGCACGCGAAGAGCTGACCGAAGGCGGCTACAACATTGGCCGCGTGATCGCGCGTCCGTTTATCGGCGACAAAGCGGGTAACTTCCAGCGTACCGGTAACCGTCACGATCTGGCCGTTGAGCCGCCGGCGCCAACCGTGCTGCAGAAGCTGGTCGATGAGAAAGACGGTCACGTGGTGTCCGTGGGTAAAATCGCGGACATCTACGCCAACTGCGGCATCACCAAAAAGGTCAAAGCCACCGGTCTGGATGCGCTGTTCGATGCCACCATCAAAGAGATGAAAGAAGCGGGCGACAAGACCATTGTCTTCACCAACTTCGTGGACTTCGACTCCTCCTGGGGTCACCGTCGCGACGTCGCGGGTTATGCTGCGGGTCTTGAGCTGTTCGACCGCCGTCTGCCGGAGCTGATGGAACTGGTGGGTGAAGATGACATTCTGATCCTGACCGCGGACCACGGCTGTGACCCAACCTGGACCGGGACCGACCACACCCGTGAGCACATTCCGGTGCTGGTGTACGGCCCGAAAGTGAAGCCGGGCTCGCTCGGTCACCGTGAAACCTTCGCGGACATCGGCCAGACTATCGCGAAATACTTTGGTACGTCTGACATGGAATATGGCAAGGCCATGTTCTGAATCATGTAGGGTGCGGTCTGATGCCCTCACCCCGGCCCTCTCCCACAGGGAGAGGGTGAAAAGAATAAACAATGTAAAAGGAACTGAAGATGGCAACTCCTCACATTAATGCAGAAATGGGTGATTTCGCTGACGTCGTATTGATGCCGGGCGACCCGCTGCGCGCGAAGCACATTGCAGAAACCTTCCTCGAAGACGTGCGTGAAGTGAACAACGTTCGCGGCATGCTGGGCTTCACCGGTACCTATAAAGGCCGCAAAATCTCCGTCATGGGCCACGGTATGGGTATCCCATCCTGCTCTATCTACACCAAAGAGCTGATCACCGACTTCGGCGTGAAGAAAATCATCCGCGTTGGCTCCTGCGGCGCGGTGCGTATGGACGTTAAGCTGCGCGACATCGTTATTGGTATGGGTGCCTGCACCGATTCCAAAGTTAACCGCATGCGTTTCAAAGACCATGACTTCGCGGCAATTGCAGACTTCGGCATGGTGCGTGACGCGGTTGACGCGGCAAAAGCGCTGGGCGTTGACGCGCGCGTGGGTAACCTCTTCTCTGCTGACCTGTTCTATGCACCGGACGGCGGTGAGATGTTTGACGTGATGGAAAAATACGGCATCCTGGGCGTGGAAATGGAAGCTGCGGGCATCTACGGCGTTGCGGCGGAGTTTGGTGCGAAAGCGCTCACCATCTGCACCGTGTCCGACCATATCCGTACCCACGAGCAGACCACCGCCGCTGAGCGTCAGACGACCTTCAACGACATGATCAAAATCGCGCTGGAATCCGTTCTGCTGGGCGATAAAGAGTAATTCTGTCTCTTCCCTCCCTCTCCCTGTGGGAGAGGGCCGGGGTGAGGGCACCAAACCGCACTTAACGTACGGCCTGCGCAATCCATGCTGACAAATCCCTTAACTCTTTTTCCTGCTCCGGGAAATCCCCAATCAACGCGTCGCATTCCTGCTGCAGCATATCCGCCCGGTATAAACAGCCCTGCAAACGTGCCGCCAGCGCCTCTAACGGTGCCGGATTCAGGCTATCGGTAAACACCTGCGTGCGGGTGATATGGCCTTTCTCCACGTCAAAATGCAGCTCCACGCCGCCCCAGGTAAAACGCTCATCCAGCAGATGGGAAAACGCAGGAGCCTGGCCGAAGTTCCACTCCCAGCTGCTCTGGCGGGCGAAGGTTTCCGCAAAGTTGGGCAGGTCCGGGGTTTTGTCAGGGGAGATCACTTCGGCTTCCACGCGCTCGCCGTAATGTTCAAAGAACGCGTCACGGATCGCATCGCAAATCTGCTCGTGCGTAATCCCCGGCAGCAGCTCCACCAGATTCGCCACGCGCCCGCGCACGGAGGTAATCCCCTTAGCCTGGAGCTTTTTCTTGTCCGGATTCAGGTAGTTCGCCAGACGGCTCAGATCGGCATTCAGCAACAGGGTGCCGTGGTGGAACCCGCGATCCATCGTTTCGCGGTAGGCGGAGCCGGAGACCTTCCGGTCGCCCTCCGGGGTTTTGACCACCAGATCGTTACGTCCGGAAGCTTCAGCCTTCACGCCGAGTGAATTCAGCGCATTGAGGACAATGGAAGTAGAGATGGTTTTGTCGTACTCCGGTTTTCCTGCCATAAAGGTAAAGCAGGTATTGCCCAGATCGTGGAACACCGCGCCGCCGCCGCTGCTCCGGCGCGCAAGGCGGACGTTGTCCTCTTCCATACGCCGGGTGTTGCACTCTTTCCATGGGTTTTGCGCACGACCAATGACCACCGTATCGGCGTTACGCCAGAGAAACAGTACGCGCTGGGTAGCGGGCATCTGGCGGAAGATGCACTCTTCTACCGCGAGATTAAACCAGGGATCGTAAGAGTCAGAGATAAGCAGGCGTAACGTCGTCATGGCAAAGTTCCTTTTCCGAATCGTTCGCCTACTTTATCACTATTCTTTCTTCTCGCTCTCTTCGTCTTCAGGGACGGATTTGCTGGCGGTCAGCAGGAACGGGGATTGCTGCCAGCGCGTGCGTTTGCCGCGAAGCAGGGTGCGCGCCAGCACCACGCCGATGGCGAGTGAAAGCAGCAGCATCAGGCGCAGAATATTGGTGGTATTATCGACCTGTTTGGCTTCAGTGGGCAGGGTGTGGGTATCGAGAGTCAGGCGCAGATAGCCCAGCGGACCATTCTTTCCCTGAATAGGTTCGACGATCTGCTGGTTAAAATAGCCCCCGGCTTTTTTACCGTCCAGCGCCAGCCTGTCGCGCACGTCGACGTGCTCGCCCGCGCGGGCAATCAGGTTGCCTTGCTCATCATAGACGCCGGCATCAAGAATGCGGCTGTTCTCCGTGAGCTGGCGTAAAACCTGGCCTATCCGCTTATCGTCCGGCGTTTCAGTCCGCATGGACGGCGCGACGTTGAGCGTCACCTGGCGTGCCAGCGTGCGGGCCAGCTCTTCAAACTGCGGGTTGCGTTGCCGTTGATGGTTCTGGCTAAACCAGGATGCCCCTTGCATCAGCACCACTAACAGTGCGAGACAGGAGAGGACAATCACGGCGCGATGGAGCCGGAATTTCAGTTTTGCGCGAGCCATATTCCACCTGCTGAAAATTTACGGCTTAATGTTGCCAGAAGTGATGGTTACAGGGTAGCCTCATGCGTTATTTTCCCTCTGCAACCTTCCGGCGCGAACGAAACTACAGGAGCTTTAATGCCGAACATTACCTGGTGTGACCTGCCAACGGATGTCTCTTTATGGCCAGGATTGCCGCTCTCTTTAAGTGGCGATGAGGTGATGCCTCTGGATTACCACGCCGGTCGTAGCGGCTGGCTCCTCTACGGACGCGGTCTGGATAAGCAACGCCTGACCCAGTATCAAAGCAAGCTGGGGGCGGCGATGGTCATCGTCGCCGCCTGGTGCGTGGAAGACTACCAGGTTATTCGCCTGGCGGGCTCTCTGACGCAGCGCGCAACGCGTCTGGCGCATGACGCCGGGCTGGACGTCGCGCCGCTGGGTAAAATTCCGCATCTGAAAACGCCGGGCCTGCTGGTGATGGACATGGACTCTACCGCCATTCAGATCGAGTGTATCGACGAAATTGCGAAGCTGGCGGGCAGCGGCGAGCTGGTGGCGGAAGTGACCGAGCGTGCGATGCGCGGCGAGCTGGACTTCACCGCCAGCCTGAGACAGCGCGTGGCGACCCTGAAAGGGGCCGATGCTAACATTCTGCGCCAGGTGCGCGACGTGCTGCCGCTGATGCCAGGGCTGACGCAGCTGGTGCTGAAGCTGCAGTCGCTGGGCTGGAAAGTGGCGATCGCCTCCGGTGGCTTCACCTTCTTCGCGGATTACCTGCGGGAAAAACTGCATCTGACCACCGTGGTGGCCAACGAGCTGGAGATAATGGACGGCAAGCTGACCGGCCAGGTGATCGGCGATATTGTGGATGCCCAGTACAAAGCCAATACGCTGACGCGTCTGGCGGAAAAATATGAAATTCCGGTTGTCCAGACCGTCGCGATCGGGGACGGCGCTAACGACCTGCCGATGATCAAAGCGGCCGGCCTGGGCATTGCCTACCATGCCAAGCCAAAAGTGAATGAAAAGACGGAAGTGACTATCCGTCACGCTGACCTGATGGGGGTGTTCTGCATTCTCTCCGGCAGCCTTAATCAGAAATAACGGCCTGCTTTGTAGGCCGGGTAAGCGTAAGCGCCACCCGGCTCGCAGGCCGCACAGAAATAACGAGGTAAACCGTGGCGAAAGCTCCAAAACGCGCATTTGTCTGTAATGAATGTGGTGCGGATTATCCGCGCTGGCAGGGGCAATGCAGCGCCTGCCATGCCTGGAACACCATCACCGAAGTGCGTGGTGTGGCGGCTTCGCCGAGCGTGGCGCGCAATGAACGCCTGAGCGGCTATGCGGGCAATGCGGGCGTAGCGAAAGTCCAGAAGCTCTCGGACATCAGCCTCGAAGAGCTGCCGCGCTTCTCCACCGGGTTTAAAGAGTTTGACCGCGTGCTCGGCGGCGGCGTAGTGCCGGGCAGCGCGATTCTTATCGGCGGTAACCCGGGCGCGGGTAAATCGACCCTGCTGCTGCAAACGCTCTGCAAGCTCGCCGAACAGATGAAAACCCTGTACGTCACGGGGGAAGAGTCCCTGCAGCAGGTGGCGATGCGCGCGCACCGTCTGGGCCTGCCGACCGGTAATCTGAACATGCTGTCGGAAACCAGCATCGAGCAGATCTGCATGATCGCCGAAGAAGAGCAGCCGAAGCTGATGGTGATCGACTCCATCCAGGTGATGCACATGGCGGACATCCAGTCCTCGCCGGGCAGCGTCGCGCAGGTGCGTGAAACCGCGGCCTACCTGACGCGCTTTGCCAAAACGCGCGGCGTGGCGATTGTGATGGTCGGCCACGTGACCAAAGACGGCTCGCTGGCCGGGCCGAAGGTGCTTGAACACTGTATCGACTGCTCCGTGATGCTCGACGGCGACGCGGACTCCCGCTTCCGTACCCTGCGCAGCCATAAAAACCGCTTTGGGGCGGTGAACGAACTTGGCGTGTTTGCCATGACCGAGCAGGGGCTGCGCGAAGTCAGCAACCCGTCGGCCATCTTCCTGAGCCGTGGCGATGAGATCACCTCCGGCAGTTCGGTGATGGTGCTATGGGAAGGGACGCGCCCGCTGCTTGTTGAAATTCAGGCGCTGGTGGACGTGTCGATGATGGGCAACCCGCGGCGCGTGGCGGTTGGTCTGGAACAGAACCGTCTGGCGATCCTGCTGGCGGTGCTGCACCGTCACGGCGGGCTGCAGATGGCGGATCAGGACGTCTTCGTTAACGTGGTCGGCGGCGTCAAAGTCACTGAGACCAGCGCAGACCTGGCGCTGCTGCTGGCGATGGTCTCCAGCCTGCGCGACAGACCGCTGCCGCAGGATCTGGTGGTGTTTGGTGAAGTGGGGCTGGCCGGGGAAATCCGCCCGGTGCCCAGCGGCCAGGAGCGTATCTCCGAGGCGGCGAAACACGGTTTCCGTCGCGCGATCGTTCCCACCGCCAACGTGCCGAAAAAAATCCCGGAAGGGATGCAGGTTTTTGGCGTGAAGAAACTCGCAGATGCGTTAAATGTCTTTGACGACTTATAATTACGTATTCGATTTTGCAGGAGGCACCGTAATTTATGTCATCATTTGACTACATCAAGACCGCTATCCGCCAGAAGGGCTGCACGCTGCAGCAGGTGGCAGACGCCAGCGGCATGACCAAAGGCTACCTGAGCCAACTGCTGAACGCCAAAATCAAAAGCCCCAGCGCGCAGAAGCTCGAAGCGCTACACCGCTTTCTGGGGCTGGAATTCCCGCGTATGCAAAAGAACATCGGCGTGGTGTTCGGCAAATTTTACCCGCTGCATACCGGGCATATCTATCTGATCCAGCGCGCCTGTAGTCAGGTGGACGAGCTGCACATCATCATGGGCTATGACGAAACCCGCGACCGTCAGCTGTTTGAAGAGAGCGCCATGTCGCAGCAGCCGACCGTGCCGGACCGCCTGCGCTGGCTGCTTCAGACCTTCAAGTATCAGAAAAATATTCGTATTCATGCTTTTAACGAAGAGGGTATGGAGCCGTACCCGCACGGCTGGGACGTGTGGAGCAACGGCATCAAAGCGTTTATGGAAGAGAAGGGCATTGCGCCGAACTGGATCTACACCTCTGAAGAGTCCGATGCGCCGCAGTTCCGCGAGCATTTGGGCATCGAGACGGTGCTGATCGATCCGAAGCGCACCTTCATGAACATCAGCGGAGCGCAGATCCGCGAAAACCCGTTCCGCTACTGGGATTACATCCCGACCGAGGTGAAGCCGTTCTTTGTGCGCACCGTCGCGATCCTGGGCGGCGAGTCGAGCGGGAAATCAACGCTGGTCAACAAGCTGGCGAACATCTTCAATACCACCAGCGCGTGGGAGTACGGACGCGACTATGTCTTCTCCCATCTGGGCGGTGATGAGATGGCGCTGCAGTATTCCGACTACGATAAAATCGCGCTCGGTCACGCTCAGTACATTGATTTCGCGGTGAAATACGCCAACAAGGTGGCGTTTATCGATACCGATTTCGTCACCACGCAGGCGTTCTGTAAAAAATACGAAGGGCGCGAGCACCCGTTCGTGCAGGCGCTGATTGACGAATACCGCTTTGACCTGGTGATCCTGCTGGAGAACAACACCCCGTGGGTCGCTGACGGCATGCGCAGCCTCGGCAGCTCCGTGGACCGGCGGGAGTTCCAGTCCATGCTGGTGGAGATGCTCAACGAAAACAACGTTGAGTTTGTGCACGTGGAAGAGTCGGACTACGACTCCCGTTTCCTGCGCTGCGTCGAGCTGGTGAAGGAGATGATGGGAGAGCAGGGGTAAGCGTTAACCTCCCTCTCCCTGTGGGAGAGGGCCGGGGTGAGGGCATCAGGCCACTCAATACTCAATCACCACTTTCCCGCGCATATGCCCGTCCAGCACCTTACGGTGCGCCTCGGTAATGCTTTCCACGCTCAGCCCGTGCAGCGTTTCACTCAGCGAGCTTTCCACCACGCCGTTATCCACCAGCTTCGCCACCTCATTGAGGATCTCACCCTGACGCGCCATATCAGTGGTCTGGTACATGCTGCGGGTGTACATAAATTCCCAGTGCAGCGCGGCGGATTTCGACTTCAGCTTGTCCTGGTTCAGCGGACGTTCATTCTCGACGATAGAACAGATATGCCCCTGAGGCGCAATCAGGTCGCTGACCGCATCCCAGTGCCCGTCGGTATCGTTGAGGATGAAAATATAATCCACAAAGGTCAGCCCGTGTTTCGCCAGTTCGCCTTTCAGATCGCGGTAGTTCACCACCACATCTGCACCGCGATCGCGGCACCACTGGGCTGAATCTTCGCGCGACGCGGTTGCGATGATTTTCACCTTGCTGTTGTGCTTCGCGAACGGGATCGCCAGCGATCCCACCCCGCCCGCACCGCCGATGATCAGCAGGGTTTTGTCCGTACCGGCATCCTGAGTGTTCAGCCGTTCAAACAGGCCTTCCCACGCGGTGAGTGCGGTCAACGGTAGCGCAGCGGCAGCCGCCCAGCCGAGGCTTGCCGGTTTATGCCCGACAATGCGCGCATCGATCAGCTGGTGTGTGGTGTTGCTGCCCGGACGGGTGATGTCGCCCGCGTACCACACTTCATCTCCCGGCTTGAATCCGGTCACGCCCGTCCCAACGGCTTTGACGATCCCGCTGGCATCCCACCCGAGAATGCGCGGCGCGTTCAGCCCGTTCCTGGCAATGCCCGCGTGGACTTTGGTATCGACCGGGTTAACGGAGACGGCCTTCACCTCCACCAGCAGATCGTGCTCGCCGGGCTGCGGCATCGGCGGGGTGATTTCAATGAAGGTAGAGGGATTTTCAGGGTTAACGGCAATGGCTTTCACTGACATGGTGTGCTCCTCAATGGCATGCGTTTTGTTGAGGCTAGTCTATTAAGTGGCCAGCTGCATGATAAGATGGACAATCAAGAACTCAGCGTTCGTACAGGATGAACAATCATGTTTAAGCAGCTGCAGGATATGGCGCTTTTCGCGCTGGTGGCGGAGATGGGCAGCTTTACCGCGGCGGCGCAGAAGGCGGAACTGCCGAAATCCAGCGTCAGCCAGCGAATTAGCCAGCTGGAGCAGCAGGTGGGTATCCGCCTGCTCAACCGCACCACGCGCAGGATCAGCCTCACGTTTGCGGGCGAGCACTATCTGGTGCACTGCCGCGAAATGCTGGCGGCCAGCGAGCGGGCGGAGTACGCCATTCAGCGCCTGCGCGAAAACCCGAGCGGGCGGCTGCGCATCACCTGTCCGGCTGGGATTGGGGCGACGCTGCTGGCGCATATGAATGCCGAGTTCCAGCTTCGCTATCCTGAGGTTTCGCTGGACGTGTCGATCTCTGATGACGTGGTGGACCTGGTCGAGGCCGGGTTTGACGTGGCGCTGCGTACCGGCAAGCCGCAGGACTCCTCCCTGATTGGCCGCATGATCGGGCACTGCCCGCGCTACATGCTGGCTTCGCCGGACTATCTGGCGCGCCGGGCGCCGCTGACGCATCCCCGTCAGCTTGTGGAGCACCGCAGCATTACGCATCGGGCGTGGTCAGAGTGGCTTCTGCGAAGCGAGAGCGAGGATTACCGCTACCTGCCGGATAACGCGCACATGACCGATAACCTGGTATACGCCCGCGAATGTGCGATTGCCGGTACGGGGATTACGCTCCTTCCGGCTTTTTTGCTGGAAGATAAGGTCGAGAAAGGGGCGCTGGTGCAGGTACTGCCGGAGTGGAACGTTGAAGGAAACGACCTGTGGCTGGCCTATCCGAGCCGTAAGCTCAACTCACCCGCGCTGATGAGCTATATCGACTTTGCAATGCAGTTTGATGAGGTGAAGCGGTATTACGTGGGTGGGTGATTTTGTGCGGCCTGATGCCCTCACCCTGGCCCTCTCCCACGGGGAGAGGGTACAAACATAAAAAACGGCAACCGAAGTTGCCGTTTTGCTTTTATTTCGCAATACGCTTGTACTTAATACGCTTCGGCTCCAGCGCGTCGGCGCCCAGCGTGCGTTTCTTGTACTCTTCGTATTCGGTGAAGTTACCTTCGAAGAACTCCACTTTACCTTCGTCCTGGTAGTCCAGGATGTGGGTCGCGATACGGTCCAGGAACCAGCGGTCGTGCGAGATAACCATCGCGCAGCCCGGGAACTCCAGCAGGGCGTTTTCCAGCGCGCGCAGGGTTTCGATATCCAGGTCGTTGGTTGGTTCATCGAGCAGCAGAACGTTACCGCCCACCTGCAGCAGCTTCGCCAGGTGCAGACGACCGCGCTCACCGCCGGACAGCTCGCCCACGCGTTTGCCCTGATCGGTGCCTTTAAAGTTAAAGCGACCAACGTAGGCGCGGCTTGGCATCTCGGTGTTGCCGATACGCATGATATCCAGACCGCCGGAGACTTCTTCCCACACGGTTTTGCTGTTATCCATCGCGTCACGGAACTGGTCAACGGAGGCCAGCTTCACGGTTTCACCCAGGGTGATTGAGCCGCTATCAGGCTGTTCCTGACCGGACATCATGCGGAACAGGGTTGATTTACCCGCGCCGTTCGGACCGATGATGCCGACGATAGCGCCTTTCGGAACGGAGAAGGTCAGGTCGTCGATCAGCACACGGTCGCCGTAAGACTTACGCAGGTTGGTCACTTCAACCACTTTATCTCCCAGACGTGCTCCAGGTGGAATAAACAGTTCGTTGGTTTCGTTACGTTTCTGGTATTCGGTGTTGTTCAGCTCTTCGAAGCGCGCCAGACGGGCTTTGCCCTTAGACTGACGGCCTTTCGCGCCCTGACGCACCCACTCCAGCTCTTTCTCGATAGACTTACGACGGGCCGCTTCCTGAGACGCTTCCTGAGCCAGACGCTGATCTTTCTGCTCCAGCCAGGAGGAGTAGTTGCCTTCCCACGGAATACCTTCACCGCGGTCCAGCTCCAGGATCCAGCCGGCGACGTTGTCGAGGAAGTAACGGTCGTGGGTAATCGCCACAACGGTGCCTTCGAAGTCGTGCAGGAAGCGCTCCAGCCACGCCACGGATTCCGCATCCAGGTGGTTAGTTGGTTCGTCGAGCAGCAGCATGTCTGGTTTTTCCAGCAGCAGGCGGCACAGCGCCACGCGGCGGCGTTCACCACCGGAGAGGTTCGCGATTTTCGCATCCCAGTCCGGCAGACGCAGGGCATCAGCCGCGCGCTCCAGCTGCACGTTCAGGTTGTGACCGTCGTGCGCCTGGATAATCTCTTCATACTTGCCCTGCTGCGCGGCCAGCTTGTCGAAGTCCGCATCCGGTTCGGCGTATTTGGCATACACTTCATCCAGACCTTTCAGGGCGTTAACCACTTCGGAAACCGCTTCTTCAACGGACTCACGCACGGTGTGTTCCGGATTCAGCTGAGGTTCCTGCGGCAGGTAGCCGATCTTGATGCCAGGCTGCGGACGGGCTTCACCTTCGATGTCTGTATCAATGCCGGCCATGATGCGCAGCAGGGTGGACTTACCGGCACCGTTGAGACCCAGAACACCGATTTTTGCGCCCGGGAAGAAGCTCAGCGAGATATTTTTAAGAATATGACGTTTCGGCGGGACAACTTTGCCGACACGATGCATGGTATAAACGAATTGAGCCACGTTGGACTTCGCCTCTTTTATCGTAATGAGAAGGAATTTCAGCCTCGAAGTGTAGCCTTTTTCACGGCCTAATCCCAGCCAGGAACGTCGGGAGTGTTAAAACGCGCAAGAAAGGTAAAAAAGTGTCCATGACGTGGCGCGTTGAAGGATGCCTGGTTAGCATAAGTTAATTAGACTTTGACGTGGCAAGACGCTGCAATTGACGAAAAAACAATGAGGAAGAGCTTGTGGAAAAAGCCAAACGGGTGGTCTGGCGTCTGCTGGCTGCCAGCGTATGCGTAATGGCGGTAAGCCAGGCGGTGCATGCCGATTCACTGGATGAACAACGTAGTCGCTACGCCCAGATTAAACAGGCGTGGGACAACAAGCAGATGGATACCGTGCAGGCGCTGATGCCGACGCTAAAGGATTATCCGCTGTATCCGTATCTGGAGTATCGCCAGATCACGGACGATCTGATGAACCAGCCTACCGTCACCGTGAATAACTTCATTCAGGCGAACCCGACCCTGCCGCCAGCCCGAAATCTCCAGTCTCGTTTTGTGAATGAGCTGGCGCGTCGCGAAGACTGGCGTGGACTGCTGGCGTTTAGTCCTGAAAAGCCGAACGCCACCGAAGCCCAGTGTAACTACTACTACGCGAAATGGGCGACCGGCCAGCAGGAAGAGGCCTGGGCCGGGGCGAAAGAGCTCTGGCTGACCGGGAAAAACCAGCCGAACGCCTGTGATTCCCTGTTTGGCGCATGGCGCGCTTCCGGCAAGCAGGATCCGCTGTCCTACCTTGAGCGCATCCGTCTGGCGATGAAAGCCGGTAACACGCGTCTGGTGACCACGCTGGCGGGGCAGATGCCGTCCGATTACCAGACGATCTCCACCGCGGTTATCTCGCTGGCTAACGATCCGAACAGCGTGCTGACCTTTGCCCGCACTACGGGCGCGACCGATTTTACCCGCCAGATGGCAGCGGTGGCCTTTGCCAGCGTGGCGCGTGACGACGTGGAAAACGCGCGGCTGATGATCCCGCAGCTGGTGCAGGCGCAGCAGCTTAATGAGGAGCAAACCCAGGAGCTGCGCGACATCGTGGCGTGGCGACTGATGGGCACCGATGTGACCGATGAACAGGCGCGCTGGCGTGACGATGCCATTATGCGTTCGAACTCCACGTCGCTGGTGGAACGCCGCGTGCGGATGGCGCTGGGCACGGGCGATCGCCGTGGGCTGAATACCTGGCTCGCGCGGTTGCCAATGGAGGCTAAAGAGAAAGACGAATGGCGCTACTGGCAGGCCGATCTGCTGTTGGAGCGCGGTCGTGATGATGAAGCTAAAGATATCCTCCATACGCTGATGCAGCAGCGCGGGTTCTACCCGATGGCGGCCGCGCAGCGCCTGGGCGAGGAGTACACCTTCCGCATTGATAAAGCGCCCGCTAACGCGAACCCGGCGCTGACGCAGGGGCCAGAAATGGCGCGCGTTCGCGAGCTGATGTACTGGAATATGGATAACACCGCGCGCAGCGAGTGGGCGAATCTGGTGACCAGCCGCACCACCGACGAAAAAGCCCAGCTTGCCCGCTATGCGTTTGATAATCACTGGTGGGATCTCAGCGTGCAGGCGACGATCGCCGGCAAGCTCTGGGATCATCTGGAAGAGCGTTTCCCGCTGGCGTACAAAGATCTCTTCGATCGCTATACCAGCGGCAAAGATATCCCGCAAAGCTACGCGATGGCGATTGCCCGTCAGGAGAGCGCATGGAACCCGAAAGTCCGTTCCCCGGTGGGCGCCAGCGGCCTGATGCAGATTATGCCGGGCACGGCGACGCACACGGTGAAGATGTTTAATATCCCTGGGTACAGCAGCCCGTCACAGCTTCTCGATCCGGATACCAACATCAACATCGGTACCAGCTACCTGCAGTATGTGTACCAGCAGTTCGGCAATAACCGCATCTTCTCGTCGGCGGCGTATAACGCGGGGCCTGGACGCGTGCGCACCTGGCTCGGCAACAGCGCCGGACGCATCGACGCCGTGGCGTTTGTCGAGAGCATCCCGTTCTCGGAAACGCGCGGCTACGTGAAGAACGTGCTGGCCTATGACGCCTACTATCGCTACTTCATGGGGCAGAAAGATACCCTGATGAGCGATGCCGAGTGGCAGAGACGTTACTGATCGGCGTGGGTTGTGTTATGCTGTACTCGCTAATGAGTACAAGAGGCAGCATAACATGACCCAGCATTCCCCGTATTCCTCGGCAATGGCCGAACAACGTCATCAGGAGTGGCTTCGTTTTGTGGAGCTGCTTCGCCAGTCTTACGAACAGGATCTGCATTTACCCCTGATGCAGCTGATGCTCACGCCGGACGAGCGCGAGGCGCTGGGCACGCGCGTGCGGATCATTGAAGAGCTGCTGCGCGGCGAGATGAGCCAGCGCGAGCTGAAGAATGAGCTCGGCGCGGGCATTGCAACGATTACCCGCGGCTCGAACAGCCTGAAGTCGGCGCCGGTTGAGCTGCGCCAGTGGCTCGAGTCAGTCTTATTAAGCGATCAGCGATAAATCGCGTTATGGAACGGGCTTAACGCCAAAATCACCGCCTGGTGGTAAACGCCTGAACGCGTCAGCGCGCCTGCGGTAAAGACGCCAATCGCCCCTTCTTTACGGCCAATCTCATCGATGCCGGTGTACTGCGACATTACCGGCCCGAGCGCTTCACCCGCACGGACTTTTTCCAGAATGATCTCCGGCAGCGGCAGGGTGGCCGAACGCGCTTCACCGCGCTGTTCACGGCTTTCGATCACCACCCAGCTAAAAGTTGCGCCTTCGTCGATACCGGCTTCAATCGCTACCCAAAAGTCTGCATTCGGTGCCGCGGCCTTAGCGTTTGCCACGCGATTTCGTGCGCCAGCGCGCGTTTCCTCGCTGCCAAACGGCTGTTCAGGCACGCCACTCTCGACGCCGATGGCCTCAATATGGCAGGATCCTGCGCCGAAGATCTCGTCAAATGCCCTTAGAATTGCCTGAATTTTGGCAGGATTAGTGGTAGCAGAGACAACATGGTGCATAATTAAGCTCGATTCAAAAAAAACTCATCGCAGTATAACGGAAAAAAAGCATGTTACAGGTATACCTTGTTCGCCACGGTGAAACGCAGTGGAACGCCGAGCGACGTATTCAAGGCCAGTCAGACAGTCCTCTCACTGAGAAGGGTGTGCAGCAAGCGTGGCAGGTGGCGGAACGCGCCAGAACGCTGGGCATAACCCACGTGATTACCAGCGATTTAGGTCGCACACAGCAGACGGCGCGCATCATCGCGGACGCCTGCGGCTGTGACGTCATGCTTGAGCCGCGCCTGCGCGAGCTGGATATGGGCGTGCTGGAAAAACGCCATATCGATACGCTGACGGAAACGGAAGAGGGCTGGCGCCGCACGCTGGTGAACGGTACCGAAGATGGCCGTATTCCTGAGGGCGAGTCCATGCAGGAGCTCAGCGTACGTATGCATGCCGCACTGGCGGAATGCCTGAAGCTCCCGGCAGGAAGCCGTCCGCTGCTGGTGAGTCACGGGATTGCGTTGGGTTGCCTGGTGAGCACCATTCTGGGGTTACCGGCTTACGCCGAGCGCCGTTTGCGTCTGCGCAACTGCTCCATTTCCCGGATTGATTATCAGGAAAGCGCGTGGCTGGCGTCAGGTTGGGTAGTGGAGATGGCAGGGGACATTTCGCATCTTGATGCCCCTGCGCTTGACGAACTGCAGCGTTAACGGCGTATCGGAATCAAGAATTCCATACGCAGATTGATTGGGCCTTCTTCCGGTTTGGCATCCTGCGCCGGGTAGTAGCGCTCAATGTCCTGACCTTTACGGCGATTCAGATTCAGCATCGGCATGCAGGTTCCGTAAACGGTCAGGATGAACTCCTGAACTCCCGTTCCCAGCCCTTCATAGGCGAACATCACGTATTCGCCGCCTTCCAGCACGACAGGCTTCGAACCCTGAATGTAGCCATTGGCCATATCCGGCGTCAGCGCGGTGGTGTAGAACACCTCCTGCTCGTCGTCTTTTTCCTGGCTCGGGTGCGTTTCGTTGAGACCATACAGAATCGGCGGGATCGCCGGCGCGTGGCTCAGGAAGTCGCGCCAGAACTGGACGCGCATCTGATGACGGAACTCGGAAATCTGCTCCAGTGAACAGGAGTAGCTCTGCGTTGTGCCGATCAGATGGGTTTCCGGCAGGGTAATAATTTCATATTTCGGCATCGCGAATTCGCCCAGACGCAGCGGCGGACGCATGCCAAACGAGCTCCAGTCAGGCGAGCGACGATAAAGCGCTGGCGTCAACGAGAACTGTTTTTTAAAGGCGCGGGTGAAGGTTTGCTGCGAATCGAAACGATATTGCAGGGCAATATCCAGAATCGGCCGCGCCGTCAGGCGCAGTGCCACAGCAGATTTTGATAAACGACGCGCGCGAATATAGGCCCCGATAGCATGACCGGTGACATCCTTGAACATCCTTTGCAGATGCCACTTGGAATAGCCTGCTTTAGCCGCCACATTATCCAGTGACAAAGGCTGGTCGAGATGACCTTCCAGCCAGGTGAGCAGGTCGCGAATAATTCCAGCCTGATCCATATACTATCCTCATCCTTAAAACAGCAGGTGCCTGATAACAGGTTAGCGGATAATAGCATTTTTTGATGTTTTAGCATTCAGTGTTTTTTTTGCGCATTCATGCTTTTTAGAGCACATTACAGGCAGATATATTCTAATCCTGTGATCTTGCTACATTTTTATCTAAAGTGTTGAATAATTGCTCAATGTAATTTTAAAGAATGGTAACAATATGAAATACAAGACTTTGATCTTCACCGCGTTGATGCTGATGGTCGGGCGCGCGGCGCAGGCTGAGCAGATTGGCTCCGTCGATACCGTGTTCAAAATGTTTGGCCCGGACCACAAAATCGTGGTGGAGGCGTTTGACGATCCGGACGTGAAAAACGTCACCTGCTACGTCAGCCGCGCGAAAACGGGCGGTATCAAAGGCGGGCTGGGACTGGCGGAAGACACCTCCGATGCGGCGATTTCGTGTCAGCAGGTGGGGCCGGTTGAGCTAAGTGATAAAATTAAAAACGGCAAAGCGCAGGGCGACGTGGTATTCCAGAAACGGACCTCGCTGGTGTTTAAAAAGCTGCAGGTGGTGCGTTTTTATGATGCCAAACGCAACACGCTGGCCTACCTTGCCTATTCCGATAAAGTGGTGGAAGGCTCGCCGAAAAACGCGATCAGCGCGGTGCCAATTATGCCTTGGCAGTAATTCAGGGATGAATCATGCAACAACCTGTGGTCTGGCTGGTTGAAGACGAAACCAGTATCGCCGATACGCTGATCTACATGCTTCAGCAGGAAGGATTCGCGGTAAAGGCGTTTGAACGTGGTTTACCCGTGCTGGAGGAGGCGCGGCGGCAGGTTCCGGCGCTTGCCATTCTGGATGTCGGGCTACCGGACATCAGTGGATTTGAGCTTTGTCGCCAGCTACTGGCGCAGCATCCCTCACTGCCCGTGCTGTTTCTGACGGCGCGCAGTGATGAGGTAGACAAGCTGCTTGGCCTGGAAATGGGCGCTGATGACTACGTTGCGAAACCTTTCTCCCCTCGTGAAGTCTGCGCCCGGGTGCGGACGATTTTACGGCGCATGCAAAAATCCGCCGCACCGTCAGAAACGTTACGTATCGGGCAGTTTGAACTGAACGAACCTGCCGCGCGAATCAGCTGGTGCGGGGAAGCACTGCCCCTGACCCGCTACGAATTCTTGCTGCTCAAAACCTTGTTGCAGGCGCCCGGGCGGGTCTTTTCGCGTCAGCAGCTCATGGACAAGGTATGGGGTGAAGACGGCGACAGCTTCGATCGTACCGTGGACACCCACATCAAAACCCTGCGCGCCAAGCTGCGGGCGGTGAACGAAGAACTATCACCCATCAGCACCCATCGCGGTATGGGCTACAGTCTGGGCCTTTACTGATGCGCATTGGGATGCGGCTATTGCTGGGATACTTCCTGATCGTGGCCATCGCCGCGTGGTTTGTGCTGTCGATCTTTGTTCAGGAAGTAAAGCCCGGCGTGCGTAGGGCAACCGAGGGCACGCTAATCGATACCGCGACCCTGTTGGCCGAAATCGGACGTGATGATTTGCTTTCGGGTCACGCGCAGCAGGGCAAGCTGGCACAGGCCTTTTCCCAGCTTCATCAGCGCCCTTTCCGCGCCAATATCGGCGGGATCCATAAAGTGCGTAACGAGTATCACGTCTACATGACCGATGCGCAGGGCCGCGTCGTGTTTGATTCCGCCGGTCTGGCCGTGGGGCAAGATTACTCGCGCTGGAACGATGTCTGGCTGACGCTTCGCGGCGAATACGGCGCGCGCAGTACCCAGAGCCATCCCGACGATCCGGAGAGCACGGTGATGTATGTTGCCGCGCCGGTTGTGGATCAGGACAAGATTATCGGCGTGCTGTCGGTGGGGAAACCGAACAGCGCGATGGCGCCGGTGATTCACCGCAGCGAGCGAAGGATCCTGTGGGCTGGCGGGGCGCTGCTCGGCATTGCCCTGCTGATTGGCCTCGTTGTGGCATGGTGGATCAATCGATCTATCGGTACGTTATCGCGCTATGCCGACTCGGTGACCACGGATACGCCTCTCCCGCTGCCTAATCCTGGCAGCAGCGAACTGCACAAGCTGGCCCAGGCGCTGGAGAATATGCGCATTCGCCTTGAAGGGAAAAACTACATTGAACGCTATGTCCATGCGCTGACCCACGAGCTGAAAAGCCCCATCGCCGCCATACGCGGCGCGGCAGAAATTCTCTCCGAGCAGCCACCGCCGCAGGTGGCCGCGCGGTTTATCGATAATATTCTGGTGCAAAACGCGCGTATGCAGTCGCTGGTTGAAAAACTGCTCACTCAGGCGCGGCTTGAAAATCGGGTCGAGATTACGCCTCAGACCGTCCGCGTCGATCTGCTGTTTACGCGGCTTGCCGATGCGCGCTCGGCGGTGCTGGCGGCAAAAGAGATTACGCTGACCCTCCAGCCCGCTTCGCTTCATGTTGAAGGCGATCCCGACCTGCTCGAGCAGGCGCTCGGCAATTTGCTGGATAACGCTATCGATTTTACCCCGCAGGGCGGTGCCATTGAACTGGCGGCCCGGGAGGAGCACGGGCAGATACAGCTTTTCGTCACCGACAGCGGAAGCGGGATCCCGGATTACGCGCTGGAGCGTATTTTTGAGCGTTTTTATTCCCTGCCGCGCGAGAACGGGTTGAAGAGCAGCGGGCTCGGTCTGGCGTTTGTTCAGGAGGTGGCGCGTCTGCATCAGGGAGAGATTACATTGCGTAATCGTGATGAAGGCGGCGTGATGGCCACGCTGACACTTCACCGTCCCTTCACATAACTTCAAACTGACCCCACACAGCCTGGTTACGCTCTCCTCATCACAAAGGAGACGTAATGATGAAATCCCCCCTGTTCTGGAAAGTCAGCACCCTGCTGGGGTGCATCCTGCTGCTGTTAGTCCCGCTTTTTATGGTCAGTAACCTGATATCAGAGCGGGAGAGCTACCGCAACGATGTCGAAAATACGCTTCGCCAGAGTACCAGCGGACCGCAAAAGCTGGTCGGTCCGATGATTGCGATTCCGATGACGGAGATCTTTTACAAGATAGAGGACGAGAAGAAGGTCGAGTACAAGAAAAGCTATATGCACTTCATTCTGCCGGAATCTCTGGTAGTGGAAGGTAACCAGCGCGTGGAGTCCCGAAGTATTGGCATCTATGACGGGCAAATCTGGAACACTGACCTGAAGATCAAAGCGCAGTTTAATACCGACGAGCTGAAGCAGCTGAAAGGGGAAACGATCGCGACAGGGCAGCCGTTTATCGTGACGGGCGTTGGCGACGCGCGGGGCATTGGCACGGTCAGTATCTCTAAAATCAATGGTGAGACGCTAAGCGTGGAACCCGGTTCAGGCGTCTACGGGGCGCTTGCGGGGATCCACATCCCGCTGACCGACAAAGCGCTGGAAGCCAAAACGTTTACGCTTGAGATGTCCCTCAGTCTGGCGGGAACCGGCAGTTTTGCGGTGGTACCGGTAGGGCGTAATAGCGAAATGATGCTCACCAGCAACTGGCCGCATCCGGGTTTTATGGGCGATTATCTCCCTGTTAAGCATCAGATTGGCGAGTCTGGTTTCCAGGCGAACTGGCAGAGCAGCTGGTTTGCAAATAACCTTGAGAGCTGGTTCTACGACAAGGAGTCGCCGGAGTGGGAGGCGCTCCCGGCCTTTAGCGTCACGGTAGCCACGCCCGCCGATCAGTATCAGCTGACTGACCGTGCGATCAAGTACGCTATTTTGCTGATTGCGCTGACGTTTATGGCCTTCTTTGTCTTCGAAACCTTAACCGGATTACGCCTTCACCCGATGCAGTATCTGCTGGTGGGGCTGTCGCTGGTCCTGTTCTATCTGGTGCTGCTGGCGCTGTCTGAACACGTCGGGTTTACGCCAGCCTGGGTTGTTGCAAGCCTGGTTGGCGCAGCGATGAACGGAATGTACCTGCAGGCCGTGCTGAAAAGCTGGAAACGCAGCGGGCTGTTTGTACTGGCACTGCTCGGGCTGGATGTCGTGATGTGGTTCCTGCTGCGCTCGGAGGACAGCGCGCTGCTGTTGGGGTCAGCGGTTCTCGCGCTGGCGCTGTTCGCCGTGATGTACCTGACCCGGCATTTCGACTGGTACTCGCTCTCTCAGCCGAAGCGACCTGAGCCACCCGCAGAGCCTGATAACGACACGATGCGGATCTGGAAATAAAAAAAACGGCGCAAATGCGCCGTTTTTTAATGCGTTAACTGCGGATTACTCCTGCAGATCGCCGCAGAAACGGTACCCTTCGCCGTGGATCGTGGCGATGATTTCCGGCGTATCTGGCGTAGATTCGAAGTGCTTACGAATACGACGGATGGTCACGTCTACGGTACGGTCGTGCGGTTTCAGCTCACGGCCGGTCATTTTCTTCAGCAGCTCTGCACGGGACTGAATTTTGCCCGGGTTTTCGCAGAAGTGCAGCATCGCGCGGAATTCACTGCGCGGCAGTTTATACTGCTCACCGTTCGGGCTAATCAGTGAACGGCTATTGATATCAAGTTCCCAGCCGTTGAATTTGTAGCTATCTACGCTACGACGCTCTTCGCTGACCGTACCCAGGTTCATGGTGCGGGATAGCAGGTTGCGTGCACGAATGGTTAACTCGCGAGGATTGAACGGCTTGGTGATGTAGTCATCCGCACCGATTTCCAGGCCAAGAATTTTATCAACTTCGTTATCACGGCCCGTCAGGAACATTAACGCGACGTTCGCCTGCTCGCGCAGTTCGCGCGCCAGTAGAAGACCGTTTTTGCCCGGCAGGTTAATATCCATGATCACCAGGTTGATATCATTTTCAGAAAGGATCTGATGCATCTCTGCGCCATCGGTCGCTTCAAAGACATCGTAGCCTTCTGCTTCGAAAATGCTCTTTAACGTGTTGCGTGTTACCAACTCGTCTTCAACGATAAGAATGTGCGGGGTCTGCATGTTTGCTACCTAAATTGCCAACTAAATCGAAACAGGAAGTACAAAAGTCCCTGACCTGCCTGATGCATGTCGCAAATTAACATGATCGGCTTAACGTGACTAAAGTACGTAATTGCGTTCTTGATGCACTTTCCATCAACGTCAACAACATCATTAGCTTGGTCTTGGGTACTTTCCCTTTGGACCCGACAGTGTCAAAAACGGCTGTCATCCTAACCATTTTAACAGCAACATAACAGGCTAAGTGACACCAGACACCCAATAAAACTACGCTTCGTTGACATATATCAAGTTCAATTGTAGCACGTTAACAGTTTGATGAAATCATCGTAGCCGAATGCTAGCCTTTGTCACAATTTTTCAATAAACCAACTAGTTGCGGACATTGATTTATAAACGAAGCGAATCCAATCAGAATAGGGTATTCATGCCGCTATTATCATTATAAAACATAAGGATAATAGTGTTCTGTTAACATTCTAACTGATTGTTCAGACACAGAATAGTTTAGCGTTTTTAATTTGTTATGAAACGCTATTTCGGTGATTTGTGTTGCAATTTTGTAAATTCGCGCTGCGTAATATGTTGAAGCGCATCACATTTTTACCCGCTAACTGATTAAAAAGAGAGCATAAATGCATCTGTCGATTGTACTGGTTGCCCCAGCCAGAGCAGAAAATATAGGCGCAGCGGCGCGTGCTATGAAGACCATGGGTTTTACCGATTTGCGTATCGTGGACAGCACGGCGCACCTGGAGCCAGCCGCCCGTTGGGTGGCGCACGGATCGGGAGATATTCTCGATAATATAACCACTTACGCTACGCTTGCCGATGCGCTGCACGATATTTCGTTTACCGTCGCAACCACGGCGCGCAGCCGGGCGAAGTTCCACTACTACGCCACTCCTGCTGAACTGGTGCCGATGCTGAGCGAGAAAAGCCAGTGGCTGGATAAAGTGGCGCTGGTGTTTGGGCGTGAAGATTCCGGGCTGACCAATGAAGAGCTGGAACTGGCGGATGTGCTGACAGGCGCGCCGATGGTTGCAGATTACCCTTCTCTCAATTTAGGCCAGGCGGTGATGGTCTATTGCTATCAATTAGCATCCTTAATACAAATTCCGCAGTCGCCTGTTACAGGTACCGATGAAAACCAGCTGGCTGCACTTCGCGCGCGCGTGGAAAACCTGCTCATGCAGCTGGGTGTGGCTGACGATCAAAAAATGGTCGACTGGTTACAGCAGCGCTTGGGCCGTCTTGAGCAACGCGACACGGCAATGCTGCACCGTTTGCTGCACGATATTGAAAAAAAATTGGCCGAGTAAAGTGCTGTCATAAATTTTTATTATGGTGTAATCATCTGATGCTAAGGGTTGCTTTTGGGGTATTCGGATGAAAATAAATCCGACGGCAGCGGGACGTGAGAGTCTCCCGAATTGTGATCAAATTAAAAATTCGTTGACTTAAGGTGCCCGATCCTTTAACCCTAAAAGAATACAGCACAGACAGATAATAATGACAGAGTACACAACATCCATGAAACGCATCAGCATCACCACCATTACCACAACCATCATCATTACCACAGGTAACGATGCGGGCTGACGCGTACAGGAAAAACAAAAAGAAGCCCGCACCTAGACAGTGCGGGCTTTTTTTTCGGCTAAAGGAAACGAGGTAGAACCATGCGAGTGTTGAAGTTCGGCGGTACATCAGTGGCAAATGCAGAACGTTTTCTGCGTGTTGCCGATATCCTGGAAAGCAACGCCAGGCAGGGGCAGGTTGCGACCGTGCTCTCTGCCCCGGCAAAAATCACGAACCATCTGGTGGCGATGATTGAAAAAACCATCGGTGGCCAGGATGCACTCCCGAACATCAGCGACGCAGAGCGTATCTTCGCTGACCTGCTGCAAGGGCTGGCAGAGGCGCTGCCTGGCTTCCCGCACGCTCAGCTGAAGTCTTTCGTTGAGCAGGAATTCGCGCAAATCAAACACGTCCTGCACGGCATCAGCCTTCTCGGCCAGTGTCCGGACAGCATCAACGCGGCGCTGATTTGTCGCGGTGAAAAACTTTCTATCGCCATCATGGCCGGCGTGCTGGAAGCGCGCGGCCATAGCGTGACCGTGATCGATCCCGTTGAAAAACTGCTGGCGGTGGGCCACTACCTCGAATCCACCGTTGATATTGCCGAATCAACCCGCCGTATCGCCGCCAGCAAAATTCCGTCTGACCATATGATCCTGATGGCTGGCTTCACCGCCGGTAACGAGAAGGGCGAGCTGGTGGTGCTGGGCCGTAACGGCTCCGACTATTCCGCCGCCGTGCTGGCCGCCTGTTTACGCGCAGACTGTTGTGAGATCTGGACTGACGTCGACGGCGTCTATACCTGCGACCCGCGCCAGGTACCGGACGCCAGGCTGCTGAAGTCGATGTCGTACCAGGAAGCAATGGAGCTTTCCTACTTCGGCGCCAAAGTGCTTCACCCGCGTACCATCTCCCCAATTGCCCAGTTCCAGATCCCTTGCCTGATTAAAAATACCGGTAACCCGCAGGCGCCGGGTACGCTGATTGGCGCGAGCACCAATGAGGACGGTCTGCCGGTGAAAGGCATCTCCAACCTCAACAACATGGCGATGTTCAGCGTCTCCGGTCCGGGGATGAAGGGGATGGTCGGCATGGCGGCGCGCGTGTTTGCGGCCATGTCCCGCAACGGTATCTCTGTTGTGCTGATCACCCAGTCCTCTTCCGAATACAGCATCAGCTTCTGCGTGCCGCAGGCCGACTGCCTGCGCGCCCGTCGCGCGCTGGAGGAAGAGTTCTACCTGGAGCTGAAAGAAGAGCTGCTGGAGCCGCTCGCGATTCAGGAGCGTCTGGCGATCATCTCCGTGGTGGGCGACGGTATGCGTACCCTGCGCGGTATCTCCGCCAAGTTCTTTGCCGCACTGGCGCGCGCCAATATCAATATCGTGGCGATTGCCCAGGGCTCGTCTGAGCGTTCAATTTCTGTTGTCGTGGACAACGATGACGCGACCACCGGCGTACGCGTGGTTCACCAGATGCTGTTCAATACCGATCAGGTTATCGAGCTGTTCCTGATTGGCGTGGGCGGCGTCGGCGGCGCGCTGCTGGAGCAGGTTAAGCGTCAGCAGGAATGGCTGAAGAAGAAACACATCGACCTGCGCGTCTGCGGGATCGCGAATTCCAAAGCGCTGCTGACCAACGTCCACGGCCTGAACCTGGAAAACTGGCAGGCCGAGATGAAGGAGGCGAAAGAGCCGTTCAACCTGGGCCGCCTGATCCGTCTGGTAAAAGAGTATCACCTGCTTAACCCGGTCATCGTCGACTGCACCTCGAACCAGGCGGTAGCCGATCAGTACGCGGACTTCCTGCGCGAAGGTTTCCACGTGGTGACGCCGAACAAAAAGGCCAACACCTCGTCGATGGATTACTATCACCAGCTGCGTCTGGCGGCGAGCAAGTCGCGCCGCAAGTTCCTGTACGACACCAACGTGGGCGCGGGGCTGCCGGTTATCGAGAACCTGCAGAACCTGCTTAACGCGGGCGACGAACTGCAGCGTTTCTCCGGTATTCTCTCCGGCTCGCTGTCGTTTATCTTCGGCAAGCTGGATGAGGGGATGAGCCTCTCGGAAGCCACCCGCGCCGCGCGCGAGCTGGGCTATACCGAGCCGGATCCGCGTGACGACCTTTCCGGTATGGACGTGGCGCGCAAGCTGCTGATCCTCGCGCGCGAAACGGGCCGCGAGCTTGAGCTTTCGGATATCGTGATTGAGCCTGTCCTGCCGGCAGAATTTGACAGCAGCGGTGATGTCGCTGCCTTTATGGCCAGTTTGCCGCAGCTTGACGACGCGTTTGCCGCGCGCGTTGCAAAAGCCCGTGATGAAGGTAAGGTATTGCGCTATGTTGGCAACATTGAAGAAGATGGCGTGTGCCGGGTGAAGATTGCCGAAGTGGATGGCAACGACCCGCTGTACAAAGTCAAAAACGGCGAAAACGCCCTCGCGTTTTACAGCCACTATTATCAGCCACTGCCGCTGGTGCTTCGCGGCTATGGCGCAGGGAACGATGTTACGGCGGCGGGTGTGTTTGCCGATCTGCTGCGTACCCTGTCATGGAAGTTAGGAGTTTAACATGGTCAAAGTTTATGCCCCGGCTTCCAGCGCGAATATGAGCGTCGGATTTGACGTGCTGGGTGCGGCGGTGACGCCGGTGGATGGTTCGCTGCTGGGCGATACGGTTACGGTGGAAGCGGCAGACAGCTTCAGCCTGAACAACGTGGGCCGCTTCGCCAGCAAACTGCCGTCTGAGCCGCGCGAAAATATCGTCTATCAGTGCTGGGAACGCTTCTGTCAGGAGATCGGCAAAAACGTGCCGGTCGCCATGACGCTGGAAAAAAGTATGCCGATCGGCTCGGGCCTGGGGTCCAGCGCCTGCTCGGTGGTCGCCGCGCTGGTAGCAATGAACGAGCACTGCGGCAAGCCGCTGAACAACAACCGCCTGCTGGGCTTAATGGGCGAGCTGGAAGGGCGCATCTCCGGCAGCATTCACTATGACAACGTGGCGCCGTGCTTCCTCGGCGGCATGCAGCTGATGATCGAAGAAAATGGCATCATCAGCCAGCAGGTGCCAGGGTTTGATGAGTGGCTGTGGGTGCTGGCCTATCCGGGTATCAAGGTTTCAACCGCGGAAGCGCGTGCGATCCTGCCCGCGCAGTATCGTCGTCAGGACTGTATTGCCCACGGGCGTCATCTGGCGGGCTTTATCCACGCCTGCTACACCCGTCAGCCGCAGCTGGCGGCCAAACTGATGAAGGACGTCATTGCCGAGCCGTACCGCACGAAGCTGCTGCCCGGCTTTAACGAGGCGCGACAGGCATCGATGGATATCGGCGCGCAGGCGTGCGGCATCTCCGGCTCCGGGCCGACGCTGTTCGCCCTGTGCGACAAGCCTGATACCGCGCAGCGCGTGGCGGAGTGGCTCTCTAAACACTACCTGCAAAATCAGGAAGGCTTTGTTCATATTTGCCGTCTGGACACGGCTGGCGCACGAGTATTGGGATAATCAATGAAACTCTATAACCTTAAAGATCATAACGAGCAGGTCAGCTTCGCGCAGGCGGTCACTCAGGGGCTGGGCAAAAATCAGGGGCTGTTCTTCCCGCATGACCTGCCGGAATTCCACCTGACCGACATCGACGAACTGCTGAAGCAGGACTTTGTCACCCGCAGCACTAAAATTCTTTCGGCGTTTATCGGCGACGAAATCCCGCAGGAGCTGCTGGAAGAGCGCGTGCGTGCGGCGTTCGCTTTCCCGGCACCGGTGAAGCAGGTGGAGCCTGACGTTGGCTGCCTGGAGCTGTTCCACGGCCCGACCCTGGCGTTCAAAGACTTCGGCGGCCGCTTTATGGCGCAAATGCTGACCCACATCAGCGGCGACAAGCCGGTGACCATCCTGACCGCGACCTCCGGGGATACCGGTGCGGCGGTGGCGCACGCGTTCTACGGCCTGAAAAACGTCCGCGTGGTGATCCTCTATCCGAAAGGCAAAATCAGCCCGCTGCAGGAAAAACTGTTCTGTACGCTCGGCGGCAACATTGAAACCGTGGCAATTGACGGTGATTTCGATGCCTGCCAGGCGCTGGTCAAGCAGGCCTTCGACGACGAAGAGCTGAAGGTGGCCCTGGGTCTGAACTCTGCCAACTCTATCAACATCAGCCGTCTGCTGGCGCAGATCTGCTACTACTTCGAAGCGGTGGCGCAGCTGCCGCAGGAAGCGCGTAACCAGCTGGTGATCTCCGTGCCGAGCGGTAACTTTGGTGACCTGACGGCTGGCCTGCTGGCGAAATCCCTGGGTCTGCCGGTGAAACGCTTTATCGCCGCCACCAACGCTAACGACACCGTGCCGCGCTTCCTGAAAGACGGGAAGTGGGCGCCGAACGCCACGCAGGCGACGCTCTCTAACGCAATGGATGTATCACAGCCAAACAACTGGCCGCGAGTGGAAGAGCTGTTCCGCCGTAAGATCTGGCGTCTGGGCGATCTGGGCTACGCCGCGGTGACGGATGAAACCACCAAAGCGACCATGCGCGAGCTGAAGGCGGTGGGGTATACCTCTGAACCGCATGCGGCGATTGCTTACCGCGCGCTGCGCGACCAGCTTAACCCGGGTGAATATGGCCTGTTCCTGGGCACCGCGCATCCGGCGAAGTTTAAAGAGAGCGTGGAAGCGATCCTGGGCGAAACGCTGCCGCTGCCGAAAGAGCTGGCCGAGCGTGCCGACCTGCCGCTGCTGTCACATGAGCTGCCGGCAGACTTTGCCGCGCTGCGTAAGCTGATGATGACCCGAGCATAATTTTTGTCGGGTGCGGCTACGCCTTACCCGACCTACAACGGCTCAGAAAGTAGGCCGGGTAAGGCGAAGCCGCCACCCGGCTTTTTTGTGAAGAAATTAAGGAGAAAAATAGCAGGGAAAAAGCAGAAATTCCCAATAAATGCGGTCACTTAGCGTTTAGGATTGCAGAGAATAACATCCCCCGTTCCCCTCGCGTACTCTCCTTACATCGGCCCACGTTGGGCAAAGATAATAAGGAGTCACCGATGTCTACACTGAAACCTGTGCTGATTGCGCTTTCACTGATGCTGGTCGCTCCCATGGCGGTACAGGCATCCGAAATCACCCTTGTGCCTGCGGTCAAACTGCAGATTGGCGACCAGGATAATAACGGGCACTACTGGGACGGCGGCCGCTGGCGCGACCACGACTGGTGGAAGGCGCATTATGACTGGCGTGATAACCACTGGCGTCCGCATGATGAGCATCGTAAACATGACGATCGCCATGACGACCATCACCACGATGACCACCGCGACGATCGCGGCCCTGACTGGAAACACCATTAATGCAAAACCCCGCCAGCTGGCGGGGTTTGTTTTTACTGCTCGTGGCGCTTAAACACCAGCTCGCCTTTCCCTGACGACGCCTCGTCAAAGAAATAGCCTTCGCTGTTGAAGGCGGTCAGCTGCTCCGGCTTCGTCAGACGGTTCTGGATGATGTAGCGGCTCATCAGGCCACGCGCTTTCTTGGCGTAGAAGCTGATCACCTTGAACTTACCGTTCTTCTCGTCGAGGAACACCGGTTTGATAATCTCCGCGTCCAGCTTTTTCGGCTTCACCGACTTGTAGTATTCATCGGATGCCAGGTTAATCACCACGTTATCGCCCTGAGCGCGCAGTGCCGCGTTCAGCTTATCGGTGATGATATCGCCCCAGAAATGGTACAGATCTTTGCCTTTGGCATTCTCCAGACGAATCCCCATCTCCAGACGATAGGGCTGCATCAGATCCAGCGGGCGCAGTACGCCGTACAGACCCGACAGCATGCGCAGATGCTGCTGGGCAAAATCGAAATCGGCTTCGCTAAAATCTTCCGCCTGCAGGCCGGTATAGACATCGCCTTTAAACGCCAGAATCGCCTGGCGAGCGTTAGAGGGGGTGAAATCCGGGTGCCACTCGTGAAAGCGGGTCGCGTTCAGATCGGCCAGCTTGTCGCTGATGCTCATCAGCGAGGCGATTTGCGGTGCAGAGAGCTTGCGCGCTTCGCGGATCAGCTGTTGCGAGTAGTCCAGCAGTTCAGGCTGAGTATAGCGCTCGGTGGCGAGTGGGCTCTGGTAGTCGAGCGTTTTTGCAGGTGAAATCAGAATCAGCATATCCAGTCCTTGCAGGAAATTTAGAGCGACTTTAGCAAAAAATCGCCCCGAATTGATCGATAGCTGTTATTGCCGCGGCAAATCATCCCACGTGCCGGGGGCAAGCTGCGCCTTAATATCGGGATAGCGGGCGGGATCAAATACCGGCGGAACACCCAGTTTGCGCTGACGAAGATAGTCTCTGGCAATCAGGGTCACCACGGGCGAGAGCAGCAGGATTGCCGTGAGGTTAGTGATCGCCATCAGCGCCATAATGATATCGGCCAGCTGCCAGACCAGCGGCATACTGAGCAGGGAGCCTGCTATCACCATCAGGACGACTCCGAGACGCAGGGTTCCGATTGCAGCGCGGGAGTCGAGCTTCAGGAAAATAAGGTTATTTTCGGCGTAGAGGTAATTCGCCACTATTGAGCTGAAGGCAAACAAGATCAGGATGAGCGAGACAAACCCTGCACCCCAGCCGCCGGTCAGGTTCACCAGCGCCTGCTGGAGAAGCTGTATCCCGGCGGTTCCTGAGGAATGTGGGACGGGGCCTGCCAGCAGCAAAATCATGGCGCTGGCGGAACAGATGATAATGGTATCGGTAAAGACGCCAATCATCTGCACAATGCCTTGTGCGGCCGGGTGCGGCGGCCAGGAAGAGGCGGCGGCGGCCGCGTTGGGGGTTGACCCCATACCGGCTTCATTGGAGAACATTCCCCGCTGAAAGCCCGCCATCAGCGCCTGGCTGAAGGTGTAGCCCAGCGCCCCGGAGGCCACCTCGCGCCAGCCAAAGGCGCTTTTGACGATGGTGGCAATCACGCCCGGCACCTGGTCGAGATGCAGTGCGGCAACGAACAGGCTCGCGGCAACCCAGAGCAACGCCATAATGGGCACCAGCCACTGCATCAGGCGAGCAATGCCCTTAAGACCGGCAGAAATGGTGAGCAGAACGACGAGGGCTAAAGCAATACCGGCGACCCACTCCGGGCAGGAGAAGGCGTAGCTCAGGGCATTGGCGACAGAATTTGCCTGGACGGTATTAAAAATGAGGCCGTACGCGAGCAGTAAAAAAACCGAGAACAGGACGCCCATCCAGCGCATCCCCAGGCCACGCGCCATGTACCAGGCAGGACCACCGCGAAACTGGCCGTGCTTATCTTTCTCTTTGTAGAGTTGTGCAAGCGAACTTTCGGCAAAGGAGGTGGCCATTCCGAGTAGCGCCGTCACCCACATCCAGAAGACCGCGCCTGGCCCACCGGCGCTGATGGCCAGCGCAACGCCCGCCAGATTGCCGCTGCCGAGACGCGCCGCCAGGCTGGTACAGAGCGCCTGGAACGACGTTAATCCACCCGGCTGGGGCGTAACGCTGTTTTTCAGACTTCTGCCAAACTTGCGAATATAGCGAAACTGGATAAACCCACTGCGTAGCGTAAACCAAATACCTGCTCCCAGAAGCAGGTAAATCATTATCGAACCCCAGAGGACTTCGTTAATAAAGAAAAAGAAATCAGGCATTAACGTCCCTCTTGTTGATGCCAATGTGAATATGTAAGCGCTACCACTGATTGGGCATGCTGTTGCTTAGCAGCCTGTTAATCTTCCGAGTTTACCATACTCTGCCTAAGCGCACTGTCTGCGGTTGCGCTACCCCTCCGTCGTGTTATCATCAGGGCAGACCGGTTACATCCCCCTAACAAGTAAACCTGTCATTTTTCCGCTGCAGGCATGCTGTCGGTAGCGTGAATTATCCAGGGCACGTTAAAAGAGAAACACTATCATGACGGATAAATTGACCTCCCTTCGTCAGTTCACCACTGTCGTAGCTGACACCGGAGATATCGCGGCAATGAAGCTGTACCAGCCGCAGGATGCCACAACCAACCCTTCTCTGATCCTTAACGCCGCACAGATCCCTGAGTATCGCAAACTGATTGACGACGCAGTGACCTGGGCGAAAGCGCAGAGCAACGACCGCGCGCAGCAGGTTGTGGATGCCACCGACAAACTGGCAGTGAACATCGGTCTGGAAATCCTGAAACTGGTTCCTGGCCGTATCTCTACCGAAGTGGATGCGCGTCTCTCCTACGACACCGAAGCGTCTATCGCCAAAGCGAAACGTCTGATCAAAATGTACAACGACGCGGGCATCAGCAACGACCGTATCCTGATCAAACTGGCTTCTACCTGGCAGGGTATTCGCGCGGCAGAGCAGCTGGAAAAAGACGGTATCAACTGTAACCTGACCCTGCTGTTCTCCTTCGCGCAGGCGCGTGCATGTGCAGAAGCAGGCGTATACCTGATTTCTCCGTTCGTGGGCCGTATTCTGGACTGGTACAAAGCCAACACCGATAAGAAAGAGTACGCACCGGCTGAAGATCCAGGCGTGATTTCTGTGACTGAAATCTACGAATACTACAAACAGCACGGCTATGAGACCGTGGTTATGGGCGCAAGCTTCCGTAACGTCGGTGAAATCATCGAGCTGGCTGGCTGTGACCGCCTGACCATCGCGCCTGCGCTGCTGAAAGAGCTGGCTGAAAGCGAAGGTACCCTGGAGCGTAAACTGTCCTACACCGGTGAAGTGAAAGCACGCCCAGAGCGCATCACTGAATCCGAGTTCCTGTGGCAGCACAACCAGGATCCAATGGCGGTAGACAAACTGGCGGACGGTATCCGTAAGTTTGCTGTTGACCAGGGCAAACTGGAAAAAATGATCGGCGACCTGCTGTAATCATTCTGCGTGACCGGGCTTCCGGTCACGCGTCTTACCCCCGCCTCTGTCTGAATTTCCTCTCTGCGTGTATCATTCCCTTTAATCAGTACTTTTTGAATGGAATGGATATGAATACCTTACGCATCGGCTTAGTGTCGATTTCTGACCGCGCCTCCAGCGGTGTTTACCAGGATAAAGGCATCCCCGCTCTGGAAGAGTGGTTGGGCAGCGCGCTGACCACCCCCTTTGACATTCAGACCCGCCTGATCCCTGACGAACAGCCGATCATCGAGCAGACGCTTTGCGAACTGGTGGATGAGATGAGCTGCCACCTTGTTCTGACGACGGGCGGAACCGGCCCCGCGCGCCGCGACGTGACGCCGGACGCGACGCTGGCGATTGCCGATCGTGAAATGCCTGGCTTCGGCGAACAGATGCGCCAGATCAGTCTACACTTTGTTCCGACGGCCATTCTTTCCCGCCAGGTGGGGGTGATCCGCAAGCAGGCGTTGATCCTGAACCTGCCGGGCCAGCCGAAGTCGATTAAAGAGACGCTGGAAGGGCTTAAAGCAGAAGATGGCAGCGTCCTCGTTCATGGCATCTTTGCAAGTGTACCGTATTGTATACAGCTGCTTGACGGTCCCTATGTGGAAACCGATGAGAAAGTGGTAGCAGCTTTTCGCCCGAAAAACGCACGTCGCGAAACAATCTCCTGAAATTAACCAATATGTGACATTAGCTGAAGCGGCGATAGCGTGGTGAAGCTTTTACGGTATAGTAATTTTTTCTTTACGAATGCTGTAAAAATAAATCCACAACACACGCATAATGGTTCGCTATGTCACATAACACCCGACCTCTGAATCGACAGGACTACAAAACCCTCACGCTCGCGGCCTTAGGCGGCGCGCTGGAGTTTTACGACTTTATCATCTTCGTCTTCTTCGCCGCCGTGGTGGGAGAACTCTTCTTCCCGGCGGATATCCCGGAATGGCTGCGTCAGGTGCAAACCTTCGGCATTTTTGCTGCCGGGTATCTGGCGCGTCCGCTGGGCGGCATTATCATGGCCCACTTTGGCGATCTGGTCGGGCGCAAGAAGATGTTTACCCTTAGCATCCTGCTGATGGCCGTGCCGACGCTGGCCATTGGTCTGCTGCCTACCTATGCCTCGATGGGCATTCTCGCGCCGTTGCTGCTGTTGCTGATGCGCGTCCTGCAGGGGGCGGCGATTGGCGGTGAAGTGCCGGGCGCGTGGGTGTTTGTCGCGGAACATGTTCCCGTGCGCCGCATTGGTATCGCCTGCGGAACCTTAACGGCGGGGCTGACGGTCGGGATCCTGCTCGGCTCGGTGGTCGCAACAATTGTGAATACCAGCATGACGCAGCAGGCCGTGCACGACTGGGGCTGGCGTATTCCGTTCCTGCTGGGCGGAGCGTTTGGTCTGGTCGCGATGTACCTGCGCCGCTGGCTGCAGGAGACGCCGATTTTCCTCGAGATGCAGCAGCGCAAAGCGCTGGCGCAGGAGCTGCCGGTGAAGGCGGTTGTGGTACGCCATAAAAAAGCGGTGGTGGTATCGATGCTGCTGACCTGGCTGCTCTCGGCGGGCATTGTGGTGGTGATATTAATGTCCCCGGTCTGGCTGCAAAAGCAGTACGGTTTCGCCCCTGCTGTGACGTTACAGGCGAACAGTATCGCGACAATCATGCTCTGCTTTGGCTGTCTGGCCGCCGGGCTGGCGGCGGATCGTTTTGGTGCCAGCGTTACCTTTATCATCGGTAGCCTGCTACTGGCCGCATCAAGCTGGGCGTTTTACCATCTTGCGGGCAGCCATCCTGAACAGCTGTTCCTGCTGTACGGCGTGGTAGGGCTGTGCGTGGGCGTAGTGGGGGCTGTGCCTTACGTCATGGTGCGAGCTTTCCCGCCGGAAGTTCGTTTCACCGGGATCTCGTTCTCTTATAACGTGTCGTATGCCATTTTCGGCGGGCTAACGCCGATTGCGGTCACCGTGCTGATGGGCGTGTCTCCCCTGGCTCCGGCCTGGTACGTGCTGGCGCTGTCGGTGATGGGGCTGGTATTAGGATTTTGGCTTCGTCAGGCGGGGGAATGTCGTGCCCGCGAGGCGGGCACGACAGAGGGATCAGTGTTTTTCACCAATCGGTAGAACGGTGCGGTCAAACTGCTCGTTCAGCACTTCACCCATTGCCAGGTAGATAGCGCTTGCGCCGCAAACCAGACCAATCCAGCCTGCAACATGAACGATGCCTTCGTTATCCACCAGGTGACCAATCGCCAGCAGGGCGAACAGCACGGTCAGGCTCAGGAAAACGAACTGCAGCATGCGGTTACCTTTCAGGGTACCGAAGAACATGAACAGGGTGAAGACGCCCCACAGGCCCAGGTAAACGCCCAGGAAGTGGGCGTTTGCCGCGTCAGCCATGCCCATTTTAGGCAGCAGCAGAATGGCAACCAGGGTCAGCCAGAAAGAACCGTAAGAGGTGAAGGCGGTTAAGCCGAAGGTATTGCCTTTCTTATATTCCAGCAGGCCCGCGAAGATTTGCGCGATACCGCCGTAAAAAATGCCCATCGCCAGGATGATGCCATCCATCGGGAACATCCCGATATTGTGCAGGTTCAGCAGGATAGTGGTCATGCCAAAACCCATCAGGCCCAGCGGAGCCGGATTAGCCAACTTAGTGTTGCCCATAAGTCCTCAAAAAAATCATCATTAATATGGTGAAATGGTTAAACCCGCGTCAGTTCTCCCTGACTGGGCGCGGCATCATAATGGGCGCAATCGATGGCGTCTATGATCTCATCAGGGTGAAATTAAAATTTTTTTTATCATTCCCCCTTGATGGATGCCGTCGCGACCCCATCTTGTAGTCAACCGCAGTGTGTGGACCTGAAAAAAATCAAATCTGGGCAGTTGAAAAAGCACGTTCTGCCCTTATTACAGGTACACAACCACATGTTGACTGAATTTTTAGTGGAGACGTTTAGATGGGTAAAATTATTGGTATCGACCTGGGTACTACCAACTCTTGTGTAGCGATTATGGATGGCACTACTGCACGCGTGCTGGAGAACGCCGAGGGCGATCGCACCACGCCTTCTATCATTGCTTATACCCAGGATGGTGAAACTCTGGTTGGTCAGCCGGCTAAACGTCAGGCAGTGACAAACCCGCAAAACACCCTGTTTGCGATTAAACGCCTGATCGGTCGCCGCTTCCAGGACGAAGAAGTTCAGCGTGACGTTTCCATCATGCCTTACAAAATCATCGCGGCAGATAACGGCGATGCATGGCTTGATGTGAAAGGCGCTAAAACTGCACCACCGCAGATTTCTGCTGAAGTGCTGAAGAAAATGAAAAAAACCGCTGAAGATTACCTGGGTGAGCCGGTAACTGAAGCTGTTATCACCGTACCTGCCTACTTCAACGATGCTCAGCGTCAGGCAACCAAAGATGCTGGCCGTATCGCAGGTCTGGAAGTAAAACGTATCATCAACGAACCAACCGCGGCTGCTCTGGCTTACGGTCTGGATAAAGAAGTCGGCAACCGTACTATCGCGGTTTACGACCTGGGTGGTGGTACCTTCGATATCTCTATTATCGAAATCGACGAAGTTGACGGCGAAAAAACCTTCGAAGTTCTGGCAACCAACGGTGATACCCACCTGGGTGGTGAAGACTTCGATACCCGTCTGATCAACTACCTCGTTGACGAGTTCAAGAAAGATCAGGGCATTGACCTGCGTAACGACCCGCTGGCTATGCAGCGCCTGAAAGAAGCCGCTGAGAAAGCGAAGATCGAGCTGTCTTCCGCTCAGCAGACCGACGTGAACCTGCCATACATCACTGCAGACGCGACCGGTCCTAAACACATGAACATCAAAGTGACCCGTGCGAAACTGGAAAGCCTGGTAGAAGACCTGGTGAACCGTTCTATCGAGCCGCTGAAAGTTGCTCTGCAGGATGCTGGCCTGTCCGTATCCGATATCCAGGACGTTATCCTGGTCGGTGGTCAGACCCGTATGCCAATGGTTCAGAAGAAAGTGGCTGAGTTCTTTGGTAAAGAGCCACGTAAAGACGTTAACCCGGACGAAGCAGTTGCAATCGGTGCTGCGGTTCAGGGTGGCGTACTGACCGGTGAAGTTAAAGACGTACTGCTGCTGGACGTTACCCCGCTGTCTCTGGGTATCGAAACCATGGGCGGTGTGATGACTGCGCTCATCAACAAAAACACCACCATCCCGACGAAACACAGCCAGGTGTTCTCTACCGCTGAAGACAACCAGTCTGCGGTAACCATCCATGTGATTCAGGGTGAGCGTAAGCGTGCGGCGGATAACAAATCTCTGGGTCAGTTCAACCTGGACGGTATTAACCCGGCACCGCGCGGCATGCCGCAGATCGAAGTGACCTTCGACATCGATGCTGACGGTATCCTGCACGTGTCTGCGAAAGACAAAAACAGCGGTAAAGAGCAGAAGATCACCATCAAGGCATCTTCTGGCCTGAACGAAGCGGAAATCGAAAAAATGGTTCGCGATGCCGAAGCTAACGCGGAATCCGACCGTAAGTTCGAAGAGCTGGTTCAGACCCGTAACCAGGGTGACCATCTGCTGCACAGCACCCGTAAGCAGGTTGAAGAAGCAGGCGATAAACTGCCAGCGGAAGACAAGACTGCTATCGAAGCTGCACTGAGTGCGCTGGAATCCTCACTGAAAGGTGAAGACAAAGCGGACATCGAAGCGAAGATGCAGGAGCTGGCACAGGCTTCCCAGAAGCTGATGGAAATCGCTCAGCAGCAGCACGCTCAACAGCAGGCGGGCGCTGACGCTTCAGCGAACAACGCGAAAGACGACGACGTTGTCGACGCTGAGTTCGAAGAAGTTAAAGATAAAAAATAATCGCCCTGATGCAGGGTAATTAATCGGCACGGGCGTAGGAGAACTCTCCACGCCCGTGCTCGCATGTTAAGGGGCTTAAAAAAACCAATGGCAAAGCAAGACTATTACGAGATTTTAGGCGTTCCGAAAACTGCGGAAGAGCGTGAAATCAAAAAGGCGTATAAGCGCCTGGCCATGAAATTCCACCCGGACCGTAACCAGGGTGATAAAGAGGCTGAAGCCAAATTTAAAGAGATCAAAGAAGCCTACGAAGTCCTGACCGATGCACAAAAACGTGCGGCCTATGACCAGTACGGTCACGCAGCCTTTGAACAGGGCGGCATGGGCGGCGGTGGATTCGGTGGCGGCGGCTTTGGCGGCGGCGCTGACTTCAGCGATATCTTTGGCGATGTGTTTGGCGACATCTTCGGCGGTGGCCGTGGTCGTCAGCGCGCGGCGCGCGGCGCGGACCTGCGCTACAACATGGAGCTGACGCTGGAAGAGGCCGTCCGCGGTGTCACCAAAGAGATCCGTATTCCGACGCTGGAAGAGTGTGACGTTTGCCACGGCAGCGGCGCGAAAGCAGGTACACAGCCTCAGACCTGTCCAACCTGTCACGGCTCTGGTCAGGTACAGATGCGTCAGGGCTTCTTCGCGGTACAGCAGGCCTGTCCGCACTGTCACGGTCGCGGTACGCTGATTAAAGATCCGTGCACCAAATGCCACGGTCATGGTCGCGTTGAGAAAACCAAGACCCTCTCCGTTAAAATCCCGGCCGGCGTCGATACGGGCGACCGCATTCGTCTGGCGGGTGAAGGTGAAGCAGGTGAACACGGCGCACCGGCAGGCGATCTGTACGTTCAGGTACAGGTGAAGCAGCACGCCATCTTCGAGCGCGAAGGTAATAACCTGTACTGCGAAGTGCCGATCAACTTCGCGATGGCGGCACTCGGTGGTGAAATCGAAGTACCGACGCTGGATGGTCGCGTGAACCTGAAAGTGCCAGGCGAAACCCAGACCGGTAAGCTGTTCCGCATGCGCGGGAAAGGCGTTAAGTCCGTTCGCGGTGGTGCGCAGGGCGACCTGCTGTGCCGCGTCGTCGTTGAAACGCCGGTTGGCCTGAACGACAAGCAGAAACAGCTGCTGAAAGAGTTGCAGGAGAGCTTTGGTGGCCCGACGGGTGAGAAAAACAGCCCGCGTTCCAAAAGCTTCTTCGATGGCGTCAAAAAATTCTTCGATGATTTGACCCGTTAATCTGTTCTCAGATTTTCATCCGCAAAAGCCCGGAAGCGATTCCGGGCTTTTTCTATTTACGGGTATTGATCGGTAAAACTGAATCTATACTCAATATTAATCTGTTTTTGCCGAGCTATTTGGCTTGGTATTATGGTTTTATCGAGGTATTGTTGTAACAGAGAGAATTAAAGTGAAATTACTACACCGTTTTTTTAGCAGTGAGGCGTCCGGCGGCGTGATCCTGATTATTGCCGCTGCGGCCGCGATGGTGCTGGCTAACCTTGGCATCACGCAGGAACTCTACCATGCATTTCTGGAAACGCCCGTTGAGCTGAAGGTCGGGGCGCTCGAAATTAACAAGAACATGCTGCTGTGGATCAACGATGCGCTGATGGCGGTGTTCTTCCTGCTCGTCGGGCTTGAGGTTAAGCGTGAGCTGGTACTGGGCTCGCTTGCCAGCCGCCAGCGCGCGGCGTTTCCGGTGATTGCCGCGCTCGGCGGGATGGTGGTGCCGGCGCTGCTCTTCCTGGCGTTCACCTGGCAGGATCCGATTGCACGTCACGGCTGGGCGATCCCGGCTGCGACGGATATCGCCTTTGCGCTCGGGGTGCTGGCATTGCTGGGAAGCCGCGTGCCGGTGGCCCTGAAAATCTTCCTGATGGCGCTGGCGATAATCGATGACCTGGGTGCCATTGTGATTATCGCACTGTTCTACACCAGCGATCTGTCGATCCTGTCCCTGAGCGTGGCCGCCGGGGCGATTGCGGTGCTGGCGCTGCTGAACATCTTCAATGTTCGCCGTATCGGTATATACATCCTCGTGGGGATGGTGCTGTGGACGGCGGTGCTGAAATCAGGCGTGCACGCCACGCTGGCGGGCGTGATCGTCGGCTTCTTCGTACCGCTGAAGCCGCAGGACGGCAAGTCGCCTGCCAAACAGCTGGAGCATGTGCTGCACCCGTGGGTCGCCTTTATGATCCTGCCGCTGTTTGCGTTTGCCAACGCCGGTGTGTCGCTGGGTGGCGTGACGCTGGACGGGCTAACGTCCGTGCTGCCGCTGGGCATTATTGCCGGGCTGTTTATCGGCAAGCCGCTGGGTATTAGCCTCTTCTGCTGGGTGGCGACGAAGCTGAAGCTGGCCTCTTTGCCGCACGGCACCACCTTTAAGCAGATTATGGCCGTCGGCGTGCTGTGTGGCATCGGGTTTACGATGTCGATCTTTATCTCGACGCTGGCGTTTGGTGCGCATGCGCCTGAGCTTATCGTCTGGGCGAAACTCGGCATCCTCATCGGGTCATTACTGGCCGCGGTAATCGGTTATACCTTGTTGAAGGTGAAATTGTCCGGACAGGCCGTCCAGGCATAACGGAACACCGGGAGGAGGCGATCCTTCTCCCGATACACACTCAGGGAGAGAAGACGCGATGTCTCATTTGAATTACAACCATCTTTACTACTTCTGGCACGTCTATAAACAGGGCTCGGTGGTGGGGGCGGCAGAGGCGCTCTACCTGACGCCGCAAACCATCACCGGGCAAATCAAGGCGCTGGAAGAGCGCCTGCAGGGTAAGCTGTTCAAGCGTAAGGGGCGTGGGATTGAACCCAGCGAACTGGGTGAACTGGTTTTCCGCTATGCGGACAAAATGTTCACCCTGAGCCAGGAGATGCTGGATATCGTCAACTACCGCAAAGAGTCGAACCTGCTCTTTGATGTTGGCGTGGCGGATGCGCTGTCCAAGCGGCTGGTGAGCGGCGTGCTGGATGCGGCGGTGGTGGAAGATGAGCAAATCCATCTGCGCTGCTTTGAATCCACCCATGAGATGCTGCTGGAACAGCTCAGCCAGCACAAGCTGGATATGATTATCTCGGACTGCCCGATTGACTCCACCCAGCAGGAAGGGCTGTTCTCGGTGAAGATTGGCGAATGCGGCGTCAGCTTCTGGTGTATTAATCCGCCGCCGGAAAAACCGTTCCCCGCGTGCCTGGAAGAGCGTCGCCTGCTGGTGCCGGGAAGGCGCTCCATGCTCGGACGCAAGCTGCTGAACTGGTTTAACTCGCAGGGGCTGAACGTGGAGATACTCGGTGAGTTCGACGATGCGGCGCTGATGAAAGCCTTTGGCGAAGCGCATAACGCGATCTTCGTTGCGCCGACGCTGTACGCGCACGATCTCTATTCGGACGATAAGATTACGGAGATAGGCAGAGTGGATAACGTGATGGAGGAGTATCACGCCATATTTGCCGAAAGAATGATTCAGCACCCGGCGGTACAGCGAATCTGTAACCGCGACTATTCAGCGCTGTTTACGCCACCGGCAATCTGAAGACATAAAAAAACCCGCGTTAAGCGGGTTCTTTAAACAAGCAACAACAAGTAGCGATTAAGCCAGTTTGTTGATCTGCGCAGTCAGGTTTGCTTTATGACGCGCTGCTTTGTTTTTGTGGATCAGACCTTTAGCAGCCTGACGATCCACGATTGGTTGCATTTCGTTAAATGCGTTCTGCGCTGCAGCTTTGTCGCCTGCTTCGATTGCTGCGTATACTTTCTTGATGAAAGTACGCATCATAGAGCGACGGCTTGCGTTGTGCTTACGAGCCTTTTCAGACTGAACGGCACGTTTCTTAGCTGATTTGATATTAGCCAAGTCCAACTCCCAAATATGATCTATGTGGACAATTCAAAGGCCGAGGAATATGCCCTCTTTGCCTTCTTTTGTCAATGGATTTGTGCAAATAAGCGCCGTTAATTAGCGACGCTACGTTACGTAGTGATGGCGCAGGATTCTACCAGCTTGTCTTCCCTGAATACAGCCTTTCGGCATAAAAATCGCAGTTCACGAGCAGATTTTTTCGCTGCGAAAGGTCAGCCTGATGAAATCATTACGGCTTTCTGTTTTGCACGAACAATCGCCGGTTAACCTTAACCGTTGTACAAGGTATACTTTGGCGATTTTCACTGTTTTGAGCCAGACATGAAGCTGATACGCGGCATACATAATCTCAGTAGCGCACCACACGGGTGCGTGCTGACCATTGGTAATTTCGACGGCGTGCATCGTGGTCATCAGGCGCTGTTGCAGGGATTGCGTAAAGAAGGGGAGGCCCGTGGCCTGCCCGTTGTGGTGATGATTTTCGAACCGCAGCCGCTGGAGCTGTTCGCGGGTGATAAATCTCCCGCCCGTCTCACTCGCCTGCGCGAGAAGTTGCGCTACCTGGCAGAGTCCGGTGTGGACTACGTATTGTGTGTACGTTTCGATCGCCGCTTTGCCGCGCTGACAGCACAAAATTTTGTCAGCGACCTGCTGGTTAAGCGTCTTGGCGTACAGTTTCTCGCCGTGGGCGATGATTTCCGCTTTGGCGCTGGTCGTCAGGGCGATTTCTTGCTATTACAGAAGGCTGGTCTGGAGTACGGTTTTGACGTCACCAGCGCGATGACCTTCTGTGAAGGCGGCGTTCGCGTCAGCAGCACGGCGGTACGCCGGGCACTGGCCGATGACGAACTGGATACGGCAGAGACCCTACTGGGGCATCCGTTCACCATCTCTGGCCGCGTGGTCCATGGCGATGCGCTGGGGCGCACGATAGGCTTCCCGACGGCGAATATACCGCTGCGTCGTCAGGTTTCCCCGGTTAAAGGGGTGTATGCGGTGGAAGTGGCAGGACTGGGCGATAAGCCGTTTTACGGCGTCGCCAATATTGGCACGCGTCCGACCGTCGCCGGTGTGCGTCAACAGCTGGAAGTGCACCTGCTGGACGTTGTAATGGACCTGTATGGTCGCCATATAGATGTGATACTGCGTAAAAAAATACGCAACGAGCAGCGATTTGGTTCGCTGGATGAACTCAAAGCGCAAATTGCGCGAGATGAATTGACGGCCCGCGAGTTTTTTGGGCTTTGAACCCGGCTTAACTGCCTACGTGATAAATACGGAACCGAGAATCTGATGAGTGACTATAAATCAACCCTGAATTTGCCGGAAACAGGGTTCCCGATGCGCGGCGATCTCGCCAAGCGCGAACCGGGAATGCTGGCGCGTTGGACCGATGATGACCTGTACGGCATCATTCGTGCAGCCAAAAAAGGCAAAAAATCCTTCATTCTGCATGATGGCCCTCCATATGCGAATGGCAGCATTCATATTGGTCACTCGGTTAACAAGATTCTGAAAGACATTATCGTGAAGTCCAAAGGCCTCGCGGGATATGACTCGCCTTACGTTCCGGGCTGGGACTGCCACGGTCTGCCAATCGAGCTGAAAGTGGAGCAGGAGTTCGGCAAGCCGGGTGAGAAGTTCACCGCCGCCGAGTTCCGTGCGAAGTGCCGCGAATACGCCGCTACGCAGGTTGACGGTCAGCGCGCTGACTTCATCCGTCTGGGCGTGCTGGGCGACTGGTCGCACCCGTACCTGACCATGGACTTCAAAACTGAAGCCAACATCATCCGTGCGCTGGGTAAAATCATCGGTAACGGCCACCTGCACAAAGGCGCTAAGCCGGTGCACTGGTGCGTGGACTGCCGCTCTGCGCTGGCAGAAGCGGAAGTGGAGTATTACGACAAAACCTCTCCATCTATCGACGTGGCCTTCCAGGCCGTCGATCAGGATGCGGTGAAAGCCAAATTTGGCGTCGCCTCGGTAAACGGCCCAATCTCGCTGGTTATCTGGACCACCACTCCGTGGACCCTGCCTGCGAACCGTGCGATCTCCCTGTCCGGTGAGTTCGAATACGCGCTGGTTCAGGTTGAAGGTCAGGCGGTTATCCTGGCGAAAGATCTGGTTGAAAGCGTGCTGAAGCGTGCGCATATCACCGACTACACCGTGCTGGGCACCGTGAAAGGTGACGCGCTGGAGCTGATGCGCTTCAAGCACCCGTTCCTGGACTTCGACGTTCCGGCGATCCTGGGCGACCACGTGACGCTGGAAGCGGGTACCGGTGCGGTGCATACCGCCGGTGGCCACGGTCCTGACGACTACAACATCAGCCTGAAGTACGGTCTTGAAATCGCTAACCCGGTGGGCCCGGACGGATCTTACCTGCCTGGCACCTACCCGGCGCTGGACGGTATCAACGTCTTCAAAGCGAACGACATCATCGTCGACATGCTGCGCACCAGCGGCGCGCTGCTGCACGTTGAAAAAATGCAGCACAGCTATCCGTGCTGCTGGCGTCACAAGACCCCGATCATCTTCCGTGCGACCCCGCAGTGGTTCGTCAGCATGGATCAGAAGGGCCTGCGCGAGCAGTCTCTGAAAGAGATCAAAGGCGTGCAGTGGATCCCTGACTGGGGCCAGGCGCGTATCGAATCCATGGTGGCTAACCGTCCTGACTGGTGTATCTCCCGTCAGCGTACCTGGGGCGTGCCGATGTCTCTGTTCGTGCATAAAGAGACGCAGGAGTTGCACCCGAACACCCTGGAACTGATGGAAGAAGTGGCGAAACGTGTCGAAGTTGACGGCATTCAGGCGTGGTGGGATCTCGACGCCCGCGATATCCTGGGCGCTGACGCAGACAATTACGAGAAAGTGCCGGATACCCTGGACGTGTGGTTTGACTCCGGATCGACCCACTCCTCCGTGGTTGACGTGCGTCCGGAGTTTGCTGGCCACGCTGCCGATATGTATCTGGAAGGCTCTGACCAACACCGCGGCTGGTTCATGTCGTCTCTGATGATCTCCACCGCCATGAAGGGTAAAGCGCCTTACCGTCAGGTACTGACTCACGGCTTCACCGTGGATGGTCAGGGCCGTAAGATGTCCAAATCTATCGGTAACACCGTTTCTCCGCAGGATGTGATGAACAAGCTGGGCGCAGACATTCTGCGTCTGTGGGTGGCGTCGACCGACTACACCGGCGAAATGGCGGTATCTGACGAGATCCTGAAACGTGCTGCCGACAGCTATCGTCGTATCCGTAACACCGCGCGCTTCCTGCTGGCGAACCTGAACGGGTTCGATCCGGCAAAAGACATGGTGAAACCGGAAGAGATGGTCGTGCTGGACCGCTGGGCGGTAGGCTGCGCGAAAGCGGCGCAGGAAGATATCCTGAAGGCCTATGAGTCTTATGACTTCCACGAAGTGGTGCAGCGCCTGATGCGCTTCTGCTCCATTGAGATGGGCTCGTTCTACCTCGACATCATCAAAGACCGCCAGTACACCGCGAAAGCGGATAGCGTGGCGCGTCGTAGCTGCCAGACCGCGCTGTTCCATATCGCAGAAGCGCTGGTACGCTGGATGGCGCCGATTATGTCCTTCACCGCGGATGAAATCTGGGGTTACCTGCCGGGCGACCGCGAGAAGTATGTCTTCACCGGCGAGTGGTACGAAGGTCTGTTCGACCTCTCCAGCACCGAAGCGATGAACGATGCCTTCTGGGACGAGCTGCTGAAAGTGCGTGGCGAAGTGAACAAGGTTATCGAGCAGGCGCGTGCAGATAAGAAAGTCGGCGGCTCTCTGGAAGCGGCAGTCACGCTGTACGCTGAACCGGAGCTGGCGGCGAAGCTGACGGCGCTGGGCGATGAATTACGATTTGTCCTGTTGACCTCCGGTGCGAAAGTTGCGGATTATGCCGAGGCTTCTGCTGATGCTCAGCAGAGCGAACTGCTCAAAGGACTGAAAGTCGCGCTGAGCAAAGCCGACGGTGAGAAATGCCCGCGCTGCTGGCATTACACCACCGATGTCGGTCAGGTGGCGGAACACGCAGACATCTGCGGACGCTGTGTAAGCAACGTCGCCGGTGACGGCGAAAAACGTAAGTTTGCCTGATGAGTAAAACTCTCTGTTCAACAGGACTGCGCTGGCTGTGGCTGGTTGTGGTGGTGCTGATTATCGATCTGGGCAGCAAGTTCCTGATCCTCCAGAATTTTGCTCTGGGGGAGACGGTTCCGCTGTTCCCGTCACTTAACCTGCACTACGCACGTAACTACGGCGCAGCGTTCAGTTTCCTTGCCGATAGTGGTGGCTGGCAGCGCTGGTTCTTTGCGGGTATCGCTCTCGGTATCTGCGTGATCCTGGCGGTGCTGATGTACCGCTCGAAGGCCACGCAAAAGCTGAATAACATCGCCTACGCGCTGATCATTGGCGGCGCGCTGGGCAACCTGTTTGACCGCCTGTGGCACGGCTTTGTGGTCGATATGATCGACTTCTACGTCGGCGACTGGCACTTCGCGACCTTTAACCTCGCCGATAGCGCTATTTGCATCGGTGCGGCGTTAATCGTGCTGGAAGGCTTCTTGCCTAAACCGGCCGCGAAAGAGCAGGCGTAAAAACCAGCCGGGTGGCGCTGCGCTTACCCGGCCTACGGTTAATGTAGGCCCGGCAAGCGCAGCGCCACCGGGCAAAACAAGCGAGCAATTTGCATGTCTAAATCCGTACAGAGCAACAGCGCGGTTCTCGTTCACTTCACGCTGAAGCTGGATGACGGCTCCATGGCCGAATCCACCCGCAATAACGGCAAACCGGCCCTGTTTCGTCTTGGCGATACTTCCCTGTCTGAAGGTCTTGAGCAGCAGCTTCTCGGTCTGAAAGAGGGTGAGAAAAAAGCCTTTTCGCTGGAGCCGGATGCCGCGTTTGGCGTGCCAAGTCCCGATCTGATCCAGTATTTCTCGCGCCGTGAGTTCATGGACGCGGGTGAACCGGAAATCGGGGCGATCATGCTCTTTACCGCTATGGACGGCAGCGAAATGCCTGGCGTGATCCGCGAAATCAACGGCGATTCGATTACCGTTGATTTCAACCATCCGCTTGCCGGGCGTACCGTTCATTTTGATGTTGAAGTGCTGGAAATCGATCCTGCACTGGAGGCCTGAAATGCAGATCCTGTTGGCTAACCCGCGCGGCTTTTGCGCCGGTGTAGACCGCGCTATCAGCATTGTTGAAAACGCGCTGGAGATTTACGGCGCGCCGATTTATGTACGTCACGAAGTGGTGCATAACCGCTACGTGGTTGACAGCCTGCGCGAGCGCGGCGCCATCTTTATTGAGCAGATCAGCGAAGTGCCGGACGGTGCAATCCTGATCTTCTCCGCGCACGGCGTCTCCCAGGCGGTACGTAACGAAGCGAAAAGCCGCGATCTGACCGTATTCGATGCCACCTGTCCACTGGTGACCAAGGTGCATATGGAAGTGGCGCGCGCCAGCCGTCGTGGTGAAGAGTCGATTCTGATTGGCCATGCCGGTCATCCGGAAGTTGAAGGCACCATGGGCCAGTACAGCAACCCGGAAGGGGGGATGTATCTGGTCGAGTCGCCGGAAGATGTCCTGACGCTGAACGTGAAAAATGAAGCCCGTCTGTCGTTTATGACCCAGACGACGCTCTCCGTAGACGATACCTCAGACGTGATTGACGCCCTGCGTCAGCGCTTCCCGAAAATCGTCGGTCCGCGTAAAGATGATATCTGCTATGCGACCACTAACCGTCAGGAAGCGGTGCGTGCACTGGCTGAACAGGCGGATGTGGTGCTGGTGGTCGGCTCCAAAAACTCGTCTAACTCCAATCGCCTGGCCGAACTGGCGCAGCGCATGGGGAAGGCAGCGTTCCTGATTGATGACGCGTCGGATATTCAGGAAGCGTGGGTTAAGCATGCGGCCTGTGTCGGCGTGACGGCCGGGGCGTCTGCGCCAGATATTCTGGTTCAGAACGTCATTTCCCGTTTGCAGGAGCTGGGCGGTGGCGAAGCGGTGCCGCTGGAAGGACGTGAGGAGAACATCGTTTTCGAAGTCCCGAAAGAACTGCGCATTGATGCCCGCGAAGTCGAATAGTCCCTTTTCTGATGAAAGGCCAGCACCTCCTGTGCTGGCCTTTTTTTTAACCGTTACTTTATCGTGACGACAAAATCATGTCTTTTACTGATATTTAAGTCGGTTTCACGTTAAATTCTAATTATCGGTGTTTTCAGTTGGCAGTGCTTCTCAAGGCTGGTTAATCTGAAAACGGTTTACATCATTTTAACGTAAGAGAATAACTATGCATGATGCACAGATCCGTGTCGCCATTGCGGGCGCGGGTGGACGTATGGGCCGTCAGCTTATTCAGGCGGCTCTTCAGATGGATGGCGTCGCGCTTGGCGCGGCCCTGGAGCGTGAAGGTTCTTCACTTCTGGGGACCGATGCCGGTGAGCTGGCGGGCGCAGGCCACACGGGCGTTACCGTGCAAAGCAGCCTGGAGGCGGTAAAAGAGGACTTCGATGTCTTCATCGATTTTACCCGCCCGGAAGGGACGCTCACGCATCTGGCGTTTTGCCGTCAGCACGGCAAGGGGATGGTGATCGGCACCACCGGTTTTGACGACGCGGGCAAGCAGGCTATCCAGGATGCATCAAAAGAGATTGCGATTGTCTTCGCCGCAAACTTCAGCGTGGGCGTTAACGTCATGCTGAAGCTGCTGGAGAAGGCCGCGAAGGTGATGGGCAACTATACCGATATTGAGATCGTAGAAGCTCACCACCGTTACAAAGTTGATGCGCCATCAGGTACGGCGCTGGCGATGGGCGAAGCGATTGCGCATGCACTCGATAAAGATTTAAAAGAGTGCGCGGTCTATACCCGCGAAGGTCACACCGGCGAACGCGTACCGGGCACCATTGGTTTCGCCACCGTGCGAGCGGGTGACATTGTCGGCGAACACACGGCGATGTTCGCCGATATTGGTGAACGTGTCGAGATTACGCATAAAGCCTCCAGCCGAATGACATTTGCTAACGGCGCCGTACGTTCCGCTTTGTGGCTGAAAAATAAGAAAGATGGCCTTTTTGATATGCGAGATGTGCTTGATCTCAACAATTTGTAAGCATTATTACCCATCGTGATGTGGTTATTGCAGTCGTAATTGTTTGATTGCATAGGGCAATATTTTATTGCCCTTTTATTTTGACTGTTTCAATGTTAATCAGGCTATAAGCCTATAAAAACCTATCTATTGCTGCGTATTAACGTTGCTGAAATGTAAATTTTGACCATTTGGTCCACTTTATGATGCTCCATCCGCTGATTTTTTATTAAACCAGGCGCGCAAGCGTTTTCCGCAGTGATTTACCTGATCTTTTTGTCGCTTAAGCCTCATTCCTCTCGCCAGGCCTGCAAAAGACTAAACAAAATATCCGTTTTAAGTTGACTTTTACCCACCAAATCCCCAGAATGCCGCCGTTTGCCAAAAATCCGCTGGCAACACATTTGCATTGATCCATGACATGGTTATGAATTAATATGCAAATAAAGTGAGTGAATATTCTCTGGAGGGTGTTTTGATTAAGTCAGCGCTATTGGTTCTGGAAGACGGAACCCAGTTTATCGGTCGGGCCATAGGGGCAACGGGTTCGGCGGTTGGGGAAGTCGTTTTCAATACTTCAATGACCGGTTATCAAGAAATCCTCACTGATCCTTCCTATTCTCGCCAAATCGTTACTCTTACTTATCCTCATATCGGCAATGTCGGCACCAATGCTGCTGACGAAGAATCTTCTCAGGTACATGCGCAAGGCCTGGTCATTCGCGACCTGCCGCTGATTGCCAGCAACTTCCGCAATACCGAAGACCTCTCTTCTTACCTGAAGCGCCATAACATCGTGGCGATTGCCGATATCGATACCCGTAAGTTAACGCGTCTGCTGCGCGAGAAAGGTGCACAGAACGGCTGCATCATCGCGGGTGATAACCTCGATGCGACGCTGGCGCTGGAAAAAGCGAAAGCCTTCCCGGGCCTGAACGGCATGGACCTGGCGAAAGAAGTGACTACCGCTGAAGCCTACAGCTGGACTCAGGGTAGCTGGACGCTTTCAGGCGACCTGCCGGAAGCGAAAAAAGAGAGCGAGCTGCCGTTCCACGTGGTGGCCTACGATTTCGGCGCCAAGCGCAACATCCTGCGCATGCTGGTTGACCGCGGCTGCCGCCTGACGGTGGTGCCGGCACAAACGTCTGCCGAAGACGTGCTGAAGATGAATCCGGACGGTATTTTCCTGTCCAACGGCCCTGGCGACCCGGCGCCGTGCGATTACGCTATCGCCGCCATTAAGTCCTTCCTGGAAACCGACATCCCGGTATTCGGCATCTGTCTCGGCCATCAGCTGCTGGCCCTGGCGAGCGGTGCGAACACCGTTAAGATGAAGTTCGGCCACCACGGTGGTAACCACCCGGTGAAAGACATCGATAACAACACGGTGATGATCACCGCGCAGAACCACGGCTTTGCCGTCGATGAGGCCTCAATGCCGGCTAACCTGCGCGTGACCCACAAGTCGCTGTTCGATGGCACCCTGCAGGGCATCCACCGTACCGATAAGCCAGCGTTCAGCTTCCAGGGCCACCCGGAAGCCAGCCCGGGCCCACACGACGCCGCGCCGCTGTTCGATCACTTCATCGAACTTATCGAGCAATACCGTAAGACCGCTAAATAATCAGGAGCCGAGAAGACAATGCCAAAACGTACAGACATAAAAAGCATCCTGATCCTTGGCGCTGGCCCGATCGTGATCGGCCAGGCCTGTGAATTCGACTACTCCGGCGCGCAGGCGTGTAAAGCCCTGCGCGAAGAGGGTTACCGCGTTATCCTGGTGAACTCTAACCCGGCGACCATCATGACCGACCCGGAAATGGCTGATGCGACCTACATCGAGCCGATTCACTGGGAAGTGGTGCGTAAAATCATCGAGAAAGAGCGTCCGGACGCGGTGCTGCCAACCATGGGCGGCCAGACGGCGCTGAACTGCGCGCTGGAGCTGGAGCGTCAGGGCGTGCTGGCCGAGTTCGGCGTGACCATGATTGGTGCGACCGCCGACGCGATTGATAAAGCAGAAGACCGTCGCCGCTTCGACGTGGCGATGAAGAAAATCGGCCTCGACACCGCGCGCTCCGGTATCGCACACAACATGGAAGAAGCGCTGGCCGTTGCGGCTGACGTGGGCTATCCGTGCATCATCCGTCCATCGTTCACCATGGGCGGCACCGGCGGCGGCATCGCCTACAACCGCGAAGAGTTCGAAGAGATTTGCGAACGCGGTCTGGATCTCTCCCCAACCAAAGAGCTGCTGATTGATGAATCGCTGATTGGCTGGAAAGAGTACGAGATGGAAGTGGTGCGTGATAAAAATGACAACTGCATCATCGTCTGCTCCATCGAAAACTTCGATGCGATGGGTATCCACACCGGCGACTCCATCACCGTTGCGCCAGCCCAGACCCTGACCGACAAAGAGTATCAAATCATGCGTAACGCCTCGATGGCGGTACTGCGTGAAATCGGCGTGGAAACCGGCGGTTCTAACGTGCAGTTCTCCGTTAACCCGAAAACCGGCCGTCTGATTGTTATCGAAATGAACCCGCGCGTGTCCCGTTCCTCCGCGCTGGCCTCTAAAGCGACCGGCTTCCCGATTGCCAAAGTGGCGGCGAAGCTGGCGGTGGGTTACACCCTCGACGAGCTGATGAACGACATCACCGGTGGCCGCACGCCTGCGTCCTTCGAGCCGTCCATCGACTACGTTGTCACCAAAATTCCACGCTTCAACTTCGAGAAATTTGCAGGCGCGAACGACCGTCTGACCACCCAGATGAAATCTGTCGGTGAAGTGATGGCGATTGGTCGCACGCAGCAGGAATCCCTGCAGAAAGCGCTGCGCGGCCTCGAAGTGGGCGCGACCGGCTTCGACCCGAAAGTGAGCCTGGACGACCCGGAAGCGCTGACGAAAATCCGCCGCGAGCTGAAAGACGCGGGCGCAGAGCGTATCTGGTACATCGCCGATGCCTTCCGTGCGGGGCTGTCCGTCGACGGCGTGTTCAACCTGACCAACATCGACCGCTGGTTCCTGGTGCAGATTGAAGAGCTGGTGCGTCTGGAAGAGCAGGTGGCTGAGCTGGGCATCACCGGCCTGGACGCTGACTTCCTGCGCGTGCTGAAGCGTAAAGGCTTCGCCGATGCGCGTCTGGCTAAGCTGGCGGGCGTGCGTGAAGCGGAAATCCGCAAGCTGCGCGACCAGTATGACCTGCACCCGGTCTACAAGCGCGTGGACACCTGTGCGGCAGAATTCTCGACCGACACCGCCTACATGTACTCCACCTATGAAGACGAGTGCGAAGCGAACCCGTCCGTCGACCGCGACAAGATTATGGTGCTGGGCGGCGGTCCAAACCGTATCGGCCAGGGCATTGAGTTCGACTACTGCTGCGTGCACGCCTCCCTGGCGCTGCGTGAAGACGGTTACGAGACCATCATGGTCAACTGTAACCCGGAAACCGTATCGACCGACTACGACACCTCTGACCGCCTCTACTTCGAGCCGGTTACCCTGGAAGACGTGCTGGAAATCGTGCGCATCGAGAAGCCAAAAGGCGTTATCGTGCAGTACGGCGGCCAGACCCCGCTGAAGCTGGCGCGCGCGCTGGAAGCAGCAGGCGTGCCGGTTATCGGTACCAGCCCGGATGCGATTGACCGTGCGGAAGACCGCGAGCGTTTCCAGCAGGCGGTTGACCGTCTGAAGCTGAAACAGCCGGCGAACGCCACCGTCACCGCCATTGAGATGGCCGTTGAGAAGGCGAAAGAGATTGGCTACCCGCTGGTCGTGCGTCCTTCCTACGTGCTGGGCGGCCGCGCGATGGAAATCGTGTATGACGAAGCCGACCTGCGCCGCTACTTCCAGACCGCGGTAAGCGTGTCCAACGATGCGCCAGTGCTGCTCGACCGCTTCCTCGACGACGCGGTGGAAGTGGACGTGGACGCCATCTGCGACGGCGAAATGGTGCTGATTGGCGGCATCATGGAGCACATCGAGCAGGCGGGCGTGCACTCCGGTGACTCAGCCTGTTCTCTGCCAGCCTACACGCTGAGCCAGGAGATTCAGGACGTGATGCGCCAGCAGGTGCAGAAGCTGGCCTTCGAGCTGCAGGTTCGCGGTCTGATGAACGTCCAGTTCGCGGTGAAAGACAACGAAGTCTACCTGATTGAAGTGAACCCGCGTGCGGCACGTACCGTCCCGTTCGTCTCCAAAGCCACCGGCGTACCGCTGGCGAAGGTGGCGGCGCGCGTGATGGCGGGCCAGACGCTGGCGCAGCAGGGCGTGACCAAAGAGATCATTCCACCGTACTACTCGGTGAAAGAAGTGGTGCTGCCGTTCAACAAATTCCCGGGCGTTGACCCGCTGTTAGGGCCAGAAATGCGCTCTACCGGGGAAGTGATGGGCGTAGGCCGCACCTTCGCAGAAGCGTTCGCGAAGGCGCAGCTGGGCAGTAGCTCTACCATGAGAAAATCAGGCCGTGCGCTGCTCTCCGTTCGTGAAGGCGACAAAGAGCGCGTAGTTGACCTGGCCGCTAAGCTGCTGAAGCAGGGCTTCGAGCTGGATGCAACCCACGGTACGGCGATTGTGCTGGGCGAAGCCGGCATCAACCCGCGTCTGGTGAACAAGGTGCATGAAGGCCGTCCGCACATTCAGGATCGTATCAAGAATGGCGAATATACCTACATCATCAACACCACCGCGGGCCGCCAGGCGATCGAAGACTCCAAGCTGATTCGCCGCAGCGCGCTGCAGTACAAAGTGCACTACGACACCACCCTGAACGGCGGTTTCGCAACGGCCATGGCGCTGAACGCGGATGCTACCGAGAAGGTGATTTCAGTGCAGGAAATGCACGCGCAGATTAGCAAGTAAGTAAAAATGCCCGGTGCCGTTCGGCTGCCGGGCATTCTCCCCATCTTCAGAACCTTCTGGTTTTTCATCCGCTTTCAGTCAGTTAGCCTAAAATCATTAGGTCGATAACGAAATTCAACTGAGAGCAGGGGAAAACACCATGCCAAATAAATTACTGATCGCTTCCGTTCTGGCTGCCACGACAATGTTTACCGTTGCGGGCTGTTCGTCCAATCAGGCCGTAAAAACCACCGATGGCAAAACCATTGTTACCGACGGAAAACCGCAGGTAGATGACGATACCGGTCTGGTGTCGTACAAAAACGCCGAAACCGGTCAAACCGAGCAGATCAACCGTGACCAGGTGAAATCGATGGGCGAGCTGGATAACTAATTCAGAATTCTGACGTAAGCCCGTCAATAATATTCACTATTAGCCTGTTGAATTACTGACTACACTCTTTTGTTAAAAGAAAGCAGTAACAACAGGCTAATCAATGATTCTGATAATTTATGCCCATCCTTATCCGCAGCACTCGCATGCGAATAAGCGGATGCTTGAGCAGGTAAGGACGCTTGATAACGTAGAGATACGTTCCCTCTATCAACTCTATCCCGATTTTAATATCGATATCGCCGCCGAACAGGAGGCGCTTTCCCGTGCCGATCTGATTATCTGGCAGCATCCCATGCAGTGGTATAGCACGCCCCCGCTCCTGAAGCTGTGGATTGATAAAGTCTTCTCCCACGGCTGGGCGTATGGCCACAACGGCAATGCGCTAAAAGGGAAAAGCCTGATGTGGGCGGTCACCACCGGCGGCGGGGAAAGCCACTTTGATATCGGTTCCTTCCCGGGTTTTGACGTCCTGGCACAGCCGCTGCAGGCGACTGCGCTGTATTGCGGTCTGAACTGGCTCCCGCCGTTTGCGATGCACTGCACGTTTGTCTGCGACGATGAAACGCTGCAGGCGCAGGCTCGCCATTATAAACAACGCTTACTTGAGTGGCAGGAGGCGCACCATGGATAGCCATACGCTGATACAGGCGCTGATATACCTTGGCGCAGCGGCGCTGATTGTGCCCGTGGCGGTACGCCTGGGGCTGGGCTCTGTTCTCGGCTACCTGATTGCGGGCTGCGTCATTGGACCGTGGGGCTTTCGACTGGTGACGGATGCAGAGGCGATCCTTCATTTCGCTGAAATCGGCGTGGTGCTGATGCTCTTTGTGATTGGCCTGGAGCTCGACCCGCAGCGGTTGTGGAAGCTTCGCGCATCGGTATTTGGCGGTGGGGCACTGCAGATGGTGGCCTGCGGCCTACTGCTGGGCGGGTTCTGCATCCTGCTGGGCATGGACTGGAAAGTGGCAGAGCTCATCGGCATGACCCTGGCGCTCTCCTCAACGGCCATTGCCATGCAGGCGATGAACGAACGAAATCTGACGGTATCCCAGATGGGACGTAGCGCGTTCTCGGTGCTGCTGTTCCAGGATATTGCCGCTATCCCGCTGGTGGCGATGATCCCGCTGCTGGCGGCCAGCGGTTCCTCTACCACGCTGGGCGCTTTCGCGCTGTCGGCACTGAAGGTGGCGGGCGCGCTGGCGCTGGTGGTGCTGCTTGGTCGCTACGTCACCCGTCCGCTGCTGCGGTTTGTTGCCCGCTCGGGCCTGCGCGAAGTGTTCAGCGCCGTGGCGCTGTTCCTGGTGTTTGGCTTCGGTCTGCTGCTGGAAGAGGCCGGGCTGTCGATGGCGATGGGGGCGTTCCTCGCAGGCGTTCTGCTGGCGAGTTCTGAATACCGTCACGCGCTGGAAAGCGATATCGAGCCGTTCAAAGGGTTGCTGCTGGGGCTGTTTTTCATTGGTGTGGGGATGTCCGTCGACTTCGGCACGCTGGTGACGCACCCGCTGCGGATCGTCATCCTGCTCGTCGGCTTCCTGATCATTAAAATGGTGATGCTGTGGCTGATTGCGCGTCCATTAAACGTGCCGACCAGGCAGCGCCGCTGGTTTGCCGTGCTGCTGGGGCAGGGGAGTGAATTTGCGTTCGTGGTCTTTGGCGCCGCGCAGATGGCAAACGTGCTCGATCCCGAGTGGGCGAAAGCGCTGACGCTGGCGGTCGCACTGTCGATGGCGGCGACGCCTGTGCTGCTGGTGGTGCTGACGCGTCTGGAAAAATCGGACAGCGAGCAGGAGCGCGAAGCCGATGAGATTGACGAGGAGCAGCCGCGCGTCATCATCGCCGGATTTGGTCGCTACGGGCAGATCGTCGGGCGTTTATTACTCTCCAGCGGCGTGAAGATGGTCATCCTCGATCACGATCCCGACCATGTCGATACTCTGCGTAAATTTGATATGAAGGTGTTTTACGGGGATGCCACCCGCGTCGATCTGCTGGAATCCGCCGGGGCGGCAAAAGCCGAGGTATTGATTAACGCCATTGACGATCCGGAGACCAGCATGCAGATGGTGGAACTGGTTAAAGAGCATTTCCCGGCACTGACCATTATCTCCCGCGCGCGCGATGTGGATCACTACATCAGGCTGCGACAGGCGGGCGTAGACGCACCGGAGCGTGAAACGTTCGAAGGTGCGCTGAAGTCTGGCCGTATGGCGCTGGAAAACCTGGGGCTTGGCGCGTACGAAGCGCGCGAACGGGCGGACCTGTTCCGTCGCTTTAATACCGATATGGTTGAAGAGATGGCGGCGATGGCGGGCAGTACGGCTACCGAGCGCGCGGCAGTGTTTAAACGCACCAGCGCGATGCTGACGGAAATCATTAACGAGGACCGTAACCACCTGTCGCTGATCCAGCGCCACGGCTGGCAGGGCACGGAAGAGGGCAAGCATACCGGCGATCCGGCTGACGAGCCCGAGAGTAAACCTTCCGCGTGAAGTGGAGTTGCCAGCAATATTAAAAAATTTCTTTATCTTTACCCTGCCGCCAGTCGACGAAAGATTAAGCTTTCCGTATAGTGGCGGCAATTTTTTGCATCCGGGAAATTTTCAATGATCAGTCTGATTGCAGCGCTGGCGGTGGACCGCGTTATCGGTATGGAAAATGCCATGCCGTGGAACCTGCCTGCCGATCTCGCATGGTTTAAACGTACTACGTTAAACAAGCCGGTAGTGATGGGCCGCCTGACCTGGGAGTCGATTGGTCGTCCATTGCCGGGCCGTAAGAATATCGTTATCAGCAGCCAGCCAGGCACTGACGATCGCGTCGAATGGGTAAAATCAGTAGACGAGGCGATTGCTGCATGCGGCAATGCCGAAGAGATTATGGTGATTGGCGGTGGGCGTGTGTACGAGCAGTTCCTGCCAAAAGCGCAGAAGCTGTATCTGACCCACATTGATGCAGAAGTGGAAGGGGATACCCATTTCCCGGACTACGATCCGGACGAGTGGGAATCGGTATTCAGCGAATTCCACGACGCGGATGCACAGAACTCCCACAGCTACTGCTTCGAGATTCTGGAACGTCGTTAAGTAATTTTCCCTCTCCCGGCCGGGAGAGGGAATCATTATCAGGAGGCAACGGCCTCACTTTCTCCTAAGTCCAGCTGTCGGTTGGACGGCTGCACAAAGTAAGCTTTATCTTCCCAGCGTAAGCAGGTTAACTCCCCACCCCAGCAGCATCCGGTATCCAGACCGTAAATCCCTTCCGGCGTTCCTTTTCCTTCCAGTGCTGCCCAGTGACCAAATACCACGCTGTACTCGCTGGTCACCGGTCCCGGAATGGCAAACCACGGTTTCAGCGGGGCGGGCGCGCTTTCCGGCGTTTCTTTGGAATACATATCCAGCTGCCCGTTCGGGAAGCAGAAACGCATGCGGGTGAACGCGTTGGTGATAAAGCGCAGGCGAGCCAGACCGCTGAGATCCTCGCTCCAGTGGTTCGGCATATCGCCGTACATGGCATCAAGGAAGAAAGGATACGAGTCGCTCGCCAGCACCGCCTCAACGTCACGCGCGCAGGTTTTCGCCGTCTCAAGATCCCATTGTGGCGTGATCCCGGCATGCGCCATGACCAGCTTTTTCTCTTCGTCGATCTGCAGCAGGGGCTGACGGCGCAGCCAGTTAATCAGATCGTCCGCGTCCGGCGCATCCAGCAGTGGTGTGAGGCGATCTTTAGGCTTGTTGCGGCTGATCCCGGCGAAAACCGCCAGCAGATGCAGATCGTGATTACCCAGCACCATGCGCACGCTGTCGCCCAGCGATTTGACGAAACGTAATACTTCAAGGGAGCCGGGGCCACGCGCGACTAAATCGCCCGTCAGCCAGAGCGTGTCCTGTCCTGGCGTAAAGTCGACCTGTTTTAACAATGCGATCAGTTCATCGTAGCAACCGTGAACGTCGCCAATCAGATATGTAGACATTAGATTAATGAATGAGTGTAGTAACGGCGAGACGGAACACAGGAATGGCAACGCGGAATCCGTTGCCATCGACGTCGACCATTTCATAATGGCCTTGCATGGTACCCATCGGCGTTTCAATTACCGCGCCGCTGGTGTACTGGTACTCTTCGCCAGGGGCGATGTGGGGCTGTTCACCGACCACACCTTCGCCCTGAACTTCAATTTCGCGGCCATTGCCGTTAGTGATTAGCCAGTAGCGCCCGCGCAGCTGCACGGGCATCCGCCCCAGATTACGAATGGTCACGGTATAAGCGAAAACAAAACGATCTTCGTCCGGAGAGGACTGTGATTCAACATAGACGCTTTGTACATGGACACATACGCGGGGCGAATCAATCATGGCTTAACTCTCCTTCGGCGGCGCATTATCGCTGATGTAATTAGCCAGCTTGCAGTACTGCTCTACGGAAATATTCTCCGCACGCATTGCCGGGTCGATCCCCAGCTCGGCTAACACCTCTACGGTAAACGAATTGCTCAGGCTGTTACGGATCGTTTTACGGCGCTGGTTAAAGGCTTCTGTGGTAATGCGGCTCAGTACGCGCAGATCTTTAACCGGATACGGTTTCGTCTTGTGCGGCACAAGGCGCACAACCGCTGAATCCACTTTCGGTGGTGGTGTGAACGCTGACGGCGGTACTTCGAGTACCGGGATCACGTTGCAGTAATATTGTGCCATCACGCTTAAACGACCATACGCTTTACTGTTCGGGCCTGCAACCAGACGGTTAACAACCTCTTTTTGCAACATGAAGTGCATGTCGGCAATGGCATCAGTATAGCTAAAGAGGTGGAACATGAGCGGCGTAGAGATGTTGTACGGCAGGTTGCCGAAAACGCGCAGCGGCTGGCCCATTTTTTCCGACAGTTCGCCAAAGTTCATGGTCATGGCATCCTGCTGATAGATGGTCAGCTTCGGCCCGAGGAACGGGTGCGTTTGCAGGCGTGCGGCCAGATCGCGGTCCAGTTCGATGACGGTCAGTTCGTCGAGGCGTTCGCCTACCGGTTCGGTCAGTGCAGCAAGGCCCGGGCCGATTTCGACCATCGCCTGGCCTTTTTGCGGATTAATAGCCGAGACAATGCTTTCGATCACGAACTGATCGTTAAGGAAGTTTTGCCCGAAACGTTTACGGGCTAAGTGGCCCTGATGGACTCGATTAGTCATTGAGTATTAACAATCATTTTGATGGCGAGATTAAGCGCCGTAATAAAACTGCCGACATCCGCTTTCCCCTGGCCTGCCAGATCCAGCGCAGTACCGTGGTCAACGGACGTTCGAATAAAAGGTAAACCGAGGGTGATATTCACCCCGCGGCCAAAGCCCTGGTATTTTAGCACGGGCAGGCCCTGATCGTGGTACATCGCAAGCACGGCGTCGGCATTATCCAGGTATTTCGGCTGGAAAAGGGTATCAGCAGGCAGCGGACCGCTGAGGTTCATTCCCTTCGCCCGCATTTCGTTGAGTACCGGAATGATGGTATCGATCTCTTCGGTGCCCATGTGCCCGCCTTCGCCCGCGTGCGGATTCAGGCCGCAAACCAGCACATGCGGCTGCGGGATCCCAAATTTTGTCTGCAGATCGTGATGCAAAATCCCGATGATCTCACGCAGGAGATCGGGGGTGATCGCATCCGGAATCGCTTTGATCGGCAGATGGGTGGTCACCAGGGCAACGCGCATCGCTTCGGTCGCTAGCATCATCACCACTTTCGGACTGTGCGAGCGCTCTTCGAAGAACTCCGTATGCCCGGTAAACGGTATGCCCGCTTCGTTGATCACGCCTTTGTGAACGGGGCCGGTAATCAGAGCGGCAAATTCGCCCTTCAGGCAACCGTCGCAGGCGCGCGCAAGGGTTTCAACGACATAGTGGCCGTTTTCCGTGCTGAGCTGACCCGGAATGACCGGCGTTCGAAGGGGAACAGAGAGAAGGGTAAGCGTACCGGCTTGCTGTGGTGCAGGCTGTTGGCCTTCAACGTAAGGGATGAGCGTTAAAGGCAGACCGAGCAGTGTTGCCCGGTCTTGTAACAGTGTTGCATCGGCGCAGACAACCAGTTCTACCGGCCAGCTGAGCTGGGCGAGCTGGACAACGAGGTCAGGCCCAATCCCGGCGGGTTCGCCGGGCGTGATAACAACACGATGCTGTTTCATTAGTTGCTCAGCACTTTCACGTAAGCACTGGCGCGTTGTTCCTGCATCCAGGTGGCTGCTTCTTCAGAGAACTTACGGTTAAACAGCATACGGTAGGCTCTGTCTTTCTGTGCCGCATCCGTTTTATCAACGTTACGGGTGTCCATCAGCTCGATCAGATGCCAGCCAAACGAAGAGTGGACCGGCGTGCTCATCTGGCCTTTGTTCAGCTTCATCAACGCGTCACGGAAGGCAGGATCGTAAATATCCGCAGCCGCCCAGCCCAGATCGCCGCCCTGGTTAGCAGAGCCTGGATCCTGAGAGAACTCTTTTGCGGCCTTCGCAAACGAGGTTTTACCGCTCTTAATGTCTGCTGCGATCTGTTCCAGCTTCGCACGCGCCTGATCGTCAGTCATGACCGGTGACGGTTTCAGCAGAATGTGGCGAGCGTGAACTTCGGTGACGGAGATATTTTGGCTCTGGCCGCGCAGATCGTTCACCTTCAGAATGTGGAAGCCCACGCCTGAACGGATAGGACCGACGATATCCCCTTTCTTCGCCGTGCTCAGCGCCTGGGCAAAGATGGATGGCAGCTCCTGAATACGTCCCCAGCCCATCTGGCCGCCTTTCAGCGCCTGTTGGTCAGCGGAGTAGGTGATGGCCAGCTTGCCAAAGTCGCCGCCGTTACGCGCCTGTTCAACAATAGAACGCGCCTGGCTTTCTGCTTCCGCAGCCTGATCGGACGTTGGGTTCTCTGGCAGTGGAATCAAAATGTGGCTCAGATTCAGCTCTGTGCTCGCATCGTTCTGGTTACCCACCTGTTTTGCCAGCGCCTCCACTTCCTGAGGCAGGATAGTGACGCGGCGACGCACTTCGTTGTTACGTACTTCCGAAATCAGCATCTCTTTACGGATCTGATTACGGTAGGTGGCGTAGCTGATGCCGTCATAGGCCAGACGGCTGCGCATCTGATCTAAAGACATATTGTTTTGCTTCGCGATGTTAGCGATCGCCTGATCGAGCTGCTCGTCAGTGACTTTCACACCCATTTTCTGCCCCATCTGCAGAACGATCTGATCCATGATCAGACGCTCCAGGATCTGGTGGCGCAGCGTGGCGTCATCCGGAAGCTGTTGACCGGCTTCGCCCGAATTGAGCTTCACCGATTTCATCAGACCGTCAACGTCACTTTCAAGCACGACGCCGTTGTTAACCACAGCAGCGACTTTATCAACAACCTGGGGGGCCGCGAAGCTGGTATTCGCAACCATAGCGACACCGAGCAGCAGCGTTTTCCAGTTCTTCATACTTTTTCCATTTCAATTAACCGCAAAGCGGATTACGTTGCAAATCAAGCACATTACAAGGAAGTACGGTATGGCAGAATATTCGAGCGCAGCATTTTCTGCGTACCCAGACCGTAGTTGGAACTCAGGCCGCGTAGCTCGAAGTTAAAGCCAATCACGTTATCGTATTTGCTCTGATTGTTGTTAGTATCCCAGCCGTTAAGCTTACGTTCGTAACCGACACGCAGCGCGTAGCAGCAGGAGTTATATTGCAGACCCACCATCTGGTCAGCTGCTTTATGAGTGTTGGTGTCAAAGTAGTAAGCGCCAACGACTGACCAGCGATCGGCGATTGGCCAGCTTGCTGCACCACCGACCTGCGAGATACCGTCTTTATACTGTTCCCCATTGCCGTAGTTTGGCAATGTGGCCTGAATATATTCCGGGCTGGCATAACGATAGGTCAACTGCACCATACGATCTTCATCCCGGCGATACTCAATGGCCGCTGTACTGTTGGCGATATTGTCGAGACGGGTGTCATATTGCACGCCACCGCGCAGACCCCAACGGTCGGTCATACGCCAGTAGGTGTCACCAGCCCAAATCAGCGAACCTGTCTTGTTATCTTTCTCCCACTTAATATTGTCATCGCCCGTGCGAGACTCGGTGAAATAGTAGATTTGACCAACAGAAACGTTAAAACGTTCAACGGCAGCATCATCATAAACGCGCGATGTGACCCCGGTCGTTACCTGGTTTGCCGAGGCGATGCGGTCAAGGCCACCGTAGGTACGGTCGCGGAACAGGCCGCTATAGTCAGACTGCAGTAATGAGGAGTCGTAGTTATTAATATTGCTCTGATCGCGATAAGGCACGTACAAATACTGCATACGTGGCTCCAGCGTCTGGGTATAGCCATCCGCCAGTAGACCCATATTGCGTTCGAAGATCAGCTTGCCGTCCATTTTGAACTGCGGAAGCGTACGGTTTACGGATTCTTCCAGGTGACCGGTATTGTTTGGATTCGCGTTGTAATCATCGATATTTTTCTGCTGATAGTGTGTCGCCATCAGCTTAGCTTCCGTGTTCAGACTTGCCCAGTCATTTGACCATGGCAGGTTGATTACGGGCTCCAGGTGAACGCGGGTGGCTTCCGGCATATTGGAATTTGTATTTACAAAATGCACCGCCTGACCATAAATACGGGTGTCGAATGGACCCACGTCATTCTGGTACCAGTTAACGTCCAGTTGTGGCTCAGCGCCATAGGTACTCGCCGTTTGGCTATCAAATACCTGGAACTGCTTGCTTGTTACTGTCGCATCAAAGTTCTGCACCGCATAGCCTGCGCTGAAGATCTGCGTGGCATAACCGTCAGTACTCGAACCGTATTTTGACGAGAAATCGTTGAAGTAGTTCGGATCACTCACCTTGGTGTAGTTGACGTTGAAACGCCAGACCTGATCCATCACACCGGAATGTTGCCAGAAATACATCCAGCGGTGTTTATTACCTTCGGTCGGATGCTCATCCTGGAAGACTTTATCCGACGGCAGGTAATCCAGCTCCATCAGACCTGCACCAGCATGTGTCAGATAGCGGAACTCGTTCTCCCACATGATGTTGCCGCGCTTGTGGATATAGTGCGGCGTGATCGTCGCATCCACGTTTGGCGCGATGTTCCAGTAATACGGCAGGTAGAACTCAAAGTAGTTCGTGGTGCTGTATTTGGCATTTGGGATCAGGAAACCGGAGCGACGTTTGTCACCCACGGGAAGCTGCAGATAAGGGCTGTAGAATATGGGCACTGGACCCAGTTTGAAGCGGGCGTTCCAGATCTCTGCGACCTGTTCTTCGCGGTCATGGATAACCTCGCTTCCGACCACGCTCCAGGTATTTGAACCCGGCAGACACGACGTGAATGTACCATTTTCCAGGATCGTATAGCGGTTTTCGCCGCGCTGTTTCATCAGGTCTGCGTCACCGCGCCCCTGGCGACCCACCATCTGGTAATCACCTTCCCAGACGTTAGTATCTTTCGTATTCAGGTTTGACCAGGCTTTCGGACCTTTCAGGATGACCTGATTGTCGTCATAGTGCACATTACCCAGCGCATCCACCGTTCGTACCGGCTCGGCCGCACCTTCCGGCTGCTTCTGGTGCAATTGCACTTCATCTGCCTGCAGGCGGCTATTACCCTGGTTAATATCCACATTGCCCGTAAACGTGGCATTGTCAGGGTAAGTCCCTTTCGAACTGTCGGCAGTAATGGTTACCGGCAAGCTATTTGTATCGCCACTCACCAGTGGGCGATTATAACTTGGGACGCCAAGCATACACTGCGAGGCGAGATCGGCCGCCAGCCCCTGTTGACTATACAGGGCGGAGCCAATCATTGTGGCCAGAAGGGTGGGGATACGTTTTTTCATACGTTGTATTTTATTGTTCCGTCATCAGTGGCTACGGCTTACAAACGCTCAGAGACTATCTTACTCATCTGCGCAGTACCAGCGTTAATCCTGCCCGTTTGCGTGCCAGAGTGTTAGGCTCGCTATCGAATGACGAGTATGATAAAGCAAATTATAGGCGATGTCCTTCAATTGACCGTGACTTGAACACAGTGATGATGACGTTGCGTCGGCCAGGAATATGACTATCCGGGGAGTATATGCAGTATTGGGGTAAAATAATCGGCGTTGCGTTCGCCATCATCATGGGTGCCGGGTTCTGGGGGATTGTGCTTGGACTTATTATCGGCCATATGTTTGATAAGGCGCGCAGCCGCAAAATGGCCTGGTTTGCCAATCAGCGCGAGCGTCAGTCACTCTTTTTCTCCACCACCTTTGAGGTGATGGGGCACTTAACCAAATCCAAAGGGCGTGTCACAGAAGCCGATATTCAGATTGCCAGCGTTTTTATGGATCGTATGAACCTGCATGGCGATTCCCGTCTGGAAGCGCAAAATGCGTTTCGCATCGGTAAATCGGATAACTATCCGCTTCGCGAAAAAATGCGTCAGTTCCGCAGCATCTGTTTTGGACGTTTTGATTTAATTCGGATGTTTCTGGAAATTCAAATCCAGGCGGCCTTCGCCGACGGTTCACTTCACCCTAATGAACGTGATGTGCTGTACGTCATTGCGGAAGAGCTGGGCATCTCCCGTATGCAGTTCGACCAGTTCCTGCGCATGATGCAGGGCGGGGCGCAGTTTGGCGGCGGCTATCACCAGCAGTCGTCCGGCGGTGCCTGGCAGCAGGCGCAGCGTGGACCGACGCTGGAAGATGCCTGCAACGTGCTTGGCGTAAAGCCCTCTGACGATCAGACCACGATTAAACGTGCCTATCGTAAGCTCATGAGCGAGCATCATCCGGACAAGCTGGTCGCGAAAGGCCTGCCGCCAGAAATGATGGAGATGGCGAAGCAAAAAGCGCAGGAAATCCAGAAGGCGTACGAGCTCATTAAAGAGAAGAAAGGTTTCAAATAAGAAAAAGCCCGACGGTGTCGGGCTTTTTTTTAGAAGTCCACCGGGGCTTTAAACGTCATCGCGTTACCAAAGGCCGGATGGGTGATGGTGAGCGTCTGCGCGTGCAGCTGCAGACGTGGCGCTAAGGCCAGCGCTTCAGGCGGCGCGTAGAAGCGGTCGCCCAGAATCGGATGACCCAGAGCGAGCATATGCACGCGCAGCTGGTGTGAACGTCCGGTAATCGGTTTTAGCAGGACGCGCGCGGTATTATCCGGCGCATACTCCAGCACTTCATACTCGGTCTGCGCGGCCTTGCCGGTTTCATAACACACCTTCTGCTTTGGCCGGTTCGGCCAGTCGCAGATCAGCGGTAAATCCACCAGCCCTTCCGCCTGCGCAGGGTGGCCCCAGACGCGGGCGACATACTGCTTTTTCGGCTCGCGCTCGCGGAACTGACGTTTTAACTCGCGTTCCGCCGCCTTATTTAACGCCACCACAATCACGCCGCTGGTGGCCATGTCCAGGCGATGGACAGACTCCGCCTTCGGATAATCGCGCTGAATGCGCGTCATCACGCTGTCTTTGTGCTCATCCAGACGCCCCGGCACGGACAACAGGCCGCTGGGCTTGTTGACCACCATAATGTGTTCATCCTGATACAGAATGACCAGCCAGGGATCCTGCGGCGGATTGTAAGGCTCCATCACCATCTTGCGCTCCGTTTACTGATGCGTCACAACGATAAGACGCAGGGCATCCAGACGCCAGCTCGCCTGATTCAGGCTTTCCAGCACCTGCTGACGGTTACTTTCAATCGCCGCCAGCTCGTCGTCACGAATGTTCGGGTTGACGGCTTTTAACGCTTCCAGACGCGACAGCTCCGCAGACAGTTTCTCGTCGGCTTCCGCGCGCGCGGCATCAATCAGCGCTCTGGCCGCTTTCTCAATCTGGGTTTCGCCCAGTTGCAGAATAGCGTGCACGTCCTGCTGGACCGCGTTAACCAGCTTGCTGCCGGTATGGCGGTTCACCGCGCTCAGCTGTCGGTTGAAGCTTTCGAACTCGACCTGTCCGGCCAGGTTCGTGCCGTTTTTGTCCAACAGCAGGCGGACCGGCGTTGGCGGCAGGAAGCGGGTGAGCTGCAGCTGTTTCGGCGCCTGCGCTTCCACAACGTAGATCAGCTCTACCAGCAGGGTGCCGACAGGCAGCGCCTTGTTTTTCAACAGGGAGATGGTGCTGCTGCCGGTATCGCCGGAGAGGATCAGGTCCAGACCGTTGCGGATCAGCGGGTGTTCCCAGGTGATAAACTGGGCATCTTCGCGGGACAGCGCCACGTCACGCTCGAAGGTGATGGTACAGCCATCTTCCGGCAGGCCCGGGAAATCCGGAACCAGCATGTGATCGGACGGGGTCAGGACAATCAGGTTCTCGCCACGGTCGTCCTGGTTGATGCCGACAATGTCGAACAGGTTCATGGAGAAGCTGATCAGGCTGGTGTCATCATCTTGCTCTTCAATACTCTCAGCAAGCGCCTGCGCTTTTTCACCGCCGTTGGAATGGATCTCCAGCAGGCGATCGCGACCCTGTTCCAGCTGCGCTTTCAGCGCGTCGTGCTTCTCGCGGCAGGACTTAATCAGATCGTCAAAGCCGTCGGTGTTTTCCGGCGCGGCCAGGTAGCCGATCAGATCGCCATGCACCTGATCGTAAATGGTGCGGCCCGTCGGGCAGGTATGTTCAAACGCGTCCAGACCTTCGTGGAACCAGCGTACCAGCACGGACTGCGCGGTTTTTTCCAGATACGGCACGTGGATCTGAATATCATGCGCCTGACCAATACGGTCCAGACGGCCGATACGCTGCTCCAGCAGATCGGGGTTAAACGGCAGATCGAACATCACCAGGTTGCTGGCGAACTGGAAGTTACGGCCTTCAGAGCCGATTTCCGAGCACAGCAGAACCTGCGCGCCGCTGTCCTCTTCCCCGAACCACGCCGCGGCGCGGTCGCGCTCGACGATGGACATGCCTTCGTGGAACACGGCGGCACGAATACCTTCGCGCTCGCGCAGGACCTGCTCCAGCTGCAGCGCGGTGGCCGCTTTGGCGCAGATCACCAGCACTTTCTGGGAGCGGTGCGCGGTCAGGTAGCCCATCAGCCACTCCACGCGCGGATCGAAGTTCCACCAGGTGCCGGTATCGCCTTCAAATTCCTGGTAGATTTGTTCCGGATAAAGCATGTCGCGGGCGCGCTCTTCCTGGGTTTTGCGCGCGCCCATAATGCCGGAGACTTTAATCGCCGTCTGATACTGCGTCGGCAGCGGAAGCTTGATGGTGTGCAGCTCGCGTTTCGGGAAGCCTTTGACGCCGTTACGGGTATTTCGGAACAGCACGCGGCTGGTGCCGTGGCGGTCCATCAGCATGTCGATCAGCTCTTTACGCGCGGATTCCGCATTGTCGCTCTCGCTGTTCGCGGCCTGCAGAAGCGGCTCGATATCCTGCTCGCCAATCAGATCGCTCAGGGTGTTGAGTTCGTCATTAGAGAGACGCTTGCCCGCCAGCAGCATGGCGACGGCATCCGCCACCGGACGGTAGTTATTCTGTTCTTCCACGAACTGCGCAAAGTCGTGGAAACGGTTTGGATCGAGCAGGCGCAGACGGGCAAAGTGGCTTTCCAGCCCCAGTTGCTCCGGCGTTGCGGTCAGCAGCAGGACACCTGGCACGCGTTCGGCAAGCTGCTCGATAGCCATATATTCGCGGCTCGGCGCATCTTCGCTCCAGACCAGGTGGTGAGCTTCGTCGACCACCATCAGGTCCCATTCAGCATCGCACAGATGCTCAAGGCGCTGCTTGCTGCGGCGCACGAAGTCCAGGGAGCAAATCACCAGCTGTTCGGTTTCAAACGGGTTGTCCGCATCGTGCTGCGCTTCGGCATAGCGCTCATCGTCAAACAGGGAGAAGCGCAGGTTAAAACGACGCAGCATTTCGACCAGCCACTGGTGCTGCAGGGTTTCAGGAACCACAATCAGCACGCGCTCGGCAGCGCCGGAAAGCAGCTGTTGATGCAGGATCATGCCCGCTTCGATGGTTTTACCCAGACCCACTTCATCTGCCAGCAGCACGCGCGGCGCGTGGCGACGGCCCACGTCATGGGCGATGTTCAGCTGGTGGGGGATCAGGCTGGTGCGCTGGCCGCGCAGGCCGCTCCACGGCATGCGGTACTGTTCACTCTGGAACTTACGCGCGCGATAGCGCAGCGAGAAGCGATCCATACGGTCGATTTGCCCGGCAAACAGGCGGTCCTGCGGCTTGCTGAACACCAGCTTGCTGTCGAGCAGCACTTCACGCAGGATGACATTGGCCTCGTCGGTGTCCAGACGAGTCCCGATGTAGGCGAGCAGTCCATTCTCTTCTTTTACGTCTTCAATCTTGAGCTGCCAGCCGTCATGGCTGGTCACGGTGTCACCCGGATTAAACATCACGCGGGTAACAGGGGAGTCATTGCGAGCGTACAGACGGTTTTCACCGGTGGCTGGGAAGAGGAGGGTAACCATACGCGTATCGATTGCTACGACGGTTCCTAATCCAAGTTCGCTTTCTGTATCGCTGATCCAGCGTTGACCAAGTGTAAAAGGCATAGTTGTTCGGCTCTAATCTTTAATTGCAGGCAATAGTTCGACCCCCGTCAAAAAAGACGGTCATCGAAAAATGGGTCCGGGAATGGAAAGGGCGCTATGGTACTGGATGGCAGCCATTTCGTCACGCGTCAAAATAGGCCAAGTTGTCCTGTCACTAGTGTAGCAAAATCATCGTCGATGAAGGGCAAAATTCCGTCGGCAACCGGCTGAAGCTGACGCGTCAGATAGTGTTCGTAATCCAGCGGAGAACGCTGATAATCCACGGGTTCCGGGCCGCTAATGGTCCAGACGTATTTGATGGTCCCCCGGTTTTGATACTGCGGCGCGCGGCCGCGGCGTACGTTTTCTTCATCCGCGAGACGCGCGGCGCGTACGTGCGGAGGAACGTTACGCTGGTACTCCGCCAGCGGGCGGCGCAGGCGCTTGCGGTACACCAGCTGCGCGTCAAGTTCGCCCGCCATCAGGCTGGCTATCGTCTCGCGCACATAGTCCTGATAGGGCTCATTGCGGAACACTCGAAGATAGAGCGTCTGTTGGAACTGCTGCGCCAGCGGCGTCCAGTCGGTACGCACTGTCTCGAGCCCTTTAAATACCATCCGCTGCGCGTCGCCTTCCTGAATCAGCCCGGCGTAGCGCTTCTTGCTGCCCTGATCGGTACCGCGAATGGTGGGCATTAAAAAGCGGGCGAAATGGGTTTCAAATTCCAGCTCCAGCGCGCTGGTTAACCGCGCTTTCTCCAGATGTTCCTGCCACCAGTCGTTCACGAAGCAGACCAGCGCTTTGCCGATTTGCGCGGCGTCTTCTTCCGAATGCGCGCCCTTAAGCCACACAAAGGTGGAGTCGGTGTCGCCGTAGATGACGTCATAGCCCCGGGATTCAATCAGCGCTTTGGTCTGGCGCATGATCTCGTGCCCGCGCATGGTGATCGAGGAGGCCAGGCGCGGGTCAAAGAAGCGGCAGGCGCTGGTGCCCAGCACGCCGTAAAAGGCGTTCATGATGATTTTCAGCGCCTGTGATAGCGGCTTGTTACCGTGGCGCTTGGCCTCGTCGCGGCCGTTCCAGATGTTTCCCACAATGTCAGGCAGACAGTGTTTTTCCCGCGAGAAGCGTGCGCCGAGGAAGCCTTCGGTGCTGTGCTCATCATCCGGCTGGGCCAGGCCCTCAACCAGCCCGACGGGATCGATCAGGAAGGTGCGGATTATCGACGGGTACAGACTTTTGTAGTCCAGGACCAGAACGGAGTCATACAATCCTGGCCGGGAATCCATGACGTAGCCGCCGGGGCTGGCCTGCGGCGGCACCTCCCCGAGGTTAGGGGCGACATAACCTGCCCGGTGCATTCGGGGAAAGTAGAGATGGCTAAAGGCGGCAACCGAGCCACCGTGCCTGTCGACCGCCAGGCCGTTAACCGTCGCGCGCTCCAGCAGGAACGGCATAATCTCGGTTTTGTGGAATATCTGCGTGACCAGCTCGCAGTCTTTCAGGTTATAGGTGGCGAGCGCGGGCTTGTCTTCGTTAAAGCGCCGGTCGATCTCGTCCATTCTATCCCAGGGATTATCGATGGATTTACCTTCGCCAAGCAGCTCCTGCGCCACTGCTTCAAGGGAGAAGGAAGAGAAGCTCCAGAAGGCGGATTTGAGCGCCTCGATGCCGTCAATAATCAGGCGGCCGTTCGCCTGTGCGAAGAAAACGCCGTTCTTAAAACCGTGTTCGCGCCATTCCAGCTCGCTGTTGCCGCGCCCGAGCATCAGCGGGATGCGGTAGCGCTCGGCGTGTTTTTGCAGCACGCGCAGGTCAAACTGCACCACGTTCCAGCCGATCAGAACATCGGGATCGTAGTCGGCAAACCACTGGTTAAGCTTCTCCAGCAGCTGCGGGCGGCTGTTGACGTACTCAAGCCTGAAATCCAGCGCGGAGGCATCACCATTTGGCGGCCCAAGCATATAGACAACCCGATCGCCACAGCCTTCCAGGCCAATGCAATACAGTTCGCCGTGACGGGTGGTTTCGATATCCAGGGAGACCCACTTCAGCGGTGGGCGATAGTGAGGATTCGGCTTCAGGCGCGCGTTAACGACGCCGCCGTTTTGTTCGATGCCATCAACCCAGACGGGGGCGGTAATAAACCGCTCCATCAGAAAGCGCTCCGGTGGGCGGATATCGGCTTCGTAGAGCGTCACGCCCGCCTCGCGGAGCAGTTTTTCATAGCGCATCAGCTGTCGATGGGCGCGACAGTAGAGGCCGTAAACCGGCTGGCGGTGGAAATCTTTCAGTTCAAGCGGGGTTATGCGCCAGCCGTTTTCGCCGCGCAGCAGCTGTTTCACCTTCTCGACGTGGGCTTCAGGAATAAAGGCCACGGATTCCTGCGGGGGCAGCGTAACGTGCAGCGGACCGTTGTCCGTCGCCAGCCAGAACGCGACCTCGGTGCCCTGCGGGGTATCCCGCCAGTGTCGGGTCAGTAAAAAACCTTCTTGCGCCTGCGCCACGCCGTTATCCCAGAAAACAAAACCAGGCCTGATTATAGCCTGGTTAAGATTTTAATGCTGGGTTTATATACAGCTTACTGCCCGTAGTAGGCCTTCGCACCGTGCTTGCGCAGGTAATGCTTATCCAGCAGGGTTTGCTGCATATCCGGCAGCTGCGGTGCCAGCTGGCGACAGAAGATCCCCATATAGGCGATCTCTTCGAGCACGATGGCGTTATGCACCGCGTCCTCCGCGTTTTTCCCCCAGGCAAACGGGCCGTGGGAGTGCACCAGCACGCCGGGCATCTGCGCCGCGTCGATCCCCTGTTTTTCGAAGGTTTCGACAATCACGTTGCCGGTTTCCCACTCATACTCACCGTTGATTTCTGCATCGGTCATCAGACGCGTGCAGGGAATGGTGCCGTAAAAGTAGTCCGCGTGTGTGGTACCGGTCGCCGGGATGGACTGGCCCGCCTGCGCCCAGATGGTGGCATGGCGCGAATGGGTATGCACGATGCCGCCGATGGTCGGGAATGACCGATAGAGCAGGCGGTGAGTGGGCGTATCGGAGGACGGTTTTTTGTTGCCTTCCACCACTTCGCCGGTCTCGAGGCTGACAACCACCATATCGTCTGCGGTCATCACCGTGTAACCCACTCCGGAAGGCTTAATCACGAACACGCCTTTTTCCCGATCAACGGCGCTGACGTTGCCCCAGGTCAGGGTCACCAGATTATGTTTCGGCAGCGCCAGGTTGGCTTCGAGCACCTGACGTTTGAGATCGTCTAACATAGTTGTCTCCTGCCGGATGGCGCTTCGCTTATCCGGCCTACGAAACCGTAGGCCCGGTAAACGCAGTGCCACCGGGCATTCAGGGCTTAGCGTTTTGAACCGTAATAGACTTCATTCCAGCGCAGCGCGTCTTTGAAGGCGGGCAGGCGGGTATCGTTATCAATCACGGTAAGCTCGATGTCGTGCAGCTCGGCGAACTGACGCATATCGTTCAGATCCAGCGCGTGGCTGAACACCGTATGGTGCGCGCCGCCGGCCAGGATCCAGGCCTCTGAGGCGGTTGGCAGGTCAGGCTGCGCTTTCCACAGGGCGTTGGCGACCGGCAGTTTCGGCAGAGAATGTGGGGTTTCAACCGCATCGACGCAGTTCACCAGCAGGCGGAAACGATCGCCGAGGTCGATCAGGCTGGCGTTGATGGCCGGGCCCGTGCGGGTGTTGAAGATCAGACGCGCCGGATCGGCTTTACCGCCGATGCCGAGGTACTGCACGTCGAGGATCGGTTTTTCCTCTACCGCGATGGAAGGACACACTTCCAGCATGTGCGAGCCGAGCACCAGGTCATTGCCGTTTTCGAAGTGGTAGGTGTAGTCCTCCATAAAGGAGGTGCCGCCCTGCAGACCGGTCGACATCACCTTCATGATGCGAAGCAGAGCGGCAGTTTTCCAGTCGCCTTCGCCCGCAAAGCCGTAGCCCTGCTGCATCAGACGTTGTACCGCCAGACCCGGCAGCTGTTTCAGGCCGTGGAGATCTTCAAAGGTGGTGGTAAAGGCGTGGAAGCCGCCCTGTTCCAGGAAGCGCTTCATGCCCAGCTCGATGCGCGCCGCGTCCAGCACGTTCTGACGCTTGTCGCCGTTGATTTGTGCCGCAGGCGTCAGGCGGTAGCTGCTTTCGTACTCGTCCACCAGCGCGCTCACGTCGCCGTCGCTGATTTCATTCACCACCTGCACCAGGTCGCCCACGGCCCAGGTATTCACGGAGAAGCCGAACTTGATCTGCGCGGCCACTTTGTCGCCGTCGGTGACCGCCACTTCACGCATGTTGTCCCCGAAACGTACCACTTTCAGGTGGCGGGTGTCCTGTTTAGAGACCGCCTGACGCATCCAGGAGCCGATACGCTGTTGCGCTTTGCCGTCCTGCCAGTGGCCGGTGACCACCGCGTGCTGCTGACGCATACGCGCGCCGATGAAGCCGAACTCGCGGCCGCCGTGCGCGGTCTGGTTCAGGTTCATAAAGTCCATGTCGATGCTGTCCCACGGCAGGGAGGCGTTGAACTGGGTATGGAACTGCAGCAGCGGTTTGTTGAGGATAGACAGGCCGTTGATCCACATTTTGGCGGGTGAGAAGGTGTGCAGCCACACCACCAGGCCGGCGCATTTATCGTCGTAGTTGGCGTCGCGGCAGATGTGGGTAATTTCATCCGGCGTCGTGCCCAGCGGTTTTAGCACCAGTTTGCACGGCAGTTTGGCTTCCGCGTTCAGCGCGTTAACGACGTGCTCCGCATGTTTCGTCACCTGCTGCAGCGCTTCCGGTCCATACAGATGCTGGCTGCCAATCACAAACCACACTTCATAATTATTAAAAATGGTCATCATCGTGTCCTTAATGGGTCAGGGTTGCCGTAGTGTCCGCGGTGCTTTTGGCCGGGGCGGCGACAGGGAGATAGTGAAGTTCGGCGCTTTTTGCCCATTGCTGGTAGCGCTGATAAAGCTGTTCAAAGCGTTGTGCCTGTTGAGTACGCGGCTGGAGTGTGTTTTCGACGGCGCTCGCCATGTGCTGCTGCGCGGTCGGGATATCCGCATGAACGCCTGCGGCCACGGCGGCGAAAATCGCCGCGCCCAGCGCGCAGCACTGATCGGAGGCCACAATCTGCAGCGGACGGTTCAGCACGTCGCAGCAGGCCTGCATGATCACCGGGTTTTTACGGGCGATACCGCCCAGCGCCATCACGTTGTTCACGTCGATGCCCTGCTCGGTGAAGCACTCCATAATGGCGCGGGCACCAAAGGCGGTGGCGGCAATCAGTCCGCCGAACAGCGCAGGCGCGTCGGTCGCCAGGTTGAGATCCGCGATCACCCCTTTCAGACGCTGGTTGGCAAACGGCGTGCGGCGGCCGTTAAACCAGTCCAGCACCACCGGCAAATGTTCGAGAGACGGATTTTTGGCCCAGGCTTCGGTGAGCTGCGGCAGAAGCTGCTTTTTGCTCTCTGCTATCTGGGTTTTCAGTTCAGGATGCACCGCCGCCAGCCGATCCAGCGGCCAGCCCAGCACGCGGCCAAACCAGGCGTAGATATCGCCAAACGCGGACTGACCGGCCTCCAGACCGATGAAGTCCGGCACCACGCTGCCGTCAACCTGGCCGCAGATGCCTTTCACCGCGCGGTCGCCGACGGTGGCTTTATCCGCCGTCAGGATGTCGCAGGTGGAGGTCCCGATGACTTTGACCAGCGTGTTTGGCTGCGCGCCCGCGCCCACGGCGCCCATATGGCAGTCAAACGCGCCGCCGGAGATCGCCACGTTTTGCGGCAGACCGAGACGCGTCGCCCACTCCTCACAGAGGGTGCCGACGGGAATATCGGCGGTAAAGGTGTCGGTAAACAGCGGGTATGTCAGGCTCTTGTTGATGATCGGGTCGAGCTCATCGAAGAACGCGGCCGGAGGCAGGCCGCCCCAGCTTTCATGCCACAGGGATTTATGCCCGGCGCTGCAGCGACCGCGGCGGATATCCTGTGGACGCGTGGTGCCGGAGAGCAGGGCAGGCACCCAGTCGCATAGCTCAACCCATGACGCTGCAGCCTGCGCAACGGTTGCGTCGGCACGGGTGACGTGGAGGATCTTGGCCCAGAACCATTCGCTGGAATAAATTCCGCCGATGTAGCGCGAGTAGTCCGTTTTGCCCGGCTGATGGCACAGGCGGGTAATGGCTTCGGCCTCTTCCACGGCGGTATGGTCTTTCCACAGCACGAACATGGCGTTCGGGTTGTCGGCAAACTCAGGACGCAGCGCCAGCACGCGGCCTTCGGCATCCACAGGGGCCGGCGTGGAGCCGGTGCTGTCGACGCCAATGCCGACAATCTCAGCCCGCTGGGCGTCCGACAGTTCAGCCAGGACGGTTTTGATCGCCGCTTCCATCGACTCAATGTAGTCACGCGGGTGGTGGCGGAACTGGTTGTTTGGCGCATCGCAGTAGCGCCCCTCTTGCCAGCGCGGGTACCACTCAACGCTGGTTGCTATCTCCTGGCCGGACGTACAGTCCACTGCCAGCGCGCGAACCGAGTCGCTGCCAAAATCGAGGCCAATCGCAATTGCCATGGTGTTGCTCCATCGAAAAAAGAGGTATGGAAGAACATTAGAGACTGGGGACAAAAGTCGTCAGGCAGGATCCGCTAATCTTATGGACTAAATTGCTGTTACAACGGAAAGTGTGACGCCGTGCAAATATTCAATGTGGACATTTCTGCCGCACTTATAGACACTTTTGTTACTGCTTATCTACCTGCTCAGGCGGAGAAATCAGGGGGAAAGGCTGAAACATGGCGGACGTAAAAGCGGCGTGATGCTTTTTGGATCTTTTCGCGGGCCATTTTTAAGCTGCTTTTAATGATATGGACAATTGGTTTCCTTCAGGACCCTTGGGAGAACTGAATCTATGGCCGAAACGCAAAACGATCCCCTGCTGCCGGGATACTCGTTTAACGCGCACCTTGTGGCGGGACTGACCCCTATCGAGGCTGAGGGATATCTCGACTTTTACGTCGACCGACCGCTTGGGATGAAAGGATATATCCTCAACCTGACCGTGCGAGGGGAAGGGATCATCAAGAACGGTGACCAGCAGTTTGTCTGCCGCCCCGGCGATATCCTGCTGTTCCCGCCGGGGGAGATCCACCACTATGGCCGTCATCCGGATGCCAAAGAGTGGTATCACCAGTGGGTCTACTTCCGTCCGCGCGCCTACTGGCAGGAGTGGCTTTCCTGGCCGGCTATTTTTGCGCACACCGGTTTTTATCGCCCGGATGAGGTTCATCTGGCGCAGTTTCGCGAGCTTTTTGCGCAGATTATCGAGGCGGGACAGGCCGGTGGTCGTTACGCTGAACTGCTGGCGATTAACCTGCTCGAACAGCTGCTGCTGCGACGGATGGAGGCAATTAACGAGTCGCTTAACCCGCCGCTGGATAACCGCGTGCGCGACGCCTGCCAGTACATCAGCGACCACCTTGCTGACAGCCAGTTTGATATCGCCAGCGTTGCCCAGCACGTCTGCCTTTCGCCGTCGCGTCTGTCGCATCTGTTTCGCCAGCAGCTGGGCGTCAGCGTGTTGAGCTGGCGCGAGGACCAGCGGATCAGCCAGGCGAAGCTGCTGCTCAGCACCACCCGGATGCCCATCGCCACCGTGGGGCGCAACGTGGGCTTTGAGGATCAGCTCTATTTCTCCCGGGTATTTAAAAAATGTACCGGTGCCAGCCCGAGTGAATTCCGCGCGGGATGTGAATAAACGGTAAAAAAAGATAAACAAACAGGTGAATGCGGGAAGCAACCTGTAAACTATTCAGACAATTGTTGCCTTGACGCGGTGCGGGGCGCTAAGCAGAATCGCTGATTCGTTTTCTGACCGGAATAGTTATGCAGGCATTGCTGGAACATTTTATTACCCAGTCCGTTATGTACTCACTCATCGCCGTGGCGCTGGTGGCGTTTCTGGAGTCGCTGGCGCTGGTTGGGCTGATCCTGCCCGGCACCGTGATGATGGCGGGGCTTGGCGCGCTGATCGGCAGCGGCGAGGTCAATTTCTGGCAGGCGTGGCTGGCCGGGATTATCGGCTGCCTGCTGGGTGACTGGATCTCCTTCTGGCTGGGCTGGCGCTTTAAGAAGCCGCTGCACCGCTGGTCGTTTATGAAAAAGAACAAAGCCTTGCTGGATAAGACCGAGCATGCGCTGCACCAGCACAGCATGTTCACCATCCTCGTCGGCCGCTTCGTTGGGCCAACGCGTCCGCTGGTGCCGATGGTAGCGGGGATGCTGGATCTGCCCGTCGCGAAATTCGTGGTGCCAAACATTATCGGCTGCGTCTTCTGGCCGCCGTTCTACTTCCTGCCGGGGATCCTCGCGGGTGCTGCCATTGATATTCCTGACGGTATGCAAAGCGGTGAGTTTAAGTGGCTGCTGCTGGGCACGGCTGTGCTACTGTGGCTGGCGGCATGGCTCTGCTGGCGGCTGTGGCGCAGCGGGAAAGCGAATATCGATCGCCTGACGCGCTACCTCCCGCGTACTCGCCTGCTCTGGCTTGCCCCGCTGACGCTGGGCGTGGCGGCGGTGGCGCTGGTTGCGCTGATTCGTCACCCGCTGATGCCGGTGTACGGTGAGATTTTATTGAAAGTGGTCAGTCGTTAAGGACTATTTCCCTCTCCCCGTGGGAGAGGGCATCAGACCGCGCGAATGCCCAACAGTGAAGACGCCCCCGCTTGACCACTGAGCAGCTCTTCCGTCTTCCCATCCCACGCAATTCGCCCCTCAGCAACGACCACCGATCGCGGCGCAATCCGTGCGGCATCCTCAATACTGTGCGAAACCATCAGCATCGTCAGTTGCTGGCGCTGACAGACCTCCTGCACCAGGGCCAGCATCTCCTGACGCAGCGCGGGATCGAGCGCCGAGAACGGCTCATCCAGCAGCAGTATCGGCTGTTCGCGCACCAGACAACGTGCCAGCGCCACGCGCTGACGCTGGCCGCCGGAGAGCTCGCCCGGCAGCCTGTCGATAAACCCGGTGATCCCCATCTGTGCGGCAATGATCTCCAGCTTATGGCGCTGGTCATCGTTCAGCCTGAGTCCCGGGTGCATTCCCAGCGCGATGTTTTGCCGCACCGTCAGGTGGGTAAAAAGGTTGTTTTCCTGAAACAGCATTGAGACAGGACGTTTTGCGGGCGGCGTGTGGGTATGATCCCGGTTATCTATGACGATCGAGCCACTTGCCGGCTGCAGAAAACCTGCAACGAGATTAAGCAGCGTGCTTTTTCCTGCGCCGCTTGGGCCAAGCACGGCGATCATCTCTCCCTGGCGCACGGAGAGCGTGAAGCGCATCGGCAGATGCTGATAAAGCCAGGTTACATCAGTCAGTTTTAACATCACGCCCCGGAAGTTTCTCGATAACGGTAAATAAGGCAAAGCACAGCAGCAGCAGTAACAGCGCGGTGACCGCGCCGTCCTGACTGCGGTAAGAGCCGATTTGCTGATAGAGCCAGTAGGGCAGCGTGCGGAAATCGTCATTGCCGAACAGCGCCACGACCCCAAAGTCTCCAATAGAGAGCACGCAGGCAAACGCCAGCGCCTGTGCCAGCGGACGTTTTAGCGCGCGCAGTTCGACCACCTTCAGCCGCTGCCAGCCCTGCATGCCCAGCGACTGGCACAGCAAACTGTAGCGGCTGTTGACGTCGCGCATCGGGTTTTCCAGCACCTTGAGCGCATAAGGGATGGCCATTAAGGCGTTGGTAAAGATCACGATGCCGTCGGCGCTTTCCGGCAGGCCGATGGTGCTGTTGAACAGCAAAAAGAAGCCCGTCGCCAGCACGATCCCCGGCATCGCCAGAATCAGCATGCCCGTCAGCTCCAGCATTTGTCCGGCTTTTTGCGCCTGGCGGGCGTAAAGCTCACGGCTGCTCCACAGCAGCATCATGGTCAGGATGACGCACAGTAATCCGGCAGCCAGCGCGATACGCAGCGAGGTCCAGGTGGCCTGCCAGAGGACGGGCTGTTGCAGGACAGACAGGAGATTGAGGTTCAGTCCGTCAACGATAACGGCCAGCAGCGGCGGCAACAGAAGCAGGAGTGCCAGCCCGATCAGGATAAAATCGCTGACGCGGCTGTGCAGGCTGTCCTGCGGATCGCGCCAGCCGGTTATTTGGTGACTGCCTGCAGGAATGGCTTTACTCAGCCGCTGGCTCAACAGGACCAGGGCAAGGCAGCATGTCATCTGGACTATCGCCAGCAGCGCGGCGCGACCGGGATCGTAGTCGTAACTCAGCGCCTGGTAAATCGCCAGCTCAATGGTGGTGGCCTGCGGCCCGCCGCCGAGCGACAGCACGGTGGCAAAGCTGGCAAAGCAGAGCATGAAGATTAATGCCGCCACGGGCGGGATCTGGCGGCGCAGCCACGGCCATTCGACAAAGCGGAAGAACGACACGCCGCGCATGCCGAGCTGGGCGGCAACCTGGCGCTGCTCGCCGGGAATGTTCTCCAGCGCCTGCAAGAAGAGGCGCGTTGCCATCGGCATATTGAAAAAGACGTGTGCCAGCAGGATGCCCTGCAGTCCGTAAGGCGAGAATGACCATTCCAGACCAAGCTGGCCGAACAGCGATGCCAGCCAGCCCTGGCGACCGTAAACGCTCAAAATGCCGAATACCGCCACCAGCACGGGCAGTATCAGCGTCATGGCGCACAGGCGCAGCAGGGCCTGCCTGCCGGGAAAACGCCGCCGATACAGGGCGCGCGCCAGAAAAATGGCCGGGATCACCGAGAGCAGGGCAGAAAGAAACGCTTGCCAGAAGGAGAACCGGATTACGTGCCAGAGGTAACTGTCGTGCCAGAGGGCGAGCAGATCGCTCTCTGGCGCGTTGAACCACAGTGCAAGAAAAGCCCCCAGGCTGACCACCACCATCACTATGGCGGCGAGCAGCCCGGGAAGTAGCCAGCCGGGAATCAACGGCTGACGGCGCGTTGCCATTCACTTACCCATGCGGCACGCTGCGCGGCGACCTGCTGCGGCGTAAACTCCAGCGAGGTTGTTGGTTTGGTCAGCTGCTCAAAACCTGCTGGCAGCGCAACGTTAGTGACCGGATACATCCAGTTGCCTGCGGGAATCGCATTCTGGAACGCCGGTGAAACCATGAACTTCAGGAACTTCTCGGCCAGCTCCGGCTGTTTGCTGGCGGCGGTACGCGCGGCCACTTCCACCTGCAGATAGTGCCCTTCAGCGAAATTCGCCGCAGCGTAGTTGTCTTTCTTCTCGGCGATGATGTGGTAGGCCGGAGAGGTGGTGTAGCTCAGCACCAGGTCGCTTTCACCTTTCAGGAACAGACCATAGGCTTCGCTCCAGCCCTTGGTCACGGTGACGGTTTTGGCGGCCAGCTTCTGCCACGCTTCCGGTGCTTTATCCCCGTAGACCTTTTGCATCCACAGCAGCAGACCGAGGCCCGGCGTGCTGGTCCGCGGATCTTCATAAATCACGCGCCATTTCTGGTCACTTTCCACCAGCTCTTTCAGACTCTTCGGCGGGTTTTTCAGCTTATTTTTGTCATAAACAAAAGCAAAGTAGCCGTAATCGAACGGCACAAAGGTGTCGTTCTTCCAGCCGCCAGGCACGTTAACGGCATCCGACGCGACGCCGCTTTTGGCAAACAGTTTGGTCTGCGAGGCGGCTTCCAGCAGGTTGTTATCCAGCCCGAGCACCACGTCAGCCTTGCTGTTTTTCCCTTCCATGCGCAGACGGTTGAGCAGCGAAACGCCATCTTCCAGCGCCACGAACTTCAGCTCGCAGTTGCAGTCGGCTTCAAAGGCTTTTTTGACCACCGGGCCCGGGCCCCAGTCGGCAGAGAAGGAGTCATAGGTGTAGACCGTCAGGACGGGCTTCGCAAAAGCAGGCAGCGCAAAAAGCGCCAGCAGGGGGAGAACTTTTTTTAACACTTTGCACCTCAAAGTTGAGTGGCAAAGGATTTTGAGCGACAGCCTCAAATCCCTTCGCCGGCGTTATCCGGATCAGGTTCGACGGGTATTATCTCAGCGCACATCTGTGATGCAGCACCCCGTTGAGAACGGCGCTATTGTAATGATTTGGTGAATATTACGAAAGCGTTATGGCTCCGGGGGCGCAAACCAGGCGGATTTAAAATCAAACCAGCCCAGGGTATTCATCCGCAGGCCGCGCATGCTGCGCTGACCCTGGATCATCAGCCAGTGGTGGATCAACGGGACGATGGTCTGTTCGGCCAGTAGCTGCTGGCACCACACGGCAAGATTCATCTCGCCCGCGCGCCACTGGGCGGCATCCTGCTGCCAGTCACGGTCGATGCAGTGCTGGATCAGCGGGACTTCATACAGGTGCGAGAAGAGCGAGAAATCGAGCGGCAGGGTGAAGTTGGCGCTGTTAAGCCAGATATCACTGGTGATATCCCCCTGGTGCCATTCGTCATAGTCAACTTCCCTGACCTCCAGCGTTACTCCTTCGGCTGCCAGTAGTCGGGTCATGATCCTCGCGATAAAACGATGCTCCACGTGCTCGCGGTAGTAGGTCAAGGTGATGGACTCCAGCCCTGCGGGCTTGTCGCAGTGCGACGGGCGGGCGTGGTGCCAGCGCGGAAGCAGGCCGTACGCCGGGAACCAGTATGTCTGGTACTGCGCTTCCGCATGGTAGATCAGATTGGCAGGGGACAACACGTGGCTGATCCACTTGCGGACGGCCTGGTTTGCCCCGCGGTGGGTGCGGCGATCAAAGAGGAGATAGTAGCATCCCTCCTCCAGGCGACTCTCCACGGCTTTTTCTCCCGTGGTGGGGCCTTCAAGCGTCAGCCCGCAGCTCAGGTCTTCATTGAGATCCGGCAATACCCACACGTTGACTTCGTCGATCAGCGCCCGATAGCCAAAGTAGTCATCGAACGCGCGGATTTTCAGCTGGTTGCTGTTATTGCGGGACACGGAGTAGGGCCCGGTGCCAATCGGCAGGCTGGCAAAATTGTTCATCGATTCCCACTCGCCGGGCAAAATCATCGACGGCACGTAGCCCAGCAGCCAGGGAAGCCACTTATCCTGCTGCGACAGCTCGATGTCCAGCGTCCAGGCCGTGGGGGAGTGGATACGCGAAATATGCGAGTAGAGCGGCAGCCTTCGGACGCGTTCCAGAGAGGCGATGACGTCGTGCATCTCCAGCTCGCGACCATGGTGAAAGTGAATGCCGGGGCGTAAAAAGAAGCGCCAGTGAAGCGGAGAAAGTTGCTGCCAGTGGTGCGCGATATCCGCTTCCAGTTCCCCGTTTTCCTCATTTATCCGCGTCAGACCGCTGAAAATTTGCCGGGCCATATGGGTTTCTGAGCGACGTAAGGCCGTGCCGGGCAGCAGATTTTTCATTGGGCGATAGTAGAGCACCCGCAGGATGTGTCGTCCCTGACGAAAACTGCGTCCGAGATGGGAAACCAGCATCTGGCGCACGGCGGCTTTGTCGCCCACCAGCTGAACCAGCTGATCGATGCGGTCCTGCTCGAGCAGGTCTTCCGCGCGCTGCTGCTGCAACGCCAGCCCGGTATAGAGAAAGGTCAACCGCGAACGTTTGCCGCGTCCCGCCTCAGCTTCCCAACTTAACCAACCCTGCTGCTGCATGGTGTTGAGCAGCGTACGCATATGACGGCGGGAACAGCTAAGCAGGTCAGCCAGCTCGTTGAGCGTGGTCTCCTGCGATTGCCCCTCGCAGCACTGCCAGAGGCGGATAAACTGTTGTTGCAGACGACCGGAAGGCATAAAAGGGGAACTCCTGACAAAAAACCAGCAATTTATTTATCCCTATATTAGGCCAATAATTCTCCTCGATGAAGTGAGGAGGTAAATTATGAAGAGGTCTACCGCACGTCAGTTTTATCAGCAGTACTTTTCAGCGACAAAAGGATCGTCCTGGCTGGCCCGCCAGTGTGCAGAGCAACGGCTGAAAACGTTAGAAGAATTGATGCAGTGGGACGTTACAACACCGACCTCTTCCCGCTAACTCGCCTCGATCATGTGTGACTGAGTATTGGTGCTTATCACCCGCCAGCAAAATGTTTTTGCTGGCTTTTTTCGTTTATTCTTTCACCCGATTTTGATTCGCTTTCACAAGGACTTGCGCATGCTGTGGTTGATGACGATGGGGCGACGCCTGAACGGCGTGTATGCCGCTTTTATGCTGGTGGCCTTTATGATGGGCGTGGCGGGGGCGCTGCAGGCGCCGACGCTGAGCCTGTTTCTCAGCCGCGAGGTGGGGGCACAGCCGTTTTGGGTCGGCCTGTTTTATACCGTTAACGCCATTGCCGGGATCCTGGTCAGCCTCGCGCTGGCGAAACGATCGGACAGCCAGGGCGATCGCCGCAGGCTGATCCTCTTTTGCTGCACCATGGCGGTGGGCAACGCGCTGCTCTTCGCCTTTAACCGTCATTATCTGACGCTCATTACCTGCGGCGTGCTGCTGGCGTCACTGGCGAACACCGCCATGCCGCAGCTGTTCGCGCTGGCCCGTGAATATGCGGATAACTCGGCGCGGGAAGTGGTGATGTTCAGCTCGGTGATGCGTGCCCAGCTCTCGCTGGCGTGGGTCATTGGCCCGCCGCTGGCCTTCATGCTGGCGTTGAACTACGGCTTTACCACCATGTTCTCCATCGCCGCCGGGATTTTTGTCATCAGCCTGGCATTGATTGCCTTCGCGCTGCCGTCCGTGGCGCGCGTCGAACAGACAGCGGATAAACCGCTCACCCAGGTGAGCGGCTGGCAGGACAAAAACGTCCGCATGCTGTTTATTGCCTCCACGCTGATGTGGACCTGCAACACCATGTACATCATCGACATGCCGCTGTGGATCAGCAGCGATCTGGGCTTACCGGACAAGCTCGCGGGGATCTTAATGGGCACCGCTGCCGGGCTGGAAATTCCGGCGATGATTCTGGCGGGCTATTACGTTAAGCGCTTTGGGAAGCGTCGGATGATGATCGTCGCCGTGGCGGCCGGGGTGCTGTTTTACGCGGGACTGATCCTTTTCCATTCGCGTGAAGCGCTGCTTGCGCTGCAGCTGTTTAATGCTGTGTTTATTGGCATCGTTGCCGGGATCGGCATGCTCTGGTTCCAGGATTTAATGCCCGGTCGTGCCGGCTCGGCGACAACGCTTTTTACCAACAGTATTTCAACCGGGGTGATTCTGGCAGGCGTGATTCAGGGGGCGCTGGCGCAAAGCTATGGGCATGCGTCTGTCTACTGGATGATTGCGGCGCTTTCTGTCGTGACGCTTCTGCTGACCTGCCGCGTAAAAGACGTGTGATCGGATGAATGAAACGGAGCCCGGGAACGCCGGGCTCTGCGAACCGTTTTATTCTGAACACTGATATTTACGCTGCGCGCGTAGCGTCAGGTACATATGAACGAGGCCCATGAAACCGTGTGCCCAGAAATATGTCTCAACAAAGACCGTCAGAAATTTATGCAAATTTAAGGCGGATTCTGTGACGGACGAAACGGGTCCGAGCGTGGCGTTCAGCACGAACCAGGCCGCGCCGCAGAGTGCAACGCCCAGCAGCGCCAGCACGCCCAAACCTTGCACCGTTGCCGCCATACCGCCGGCATGCGCCTCAGGAAGCTGGCGCTGCGTGAGGGTGCGAATATCGTCAACGACTCCGCGAAAATCCAGCGCCAGCCAGGCGAAGTAATATTTAAATCCGCGCTGGGTTAACATCCATGCCATCATGGCAATGCCACAAAAAATTAAACCAAACCCGGAAATAATATGCATCCAGGTGACAATTCCGTTCAGCCCGGAGTCGTGGAGGGCTTCACTTTCGGTGAAATTAGAATTGATGATCTGGACCAGCACCAGAACGGCCACAAGAATGTGCAGTACGCGAAGAAAGGGTGTTTCTTTATGGGGAAGCGTATTGCATAGCGTTGGGTTCATCGCTTTTTACCTCAATAATGAGAGAGCTGATGCGATGCAGTGTGACGCAAATTAATTAACGAAACCTTAACGGTGGGTTGCGTCACACTGTATTTATGCGTTCCGATTAGCGAGCAGGATCAATATGCGTCATCACGTTCAGCACATTGAATTTTTGCATCACATTGTTTCTGGCATTGACGGCAATCTGATGCCCTTCTTTTACGCTTAATTCGCCGTTAACTTCCAGATGGACATCGACAAGGGCTAAATCGCCCATCTTGCGGGTTTTTAAATCATGGAGTCCGGTGACACCCTCGGTTGAGAGAAGACACGTTTTGATGTCGTGCTCCAGCTCGGGTTCAAGCGAACGGTCCATCAGGTCGTGCAGGGCATCGGCAGAGAATTTGTAACCCATATGGGCGATAAATATCCCAACAATCAGGGCCGCAATCAGGTCCATCGCGTGAAAACCCACTAAATTCCCGACAATACCGATGGCGACAACCACTGACGAGGCTGCGTCAGAGCGGGCATGCCAGGCATTGGCTATCAGCAGCGAGGACTGAATACGTTTTCCCGCGGCATACATGTATCTGAACAGGCTTTCCTTCACCACCAGCGCCAGTATCGCCACCCACAGAGCGGCCCCTTTCACCAGCTGATGCGTCTCGGGGTGAAGCAGTTTATTCCCTGCGGACCAGAGCATCCCGACTCCCACAAGCAGCAGAATAGCGCCAATAATGAGCTTTGCACCGTTTTCGAAACGCAGATGACCGTAATGATGATCGATATCAGAGGCTTTCTGACTCTTTTTATTTGCAATCAGAACGACAAAGTCAGAGGATAAATCGGAAAGAGAATGAATCCCATCAGCAATTAATCCCTGTGATCCGGAGAATATTCCTGCAACTATCTGAAAGCCGGTGAGATAACTATTTGTTATCACGCTCACTATTGTGCATTTTTGTATTTCATGAGAACGGAGATGAGACTCATTGCTATTTTTCTTTTTCATGATAATTTCCGCTGCCAGCTGATTGAACGATTATTCTGCGCAGGGAACATTAAATTGACATTAAATATAACGTCATTATTGGCTGGGTTTGCGAAGTATTTACAGAAGGAAGATGGGCATTGGGATAAAACACAGCCTGCAGAGTACACTGCAGGCCGGAGGATTATTTCATAAATGCGGGTTGTTTTTGTTCGTAAGTGGCAATCGCCGCTTCGTGCTGGAGAGTTAAACCAATGCTGTCCAGACCGTTCAGCATGCAGTGACGGCGGAAGGCATCAATGCTGAAGCTGTAGGTCTTATCCCCGGCTTTCACCACTTCGGCTTCCAGATCCACTTCAAACGAAATGCCCGGATTCGCCTTAACCAGCGCGAACAATTCGTCGACCTGTTCATCGCTCAGCGTCACCGGCAGAAGCTGGTTGTTGAAGCTGTTGCCGTAGAAGATATCCGCGAAGCTTGGGGCAATGACCACCTTAAAGCCGTAGTCGGTGAGCGCCCACGGCGCGTGTTCACGGGATGAGCCGCAGCCAAAATTTTCCCGCGCCAGCAAAATGGAGGCGCCTTTATATTCCGGGAAGTTCAACACGAATTCCGGATTAGGCACTTCGCCCTTATCGTCCAGGAAACGCCAGTCGTTAAACAGGTGCGCGCCAAAACCGGTACGCGTCACCTTTTGCAGAAATTGTTTTGGAATAATAGCGTCAGTATCGACGTTAGCGGCGTCCAGCGGGACAACCCGGCCCGTATGTTGGGTAAATTTCTCTGCCATGATTGTCTCCTTATTTCAGGCTGCGAATATCGGCGAAATGGCCGGTGACTGCCGCAGCGGCGGCCATTGCCGGGCTGACCAGATGGGTGCGACCACCGCGGCCCTGACGGCCTTCAAAGTTACGGTTACTGGTGGAGGCGCAGCGCTCACCCGGATTCAGGCGGTCATTGTTCATCGCCAGACACATGGAGCAGCCAGGCAGACGCCACTCGAAGCCCGCTTCGATAAAGATCTTATCCAGACCTTCGGCTTCCGCCTGGGCCTTCACCGGACCGGAGCCAGGAACCACCAGCGCCTGCACGCCTGGTGCCACTTTACGGCCTTTGGCAATTTCGGCGGCGGCACGCAAATCTTCGATACGGGAGTTGGTGCAGGAGCCGATAAACACTTTATCAATGGCGACATCGGTCAACGGCACGCCGGGCTTCAGCCCCATATAGGCCAGCGCTTTTTCCGCACTGGCGCGCTCGACCGGATCGGCGAAGGAGGCCGGGTCAGGGATGCTGTCGTTGACGGAAATCACCTGACCCGGGTTGGTGCCCCAGGTCACCTGAGGCGCAATCTCTTCTGCCTGCAGCGTGACAACGGTATCAAACGTTGCCCCATCGTCGGTTGTCAGGGTTTTCCAGTAGGCTACCGCGTCGTCAAAATCCTGACCTTTCGGCGCGTGCAGACGGCCCTTCACATAGTTGAAGGTGGTTTCGTCCGGCGCGACCAGCCCGGCTTTTGCGCCCATCTCAATGGCCATGTTGCACAGGGTCATGCGACCTTCCATACTCAGTGCCTGAATAGCGTCGCCGCAGAACTCAACGACGTGGCCGGTACCGCCTGCGCTGCCGGTTTTACCGATGATGGCCAGCACGATGTCTTTCGCGGTAATGCCAGGTGCCGCTTTACCCTTCACCTCAATCTTCATGGTTTTGGCACGGCCCTGCTTCAGGGTCTGCGTTGCCAGCACATGTTCCACTTCGGACGTGCCAATCCCGAATGCCAGAGCGCCAAACGCGCCGTGGGTCGCGGTATGGGAGTCACCGCAGACGATGGTCATGCCCGGCAGGGTGATCCCTTGCTCAGGCCCCATCACGTGGACGATGCCCTGATACGGATGGTTCAGGTCGTACAGCTCAACGCCAAATTCATTGCAGTTCTTAATCAGCTCCTGCATCTGGATACGGGCCATCTCACCCGAGGCGTTAATGTCTTTGGTCTGGGTGGAAACGTTGTGATCCATCGTCGCGAAGGTTTTACCCGGCTGACGTACCGGACGCTTGTGCGCGCGCAGGCCGTCAAATGCCTGAGGTGAGGTCACTTCGTGTACCAGATGACGGTCAATGTACAGCAGCGGGGTTTCGTTTGGCGCCTCGTAAACAACGTGCGCATCGAACAACTTTTCATATAACGTCTTAGCCATGATTACACCCCTTCAGCGACATAGCGGGCAATGATGTCGCCCATTTCATCGGTACTGACTGCCGCCGTGCCGCGTGCCAAATCACCGGTACGGACGCCTTTCTCTAACGCCCGGTTAATGGCGTTTTCAATTGCGGTTGCCGCATCGCCTGCATCCAGGCTGTAGCGCAGCAGCAGGGCCAGGGAGAGGATCTGCGCAATCGGGTTGGCAATGTTTTTGCCTGCGATATCCGGCGCGGAACCGCCCGCAGGCTCGTACAGGCCAAAGCCTTCTTCATTCAGGCTTGCGGATGGCAGCATGCCCATCGAGCCGGTGATCATCGCGCACTCGTCAGAGAGAATATCGCCGAACAGGTTGGAGCACAGCAGCACGTCAAACTGGGACGGATCCTTAATCAGCTGCATGGTCGCGTTGTCGATGTACATGTGCGACAGCGCAACGTCCGGGTACTGCTTAGCGACTTCACTCACAATCTCGCGCCACAAAATGGAGGACTGCAGCACGTTCGCTTTATCAATGGAGGTCACCTTATGGCGGCGTTTGCGCGCCGACTCGAACGCGATGTGGGCGATACGTTCGATTTCGAAACGGTGATACACCTCGGTGTCGAACGCTTTCTCGTGTTGTCCGCTGCCTTCGCGCCCTTTTGGCTGACCAAAGTAGATCCCGCCGGTCAGTTCACGCACGCAGAGAATGTCGAAACCGTTGGCGGCGATATCCGCGCGCAGCGGGCAGAACTCTTCCAGACCCTGATACAGCTTCGCCGGACGCAGGTTGCTGAACAGCTTGAAATGTTTACGCAGCGGCAGCAGCGCGCCGCGCTCTGGCTGCTCTGCTGGCGGCAGGTGTTCCCATTTTGGGCCACCGACGGAACCAAACAGCACGGCATCGGCATTTTCGCAGCCTTCCACGGTCGCTTTCGGCAGTGGCGTACCGTGGTTATCAATCGCAATACCGCCCACGTCGTAGTGGCTGGTGGTGATTTTCATCGCAAAACGCGCGCGAACGGCTTCCAGTACTTTCAGCGCCTGTGCCATTACTTCCGGACCAATACCGTCGCCCGGTAACACAGCAATATGGTAATTCTTCGACATTACACGGTTTCCTTGTTGTTCTCTTTATTCTGAGCTTTGCGTTGCAACTCTTTTTCGACTTCGGCGGCGCGCCAGATGTTGTTCAGAACATGCACCATCGCTTTCGCGGAGGATTCAACGATATCGGTCGCCAGGCCCACGCCGTGGAAGCGGCGGCCATTGTGGGTAACAACAATGTCGACCTGACCCAGTGCATCTTTGCCGTGGCCCTTGGCCGTCAGGTCATACTTCACCAGCTCAACGTCGTACTCGGTGACGCGGTTAATCGCCTGGTAGATGGCATCGACAGGGCCGTTACCGTTCGCGGCCTCTGCTTTAATTTCATCACCACAGGCCAGTTTGACCGAGGCGGTGGCGATGTTGCTGGAGCCGGACTGCACGTTGAAGTAATCCAGACGGAAGTGCTCTGGCTCTTCCTGCTGCTTGTTAATAAAGGCCAGCGCTTCCAGGTCGTAGTCGAACACCTGACCTTTTTTGTCGGCCAGCTTCAGGAACGCGTCGTACAGCTGATCCATATTGTAATCGCTGTCCTTATAGCCCATCTCTTCCATACGGTGTTTAACCGCCGCGCGACCGGAACGGGAGGTCAGGTTCAACTGCACCTGGTTCAGGCCGATGGATTCCGGGGTCATGATTTCGTAGTTTTCACGGTTCTTCAGGACGCCATCCTGGTGAATACCGGAGGAGTGTGCGAAGGCGCCAGTGCCGACAATCGCTTTGTTAGCCGGAATGGGCATGTTGCAAATCTGGCTGACGGTCTGGCTGGTGCGCCAGATTTCGTTGTGATTGATGCGGGTGTGCACGTCCATGATGTCTTTGCGCACTTTGATCGCCATGATCACTTCTTCCAGCGAACAGTTGCCCGCGCGTTCGCCGATACCGTTCATCGCACCTTCTACCTGACGCGCACCGGCGTGGACGGCGGCGATGGCATTACCCACGGCCAGACCCAAATCATCGTGGGTGTGGACGGAGATAATTGCCTTATCAATATTGGGTACGCGGTCGTACAGTCCGGTAATGATGTTGGAGAACTCAAACGGCATGGTGTAGCCGACGGTGTCAGGGATGTTGATGGTTTTCGCACCCGCGTTGATGGCGGCTTCCACGACGCGCGCCAGGTCTTCGATTGGCGTACGGCCCGCATCTTCACAGGAGAATTCAACGTCATCGGTGTAGTTGCGTGCGCGTTTCACCATATACACCGCGCGCTCAATCACTTCATCCAGCGTGCTGCGCAGCTTGGTCGCGATGTGCATCGGTGAGGTGGCAATAAAGGTGTGGATACGGAACGCTTCGGCCACTTTCAGTGACTCGGCTGCAACGTCGATATCTTTTTCCACACAGCGCGCCAGACCACATACGCGGCTGTTTTTAATGGTGCGGGCGATGGTCTGGACGGATTCGAAATCACCCGGAGACGAGACCGGGAAACCCACCTCCATCACGTCGACACCCATACGTTCGAGAGCCAGCGCGATCTGCAGTTTCTCTTTTACACTCAGGCTTGCCTGTAATGCCTGTTCACCGTCACGTAAAGTAGTATCGAAAATAATGACTTGCTGGCTCATGGGTTAGGTCCTTGTCAGTCTTAGGGCGCCTTGCTACGAGCATAAAAAAACCCGCGCAGTGGCGCGGGTTTTTAGTCTTACTGGTGACGATTCAACGCTGAATTTCGCCCGCCAGTCTACCGCGCACAGTGAATGCGTTTAGTAGTAGTAGACCGGTGAAACGAATGGTGCGAATCATGAATCGTGCTCCGTTAAATTCAATATGCTTTTAGTGGTACTGGATACGGCCGTTCATGTCAACCCCTGACGATGAAAACGGGCCCGACAGACGGAATCAGCAGGGTATTCACTTTAGCTAATTGTGCTGGTTTTAGCTTTCGCGACCCGACTAATTGTCTAATTTTGGACTTAAGAAAAGAGTTGCAGAAACAAATAAATATAATTGTTTAAAAATGAGTGAAATGTCCTGAAGAGAATGCGTTGTGATTAAAAGGTTTTAATATCATTAAGTTATAAATGCAGTGAATCTGTTCCATAATGCTGAAAAGCGAACAGATATAACAGGTTGTTAACTAACTGTAGGGCGATAGCAATAACAGTTTAATAATACTTAAGTCATCATTAACCTGATGGCAATTGTATATTTGTTTGGTTTATGGTTTCATTCAAATCCTAAAGTCAAACATATCATTTGCGCTCATTAATTTTCGTTATTATAGAGTCTTTATATATTCCGAATTTTAAATAATTCTCTTTTGCTGATCGTATTTGCATGGTAAATCATATTTTCGAGATGATTACCGTACGTGAGCAAAGGGAGTGTAGCGTGACAGTGGAGTCAGAAGTGTCAGAAAATAATATTAAACAACCTCAAGCTACTGATGGGATTAAACCGCAGTTACGCACGGTGGATCTTAATCTTCTGACGGTGTTTGATGCTGTCATGCAGGAACAGAATATCACCCGCGCGGCCCAGGCGTTAGGGATGTCACAACCTGCTGTGAGTAATGCCGTTGCCAGGCTTAAGGTCATGTTTAACGACGAATTGTTTGTTCGTTACGGGAGAGGGATCCAGCCTACGGCGCGCGCATTCCAGCTGTTCGGCTCCATTCGCCAGGCGTTGCAGTTGGTACAAAACGAGCTGCCGGGCTCGGGCTTTGAACCCTTAAGCAGCGAGCGCGTATTCCATCTTTGCGTCTGTAGCCCATTAGATAATTATTTAACGTCGATTATTTATAATAAAGTTGAAGAGATTGCACCAAATATCAACCTGGTTTTTAAATCATCCCTGAATCAAAACACGGAACATCAGTTACGCTATCAGGAGATTGAATTCGTTCTGGGGTATGAAGAGTTCCGTCGTCCAGAATTTTCCTGTGTGCCGCTGTTTAAAGATGAAATGGTTCTCGTCGCCAGTAAAAAACATCCGCGCCTGAATTCTCCGCTGCTAGAAAGCGATGTTTATAACGAGCAGCACGCCGTTGTTGCACTCGACAGATATGCTTCCTTTAGCCTGCCGTGGTATGACACTGCGGATAAACAGGCGAGCGTGGCGTATCAGGGCATGGCCATGGTTAGCGTATTAAACGTGGTCTCCCAGACGCAACTGGTGGCGATTGCGCCGCGCTGGCTGGCAGAAGAGTTTTCTGACCCGTTAAACCTGCAAATTTTACCTCTGCCGCTCAAGCTAAATAGCCGTACCTGTTATCTTTCCTGGCATGAAGCGGCGGGTCGGGATAAAGGGCATCAGTGGATGGAAGAGTTGCTGGTTGGCATCTGTCGCCGGTAAGCGCATCAGGATAAATCGCATCGGTTTATGTGATTTATCCTGAGTTCTTTTAGATAATTGATATTTTATTCTGTGGTGCTTTTTTTCGGGCTGCTCTCCGGCACGCAAAAATAGATGATTTCCTGCATTGTCGCGCTTTTCAGCGATGATTTATCACCCCATCCTCTATTCCCAGAGGAATTAACCATATCTCCTGTTAACGCCTGCTTTTTCTGCTTTACGCGCCGTTTATCTACCCGGGTTTGCTAATTGCCTGCCTCATAACGAGCGGTTAAGGTAAAGAACACTCTGCAAAATATAAGATTGGTTTATCCCAATCGTAAGACGGTGCGGAAATGAATTCGGCAGTCCGTCTATAACAAAATGCCTGGAGGCAAAGCATGGAGATGTTGTCTGGCGCGGAAATGGTCGTTCGGTCGCTGATCGATCAGGGCGTAAAGCAAGTGTTCGGCTACCCTGGCGGTGCGGTCCTCGATATTTATGATGCGCTGCATACGGTAGGGGGCATTGACCATGTTCTGGTACGTCACGAGCAGGCGGCGGTGCACATGGCTGACGGCCTGGCGCGTGCGACGGGTGAAGTGGGCGTGGTGTTAGTCACGTCCGGCCCCGGCGCGACAAACGCCATTACCGGCATTGCGACGGCCTATATGGACTCTATCCCGCTGGTGATCCTCTCCGGGCAGGTGGCAACCTCACTGATTGGCTACGATGCTTTTCAGGAGTGCGACATGGTCGGGATTTCGCGTCCCGTTGTGAAGCACAGCTTCCTGGTCAAGCAAACAGAAGACATTCCCGGCGTACTGAAAAAAGCCTTCTGGCTGGCAGCAAGCGGACGCCCGGGACCGGTGGTGGTCGATCTGCCTAAAGATATCCTGAACCCGGCAAACAAGCTGCCTTATGTCTGGCCGGAATCGGTCAGCATGCGCTCTTATAACCCAACAACGCAGGGGCATAAAGGTCAGATCAAGCGGGCATTGCAAACGCTGCTGGCAGCCAAAAAACCGGTGGTCTATGTCGGTGGCGGGGCGATCAACTCTGCCTGCGAAGTCCAGCTCCGTGAACTGATTGAAAAACTTAACCTGCCAGTTGCATCGTCATTGATGGGGCTGGGGGCATTCCCTGCCACCCATCGTCAGGCGCTGGGGATGCTGGGTATGCACGGTACCTATGAAGCCAACATGACGATGCATCATTCCGATGTCATCTTTGCCGTCGGCGTGCGCTTTGACGATCGCACCACCAACAACCTGGCAAAGTATTGCCCGAACGCCATCGTGCTGCACATTGATATCGATCCTACGTCAATTTCAAAAACAGTGGCGGCTGATGTGCCGATCGTCGGTGATGCTCGTCAGGTTCTGGAGCAAATGCTGGACCTGCTGACCCAGGAGAGTGCAACCCAGCCGCTGGATGAGATCCGCGACTGGTGGCAGCAGATTGAACAGTGGCGCGCGCGTCAGTGCCTGAAATATGACACGCAAAGCGAAAGCATTAAGCCGCAGGCGGTCATCGAAGCGATGTGGCGACTGACGAAAGGTGAAGCGTACGTAACCTCAGACGTAGGGCAGCACCAGATGTTTGCCGCCCTGTATTACCCGTTTGATAAACCGCGACACTGGATCAACTCCGGTGGTTTAGGAACCATGGGCTTTGGTCTGCCTGCCGCGCTGGGCGTGAAGCTGGCGTTGCCGAATGAAACCGTCGTCTGCGTGACCGGTGATGGCAGTATTCAGATGAACATTCAGGAGCTGTCTACCGCGCTGCAATATGAACTGCCGGTACTGGTGCTGAACCTGAATAACGGGTATCTCGGTATGGTGAAGCAGTGGCAGGATATGATCTACTCTGGCCGTCATTCTCAGTCATACATGAAATCGCTGCCGGACTTTGTTCGTCTTGCTGAAGCTTACGGCCATGTAGGCATGCGGGTGACCGATCCGGCTGATCTGGAAGCGAAGCTCGCGCAAGCGCTTGAGCACGTTAAAAACAACCGCCTCGTCTTTATGGATGTGATTGTTGATGGGACCGAACACGTTTATCCGATGCATATTCGTGGTGGTGGTATGGATGAAATGTGGTTAAGCAAAACGGAGAGAACCTGATATGCGCCGGATATTATCTGTTTTACTGGAAAACGAGTCTGGCGCACTGTCGCGCGTCATTGGTCTTTTTGCGCAGCGCGGCTATAACATTGAAAGCCTGACCGTTGCCCCGACGGAAGACCCGACGCTGTCGCGCATGACGATCCAAACCGTCGGCGATGCCAAAGTGCTTGAGCAGATTGAGAAACAGCTGCATAAGCTGGTTGATGTGCTGCGCGTGAGCGAGCTGGGGCAGGGGGCCTACGTTGAACGAGAGGTCATGCTGGTGAAAATCCAGGCCAGCGGCTACGGGCGTGAAGAAGTTAAACGCAATGCGGATATTTTCCGCGGACAGATTATTGACGTCACCCCTTCTCTTTATACGGTTCAGCTGGTTGGGACAAGCGACAAGCTGGATGCTTTCCTGGCGTCAGTGCGGGATGTCGCAAAAATTGTCGAGGTCGCGAGATCGGGTGTAGTCGGTCTGTCACGCGGCGAGAAAATCATGCGTTAGTTGTCAAAAAGGTTCGCCTCTTTCTGCCCGGTCACCAAAGCCGGGCTTTTTTTTGCGTAATCAGCCGACAACGCAGATAAAAGCGGTTGCCGCGAAGGCTTTTCTGCGTTTAGATGTTAAAAGATTTAACCATAACCTTGACAGGGCCATGGACTCTTTTCTTTTTTTAAGGGGCAATTGTGAAACTGGATGAAATCGCCCGGCTAGCCGGCGTGTCACGAACAACGGCCAGCTATGTGATTAACGGTAAAGCAAAGCAGTACCGTGTTAGCGACAAGACCGTTGAAAAAGTTATGGCGGTGGTTCGTGAGCATAACTACCATCCGAATGCTGTCGCAGCCGGTCTGCGTGCCGGGCGTACCCGCTCTATTGGTCTGGTGATCCCTGACCTGGAAAACACCAGCTATACCCGTATCGCCAACTATCTTGAACGTCAGGCGCGTCAGCGCGGCTATCAGTTGCTGATTGCCTGCTCAGAAGACCAGCCCGATAACGAGATGCGCTGCATTGAGCATCTGCTCCAGCGTCAGGTGGATGCCATTATCGTGTCAACCTCCTTGCCGCCAGAGCATCCGTTCTACCAGCGCTGGGCGAATGACCCGTTCCCAATTGTGGCGCTGGATCGCGCGCTCGATCGCGAGCATTTCACCAGCGTCGTGGGTGCGGATCAGGATGATGCAGAAATGCTGGCCGCAGAGTTGAGAACGTTCCCCGCTGAAACGGTGCTGTATCTTGGCGCGTTGCCCGAGCTTTCTGTGAGCTTCCTGCGTGAGCAGGGATTCAGAACCGCCTGGAAAGACGATCCGCGCGAGGTTCACTACCTCTATGCCAACAGCTACGAGCGTGAAGCCGCCGCGCAGCTGTTCGAGAAATGGCTGGAAACGCATCCGATGCCTCAGGCGCTGTTCACCACGTCGTTTGCGCTGTTGCAGGGCGTCATGGACGTGACCTTACGCCGGGAAGGTAAACTGCCCTCCGACCTGGCGATTGCCACGTTCGGGGATAACGAGCTGCTCGACTTCCTCCAGTGCCCGGTGCTGGCGGTAGCACAGCGTCACCGCGATGTGGCTGAACGCGTGCTGGAGATTGTGCTGGCAAGCCTGGATGAGCCGCGCAAGCCGAAACCGGGCCTGACGCGTATCAAACGTAATCTCTACCATCGCGGAATTTTAAGCCGCCAAAAATGAAATGACCGGGGCGGCGAAATCTGCCCCCTTTTGTTGCGATAATTCGTGCAGATAATTCCCGGAGAGAAATTAGGATAATTCTTGAGGGATCCTAATCACCTATTTTTCTTAATTCATTCTGGCTTTTAAATTGTCTTTTTAAGAACGTCCGGTCGATTTTAAACGGCATTCTTTGTATTATTTTGTTACAAACCCTTTTCGGTCGATGAATAATCAGACGTTTTTCCTCCTCCTTTGCCAGCTTACGTGGCAACCGCTGCGCTTACCGGGTGCCTGGGTGAATCTGGCGCTGTTATCCCCTGAGAATCTGTCATAAAATGCTGCCCGCGTCGCAAACTGACACTTTATATTTATCTGCGATGATATTGAGTGAGCTTTAACGCTAGTGTGCATATTCGGTTTTTTTCTTACAAATATTCATAACGTTAATTTTGCCTCGCCAGTTGTGCAGTTATTAACCAGGACTGTTTATCTCTGTAAATAGAGGGCTTCCGAGTCCTTATATGGAGAGTCCTGGCTTGACAAGCTTTTCCCTCGCTCCGTAAACTCCTTTAGGTGGGAATTTGTGGGTTAAAGTGGTGAGGAGGGGTGAGACTGGCATGTTCCGTGGAGCTACGTTAGTCAATCTCGACAGCAAAGGGCGTTTATCGGTACCAACCCGATACCGCGACCAGCTGATTGAGAACGCTGCGGGTCAAATGGTTTGCACCATTGACATTAACTCCCCCTGCCTGCTGCTTTACCCCTTGCCTGAATGGGAAATTATTGAGCAAAAGCTGTCGCGACTGTCGAGCATGAACCCGCAGGAACGCCGCGTACAGCGGCTGTTATTGGGACATGCCAGTGAATGTCAGATGGATAACGCAGGGCGATTACTGATTGCCCCTGTGTTGCGGCAACATGCCGGTCTGACCAAAGAAGTGATGCTGGTCGGGCAGTTCAACAAGTTTGAACTGTGGGATGAAACGACCTGGTATCAACAGGTCAAGGAAGATATCGACGCTGAGCAGTCTGATTCCGCGACATTATCGGAACGGCTGCAGGACTTGTCTCTATAAATATGATGGAAAATTATAAACATAAAACGGTGTTACTGGACGAGGCCGTAAACGGCCTGAATATTCGTCCGGATGGCATCTACATTGATGGCACGTTTGGTCGCGGTGGTCACTCACGTTTGATTCTCTCCCAGCTTGGAGAGGAAGGACGTCTGCTGGCAATCGATCGCGATCCGCAGGCTATTGCCGTTGCACAGACCATCAATGACCCACGCTTTTCCATCGTGCATGGACCTTTCTCTGCGCTCGCGGATTATGTCGCTGAGCGCGGCCTGACGGGCAAGATCGACGGGATTCTTCTCGATCTTGGCGTCTCTTCACCCCAACTTGATGATGCTGAACGTGGTTTCTCCTTTATGCGTGATGGTCCGCTGGACATGCGGATGGACCCGACGCGCGGTCAATCTGCCGCTGAGTGGCTACAGACCGCTGACGAAGCCGATATTGCATGGGTCATCAAAACGTTCGGCGAAGAGCGCTTTGGCAAACGTATTGCGCGCGCCATCGTTGAGCGCAATCGCATTGAGCCAATGACCCGCACCAAAGAGTTGGCCGAAGTGATCGCGGCGGCGACACCGGTGAAGGATAAGCACAAACATCCCGCGACCCGTACCTTCCAGGCGGTTCGCATCTGGGTAAACAGTGAACTGGAGGAAATAGAGCTGGCGCTAAAAAGCTCGCTCGACGTGCTGGCCCCGGGTGGGCGGTTATCCATCATCAGCTTCCATTCGCTGGAAGACCGTATTGTGAAACGCTTCATGCGTGAACAAAGCCGCGGTCCGCAGGTGCCAGCAGGGCTGCCGATGACGGAAGAACAACTCAGGAAGCTGGGTGGCCGTCAGTTGCGAGCATTAGGCAAGTTGATGCCGGGCGAAGAAGAAGTGGCAGAGAATCCACGCGCCCGTAGTTCAGTGCTGCGTGTTGCAGAGAGGACGAACGCATGATCGGCAGAGTGACAGAGACCCTAAGCAAAGTTAAGGATTCGTTAGGAAGCAACGAGCGCCATGCCTTGCCTGGCGTGATCGGCGACGATCTTTTGCGGTTTGGGAAACTGCCACTCTGTCTGTTCATTTGCATCATTGTCACGGCAGTTACGGTGGTGACCACCGCCCACCATACACGTTTATTGACTGCGCAACGCGAGCAGATGGTGCTGGAACGCGATGCGCTGGATATTGAATGGCGAAATCTGATCCTTGAAGAAAACGCGCTCGGCGATCACAGCCGGGTTGAACGGATCGCAACGGAAAAGCTGCAGCTGCAGCATGTTGATCCTTCGCAGGAAAATATCGTAGTACAAAAATAAGGGAAAACGCGACGCATGAAAGCAGCGGCAAAAACGCTAAAACCAAAACGTCAGGAAGAACAGGCCAACTTTGTCAGTTGGCGTTTTGCGTTGCTTTGCGGCTGCATTTTACTGGCGCTGGGTTTTCTGCTGGGCCGCGTGGCCTGGCTACAAATCGTCGCCCCTGACATGCTGGTTCGCCAGGGCGATATGCGCTCTCTGCGCGTCCAAGAAGTGTCGACATCCCGTGGGATGATCACCGACCGCTCGGGTCGTCCGCTGGCGGTGAGCGTGCCGGTGAAGGCTATCTGGGCCGATCCGAAAGAACTGCATGATGCTGGCGGCATCACGCTTGATAACCGATGGAAGGCCCTTGCGGATGCGCTGAAGATGCCGCTGGACCAGTTATCTTCACGCGTGAATACCAACCCGAGAGGGCGCTTTATCTATCTGGCGCGTCAGGTGAATCCTGACATGGCGGACTACATCAAAAAATTGAAGCTGCCGGGGATCCATCTGCGCGAAGAATCCCGCCGGTACTATCCATCCGGCGAAGTGACTGCTCACCTCATTGGCTTTACTAACGTTGATAGCCAGGGGATTGAGGGCGTTGAAAAAAGCTTTGATAAATGGCTGACCGGTCAGCCCGGTGAGCGCATTGTGCGTAAAGACCGCTATGGTCGCGTGATCGAGGATATTTCCTCAACGGACAGCCAGGCAGCACACAACCTTGCGCTGAGTATCGATGAGCGGTTACAGGCGCTGGTTTACCGCGAGCTGAACAACGCCGTGGCCTTTAACAAAGCGGAATCGGGCAGTGCCGTGTTAGTTGATGTCAACACGGGTGAAGTGCTGGCGATGGCCAATAGCCCGTCCTACAACCCTAACAATCTTACCGGTACGCAAAAGGATATTATGCGTAACCGTACCATCACCGACGTGTTCGAACCGGGTTCGACCGTTAAGCCGATGGTCGTCATGACTGCACTTCAGCGCGGTATCGTTAATGAAAATACCGTACTGAATACCATTCCTTACCGAATTAACGGTCACGAAATCAAAGACGTGGCGCGCTACAGCGAATTGACCCTGACCGGGGTGTTACAGAAGTCGAGTAACGTCGGTGTTTCAAAGCTGGCGTTAGCGATGCCGTCCTCAGCGTTAGTAGAGACTTACTCACGTTTTGGGCTTGGAAAGGCGACCAATTTGGGGTTGGTCGGAGAACGCAGTGGCTTATATCCTCAAAAACAACGGTGGTCTGACATAGAGAGGGCCACCTTCTCTTTCGGCTACGGGCTAATGGTGACACCGTTACAGTTAGCGCGAGTCTACGCAACGATCGGCAGCTATGGCGTTTATCGTCCGCTGTCGATTACCAAAGTTGATCCACCGGTTCCCGGTGAGCGTATCTTCCCGGAATCGACCGTCCGTACTGTTGTTCATATGATGGAAAGCGTGGCGCTGCCCGGCGGCGGCGGCGTGAAGGCGGCAATCAAAGGTTATCGCATCGCTATCAAGACCGGTACGGCGAAAAAAGTGGGGCCGGATGGCCGCTATATCAACAAATACATTGCCTATACCGCAGGCGTTGCGCCTGCAAGCAATCCGCGTTTTGCGCTGGTGGTCGTTATTAACGATCCACAGGCGGGTAAATACTACGGCGGCGCCGTCTCCGCGCCTGTGTTCGGGGCTATCATGGGCGGCGTGTTACGTACCATGAACATTGAACCGGATGCGCTGGCGACGGGCGAAAAAAGTGAATTTGTAATTAATCAAGGCGAGGGTACAGGTGGCAGATCGTAATTTGCGCGACCTTCTCGCTCCGTGGGTGCCAAATGCACCGGAGCGAGCACTGCGAGAGATGATACTGGACAGCCGCGTGGCTGCTTCTGGCGATCTTTTTGTGGCGGTGGTCGGTCATCAGGCGGACGGGCGTCGTTATATCCCGCAGGCGATTGCGCAAGGTGTGGCTGCCATTATTGCTGAGGCTAAAGATGAGGCAACCGACGGTGAGATCCGTGAAATGCACGGGGTGCCGGTTATCTATCTCAGCCAGTTAAACGAACGTCTTTCCGCACTGGCGGGGCGTTTTTATCACGAACCTTCCGACCAGCTGCGCCTGGTTGGCGTGACGGGTACCAACGGTAAAACCACCACCACGCAGCTGATGGCGCAGTGGGCCCAGCTGCTGGGTGAAACCGGTGCGGTGATGGGGACCGTGGGTAATGGCCTGCTGGGCAAAGTGAGCCCGACGGAAAACACCACCGGTTCCGCGGTAGACGTACAGCATGTGCTTGCCGGTCTGGCAGGGCAGGGGGCAACCTTTGCTGCGATGGAAGTCTCTTCGCACGGTCTGGTACAGCACCGCGTCGCGGCGCTGAAATTTGCCGCTTCCGTGTTTACCAATCTGAGCCGCGATCATCTTGATTATCATGGTGATATGGAGCATTACGAAGCCGCGAAATGGCTGCTGTTCTCTACTCACCATTACGGACAAGCCATCATCAACGCCGACGACGAAGTGGGCCGCCGCTGGCTGGCGAAGCTGCCGGATGCGGTTGCAGTGTCGATGGAAGACCATATCAATCCGAACTGCCACGGCCGCTGGCTGAAGGCGGTTGAAGTGAATTACCACGACAGCGGGGCGACAATCCGCTTTGCCTCTTCCTGGGGTGAAGGCGAAATTGAAAGCCGCCTGATGGGCGCGTTTAACGTCAGCAACCTGCTGCTGGCGCTGGCGACGCTGCTCGCGCTGGGTTATCCAATGGCTGAGCTGCTGAAAACCTCAGCGCGTCTGCAGCCGGTTTGCGGCCGTATGGAAGTGTTCAGCGCGCCGGGCAAGCCGACCGTTGTGGTTGATTATGCCCACACGCCGGACGCGCTGGAAAAAGCGCTGGAAGCGGCGCGCCTGCACTGCACAGGGAAGCTCTGGTGCGTGTTTGGCTGCGGCGGCGATCGCGACAAAGGCAAACGCCCGCTGATGGGGGCTATTGCCGAGCAGTTTGCAGATATTCCGGTAGTCACCGATGACAACCCGCGTACGGAAGAGCCGCGCGCCATCATCAATGACATTCTGGCGGGCATGCTGGACGCGGGCCGCGCTCGCGTGGTGGAAGGCCGTGCGGAAGCCGTGACTAACACCATCATGCAGGCGCGGGAGAATGATGTAGTCCTGCTGGCGGGTAAAGGCCATGAAGATTATCAGATCGTTGGCAATCGCCGTCTGGACTACTCGGACCGCGTAACGGCAGCACGTCTGCTGGGAGTCGTGGCATGATTAGCATCACGTTAAGCCAGGCCGCTGCCATTCTGCAGGGCGACCTGCACGGGCAAGACCTGACGATTGATGCCGTCACGACGGACACCCGCAAAATCTCCGCAGGCTGTCTGTTTGTGGCGCTGAAAGGCGAGCGTTTTGACGCGCATGATTTTGCTGAACAGGCCAAAGAGAACGGCGCCGGTGCGCTGCTGGTCAGCCGCAAGCTGGATATCGATCTGCCGCAAATTGTGGTGAAAGATACGCGTCTCGCGTTCGGTGAGCTGGCCGCCTGGGTCCGTCAGCAGGTCCCTGCGCGCGTTGTCGCCCTGACGGGATCATCAGGCAAGACGTCGGTGAAAGAGATGACGGCGGCGATCCTCAGCCAGTGCGGGAATACGCTTTATACCGCGGGCAACCTCAATAATGACATCGGCGTGCCGATGACATTACTCCGCCTGACCAAAGAACATGAATTTGCGGTGATCGAGTTAGGGGCAAACCACCAGGGCGAAATCGCCTGGACCGTGAGCCTGACTCGCCCGGAAGCCGCACTGGTGAATAACCTCGCGGCTGCGCATCTGGAAGGCTTTGGCTCGCTGGAAGGCGTAGCAAAAGCCAAAGGTGAGATTTACACCGGCCTGCCGGATGACGGTATCGCCATCCTGAACGCCGATAACAACGACTGGCTGAACTGGCAGAGCATTATTGGTTCGCGTAAAACCTGGCGCTTCTCGCCGAATGCGGTCAACAGTGATTTTACCGCGACCAATATCCACGTGACGTCGCACGGCACAGAATTCACCCTCACCACCCCAACGGGTGGTGTCGATGTGCTGCTGCCGCTGCCGGGTCGCCATAACATCGCCAATGCGCTTGCGGCGGCGGCGTTGTCGACGGCGGTGGGCGCGTCGCATGAAGCGATTAAAACCGGGCTGGCGAACCTGAAAGCCGTGCCGGGACGTCTGTTCCCGATTCAGCTTTCGGAAAATAAGCTGCTGCTGGATGACTCCTACAACGCGAACGTTGGCTCGATGACGGCGGCAGTGCAGGTGTTATCTGAAATGCCGGGCTATCGCATCATGGTAGTTGGCGATATGGCAGAGCTGGGCGACGAAAGCGAAGCCTGTCATACCCAGGTCGGTGAAGCGGCGAAAGCGGCGGGGCTGGACTGTGTGCTGAGCGCAGGAAAACTGAGCCAGGCGATTAGCTATGCCAGCGGCGTTGGCGAGCATTTTGCTGACAAAGCCGCGTTGATAGAGCGCCTCAAAGCGTTGATTGCAGAAAAACAAATTGTGACTGTGTTAGTGAAAGGTTCACGTAGTGCCGCCATGGAAGAGGTTGTGCACGCATTACAGGAGAACGGGACATGTTAGTTTGGCTGGCCGAACATTTGGTCAAATATTATTCAGGCTTTAACGTCTTTTCATATCTGACGTTTCGCGCCATCGTCAGCCTGCTGACTGCGCTGTTCATCTCGTTGTGGATGGGCCCGCGCATGATTGCCCGTCTGCAAAAACTCTCTTTCGGTCAGGTTGTACGTAACGACGGTCCGGAATCGCACTTCAGCAAACGCGGCACGCCGACCATGGGCGGGATCATGATCCTGACCGCCATCGTCGTTTCCGTGCTGCTGTGGGCCTATCCCTCCAACCCGTACGTCTGGTGCGTTCTGACGGTACTGGTGGGTTACGGGATCATCGGTTTTGTGGATGATTACCGCAAAGTTGTTCGTAAAGACACCAAAGGCCTGATTGCCCGCTGGAAATATTTCTGGATGTCGGTGATTGCGCTGGGCGTGGCCTTCGCGCTGTATCTGGCCGGGAAAGATACGCCAGCCACCGAGCTGGTCGTGCCGTTCTTTAAGGACGTGATGCCACAACTGGGGCTGTTCTACATCCTGCTGGCCTACTTTGTGATTGTCGGTACCGGCAACGCCGTAAACCTGACCGACGGTCTGGATGGCCTGGCCATTATGCCAACCGTCTTTGTCGCCGCCGGTTTTGCGCTGGTGGCATGGGCGACCGGTAACATGAACTTTGCGAACTACCTGCACATCCCTTATCTGCGCCACGCGGGTGAGCTGGTGATCGTCTGTACGGCGATTGTCGGCGCGGGGCTGGGCTTCCTGTGGTTCAACACTTATCCGGCGCAGGTCTTTATGGGGGACGTCGGTTCTCTGGCTTTGGGCGGTGCGCTCGGCATTATCGCCGTACTGCTGCGTCAGGAGTTCCTGCTGGTGATCATGGGCGGTGTGTTTGTGGTTGAAACCCTGTCGGTGATTTTGCAGGTCGGTTCCTTCAAGCTGCGCGGTCAGCGCATCTTCCGTATGGCGCCGATTCACCACCACTATGAACTGAAAGGCTGGCCGGAGCCGCGCGTGATTGTGCGCTTCTGGATTATTTCGCTGATGCTGGTGCTGATTGGCCTGGCAACGCTGAAGGTACGTTAATCATGGCAGATTACCAGGGCAAAAAAGTCGTTATCATCGGGTTGGGTCTTACGGGACTCTCCTGCGTGGACTTTTTCCTCGCGCGTGGCGTGACGCCGCGCGTGATGGATACGCGTGTCTCTCCGCCGGGTCTGGACAAACTGCCTGAACAGGTTGAACGCCACCTTGGTGGTCTGAATGATGACTGGCTGCTGGCAGCCGATCTGATTGTCGCCAGCCCGGGAATGGCGCTGGCGCATCCTTCACTGAGCGCTGCCGCGGATGCGGGCGTTGAGATTATCGGCGATATTGAGCTGTTCTGCCGCGAAGCGCAGGCGCCCGTTATCGCCATTACCGGTTCTAACGGTAAAAGCACCGTCACTACCCTGGTGGGTGAAATGGCGAAAGCGGCGGGCATGAACGTCGGCGTTGGCGGTAACATTGGTTTACCCGCTCTGATGCTGCTGGACAAAGGCTGTGAGCTGTATGTTCTCGAGCTTTCCAGCTTCCAGCTGGAAACAACCTCCAGCCTGCACGCTGCGGCTGCGACAATCCTCAACGTGACTGAAGATCACATGGACAGATATCCATTTGGTCTGCAGCAGTACCGTGCCGCCAAGCTGCGCGTTTATGAGAATGCCAAAGTCTGCGTAGTGAATGCCGATGATGCGCTGACCATGCCGGTGCGTGGCGCAGACGATCGCTGCATCAGCTTCGGTATTACGATGGGGGATTACCACCTGAACCGCCAGCTGGGCGAAACCTGGCTGCGCGTGAAGGGTGAGAAAGTGCTGAACGTGAAAGAGATGAAGCTCACTGGTCAGCACAACTATACCAATGCCCTGGCGGCGCTGGCGCTGGCAGATGCAGTAGGGTTGCCACGCTCCTCCAGCCTGAAAGCATTAACCACGTTTTCTGGGCTGGCACACCGTTTCCAGCTGGCGCTGGAGCACAACGGCGTACGCTGGATCAACGATTCTAAAGCCACCAACGTGGGCAGCACGGAGGCCGCGCTGAACGGCCTGCACGTTGACGGCACGCTGCATTTGCTGCTGGGCGGCGACGGTAAATCAGCGGATTTCTCCTCCCTGAAACCGTATCTTTCCGGTGATAACGTCCGTCTGTACTGCTTCGGCCGTGACGGCAGCGAGCTGGCTGCACTGCGCCCTGAGGTCGCCGAGCAAACCGAAACCATGGAACAGGCGATGCGGCTGATTGCTCCTCGCGTGAAGCCAGGCGATATGGTGCTGCTCTCTCCGGCCTGCGCCAGCCTCGATCAATTCAAGAATTTCGAACAGCGTGGTGATGTCTTTACCCGCCTGGCGAAGGAGTTAGGCTGATGCGTTTATCTCTCCCTCGCCTGAAAATGCCGCGCCTGCCAGGATTTGGGATCCTGGTGTGGTTGTTTGCGGCACTCAAAGGCTGGGTGATGGGCTCTCGTCAAAAAGATAACGATAGCCTGGTCATGTACGATCGCACGCTGTTCTGGCTCACGATGGGGCTGGCAGCGGTCGGCTTTATTATGGTGACGTCAGCCTCAATGCCTGTCGGGCAGCGTCTGGCGAACGATCCTTTCCTGTTTGCCAAGCGTGATGGTCTGTACATCATCCTGGCGTTTTGCCTGGCGCTGGTGACCTTGCGTCTGCCAATGGAGTTCTGGCAGCGGCACAGTACGGCGATGCTGATCGCCTCGATTATTATGCTGCTGATCGTACTGGTGGTGGGGAGCTCTGTTAACGGGGCATCGCGCTGGATCGCCTTTGGCCCGCTGCGTATTCAACCTGCGGAATTTACCAAGCTCTCCCTATTCTGCTACCTGGCTAACTACCTGGTGCGTAAGGTAGATGAAGTGCGTAACAACCTGCGCGGCTTCTTAAAACCGATGGGCGTGATTCTGGTGCTGGCGGTATTACTGCTGGCGCAGCCTGACCTCGGTACCGTTGTCGTGCTGTTCGTTACCACCCTGGCGATGCTGTTCCTGGCGGGCGCGAAGCTGTGGCAGTTCATCGCTATCATCGGAATGGGGATTTCGGCGGTTGTGCTGCTGATCCTCGCCGAGCCTTACCGTATTCGCCGTGTAACCTCGTTCTGGAACCCGTGGGAAGATCCGTTCGGCAGCGGTTATCAGCTGACTCAGTCGCTGATGGCCTTTGGTCGCGGTGAAGTCTGGGGACAGGGTCTGGGTAACTCGGTACAGAAACTGGAGTATTTACCGGAAGCGCACACTGACTTCATCTTCTCCATTATTGCGGAAGAACTGGGTTATATCGGTGTGGTATTAGCGCTATTAATGGTATTCTTCGTCGCTTTCCGCGCCATGTCCATCGGCCGGAAAGCGCTGGAGATCGATCACCGCTTCTCAGGATTCTTAGCCTGTTCAATTGGTATCTGGTTTAGCTTCCAGGCATTGGTTAACGTCGGGGCCGCAGCGGGTATGCTGCCGACCAAAGGTCTGACGTTGCCGTTGATCAGTTATGGTGGTTCCAGTCTGTTGATTATGTCGACGGCCATCATGTTTTTGTTGCGTATAGATTATGAGACGCGTCTGGAAAAAGCCCAGGCGTTTACACGAGGTTCACGATGAATCAACCGAAGCGGTTAATGGTGATGGCAGGCGGTACCGGCGGACACGTGTTCCCGGGACTGGCGGTTGCGCACCATTTAATGGATCAGGGCTGGCAGGTACGCTGGCTGGGAACCGCAGACCGCATGGAAGCCGATCTGGTACCGAAGCACGGTATCGAGATCGACTTTATTCGTATTTCCGGCCTTCGGGGCAAAGGCCTCAAGGCAATGCTGCTGGCACCGGTGCGTATTTTTAACGCCTGGCGTCAGGCGCGCACCATCATGAAGCGCTTTAAGCCGGATGTGGTGCTGGGCATGGGCGGCTATGTCTCGGGTCCTGGCGGGCTGGCGGCGTGGTCGTTAGGTATTCCCGTTGTGCTGCATGAGCAGAACGGTATTGCCGGTCTGACCAACAAGTGGCTGGCGAAAATCGCCACCAAAGTTATGCAGGCGTTTCCCGGCGCGTTCCCGAAAGCGGACGTGGTAGGTAACCCGGTGCGTGTGGACGTGCTGGCGCTGCCGCTGCCGGACGCTCGCCTGACGGGCCGTGAAGGGCCGGTGCGTGTACTGGTCGTCGGCGGCTCTCAGGGCGCGCGTATCTTAAACCAGACGATGCCGCAGGTTGCCGCAAAGCTGGGGGATGCCGTGACGATCTGGCACCAGAGCGGAAAAGGTGCTCAGCAGACCGTTGAGCAGGCTTATGCAGACGAAGGTCAGCCGCAGCATAAAGTCACCGAGTTTATCGACGACATGGCGGCAGCGTATGCCTGGGCCGATGTCGTGGTCTGTCGTTCAGGCGCCCTGACGGTGAGCGAGATCGCCGCCGCCGGTCTGCCTGCCCTGTTTGTGCCGTTCCAGCACAAAGACCGACAGCAGTACTGGAATGCGTTGCCGCTTGAGAAAGCTGGCGCGGCGAAAATTTTTGAACAGCCACAATTTACCGCCGACGCGGTCGCCACCACCCTGGCGGGCTGGAACAGAGACGCACTGCTGGAGATGGCGCAACGCGCGCGCGCGGCCGCTATCCCTGATGCGACGGAACGGGTGGCAAAAGAAGTGAGCCTGGCAGCCCAGGCTTAACCCTCGCAGCGCGTGAAGCGCGGCACGAATTTTAAGTAGTCGATGGCGTTTAGAGAATGAATACACAACAACTGGCAAAACTGCGTTCAATCGTGCCCGAGATGCGTCGCGTCCGGCACATTCACTTTGTTGGCATCGGTGGTGCTGGCATGGGCGGTATTGCCGAAGTGTTAGCTAACGAAGGCTATCAGATCAGCGGGTCTGACCTGGCGCCAAACCCTGTTACGCAGCAGCTGGCGTCGCTTGGGGCGACTATCTATTTCAACCATCGTCCGGAAAACGTGCGCGATGCGAGCGTGGTGGTGGTCTCAAGCGCCATCTCCTCTGACAATCCGGAAATCGTTGCCGCGCATGAAGCGCGCATTCCGGTGATCCGCCGTGCAGAAATGCTGGCGGAACTGATGCGTTTCCGTCACGGCATCGCTATTGCCGGGACCCACGGTAAAACCACGACCACGGCGATGGTCTCCAGTATTTATGCGGAAGCGGGCCTCGATCCGACCTTCGTCAACGGCGGTCTGGTCAAAGCCGCAGGCGTACATGCGCGTCTGGGCCACAGCCGTTATCTGATTGCCGAAGCGGATGAGAGCGACGCGTCGTTCCTGCACCTGCAGCCGATGGTGGCGATTGTCACTAACATCGAAGCTGACCATATGGATACCTACCAGGGCGACTTCGAAAACCTAAAGCAGACCTTCATCAACTTCCTGCACAACCTGCCGTTCTATGGACGCGCGGTGATGTGCGTAGACGATCCGGTGATCCGCGAGCTGCTGCCGCGCGTGGGTCGTCAAATCACCACTTACGGCTTCAGCGAAGACGCTGACGTTCGCGTGGAAGAGTACAAACAGATTGGTGCGCAGGGGCATTTCACGCTGGCGCGTCAGGACAAAGAACTGCTGCACGTCACGCTGAATGCGCCAGGTCGCCATAACGCCCTCAATGCCGCAGCGGCAGTGGCCGTCGCGACCGAAGAAGGCATTGATGATGATGCGATTCTGCGCGCGCTGGAAAGCTTCCAGGGCACCGGCCGTCGTTTCGACTTCCTCGGTGAATTCCCGCTGGACGCCGTGAACGGTAAAGCCGGCACAGCGATGCTGGTGGACGACTACGGCCACCATCCGACCGAAGTGGACGCCACCATTAAAGCCGCACGTGCAGGCTGGCCTGACAAGAATCTGGTGATGATCTTCCAGCCGCACCGCTTCACGCGTACGCGCGATCTGTACGACGATTTCGCCAGCGTCCTTTCACAGGTCGATACACTGTTAATGCTGGATGTTTATTCAGCGGGTGAAACTCCGATTCCGGGCGCAGACAGTCGTTCTTTATGTCGCACCATCCGTGGACGCGGTAAAGTTGACCCTATTCTGGTTTCTGACCCTGCACAGGTGGCGGAAATTCTGGCTCCGGTCCTGACAGGTAACGATTTGATTCTGATTCAGGGCGCGGGAAATATCGGCAAAATCGCCCGTACCTTAGCTGAAATCAAACTGAAGCCGCAAACTCAGGAGGATGAGCATCATGGCTGATAAGATTGCTGTCCTGTCTGGCGGCACCTCCGCCGAGCGTGAGGTTTCCCTGAATTCCGGCGCGGCTGTGCTCGCGGGCCTGCGTGAAGGGGGCGTCAATGCGCACCTGGTCGACCCAAAAGAGGTCGACGTGACGCAATTAAAAGCCATGGGCTTCGATAAAGTCTTTATCGCTTTGCATGGTCGCGGCGGTGAAGATGGCACCCTGCAGGGGCTTCTGGATTTGATCGGCATGCCGTACACCGGCAGCGGCGTGATGGCCTCCGCTATCTCTATGGATAAACTGCGCAGCAAACTCCTGTGGCAGGGCGCGGGGTTACCCGTTGCGCCATGGGTTGCGCTGACGCGTCGCGAATTTGAATTGGGCCTGCCGGATAGCGTTAATACACGCATTGCTGAACTGGGCTTACCGGTTATTGTAAAGCCCAGCCGGGAAGGCTCCAGTGTGGGAATGTCCAAAGTCGACAAAGCTGAAGATCTTTCGTCCGCTTTAGCACTGGCATTTCAACATGATGAAGAAGTTCTGATTGAAAAATGGCTCAGCGGGCCAGAATTTACCGTCGCGATGCTTGGCGAAGAAATTTTACCGTCAATCCGCATCCAACCCGCTGGAGTCTTCTATGATTATGAGGCGAAGTATCTCTCTGATGAGACGCAATATTTCTGCCCTTGTGGTCTTGAAGCCGAGCGTGAAGCAGATTTACAGTCCCTGGTGCTTAAAGCCTGGCATGTTCTGGGTTGCCGAGGCTGGGGACGCATCGACGTGATGCAGGACAGTGATGGGCAATTTTATTTGCTGGAAGCCAATACCTCTCCGGGAATGACCAGTCACAGCCTTGTGCCGATGGCTGCGCGTCAGGCGGGGATGAGTTTCTCGCAGTTAGTCGTACGCATTCTGGACCAGGCGGGCTGATATGTCTCAGGCTGCATTGAACACGCGCAACCGCGATGACGAGGACGAATACACCTCTTCACGCCGCAGTAATGGAACGCGTCTTGCAGGCATCATTTTCCTGCTCGGGGTGTTGTGCACTGTGTTTATCAGCGGCTGGATGGTCCTGGGCTGGATGGAAGATGCGCAGCGGTTGCCGCTCTCTAAGCTGGTGGTCACCGGCGAGCGCCACTACACGCGTAACGACGATATTCGTCAGTCAATACTGGCGCTGGGCTCGCCTGGCACCTTTATGACGCAGGACGTCAATATTATCCAGAGCCAGATAGAACGTCTGCCATGGATAAAACAGGCGAGCGTAAGAAAGCAATGGCCTGATGAATTGAAGATTCATCTGGTTGAATATGTGCCCATTGCGCGTTGGAATGATCAGCACATGGTTGACGTAGACGGAAATTCCTTCAGCGTCCCGACCGATCGTGTCAACAAGCAAAATTTACCGATGTTGTATGGCCCTGAAGGCAGCGAAAACGAAGTGTTACAGGGTTTTCGCGAGATGGGTCAGGTGCTGGCGAAGGACAGGTTTACGTTAAAAGATGCTGCCATGACGGCGCGCCGTTCCTGGCAGCTGACGTTAACGAACGGCATTAAGCTCAACCTGGGACGCGGAGACACAATGAAGCGTCTGGCGCGTTTTGTCGAACTTTACCCGGTTTTACAGCAGCAAGCACAGACTGACGGCAAACGGATAAGCTACGTTGATTTGCGCTATGACTCAGGCGCAGCAGTCGGTTGGGTACCGGCTCCGGTCGAGGAACCTAATCAGCAACAGAATCAGGCACAGGTACAGGCAGAACAACAATGATCAAGGCGACGGACAGAAAACTGGTAGTTGGACTGGAGATTGGCACCGCGAAGGTTGCCGCTTTAGTAGGGGAAGTTCTGCCCGACGGTATGGTCAATATCATTGGCGTAGGCAGTTGCCCGTCCCGTGGTATGGATAAAGGTGGGGTAAACGATCTTGAATCGGTGGTGAAATGCGTTCAGCGCGCCATCGATCAGGCTGAATTGATGGCAGATTGCCAGATTTCTTCTGTCTATCTGGCCCTTTCTGGTAAGCACATTAGCTGCCAGAACGAAATCGGTATGGTGCCGATTTCCGAAGAAGAAGTGACGCAGGAAGACGTTGAAAACGTCGTGCACACGGCGAAGTCCGTGCGCGTCCGCGATGAGCATCGCGTGCTGCATGTCATCCCGCAGGAATATGCGATTGACTACCAGGAAGGGATCAAGAACCCGGTCGGTCTTTCTGGCGTACGTATGCAGGCAAAAGTGCACCTGATCACATGTCACAACGATATGGCGAAGAACATTGTAAAAGCCGTTGAACGTTGTGGCCTGAAAGTTGACCAACTTATTTTCGCGGGTCTGGCGGCAAGTTATTCCGTGCTGACCGAAGATGAACGTGAACTGGGTGTCTGTGTGGTCGATATTGGTGGTGGTACAATGGATATCGCCGTATATACCGGCGGTGCGTTGCGCCACACCAAAGTGATCCCGTACGCAGGGAACGTCGTGACCAGCGATATTGCTTACGCTTTTGGTACGCCGCCGAGCGATGCAGAAGCGATTAAAGTGCGCCACGGCTGTGCGCTGGGGTCTATTGTTGGCAAAGATGAGAGCGTTGAAGTGCCGAGCGTTGGTGGTCGTCCACCGCGTAGCCTGCAGCGCCAGACGTTGGCAGAGGTGATTGAGCCGCGCTATACCGAGCTGCTCAACCTGGTCAACGAAGAGATTTTACAGTTACAGGAACAGCTTCGTCAGCAGGGCGTTAAACATCATCTTGCTGCGGGGATTGTATTAACCGGCGGTGCAGCGCAAATTGAAGGTCTTGCGGCCTGTGCTCAGCGCGTGTTCCATACGCAGGTGCGTATTGGTGCGCCGCTGAATATCACCGGTTTAACGGATTATGCTCAGGAGCCGTATTATTCAACGGCTGTGGGCCTGCTCCACTACGGGAAGGAATCTCATCTCAGTGGTGAAGCAGAAGTGGAAAAACGCGTCTCAGTGGGGTCGTGGGTCAAACGACTGAACAACTGGTTGCGAAAAGAGTTTTAATTTTTTTAAGAGACCGGAGAGAATTAGCGGTCTCGGGCGACAGGCACAACGGAGAGAGAAATTATGTTTGAACCTATGGAACTGACCAACGACGCGGTGATTAAAGTCATCGGCGTCGGTGGCGGCGGCGGTAACGCCGTAGAGCATATGGTGCGTGAACGCATTGAGGGTGTTGAGTTCTTCGCAGTTAACACCGATGCACAGGCACTGCGTAAAACGGCTGTAGGCCAGACTATCCAGATCGGCGGTGGTATCACCAAAGGGCTGGGAGCAGGGGCTAACCCGGAAGTGGGTCGCAATGCGGCTGAAGAAGATCGTGAAGCCCTGCGCGCTGCACTGGAAGGTGCGGACATGGTCTTCATCGCAGCAGGTATGGGTGGCGGTACCGGTACCGGCGCAGCACCTGTTGTGGCTGAAGTGGCAAAAGATTTAGGTATCCTGACCGTTGCTGTCGTGACCAAGCCTTTCAACTTTGAAGGCAAGAAGCGTATGGCTTTCGCGGAGCAGGGGATCACCGAGCTGTCCAAGCATGTGGACTCGCTGATCACCATCCCGAACGATAAACTGTTGAAAGTTCTGGGTCGCGGTATCTCCCTGCTGGACGCATTCGGTGCAGCAAACGACGTGCTGAAAGGTGCGGTTCAGGGTATCGCTGAACTGATTACCCGTCCTGGCCTGATGAACGTTGACTTTGCAGACGTTCGCACCGTGATGTCCGAAATGGGCTACGCGATGATGGGCTCTGGCGTGGCGAGCGGTGAAGACCGTGCAGAAGAAGCGGCTGAAATGGCTATCTCTTCTCCACTGCTGGAAGATATCGATCTGTCTGGTGCGCGCGGCGTGCTGGTCAACATTACCGCTGGCTTCGACCTGCGTCTGGATGAGTTCGAAACCGTGGGTAACACTATCCGTGCGTTCGCCTCTGACAACGCTACCGTGGTAATCGGTACTTCCCTTGACCCTGAAATGAACGACGAGCTGCGTGTTACCGTTGTTGCGACCGGTATCGGTATGGACAAACGTCCTGAGATCACCTTAGTGACCAACAAGCAGACTCAGCAACCGGTAATGGATCGTTACCAGCAGCACGGTATGTCTCCTCTGACTCAGGAGCAGAAACCGGCCGCGAAAGTGGTGAATGACCCAACGCCGCAAACGGCGAAAGAGCCAGATTATCTGGATATCCCGGCGTTCCTGCGTAAGCAAGCTGACTAAGAATTGGCTGGAATTAGGGGATTTGCGCTCTTTGTGCTAAACTGGCCCACCGTTAGTGATATACACTCTCGGTTGGATAGTTAATTTGGCGAGATTATACGATGATCAAACAAAGGACACTTAAACGTATCGTTCAGGCGACTGGTGTCGGTTTACATACCGGCAAGAAAGTCACGCTGACGTTACGCCCTGCGCCGGCCAATACCGGGGTCATCTATCGTCGCACCGACTTGAATCCACCGGTAGATTTTCCGGCCGATGCCAAATCTGTGCGTGATACTATGCTCTGTACTTGTCTGGTGAACGAGCATGACGTGCGGATTTCTACCGTAGAGCACCTGAACGCCGCCCTGGCGGGTCTGGGTATCGACAACATTATTGTTGAAGTCGATGCGCCAGAAATCCCGATTATGGATGGCAGTGCTGCACCGTTCGTCTATCTGTTGCTGGATGCCGGCATCGAAGAACTGAACTGCGCGAAGAAATTTGTACGCATCAAAGAGACCGTTCGCGTCGAAGATGGCGACAAGTGGGCTGAATTCAAACCGTACAATGGTTTCTCGTTGGACTTTACCATCGACTTTAACCATCCGGCGATTGACTCCAGCACCCAACGCTATGCGATGAACTTCTCTGCTGATGCGTTTATGCGCCAGATCAGCCGAGCCCGTACATTTGGCTTCATGCGTGATATCGAATATCTGCAGTCCCGCGGCCTGTGCCTGGGCGGCAGCTTCGATTGTGCCATCGTTGTTGACGATTATCGCGTACTGAACGAAGACGGCCTGCGTTTCGAAGATGAATTCGTTCGTCACAAAATGCTGGATGCTATCGGCGACCTGTTCATGTGTGGTCACAACATCATTGGTGCATTTACCGCGTTCAAATCCGGTCATGCGCTGAACAACAAACTGTTGCAGGCCGTCCTGGCAAAACAGGAAGCCTGGGAATATGTGACCTTCGAAGACGAAGCTGAACTGCCGCTGGCTTTCAAAGCACCAAGCATGGTTCTGGCGTAACGGTTCAAACCGTTTCGTAAAAAAATCGACTGGTTAACCTGGTACTCTCTCCGACCAGGAAGACCAGTCGTTTTTATTTTTACCCTTCTTCGTTTGCCCCGGCGTTATCTCTCGTTTGTCTTACGCAGAAAATGTGTGCGTTAGCTGCATTCTTGACCGTTTTTCCCCGCGGCGGCACCTCATTCCTGCTGATGTACATTAGCTTTAGTGGTACTATCTGGGCGCTAAAAAGAATAACTGAACTCAGCCTCTGCAAGGCTGGCTTATTGGGTGGAGCAGGTGAGCGGAATACTGACGCGCTGGCGACAATTTGGCAGACGTTACTTCTGGCCGCATCTCTTATTAGGGATGGTCGCGGCGAGTTTCGGCTTGCCTGCGCTCAGCAACAGTGCAGAAGCGGCGACGCCCGCGAAAACCTCTACCACCAAACACGATCTCAACACGCGGGTTAACTTTACAAACCTCGCGTGGCTTGAAGCCAGCCGCCGCCCGAATTTCTCCGTTGATTACTGGCACCAGCACGCTATCCGCACGGTTATCCGTCATCTCTCCTTCGCGATGGCACCACAGGCCATGCCTGTTGCGGAAGAGACGCTTCCGGTGCAGGCACAGCATCTTGCGCTGCTGGACACGCTCAACGCGCTGCTCACGCAGGACAGCCAGCCGCCGGTTATGGTTCGCCAGACGACGCAGCTCGCGCTCGTTCCGCCTGTCTCATTCTCTGTTTCAACCTGGATTAGCCAGACTCACGGCATTCGTGCCGGGCCGCAACGCCTCAGCTAAATTAACTTTTTCAATACCTTAATTTATCTGCCCACGATGGGGCGTTTGAGAATTTATTATGCTAATCAAATTGTTAACTAAAGTTTTTGGTAGTCGTAACGATCGTACCCTGCGCCGTATGCGCAAAGCTGTTGCCGTCATCAACGGTATGGAACCGGCGATGGAGAAGCTCTCTGATGATGAGCTGAAAGCGAAAACGGCGGAATTCCGTGCGCGTCTGGAAAAAGGCGAAACCTTAGAAAGCCTGATCCCAGAAGCGTTTGCTGTTGTGCGTGAAGCGAGTAAGCGCGTATTCGGCATGCGTCACTTCGACGTTCAGCTGCTGGGCGGTATGGTGCTTAACGAGCGCTGCATCGCGGAAATGCGTACCGGTGAAGGTAAAACCCTGACCGCAACGCTGCCGGCTTACCTGAACGCGCTGACCGGTAAAGGCGTTCACGTGGTAACCGTCAACGACTATCTGGCGCAGCGTGACGCCGAAAACAACCGTCCACTGTTCGAATTCCTCGGTATGACCGTCGGCATCAACATGTCCGGCCTGCCTGCGCCAGCCAAGCGTGAAGCGTATAACGCGGACATCACCTACGGCACCAACAACGAATACGGCTTCGACTACCTGCGTGACAACATGGCGTTCAGCCCGGAAGAACGCGTACAGCGTAAACTGCACTATGCGCTGGTGGATGAGGTGGACTCCATCCTGATCGATGAAGCGCGTACTCCGCTTATCATCTCCGGCCCGGCTGAAGACAGCTCCGAGATGTACCGTAAGGTCGACAAAATCATTCCACACCTGCTGCGTCAGGAGAAAGAGGACTCGGATACCTTCCAGGGTGAAGGCCACTTCTCCGTTGATGAAAAAGCGCGCCAGGTGAACCTGACCGAACGTGGTCTGGTGAAAATTGAAGAGCTGCTGGTCGCTGAAGGCATTATGGAAGAGGGCGAGTCTCTGTACTCCCCGAGCAACATTATGCTGATGCACCACGTGACCGCCGCGCTGCGTGCCCACGCGCTGTTCACCCGCGACGTCGACTACATCGTAAAAGACGGCGAAGTGATCATCGTCGATGAGCACACCGGCCGTACCATGCAGGGACGTCGCTGGTCTGACGGTCTGCACCAGGCTGTGGAAGCCAAAGAAGGCGTGGATATTCAGAATGAAAACCAGACGCTGGCGTCTATCACCTTCCAGAACTACTTCCGTCTGTACGAGAAGCTGGCGGGGATGACCGGTACTGCCGATACCGAAGCGTTTGAATTCAGCTCTATCTACAAGCTGGATACCGTGGTCGTTCCAACCAACCGTCCGATGATCCGTAAGGATATGCCGGACCTGGTGTACATGACCGAAGCGGAAAAAATTCAGGCGATCATCGAAGATATTCGCGACCGTACTGCCAATGGCCAGCCGGTTCTGGTGGGGACCATCTCCATCGAGAAATCCGAAGTGGTTTCGCATGAGCTGACGAAAGCGGGTATCCAACACAACGTTCTTAACGCCAAATTCCACGCCAAAGAAGCGGACATCGTTGCGCAGGCGGGTTATCCGGCTGCCGTAACCATCGCCACCAACATGGCGGGTCGTGGTACCGACATTATGCTGGGCGGTAGCTGGCAGGCTGAAGTGGCGGAGCTGGAAAACCCAACGCCAGAACAGATTGCCCAGATCAAAGCCGACTGGCAGGTTCGTCATGACGCCGTTCTGGCGTCCGGCGGTCTGCACATCATCGGTACAGAACGTCATGAATCCCGTCGTATCGATAACCAGCTGCGTGGTCGTGCGGGTCGTCAGGGTGATGCCGGTTCATCCCGGTTCTACCTGTCTATGGAAGATGCGCTGATGCGTATTTTTGCCTCCGACCGCGTGTCCGGCATGATGCGTAAGCTGGGGATGAAACCTGGCGAAGCTATTGAGCACCCGTGGGTCACCAAAGCGATCGCTAACGCACAGCGCAAAGTGGAAAGCCGTAACTTCGATATTCGTAAGCAGCTGCTGGAATATGATGACGTGGCTAACGATCAGCGCCGTGCGATCTACACCCAGCGTAACGAACTGCTGGACGTGTCCGATGTGAGCGAAACCATCAACAGCATTCGTGAAGATGTGTTCAAAGCCACCATCGACGCGCATATTCCACCGCAGTCTCTGGAAGAGATGTGGGATATTGAAGGCCTGCAGGAACGTCTGAAAAATGACTTTGACCTCGAACTGCCAATCAAAGAGTGGCTGGACAAAGAGCCTGAGCTGCACGAAGAGACCCTGCGTGAACGTATCTTTGAAACCGCGCTGGACGTTTACAAGCGTAAGGAAGAGGTTGTTGGCGCTGAAATGATGCGTCACTTCGAAAAAGGCGTGATGCTGCAGACTCTGGACTCCCTGTGGAAAGAGCACCTGGCGGCGATGGACTACCTGCGTCAGGGTATCCACCTGCGTGGCTATGCGCAGAAAGATCCGAAGCAGGAATACAAGCGTGAATCCTTCTCCATGTTTGCGTCTATGCTGGAGTCACTGAAGTACGAAGTGATCAGCACCCTGAGCAAGGTTCAGGTGCGTATGCCGGAAGAAGTGGAAGCGATGGAGCAGCAGCGTCGTGAAGAAGCCGAGCGTCTGGCACAAATGCAACAGCTGAGTCATCAGACCGACGACAGCGAAGCCGCAGCGGCGATCGCCGCGCAGACCGGCGATCGTAAAGTGGGTCGTAACGATCCGTGCCCGTGTGGTTCCGGTAAAAAGTACAAGGCGTGCCACGGCCGTCTGAGCTAAGTTCATAAAAAACAAAAAGGCGCAGACATCTGCGCCTTTTTTATGGAAGTAACAATATGAAAATACTGCAAATTGCCGTCGGGATTATTCGCAACCCGCAAAACCAAATCTTCATCACCCAGCGTGCTGCCGACGCCCATATGGCGAACAAGTGGGAGTTTCCGGGCGGTAAAATCGAGTCAGGTGAAACACCGGAAGAGGCGCTGGTTCGGGAACTTCAGGAAGAGGTGGGGATCACTCCGCTTGGCGCTACGCTGTTTGATAAGCTTGAGTACCAGTTTCCGGACAGGCACATCACGCTGTGGTTCTGGCTAGTGGAAAACTGGGAAGGTGAACCCTGGGGAAAAGAGGGGCAGCCGGGTAACTGGGTGGCGCTTCAGGCAAGTGATGCCGAAAAATTCCCGCCAGCTAATGAACCTGTGATCCTGCGGTTAGTCGCACAACCGTAGGCCTGCTGAGCGACGCGCCAGCAGGCTTTACAGATTACTGCTGGGTTTCACTCCAGTCGTCGCTGTCGGAGAGATCGCCTTTACTCGGAATGCGTTTCTCTTCCGCCGCCCATTCGCCCAGGTCAATAAGCTGGCAGCGTTTGCAGCAGAATGGGCGGAACGGACTCACTTCGCCCCAGACAACGGTTTTGCCACAGGTAGGGCAGTTTACGGTGGTGACATCAGACATCGGCACTCCTTAACAACAGGCCAGTTCAAAATCGAGACGTTCCGGCACGGTGCCATTTTCACTGTCCAGCGGCATAAAGCGAATCGCAAAGCGGCTCTTATGCCCGGAAATCTGTGGGTAAAGCTGTTCGCCAAGAGACAGATTGAGACGCAGAAGATCGGCATCATCACCGTTATCCTGGAAGAAACCATTCAGGCTGGTTTGCTTGCGGAACGGTGCAGAGTTACGAATCAGATCGAGGATCAGCGACAGCGTCTGGTGCATCGGCTCCAGGCTTGCCAGCCAGCTGTTCACCTGCGCGTCACGCTGCGCCTGTGGCATATGTAGCCACATATGCAGCGTCGGCAGGTCGAAGCTACAGCAGCCGCCAGGGATGCTCAGACGCTGGCGGACCAGGCCAATCAGGCGGTCTTCACGCAAAAACTGCCCGACGCGCGGCGCGGCCATCAGGATGCTGCTGCTGGTTTTAAGCTGCTGACGAAGGGAATCGATACGGCTTACATCCACCCCCGGAACCTCAGCCCATGCCTGTAATTTACGCTGCTGGCGCTCCAGCTCTTTGAGTAATTCTGTGCGGACATCGCCGCGTTCAATCACATCCAGCAGATCGCCTACGTTGCGGAAGAAGTGCAGCGCCGTAGCGTGATCGTTAACCGGCAGATGTTGTGAAAGCTGCTGAATGAGGAATTCGATGCGCAGCCAGGTGCGCATTTTTTCGTTGAGCGGATGCTCAAAAAGGATGTGTGTCGACATTATGGTTTTTCCTGTGCAACGGCCTGCGCGGCAAACGTCAGATACTGCGCGTGCAGACGGGCAACATCCGATGCAATGGCATCTGGTGCGCCGTTATTATCAATGACATCATCCGCCACGGCAAGGCGCTGAGCGCGCGTAGCCTGAGCGGCAAGAATGTGTTCAGCATGCTCCCGCGAGACATGGTCGCGCGTCATGGTTCTCTGGATTTGCGTTTCGGGAGAGACATCAATCACCAGCACCCGATCGGCTTTCTTCTGCAGCTGATTTTCAACCAGTAGCGGAACCACCCATAAGACATAGGGCGAGCGGGCCGCGGCGATCTGACGCTGAGTTTCCAGGTGGATGATGGGGTGGAGAAGGCTATTAAGCCAGGCTTTTTCCGCGGAATCGGAAAAAATGCATTCACGAAGCTGACGGCGATTCAGTGTGCCATCGGCATTGATGATGGCCTGACCAAAATGTTCTGCGATGGCCTTTAGCGCGGGTGTATTGGGCTCTACCACCTGGCGGGCAATGATATCGGCATCGATAATCGTGACACCCAAACGAGAGAAAGCGTCAGCAACGGTACTTTTGCCACTACCGATGCCGCCGGTTAATGCGACGATATACCCCATTAAATCAAATCCTGGGAATTATTCATTTTTAAAATCAGTTGATTAAAATTCTTACGTGCGCCAGCCACTGTTTAGCCCCGTTTACCGGCTTTTTACCAGGTAAATTTATAGGATTGTAGCGTAAAAAAAGAGAATTTCGCAGTCTTGCGGAGCAGGTATTAGTGCGTATGATAACGTCACTGGAGTTGTGCTTTTAACATATTTGCCTCTAACCCCAGGAATCCGCACATGCGTATCGAAGAAGATCTGAAGTTAGGTTTCAAAGACGTTCTTATCCGCCCTAAACGCTCTACACTGAAAAGTCGCTCAGACGTTGAACTCGAACGTCAATTCACCTTTAAGCATTCCGGTCAGACCTGGTCTGGCGTGCCGATCATCGCTGCCAACATGGATACTGTGGGAACCTTTGAGATGGCAACCGCCCTGGCACAGTTCGACATTCTCACCGCCGTGCACAAACATTACAGCCCTGAAGAGTGGAATGCGTTCGTTGCGTCCGCGTCTGCTGACGTGGTGAAGCATGTGATGGTCTCTACCGGTACCTCCGATGCGGATTTCGAGAAGACCAAACAGATCCTGAATGCTAACCCGGCGCTGAACTTCGTTTGTATTGATGTGGCGAATGGTTACTCCGAGCACTTCGTGCAGTTCGTCAGCAAGGCGCGTGAGGCCTGGCCGACGAAAACCATCATCGCGGGCAACGTGGTGACCGGTGAAATGTGTGAAGAGCTGATCCTCTCCGGTGCAGATATCGTGAAAGTAGGTATTGGCCCGGGCTCCGTATGCACCACACGCGTCAAAACCGGCGTCGGTTATCCGCAGCTCTCCGCCGTCATTGAATGTGCCGACGCGGCGCACGGGCTCGGCGGCCAGATCATCAGCGACGGCGGTTGCACCATGCCGGGTGATGTTGCGAAAGCCTTTGGTGGCGGTGCGGACTTCGTGATGCTCGGCGGTATGCTGGCAGGTCACGAAGAGAGCGGTGGTACCGTGGTTGAAGAGAACGGCGAGAAATTTATGCTGTTCTACGGCATGAGCTCTGAATCCGCGATGACCCGTCACGTCGGTGGCGTGGCAAAATACCGTGCGGCAGAAGGTAAAACAGTGAAGCTGCCTCTGCGCGGCCCGGTTGAATACACCGCGCGCGATATCCTTGGCGGCCTGCGCTCGGCCTGCACCTACGTTGGGGCATCCCGCCTGAAAGAGCTGACAAAACGTACAACGTTTATTCGCGTTCAGGAACAGGAAAACCGCGTATTCAATAGCCTGTAATGGTTTTCGCTGGCGCATGCTCGTGCGCCAGCCCTATTTTACTATCCCGCGCTCATCGCATCTCCCAGGTGGAATATCGGCAGGTACATGGCCATCACCAGCGTGCCGATAATGACCCCCGTCACAATCAGAAGCACTGGCTCGAGAAGTGCCGCCAGGCTATCTGCCCGTTGAAAGGTCTGTTCCGTGTGATGTCGGGCGAGGTTTGCCAGCATGATGTCCAGCGCACCTGACATTTCGCCGGTTCGTAAAAGCTGAATGCACAGCGGGGTAAAGATGGCCGCTTTCTGAAAGGATGAGCAGACGGGGAGGCCTTTTTCAATGTCCTCTCGCACGCCGCGAAGTATTCCCTGCCAGTACCGGCTCTCAACAGTTTCCTCTGCACTCGCCAGGCCCTGTAAAAAGGGGATGCCCGCCTGTTGCGTGAGTGACAGCACGGTAAAGATATGTCCCAGTTTTTGACCTTTTGCCAGTGCGCCCAACACGGGAGTTAGCATCAGGATGCGCTGCCAGCGAGGGTTCTGCCGCAGAGTCCAGGCGGTGGCTAAGGGCGCGAGTAACGCGGCGAACAACGCAAGGGCATATGACCGCATAAATGCGGCCATCCCCATGACCATTTGCGTCAGCAGCGGAAGCGGAGTGTTAAACGTTTTGTAGATCGCGGCAAACTCGGGCAAGACCAGGATGACCATCGCCAGCACCACGAGTACGGCCAGGGTCAGGACGATCGCCGGGTAGCGCAGCGCCTTTTTCACTTTCGCACTGAGCTGCTGCTGCGCTTTTTGCTGCTGCGCGAGCTGGCGACAGCACTCCTCCAGCTTCCCTGTGAGTTCACCGGTTTTCACCATCGAGACATGCAGTGGGCTAAAAACGGCTGGCCACTTTTTTAGCGACTCAGAAAAGGGGGCTCCCTCACTAAGCTCATCGGCAATGCTTTGCAGCAGCGCCTGCCACGGTTTTAACGGATGTTGTTCTGCCAGCATCTGCAGGCTGTGGGACAATGTCAGCCCGGCCTGCAGAAGCGTTGCGAGCTGGCGAAACATCTCGTAGCAGTGGTGTGGCCGCCAGCGGTGTCTCTGAGCGCATCGGGTCAGCGTCAGAGGATGGAGGCCGCTGTGCATCAGCCTGGTGAAGGCGGCATTGCGGTCTGTGGCCCAGAGAGTCCCGCTTCGGGGTTCTCCTTCCTGGGTGAGCGCTCGCCAGCGCCAGAGCTGATTAGCAGCCATCCGGCATGCCCAGGATGCGCACCAGCTCTTCGATCGTGGTCATCCCCTGTTCGACGGCCATGCAGCCGTGCTCGAAAAGAGAAATCATTCCCGCCTGCCGGGCGCTCGCCTCTATCACTTCTGTTCCCGCCCCGCTGGCAATGGCCTGCCGCAGGGCATTGTCGATCGTGAGTACTTCAAAAATGGCCACACGGCCATAAAAACCGTGATAACAACGCTCACAGCCGATGGGCTGCCAGCGTGGAAGCGGTCTGGACCATACGGCGCGCGGTAATTCAGCATGCTCGCTGGCTTCCCGGCGACAGTGCGGGCACAGACGCCGGACCAGCCGCTGGGCAATCACCATCGACAGCGCGGAAGATATCATCCAGCGCGCCACGCCCATCTGCTCCAGGCGAGTCAGGGCTTCCGTCGTCGAGTTGGTGTGCAGCGTTGATAGCACCAGGTGCCCGGTCTGGGCAGCATTAATGGCAATCCCTGCCGTTTCACCGTCACGAATTTCGCCGACCATAATGATGTCTGGATCCTGGCGTAGCAGCGCCCGCAGCACGCTCTGGAATGTTAAACCCGCCCGGGGATTAATCTGCGTCTGGTTTAATCCCGTAAGGGGGATTTCAATGGGATCCTCCACGCTACAGATGTTGACGTCAGGGATGTTACGCGCCTGCAGCGCGCTATACAGCGTCACGGTTTTGCCGCTGCCGGTAGGGCCGGTAACCAGAATTAGCCCCTGCGGCTGGTGGAGGGCCTCATTAAAACAGGCCAGTTGTTCAGCACTCATGCCAAGCGCTTTTGGCTCAAGGGCCTGCTGAACCTGATGCAGGAGACGCAGCACAATTTTCTCGCCGCCGCTGCAGGGAAGCGTCGCGATCCGAAACGAGACCGGCGCGTTCGCCAGCTCAATCGTAAACTGACCGTCCTGTGGCAAACGACGCTCTGCAATATCCAGGTTACCCAGCACTTTTAAACGCGCGCTGAACTGGCTTGCCAGCGAGGCGGAAAGCGGAGGCTGGGGGCAAAGAACCCCGTCGATGCGTAAACGGATCTGGCACGCGTGCTCCATCGGTTCGATATGAATATCAGAGGCGCGCTGGTTGATTGCCTGCTGCAGCGTGTGGTTGAGGATATCTACCGTTGAGTGCGTTAGCGAAACAACGGGCAGATGGGATTGTGACGTTAGCTGTCGCTGTTTTTCCATGCGCTCAGCGCTCCAGCACTCAATATCAATTCGTTTCTGGGTGGCGAAACGCAGCGCCTCCATCAGTTCAGCCGCGGGGTTGCCTACAACGGCGATGCTGACCATGTCACTGTCGCTGTTGAGCAGCAGAGCGTGATGGCGCAGGCAAAGCGCCACGAGTTGATCGGTATTCATTTTCCGCTCCTCAGTTATTGTCGAAGCGGAAAACGTCTTCGCAGGCCTGCTTCAGGGCGCTGTCAGCACTGATGCTGCAGTCACGCGTCCAGCCCGTCATACCGTTGCCGTCGCTCCACCGTGGCGTCATGGTTACCGTCAGCCCGTTAAGACTCTCCTGTCCTGTTAAGGTCACGACCCCTTTCGCTACGCTCATTCCTGAAACGTAGCGTGTCGTGGTGGGGGAAGGGATGCCGTTGCTGCCGGCATCGCAGCTTTCCACACCACCGTGATCCAGCGCGCAAAGCTCGATGGCGGTGCGGTAGGGAACGAAGGTTTGCAGCATATCGGTCAGCGCCGCCTTGCGCAGGTAATTCTGATAGGCGGGGACGCCGATGGCGCTCAGAATCGCAATAATGCCAATGACCACCATCAGCTCAATGAGTGTGAAGCCTTGTTGTCTGTCCATATCTGCTCCTTATGCAAAGTGGCGCTACTTTGTCAGCGGGAAAGAACAGAAACGAGGGGCAAAAAAGGGAACGGGAAGGGGGCTTCAGAGAATTTATTCAGTATTGCAGGGAAGAACAGCGGATCTGCGAGCGGGGCAGAAATTCCCCTCTCCGGGTGGAGAGGGGAGAATGCGTTATTTAAAGCGCATTGAGAGGTCGAGAGCGCGAACGTGTTTGGTTAGCGCACCGACGGAGATGTAATCCACGCCGGTTTCGGCGAATTCACGGATCGTTTCGAAAGTGACGTTCCCGGATACTTCAAGCTGAGCCCGGCCGTTTGTCAGTTTTACCGCCTCGCGCATCTGCTCTGTTTCGAAGTTATCGAGCATGATGATATCGGCCCCGGCCTTAATCGCCTGCTCCAGCTCGTCCAGGTTTTCCACTTCCACTTCAACCGGCACATCCGGGTGCAGCCAGAAGGCTTTCTCCACCGCCTGACGCACGGAGCCAGAGGCAATAATGTGGTTCTCTTTAATCAGGAAGGCGTCGGACAGGCCCAGACGATGGTTTGCGCCCCCGCCGCAGAGCACCGCATATTTCAGCGCGGTGCGCAGGCCCGGCAGCGTTTTGCGGGTATCCAGCAGCTGAGTGCGGGTACCGGCCAGCAGGTCAACGTAGCGACGCACTTCGCTGGCAACGCCAGAGAGCGTTTGTACAAAATTGAGCGCGGTACGTTCGCCGGTCAGCAAGACGCGGGAAGGTCCGTCCAGTTCGAACAGCGGCTGGTTGGCCTTGACTGCATCGCCGTCTTCCACGTGCCATGTTACCTGCACATCGTCGCCTGCCAGTTGAGTAAAGACCTCTTCAACCCAACGCTTGCCGCAAAAAACACCGTCTTCACGGGTGATGATGACCGCGTGGGAGCGCGTCTCTTTTGGCAATAATTGTGCGGTAATATCCTTTTCAGCATTAACGTCACCGCCCAGATCTTCTTTCAAAGCATGGGAGACGCTTGCCGGAATATCCATATTAATACGTTCCAGAAGCGCTTCACGTCGGTGGTCGGGGTTGTAGCGGCGAGGCGGCATGATAAAACTCCAAATTGGTAACGAATCATAATATTGAAACATGCTACTCTGAACCGAGTCATTGCACCATACAGAAGGAGTTCCAGCATGTTGTTAGAAAACGGATGGCTGGTGGATGCGCGGCATGTGCCCTCGCCGCACCACGATTGCCGCCCGGAGGATGAAAAGCCCACACTGCTGGTGGTTCATAATATTAGTCTCCCGCCGGGTGAATTTGGCGGCCCGTGGATCGATGCGTTATTCACGGGAACGATTGATCCCGATGCTCATCCCTTTTTTGCTGAAATTGCGCATCTGCGCGTATCGGCTCACTGCCTGATTCGTCGCGATGGTGAAGTGGTTCAGTATGTTCCCTTTGATAAGCGCGCCTGGCATGCCGGGGTGTCGATGTATCACGGGCGCGAACGGTGCAACGATTTTTCTATCGGGATCGAACTGGAAGGCACGGATACGACGCCTTATACCGATTCACAGTATCAACAGCTAGCGGCCGTGACCCGCACGCTTATCGGACTCTACCCGGCTATCGCCGACAATATCACGGGGCACAGTGATATTGCCCCGGAGAGAAAAACCGATCCCGGCCCGGCCTTTGACTGGCCCCGGTTTCGCGCCATGCTCACCGCGTCGTCAGAATAAGGAGATACCATGACGTTGTTTACCATGCTGCTGGTTATCATCGCTGAACGCCTGTTCAAGCTCGGCGAGCACTGGCATCTGGATCACCGGCTGGAGGTGTTTTTCCGCCGGATTAAGCACTTTTCCATGCTGCGCACGCTGCTGATGATGGCGGGCGTGATGGTCATTACGTTCCTGCTCCTGCGCTCGCTGCACGGACTCTTTTTCAACGTACCGCTGCTGGTGGTGTGGATCCTGCTTGGGGTGCTGTGCATTGGTGCGGGCAAGGTGCGTTTGCACTATCACGCCTACCTGAAAGCCGCCTCCCGTGACGATGCCCATGCGCGCAATGCCATGGCGAGCGAGCTGACGATGATCCACGGCGTGCCGCCGGACTGCGACGAGCGCGAATTTCTGCGCGAGCTGCAGAACGCGCTGCTGTGGATTAACTTCCGCTACTACCTGGCACCGCTGTTCTGGTTCGTGGTGGGCGGCCCGTGGGGACCGGTACTGCTGATGGGGTATGCGTTCCTGCGCGCCTGGCAGACCTGGCTTGCCCGCTATCTGACGCCGCATGAACGTTTGCTGTCCGGCATCGATGCCATCCTGCACGTGCTCGACTGGCTTCCGGTGCGTCTGGTGGGCGTGGTGTACGCGTTAATTGGTCACGGTGAAAAAGCGCTGCCCGCTTGGTTTGCGTCTCTTGCCGATCGCCATACGTCGCAGTACCAGGTGTTAACGCGTCTGGCGCAGTTCTCGCTGGCGCGTGAGCCGCATACCGACAAGATTGAAACACCAAAAGCCGCTGTCTCCATGGCGAAGAAAACGTCGTTTGTGGTGGTGGTGATCGTGGCGCTGCTGACTATTTACGGCACGCTGGTGTAAGCCAGCGCGCCGCAAAGACTACAGCGTATCCGCGGGCGGGATGCCGAAATCAGGCATCCCGTTTTCATTCCAGCGGACGAGCTTCAGGCGGGTATGCCGGTTCGGATCGTACAGCGGGTCGCCCTCAATTTCGGTGTAGTTACGCGCGTGATACACCAGCACGTCTTCCCCTTCCGGCGTTTGCGTAAAGCTGTTGTGTCCCGGGCCGAACTGGCGGTTTTCATAGCTGGTAACGAACACTGGACGCGGGGATTTGTGCCAGTTTGCCGGGTTTTGCGGATCGGCATTCAGGTCTATCCACAGTAGCCCCATACAGTAGTTCTCGTCGGTGGCGCTGGCGGAATAGCTGATAAACAGCTTATCGCCGTGAATCAGTACCGCCGGGCCTTCGTTAACCCAGAACCCGCGACATTCCCAGTCATACTCCGGCTTGCTGAGCATCACCGGCTCGCCTTTTAGCGTCCACGGGTTCGCCATTTCGCACAGGTAAAGGTTGGAGTTCCCGGTGATATCCGGCGCTTTTTGCGCCCACAGATACCAGCGTTTTCCCTGATGCACAAAGGTGGTGGCGTCCAGGGCGAAGGTGTCGAAAGGCGTTTTGATCTGCCCTTTTTCCACCCACGCGCCGGTAAGCGGATCGTCGTCAGCACATTCAATGGCGAACATCCGGTGCTGGAACATCCCGAGCGCGTCGAGCGCCTGGGTGTGCGTCGCGGCAAAGTAGATGTACCACTTCCCGTCAATGTGGTGCAGTTCCGGCGCCCAGATCAGCTGGCTCATGGGTCCGGTCTCGGGTTTGCGCCAGACCACAACTTCTTCAGCATGGCGTAAGCCTTCCAGCGACGCTGCGCGGCGGATCGCCAGCCTGTCGTACTGCGGCACGGAGGCGATAAAATAGTATTCCCCCTCATGGTGTAAAATGTACGGGTCGGCGCGTTGTTCGATAAACGGGTTTGGCCACTGATGCATTTGGCTCTCCTTATTTTGTCTCTGCGGCTTTCAGTTCCTGATAGTCGCTCAGTTCACGGTAATTGGTGCGACGTTTTTCCAGGTCTTCCTGAATGCGTTTCATCGTTTCACGGTCAACCTTCAGCAGCCGTACTACGCCCGCGGTGATTAAGTATCCAATGCCGGGAATGACGGTAAACAGCAGGACGATCCCGTTGATGGCGTCCGCGCTCTGCGCTTTTGCGCCCGCGTCATAGCCGTACCAGGAGAGCAGGAAGCCGACCATCGCACCGGCAATCGCCAGCCCTAATTTCAGGAAGAAGATGTTGCCGGAGAAGCTGATGCCCGTGATGCGCTTCCCGGTCTTCCACTCGCCGTAGTCGTCCACGTCGGCCATCAGCGACCAGTGCAGCGGAGACGGGATCTGGTGCAGGATGTTCAGCAGGACGTAGAGCACCACAATGGTGACGGTGGCTTTCGGGTCGAAGAAGTAGAAGGCGCAGGAGAAAATCGCCAGCACGATGTTGGTCCAGAAGAAGACTTTCAGCTTACACCAGCGGTCGGTCAGCACTTTTGCCAGCACGCTGCCGAGCATCATGCCGACCACGCCCAGGCTGATAAACAGCGTAGCGAAGTGGGTGCTCTGGCCCATCACCCAGGTGACGTAATACATGGTGGCCGCCATACGGATAAAGCCCGGGCAGACGTTGCAGAGCGTCAGCAGCAGAATGCGTACCCACTGGTCGTTCTTCCACACGTCTTTCAAATCGTTTTTCAACTCGTCGTTGGTCTGTACCGCCGGGCGCACGCGCTCGCGCACGGTGGCGAAGCAGAACAGGAACATGCAGGTGCCAATCAGCGCCAGCACGGTCATCGCCATCTGGTAGCCTTTGGCTTTGTTGTCCCCGCCAAACCAGTCGGCCATCGGCAGCAGCGTTAATGAGAGCAGCAGCGTGGCGATGCCGACCAGCACGAAGCGATACGACTGGCAGGCCACGCGTTCTTTTGGATCGTTGGTGATTACCCCTCCTAAGGAGCAGTAGGGGATGTTGATTGCCGTATAGGTCAAAGAGAGCAGGAAGTAGGTGACAAACGCATAGATAACTTTGCTGTTATAGCTCCACTCCGGCGTGGTGAACATCAGGATGCTGAACAGCGCGTAGGGGAAGGCGATCCACAGCAGCCATGGACGAAACCGGCCATATTTACTGCGGGTACGGTCGGCAATCGCGCCCATGATCGGGTCCGTTACGGCGTCAATTACGCGGACGGACAGCAGCAGCACGCCGACCAGCGCAGGCGCGAGGCCAAAAATATCCGTATAAAAATAGTTAACAAACAGCATGATGGCGCCAAAGATAATGTTGCATCCGGCGTCGCCCATCCCATAGCCGATCTTTTCTTTTACTGACAGTGTGTTGTTATCCATCGACAGCTCTCCGGTTTACGGTATGGAGAGAATTATTCGCTGGCGAAGGGATATATGCGTTGCAGTATCAGGGCGGTGATATGGATAAATGCGCTGTGGGCGCGAAAGTGTGAGGGAGGTAACAACGCGCGGTACCCGTAAAAGCAGGTACCGCGGAGGGAGGCTTAGTGCGCCTTCATGGCATTACGGCTTTTCTGACTGAAGAGATAGCCCACGCCCAGGATCGCAATCCAGACCGGGATCAGGTAGACGGAAATCGCCATACCCGGCGTGATCAGCATGATCACCAGCACGGCCGCCATAAACAGCAGGCAGATCCAGTTACCCAGCGGATAGAGCAGGGCAGGGAAGCGCGTGGTGACGCCCTGCTGCTGTTTCGCGCGGCGGAATTTGATGTGTGCCAGGCTGATCATCGCCCAGTTGATGACCAGGGCAGAGACCACCAGCGCCATCAGCAGGCCAAACGCCGATTCTGGTGCCATGTAGTTAATGAGCACGCACAGGGCGGTCACGATGGCGGAAACAATGATGGTATTCACCGGTACGCCGCGTTTATCAACGTTAAGCAGCATCTTCGGCGCGTTGCCCTGTTGGGCAAGGCCGAACAGCATACGGCTGTTGCAGTATACGCAGCTGTTGTATACGGAGAGCGCTGCGGTCAGCACCACGATGTTCAGGGCGTTGGCGACAAAGGTGTCGCCCAGCTCGTGGAAGATCAGCACAAACGGGCTGGTGTCAGCGGTGACGCGCGTCCATGGCAGCAGGGAGAGCAGCACGGCCAGTGAGCCCACATAGAAGATCAGAATACGGTAGATAACCTGGTTAGTGGCTTTTGGAATGCTCTGCTCCGGGTTGTCGGCTTCAGCGGCGGTGATACCCACCAGCTCCAGACCGCCAAAGGAGAACATAATGATGGCCATCATCATCACCAGACCGGTCATGCCGTGAGGCAGGAAGCCACCCTGTTCCCAGAGGTTGCGCACGGTGGCCTGCGGTCCGCCGTTGCCGCTGAACAGCAGCCAGCCGCCAAAGATAATCATCGCCACCACGGCAATGACTTTGATGATGGCGAACCAGAACTCCATCTCACCGAACACTTTAACGTTGGTCAGGTTAATGGCGTTAATAATGACAAAGAAGGCCGCAGCAGAAGCCCAGGTTGGGATTTCGGGATACCAGAACTGAATGTATTTTCCGACGGCGGTAAGCTCAGCCATGGCAACCAGAACGTACAGCACCCAGTAGTTCCAGCCTGAGGCGAAACCGGCAAAGCTGCCCCAGTATTTATAGGCAAAGTGGCTGAAGGAGCCTGCGACCGGCTCTTCAACGACCATTTCGCCCAGCTGGCGCATGATCAGAAAAGCAATGAAACCCGCAATCGCGTAACCCAAAATAATACCCGGACCGGCAGACTGGATAACGGATGCGCTGCCCAGAAACAGGCCGGTACCTATCGCACCGCCCAGTGCGATGAGCTGAATATGGCGGTTTTTAAGCCCGCGCTTTAGCTGATCGCCGTGCTGTTGAGCTTCCATTTGAAACCTCGTGTGTGGTTGTTATGTTCACGCTGTGCGTGTGTAATTATGAAAATCCATATTCTGTATTTATTTCTTTACGGTTAACGAGACCGAAAAAAGCGGAGATGACTTCCGTAAGCGCAAGAATAGTGGTAAGCGCCTGCGAATGCACCTGCTTTATGAAGGGGTGATGACGACTTGAATAAAAAGAAAGCATTTGTAAATCGGCCCGCTCGTTGTTCCTAACCCAACCTATAGAATAGAAATGCGCCGTAAGTGGGCGAATTTTCATTATTTGCCTTGTTGAATCGCTTCAGATTGCAAAAACCCTCGTTTCATTATGGTTAAAACTCCCTCTTTAGGAGTAATCAACTCATTTGTGCAAAGTTACATTTCTGAAACGTTATTTCTGTAAGGTTGTTAAAATGTGCAGGGTTTACTGATTTCAATCAAAACCAATATGGACAGAAGGTGAATACTTTGTTACTTTAGCGATACGAAATAGAAATTGGTAAGACCAATTGACTCCGGGCAAAAAGGCGTAAGACAGGGAATATGGCCTACAGCAAAATTCGCCAACCAAAACTATCTGATGTGATTGAGCAGCAGCTGGAGTTTTTAATCCTCGAAGGGACTCTGCGCCCGGGTGAGAAACTTCCACCAGAACGCGAGCTGGCAAAACAGTTCGACGTTTCACGTCCCTCTCTGCGTGAGGCGATTCAACGTCTCGAAGCAAAGGGCTTGCTGCTTCGTCGCCAGGGCGGCGGAACCTTTGTGCAAAACAGCCTGTGGCAGAGCTTCAGCGATCCGCTGGTAGAACTTCTCTCTGACCACCCAGAATCCCAGTTTGACCTGCTTGAGACCCGTCACGCGCTTGAAGGGATTGCGGCCTATTACGCCGCCCTTCGCAGCACTGATGAAGATCGCGTGCGTATCCGCGAACTGCATCAGGCCATTGAACGGGCACAGCAGTCCGGCGATTTAGACGCCGAGTCCAGCGCCGTCGTCCAGTATCAAATCGCCGTCACCGAAGCGGCACACAATGTGGTGCTCCTCCATCTGCTACGCTGCATGGAGCCGATGCTGGCCCAGAACGTTCGTCAGAATTTTGAATTGTTGTATGCCCGTCGGGAGATGCTCCCACTGGTAAGCAACCATCGCACCCGAATATTCGAGGCGATAATGGCCGGGGAACCGGAGCAGGCGCGTGAAGCGTCGCACCGCCATCTGGCTTTCATTGAGGAAATCTTGCTGGACCGCAGCCGTGAACAATCGCGACGCGAACGTTCATTACGCCGCATACAGCAACGAAAGGATTAAGCGCCAGGTACTTTTAGAGCGCGGCAACTAAACGCAGAACCTGTCTTATTGTGTTCTTGCCCATGAGCACAATGGGACAGGTTCCAGACAAATCAACGTATTAGATAGATAAGGAATACCCCCATGTCAGAACGTCTCCAAAATGACGTGGATCCGATCGAAACTCGCGACTGGCTACAGGCGATCGAATCGGTCATCCGTGAAGAAGGTGTTGAGCGCGCTCAGTATCTGATTGATCAGCTGCTTTCTGAAGCCCGCAAAGGCGGTGTGAAGGTTGCTTCAGGTGCAGGGGCTAGCAACTACGTAAACACGATTGCCGTCGAAGACGAACCGGAATACCCGGGCAATCTGGATCTGGAACGTCGTATCCGTTCTGCAATCCGCTGGAACGCCATCATGACCGTTCTGCGCGCCTCCAAGAAAGACCTGGAGCTGGGTGGCCACATGGCGTCCTTCCAGTCTTCTGCGACCGTTTACGAAGTGTGCTTCAACCACTTCTTCCGTGCAGCGAACGAGAAAGACGGCGGCGACCTGGTGTACTTCCAGGGCCACATCTCTCCGGGCATCTATGCACGTGCCTTCCTGGAAGGTCGTCTGACTGAAGAGCAGATGAACAACTTCCGTCAGGAAGTTCACGGTAAAGGTCTGTCTTCTTACCCGCACCCTAAACTGATGCCTGAATTCTGGCAGTTCCCGACCGTATCTATGGGCCTGGGCCCAATCGGTGCGATCTACCAGGCTAAATTCCTGAAGTATCTGGAACACCGTGGTCTGAAAGACACCTCTGAGCAGACCGTTTACGCCTTCCTGGGCGACGGCGAAATGGATGAGCCAGAATCTAAAGGTGCGATCACCATCGCTACCCGTGAGAAGCTGGACAACCTGTGCTTCATCATCAACTGTAACCTGCAGCGTCTGGATGGTCCGGTAACCGGCAACGGCAAGATCATCAACGAACTGGAAGGCATCTTCGCGGGTGCTGGCTGGAACGTGATCAAAGTTATGTGGGGCGGTCGTTGGGATGAGCTGCTGCGTAAAGACACCAGCGGTAAACTGATCCAGCTGATGAACGAAACCGTTGACGGTGACTACCAGACCTTCAAATCCAAAGACGGTGCCTACGTTCGTGAGCACTTCTTCGGCAAATACCCTGAAACCGCAGCCCTGGTTGCAGACTGGACTGATGAGCAGATCTGGGCTCTGAACCGCGGTGGTCACGATCCGAAGAAAGTCTACGCTGCACTGAAAAAAGCGCGTGAAACCAAAGGTAAAGCGACTGTAATCCTGGCCCATACCATCAAAGGTTACGGCATGGGTGATACCGCAGAAGGTAAAAACATCGCTCACCAGGTTAAGAAAATGAACATGGACGGCGTGCGTTATATCCGCGACCGTTTCAACGTTCCAGTGACCGATGAGCAGGTAGAAAACCTGTCTTACATCACCTTCCCGGAAGGGTCTGAAGAGCACAAGTACCTGCACGAACGTCGTCAGGCGCTGAAAGGCTACCTGCCAGCTCGTCAGCCAAACTTCACCGAGAAGCTGGAACTGCCAGCGCTGGAAGACTTCTCTCAGCTGCTGGAAGAGCAGAACAAAGAGATCTCTACCACTATCGCTTTCGTTCGTGCCCTGAACGTGATGCTGAAGAACAAGTCGATCAAAGATCGTCTGGTTCCAATCATCGCCGACGAAGCGCGTACTTTCGGTATGGAAGGTCTGTTCCGTCAGATCGGTATCTACAGCCCGAACGGCCAGCAGTACACCCCGCAGGACCGTGAGCAGGTTGCCTACTACAAAGAAGACGAGAAAGGTCAGATCCTGCAGGAAGGTATCAACGAGCTGGGCGCAGGCGCATCCTGGCTGGCTGCTGCGACTTCTTACAGCACCAACAACCTGCCGATGATCCCGTTCTACATTTACTACTCCATGTTCGGGTTCCAGCGTATCGGTGACCTGTGCTGGCAGGCAGGCGACCAGCAGGCTCGCGGCTTCCTGATCGGTGGTACTTCCGGTCGTACGACCCTGAACGGTGAAGGTCTGCAGCACGAAGATGGCCACAGCCACATTCAGTCTCTGACTATCCCTAACTGTATCTCTTACGACCCGTCTTACGCATACGAAGTGGCAGTCATCATGCATGACGGTCTGCAGCGCATGTACGGTGAAGCGCAAGAGAACATTTACTACTACATCACCACCCTGAACGAAAACTACCACATGCCGGCAATGCCAGCAGGTGCCGAGGAAGGTATCCGTAAAGGTATCTACAAACTCGAAACCATTGAAGGTAGCAAAGGTAAAGTTCAGCTGCTGGGCTCCGGTTCTATCCTGCGTCACGTACGTGAAGCAGCGCAGATCCTGGCGAAAGACTACGGTGTCGGTTCCGATGTGTACTCTGTGACCTCCTTCACTGAGCTGGCGCGTGATGGCCAGGATTGTGAGCGCTGGAACATGCTGCACCCAATGGAAACCCCACGCGTTCCGTACATCGCTCAGGTGATGAACGACGCGCCAGCGGTGGCGTCTACTGACTATATGAAACTGTTCGCTGAGCAGGTTCGTACTTACGTTCCAGCTGATGATTATCGCGTTCTGGGTACTGACGGCTTCGGTCGTTCTGACAGCCGCGAAAACCTGCGTCACCACTTCGAAGTTGATGCTTCTTACGTGGTTGTAGCAGCACTGGGCGAACTGGCTAAACGTGGCGAAATCGATAAGAAAGTGGTTGCAGACGCAATCACCAAATTCAACATCGATGCAGAAAAAGTTAACCCGCGTCTGGCGTAAGAGGTAAAAGAATAATGGCTATCGAAATCAATGTACCGGACATCGGGGCTGATGAAGTTGAAATCACCGAGATCCTGGTCAAAGTTGGCGACAAAGTAGAAGCTGAACAGTCGCTGATCACCGTAGAAGGCGACAAAGCCTCTATGGAAGTCCCGTCTCCTCAGGCTGGCATCGTTAAAGAGATCAAAGTCTCTGTTGGCGATAAAACCGAGACTGGCAAACTGATCATGATTTTCGATTCCGCCGACGGTGCAGCAGCTGCTGCACCTGCGCAGGAAGAGAAGAAAGCCGCTCCGGCCGCCGCTGCTCCAGCCGCTGCCGCGAGCGCGAAAGAAGTGAACGTGCCTGACATCGGCGGTGACGAAGTTGAAGTCACTGAAATCCTGGTGAAAGTGGGCGACACCGTTGCGGCCGAGCAGTCACTGATCACCGTAGAAGGCGACAAAGCCTCTATGGAAGTGCCAGCGCCGTTCGCCGGTACCGTTAAAGAGATCAAGATCAACACCGGTGACAAAGTGTCTACTGGCTCCCTGATTATGGTCTTCGAAGTGGCGGGTGCAGAAGGCGCTGCCGCGCCTGCACAGGCCGCTGCTCCGGCTCCAGCCGCAGCACCAGCCGCTGCTGGCGGCGCGAAAGACGTTAACGTACCGGACATCGGCGGTGACGAAGTTGAAGTCACCGAAGTGATGGTGAAAGTGGGCGACAAAGTTGCCGCTGAACAGTCACTGATCACCGTTGAAGGCGACAAGGCTTCTATGGAAGTCCCTGCGCCGTTCGCGGGTACGGTTAAAGAGATCAAAATCAGCACCGGCGACAAAGTGTCTACCGGCTCTCTGATCATGGTCTTCGAAGTGGAAGGCGCTGCGCCTGCCGCAGCTCCGGCTACCGCGGCTGCTCCAGCACCTGCTGCTGCGCCGGCTCAGGCTGCTAAACCAGCCGCTGCTCCTGCTGCTAAAGCAGAAAAATCTGAGTTCGCTGAAAACGACGCTTACGTCCACGCTACCCCGCTGATTCGTCGCCTGGCGCGCGAATTCGGTGTGAACCTGGCGAAAGTGAAAGGGACCGGCCGTAAGGGTCGTATCCTGCGCGAAGACGTTCAGACCTATGTGAAAGACGCGGTGAAACGCGCCGAAGCTGCACCAGCTGCAGCCGCTGGCGGCGGTATCCCGGGCATGCTGCCATGGCCGAAAGTGGACTTCAGCAAGTTCGGCGAAATCGAAGAAGTGGAGCTGGGCCGTATCCAGAAAATCTCTGGTGCGAACCTGAGCCGTAACTGGGTGATGATCCCGCACGTTACGCACTTCGATAAGACCGATATCACCGATCTGGAAGCGTTCCGTAAACAGCAGAACGCCGAAGCCGAGAAGCGCAAACTGGACGTGAAATTCACCCCAGTGGTCTTCATCATGAAAGCGGTTGCTGCGGCTCTGGAACAGATGCCACGCTTCAACAGCTCCCTGTCCGAAGACGGTCAGAAGCTGACGCTGAAGAAATACATCAACATCGGTGTTGCGGTTGATACGCCAAATGGTCTGGTTGTTCCGGTCTTCAAAGACGTGAACAAGAAGAGCATTACCGAGCTGTCCCGTGAACTGACCGTGATCTCCAAGAAAGCGCGTGATGGTAAGCTGACTGCCGGCGAAATGCAGGGCGGCTGCTTCACTATCTCCAGCATCGGCGGCCTGGGTACTACCCACTTCGCGCCGATTGTGAACGCGCCGGAAGTGGCTATCCTCGGTGTGTCCAAGTCCGCGATGGAGCCGGTGTGGAATGGCAAAGAGTTCGTACCGCGTCTGATGATGCCAATCTCTCTGTCCTTCGACCACCGCGTGATCGACGGTGCTGATGGTGCGCGTTTCATCACCATCATCAACAACATGCTGAGCGACATTCGCCGCCTGGTGATGTAATCGAAAAGCCGGCCAGTCGGCCGGCTTTTTTCTGATAATCTCATGGGGTTTGTGAGGTTATTGGCGAAAGCGACAATTCGTGAGCCGTTTGTTGTTTCAAAATTGTTAACAATTTTGTAAACTGCGGGCGGATAGAACGACCCGGTGGACGACGGGTATAAATTAAGAGGTCATGATGAGCACAGAAATCAAAACTCAGGTCGTAGTACTTGGGGCAGGCCCGGCAGGTTACTCCGCAGCATTCCGCGCCGCGGATTTAGGTCTGGAAACCGTCATCGTAGAGCGTTACAGCACCCTCGGCGGTGTTTGTCTGAACGTCGGCTGTATCCCTTCTAAAGCGCTGCTGCACGTAGCGAAAGTTATCGAAGAAGCCAAAGCGCTGGCTGAACACGGTATCGTCTTCGGCGAGCCGAAAACCGATATCGACAAAATTCGTACCTGGAAAGAGAAAGTTATCACTCAGCTGACCGGCGGTCTGGCGGGTATGGCCAAAGGCCGTAAAGTGAAAGTGGTAAACGGTCTGGGTAAATTCACCGGTGCGAACACCCTGGAAGTGGAAGGCGAAAACGGCAAAACCGTGATCAACTTCGACAACGCGATCATCGCGGCAGGCTCTCGCCCAATCGAACTGCCATTCATTCCGCATGAAGATCCACGCGTGTGGGATTCCACCGATGCGCTGGAGCTGAAAACCGTTCCTAAGCGTCTGCTGGTTATGGGCGGCGGTATCATCGGTCTGGAAATGGGTACCGTGTACCATGCGCTGGGTTCAGAGATCGACGTGGTTGAAATGTTCGACCAAGTTATCCCGGCTGCCGACAAAGACATCGTTAAGGTCTTCACCAAACGTATCAGCAAGAAATTTAACCTGATGCTGGAAACCAAAGTGACTGCCGTTGAAGCGAAAGAAGACGGTATTTACGTTTCCATGGAAGGCAAAAAAGCCCCATCCGAACCACAGCGTTACGACGCCGTGCTGGTGGCTATCGGCCGTGTGCCGAACGGTAAAAACCTCGACGCGGGCAAAGCTGGCGTGGAAGTGGACGACCGTGGCTTTATCCGCGTTGACAAGCAGCTGCGCACTAACGTGCCGCACATCTTTGCAATCGGCGATATCGTCGGCCAGCCAATGCTGGCACACAAAGGTGTTCACGAAGGTCACGTTGCCGCTGAAGTTATCGCCGGCATGAAGCACTACTTCGATCCGAAAGTCATCCCATCTATCGCGTACACCGAGCCAGAAGTGGCATGGGTGGGTCTGACCGAGAAAGAAGCGAAAGAGAAAGGCATCAGCTACGAAACCGCCACCTTCCCGTGGGCTGCTTCTGGCCGTGCTATCGCTTCCGACTGCGCAGACGGTATGACCAAACTGATCTTCGACAAAGAGACTCACCGTGTAATCGGTGGTGCGATTGTCGGTACCAACGGCGGCGAGCTGCTGGGTGAAATCGGTCTGGCTATCGAAATGGGCTGTGACGCTGAAGACATCGCGCTGACCATCCACGCTCACCCGACTCTGCACGAGTCCGTGGGCCTGGCGGCAGAAGTGTTTGAAGGTAGCATCACCGACCTGCCAAACGCGAAAGCGAAGAAGAAATAAGTTTCTTCAGATGAAAAAAGCGGCCTCAGGCCGCTTTTTTTATGCGCTGCGTTCAGGGGGCCACAGGCTGCCAGGTTTTATCAGGACTATAGGTGGTTAACGCCCGGGCTTTCTGCTCAGAATCGCTGCCGAGATCGGTCTGATACACCTTATCATCCTGATTTATCACAAAGCTCATGACGCCCGTCTGACCATAGCTGACTGGCCAGGCCACCATCGCGAAACCGTTATTATCCGGCAGGATCCGGAAGCGATAGCCGTGATAGCCGATACCCGGCTCTTTTGGGCTAAATGCTGGTCCGAGCGGACTGGGCGCTTCGCCGGGAGAGGCGGGCCAGTACAAACCGTCTTTTTTGCCCTTCGAGCTGACAATCTTCTGCGCGTATTTCTGGTTCATCGCAAAGTAGCTTTGCTGCGCATCAACATAGGCATGTAAGGCTTCAATGGCGGCAAGTTCATTACGCCCGATTTCGCGGGTCAGGATCTCTTCCGCCCCTTCTTTGATATCGAATTGCCAACCGGTGGCGGTTTTGATCACCGGGATGGGAAGCTGCCAGCTGTTATCGCCGACAACAAGATGCGCCGTATCCCCTTCGACAACGGTGTTATGACGGACTTTCCAGTCGCGCAGGAAACGATCGACGGCATCCGGATCAACGCCTTCAGGGGGCAGAAAATCGCGCCAGTTCTCTCCAAGCAGATTGCTCATCGCGCGCTCATTATGCTCACCAATGGCGTTGGCCAGCGCATCGGTCGCCTGATCGGGCGTGCTGAAAGACTGCTGCGCCATCGCCGAGGCCGAAAGCATGAACAACACCATTCCACTGAGTAGTTTACTTTTCATGTCGGTTCCCTTAGCGATGTCGAATTTCACGGCGTTCAGCGCGTCCACCAGACGCCTGACGTGGCTGCTGCTGGCGAGCCGCAAGCTGTCTGCTTTGCGCACCGCGCTGCTGCTGCGCCTGCCAGTTCGCGGAGCGGCTGTCGTTGCCGCTCAGCGCATTGGCCCTGGGCTGGCTGTTTCGCTGCTGGAGAGCGCGTTGCTGCGCCGGCTGCGAACCCCGTTTCTCTTGTCTCTGCGCGGTGGTCTGGCGATTTTCTCGCTGCTGCGTGGTGGTTCGCTTCGTCGTCTGCGGTTTGGTGTCGTAGCCACGGTAGTTATTGCGCTGCGAAATCTGCTTCAGCTGTTCACTTGAGGCCTGACGCTGCACATCTTTCGTGCCGGGACGCGCCGTTTGGGGGAAGGTTTTACCCGTGGACTTCTCCATCTGGCTCAGGGCAGCCTGACGCTGGCTGTCCCGGTTAACCGGTTTTTGCTGCGTTGAGCTTAGTCCGGTAGCCGTGCTGGTGGAGTGGAAACGGTTGTTGAGCTGGTTAGTCGGATAAGGCACGCCTTCACGATAGGCTGGGTTATGCTGCCAGGTACGGTTGGCGTCCGTCAGACGCTGCCCGCTGATTTTATTGAAGTTCTCAACGTTGATATTGATGTTGTTATCACCGTTGCGGTTATAGCCGCCGTGATTATCCCAGTCGTCATGGTGATGATCCCAGTCATCGTCATCATCCCAGTCGATGTTGCTGAAGATGGCATAGGTTGTGGCGACGCCCAGGCTGAAGCCTAAGCCGTTGACGAAGCTGTTGCCAAACTGCTCCCCGGGTGTAGGCGGGAGATAGGTAGGTGGATAGGCGGTGTTTGGCCAGGTCCCGTAAACCGTATTGGGGTTATAGGTGGGGACGTAAACAACCTGCGGATCGGCAGATTCAATTTTGATTACCGTTGGGGCCGGCGCGGGCGTTGCTGCTGTGGTTGTCGTTGTCTCGGTGGTGCTGGTTTTCGCTGGTGCCGGTTTTGTCACGGTGGTGACCGTCTGCTGAGGCGTGGATTGTAAAGCGCCGGTCTTCTGTGCCAGCGCGCGCAGGCGTTGAACGGAATCCATTACGTCCTTCGGCTGCGCGAGAAACGCATCGCCCAGATTTTGTACCCACGGCGGGTTTTCACCCATCAGGGACATGAGCTGAGGAAACGCGACCAGCGATTTTACGCTGGGATCCCAGGGCTGGCTGGCAACGGCCTGAATCGCGGCGTCCCCTTCCATTTTAGGGTTGTCTTTTGACCACTGCGCCGCCTGGATCACGTTGGCCGGGTAAGTCGAGGCCATCAGGATTTGCGACAGCAGGGCATCCGGGTAGAGCGCGATGGGGGCAACCCACTGATCGATTTGCGCGGCAGTATAGGTTGGTGCGGCGACAGGGGCGGGCGTTGGTGCTACCGGTACCGCCGGTGCCGCTGGTTGTTGTGCGACGGGGGCCGGCGCAACGGGTTCCGTTGCACGACTTTTGACAAACATGACGCCTGAGGCGGCAAGCAGCCCGGCACTGCACAGAAGGACGAGCAGATGTGGCTTAAAGGGCAACTTCATAAAATGACTCCAACGAGACAAGCGCTGTGCCGTGAGGCGTTACGGTTGGCGTGAGTATTATTCACCCGTCTTTTACTGTTTTGACTTTTATTGGGAAGCGTCCGGTACGTCCGGATAAAGATTGTGAGTATTTATTACACAATTATATGCGATGCGGGAAAAACCGAAGGGAATTCAGAAGGCCGCTCTTACGAGCGGCCAGCAGCTAGTTGCCGAGGTTGACGACAAACAGCACCGTGATGTCGGATATGTTCCAGCCACCGTGCAGCGCGGTTAGCAGTAAACCGGTCACAACGATCAGCGCAGTGATTCGCATCTCCATTGCGTGCGTTCCTGTACAGGCTACGCGGGTTCATTCTTCACCGGGAAAGGCAGAACCAGGCAAGTTGGGATTGCCGCGTAGGTTACGGAACTGCTCCCGGGCCCGGTGACTGGTTGCTACACCAGCGAAGCAGGCCGAGAGGAAGAGTAATCGACTCAGTAGTCATTCTGAAGGCGAAAAATGAAGTGAAACGAATTTTCATTCGAAACAGGAAGGCGCTACGCAAAATTGACATAATGGCTTGCAAGCCAGCGGGGCGTGATGCAAAATTCATTGCGTTGGGGTTGCCGCAAATCTGCCAACACGGTGTGCTACCATCGCAAGGCAACAAATAAACCGCTATCAGGCGGTTTTTTTGTACCCAAAATTCGTCTTGTCTCCCCGCTACACCATGCTTAACGATTCAGCAAATTTTTTAATGTTGCTTTTTTGTAAACGGATTAACACTGTGCAGAAATCCTGCTATGCTGCCCGACGCGGTATCGGGCATTTACCCTACAAACTGCTGTCTCACAGGAGCGTGAAGAGAACGCCCGCCGCATATGACAATGAGAGCGAGGAGAACCGTCGTGCTAGAAGAATACCGTAAGCACGTAGCAGAACGTGCCGCCGAGGGAATTGTACCCAAACCTTTAGATGCAACCCAAATGGCCGCGCTCGTCGAGCTGCTGAAGAACCCGCCTAAGGGCGAAGAAGAATTCCTGTTAGATCTGCTGATCAACCGCGTACCGCCTGGCGTAGATGAAGCTGCCTACGTAAAAGCCGGATTCCTTGCTGCTATCGCCAAAGGCGAAGCCACCTCCCCACTGGTTACTCCTGAAAAAGCCATTGAACTGCTCGGCACCATGCAGGGTGGTTACAACATTCATCCGCTGATTGACGCGCTGGATAACGACAAGCTGGCGCCGATTGCCGCTAAAGCGCTCTCTTCCACGCTGCTGATGTTCGATAACTTCTACGATGTAGAAGAAAAAGCCAAAGCAGGCAACGTCTATGCGAAGCAGGTGATGCAGTCCTGGGCGGATGCCGAATGGTTCCTGAACCGTCCTGCGCTGGCTGAAAAAATCACCGTTACCGTCTTCAAAGTGACCGGTGAAACCAACACCGATGACCTCTCTCCGGCACCGGACGCGTGGTCTCGCCCGGATATCCCTCTGCACGCCCTGGCGATGCTGAAAAACGCCCGTGAAGGCATTGAGCCGGATCAGCCTGGCAGCGTTGGCCCGATCAAACAGATCGAAGCCCTGCAGAAAAAAGGGTTCCCGCTGGCCTACGTGGGTGACGTTGTAGGTACCGGTTCTTCCCGTAAGTCCGCCACCAACTCCGTGCTGTGGTTCATGGGTGACGACATCCCTCATGTGCCAAACAAACGCGGCGGCGGCCTGTGCCTTGGCGGCAAAATTGCACCGATCTTCTTCAACACCATGGAAGATGCGGGCGCCCTGCCGATCGAAGTGGACGTCTCCAACCTGAACATGGGCGACGTGATTGACGTTTACCCGTACAAAGGTGAAGTGCGTAACCACGAAACTAACGAGCTGTTGGCGAGCTTTGAGCTGAAAACCGACGTGCTGATCGACGAAGTGCGTGCCGGTGGCCGTATTCCGCTGATCATCGGCCGTGGCCTGACCACCAAAGCGCGTGAAGCGCTGGGTCTGCCGCACAGTGATGTATTCCGTCACGCGAAAGACGTGGTGGAAAGCAATCGCGGTTACTCTCTGGCGCAGAAAATGGTCGGTCGCGCCTGCGGCGTCGCCGGTGTTCGTCCTGGCGCATACTGCGAGCCGAAGATGACCTCCGTAGGCTCTCAGGACACCACTGGCCCAATGACCCGTGACGAACTGAAAGACCTGGCGTGCCTGGGCTTCTCTTCCGATCTGGTGATGCAGTCCTTCTGCCACACTGCGGCGTATCCGAAGCCGGTTGACGTAACCACGCACCACACGCTGCCAGACTTCATCATGAACCGCGGCGGTGTTTCCCTGCGTCCGGGCGACGGCGTAATTCACTCCTGGCTGAACCGCATGCTGCTGCCGGATACCGTGGGTACCGGCGGTGACTCCCATACCCGTTTCCCAATCGGTATCTCTTTCCCGGCGGGCTCCGGTCTGGTGGCGTTTGCTGCGGCGACGGGCGTGATGCCGCTGGATATGCCGGAATCGGTGCTGGTGCGCTTCAAAGGTAAAATGCAGCCGGGTATCACCCTGCGCGACCTGGTTCACGCGATCCCGCTGTATGCGATTAAACAGGGTCTGCTGACCGTTGAGAAGAAAGGGAAGAAAAACATCTTCTCTGGCCGTATCCTGGAAATCGAAGGTCTGCCGGATCTGAAGGTTGAGCAGGCGTTCGAGCTGACCGATGCCTCCGCTGAGCGTTCAGCTGCGGGCTGTACCATCAAGCTGAACAAAGAGCCGATTATTGAGTATCTGAACTCTAACATCGTGCTGCTGAAGTGGATGATCGCAGAAGGCTACGGCGACCGTCGTACGCTGGAGCGTCGTATCCAGGGCATGGAGAAATGGCTGGCCGATCCGCAGCTGCTGGAAGCTGATGCTGACGCAGAGTACGCGGCGGTGATCGACATCGATCTGGCGGATATCAAAGAACCAATCCTGTGTGCACCGAACGATCCGGACGACGCGCGTCCGCTGTCCGAAGTTCAGGGCGAGAAGATCGACGAAGTGTTCATCGGATCCTGCATGACCAACATCGGTCACTTCCGTGCGGCCGGTAAGCTTCTGGATACCCACAAAGGCCAGCTGCCAACCCGTCTGTGGGTGGCGCCGCCAACCCGTATGGATGCGGCTCAGCTGACCGAAGAGGGCTACTACAGCGTGTTTGGTAAGAGCGGTGCGCGTATCGAAATTCCTGGCTGTTCCCTGTGTATGGGCAACCAGGCGCGCGTCGCCGACGGCGCGACGGTGGTTTCCACCTCGACCCGTAACTTCCCGAACCGTTTAGGTACCGGTGCGAACGTCTTCCTGGCCTCTGCGGAGCTGGCAGCGGTTGCGGCGCTGATTGGCAAACTGCCAACGCCGGAAGAGTACCAGACCTTTGTGGCTCAGGTGGATAAGACCGCGGTGGATACCTATCGCTACCTGAACTTCGACCAGCTCTCTCAGTACACCGAGAAGGCTGACGGGGTTATCTTCCAGACGGCAGTATAAGCAGCAAAACCGTCTCTACGAGACGGTTTTTAGTGTTTGCACCCTCTCCCGTGGGAGAGGGACGGGGTGAGGTGATCAGGCCGCAGGGTCTTGCTCTCACCTTTTTATTTTCATTCCTCCCACCTCTCACGCTTTTTTTCTTCCTCTCTGCTGCGATAATTACCCTAATGGCTTTGCAGAGGAAAACACTATGGATTACGAATTTCTGCGCGACATCACCGGAGTGGTGAAAGTGCGTATGTCGATGGGCCACGAAGCCGTTGGACACTGGTTTAACGAAGAGGTGAAAGAAAATCTCGCCCTTCTTGATGAGGTTGAACAGGCGGCAAATACGGTGAAAGGCAGTGAACGCTCCTGGCAACGCGCCGGGCACGAATACACGCTGTGGATGGATGGTGAAGAGGTCATGGTGCGTGCCAACCAGCTCGAGTTTTCAGGCGACGAGATGGAAGAGGGGATGAGCTACTATGACGAAGAAAGCCTGTCGCTGTGCGGCGTAGAAGACTTCCTTCAGGTGGTGAATGCCTACCGCGAGTTCATGAAACAGCGGTAACTTCCCGAAGCGTCCCTGCTCCGGGCAACACTTACACGGCCGGAATATTACGGCCGTAGTAAATCTCGCGCATCTCTTTCCAGAGCAGGTCAGTAATCGTCTTACGCTCTTCTTCGCTCAAATCTTCCGGCTTCGTGTGGAACATATAGTGCTTAAGGTCGAATTCCTTAAGTAACATCTTGGTATGGAAGATGTTTTCCTGATACACGTTCACATCCATCATGTCATACAGTGATTTCATGTCCTCGGACATAAAGTTCTGAATAGAGTTGATTTCGTGGTCGATGAAGTGCTTCATACCGTTGATATCACGAGTAAAACCGCGCACGCGGTAATCAATCGTGACGATATCCGATTCCAGCTGATGGATGAGATAGTTCAGCGCGTTGAGCGGGGAAATCACGCCGCAGGTCGACACTTCAATATCGGCGCGGAACGTACACAGCCCACCTTCCGGGTGACTCTCCGGGTAGGTATGGACGCAGATATGGCTTTTATCCAGGTGGGCAACAACCACTTCCGGCAGCGGGCCCGGGTGTTCCGTTTTGTCGATAAGCTTGGGATCGACCGGCTCTTCGCTGACCAGGATGGTCACGCTGGCGCCCTGGGGTTCATAATCCTGTCGGGCGATATTCAGGATGTTGGCGCCGATAATGGAACAGGTTTCTGACAGGATCTCGGTCAGACGGTTGGCGTTGTAGAGTTCGTCGATATAGGCGATGTAACCATCGCGTTCTTCCGCTGTTTTGGCATAGCAGATATCGTAAATACAAAAACTCAGGCTTTTGGTCAGGTTGTTAAAGCCATGCAGTTTAAGCTTTTTCAATTAGCTCACCCCCTTAGTGGATAATGCGTCTTGCAGGTACTGCGGCAGAGCAAACGCTGCGGTATGAATAGCCGGATTGTAGTATCGGCACTGAAGACCGGCCTGATGGAAGCGGGCCTGAATAATTTCGGTGGAGAGATGACGTAAGACGTCGTTATCCGTCGCCCAGGCAAAGGTCATGATCCCGCCGTAGTACGTCGGAATAGCGGCCTGATAGAAGCTGACATCATCGAAATAGGTGCTGAGCTTACGATGGCTATCCAGCGCTTCATCCTGCTGCAGGAAGCAGACGCCATTTTGGGCGACGAAGATCCCGCCCGGGTTCAGACAGCGCTTGCAGCCTTCGTAGAACGAGGAGGTAAACAGCGACGCGCCAGGACCGATAGGATCGGTGCAGTCGGAGATGATCACGTCAAAGGTCTGCGAGGTCTGGTTAACGAAGTTAACGCCGTCGTCAATCACCAGGCTAAAGCGCGGGTCGTCATAGCTGCCGGCATTGTGGTTGGGCAGATACTGGCGGCAGAAAGAGACGACGCCCGCATCGATTTCCACCATGGTGATGGTTTCAATGGAACGATGGCGGGAAACTTCACGCAGCATTGCGCCATCGCCACCGCCGATAATCAGGACATGCTTCGCGTGACCGTGCGCCAGCAGCGGGACGTGGGTCATCATCTCATGATAGATAAACTCATCTCGCTCGGTAGTTTGCACGACGCCGTCCAGCGCCATCACGCGGCCAAAGGCAGCATTCTCGAAGATGATCAGATCCTGGTGATCGGTTTTCTCATGATAGAGCACGTTATCAACGGCAAAGTACTGACCAAACTGGTCATGCAAGGTTTCATGCCACAACGTGTGGTCGGCCATAGCGAACTCCTCCTGTGTAAACATCCGTTACGCTCACAAAAAATGAGCGAAACATGATAGCTAACTCTAACCGCGGTTGCACGGTCAGAGGTTCAACAGGGGGCGTCGGGAAGGTTATTTGACGTAGGCGAGCAGGCTGAGTGAGTCGCGAGCCAGCGCTTTGCATTTTTTGGCAGTGGGAATACCAATACCGCTTAGGTCGCGGTAGCTGTCTTCGCCGAGCGCCTTCATGTCGAAGCTGTCGTAGTTGCTGAGATCCCACTGGTTCTGCTGGGCAAAAAAGACCAGCGCGCGGCGAATTTGCCCGTTGGGTAAATTCTGGTAGCCGCAATCATTTTTCAGGAATACAAAAACCGCCGTTAAATCGGCCATATCTTCCGCTTCATTTTCACTTAGCGCATAGCTGTTCGCACACATTGCCATCAGGCTACCGAACAAAATTGTCCTGAAAAACGTCTTCATTGCTTCTACCACTTCTTCACGGAAAATTAACGTTAGCATACTTGATGCCAGTGCGACGATCTTTATTATTGCCGCTTGACTTGACCTTCCGGTAAGGGGAGGGTTTATGCTCAAAAGATCGCCTGCTGGAAATAAGGAAATGAACATGCAACGTCGTGATTTTTTAAAATATTCCGTGGCGCTGGGTGCTGCCAGCGCATTGCCTCTCTGGAGCCGCGCGGTTTTCGCGGCTGACAGGCCTGCCTTACCCATCCCTGACTTGCTGACCGCGGATGCCCGTAGCCGTATCAAACTTGTTGTTCAGTCCGGCAACACGCTGTTCGGTGCGCACAACGCGACGACCTGGGGCTATAACGGCAATCTGCTCGGCCCGGCGCTACAGCTGCGCAAAGGGAAAGCGGTGACGGTGGATATCCACAACACGCTTGCCGAAGAGACGACGCTGCACTGGCACGGGCTGGAAGTGCCGGGCGAGGTAGACGGCGGGCCGCAGGGCGTCATCAAAGCGGGCGGCACGCGCAGCGTCACCTTTACGCCCGACCAGCGCGCGGCAACCTGCTGGTTCCATCCGCATCAGCATGGCAAAACGGGCCATCAGGTGGCGATGGGGCTGGCGGGGCTGGTGCTGATTGAAGACGACGAAAGCCGCCTGCTGCGCCTGCCGAAACAGTGGGGCATCGACGACGTGCCGGTGATTGTGCAGGACAAGAAATTCACCGCGGACGGGCAAATTGACTACCAGCTGGACGTGATGAGCGCGGCGGTAGGCTGGTTTGGCGACACGCTGTTGACCAACGGCGCCATTTATCCTCAGCACGCCGCACCCAAAGGCTGGCTGCGCCTGCGTCTGCTCAATGGCTGTAACGCGCGTTCGCTGAACTTCGCCGCTAGCGATAAGCGCCCGCTGTACGTAGTGGCAAGCGACGGTGGACTTCTGCCGGAGCCGGTAAAAGTAAGCGAACTGCCGATGCTGATGGGAGAACGCTTTGAGGTGCTGGTGGATATCAGCGACGGCAAGGCGTTTGATCTTGTGACCCTGCCGGTTAGCCAGATGGGGATGGCGGTCGCACCGTTTGACAAGCCGCATCCGGTGCTGCGTATTCAGCCGTTACTGGTGACCGCTTCCGGCACGCTGCCTGATACGTTAACCACTCTGCCAGCACTCCCGTCGCTTGATGGGCTTACGCAGCGTAAGCTGCAGCTCTCCATGAACCCGATGCTCGATATGATGGGCATGCAGGCGCTGATGGCGAAATATGGCGATAAGGCGATGGCGGGGATGCATCACGGGCAGATGATGGGTCATATGAATATGGACCACGGCAAAATGGGCGGCATGGGGAACATGGATCACGGCGACCATGGCTTTGATTTCCACAACGCCAATATGATTAACGGCAAAGCGTTCGACATGAACACGCCGATGTTTGCTGCGACAAAGGGTCAGTTTGAGCGCTGGGTGATTTCGGGCGAAGGGGACATGATGCTGCATCCGTTCCATATCCACGGTACCCAGTTCCGCATTCTCTCAGAAAACGGTAAAGCGCCGGACGCGCATCGCGCGGGCTGGAAAGATACGGTGAGAGTGGAAGGCGGCGTCAGCGAGGTGCTGGTGAAGTTTGACCACGATGCGCCGAAGGAGTTTGCCTATATGGCGCACTGCCATCTGCTGGAGCATGAAGATACGGGGATGATGCTGGGCTTTACCGTATAAAAAAGCCGGATGGTCGCAGGTGCGGCCTGATGCCCTCACCCTGACCCTCTCCCACCTGGAGAGGGAACAAACACAAAAACGGCAACCGAAGTTGCCGTTTTGCATTTTTCCGTAGGCCGGGTAAGGCGTAGCCGCCACCCGGCTTTTCAGTTACTTACTTTCATCAGGCAGTGCATACGCGACAATATAGTCGCCCATCTTCGTGCCAAACGAACCGTGACCGCCCGCGGAGATGACAACGTACTGCTTGCCATTCACTTCATAGGTCATCGGGGTAGCCTGTCCGCCAGCCGGCAGACGGCCTTGCCACAGTTTCTCACCGTTGGTCATGTTGTACGCGCGCAGGTAGTTATCTGCGGTTGCCGCGATGAACAGCACGTTACCGGCGGTGGAAATTGGGCCACCCAGCATTGGCATACCCATATTGAACGGCACCGGAACCGGCATCGGGAACGGCATGCTGTCCTGCGGGGTACCAATACGTTTTTTCCACACGATCTGATTGGTTTTCAGATCCAGGCCGGAGATATAACCCCAGGCAGGCTGTTTACACGGCAGGCCAAACGGCGACAGGAACGGGTTCAGCGTTACGCCGAACGGTACGCCATACTGCGGCTGAATACCGGCTTCGGTACCGCTGCCTTTCGCGTCTTTCGGCTGCTCCATTGGGTTGCCCGGACCGCGTGGGATCAGACGGGAAACGAACGGCAGCGCCATTGGGTTGGCAATCGCGACCTGACGGTTCGGGTCAACGGAGATCCCGCCCCACTCGAACATCCCCAGGTTACCCGGGAAGACCAGCGTGCCCTGCTCAGAAGGCGGCGTGAAGATGCCTTCATAGCGCAGCTGATGGAACATCACGCGGCACACCAGCTGGTCAAACATGGTGGCACCCCACATGTCTGCCCCGCTGAGGTCTTTCTTCGGACGGAAGCTCAGATCGGAGAACGGCTGGGTTTTGCTAACGTAATCGCCTTTCGCCGCGCCCTGCGGAACCGGTTTTTCCGGTGCCGGCACAACCAGCTTGCCGTTGCTGCGATCCAGAACGAAGATGTTGCCGGTCTTGGCCGGGGCGTAAATCACCGGAACGGTTTTGCCGTCAACGGTAATGTCCGCCAGCGTCGGCTGGGACGGCATATCCATATCCCACAGATCGTGGTGTACGGTCTGATAGCTCCAGGCCAGCTTACCGGTGGTCGCGTTCAGCGCCACGATAGCGCTGGCATAACGTTCCTGCTCCGGCGTGCGGTTACCGCCCCAGATATCTGGCGTAGTAACGCCCATCGGCAGGTAGACCAGGTCCAGCTTCGCGTCATACGCAGCCGGGGCCCAGGAGTTTGGCGAGTTAAAGGTAAAGGTGTGCTCGTCCGACGGGATCGCGTTTGGATCTTTCGCGCCCGGGTCAAAGGCCCACAGCAGTTTACCGGTGTTCACGTCGAAACCGCGGATAACGCCGGAGGTTTCACGCGTGGAGAAGTTATCCGTTACCGAACCGGCAATCACGATGGTTTTATCGGTGATGATCGGCGGCGAGGTTGGCTCATACAGACCCGGCGTGGTGTCCGGCATGTTGGTCTGCAAATTCAGGATACCTTTGTTGGCAAAGGTTTCGCACAGCTTGCCCGTTTCGGCATTGATGGCGAACAGACGGCCATCGTTGACCGGCAGCATGATGCGGCGCGGACAGTCGGCAACCACTTCCGGGCTCGCATTGTCGGCACGCGCTTCGTGGTAAGAGACGCCGCGGCAGGTGACGTGCTGGAAGGACGGGTTGGAGTTCAGCTGCGGATCGAAGTGCCATTTCTCTTTACCCGTGGCCGCGTCGAGCGCGAACAGACGCTGGTGCGCCGTACACAGATAAAGCATATCGCCGACTTTAATTGGCGTCACTTCGTTGGTCAGCTCGCCCGGATCGTTCGGCATCTTCAGGTCGCCGGTACGGAATACCCAGGCTTCTTTCAGGTTCTTAACGTTGTCCGCGTTGATCTGCTTCAGCGGAGAGTAGCGTTGACCTTCCTGATTACGACCATAGGCAGGCCAGTCGCCGTCCGCCACCTGCGAGATAGCCGCCGCAGGCGTCGATTCTGCGTTCAGCGTACCGTTGATCTCCTGCGGGTCGTTAAAACCGGCCCAGGTCAGAATGCCGCCGGTAATCAGCAGGGCAACAACCAGGCCCGCCACAGCACCGCTGGAAGGCACAATCAGGCGACGCCACACGAACGGCAGGATCAGCCAGATACCGAAGAAGACCAGGATGTCGCTGCGCGGCGTCAGCGCCCAGAAGTCAAAGCCGACTTCCCAGACGCCCCAGATCATGGTGGCAAGAAGGAGTGCGGCATACAGCCACAGTGCAGATTGTTTTCTACGCCAGAGCAGGACGGTTACGCCAAGCATAACCAGGCCCGCAATCGGGTAGTACCAGGAGCCGCCGATCGCGACCAGCCAGACGCCACCGATTAACAGATACAGCGCGCAGAAGGCTGCGAACGCCGCTGTTAATGTTACCAGTAGACGCGGCTGTTTAGAGTTTGTTTCAGCCATAGAAAGTGTACTCGTCAGTTTTTGTTAATAATTTGCTAGCAACTAATTATAGGTATTAACAAGTGTGATCGGAATCACAATATTTGCTTTTTATAACTCATACGCCAGGGTTATCCATTTGCTGATATAATGGCTGGCTTGCGTATCAGTGCTGGATATTAACTCATCCGTATTGAGAGATTTTCATCAAAATCATTTGGTTAGTAATATGAAACATACTGTTGAAGTGATGATCCCGGAAGCCGAGATCAAAGCGCGTATCGCCGAACTGGGTCGTCAAATCACCGAACATTACAAGGACAGCGGCAGTGAAATGGTGCTGGTCGGTCTGTTGCGCGGCTCTTTCATGTTCATGGCGGACCTGTGCCGTGAAGTGCATGTGCCCCATGAGGTCGATTTTATGACCGCCTCCAGCTACGGCAGCGGCATGTCCACCACCCGTGATGTGAAAATCCTGAAAGATCTGGATGAAGATATTCGTGGCAAAGATGTGTTGATCGTGGAAGACATCATCGACTCCGGCAACACGCTGTCAAAAGTGCGCGAGATCCTGAGCCTGCGTGAGCCAAAATCGCTGGCGATTTGCACCCTGCTGGATAAGCCTGACCGCCGTGAAGTGCAGGTGCCGGTAGAGTTTGTCGGTTTCTCTATCCCGGACGAGTTCGTCGTCGGTTACGGTATTGACTACGCGCAGCGCTATCGCCATCTGCCGTATGTTGGGAAAGTGGTATTGCTGGACGAGTAATTGCGGGCTGATGCCCTCACCCCGGCCCTCTCCCACAGGGAGAGGGAGAAAATCCCCGGCTTTATTTATGGTTCACATGCTTAAGCTGAAGGTTGGCAATTCCCGAACGGTAACGTTGCTCCAGCGTTTCCCGGTTGGTGGCAGTCACTTCCAGATTGCGCAGCAGACCGTCGTGAATGCCGTACGCCCAGCCGTGGATCGAGACCTTCTGCCCGCGTTTCCACGCCGATTGCATGATCGTTGAGTGGCCCAGGTTATACACCTGCTCCATCACGTTGAGTTCGCACAGGGTATCCATGCGACGCTCCTGCGGCATTTCGCCCAGCAGTGAGCTATGTTTGAACCAGATGTCGCGGATGTGCAGCAGCCAGTTATCAATGAGCCCCAGTTCCGTGTTTTCAACCGCCGCCTGCACGCCGCCGCAGCCGTAGTGGCCGCAAATGATGATGTGCTCGACTTGCAGAACATCCACGGCATACTGAACAACAGAAAGACAGTTGAGATCGGTGTGAATCACCAGGTTAGCCACGTTGCGGTGAACAAACAGTTCGCCGGGCTCGAGGCCGGTCAGGCGCTCCGCCGGTACGCGGCTGTCGGAGCATCCAATCCAGAGAAAGCGTGGGTTTTGCGCCTGCGCGAGTTTTCCAAAAAATCCGGGGTCTTCCTCCACCAGCATTTTTGACCATAGTGCATTGTTGCTGATGAGTGTATCTATGTTGTTCATGGAGGTTAGCGACCTGTAACCGAGTAATTGCGTTGCGCTACTATAGGGTAACCCGACTTTTAATGAAACCACACAACGTGTGTCAGAACGGAAGGTAAGTTAATTTCATGGCAATTGCACTGGAGCTTGAGCAGCTTAAAAAAACCTATCCGGGCGGCGTTCAGGCGCTGCGCGGAATAGATCTAAAAGTAGAGGCCGGTGATTTTTATGCGCTTCTGGGGCCGAACGGGGCGGGGAAATCGACCACCATTGGGATCATCAGTTCGCTGGTCAATAAAACCTCCGGCCGGGTGAGCGTCTTTGGTTATGACCTGCAAAAAGATGTGGTGAACGCCAAGCGCCAGCTGGGTCTGGTGCCGCAGGAGTTCAACTTCAATCCGTTTGAAACGGTGCAGCAGATCGTCGTTAACCAGGCGGGTTATTACGGCGTCGAGCGTAAAGAGGCCCTGGAGCGGAGCGAAAAATACCTTAAGCAGCTCGATCTGTGGGAAAAGCGTAACGAACGCGCGCGGATGTTGTCCGGCGGGATGAAGCGCCGCCTGATGATTGCCCGCGCGCTGATGCACGAGCCAAAGCTGCTGATCCTCGATGAGCCGACGGCGGGCGTCGATATTGAACTTCGTCGTTCCATGTGGGGCTTCCTGAAAGATCTCAACGACAAGGGAACCACCATTATTTTGACCACCCACTACCTTGAAGAGGCTGAAATGCTGTGCCGCAACATCGGCATCATTCAGCACGGCGAGCTGGTGGAAAACACCTCGATGAAGAACCTGCTCTCCAAGCTGAAATCAGAAACCTTCATTCTCGATCTGGCGGCAAAAAGTCCACTGCCGAAGCTGGAAGGGTATCAGTATCGTCTTGTCGATACCTCGACGCTGGAAGTGGAAGTGCTGCGCGAGCAGGGCATCAACAGCGTGTTCTCGCAGCTGAGCGCGCAGGGGATTCAGGTCTTAAGTATGCGTAACAAAGCGAACCGACTGGAAGAGCTGTTTGTCTCTCTGGTGCAGGATAAACAAGGAGACAAGGCATGACGCATCTTTACTGGGTCGCGCTGAAAAGTATCTGGGCGAAAGAGATTAACCGCTTCATGCGCATCTGGGTGCAAACCCTGGTGCCGCCAGTCATTACGATGACTCTGTACTTCATTATTTTCGGTAACCTGATAGGTTCCCGGATTGGTGAGATGCACGGCTTTACCTATATGCAGTTTATCGTGCCGGGCCTGATTATGATGGCGGTGATCACCAACGCCTATGCCAACGTGGCGTCGTCATTCTTCAGCGCCAAGTTCCAGCGCAACATCGAAGAGCTGCTGGTCGCGCCGGTACCGACGCACGTTATTATCGCCGGCTATGTCGGCGGCGGCGTGGCGCGCGGGCTGTGCGTGGGGATCCTGGTCACGGCGATTTCGCTGTTCTTCGTGCCGTTCCAGGTGCACTCCTGGCTGTTCGTCGCGCTGACGCTGCTCCTGACGGCGATCCTGTTCTCGCTGGCCGGTCTGCTGAACGCCGTGTTCGCCAAAACGTTTGACGACATCAGCCTGATCCCGACCTTCGTGCTGACGCCGCTGACCTATCTTGGCGGGGTGTTCTACTCCCTGACGCTGCTGCCACCGTTCTGGCAGGCGCTGTCGCACCTGAACCCGATTGTCTACATGATCAGCGGCTTCCGCTTTGGCTTCCTCGGTATCACTGACGTGCCGCTGTTTACCACGGTGGCGGTGCTGGTGGTGTTCATCATCGCCTTCTACCTGCTGTGCTGGTATCTGATCCAGCGCGGACGCGGTCTGCGCAGCTAATCTTTTGCCCGGCGACATTCTGTCTGCCGGGCACTTTCTTTGACAGTTATCACCGAAAGCTAACCTTCACTCCGCTAAACTACTTGCCTGCTAAGGAGAGAGTTATGCTGGGATGGGTTATCACCTGCCACGATGAACGGGCGCAGGACATGCTGGACAAGCTTGAAGCCAGATTTGGCCCGCTGGCGCAATGCCGGGCGGTAAATTACTGGCGCGGATTGAGCACCAATATGCTGAGCCGCATGATGTGCGATGCCCTGCATGAAACGGACACCGGTGATGGCGTCATTTTTTTGACCGATAAATCGGGCGCGGCGCCTTACCGCGCAGCCGCTTTGCTGAGCCATAAGCATGATTGCTGTGAGGTGATCTCGGGCATCAGCCTTCCATTACTTGAAGCGATGTATCCGCAGCGTGAAACGTTAACCAGCGCCGGGTTCCGGAACGCTATCGTCGCGCAGGGTACACCGGACGTCAGCAGCTTGTGGCATCAGCAGCAAAAAAATCCTCCTTTCGTCCTGCTCCATGATCTGTATAAGAATTAAACGTTGGTATTGATGTCGCTTTTGCTACAATGGCATAAGTATTTCCGCTTCGAATAAGACCCCTCATGTTCACGCGTATTGTTTTTCTGTTGTTGATGTTCGTGTCCGGCACTTCTTCTGCCAGTTTATTAAGTCAGCAAAGACTGCCTGCCCAATATATGCAAACCACCGAAGATGCGGCGATTTGGGCGCAGGTCGGCAACAGCGTTATTAACGTCGGCAACGTGCGGGCAGGGCAGATCCTCGCGGTGGTGCCTGCGGCGGCGGACTACTATGAATTTCGCTTCGGATTTGGCACGGGCTTTATCGACAAGGGACATCTGGAGCCGGTGCAGGGTAAACAGCGCGTCGAGGATGGGCTGGGAGATCTGAATAAACCGCTGAGCAATCAAAACCTGATAACGTGGAAAGACACGCCCGTTTATAATGCCCCGAACAACGGTAGCGCACCCTTCGGCACCTTAAGCGCTAATCTTCGCTATCCGATCCTGAATAAACTCAAAGATCGCCTCAATCAGACCTGGTTCCAGATCCGCATCGGCAACCGCCTGGCGTGGATCAGCAGCCTGGACGCGCAGGAAGATAATGGCATTCCGGTCATTACCTACCACCATATTTTGCGCGACGAGGAGAACACCCGCTTCCGCCATACCTCCACGACCACCAGCGTGCGGGCGTTCAGTAACCAGATGACCTGGCTGCGCGACCAGGGCTATACCACCCTGACGATGTACCAGCTGGAAGGATACGTGCGTAACAAAATGAACCTGCCGGCGAAATCGGTGGTGATCACCTTCGACGACGGCCTGAAGTCCGTTAACCGCTATGCTTACCCGATCCTCAAAGCGTATGGCTTTAAGGCGACGGAGTTTATTATCTCCTCGCGCATCAAGCGCCACCCGCAAAAATGGGCGCCGAAATCCCTGCAGTTTATGAGCGTGTCGGAGCTGGAGCAGATGCATGACGTGTTCGACTATCAGTCCCACACGCACTTCCTGCACCGCGTCGACGACAACCATCAGCCCATTCTACTGAGCCGCAGCTATCACAATATTTTGTTTGATTTTAAGCGCTCGCGCAGGGACCTGGCGCAGTTTAACCCGCACGTGCTTTACCTCTCGTATCCGTTCGGCGGCTACGACGATAAGGCGATTAAAGCCGCGAATGACGCCGGGTTTCATCTGGCGGTGACGACGGTACGCGGGAAGGTCAAGCCGGGGGATAATCCGTTCTTACTGAAGCGCCTGTATATCTTAAGAACGGATTCGCTGGAGACGATGTCGCGGCTGATCAGCAATCAGCCGCAGGGGTAGTTTACAGATAATTAATCGTAAAGGTAGCGAGGGCAACAAAGTTACCAGGTCTAAGCTCTGCTCCGTCTTTTCTTAACGATGCCTGGAAAGGAAGATCGTTACTGGCACTAGAGCCGACTTCGGGTAACGGCACGTAAATATAGTTTGGGTCATTGATAAAGGGTTCGCCATGACCGCTTGGGTTTGCAGAAAATTTCTGAGCAATAGATACGCCAATCCCGGCAGCGACATCTGGACCTGACAATGTATTTATCAAGATCTGTCCAGGGGTAGTACCTGTGACTTTGGAAGATGAAACCCGATAATTTATTGCGACTACATTATTACAGCCCCTGAGCTGTAAATTAAAAGTCTGAGATGGGTAGTACCCGTCTCTCATTGTTGAAAACATGATTTCACCGAAATCGACATTATTTGTACCGTTGTTAACGACGGCCGTTTGGCACGTTGACGCAGCAATAGGGATACTGAACGTTGCGGGAGTGACATCAAACCACCAGGGTTGGTTATCCGAGTCTGTATGGCCACCAATTGACATGCCGCCGATTCTTTTCGCTTCCTTAGGTGTAATCATGGTTATGCCCGTAGGGTTACCGAGATACTCGCTGGTTTGAATCAGCTTAATTTGTGCTTTCCAGTCGTGACTTGCCGCGCCAGCGTGCACGGGCAAATCTTGCCATTGGCCATTCATTGTGGCCTGAAAATAGGAACCCGGGTTATTATCAGAGTAGATCCTGACCGCGTAGTAAATACCCGTAACATTGGTTGGCCACATATCACCGTCTACACCACCAATGGCATCATAGACGATGTTAGACATCTGATCGCCATCATTACCACTGTCACAGTCAGACCATAGTGCAGGGGTGAGGCTGGCATTGTAAGGGCCGCCTATTTCATACCCACCACTGGGGAATTGTCCCTGGGGTACAGGACTAAAGTAGACTGGTGAACCGGCTATTGTATTCACGATAGTGGATGAGCCTCCCTCGCCACGCGCGCCAAAGTGACATTCGGCCCTCGCATAGCCCTGTACCAACAGCAAGGCTATAACAGCGATTTTTATCAGGATTGCTTTTGCTGAAAATCCATTTAATTTCATAGTGATAACTTTGCCTGTTCCATTTAATTATATGTCGCATTCACGACGACTCGGCTGGCCACTGTCCCTGCGGTTACCGGACCGGTATTTTGCAAACGGGCATAGAAATCATATTCTGTTGCCCACTCTGATTTGGCAGTTAGCGCGACGCTGGAACTGCCATCAGAATTCAGCACGTTGGTATTGAGCTCTTTTGAAAAGATAACAATACCGGTGTTGCCAGCGCCGCCTTCGGCAGGGCTGGTTTCGTTGATGAATACCTGCCGGCTGCCGGCAGGAAACTGCTTGCTCTGAGGTTGAAAGCTGAAGTTAAGGGTATTCACACTGGTTCCGGCACCCAGACAGCTGTCAATTTTTACCGTGAATGCCGTGCCGGAATCCGCATCTGTTGGCTGCAGACGTGAACTTCCATCTGTGTTGTAAAACCAGCTTTTGCCCACCGTTGGCAGATGGACTTGTCCATCCTCGGGAATCGACACCTGACAGGTGGTTTCAATGATATTGGCACTGAGCGTAATGTCCATGCCTGTCTCTTCAGACAGACATGGGGCAGACCAGCTTACGCTCATGAGTCCTGCTATCACCAGGAGACTTCCCAGGACATGATTGTTCGTTATTTTGGTCATCGCGGTACTGCCCCTGTACTTAATTACTGATAGGTCACGAGAAAAGTAACGGGTGCGCTGGCTTCACCTGGCGTTACCTGGCTGATAGTTTTGCCCTTGGCCAGGACGATTCGAGCCGTCATATCAACATTCGTCGTTGAACTGCTGATTGTAACCGTCTGAGGCATCCTTCTGGCGTTATCACAGATCATCAACGTGCCGTTATCTACATTACCTTTCCAGACTTCAAAGCCAGTGGAGTGACCGGCAGCGAAAGAATCGCCATCCGCATTTCCGCCGGAACATCCTCCCCCTGTACCTGGCGTCGCGGTTATGGTTGCCGATTTCACACCAGCGCAACCGCTGAAGGCAATTTTAAACGGCTCGCTGCGGGTCTGGGCAACAAGGTCTGACTTGAAGACATCGCCAAAGGCCAGGGTGCTGATCGGCTGACCGCCAGCATTCTGGATTTGTGCCGAACAGGTACCGGCTTCAATGGTAGAGGTAAACGTCGCCTGCACGTTTGTGGTGCCGGTGATTGCACTTGCTGCAACGCTAAACAGACCGGTGGAAACGGCCAGCGCAATCAGAGTGGAAGATTTTTTGTTCATTGTCGCGTTTCCTTCCGCTTATTGATATTCAAAGTTAAATGTGGCAATTGCACTGAAGCTGCCGGTTGTTGCCTCGCCTGCTTTTGTTTCAACCAGACGCGCTATCAGGGGAACTTCCTGGCCGCTGATCTCTCCTCCTGTCCATACCAGACGTTCTGCATCTACTGTTGAGTTGATGGTAAACGGTGCTGTTGGTGCAGAGACGCGAGCAATAGAAACCCCCATGTTGGCAGCAGGTGTTACAGACGCTGTGTTTGCAATCGCTGTAACCATATTGGCGGACTGGCTGCCCGCAATGGTGGTTTTCAATCCTGCAAGGCTGGATGGACATTCAATGATTTTCAGCTTGAATGTGGTGCTCGCTGTATCTGCTCCGCTGCTAATATCAGCCAGCGACGTTTTACCTGCGGCACCAATCGGAATGGTGTTTTTTTGACCATCACCCGTTCCGCCTTCAATGGCCATATCGCAGGTCGTTTCACGCAGCGTGGCGGTGAAGGTCACGTCCAGACTGGTGCTGCCAGCCATGGCTTGCGCGCTTAAGGCCAGCAGAACTACTGCGCAAAGGCTTGTTTTCTTCATTAAAAATAACTCCATGTTATAAAACGATTACATCTGACAGGACTGGTTATCCAGCATGGTTGTCAGACCCACTTTCCGGGTAGATGAGGTGGTGTTATAGGTCACAGTACAGGTGCTGTTTGCCTCGCTTCCCCATACAACACGTAACGTGCCGCGATCGTCGATACCACGCACATATGCTTGGCCTGCCTGGCCAACGGAACCGACGGACTGGCCTTTATCGTTCTGGACATCTGCCCCCAGCGGAATAAAACCGTTGTCAGAACGATGCAGGTCCAGCAGCATTGAGCGTCCCTGGTCGGTTTCGAAATCCACGCGAACAATGGCGCCGCTGCGCGGCACGGCAACTGTGCTGGTGTTTTTGACTTCCACGTCTGATTCCAGTCTGGCAATATCAATCCCGACGGTGTTCTCACGGTAAGCCGACAGATAAGGCATGATTGCGTAACCTGAACTTCCAATAACGCCGTCCCCTACCGTCAGCTGGGCCCCTTTCGCCCCAGGCGCGCTTACCAGCGCCAGTGTATCGGTGTCGCCAATGCTGCCTGGAGCCAATGTAATGCCGCCTGAGTGCACCAGCATTCCTCCGCTGTAGCTCAGAGAGTACTGCTGGCTGCTGTCATCAGAGGCAGAGGCAGATAAGCTCAAGGGACCATATGGGCTGCTGTAACTGCCATAGCCGCCTATTTGGTTGAGATCGCCGCTGTCGGCATGGCTGGTACTGGTATTGACGCTGTAGCTGAAACGGTAATCGTCGGAGTTGCCATTTGCGCTGGTGTTAAACGCCGAACTGTCTTTGAAATCTGAGTTCACGCTCATGTTCACGCTGGAGAAACCGCCTGGATGTTTGCCGTGACCAAACAGGTTTTCCAGAGGGATACTGAGGTTCACGTAGACGCTGTCATCTTTTGCGCCATATGCATCGTAGCTGCGCTGTAATGAGACGCTATAACTACCCAGCCAGAATGAGCTGTTGTAACCCACCGAATACTGAGATGTTGAGCTGGAATCAGTCCAGTAATCCTGCCAGCTGCCGGTGATATATAACGAGCCGTAGTTCTCCTTGCCGGATGACAAAGGTTGGCTGATGTTGACCTGCACCTGGTTTTTCATACGCTGGAAGCTGTTGTACACATCTTCGTTCGTATGGTCGGGGTTACGTGATTTATCGCGATATTTCACGTCATCCGCCAGTGATGCCGCGTCATTCAGCGTCAGATAGTTCTGCGTTGAGAAGCGATAGGCCGCCACGTTAAACGAGGTGTTGGTATCGGTAAGCAGTTTGCTCCAGGAGACGCGATAATTCTGGCCGCTCAGGTTATCGAGACCGTCGATATTAGCATCAGAATGGGTGACATCCAGTGCAAAGGCTCCGATCGGGGTGTTCATGGCGATCCCGATCAATCCAGATAAGTAACCCGTGTCCATATACTGGAAGCCAGTGTAGCCGGTAAAGGTGTTGTTTATCCCGTAATAGCCTGTGGCATAACCCAGACGCGGCTTATCGCGAAGACTGTCATCGTTAAGTTCGCCGACGCCGATATCCCAGCGGCTATAGCCCGGGCGAAGCATTTGACTTACGGAAGAGTAGGGCACGGAAAATGTGCGAGTACTTCCGTCCGATTCTTCGATGGTAACAACCAAATCACTCCCGTAACCGGTTGTGCTGAGATCGTTGAGTTCAAAAGCTCCCGGTGGAACGGTTGATTCGAATATCTTGTTCCCGCTTTGTGTCACGGTCACTTTGGCGTTACTTTTTGCGACGCCACGGATGGTCGGGGCGTAGGTGGAGATCCCCCCTGGCAGCATGCGATCGTCGTTATACATTCTCACGCCACGCAGGCTGAAGGAGTTAAAGGTATCGCCGCGGGTAAAAGAGTCACCTAACAATAACTGGGCGCGTAACGGCGTAATATCACGTTGCAGGTAAATATCCTGGCTGGAGTAATCCGAACCATCATCCTGGCTCCAGTTGAGCGTACCGCGTGAGCGCAAACGCCACGGGCCCATGTTGAGGCCATATTTGAGGCCGGCATACGCGGTATCACGTGCACCGTCGGTGCTGTCTGAATGCCACGCGTTGAGATCGTAAGAGAGCATTCCGGCGGTAATACCATCTTCCCACAGAGACGGGTCAACATAACCATTCGGGCGACGTTCAACAAAAACCTGCGGTACGACCAGGCTTAATTCCTGCGTCGCGGCATTGAAGTCCCAGGAAGCCCCTGTTAAGGCCTCACTAATATTGATACAGACTTCTTTACCCTCTTCGAAATCCTGATCACCTAACACATTTTTGAGCGCGTCGGCTTTAATACCGATCTGCATCAATAACTTAGGTGTAAAACAAGGCGTTGCTCGCGGGGTTCCGTTTTCTTTAAACGTGAAGTCAGTGAGTATTTTTTTTTGCCCGTTCAAAACGAGTTGTGTTTTAAATGTTCCTGGAATAACGGGATTCCCGCGAGAAAAGCGGCTAACGTCAATATTGGCTCCTGTATTAAACAGGAACTGATCGTTGAATTCGACCTCTTCACTACCAGAAGATGGCGCAGGCGTTTTGTCAGCGGCAAAAGATGCTGACTGGAACGCTGTGCATATGGCAATACAAAGAAATGAGCGGCGAAATAACATTGCTATTACTAATCCGTTAGCTGCTAATAATAAAGAACAAATAATTATTTTTAATCAATTGACGATTGCGTCGCGCTTATCTGCACCGCCAAAATCATTGATTGACGTAAAGGTGATTTTACTAATCTTTGCCGAAACCGCGGTTTTCAGGTCATAAGACTGGCTGGCAAATGGCGCAACAACGTGAGGTTCTAATTCAATTTTCTTACCGCCCACGGTCGTTTCAATTTTGGCAATAGATACATAGAATGGTGAATCATTGCGCGCGATTAAAGCATTAGACTGCTGAGACCATTGCAACTGGGCAGCTGCCGTTGTCGGGTCGCCTTTCAGACCATCTGGGCGGAAAAACATCTTGATACGCGTACGGAAAGCCAACTGCAGCATGTTCTGACTATCCGCCTCTTTCGCTTTGGGCGGCACTTCCAGTACGTTAAACCAGTACATGGTCTCTCTGTCTTTTGCCATTGCCTGTCCTAGCCATGTAATACGGACGGTCTGCCCCTTTGCGGGATCAACACGTGAAACAGGAGGAGTGACGATAAACGGCAGCTTTAACTCTTGTGGGTTAGTAGTATCGCGACCATCATCAAGCCAGGACTGAACTAATAGTGGTTTATTACCACGGTTTTCCATATTTACGGTCACATCTTTGGCCGATTCAGGGTAAATGACTCGCGTGCCAGAGATAACAATATCGGCAAATGCTGAATGTGAAACTGAAAAAACAGCACTTAACATCAGTGCGGTAAGACAGGTTTTAATCGGGCGCATAATTTTAATCCTTTAAAATAAAAATGCGCCCACCTCATCCGTGAGCGCATATATCAGAGATAAACTCTTATTCGTAGCTCATGGTGAAGGTTACGTTGCTGCTCACCTTACCAGATGTGATGTCGTTAGTACCTTTAACCCATGCAGCGCCTGGAACGTATGCAACACGGTAAGCCAGAGTGCCTTCACCAGCAGTCAGCGTCGCAACCTGGGTATTGTTCGCAGGCTGGCCAATCATGATACGATCGGTGTTTGCGCTGGTGTTGTTAAACAGAGCCAGACCAACGTTGTCAGCATGACCCGCAACAGTTGGGTCTGCTTTCAGGGTGCCGTTAGACAGATCAGCGAACTGCTGAGAGGTAAAGATTGCGGATGCAGAGGTTAGTGTATCCGGGCACTGGCTCATATGCAGTTCGAACTCTTTGGAACCGATGCCAGCATCAACAGTGGTTTTTTCGAGGTCAGCTTTTTTAACAACAGGCAGAGTTATGGTCACGTTGTTTGCATCAACACCGTTATTCGTAGTGATAACGCAAGTGGTATCAGAAACAGCACCGTCAAAAGTGATCAGGCCAACATCGGCAGCCATTGCGGAAACAGAACCCATTGCCATAACAGCTACAGATGCAGCCAACACAGTTTTCTTAAACATATTTACAATATCCATTTATTAAATAAAGTTATTCAAGATAATTATGGTTTTCTCCCATAAAGCGAAATGAATATAATATTGTTTTCTGAGGGTTGGTATTTAAAAGAACTTTAGAGTGAATTTAGGTTAATTAAATTGAGCTGTTTTTTTATTGAAAATCAAGGAGGTGAGTGATGAGGGGTGATGAATATTGTGGAAAGGAATGACCAAAAAGCAGAAAAATTAGAACGTAATAGTAGGAATACTAACAAAAATGAATGTTTGTATATAATAAATCTTATATTTCTTCATGTTTATTTAGTCTTATTATTGCTGGGGGTGATGTATCTGTTTCATTATAAACGCGATAACAGCGAAATAAAGAGCAGGACTGTCCTGAATATAACAGTCCTGTGAATAGGTCAGGCAACCTGAACCGGAATCGCCTTTGCGGTGCGCTTCATTTCATTGTCGCCTTCGAAGTAGGCCACTTTAGGCTGCCAGCGCCGGGCTTCTTCGTCAGACATCATCACGAAGCTGGCGATAATCACAATGTCGCCCACGTCTGCACAGTGCGCGGCTGCGCCGTTAACGGAGATGATTTTAGAACCGCGCTCGGCGGCAATCGCGTAGGTAGAGAAGCGTTTACCGTTATTCACGTTCCAGATATCGATCGCTTCGTTTTCAAGGATCCCCGCAGCATCGAGGAAATCCTGGTCAATGGCGCAGGAGCCTTCATAGTGCAGGTCGGCCTGGGTGACTTTCACACGGTGAAGCTTACCTTGCAGCATTTTGCGAATCATTACGTTTACCTTTAATTATCAAGGGCGAGAACTACGCCAGCTCAACCACTTTATTATCAATCAGACGAGCCTGGCCAAGCCATGCCGCTACCAGGATCACCGCACGTTTGCTGGTTTCCGTAAATTCCAGCAGCGTATCAGCATCACGAATTTGTACGTCGTCAGCGCGAAGACCTTTATCGTTCAGCGCCTGTTCGGCGAGGGCGACGATCTCTTCGACGGTCAACTCTTTTGCCAGAACCTGCTCCGCCATGGTGTTCATGACCTTGCTTAAGCCCGGCGCGATTTTACGCTGTTCAGCGGTCAGGTAGCCATTTCGCGAACTGAGCGCCAGACCGTCTTTGGCACGTACAATCGGTACGCCGACAATCTCGATATCGTAACCCATATCCGCGACCATTTTGCGGATCAGCGCCAGCTGCTGGAAATCTTTCTCACCGAAGCAGGCAACGTCCGGCTGTACCAGGTTGAACAGCTTGCTGACGATGGTGGAAACGCCGCGGAAATGGCCCGGGCGGCTGGCACCTTCGAGCATGGTGGAAATCCCCGGGACGTCAACGTAGGTTGCCTCTTCAGTACCCTGCGGGTAAACATCCGCCGGTGCAGGTGAGAAGACGATATCCGCATGGCGTTTTTTGAGCTTCTCGCAATCTTCCTGCAGGGTGCGCGGATAGCGCGCCAGATCGTCGGCGCGGTCAAACTGCATGGGGTTCACGAAGATACTGACCACCACGATATCTGCCCGCGCGCGGGCTTCGTCGACGAGCTTCATGTGGCCGTCATGCAGATTGCCCATGGTTGGGACCAGTGCGATACGTTTACCTTCCTGACGCGCGCGGCGGATATGCTGGCGCAGCAGCGGCAGGGTTTCAATGATTAGCACAACGAGACTCCTTAATGGAAACTGTGTTCTTCACCCGGGTAAACACCGGATTCAACGTCGGCAATATACTGCCTGACCGCAGCGCGCATGTCGCCCGCTTCGGCGAGGAAATTTTTAGCAAATTTCGGGATGTGTCCGCCGGTGATACCGAAGGCGTCGTGCATCACCAGAATCTGGCCGTCGGTGACGTTGCCTGCACCAATACCAATCACCGGAATGGACAGCGCGTCGGTGATGCGTTTCGCCAGCTCAACCGGCACGCACTCCAGCACCAGCAGCTGGGCACCTGCGGCTTCCAGCGCCAGGGCATCATCCAGCAGCGTCTGGGCTGCATCGCCGCGGCCCTGCACCTTATAGCCGCCGAAGATATTCACGGACTGCGGCGTCAGGCCTAAATGGCCGCAGACCGGCACGGCGCGCTCGGTGAGCATCTTCACCGTATCAACCAGCCAGGCGCCGCCTTCAATTTTGACCATATTGGCACCGGCGCGCATCACTGCCGCCGCGTTTTCGAATGCCTGTTCCGGCGTGGCATAGGCCATAAACGGCAGATCGGAAAGCAGCAGGCAGGCTGGGGCGCCACGGCGCACGGCGCGGGTATGGTAAGCGATATCCTCAACCGTCACCGGCAGGGTGGAATCATGTCCTTGTACCGTCATCCCTAACGAATCTCCGACCAGCATGACGTTGATCCCCTCTTCGGCAAACAGTTTGGCGAAGCTGTAGTCATACGCGGTGATGGTGGCGAAGCGTTTTTTTTCCTGTTTGCATTTCTGCAGTAAGGAGATGGTGGTTGGTTTCATACTGTTTCCTGATAGCCCAAAAGCGAATCTTTGCGCATTCTAACAGTAACATTCGAGGGAACAATGATTTTAGGTAAACGATTAGCCACAATTATTTTGAGGCTAACTGACAGGGGAACCCGATCACCAGCGAGCGGGTTTTTCCGCGTTGAGGTTGTCCAGAATGGACTTAAGTGAGGTGCCATCCGGGAAGATGAGATTGGGGGCGACTTCATAGAGCGGCCAGAGCATAAACCCGCGATTTTTCATATCGTAATGCGGAACGGTGAGACGTTCAGTGTTAATCGTCTCGTGACCAAACAGCATAATGTCGAGGTCCAGCGTGCGCGGTCCCCAGCGTTCGGCTTTGCGTACGCGGCCCTGCTGCAGTTCGATGCGCTGGGTATTGTCCAGCAGTGTTTCGGCATCAAGGGCAGTTTCAAGTACCACGGCGGCGTTGAGGTAATCGGGCTGATCCTGCGGCCCCAGCGGCGGCGTGCGGTAGAACGAGGAGACCGCCACGATCTTGCTTTGCGGAATCTCGCCCAGCGCCTGTACGGCAGCATTCACCTGCTCCAGCGGAGAGGCTAAATTGCTGCCGATGGCGATATACGCGAGGGTCATGCTGTCCCTTCACGACGCGGCGCGCGTTTGCGCGGACGACGATGACGGCGACGCGGTTCCGGCTCTTCATCCAGCCCGGTAAGCATATCTTTCTGCTCCGGCGGGGCGGAGACCTGGAATTCAGCCCACCACTGCGCCAGACGCTGCAGCTCCTGGTTGCGTTCAATTTCCGCACGCAGCGACAGGAGATCGAAGGCAGCGCGGAATTTAGGATGCTCCATCAGCTTCCAGGCGCGTTTGCCCTGACGACGGGACATGCGCAGCTGAAGCTGCCAGATGTCGCGCACCAGGGTGGTAATACGTTTCGGAATGGCGAGTGTGCGGCAGCCTTCGTCCAGCACGTCGTTGGCAGCCAGCGCGAACGCATCGTAATAGGCGAGCCCGCTCTCCTGGGTAATACGCTGTGCCGTTTCCAGCAGCGGATACCAGAACATTGCGGCAAACAGGAACGCCGGGTTCACGCGCATGTCGTTGCGAATGCGGGTATCGGTATTTTTCAGCACCTGCGCAATCATCCGCTCCATTGGGCTGTCACCGTTTTCGGTGAAGTAGCGGGTAATGGTCGGGAACAGCGGCTGGAACAGGTTGTATTCGCGCAGCAGATTATAGGTTTCAAAGCCGTGGCCGGCCTGCAGCAGCTTCAGAGCCTCTTCAAACAGGCGAGCAGGCGGCACGTCGTTAATCAGCGTTGCCAGCCGCGGGATCGGCTCTGCCGTTTCCGGGCTGATGCGCATATCCAGCTTGGCGGCGAAACGCACGGCGCGCAGCATACGCACGGGATCTTCACGGTAGCGCGTTTCCGGCGTGCCGATCAGACGGATCAGACCTTCTTTCAGGTCCTGCATGCCGCCGACGTAATCGCGCACGGTGAAATCCGCCACGCTGTAATAAAGGCTATTGATGGTGAAGTCGCGACGCTGGGCATCTTCTTCGATGGATCCGAAGATATTGTCGCGCAGCAGCATACCGTTCTGGCCGCGCTGTGACGTAGTGCGATCGGACGCGCCCGCTTCGTGGTGGCCGCGGAAGGTCGCCACTTCGATAATTTCCGGCCCAAACATCACGTGAGCCAGACGGAAACGGCGGCCAACGAGACGACAGTTACGGAATAATTTGCGCACCTGCTCAGGCGTGGCGCTGGTCGTCACGTCGAAATCTTTTGGTTTTTTGCCCAGCAGTAAATCACGCACTCCACCGCCCACGAGATAGGCCTCGTAGCCCGCTTTATTCAGTCGATAGAGCACCTTGAGGGCATTTTCACTGATATCTTTGCGGGAAATAGTGTGCTGCTCACGCGGAATAACCGACATGTGTGGCTGTGCAATAGCATCGTTCGCCATGCTCTCTTCGCGGCTTAGCACTTTACGGCAAAAATTAGCGACTCGGGTAAAAATGGTACACCTCGTAGTGTGTTTTGTTATGAAAAAAGCGGCTAATCATAGCTCAGCGCAACGCATTTGAGAATGCTGGATTTTTGGCACTGCCGCGAGCGTCCAGTTGGCAACGGCCATTTTCAGCAGTTCGTCAATACGCAGATCCTGCCATTCGTTGGTTACATTCTGGTTGAGAAATCGCAGCGCGTCGATCAAAACAGGACGCGGATCGCCGTCTGGCAGGGCCGGGGCGTGGTTCTGCTTTGACAATTTAAAGCCCTGCGCATTGACCGCCAGCGGCAGATGAATGTAGTCCGGCGCCGTCCAGCCAAACTGGTGATACAGCGAGATTTGTCGAACGGTCGGCTCGACCAGATCCGCCCCGCGCACAATTTCCGTCACGCCCTGGAAATGATCGTCCACCACCACGGCCAGGTTATAGGCGAACAGGCCATCGCGACGGTGAATAATAAAATCCTCACGCGCCAGACGTTCATCGGCATGAATCTCACCGGAGAGTAAATCGGTAAAGCGCGTCACCGGGGAGCGCTGACTGATACGCACGGCGGCATTTTCCGGAGGAAGATTAAGCGTGCGGCAGTGGCCGTCATAGACGCCGCCTGCGCTCTGGATACGCGCGCGGGTGCAGGTGCAGTTATAGGAAAGTCCCTGTGCGCGAAGCCAGGCCAGACGTTCCCGATACGCCCCGTGACGTTTTGACTGCCACAGCACCTCGTCATCCCAGTGAAGACCGTAATGTTCCAGCTGACGCAGAATCGTCTCTGCAGCACCGGGAACTTCACGCGGAGGGTCAATATCTTCAATGCGGACGAGCCATTTTCCCTGGCGGGCGTGAGCCTGCAGGTAGCTGCCGAGCGCGGCAATTAATGAGCCGAAGTGTAATTCACCGGAAGGAGATGGCGCGAAGCGCCCAATATAGTGTGATTCAGACATATCAACAGTAACAAGGCGGGAGAGACTCCCGCCTTTAGAGTGTGTAAACAGCGCTGGTATTAACCGGCCATCTGTTTTTCGCGGATTTCGGCCAGCGTTTTACAGTCGATGCACAGATCGGCGGTTGGACGCGCTTCCAGGCGACGAATACCGATTTCAACACCGCAGGATTCGCAGTAGCCAAAATCTTCGTCTTCGACTTTTTTCAGCGTTTTCTCGATCTTTTTGATCAGTTTGCGTTCGCGGTCACGGTTACGCAGTTCGAGGCTGAACTCTTCTTCCTGAGCGGCACGGTCTACCGGATCCGGGAAGTTAGCAGCTTCATCCTGCATATGAGTAACGGTGCGATCGACTTCATCCCTGAGTTGATTACGCCATGCTTCAAGAATACGCTTGAAGTGCGACAGCTGGGCTTCGTTCATATACTCTTCGCCCGGCTTCTCTTGATACGGCTCCACCCCAGCGATGGCGAGAATACTCAGGGACGATGTTTTACGGTTTTGCCCTTCTTGCATGTTGCTTCTCCTTAACACGCACTATCGATCCCCGTGTTGGGGGAAAAATCAGGTCGCTATAAATAGCAGATGCTTTTCCGGATGGCAATTATCTAAACGTAACACTTGACAAGCCTGTGAGGAAAAGCGTATTTGCGCACGCGGCCAGAACACTTAATCGTCAATCGTCTAATCCCTTATAAGACAATGGGAAGAGAGGATCTCAGAGTCATATTATCGGCAGAAAGTTCCGCTTTATAAGCGAAAACCTCTACCCCCTGCTTTTGTGCCTCATTCAACAATTGCGCGTATTTAGGATCAATATGGCGGGCAGGGGAGAAACGTTCAATGGCTGAATGCAACACCGCAAACAGCAATACGGCGCGTTTGCCCGCCGCCGCAACACTCATTAGCTCTCGCAGATGCTTCTGGCCACGTAGCGTTACCGCATCCGGGAAGTAGCCATTTTCCTGCTCCGCTAACGTCACTGATTTCACTTCAATATAGCACTCCGGCCTGTCTTCCGCCTGTAACATGAAGTCAATTCTGCTGCTTTCATCGCCATATTTCACTTCACTTTTATGCGTACCATAACCGACCAGTTCAGGAATGGTGCCATGGGTCAGCGCTTCCTTAACCAGTTGATTTGCGCGCAGGGTGTTAACGCAAATAAATGCCCCATTTTGGGTTTCGGTCATTTCCCAGGTATGGGCATATTTGCGTTTAGTATTTTCTGATGTGGAATACCAGACCCTGTCACCCGGCGTCGCACAGCCCGTCATGGCACCGGTATTGGGACAGTGCAGGGTGAGCTGTATCCCTTCGGGGGTGATCACGTCGGCGAGGAAGCGTTTGTAGCGTTGGATAAGCGTAGCGTGCTGCAGGGGAGGACTAAACTTCATCAGAATTCCTTTCGGTGTTGCCCAGCGTCCAGCGCTGTAGCGGCGTATAGCGGGTGCGTCCCTGTGCAAAGACGGATTCGTAAAGCGCGAATCCGTTGACCGGAAAAGCCCAGTGAAAACCCGGCGGCGGGATGGCAACGGCCTGACCGGCATCGCGCAGCAGCGTGATATGTGGATGAAACGGCTGCGGGCTCTGATAACAGCCGCTGCGCGCCGCCTGCGCGCGCAGCATGTTCGCAAGCTGCAATAATCCGCGCGGTGGCTGGCGCGTGCCCAGCCAGACCACGCGCGAACGCAGCCACTGACCCGCATCGTCGAGGTGCAGCGTAAATTCCGGCTGGGCAATACGCCCGGCCATTGCGGCTAACGCCCGCTGCTTTTCGGCACTGACGTCGCCCAAAAAGGCCAGCGTCAGGTGCAGGTTAGCCGCCGCGACAGGGCGACCGGCTTCCGGCGGGAAGCGTTCGGCGCGCCAGCGAACAATTTGACGCTGTATCGCGGTGGGCAATTCAATGGCAAAAAACAGCCGTTTGGACTCAGGCATACGGAGGACTCGGTAATGATATGCGCCGATGCTACAATGTACGCCGACTAATGTTAACCCTCTGGAGCTGTTAGTGTCCTCATTGCCGGTCGCCGTCGTTCTTCCTGAGCTTCTCGCTGCCTTACATCATGCCCCGCAGGTTTTGCTGAATGCCCCGACGGGTGCGGGGAAGTCCACCTGGCTGCCGCTGCAGATTCTGAAAGACGGGAACATCAGCGGGAAAATTATCCTGCTGGAGCCGCGCAGGCTGGCCGCGCGCAACGTGGCGCAGCGTCTGGCGGAACTGCTGAATGAAAAACCGGGCGAAACGGTAGGTTACCGGATGCGCGCCGAGACCTGCGTGGGGCCGAGCACGCGCCTCGAAGTGGTCACCGAGGGTATTCTCACCCGCATGCTGCAAAACGATCCGGAGCTCACCGGCGTCGGGCTGGTGATCCTGGATGAATTCCACGAGCGTAGCCTGCAGGCGGATCTGGCCCTCGCGCTGTTGCTGGACGTTCAGCAGGGACTGCGTGACGATCTCCGGCTGCTGATTATGTCGGCCACGCTGGATAACGAGCGGCTACGGCAGGCGCTACCCGATGCACCGGTCATCAGCTCTGAAGGGCGGGCGTTTCCGGTAGAACGCCGCTATCAACCGCTTCCCTCCCACCAGCGTTTTGACGAGGCGGTCGCCATTGCCACCGCTGAGCTGCTGCGCCAGGAGCCCGGTTCCCTGCTGCTGTTTTTGCCGGGTGTCGGTGAGATCCAGCGCGTGCAGGAACAGCTTTCTACCCGCGTAGCCGGTGATGTGCTGCTTTGCCCGCTCTACGGCGCGCTGTCGCTCCAGGATCAGCGTAAAGCCATCCTTCCGGCCCCGGTGGGGCAGCGCAAGGTGGTGCTGGCAACCAACATTGCTGAAACCAGTTTGACCATTGAAGGGATTCGCCTGGTGGTGGATAGCGCCCAGGAGAGGGTGGCAAGCTTTGACCCGCGTACCGGGCTGACTAAACTTCTGACGCAACGCATTAGCCAGGCGTCGATGATGCAGCGCGCGGGCCGCGCGGGGCGTCTTGAGCCGGGTATCTGCCTGCATTTGACCAGCGCGGAACAGGCTGAACGCGCTGCACAGCAAAGCACGCCGGAAATTTTACAAAGTGATTTGTCGGGCCTGGTGATGGATCTGCTTCAGTGGGGCTGTCCGGATCCTGGACAGCTTACCTGGCTTGATTCTCCGCCTGCCGTGAATCTCGCCGCTGCGCGCAATCTGCTGACCCAGCTTTGCGCGCTGGAAGGCGAACGTCTGACGGCGCGCGGCCAGAAAATGGCGGCACTGGGCAACGATCCGCGTCTGGCCGCGATGCTGGCGGCCGCGCAGGGGGACGATGAAATTGCCACGGCGGCCAAACTGGCGGCTATTCTTGAGGAGCCGCCGCGCGGTGGCAGCAGCGATCTGGGGCAGGCGTTTTCGCGCAGTCAGGGGAACTGGCAGCAGCGGGCGCAGCAGCTCGGTAAACGGCTTAACAGCCGCGGCGGCGTACCGGACAGTGAGAGCATTCCCCGGCTGCTGGCGCAGGCCTTCCCGGACAGGATTGCGCGTCGGCGCGGGCTGGACGGTCGCTACCAGCTGGCAAACGGCATGGGAGCGATGCTGGACAGTGATGATGCCCTGACGCGTCACGAGTGGCTGATTGCGCCGCTCCTGCTGCAGGGGAGTCACTCCCCGGATGCGCGTATCCTGCAGGCGATAGCCATAGATATTGACGCCCTGACCCGTACCTGTCCGCAGCTGCTTCAGCAATCGGACATCGTTGAGTGGGATGATGCCCAGGGTACGCTGAAGGCGTTTCGGCGTAGCCAGATTGGTAAACTGACCCTCGGGACGAAGCCGTTGGCGAAGCCGTCGGAAGAAGAGCTTCATCAGGCTATGCTGAACGGCATTCGGGAAAAAGGATTAGGCGGGCTGAACTGGTCACCAGAGGCTGAACAGTATCGTCTTCGCCTGCATTGTGCTGCACGTTGGCTGCCGGAGTATGACTGGCCCGCAGTCGATGATGAGACATTGCTGGGCTCTCTGGAGCGCTGGCTGCTGCCGCAAATGCACGGTGTTCACTCGCTTCGGGCGCTGAAAGCCCTTGATGTTAAGGTCGCGTTACAGAATTTACTGGACTGGTCATTACGTCAACGTCTGGATAGTGAACTGCCAGGGCATTACACTGTGCCCACCGGAAGCCGGATTGCCATCCGTTATCATGAGGATAATCCGCCGGCGCTGGCGGTTCGGATGCAGGAGATGTTTGGTGAGGCCACCACGCCGTCCATTGCGGAAGGGCGTGTGCCGTTAGTGCTTGAGCTGCTGTCGCCTGCGCATCGTCCATTACAAATCACTCGAGATTTGGGGGCGTTCTGGGCGGGAAGCTACCGTGAAGTGCAAAAAGAGATGAAGGGGCGATACCCCAAACATGTCTGGCCGGACGATCCGGCGAATACGGCGCCGACGAGGCGGACGAAGAAATATTCCTGAAAGGGATGTGCGGCCTGATGCCCTCACCCCAACTCTCTCCCACAGGGAGAGGGAGAAAACAAATTTTGAGAGATTTCTTCTTTCACAGGCCTGTGAAAGAAAAGAAAATCTGGCCTTTGCGCCTGAAAGTTGCGGAGAAAAAGCATGGCGGGGAATGACCGCGAGCCAATAGGACGTAAGGGAAAACCAACGCGTCCGGCGAAAGAAAAGGTAAGCCGTCGTCGCCTCAGAGATGAGGACTATGACGATGACTATGAAGACGATTATGAGGATGAAGAACCGATGCCGCGTAATGGAAAAGGCAAAGGGCGTAAGCCTCGGGGCAAGCGCGGCTGGTTCTGGCTGCTGCTGAAGCTGTTCATTGTTTTTGTCGTCCTGATGGCGATTTACGGCGTGTATCTGGATCAGAAGATCCGCAGCCGTATCGACGGTAAAGTCTGGCAGTTACCTGCGGCAGTATATGGCCGTATGGTGAACCTTGAGCCAGATATGTCCATCACGAAGAACGAGATGGTTAAACTGCTCGAAGCCACCCAGTATCGTCAGGTGTCAAAAATGACGCGGCCTGGCGAATTTACCGTGCAGTCCAACAGCATTGAGATGATCCGTCGTCCGTTTGATTTCCCGGACAGCAAAGAGGGGCAGGTGCGCGCGCGTCTGACCTTTGACGGCGATCGTCTGGATACCATCGAGAACATGGATAACAACCGTCAGTTTGGTTTCTTCCGTCTCGATCCGCGTCTGATCACCATGCTTTCGTCAGCAAACGGCGAGCAGCGCCTGTTCGTGGCGCGTAACGGCTTCCCGGATCTGCTGGTCGATACCCTGCTGGCAACCGAAGACCGCCACTTCTACGAGCATGATGGCATCAGCCTCTACTCGATTGGTCGTGCGGTGTTGGCTAACCTGACTGCCGGCCGTACCGTACAGGGCGCGAGTACGCTGACCCAGCAGCTGGTGAAGAACCTGTTCCTCTCCAGCGAACGTTCTTACTGGCGTAAAGCGAACGAAGCCTACATGGCCGTGCTGATGGATGCGCGCTACAGCAAGGATCGCATCCTTGAGCTGTACATGAACGAGGTGTATCTCGGTCAGAGCGGCGATAACGAAATCCGCGGCTTCCCGCTGGCGAGCCTGTACTACTTTGGTCGTCCGGTGGAGGAGCTGAGCCTGGATCAGCAGGCGCTGCTGGTGGGCATGGTGAAAGGGGCGTCCATCTATAACCCGTGGCGTAACCCGAAACTGGCGCTGGAGCGTCGTAACCTGGTGCTGCGTCTGCTGCAACAACAGCAGGTGATTGATCAGGAGCTGTACGACATGCTGAGCGCACGTCCGCTTGGCGTTCAGCCGCGCGGCGGTGTGATTTCGCCTCAGCCTGCGTTTATGCAGCTGGTGCGTCAGGAGCTGCAAAGCAAGCTTGGCGATAAGGTCAAAGATCTCTCCGGCGTGAAGATCTTCACCACCTTTGACTCCGTGGCGCAGGATGCGGCAGAAAAAGCGGCGGTGGAAGGCATTCCTGCGCTGAAGAAACAGCGTAAGCTCTCCGATCTTGAAACCGCGATGGTAGTGGTTGATCGCAACTCCGGCGAAGTGCGTGCGATGGTGGGCGGTGCCGAGCCGCAGTTTGCAGGCTACAACCGTGCCATGCAGGCGCGTCGCTCGATCGGTTCTCTGGCAAAACCGGCGACCTATCTCACTGCCCTGAGTCAGCCAAACCAGTATCGTCTGAATACCTGGATTGCGGATGCGCCTATCTCCCTGCGCCAGCCTAACGGCCAGGTGTGGTCACCGCAGAACGATGATAAACAGTTCAGCGGTCAGGTGATGCTGGTGGATGCGTTAACGCGTTCCATGAACGTACCAACCGTTAACCTGGGCATGTCGCTGGGACTGCCAGCGATTGTCGACACCTGGCAAAAACTGGGCGTATCGAAAGATCAGCTGCACCCGGTGCCGGCAATGATCCTCGGCGCGCTTAACCTGACGCCGATCGAAGTCGCCCAGGCTTTCCAGACCATTGCCAGCGGGGGTAACCGCGCACCGCTGTCTGCCCTGCGTTCGGTGATTGCCGAAGATGGCTCCGTGCTGTATCAGAGCTTCCCGCAGGCAGAGCGTGCCGTTCCTGCTCAGGCCGCCTACATGACGCTGTGGACCATGCAGCAGGTGGTGCAGCGTGGTACCGGGCGTCAGCTGGGGGCGAAGTATCCGGGTCTGCATCTGGCGGGTAAAACCGGGACCACCAACAACAACGTTGATACCTGGTTTGCCGGTATTGATGGCCGCGAAGTGGTGATCACCTGGGTAGGCCGCGACAACAACCAGCCGACCAAACTGTACGGGGCGAGCGGGGCGATGTCGATTTACCAGCGCTATCTGGCCAATCAGTCACCGGTGCCGCTGAACCTCGTTGCACCGGAAGATATCGTGGATATGGGCGTGGACAGCTCCGGTAACTTTGTCTGCGGTGGCGGAATGCGTACCCTGCCGGTCTGGACAACCAACCCGGATTCCCTGTGCCAGCAGAGCCAGCCTGAACAGCCGACGGGCAACCCGTTCGATCAGTCTTCTCAGCCACAGCAGCCGCAGCAGCAACAGCCGCAGCAGCAGAATGAGAAGAAAGACAGCGATGGCGTAGCCGGCTGGATTAAGGACATGTTTGGCGGAAACTGATTAGTTTCCTGAATAAAAAAGCCGCTTAGTGATAAGCGGCTTTTTTTGTCTTAACATTTATTCTTATTTTAATTTTAGTAAATGTCTAATTAAGAATTATTAATGCGTGATTTTTCTTTTTTTAATCAGTGCGTTGGTATCACTTTAAACTATTTTATTCGCCATCCTGCTGGACACGGTAAAGATTAATCTGATGTAATTAAGTTCGTGAATTTCACTTTCCTCATGGGATGTTCTTATTAATGGTTTTTCGGGGCTAAGTGACGTCCAATTTTAAATGGCATTCTGGCGAAAAGTATTTTTCCCAGGAATGGATTCCATTATAAACATATATAAGGATGTTGTTATGAATAAGATAATTATTTCTTCTTTATTGGCCGGAAGCATTATGGCGGCTTTGTCGCTGCCGGTCTTTGCAGCGAATGATTCAGGTACGGTAAATTTCGCCGGAAAAATTGTGGCGGATACCTGCGAGATCAATGTTGATGGTACGGGGACCAATGAATCCACCGTCACATTCGCAGATACTTATCCTTCAGACTTTGGCATCGACGGTCAGGTCGGGACGTCTAAAGCTTTTAAGATTGAAGTAAAAAAATGTGACCCGCTGGTCGCCAAACTGAACCTCAAGTTCAGCGGCACAACGACAGACGCCGCGTACAAGCGTTTGAAGAACGATCTCTCCGGCGCAGGCAACGCCACTAACGTTGGCATCATTGTCAGCAACGACAACGGCTCCAAAGGCGATGTGGTCTTCGACGGTTCAGTACCGGATGCGGGCACCGACGTGGCTAACGATCCGACCGGCGCAGCGGCTTCTGTCTTTAACTACACCGCGAAAGTGATTCAGGTCGGTGATGCCGCGCCAACCGCGGGTCATTACTCCTCCTCAGCCACATTTGAGGTTGTCTATCGCTAAGCAATTATTGGCAGCCTGAACGGCTGCCTCCTGGAACGCTGTATGAAGACGTTATTTAAATTGTTATGTGGTTGTTTAATTATCTCTTGCTTTTCAGTGCAGGCAAGCGTTGTTCTCGGTGGTACGCGAATTATTTATCCATCGAATAAATCTGAAGTACAAATCGCACTTAAAAATAAAGATCCTCATACGCGTTATCTGGTGCAAAGCTGGGTCAGTTATCCCAATGATGCAAAGGCTCCCTTTATTATTACGCCGCCTGTCTATAAGTTGCAGGAAAATCGTCAGACGCTATTACACGTTATTTTTACCGGCGATAAAAACAGCCTGCCGGCAGACCGCGAATCACTTTTTCTGGCGAATGTGAAATCCGTCTCTGCTCTGTCGCGCGATCTGAAAGAGAAAAACACGCTGCAGTTCGCGATGAAAACGCGCCTGAAGCTTTTCTGGCGTCCTGCTCAACTGAAGGAAACCGATGCCCTGGGAGCCTATGAAAAAATCACGTTCCATCGTCAGGGTGAGACGCTAATTGCAAACAACCCCACCCCTTTTTACGTCTCTTTTGGCGAACTGGCCGTTGGCGGGAAAAATGTACCGGTGAAAGAGACCAAAACCACGCCGGGTGCCATTTCAATGATGGTTGCACCGTTTAGCAAGCAGAGTTTCGCGCTACCAAAAGCGGCAAATGGCGCGGTGACCTGGACGGCTATTAATGATTTCGGCGCCCAGACTCCTCTACGCAAGCAGGCTCTTTAAATCGATCATGTTGGTAAGTTATGTCGTCATCTTTACTTCACAAACAGGTACTGTCCGGGATCGCGCTGGCGCTGCTCGCCGCGATCCAGCCTGCAAGTGCGGATGACGAATTCAACCTGCGGATCCTTGAACTGGATACCCCTCTCGAAAATACCTCCACGCTCAAAAAATTCATCAATGATAATGGCTTACTTGCGGGGAGCTACCCCACGACGATTATGTGGGATCGGGACGTGCTGGATACACGTACGCTCACCTATGTGCTTTCTGACGACAAACAGCATCTGCTGCCGGAGCTGACCAAAGCGGACCTGCGCGAATACGGCGTGAAAGTTGACACGATCCCTGACTTAAAGGGTCTGGACGACGAGGCTTACGTTCGGGACATCTCTCATTTCATTGAAAATGCACGCTACGATTACGATCAGGATAACCAGACCCTGAAGCTGGTCATTCCGCAGATCTATCGCGATCGCGCCGCCGCCGGAGCGATTAACCCGAAATTCTGGGATGACGGCGCGCCTGCCGCCTGGACAAGCTATCAGCTCAGCGGCTCTCAGCAACACTATAGTTCGGGCAAAGCCTCTTCAACCTGGCTGGGTCTGGAGTCGGGGATGAATCTTGGCGCGTGGCGACTGCGTAATAACAGCACCTGGAGCGATGCTTCCGGCTGGGAGGCTATCGCCAGCACTTTACAGCGTGACATCAAAGCGTTGAAAAGCCAGCTTGAGATGGGGCAGACGTATACCAATGGCGAGCTTTTTGACAGCGTCCAGATGACCGGCGTGAAGCTGGAAACGGACACCGCTATGCTGCCCGTCAGCCAGCAAGGCTTTGCGCCCGTTGTGCGAGGTATTGCGAATAGCGACGCGAAAGTCACCATCAAGCAAAACGGCTATACCATCTATCAGACAAACGTCTCGCCAGGGCCTTTTGAGATCCGCGACTTGAGCCAGGTGACTTCCGGAGCCGATCTGGAAGTGACCGTCGAAGAGGCGGATGGCAGCGAGCATAGCTTCATTCAGGCCAGCGCGTCGGTGCCGGTGTTACAGCGAGAAGGCGGTTTTAAGTACTCGCTGGCAGCAGGGCGCTATCGCGGTAATGAAGGTGAAGATGAACCCATCTTTGCGCAAGGTACGGCTATCTATGGTCTGCCTTACGGCGTCACGGCCTATACCGGCGCGCTGGGGGCGTCACTGTATCATGCGCTGCTGCTGGGGCTTGGTGCCGACCTGGGGCACTTCGGCTCCGCATCTGTCGACTTCACCGCCGCGCGTACCGCGTTTGATGACGGGCTTGACGATGCCAGCGGTTTATCGTGGCGGGCCCAGTACTCCAAAGATATCCCTGACACGGATACGACCGTCACGCTTGCCAGCTACCGCTACTCTACCTCGGGGTTTTATACCTTTCAGGAAGCTATCGATCGGCGTGACGGCGAGATCGATGACGGCATTTATACCTATCGCAGAACCAACAACCGCCGTAGCCGCATGCAGCTAAACCTTTCCCAGCGTATTTCAGACTGGGGCTCGGCTTATCTCAACGGCTATCAGCAGGATTACTGGGATATGGACGGCCATGAGCGCAGCGTCAGCGCGGGGCTGAGCTCCAGCTGGCGCAATATCACCTGGTCGATAAGCTACAACCTGACCCGCACCCCGGACGCCAATACCGACCGGCAGATGGCGTTGACGGTCAACATTCCGTTCTCAAAGTGGCTGCCTGACTCCTGGGCAACCTACAGCGCTAACACCGCCAGCGGTGGGTTTGTTTCACATCAGGTCGGGCTCGGCGGCACCGCGCTGGAGGACAATAAGCTGAGCTACAACCTCCAGCAGAGCTATGCCAATCAGAATACCGGCTACGGCGGCAGCCTGTCCGGGCGTTACCGTGGCGCTTCCGGTGAGGTCGGGATGAGCTACAGCTACAGCGGTGATAATAGACAGTGGAACTACAGCGCGCAGGGGTCGATCGTTGCCCACGAGCATGGCGTGACGCTGGGGCAACCCGTACGCGACGCTTTTGCCATTGTGCACATTAAGGATGGCGATAACATCAAAGTGCAAAACGGGCGCGGCATCTCTACAGACCGTTTTGGTAACGCCATAGTGCCCTCTATGACGGCCTATCGGCACAACGTCATCACCGTAAATACACAGGATCGGGAAGATATTGATATCGATGCGGCAACGCTCGATCTCGTGCCGACGAAAGGGGCGGCTCTGCACGCGACCTTCGATGCTCGCGTTGGACGACGCGCGCTGGTGACCTTGCTCTACGCAGGTAAGCCCGTTCCGTTTGGGGCTGTGGTAGCGCTGGAGAGTACCACCGCCATCGTCGGGGATGACGGTGAGGTTTACCTCACGGGGCTGTCCGGCAAAACAACGTTTAGCGTGCAGTGGGGGGAAGAACACGTTCATCAGTGTCATGGAGAGCTGGATCTTCCCTCCCAGGGCTCAGCAGGGATCGTGAAAGCCACGGTCAACTGTCATTAAAAGAGGTATTTCATGAATCTACACTTTTCCATGAAAACGTTTTTCTTACCCGTGCTGATGTTGCTGGCGACCGCCTTTTTCCATTCAGCTCGAGCAGACTGTACTTTTAACGGCAGCTCTGGCGTGGATGCTGTGGTGACGTTTCAACTTCCGCCGGTGATTATTGTTGCTCCTGATACCCCGAAAGGCACAATCATTTACGATGACAGCGTTGAAAGTAAAGAAGTGGCCATAGACTGCACTGGTGAAGCGCAAATACGGCGAGGCTATCTCTCCTTGACGGAAAGCGATGCGCGTGAAGATGTTATGCCTGGCGTTTATCAAACTAATGTCCCGGGGATTGGAATTCGGGCCGCTTCCTCGAATGAGCAGTTACCAAACTATAATGACGAGGATCTTGTCAGGCCAATGCACTATATTGGCTCAACACATGGCTATTCGCATGGAGTATCTACCTTTCGCGCCACTGCGCAGCTGGTGATAACGGGCGATATTCAGGAAGGATATCTCGATACCTCACGATTAACCTCAATGGATATCCTGGGGAACGTGGTGATCGGTGAAATGCGCTTTTCTCCTGCCAGCGTTCGCATTACAACCAACACCTGTAACCTGGTCGACCGTAACATTTATGTGCCTCTTAAAACGGTCAACGTTCAGGATTTTGACGGGCAATACTCAGAGATACTTACCGACAGCAGTTTTAAGATTGAAATCACCGACTGTTCTGCGGGGACAAAGATCGATTATCAGTTCACCAGCGCGGGCTCAACGGGCGTGAAGAACGGCAATATCCTCGGCATCGCTGCCGGAGATTCCGCCGCCGCGGGTGTCGGCATCCAAATTCTTGATAAGAATAATACGGTGCTGCAGTTTGATCAGAACTACACGGCGATAACCAGTACGCAGGACAAGATCCCCGTTGAAATCCCTCTCAAGGCGCGCTACATCAAAACGGGGGAGGTTAAAGCGGGCAAAGTCGATTCCGTCGCCACGTTCGAGGTATTTTACCGTTAACCCTCTCTGCCCGTTTTGGCGGGCTTTAGCGATCATTTCGCTATCCTTATTAACCCACTCTTTTCATCTGGTTAATTCTTAAACCCTTAAATCTTGTAGGGCTGCTTACTGCTTGCTATGCAACCCGCGTTTCGCATATTATTCTGGCGCTCATAATAATAATTCTCGTTTACGTTATCATTCACTTTTCCATCAGAGAAACATCATGGCGCTTTCCAATACTGCTCAGCCAATGAACACGTCGCTGCGTAAACTCGCGGTCGTCGTCGCCACAGCGGTTGCCGGCGTGTCCGCGTATGCTCATGCGGCCGAAACCCCGAAAAAAGAAGAAACTATCACGGTAACCGCAGCACCTGCGGCACAGGAAAGTGCCTGGGGACCGGCACCCACGATTGCGGCTAAACGCACCGCCACCGCGACCAAGACCGATACCCCGATTGAGAAAACCCCGCAGTCTATTTCTGTCGTCACCCGTGAAGAGATGGACATGAAGCAGCCGGGGACGGTTAAACAGGCGCTGGCCTATACGCCGAGCGTGTTCGCAACACGCGGTGCGTCAACAACGTATGATGTTGTTTCTATTCGTGGGTTCACCACCTCCAGTACCGTGAATACCAACCAGTATCTGGACGGGATGAAGCTGCAGGGTGATAACTATTCTGAAGCGTCCATGGATCCGTATTTCCTTGAGCGCGTCGAGCTGCTGCGCGGCCCTACGTCCGTTTTGTACGGTAAAAGTCACCCGGGCGGCGTGGTCAGCATGGTCAGCAAGCGGCCAACCACCGAGCCACTGAAAGAAATTCAGTTCAAAATGGGTACCGATAACCTGTGGCAGACTGGGTTTGATTTCAGCGATGCGATTGATGATGACGGCGTGTGGTCATACCGTCTGACCGGTCTGGGGCGCAGCGAAAATGCGCAGCAGGAAATGGTTAAGTCCACCCGCTACGCCATTGCGCCTGCTTTCAGCTGGCGTCCTGACGATAAAACCGATTTTACTTTCCTGAGCAACTTCCAGAGCGATCCGGATGCAGGCTATTACGGCTGGCTGCCGCGGGAAGGTACCGTTGTGCCTTACTACGACGCCAACGGCAACGCGCACAAGCTGCCGACCGATTTCAACGAAGGTGACGAAGACAACAAGATCTCCCGTCGCCAGAAAATGGTGGGCTACAGCTTCTCCCATCAGTTTGATGACACCTTTACCGTGCGTCAAAACCTGCGCTACACCAAAATCAATACGCTTTACCGTTCCGTTTACGGTAACGGCTATATTGCACCGGCTCAGATCAGCCGCGCGTACGTGCGCTCTGATGAGGACCTCAACTCGTTCACGGTCGATACCCAGCTGCAGTCCAAATTTGCGACCGGTGCAGTGGATCATACTCTGTTAACGGGCGTCGATTACCTGCGCATGCGTAACGATATTGATGCAGATTACGGCAGCGCTGACCCTATCAGCATGACGAATCCGCAGCACAACAATGCCAATATCAACGTGAACTTCCCGTATGCCGTGCTCAATCGTCAGGAGCAAACGGGCCTGTACGCGCAGGATCAGGCTGAGTGGGATAAGTGGGTACTGACCCTGGGTGGACGCTATGATTTTGCCAAAACGTCCACACTGACGCGTTCCTCCGACACGACGGCTGAAATCAACGATCGGGCGTTCACCTGGCGCGGCGGGATCAACTACCTGTTTGATAACGGTATTACGCCGTACTTCAGCTATAGCGAATCCTTCGAGCCTATTTCCGGCGCAACCCAGGGCGGCAAACCGTTCGATCCGGCTCGCGGCAAGCAGTATGAAGCGGGCGTGAAGTATGTACCGAAAGATCTGCCTGTTGTGGTCACCGCTGCTGTGTATCAGCTGACCAAAAACAACAACCTGACGGCCGATCCTGCGAACCCGACCAGCGGCTTTAGCGTACAGGGCGGTGAAATTCGCTCTCGCGGTTTCGAACTGGAAGCGAAAGCGGCAGTGTCTGCCAACGTGAACGTGACGGCGTCCTATAGCTTTACTGATGCGGAATACACGCACGATACCTGGTATGAAGGCCGTCGTCCGGCGGAAGTGCCGCGTAACATGGCGTCTCTGTGGGCAGATTACACCTTCCACGAGACGGCGTTGAGCGGTCTGACAGTAGGGGCAGGCACCCGTTACATCGGTAACACCGTGTCCTACTACTCTGCCTCGTCGCCAAAAGCCTACCAGTCGTTCAACGTCGCGGGCTACGCACTGGCTGACGCGACCGTGAAATACGACCTGGCACGCTTTGGACTGCCGGGCTCATCCGTCGGCGTCAACGTGAACAACATCTTCGATCGTGAATACGTCTCCAGCTGCTACAGCGAATATGCATGCTACTGGGGCGCAGGACGTCAGGTTGTTGCCACCGCGACCTTCCGCTTCTAATCTCTGTCCGGGCACGGTTCGCCGTGCCCTTTTTATTTAAGTTGGCTGATATGCAGGATAATCAAACGCAACCCGACACCACCTTTACGCTCAACCATCTCTCCTTTCGCGTACCCGGGCGCACCTTGCTGCATCCGCTCTCTTTGACGTTCCCCGTAGGTAAAGTCACTGGCCTGATTGGTCACAACGGTTCCGGTAAGTCCACGCTGCTTAAGATGCTGGGACGCCATCAGCCGCCGTCAGAAGGCGACATCCTGCTGGATGACCAACCGCTGGAGAGCTGGAGCAGTAAAGCGTTTGCCCGCAAAGTGGCGTATCTGCCGCAGCAGCTGCCGCAGGCGGAGGGGATGACGGTGCGAGAGCTGGTGGCGATTGGGCGTTATCCGTGGCATGGCGCGCTTGGACGCTTCGGCGTGGCCGACAGAGAGAAAGTGGAAGAGGCGATTGCGCTGGTCGGGCTGAAGCCGCTGGCGCACCGTCTGGTGGATAGCCTGTCCGGCGGTGAACGCCAGCGCGCGTGGATTGCGATGCTGGTGGCCCAGGACAGCCGCTGCCTGCTCCTTGATGAACCCACCTCCGCGCTCGATATCGCCCATCAGGTCGATGTCCTGGCGCTGGTGCACCGCTTAAGCCAGCAGCGTGGTCTGACGGTGATTGCGGTGCTGCATGACATCAACATGGCGGCGCGCTATTGCGACTACCTTGTTGCGCTGCGCGGCGGCGAAATGATTGCGCAGGGAACGCCCTCCGAGCTGATGCGCAGCGAAACGCTGGAACATATTTATGGTATTCCGATGGGTATTCTGCCTCACCCGGCCGGGGCTGCACCGGTGAGCTTCGTCTACTGATGCTCGACAACATGCGCATTAGCCGCCGTCGCCTGCTGACGGCGATGGCCCTCTCACCGCTGCTGTTAAAAATGAATACGGCGCGTGCCGCCGCCGTCGATCCGCACCGCATAGTGGCGCTGGAGTGGCTGCCGGTCGAGCTGATGATGGCGCTCGGCGTCACGCCCTACGGCGTGGCGGACATTCCTAACTATAACCTCTGGGTGAACGAGCCGAAGCTGCCGGACTCGGTAATCGACGTCGGCCTGCGGACGGAGCCAAACCTCGAGCTGCTCACCCAGATGAAACCGTCGTTCCTGTTCTGGTCCGCGGGCTACGGTCCGTCAGAAGAGACCATGGCGCGCATTGCGCCCGGACGTGGATTCGCTTTCAGCGACGGTAAAAAACCACTGGCGATGGCGAAAAAGTCGGTTAACGAGATGGCGCATTTCCTCAACCGGGAAGCGGAGGCTAAAAAACATCTCGACGAATTCGATGCCCTGATTGACGCTCTGAAGCCGCGTTTTGCTCACCGTGGCGATCGTCCGCTGCTGATGGTGACGCTGCTGGATGCCCGCCATATGCTGGTTTTCGGTAAAAACTGCCTGTTCCAGGAAGTCCTCGACAGTTTTGGTATTCGTAATGCCTGGGAAGGGGAGATGACGTTCTGGGGCAGTACCGCTGTGGGTATCGATCGTCTCGCGGCGTTTCGCGACGTGGATGTGCTGTGCTTCGATCACGGCAACGAGCGCGCCATGCAAACCCTGATGGCGACGCCGCTCTGGCAGGCGATGCCGTTTGTCCGTGAGCAACGCTTCCAGCGCGCCCCGGCGGTCTGGTTCTACGGCGCGACGCTGTCGGCCATGCATTTTGCCCGCGTGCTGGATAACGCGCTGGGAGGTAAAGCATGAGTTCACGTATTGCCCGCTTCCCGGCGCTTCTGCTGGTATTGATTTTTCTTGCCGCGCTGGCGTTAACCGGGGTCAACCTCTCGGCCGCATTACCGCGCACGCAGTGGGGGGCCGCGCTGGCCTCGCCGGATATCGACAATATTCAGCAGATGCTGTTCCACTACAGCCTGCTGCCGCGTCTGGCAGTCTCCCTGCTGGTTGGTGCCGGTTTAGGGCTGGTGGGGGTGCTGTTCCAGCAGGTTTTGCGTAACCCGCTGGCGGAACCCACCACACTCGGCGTCGCGACCGGCGCTCAGCTAGGGATCACCATCACCACGCTGTGGACGCTGCCGGGGGCGTTAGCCTCGCAGTTTGCGGCACTTGCCGGAGCGTGTGCGGTGGGCGCGCTGGTCTTTGGCGTGGCCTGGGGTAAACGCCTTTCCCCGGTGACGCTGATTCTGGCCGGGCTGGTGGTCAGCCTGTACTGTGGGGCGATCAACCAGCTGCTGGTCCTGTTCCACCACGATCAGCTGCAAAGCATGTTCATGTGGAGTACCGGAACGCTGACCCAGACCGACTGGAGCGTGGTGCAGCGCCTCTGGCCGCAGCTGGCTGGCGGTGTTGTGCTGACGCTGCTGCTCCTGCGTCCTCTTACGCTCATGGGGCTGGATGATGGCGTGGCGCGTAACCTGGGGCTGGCGCTGTCGCTGGCTCGCCTGGCGGCGCTGACGCTGGCAATTGTATTGAGCGCCCTGCTGGTGAACGCGGTCGGCATCATCGGGTTTATCGGCCTGTTTGCGCCGCTGCTGGCGAAAATGCTTGGGGCGCGTCGTTTACTGACGCGTCTGATGCTGGCGCCGCTGATTGGGGCGCTGATCCTCTGGCTTTCCGATCAACTTATTCTCTGGCTGGCGCAGGTCTGGCGGGAAGTCTCCACCGGCTCTGTGACCGCGCTTATCGGGGCGCCGCTGCTGCTGTGGCTGCTCCCGCGGCTGCGCAGCATGAGTGCACCGGCGATGGACGCGGGCGATAAAGTCTACGCTGAACGTCGGTCGGTGCTTTGGTTTAGCCTTGCCGGTCTGGCGGTGCTGATTATCGCCTCGTTCGCGGCGCTCTCATTTGGACGCGATGCCGCGGGCTGGCACTGGGCAACGGGTGATTTGCTCAATGAACTGCTACAGTGGCGCTGGCCGCGTATCGTCGCTGCGCTGATCGCCGGGGTGATGCTGGCGGTGGCGGGGTGCATCATTCAGCGTCTGACCGGCAACCCGATGGCGAGCCCGGAAGTGCTTGGGATCAGCTCTGGCGCCGCCTTTGGCGTGGTGCTGATGCTCTTCTTTGTGCCGGGCAATGCGTTTGGCTGGCTGATGCCTGCCGGCAGTATCGGCGCGGCGGTTACGCTGATGATTATCCTGATAGCCGCCGGTCGCGGTGGGTTTTCACCGCACCGCATGCTGCTGGCCGGGATGGCGCTCAGTACCGCGTTTACGATGCTGCTGATGATGCTGCAGGCAAGCGGCGATCCGCGTATGGCGAAGATACTGACCTGGATTTCCGGCTCGACCTACAACGCCACCGGCAGCCAGGTGGTCTGGTCCGGGATGGTGATGCTCGTGCTGCTGGCGATGGTGCCGCTGTGCCGCCGCTGGATGACCATTCTGCCGCTCGGCGGGGAAACCGCGCGTGCGGTGGGAATGGCGCTGACCCCAGCGCGTGTCGCGCTGCTGCTGTTGGCGGCGTGCCTGACGGCGACGGCAACCCTGACGATTGGACCGCTGAGTTTTGTGGGGTTAATGGCGCCGCACATTGCCAGAATGATGGGCTTCCGCAGGACGATGCCGCATATCGTCATGTCGGCCCTGACGGGCGGGGTGATGCTGGTGTTCGCAGACTGGTGCGGAAGAATGGTGCTGTTCCCGTACCAGATCCCGGCGGGTCTGCTGTCGACCTTTATCGGTGCGCCGTATTTTATTTATCTGTTGAGAAAGCAGAGTCGGTAGTCAGGTGCGGCCTGATGCCCTCACCCCAGCCCTCTCCCACAGGGAGAGGGAGAACATCGTAGGCCGGGTAAGCGTTAGCGCCACCCGGCAATGACCTTAGAGCTTCGCAAACACCTTACGCGCCGCGTCGATGGTGTTATTGATATCTTCTTCGCTGTGCGCCACGGACATAAAGCCCGCTTCGAACGCTGACGGTGCCAGGTACACGCCTTCTTCCAGCATCAGGTGGAAGAAGCGCTTGAAGCGCTCAACGTCGCACTTCACCACGTCCTGATAGCAGGTCACGGTTTTCGCATCGGTGAAGAAGATCCCGAACATGCCGCCCACGTGGTTAACCACCAGCGGAATACCGGCTTCCTCTGCCGCTTCAAGCAGTCCGTTTGCCAGCTGCGTCGTCAGGTCGGTCAGGGTCTCGTGAATGCCAGGCTGGGCCACTTCGGTCAGGCAGGCAAAGCCCGCGGCCATGGCTATGGGGTTACCGGAGAGCGTGCCCGCCTGGTAAACCGGGCCGGTTGGCGCCAGGGCTTCCATCACGTCCTTACGACCACCGAATGCGCCGACCGGCATGCCGCCGCCGATGATTTTACCGAGGCAGGTGAGGTCCGGCTCAACGCCGTAGTAAGACTGGGCACCCGCCAGCGCTACGCGGAAGCCGGTCATGACTTCATCGATGATGAGCAGCGCGCCGAACTCGTCGCACAGGGCGCGCAGGCCCGGCAGGAACTCAGGCTGCGGTGGGATGCAGTTCATGTTGCCCGCAACCGGCTCAACGATGATGCAGGCGATCTCCTGCGGATATTGTTCGAACGCCGCGCGAACGGTAGCAAGATCGTTGTAGGTGCAGGTCAGGGTGTGCTTCGCGAAATCTGCTGGTACGCCCGGCGAGTTCGGCTGGCCGAGCGTCAGCGCGCCGGAACCGGCTTTCACCAGCAGGCAGTCCGCATGGCCGTGGTAGCAGCCTTCAAACTTGATGATTTTATCGCGACCGGTAAAACCGCGCGCCAGGCGGATGGCGCTCATAGTGGCTTCGGTACCGGAGTTCACCATACGCACCATGTCCATGGTCGGCACCAGTTCGGTCACCAGCTCCGCCATTTTCACTTCCATTTCGGTTGGCGCGCCGAAACTCAGGCCGCGCTGAGCGGCTTCAATCACCGCATTACGAATAGCCGGGTGGTTGTGCCCCAGCACCATCGGGCCCCAGGAGCCGACATAATCGATATAGGCTTTGCCATCGACATCATACAGATACGCGCCGTCAGCACGTTCGATAAACAGCGGCGTACCGCCCACGCCGGTGAAGGCGCGCACAGGTGAGTTCACGCCACCCGGAATAAGCTCGCGGGCTGCACTGTAGAGGTTTTCAGACTTGCTCATGGCGTCGTTCCTGGTTCGTATAAAATGATTAAGCCCACTATTCTAAGTGATTCGGGGAAGGTTATGAAATTTTTAGCCGGGTAATGCTTTAAGATTTGTTAAGTAATTTTCAGGAGACGGTGGGGCAGTCTCTGGTAAAATCCCCGCGGCTTTTTGTATGACGAATAAGAACAGGACATGAAATCAGATTCTCCGTCTTTTGAAGAACAACAGTTTACGCGCGCCCGGCACCGGGTCAGTATTCGGCGGCTGCTCAATCGCGATAAAACGCCGCTGGCGATCCTGCTGGCCGCTGCCGTGGTGGGGACTCTCGCGGGGCTGATTGGCGTGGCGTTTGAAAAAGCGGTTAATGCCGTACTCAACTGGCGAGTGGGCACCGTGGCCGGTTTCGCCGATAGCGAATGGCTGGTCTGGGTTTGGGCATTTGGGCTGTCTGCGCTGTTTGCCATGGTGGGGTATTTTCTGGTGCGTAAATTCGCGCCGGAGGCGGGTGGGTCGGGCATCCCGGAAATTGAAGGTGCGCTGGAGGAGCTGCGTCCGGTGCGCTGGTGGCGGGTGATTCCGGTTAAATTCATCGGCGGCATGGGTACGCTGGGCGCAGGCATGGTACTTGGCCGGGAAGGGCCCACGGTACAGCTGGGGGGGAACGTCGGCCGCATGGTGGGCGATCTGTTTCGGATGCGAAGCGCCGAAGCGCGCCATACGCTGCTGGCTACCGGTGCGGCGGCGGGGCTGTCGGCGGCGTTTAACGCGCCGCTGGCGGGCATTTTGTTCATTATCGAAGAGATGCGCGCGCAGTTTCGCTACAACCTGATCTCCATTAAAGCGGTGTTTACCGGCGTCATTATGTCGAGCATCGTCTTTCGCCTCTTTAACGGCGAAGGGGCGGTCATTGAGGTGGGTAAACTGACCAACGCGCCGGTCAACACCCTGTGGCTTTACCTAATCCTCGGCATGATTTTTGGCGTGGTGGGGCCGCTGTTTAACACCTTTATCCTGCGCGCTCAGGATATGTTCCAGCGCATTCACGGCGGGAACACCACGAAATGGGTGCTGATGGGCGGTCTGCTGGGCGGAATGTGTGGCGTGCTCGGGTTTATCGAGCCGAATGCCGCAGGCGGCGGGTTCGGGCTGATTCCCATTGCGGCGGCGGGGAATTTCAGCGTGGGTCTGCTGCTGTTTATGTTTATCTCCCGCGTCATCACGACGGTACTCTGTTTTTCCTCCGGCGCGCCCGGCGGGATATTTGCCCCGATGCTGGCGCTGGGGACCTTGCTGGGCACCGCGTTTGGTATGGCGGCTGAAGTGGGTTTTCCCGCCTATCATCTTGACGCCGGGACCTTTGCCATCGCCGGAATGGGAGCGCTGCTGGCCGCATCCCTGCGTGCGCCGTTGACCGGGATCGTGCTGGTGCTGGAGATGACGGACAATTACCAGCTCATTTTGCCAATGATCATTACCTGTCTCGGCGCGACACTATTAGCCCAGTTCCTGGGTGGAAAGCCGCTATACTCCACCATCCTAGCGCGTACTCTGGCAAAACAAGAGGCTGAACGGGCCGCAGCGCAGAATACTTGAATGAATTACCAGGGTATTAGATAATGACACAAAGAATTGGGTGAATTTTACCCAATCGCAGTAGCAGTATTCATGGGAGCAAATGATGAGTGATGATGTAGCGTTGCCGCTGGAATTTACCGAAGCAGCAGCCAACAAAGTGAAAACCCTGATTGCAGACGAAGACAATCCGGATCTGAAACTGCGCGTCTATATTACCGGTGGCGGCTGCAGCGGCTTCCAGTATGGTTTTACCTTTGACGATCAGGTTAACGATGGCGATATGACTATCGAGAAACAGGGCGTTGCGCTGGTGGTTGACCCGATGAGCCTGCAATATCTGGTGGGCGGTTCGGTGGATTACACCGAAGGTCTGGAAGGTTCGCGCTTTGTGGTGACCAACCCGAACGCAACAAGCACCTGCGGGTGTGGTTCTTCGTTCAGTATTTAAGAGGGTGCGGGCTGTTGCCCTCACCCCGGCCCTCTCCCACAGGGAGAGGGAGAAAAGACTAAAAACGGTAACCGTCAGGTTACCGTTTTGCTTTTACCGGTCATCCAGCGCAAACGTCGGCAGCTTCAGGTGCCAGCGTATCGCCGCTAAACGTATCACCAGCGTCACGACCATCCCCAGCATCGCGGCGTTTTCCAGCGGAAGTGCAAACGTGTAGTACGCGGTCGCGTGGACAATGCCCCCCGCGATACAGGCCGTTGCGTAAATTTCAGTACGCAGGATCATCGGTACTTCACGCGCCAGAATGTCGCGAATGATCCCACCGCCCACGCCGGTTAATACGCCCATACAGATTGCCACCATTGGACCGGTACCCGCATTAAACGCCTTATTGACGCCAATACCGACAAACACGGCCAGGCCGACGGCATCCAGTACCGGCAATATCCATTTGGGTAATCTGCGGGGCTGGCGAACCAGCACAATGGTTAACAGACAGGTGACCATCGCGACCACCAGATCGGTAGGATCTTTCACCCAAAACACCGGGCCATTCGCCAGCGCCATATCGCGGATTGTCCCGCCACCGACGGCGGTCACGACCCCAAGCACCAGCACGCCAAAAGGATCCATGCGTAGTTTTCCGGCGAGCAGGACGCCGGAGATAGCAAAAACGGCTGTGCCAAGAATATCCAGCCAATAAACGAGCATCGTTAAATCCTCGAAAAGGGTCTTATGTTAGTGACTCTCTGCCAGCGCGGCACAGAGCTGTTTTGCGGCGAGGATAATACGCGGGCTGGCGCGTTCAAACCAGTCGCTGTTAAGGGGAATTACCGGTATTTTTAGCTGCCGTTGCCAGAATTGTTCAATTTTGGGAATTTCGCTCGCATTTCCGACCACGACGATAGCCTGCGGCTGGCGCGCCAGGACCTGTTCACGGCTAACCTGGGGCCACGGCACCCGGCTGGCTGCAAAGATGTTTTCACCGCCACAGACTTCCAGCACCTGGTTCTGAATCGACCCTTTTCCGGTGGTGAACAGCGGCTGGCTGCCAAACTGCAGGAAGATGCGCTTTTTAACAGGGGTATCGTATCGGGATTTCAGCGCGGCATAGTCGCTCAGCATCTGTTTCGCCGCCGCCTCGGCTTTTTTGGGCGTAGGGCTATAGGGTGCCAGGGCGCGTAGCGCCTGAGCGACTTGCTCAATGCTGACGGCATCAATCCACATCACTTTTATGCCAAGTGAGGTGAGCTGGTTGACCTGCCGCTCGGCGTTACCGCCGCGCCAGGCCAGCACGAGATCCGGTTTAAGCGCCACGATGCGCTCAAGGTTCATCCCTTGCCAGGTGGCGACTTGTTCAATTCCCGCGGCCTGCGGCGGATAATCCGAATAGCTACTCACGCCAACGGGCGTGATCCCGGCGGCAAACGCCAGTTCCGTATTTGCGGGAGAGAGTGTAATCACGCGCGGTACAGCATAGAGCCACAGCGGTGCGAGAAGAAGCAGGGCGGCCAGCGCCCTGACGGTATGTTTAGCCACGTGCCAGATTCTGCACCAGGCGTTCCACCATCACGGTGGACTGTTTTGCCGCAACGGTCAGGAACTCGTCGAAGCTGATGTGGGACTGCTGGTCTGCCACGTCAGAGATGGCGCGAACCACCACGAACGGTACGCTGAAGTTATGGCAAACGTGCGCAATCGCGGTCGCTTCCATCTCAACGGCAACCGCCTGAGGAAAGTTATGACGGATTTTCGCCAGCCCAACGGAGCCGTTGATGAACGCATCACCGCTGACAATCAGACCGCGTACCGCGTTGAGGTTGAGTTCTGCGATGCAGGTCTCCGCCGCCGCAATCAGTTTGTCGTCAGCTTTAAAAGCAGCAGGGCAGCCCGGGAGCTGACCGTACTCGTAACCGAACGCGGTGACGTCAGCATCGTGGTAACGCGCTTCGTCGGAGACAACGATATCACCCACCTTCAGCGTCGGCGCCAGGCCGCCCGCAGAGCCGGTATTCACGATCACATCCGGCTTGCAGCGCTCAAGCAGCAGGGTTGCACCCAGCGCAGCTGCCACTTTACCGATGCCTGATTTCAGCAGAGCCACGTCAACACCGTTCAGCTGGCCGGTGTAGATCTCACAACCACCAAGAGAGAGGGTCTGACGGTTCTCAATTTTGTCACGCAGCAGCGTAACTTCTTCTTCCATTGCACCAATAATGCCGATTTTCATAGATTTACTCGCGATGTGCCTTGTTAAGATGCATAGTCTATCATGCGGTTAAGGGGAAACGCATTCTCACGCGGGGGAGCACATGGCACCAATCGATTTTCGCACCAAAATTAACTGGCACCGACGTTTCCGTTCGCCGCAGGGCGACAAGAGCGAACATGAGATCCTGCGTATCTTCGAAAGCGATCGCGGGCGGATCATTAACTCGCCAGCCATCCGCCGTCTGCAGCAAAAGACCCAGGTCTTTCCGCTTGAGCGTAACGCCGCGGTGCGCACGCGCTTAACCCACTCCATGGAGGTGCAGCAGGTCGGGCGCTACATTGCTAAAGAGATTTTAAGCCGTCTCAAAGAGCAGCGTTTACTGGAAACCTATGGTCTGGACGAGCTGACGGGGCCTTTTGAGAGCATCGTTGAGATGGCCTGCCTGATGCATGACATCGGCAACCCGCCTTTCGGCCACTTTGGTGAGGCGGCGATCAATGACTGGTTTAAACAACGGCTTTACCCTTCGGATGCGGTAAGCCAGCCGCTGAGCGACGACCGCTGTATCGTACGCGATTTACGCCTGCGTGAAGGCGAAGAGGGGCTGAACGATCTGCGACGCAAAGTGCGCCAGGATTTGTGTCACTTTGAGGGCAACGCGCAGGGGATCCGGCTGGTCCACTCCCTGATGCGCATGAACCTGACCTGGGCACAGGTCGGCTGCATTCTGAAATATACCCGCCCCGCGTGGTGGATGGGAGATACGCCCGCGTCCCACAGCTATTTAATGAAAAAACCGGGCTATTACCTTTCCGAAGAGGCCTATATTGAACGGCTACGTAAAGAACTTTCATTGACGCCAAACGGCCGCTTTCCATTGACCTGGATTATGGAAGCCGCCGATGATATTTCCTATTGCGTGGCCGATCTGGAAGATGCCGTTGAGAAAAGAATCTTCAGCGTTGAGGAGCTTTATCAGCATCTTTATGCGGCCTGGGGTACCCATGAAAAAGGCTCGCTGTTTGCGCAGGTTGTCGAAAATGCCTGGGAAAAATCGCGCTCAAATACATTAAGCCGTAGTACAGAAGACCAGTTCTTTATGTATTTGCGGGTCAATACATTAAATAAACTGGTGCCGTATGCGGCGTCGCGCTTTATTGATAATTTACCGCTTATCTTCAGCGGGGAATTCAACCACGCGCTGCTGGAAGATGACAGCAGTTTCAGCCAGCTCCTCGAGCTTTATAAACATGTGGCGATGCGGCATGTATTTAGCCATCCGGATGTCGAGCAGTTAGAGCTGCAGGGTTATCGGGTAATCAGTGGGTTACTGGAAATTTATTCCCCGTTGCTCCAGCTGTCGGTCGACGAGTTCAGCGAGCTGGTGGAACACGAGCGCGTGCGCAGAATACCTATCGAATCGCGTCTTTATCAGAAACTTTCTACCCGGCATCGTCTGGCGTATGTCGAAGCGATTGGCAAGCTGGATCGCCACTCTTCCCAATGGCCGGTGATGGAATATTATTATCGCAGCCGTCTAATCCAGGACTATATCAGCGGCATGACGGATTTGTATGCCTGGGATGAATACCGCAAGCTGATGGCGGTGGAATAATCCCGGAGTTTTGTAAAGACGGCCAATAAATTTTTACCTTTTCCATAAACTTATCGCCGGAACTAAGCGGTATAAAACGAATCTGAGTTACACAGCAATTTTGCGTTACCTGTAAATCGAGATTGAGAAACATGAAAAAAACCACATTAGCAATGAGTGCACTGGCTCTGAGTTTAGGTTTAGCGCTGTCTCCTCTGACTGCTACTGCAGCCGAGACCGCGTCGTCGGCAGCAACCGCGCAGCAGATGCCAAGCCTGGCACCGATGCTCGAAAAAGTGATGCCATCGGTGGTGAGTATTAACGTTGAGGGCAGTACGACCGTCAATACGCCGCGTATGCCGCGTAACTTCCAGCAGTTCTTCGGTGACAACTCGCCGTTCTGCCAGGACGGTTCGCCATTCCAGAGCTCTCCGTTCTGCCAGGGCGGTGGCGCAGGGGATGACAGCCAGGGCGGCGCCCAGCAGCAGAAATTCATGGCGCTTGGCTCGGGGGTAATCATTGATGCAGCGAAAGGCTATGTCGTCACAAACAACCACGTTGTTGATAACGCGAACAGCATTAAGGTTCAGCTGAGCGATGGCCGTAAGTTCGACGCCAAAGTGGTGGGTAAAGACCCGCGCTCCGATATCGCGCTGATCCAGATCCAGGATCCGAAAAACCTGACGGCGATTAAAATTGCCGACTCTGACGCGCTGCGCGTGGGCGACTATACCGTGGCGATCGGTAACCCGTTCGGTCTGGGTGAAACCGTGACATCCGGTATCGTCTCTGCGCTGGGTCGTAGCGGCCTGAACGCGGAAAACTACGAAAACTTCATCCAGACGGATGCGGCGATCAACCGCGGTAACTCCGGCGGTGCGCTGGTGAACCTGAACGGTGAGCTGATCGGTATCAACACCGCGATTCTGGCACCGGACGGCGGCAACATCGGGATCGGCTTTGCTATCCCAAGCAACATGGTGAAAAACCTGACCGCGCAGATGGTGCAGTATGGCCAGGTGAAACGCGGCGAGCTGGGTATCCTCGGGACCGAGCTGAACTCCGAACTGGCTAAGGCGATGAAAGTTGACGCCCAGCGCGGGGCATTTGTCAGCCAGGTGATGCCGAACTCCTCCGCGGCGAAAGCGGGTATTAAAGCGGGTGATGTCATCACCTCCCTGAACGGTAAGCCGATCAGCAGCTTTGCCGCCCTGCGTGCCGAAGTGGGCTCAATGCCGATTGGCAGCAAAGTGACCCTCGGCCTGCTGCGCGACGGTAAGCCGGTTAACGTGAGCCTGGAGCTGCAGCAGAGCAGCCAGAATCAGGTGGATTCCAGCACCATCTTTAGCGGTATTGAAGGTGCCGAGATGAGCAATAAAGGCGCAGACAAAGGCGTGGTGGTGAACAACGTGAAAGCGAATTCACCGGCAGCCCGTATCGGCCTGAAAAAAGGCGATGTGATCATGGGCGCTAACCAGCAGCCGGTGAAAAACATCGCTGAACTGCGCAAGATCCTCGACAGCAAGCCTTCCGTGCTGGCGCTGAATATCCAGCGTGGTGATACTTCGCTTTATCTGCTGATGCAGTAATCCTCTGAAGCCCCTGTTCACAGGGGCTTTTTCGTTTCTGTGATTCTTGCCACAACTCCATACATCTCCCTCTCTCTTTGTGCATTCGCACAATGCAGCCGCCGCTGAACTTCCCTATGCTTGAGCTCTGCTCACTGGAGGGTTCTATGGCTGGCTGGCATCTTGATACCAAAATGGCGCAGGATATCGTGGCGCGCACCATGCGCATCATTGATACCAATATCAACGTGATGGATGCCCGCGGGCGCATTATTGGCAGCGGCGATCGCGAGCGTATTGGGGAATTGCACGAAGGCGCGCTGCTGGTGCTTTCCCAGGGGCGGGTCGTGGATATCGACGATGCGGTAGCGAAACACCTGCACGGCGTCCGTCAGGGCATCAATTTACCGCTGCGTCTTGAAGGCGAGATTGTGGGGGTCATCGGCCTGACCGGCGAGCCCGAGTCACTGCGAAAATACGGTGAGCTGGTCTGTATGACGGCAGAGATGATGCTGGAGCAGTCGCGCCTGATGCACCTGCTTGCCCAGGACAGCCGCCTGCGTGAAGAGCTGGTGATGAACCTTATCCAGGCGGAAGAGCACACGCCCGCGCTCAGCGAATGGGCGCAGCGTCTGGGGATCGATCTGAACCAGCCGCGCGTGGTGGCGGTGATTGAGGTCGATAGCGGCCAGCTTGGCGTAGACAGCGCGATGGCCGAGCTGCAGCAGCTGCAAAATGCGCTGGCGACGCCGGAGCGCGACAACCTGGTGGCGATCGTTTCTCTGACGGAAATGGTGGTACTCAAACCAGCGCTCAACGCGTTCGGCCGCTGGGATGCGGACGATCATCGTCGTCGCGTGGAGCTGCTGATCTCCCGGATGAAGGAGAATGGTCAGCTGCGTTTTCGCGTTGCGCTGGGCAACTACTTTACCGGGCCGGGCAGCATCGCCCGCTCCTGGCGTACCGCGCGCACCACCATGATGGTGGGCAAGCAGCGGATGCCGGAGAGCCGCAGTTATTTCTATCAGGACCTGATGCTGCCGGTGCTGCTCGACAGCCTGCGCGGGGGCTGGCAGGCCAATGAGCTGGCGCGGCCATTAGCGCGTCTGAAAGCCATGGACAATAACGGCCTGCTGCGCCGCACATTGCAGGCATGGTTCCGTCATAACGTGCAGCCGCTGGCGACGTCAAAAGCGCTGTTTATTCACCGCAATACCCTGGAGTATCGGTTAAACCGAATTTCAGAGCTGACGGGGCTGGATCTGGGGAATTTCGACGACAGGCTGCTGCTGTATGTGGCGCTGCAGCTGGATGAACAGCGATAAGGGTTTCACCCTCTCCCTGTGGGAGAGGGTCGGGGTGAGGGCATCAGGCCGCACTTAACTTATTTGTTGCGGGTTAACTTCTCAAGATCCGCTTCAATCTCGCTGATCTTATTGGTCACAACGCTTTCAAGGTGACGCAGATCGTCAAGGATCTTACGCTTGAGATCGACTTCGGTGCGGTCGCGCTGGCAGATCTGATCGAGTTCATCGATCACATAGCGCAGGTTAGGGCTGATTTCCTGTACTTCTTTGTATCCCTGTCCTACACCGTCAGCAACAACGGTCTTACGCTGGCGTGGATATTTAAACTTCACGCTTTTGGCGAAAAACTCTCCTTTGTCCTTGTGAAAATAGATTTTCAGAATATCGTTATTGGCTTCCTGACGGAGGCTGTAACGATCAATTTCATCAGGATTGGTAATGCCCAGACTTTTCAGATTATCGTACATAGCGGTACCCTTGATCTCAACATAACCTTTGAATAATTAACGAAAAAATCTATTTTCGCCACCCTCAGATACAAAAAAAGCGGGGTTGCCCCCGCTTTTTGTTATACCCGATTAATCGATGGTGCGCAGCAACTCGTTGATGCCCACTTTACCGCGCGTTTTCGCATCCACTTTCTTCACGATAACCGCACAGTACAGGCTGTATTTGCCATCTTTAGACGGCAGGTTGCCGGAAACCACCACGGAGCCCGCCGGAACGCGACCGTAGTGAACTTCGCCGGTTTCACGGTCATAAATACGGGTGCTCTGACCAATGTAAACGCCCATGGAGATCACGGAGCCTTCTTCAACGATCACGCCTTCAACCACTTCAGAGCGCGCGCCGATGAAGCAGTTGTCTTCGATGATGGTCGGGTTAGCCTGCAGTGGCTCCAGAACACCACCGATGCCTACGCCGCCGGACAGGTGAACGTTTTTACCGATCTGCGCGCATGAGCCGACCGTCGCCCAGGTGTCAACCATGGTGCCTTCGTCAACGTAGGCACCGATGTTCACGTAGGATGGCATCAGGACGGTGTTGCGTGCAATGAAAGCGCCCTGACGCACTGCCGCAGGTGGCACCACGCGGAAGCCTTCTTTCTGGAAACGCGCTTCGTCGTAGTCAGCGAATTTCATAGGGACTTTATCGAAGTAGCGGCTTTCAGCTCCGTCGATAACCTGGTTATCGTTGATACGGAAAGAGAGCAGAACGGCTTTCTTCAGCCATTGATGAGTGACCCACTGACCGTCGATTTTTTCTGCCACGCGCAGCGCGCCGGAATCCAGCAGGGAAATCACCTGGTTTACCGCTTCACGGGTCACGGTATCCACATTTGCCGGGGTAATCTCGGCACGACGCTCAAAAGCGGACTCAATAACGTTCTGTAACTGCTGCATTGTTTACTCTTTCCATTTCACTAAAAAACATATCACCCTTTATCGTTTGGATTGAGGGCTGCTGTCAACCGTTGTTGCACTTCAAGCTGCAGGTCATTATTAAGGGCACGCCGGTCCGCTGTCGCGATTATAAATAAATCTTCTACTCGCTCGCCAATCGTTGTAATTCGGGCGCCATGGAGCGAAATTCCCAGATCGGCAAAAACCTGGCCGACGCGGGCGAGCAGCCCCGGCTGGTCGAGCGCGATCAGCTCCAGGAACGATTTACGGTCGGTGTGGGTCGGCAGGAAGTTGACCTCGGTATCGACGGTAAAGTGGCGCAATTTCGCTGGCTGGCGACGCGGCTGCGGGGGCTGCCAGCTGCGCTGGGTAATCGCCTGTTCCAGACCAAAACGTATCCCTTCATGCCTGTCCGACGACAGCGGGCTGCCGTCCGGCTCCAGCACGATAAAGGTGTCCATTGCCATGCCGTCGCGGGTGGTGAAAATCTGCGCGTCGTGAACGCTCAGGTTTCGCCTGTCCAGCTCGGCACAGACCGCAGCAAACAGATAAGGTCGGTCCGGGCTCCAGATGAAAATCTCCGTTCCGCCTCGGGTAGCCTGAGGGCTCAGCAGAATCATTGGCTGGGACAGGTCGTGCTTCAGCAGGTGCCGCGCGTGCCACGCAAGCTGGTTTGGGCTGTGGCGGACAAAATAGTTGGCACGGCAGCGGGCCCATATCTGGTGTAGCGCCTCTTCATCAATGTTATCCATCCGCAGCAGCGCCAGCGCCTGCAGCTGGTGATGGCGCACGCGCTCGCGCATGTCCGGGGTGTTTTGCATCCCGCGACGCAGCTGTTTTTCGGTAGCGAAGTACAGCTCGCGCAGCAGGCTCTGCTTCCAGCTGTTCCACAGCGTTTCGTTGGTGGCGCAGATATCGGCCACCGTCAGGCAGACCAGATAGCGCAGACGGTTTTCCGTCTGAACCGCTTCCGCGAACTGCTTGATCACCTCAGGATCCTGAATGTCACGACGCTGCGCGGTAACCGACATCAGAAGATGATGGCGTACCAGCCAGGCCACCAGCTGCGTTTCACGTGAGTTCAGGCCGTGCAGCTCGGCAAATTTCAGTACGTCCTGTGCGCCCAGCACCGAATGATCGCCGCCGCGACCTTTGGCGATATCGTGGAACAGGGCAGCAATCAGGATCAGTTCCGGGTGGGTCAGGCGCGGCCATAGCTCCACGCACAGCGGATGGCGGGAGCGCGTCTCTTCTTTTGCAAAGCTTTCCAGCTTGAGCATCACGCGGATCGTGTGTTCATCCACCGTGTAGGCGTGGAACAGATCGAACTGCATTTGCCCGACAATGTGCGACCACTGCGGCATATAGGCCCACAGCACGCTGTGGCGGTGCATCGGCAGCAGCCCACGACTGACGGCGCCCGGGTGGCGGAGCATGCTCAGGAACAGCGAGCGCGCTTCCGGGATATAGCACAGCGGCTCCGTCAGATGACGGCGCGCATGGCGCAGATGGCGCAGGGTGGTGGAGTAGATCCCGGTGATGGTGCTGTTGCGCACCATGGTATAGAACATCCGCAGAATCGCTTCCGGCTCGCGGATGAACAGCGTTTCGTCGCGCAGATCGATAAGCGTGCCGCGCAGCTGGAATTCGTCATCAATCGGGCGCGGTTTCTCATCCGCCGTCAGGGCCAGAATGGCCTCGTCGAACAGCTGCAGCAGCATCTGGTTCAGCTCGGTCACCCGGCGGGTGACGCGGAAGAAATCCTTCATCATGTGCTCAACCGGCTCGTTGCCTTCGCCCTGATAATTCAGGCGCTGCGCCACGCTGAGCTGGCGGTCAAACAGCAGACGGTTATCGTAGCGGGTGACTTCCAGATGCAGGGCAAATCGAATGCGCCACAGCAGGTGCAGGCACTCGTTCAGCTCGTTACGCTCTGCCTCGGTTAAGAAGCCGAAGCCGACCATCTCGTCCATCGAGGTGGCGCCAAAATGGCGGCGAGCGACCCACTGCAGGGTATGGATGTCGCGCAGGCCGCCGGGGCTGCTTTTAATATCGGGCTCAAGATTATAGCTGGTGCCGTGGTAGCGCTGGTGACGCTGGTTTTGCTCCTCGACCTTCGCGGCGAAGAACTTTTCTGACGGCCAGAAGCCGTCGCTGAAGATGTGCTTTTGCAGCTCCAGAAACAGCGCGACGTCGCCAATCAGCAGACGGGTTTCAATCAGGTTGGTGGCGACGGTCAGGTCGGATAACCCTTCCAGCAGACACTCTTCCAGGGTGCGCACGCTGTGGCCGACCTCCAGCTTCACGTCCCAGAGGAGCGTCAGCAGTTCGCCAATTTTTTGCGCCTGTTCGTCCGGCAGCTTTTTGCGGCTTAAGATCAGGAGATCGATATCGGAAAGCGGATGCAGCTCACCGCGGCCATAGCCCCCGACGGCAACCAGCGCAACATCACTGATTTGCCCAAACCCGTAATCGATCCACAGGCGCTGCAGAAGCTGGTCGATAAATTCGGTGCGCGCTTCAATGAGCTGCTCGGCCGACACGCCTGCGTCGAACGCGCTGCCCAGCCAGCGATGGAAAACATCCATGTGGGCTTTAATATGCGCGCAGGTCAGCTCGTGCGACGGCCAGACGCCCGGGTTATCGGGCTGGTCGGGAAGGGTGGGAAGTGCTGTGTTAGCATACTGTTCGGGTAAAAGATTACTCATCGTGCGCCACCCATAAGAAAAAACTATAGCCATTAAAAAAGCCGGCATTTGCCGGCTTTTTTATCATTCGTCGTGCGTCAGTATCGCCGGGATGGTGTCATCCTTGCGCAACGTCATAATTTCGCAGCCGTTGTCTGTTACCACAATAGTATGCTCGTACTGCGCAGACAAGCTTCTGTCTTTGGTTTTCACCGTCCAGCCGTCTTTCATGGTACGGATGCGGTAGTCACCCGCGTTGACCATCGGCTCAATGGTAAAGGTCATGCCTTTTTGCAGCACCACGCCGCCGTCATCTGCATCATAGTGCAGAACCTGCGGTTCTTCATGGAAGACGCGACCAATGCCGTGACCGCAGTACTCGCGCACCACGGAGAAACCTTCTGCTTCCACAAACTTCTGGATTGCCGCACCGATGGTACGCAGGCGAATACCCGGTTTAACCATTTTCAGCGCCAGGTAGAGGCTCTCTTGCGTCACTTTGCACAGACGCTCGCCAAGAATAGTCGGCTTGCCAACGATGAACATTTTTGAGGTGTCACCGTGGTACTCGTCTTTAATGACGGTCACGTCAATGTTGACGATGTCGCCATCTTTCAGCAGTTTTTCATCGTCCGGAATGCCGTGACACACCACTTCATTAATAGAGATGCAGACGGATTTCGGGAAACCGTGGTAGCCGAGGCAGGCCGAAACCGCGTGCTGCTCGTTCACGATATAGTCGTTACAGATACGGTCCAGTTCACCGGTGCTGACGCCCGGCTTTACGAACGGCTCGATCATTTCCAGCACTTCCGCGGCCAGACGACCGGCGACGCGCATCTTTTCAATTTCTTCAGGTGTCTTAATAGAGATAGCCATGTATTCTGTCCATCGGTGTCGATTTTTTCGACAATACTAGTCTAAGTGTCGTCAATGGTATCAGTCAGGCACACCCCGTGCCAAATTGAGAATCATTAACAGCACACTCCGCCAACAACTGTTGGTTTCTGGTCGTGTTTTGTGGTATAAAGCGCGCCGGACTTCCGATCCATCTCAGATACACAGGCTGGACGGAAGCGACAAATCTCACTTTGTGTAACAACACACACGTATCGGCACATATTCCGGGGTGCCCTTTGGGGTCGGTAATATGGGATACGTGGAGGCATAACCCCAACTTTCAATATAGAGGTTTTAAACATGGCAACTGTTTCCATGCGCGACATGCTCAAGGCTGGTGTTCACTTTGGTCACCAGACCCGTTACTGGAACCCGAAAATGAAGCCTTTCATCTTCGGCGCGCGTAACAAAGTTCACATCATCAACCTTGAGAAAACTGTACCAATGTTCAACGAAGCCCTGGCTGAGCTGAACAAGATCTCTTCCCGTAAAGGTAAGATTCTGTTCGTTGGTACTAAGCGCGCTGCAAGCGAAGCTGTGAAAGATGCTGCTAACAGCTGCGACCAGTTCTTCGTGAACCATCGCTGGTTGGGCGGCATGCTGACCAACTGGAAAACTGTTCGTCAGTCCATCAAACGCCTGAAAGATCTGGAAACCCAGTCTCAGGACGGTACTTTCGACAAGCTGACTAAGAAAGAAGCGCTGATGCGCACTCGTGAACTGGACAAGCTGGAAAACAGCCTGGGCGGTATCAAAGATATGGGCGGCCTGCCAGACGCGCTGTTCGTAATCGATGCAGACCACGAGCACATCGCAATCAAAGAAGCTAACAACCTGGGTATCCCGGTATTCGCTATCGTTGATACCAACTCCGATCCGGACGGTGTTGACTTCGTTATCCCGGGTAACGACGACGCAATCCGTGCTGTTAGCCTGTACCTGAGCGCTGTAGCTGCTACCGTTCGTGAAGGCCGTTCCCAGGATCTGGCTTCTCAGGCGGAAGAAAGCTTCGTAGAAGCTGAATAATAAGGTTTTACCCCTTATTAGTACCGTGTATGAATAGGGGCCCATTACCGGCCCCTTTTTTCAATTTACACTGTTTGGCCCCCGGCCGGGCAGTTCACATCTCCCGAGGATTTAAGAATGGCTGAAATTACCGCATCCCTGGTAAAAGAGCTGCGCGAGCGTACTGGCGCAGGCATGATGGATTGCAAAAAAGCGCTGACTGAAGCGAACGGCGACATCGAGCTGGCAATCGAAAACATGCGTAAATCCGGTGCGATCAAAGCAGCTAAAAAAGCAGGCAACGTTGCTGCTGACGGCGTGATCATCACTAAAATCGACGGCACCTACGGCATCATTCTGGAAGTTAACTGCCAGACTGACTTCGTTGCTAAAGATGGTGGTTTCCAGGCATTTGCTAACAAAGTTCTGGACGCAGCTGTTGCTGGCAAAATCACTGACGTTGAAGTTCTGAAAGCACAGTTCGAAGAAGAACGTGTTGCGCTGGTTGCTAAAATCGGTGAGAACATCAACATCCGTCGCGTTGCTTCTCTGGAAGGCGACGTTCTGGGCTCTTACCAGCACGGTGCACGTATCGGTGTTCTGGTTGCGGCTAAAGGCGCTGACGAAGAGCTGGTTAAACAGCTGGCTATGCACATCGCTGCAAGCAAACCAGAATTCGTTAAGCCAGAAGACGTGTCTGCTGATGTGGTAGAAAAAGAGTACCAGGTTCAGCTGGACATCGCGATGCAGTCTGGTAAACCAAAAGAAATCGCAGAGAAAATGGTTGAAGGCCGCATGAAGAAATTCACCGGCGAAGTTTCTCTGACTGGCCAGCCATTCGTTATGGATCCAAGCAAGTCTGTTGCGCAGCTGCTGAAAGAGCACAACGCTGACGTAACTGGCTTCATCCGCTTCGAAGTGGGCGAAGGCATCGAGAAAGTTGAGACTGACTTCGCAGCAGAAGTTGCTGCAATGTCCAAGCAGTCTTAATGATTGAAAAGGAGCCGCCTGAGGGCGGCTTCTTTTTGTCACCCGTCACAGGAAATCAGACAGGCTCCAGTATCGCTGTGCTGATTTGCGGCATATCATGTCGCCAGAATTAACCCCCATCTTAATCGTTGACAGTCTCAGGAAAGAAACATGGCTACCAATGCAAAACCCGTGTACAAACGCATTCTGCTTAAGCTGAGTGGCGAAGCGCTGCAGGGATCGGAAGGCTTCGGTATTGACGCAAGCATCCTTGATCGCATGGCACAGGAAATCAAAGAACTGGTCGAACTGGGTATCCAGGTTGGCGTGGTCATTGGCGGTGGCAACCTTTTCCGTGGTGCTGGTCTGGCGAAAGCGGGGATGAACCGCGTAGTGGGCGACCACATGGGTATGCTGGCAACCGTGATGAATGGCCTGGCAATGCGTGATGCGCTCCATCGCGCCTATGTGAATGCCCGCCTGATGTCCGCGATTCCGCTGAATGGCGTTTGCGATAATTACAGCTGGGCAGAAGCTATCAGCCTGCTGCGCAATAACCGCGTGGTGATCCTCTCCGCCGGTACGGGTAACCCGTTCTTTACAACCGATTCCGCTGCCTGCCTGCGCGGTATCGAGATCGAAGCCGATGTGGTACTGAAAGCGACCAAAGTAGACGGCGTGTTTACTGCCGACCCGGCAAAAGATCCTTCTGCCACCATGTACGATCAGCTGAGCTACAGCGAAGTGCTGGATAAAGAGCTGAAAGTGATGGATCTTGCCGCCTTCACGCTGGCTCGCGACCACAAACTGCCGATCCGTGTCTTCAACATGAACAAGCCTGGCGCACTGCGTCGCGTGGTCATGGGCGAAAAAGAAGGCACTTTGATCACGGAATAATTTCCGTTGACGATAAATACAGGTAAGATTCCGCTTTATTTTGTAGTGGTATCTTACCCGGGCGCGCCTTTGGCGTTGTCATGAATTAAACGCGACTATACTTAGCACACCTGTAGCGCTGTGCTGGCGGATAGTCTGCCTGAGACAAGTTTTCAAGGATTCGTAACGTGATTAACGACATCAGAAAAGATGCTGAAGTACGCATGGAAAAATGCGTAGAAGCGTTCAAAACCCAAATCAGCAAAATCCGTACTGGCCGTGCTTCCCCAAGCCTGCTGGATGGCATCATCGTAGAATACTACGGTACGCCAACCCCTCTGCGTCAGCTGGCGAGCGTAACGGTAGAAGATACCCGTACGCTGAAAATCAACGTGTTCGATCGTTCTATGAGCCCGGCCGTTGAGAAAGCGATCATGGCCTCTGACCTCGGACTGAACCCAAGCTCTGCGGGTTCTGACATCCGCGTTCCACTGCCTCCACTGACGGAAGAGCGTCGTAAAGATCTGATCAAAGTGGTTCGTGGCGAAGCTGAGCAGGGTCGTGTATCCGTGCGTAACGTCCGTCGCGATGCGAACGATAAAGTAAAAGCGCTGCTGAAAGAAAAAGAGATCAGTGAAGATGACGATCGTCGTTCTCAGGACGACATTCAGAAAATGACCGACGCTGCCATCAAGAAAATTGATGCGGCGCTGGCAGATAAAGAAGCGGAACTGATGCAGTTCTGATTTCTGTCGTACACTGATAAACGCCGTTCAGAGGGACTTCGGGTCTTGCTGGCGGCGTTTTGCTTTTATCTGGTCTAACTTTTTTCGGGCATCTCATGAAGCATTTAACACTCCTTGGCTCAACCGGCTCTATCGGTTGCAGCACTCTCGACGTCGTTCGCCATAATCCTGAACTCTACACCGTGACAGCGCTGGTGGCCGGTAAGAATGTGCAGCGAATGGTCGAGCAGTGCCTGGAGTTTGCGCCCCGCTATGCGGTGATGGATGACGAAGAGAGCGCACGTCTGCTGAAAGCACAGCTGCTTGAACAGGGCTGTCGAACCGAGGTGCTGAGTGGCCAACAGGCGGCCTGCGAGATGGCGGCGCTGGATGAGGTGGATCAGGTGATGGCGGCCATCGTCGGGGCGGCAGGGTTATTGCCTACGCTTGCCGCGATTGATGCCGGCAAGGACGTTCTGCTGGCCAATAAAGAGTCGCTGGTCACCTGTGGACGCCTGTTTATGGATGCGGTGAAGCAGCGCGGCGCGCGTCTTTTGCCGGTCGACAGCGAGCACAACGCGATTTTTCAGAGTTTACCGCAACCTTTTCAACAGAACCTGGGGTACGCTGACCTGGAGCAGAATGGCGTGGTGTCTATCCTGCTTACCGGGTCTGGTGGCCCGTTCCGTGAAACGCCACTGTCTGAACTGCGCGCCATGACGCCGGATCAGGCGTGCCGTCATCCGAACTGGTCGATGGGGCGTAAAATCTCCGTTGACTCTGCCACCATGATGAACAAAGGTCTGGAATACATTGAAGCGCGCTGGCTGTTTAATGCGTCAGCGAAACAGATGGAAGTACTGATTCACCCGCAATCGGTGATTCACTCGATGGTGCGTTATCAGGATGGCAGCGTGCTGGCACAGCTGGGCGAGCCGGACATGCGTACGCCGATTGCCCATTCCATGGCGTGGCCAAATCGAGTGAAATCCGGCGTGAAGCCGCTTGATTTCTGCAAGCTAAGTTCCCTGACGTTCAGTGAACCGGACTATGACCGCTATCCTTGTCTGAAGCTTGCGATGACTGCCTTTGACCAGGGGCAGGCGGCGACGACGGCACTTAATGCAGCCAATGAAATTACCGTTGAGGCATTTCTGAATCAGCAAATTCGTTTTACCGATATCGCGTCGTTAAATTTATCGGTACTGGAGATGATGGATTTGCGCGAACCACAAAGCGTGGAAGAGGTGCTGGCGGTGGATGCAACTGCGCGTAATATTGCGCGTCAACAGGTGACACGTCTCGCAAGCTGGTGATAAAGCAACCACTAGTCGTCGTGCTATTTGTTAGCGTTGGGCTTCAGTGATATAGTCTGCGCCACCTGATCGCAGGTATTTGACTTAATGTGGTCAGGTGAGCCGTGGTTTGACACGGCTTTTTTATGTATAGGCTTCAGTATTCCTGAGTACCGTTAAATCCTTTTCAGGGACAAAAAACGCGTTATGTTGTCTGCGAATCAACCAATAAGCGAAAATTTGCCAGCTCATGGCTGCCGTCATGTAGCAATCATTATGGATGGCAATGGCCGCTGGGCGAAAAGACAAGGGAAGATACGAGCCTTTGGGCATAAAGCGGGGGCGAAATCCGTTCGTCGCGCCGTTTCTTTTGCCGCCAACAACGGCATTGATGCGTTAACGCTCTATGCTTTTAGCAGTGAAAACTGGAATCGACCTCTGCAGGAAGTGACTGCGTTGATGGAATTGTTTGTGTGGGCGCTAGACAGCGAAGTAAAAAGCCTGCACCGCCACAACGTCCGCCTGCGTATCATTGGCGATACCAGTCGTTTTAACTCACGTTTGCAGGAACGGATTCGTAAAGCAGAAGCGCTGACGGAAAATAATACCGGTCTGACGCTGAATATTGCGGCGAATTACGGCGGACGCTGGGATATTATCCAGGGCGTTCGGCATCTGGCCGAACAGGTTCAGGAAGGGCTGTTGAGACCCGACCAAATTGATGAAGAGGCGCTGAGCAAGCAAATCTGCATGAATGAACAGGCGCCTGTGGATTTGGTAATTAGGACAGGGGGGGAACATCGCATAAGTAACTTTTTGATATGGCAAATTGCCTATGCCGAACTTTACTTTACGGATGTTCTTTGGCCCGATTTTGATGAACAAGACTTTGAAGGTGCGCTGCATGCCTTTGCCAATCGAGAGCGTCGTTTCGGCGGCACCGAGCCTGGTGGCGACAAAGCCTGATGGGGGTAGCTTTTGCTGAAGTATCGCCTGATTTCCGCTTTTGTATTAATACCCATTGTCATTGCGGCGCTGTTTTTACTGCCCCCGGTGGGATTCGCTATTGTCACGCTGGTGGTGTGCATGCTCGCCGCGTGGGAATGGGGACAGTTTAGCGGCTTTACCTCGCGCACTCAGCGGGTATGGCTCGCGGTACTTTGTGGCTTTATCCTGGCCATAATGCTGTTTACGTTGCCTGAATATCACCATGATATTCATCAGCCCCTGGTTGCCGGCTCCTTGTGGATATCGTTGGTCTGGTGGGTTGCCGCGCTGTTGCTGGTCCTTTTTTATCCAGGTTCCGCGGCATTATGGCGTAATTCAAAAGTGCTACGACTGATTTTTGGTTTGCTCACCATTATTCCTTTTTTCTGGGGTATGGTTGCGCTGCGCGCCTGGCACTACGACGAAAACCACTACAGCGGTGCGATCTGGCTGCTTTATGTGATGATTCTGGTCTGGGGGGCTGACTCCGGGGCCTATATGTTTGGTAAACTGTTTGGCAAACATAAGCTGGCACCGAAGGTCTCCCCGGGTAAAACCTGGCAAGGATTCATCGGCGGCCTGTTTACGGCAGCGATCATCTCCTGGGGCTACGGCGTCTGGGCGAATCTTGAAGTGGCACCGTCAATACTGCTGGTGTGCTCGATTTTTGCTGCGCTTGCCTCCGTGCTCGGTGATTTAACCGAAAGTATGTTTAAGCGTGAAGCAGGGATTAAGGACAGCGGACACCTGATTCCAGGGCATGGCGGTATACTGGATCGCATTGATAGCCTGACAGCGGCTGTTCCAGTGTTTGCATGTTTGCTTTTACTGGTATTCGGGACGATTTAACGGAAGGTTTTATGCTGAGCATTCTCTGGAATCTGGCGGCGTTCATTGTTGCACTGGGTGTACTGATTACCGTGCATGAATTTGGCCATTTCTGGGTTGCTCGCCGCTGTGGCGTGCGCGTAGAGCGGTTTTCCATCGGTTTTGGCAAATCACTCTGGACGCGCACCGACCGCCACGGCACGGAATTTGTCATCGCCCTTATCCCGCTGGGCGGCTACGTCAAAATGCTCGACGAACGCGTCGAGCCTGTCGCACCTGAGCTGCGACACAGCGCTTTCAACAATAAAACCGTTGGACAACGCGCCGCCATCATTGCTGCCGGACCGGTAGCCAACTTCATCTTTGCGATTTTCGCTTACTGGCTGGTGTTTATCATCGGCGTCCCGGGCGTGCGTCCGGTGGTGGGGGAAATTGCTCCCAACTCCATCGCGGCGAGTGCGCAAATTACATCCGGGATGGAACTTAAAGCGATTGATGGCATCGAAACCCCTGATTGGGATGCCGTGCGACTGCAGCTGGTTGCCAAAATTGGCGATCCGCAGACCACCATCAGCGTATCGCCGTTTGGTTCCGATGCGCGTCAGGACAAAGTGCTCGATTTACGTCACTGGCGTTTCGAGCCAGACAAAGAAGATCCCGTCGCTGCGCTGGGTATTCGTCCACGCGGTGCGCAGATCGAGCCGGTATTAGCCGAAGTACAGGCAAATTCGGCGGCGAGCAAAGCGGGTTTGCAAGCGGGCGACAGGATCGTTAAAGTCGATGGTCAACCATTAACAGAGTGGATGACCTTTGTTACTCTGGTGCGCGATAATCCGGGAACGTCTCTCGCGCTGGAAGTTGAAAGGCAAGGCAGTCCGCTTTCGCTGACGCTGATCCCGGACACGAAGTCGGTCGGCAAAAAGGCAGAAGGGTTTGCAGGCGTTGTGCCAAAAGTGATCCCGCTGCCAGATGAGTACAAGACAATACGCCAGTATGGGCCGTTCAGCGCCATCCTTGAAGCCACGGATAAAACATGGCAACTGATGAAGCTGACGGTCAACATGTTGGGGAAATTGATAACCGGTGATGTGAAACTGAACAACCTCAGTGGGCCAATTTCGATTGCCCAGGGGGCTGGGATGTCAGCGGAGTTCGGGGTGATTTACTATCTCATGTTCCTCGCGCTCATTAGCGTGAACCTTGGGATAATCAACCTGTTCCCGCTTCCCGTTTTAGACGGGGGTCATCTGCTGTTTTTAGCGATTGAAAAGCTAAAAGGCGGACCGGTATCCGAGCGAGTTCAAGACTTTAGTTATCGCATTGGCTCGATTTTGCTGGTGCTGTTAATGGGGCTTGCACTTTTCAATGATTTCTCTCGGTTGTAAGAGAGTGTTAGGAAGAACGCATAATAACGATGGCGATGAAAAAGTTGCTCATAGCGTCGCTGCTGTTTAGCAGCGCCACCGTATACGGTGCTGACGGGTTCGTAGTGAAAGACATTCATTTCGAAGGCCTCCAGCGTGTCGCCGTTGGTGCGGCCCTCCTCAGTATGCCTGTACGCCCCGGCGATACGGTTAATGATGATGATATCAGTAACACCATCCGTGCTCTGTTTGCCACCGGCAACTTCGAGGATGTCCGCGTCCTGCGCGATGGTGATACGCTGCTGGTACAGGTAAAAGAACGTCCAACGATCGCCAGTATCACTTTCTCCGGTAACAAGTCGGTGAAAGATGACATGCTCAAGCAAAACCTTGAAGCATCCGGTGTTCGTGTGGGGGAATCCCTGGACCGCACAACCCTTTCAGACATTGAAAAAGGTCTGGAAGACTTCTACTACAGCGTCGGTAAATACAGTGCCAGCGTGAAAGCGGTTGTCACTCCGCTGCCGCGCAACCGTGTTGACCTGAAGCTGGTCTTCCAGGAAGGTGTTTCTGCGAAGATCCAGCAGATCAACATTGTCGGCAACCACGCGTTCAGCACCGACGAACTGATCTCCACCTTCCAGCTGCGTGATGAAGTGCCATGGTGGAACGTGGTAGGCGATCGCAAATACCAGAAACAGAAACTGGCGGGCGACCTTGAAACCCTGCGCAGCTACTATCTCGATCGTGGCTATGCGCGTTTCAACATCGACTCGACTCAGGTAAGCCTGACGCCGGACAAGAAAGGGATCTACATTACGGTCAACATCACTGAAGGCGAGCAGTACAAGCTTTCGGGTGTTGAGGTGAGTGGTAACCTGGCGGGGCATTCTGCTGAAATCGAATCGCTGACCAAAATTCAGCCAGGCGACCTGTATAGCGGTTCCAAGGTAACCAAAATGGAAGACAGCATTAAGAAGCTGCTCGGCCGCTATGGTTATGCCTATCCGCGCGTACAGACTCAGCCTGAAATCAATGACGCGGATAAAACCGTTAAGCTGCACGTGAATGTTGACGCGGGCAACCGTTTCTACGTGCGTAAGATCCGCTTCGTCGGTAACGACACCTCCAAAGATTCCGTTCTGCGTCGCGAAATGCGTCAGATGGAAGGCGCATGGTTGGGTAGCGACCTCGTTGATCAGGGTAAAGAGCGTCTGAACCGTCTGGGCTATTTTGAAACGGTGGATACCGATACCCAGCGCGTACCGGGCAGCCCGGATCAGGTTGATGTTGTTTATAAAGTGAAAGAGCGCAACACCGGTAGCTTCAACTTCGGTGTGGGCTACGGTACCGAGAGCGGCGTCAGCTTCCAGGTCGGCGTGCAGCAGGATAACTGGCTGGGTACGGGTTACTCTGTCGGGATTAACGGCACCAAAAACGACTACCAGACCTACTCTGAGTTCTCTGTAACGAACCCATACTTCACCGTTGACGGTGTGAGCCTGGGCGGTCGTATCTTCTATAACGACTTTAAAGCAGACGATGCGGATCTGTCTTCTTACACCAACAAGAGTTACGGTGTGGACGGTACGCTTGGCTTCCCGGTTAACGAATACAACACCCTGCGTGCGGGCTTAGGTTACGTGCATAACGACCTGTCCAATATGCAACCGCAGGTGGCGATGTGGCGTTACCTGGACTCCATTGGTCAGTCAACCAGCAAAACTGGTCATGACAATGGCTTCGCTGCGGATGACTTCACCTTTAACTACGGCTGGACCTACAACCGTCTTGACCGTGGTTACTTCCCAACGGAAGGTTCTCGCGTCAACCTGAACGGTAAAGTGACCGTGCCGGGCTCCGATAACGAGTTCTATAAGGTCACGCTGGATACCGCGTCCTACTTCCCGATCGATGACGATCATAAGTGGGTGGTTCTGGGTCGTACCCGCTGGGGCTACGGCGACGGTTTAGGCGGCAAAGAACTGCCGTTCTATGAAAACTTCTATGCCGGTGGTTCCAGTACCGTTCGTGGCTTCCAGTCCAACAACATTGGTCCGAAAGCGGTTTACTACGGCGGGAACGACAAAGATAACTGTGATAAGTCTTCCTCTTCGGAAGTCTGTAGCTCTAATGATGCGGTGGGCGGTAACGCCATGGCCGTTGCCAGCCTGGAGTTCATCACGCCAACGCCGTTTATCAGCGATAAATATGCGAACTCGGTCCGTACGTCCTTCTTCTGGGATGCCGGTACCGTATGGGATACCAACTGGCAGAATACTGCCCAGATGCGCGCAGAAGGCATTCCTGACTACAGCGATCCGAGCAATATTCGCATGTCTGCCGGTATCGCATTACAATGGATGTCACCGCTGGGACCGTTGGTCTTCTCTTACGCCCAGCCGTTTAAGAAATATGATGGAGATAAGTCGGAGCAATTCCAGTTTAACATTGGTAAAACCTGGTAATAATCCGCTGCAAAGGAATGCGTTGGCAGTGTAGCGCTGACAACTGGCGATCGGTAACACGGTCGCCTTGCCACGCAAAGAACGGTACCTTCTGGTGCCAATGGGATGGTAAGGAGTTAATTGTGAAAAAGTGGTTATTAGCTGCAGGTCTCGGTTTAGCGATGGCAACTTCTGCTCAGGCAGCAGACAAAATTGCAATCGTCAACATGGGTAATTTGTTCCAGCAGGTTGCACAGAAAACAGGTGTTTCTGCGACTCTGGAAAACGAATTCAAAGGCCGTGCAAGCGAACTGCAGGGTATGGAAAACGATCTTCAGTCCAAAATGCAGCGTCTGCAGCGTGATGGTTCTACCATGAAGGCAAGCGACCGCAGCAAGCTGGAAAAAGACGTAATGGCTCAGCGCCAGGCGTTCTCTCAGAAAGCGCAGGCTTTCGAGCAGGATCGTCAGCGTCGTTCTAACGAAGAACGCGGCAAGCTGGTGACTCGCATTCAGACCGCTGTTAAAGCAGTGGCTGCCGATCAGAGCATCGATCTGGTTGTTGATGCGAACGCCGTCGCTTTCAACAGCAAAGATGTTAAAGACATCACTGCTGATGTTCTGAAACAGGTTAAATAAGTAATGCCTTCAATTCGACTGGCTGATTTAGCTCAGCAGTTGGATGCAGAATTACACGGTGATGGCGATATCGTCATCACCGCTGTTGCGTCCATGCAATCTGCTAAAGCTGGCACGATTACCTTCATGGTAAGCCCTAAGTACCGTGAGCAACTGGCTCAATGCCAGGCGTCAGCTGTTGTACTGACGCAGGACGATCTTCCATTTGCCACTGTAAGCGCGCTGGTAGTGAAAAACCCCTACCTGACGTATGCACGCATGGCTCAAATTCTTGATACCACGCCGCAACCGGCCCAGAACATTGCTGCCAGCGCAGCGATTGATGCGACGGCCAGGCTGGGTAACAACGTCGCCGTTGGGGCGAATGCGGTTATCGAATCCGGCGTTGTGCTGGGCGATAACGTCGTCATTGGCCCAGGCTGCTTCGTTGGGAAAAATACGAAAATCGGCGCAGGGACCCGTTTGTGGGCCAATGTGTCCGTTTATCATGACGTTGAAATTGGCGAAAACTGCCTCGTCCAGTCCAGCACCGTGATTGGTTCTGATGGCTTTGGTTACGCTAACGATCGCGGTAACTGGGTGAAGATCCCACAGCTTGGTCGCGTTATTATTGGCGATCGCGTGGAGATCGGCGCTTGTACCACCATTGACCGTGGCGCGCTTGACGACACGATCATTGGCAATGGTGTTATCATCGATAACCAGTGCCAGATTGCGCATAACGTTGTGATTGGCGACAATACCGCGGTTGCGGGTGGCGTCATCATGGCGGGCAGCCTGAAAATTGGCCGTTATTGCATGATTGGCGGTGCGAGCGTGATTAATGGCCATATGGAAATCTGCGACAAGGTGACCGTGACGGGAATGGGCATGGTAATGCGTCCTATCACTGAACCTGGCGTTTATTCCTCAGGCATTCCGCTACAGCCCAACAAGGTATGGCGTAAAACAGCAGCTCTGGTGATGAACATTGATGATATGAGCAAGCGCCTCAAGTCTCTTGAGCGTAAGATCGATCAACAAGACTAAGCGTCATCCGTTTAACGCTATTTTTCCCGGCCTGTCGGCTTTCTAATAAACCGGCAGGCCGTGTTATTATTGTTATCAGTACATTTTGACAGGAAGAGTATTTTGACTACTGACACTCATACTCTGCATATTGAAGAGATTTTAGAACTTCTGCCGCACCGCTACCCGTTTCTGCTGGTAGACCGCGTGCTGGATTTTGAAGAAGGTCGTTTTCTGCGCGCAGTGAAAAATGTTTCCGTGAACGAGCCGTTCTTCCAGGGGCACTTCCCTGGTAAGCCTATCTTCCCGGGTGTGTTGATTCTGGAAGCGATGGCTCAGGCTACCGGTATTCTGGCGTTTAAAAGCGTCGGCAAACTGGAGCCAGGTGAGCTGTATTACTTCGCGGGTATTGATGAAGCGCGCTTTAAGCGCCCTGTCGTGCCTGGTGATCAGATGATCATGGAAGTCACTTTTGAAAAAACGCGTCGTGGCCTGACTCGCTTCAAAGGCGTAGCACTGGTTGACGGCAAAGTTGTTTGCGAAGCGACGATGATGTGTGCTCGTAGCCGGGAGTCCTGATACGTGATTGATAAATCCGCCTTTATTCATCCTACCGCGATTGTGGAAACCGGTGCCATCATTGGTGCTAACGTCCACATTGGCCCGTTTTGTATTGTTGGACCCCATGTCGAAATTGGTGAGGGTACAGTACTGAAATCTCACGTTGTCGTGAATGGTCATACGACCATTGGCTGCAATAACGAGATCTATCAGTTCGCCTCCATCGGCGAAGTTAACCAGGATCTGAAATATGCTGGTGAGTCGACCCGTCTGGAAATTGGCGATCGTAACCGTATTCGCGAAAGCGTCACCATTCATCGTGGAACAGTACAGGGTGGTGGGTTGACGAAGGTGGGCAGCGATAACCTGTTTATGGTTAATGCGCATATCGCGCACGACTGTACCGTGGGTGACCGCTGTATTCTTGCCAACAACGCAACGCTGGCAGGACACGTATCGGTTGATGACTTCGCAATTATTGGCGGCATGACCGCAGTCCATCAGTTCTGCATCATTGGTGCACACGTGATGGTTGGCGGCTGCTCCGGTGTGGCGCAGGACGTCCCACCGTATGTGATTGCGCAGGGCAACCATGCCACGCCGTTTGGCGTGAACATCGAAGGCCTCAAGCGTCGTGGTTTTAGCCGCGAAGCGATTACTGCCATCCGCAACGCGTACAAACTGCTGTACCGTAGCGGTAAAACGCTGGAAGAGGCGAAGCCGGAAATTGCCGAGCTGGCGAATAAGCACCCGGAAGTGAACGCGTTCATGGAATTCTTTGACCGTTCAACAAGGGGTCTGATTCGTTAATGGTCGACAGTCGTCCGCTTACGATAGCCCTGGTCGCCGGAGAAACCTCCGGCGATATTCTTGGTGCAGGTCTCATCCGCGCGCTTAAGGCGCGTGTACCCAACGCTCGCTTTGTCGGCGTTGCTGGCCCGCTGATGCAGGCCGAAGGCTGTGAAGCCTGGTATGAAATGGAAGAGCTGGCCGTGATGGGCATCGTTGAGGTGCTGGGACGGCTCCGCCGTTTGCTGCACATTCGTGCCGATCTCACCCGCCGTTTTACCGAACTCAAACCCGATGTGTTTGTCGGTATCGATGCACCTGATTTCAACATTACCCTCGAAGGGAATCTGAAAAAGCAGGGCATAAAAACCATTCACTACGTCAGTCCGTCCGTCTGGGCGTGGCGACAGAAACGCGTTTTCAAAATTGGACGGTCCACCAACCTGGTGCTGGCTTTTCTGCCTTTCGAAAAAGCGTTTTACGACAGATTTAATGTTCCGTGCCGTTTTATCGGTCATACCATGGCGGATGCGATGCCATTGGATCCGGATAAAAACGCGGCGCGCGACGTGCTGGGCATCCCCCATGATGTGCATTGTCTGGCACTGCTGCCAGGCAGCCGTGGTGCAGAAGTGGAGATGCTGAGCGCCGATTTCCTCAAAACAGCGCAAATTCTTCGCCAGACCTATCCCGATCTTGAAGTGGTTGTTCCGCTGGTGAATGCCAAACGCCGCGAGCAGTTTGAGCGCATCAAAGCGGAAGTCGCCCCGGATCTCCACGTCCGTCTTCTGGACGGCAAAGGGCGAGAAGCGATGTATGCGAGCGATGCCGCATTGCTGGCTTCCGGCACGGCGGCGCTGGAATGTATGCTGGCGAAATGCCCGATGGTGGTCGGTTACCGCATGAAGCCTTTCACCTTCTGGCTGGCAAAACGTCTGGTGAAAACGGATTATGTCTCCCTGCCAAACCTGCTTGCCGGGCGCGAACTGGTGAAAGAGCTATTGCAGGATGAGTGCCAGCCGCAGGCGCTTGCCGATGCACTGCTGCCGCTGCTGGCAAACGGCAAGACCAGCCACCAGATGCACGACACCTTCCGCGAACTGCATCAACTGATCCGCTGTAATGCTGATGAGCAAGCGGCTGATGCGGTGCTGGAGCTAGCAAAATGATGGAATTTGTTTATCCTCACACCCACCTTGTGGCGGGCGTGGATGAAGTGGGTCGTGGTCCGTTAGTCGGGGCTGTGGTGACCGCCGCGGTGATCCTCGATCCGGCTCGGCCGATCGTCGGGCTGAACGACTCTAAAAAATTGTCTGAAAAGCGCCGGCTGGCGCTGTTTAGTGAGATTCAGGAGAAAGCGCTGGCCTGGAGCCTGGGGCGCGCTGAACCGCATGAGATAGACGAGCTGAATATTTTGCACGCCACGATGCTGGCGATGCAGCGTGCGGTAGCGGGGCTGAAAATCGCCCCTGAATATGTCCTGATTGACGGCAACCGCTGTCCGGCACTACCCATGCCTTCAATGGCGGTCGTCAAAGGCGATAGCCGGGTCGCAGAAATCAGCGCAGCTTCTATTATTGCCAAAGTGACGCGCGACGCTGAAATGGCCGCGCTGGACCTCACTTACCCTCAGTATGGTTTCGCCCAGCATAAGGGGTATCCCACACCTTTCCATCTGGAAAGGCTGGCTGAACATGGCGCAACCGAACACCACCGTCGCAGCTTTGGCCCGGTGAAGCGCGCGCTGGGACGGGTGTCCTGAATCAATACGCAAGCAATTAAGTAACGCGGAATCTGAAGATGGCTGAACCACGTTTCGTACACCTGCGGGTGCATAGCGACTACTCCATGATCGATGGGCTGGCGAAGACCGGGCCGCTGGTAAAAAAGGCGGCCTCCCTTGGCATGCCCGCGCTGGCGATAACCGATTTTACCAACCTGTGTGGCCTGGTGAAGTTCTACGGAACGGCGCATGGCGCGGGGATGAAGCCTATCGTTGGCGCAGATTTTCATGTGCAGAGCGATCTCATCGGCGATGAAATGACGCAAATCTCCGTGCTGGCGATGAACAACACGGGCTATCAAAACCTCACTCTGCTTATCTCAAAAGCCTACCAGCGTGGATACGGTGCGCTGGGGCCGTGGATCGACCGTGACTGGCTGGCTGAGCTGAACGAAGGGCTGCTGCTGATCTCCGGCGGCCGTATGGGCGATGTCGGCAAATGCCTGCTGCGCGGCAATAGCGCGCTGGTGGATCAATGCCTCTCGTTCTATGAAGAGTATTTCCCGGATCGTTATTATCTGGAGCTGATCCGCACCGGCCGTCAGGACGAAGAGAACTATCTTCATGCCGCTGTGGCACTTGCAGAAGAGCGTGGGTTGCCTGTGGTGGCTACCAACGATGTGCGGTTCCTTGAGCCGGGGGATTTTGACGCGCACGAAATTCGCGTTGCGATCCACGATGGCTTCACGCTGGACGATCCTAAACGACCGCGCAACTACTCATCGCAGCAGTACATGCGCAGCGAAGAGGAGATGTGTGAGCTCTTCTCCGATATCCCGGAAGCGCTGGAAAACAGCGTAGAGATTGCCAAGCGCTGTAACGTTACCGTCCGCCTTGGCGAGTACTTCCTGCCGCAGTTCCCGACAGGAGACATGACCACGGAAGATTTCCTGGTCGCAAAATCAAAAGAAGGTCTGGAAGAGCGTCTGGAGTTCCTGTTCCCGGATGAGGCCGTTCGCAAAGAGAAGCGGCCGCCGTACGATGAACGCCTGGACATTGAACTCCAGGTGATCAACCAGATGGGCTTCCCGGGCTACTTCCTGATCGTCATGGAGTTTATCCAGTGGTCGAAGGATAACGGCGTACCGGTCGGACCGGGCCGAGGCTCCGGTGCTGGGTCGCTTGTGGCCTATGCGCTTAAAATTACCGACCTCGATCCGCTGGAATTCGACCTGCTGTTCGAACGTTTCCTCAACCCGGAACGTGTTTCCATGCCCGACTTTGACGTCGACTTCTGCATGGAGAAACGTGACCAGGTGATCGAGCACGTCGCCGATATGTACGGCCGTGATGCGGTATCGCAGATTATTACGTTCGGTACGATGGCGGCGAAAGCGGTTATCCGTGACGTCGGCCGCGTGCTGGGCCACCCGTACGGGTTTGTCGATCGCATCTCTAAACTGGTGCCGCCCGATCCGGGCATGACGCTGGCAAAAGCCTTTGAGGCTGAACCACAGCTGCCGGAAATCTACGAAGCGGACGAAGAAGTCAAAGCGCTGATCGACATGGCGCGCAAGCTGGAAGGCGTCACGCGTAACGCCGGTAAGCATGCGGGGGGCGTGGTTATCGCCCCGACCAAAATTACCGACTTTGCGCCGCTCTACTGCGACGAAGCGGGCCAGCACCCGGTTACCCAGTTCGATAAGAACGACGTAGAATACGCCGGGCTGGTGAAGTTCGACTTCCTTGGTCTGCGTACGTTGACCATCATTAACTGGGCGCTGGAGATGATCAACGCCCGCCGCGAGAAGAACGGCGAGCCGCCGTTGGATATCGCGGCCATCCCGCTGGATGACAAGAAAAGTTTCGACATGCTGCAGCGCTCGGAGACCACCGCCGTCTTCCAGCTTGAATCGCGCGGCATGAAAGATCTGATTAAGCGCCTGCAGCCCGACTGCTTCGAAGATATGATCGCACTGGTTGCCCTGTTCCGTCCGGGCCCGCTGCAGTCAGGGATGGTAGATAACTTTATCGACCGTAAGCACGGGCGCGAAGAGATTTCCTACCCGGACGTTCAGTGGCAGCATGAAAGCCTGAAGCCGGTGCTGGAGCCCACCTACGGCATCATCCTGTACCAGGAACAGGTTATGCAGATCGCCCAGGTGCTTTCCGGCTATACCCTCGGCGGCGCGGACATGCTGCGTCGTGCAATGGGTAAGAAAAAGCCGGAAGAGATGGCCAAGCAGCGAGGCACTTTCGAAGAAGGCGCGAGAAAAAACGGCGTTGATGGTGAACTGGCGATTAAGATCTTTGACCTGGTGGAGAAATTCGCCGGGTACGGATTTAACAAATCCCACTCCGCCGCCTATGCTTTGGTGTCATACCAAACGCTGTGGCTGAAAGCGCACTATCCTGCTGAATTTATGGCGGCGGTAATGACGGCCGATATGGACAACACCGAGAAGGTGGTGGGCCTGGTGGACGAGTGCTGGCGCATGGGGCTTAAGATCCTGCCGCCGGACATTAACTCGGGTCTCTACCACTTCCACGTCAACGACGACGGAGAGATCGTTTACGGGATCGGCGCGATCAAAGGCGTGGGTGAAGGTCCGATCGAGGCGATCATCGAAGCGCGTAACAACGGCGGGTATTTCCGCGAGCTGTTCGATCTTTGCGCCCGCACCGATACCAAAAAACTGAATCGTCGCGTGCTGGAAAAACTGATCATGTCCGGTGCGTTTGACCGGCTGGGGCCGCACCGCGCCGCGCTGATGAATTCCCTCGGCGATGCGCTGAAAGCGGCGGATCAGCATGCAAAAGCGGAAGCCATTGGTCAGGCGGATATGTTCGGGGTGCTGGCGGAAGAGCCGGAGCAGATCGAGCAATCTTACTCCAACTGCCAGCCGTGGCCTGAACAGGTGGTACTGGATGGGGAGCGTGAGACGTTAGGCTTGTACCTGACGGGGCACCCGATCAACCAGTACATCAAAGAAATTGAGCGCTATGTCGGCGGCCACAGGCTTAAAGACATGCATCCGACAGAACGTGGTAAAATCACCACGGCTGCGGGGCTCGTGATTGCTGCAAGGGTTATGGTCACCAAGCGCGGCAATCGTATCGGCATCTGTACGTTGGATGACCGTTCCGGGCGTCTGGAGGTGATGTTGTTCACCGACGCGCTGGATAAATACCAGCAATTGCTGGAAAAAGACCGCATACTTATCGTCAGCGGACAGGTCAGCTTTGATGACTTCAGTGGGGGGCTTAAAATGACCGCCCGCGAAGTGATGGACATTGACGAAGCCCGGGAAAAATATGCTCGCGGGCTTGCTATCTCGCTGACGGACAGGCAAATTGATGACCAGCTTTTAAACCGACTCCGTCAGTCTCTGGAACCCCACCGCTCGGGGACAATTCCAGTACATCTCTACTATCAGAGGGCGGATGCACGCGCGCGGTTGCGCTTTGGTGCAACGTGGCGTGTCTCTCCGAGCGATCGTTTACTGAACGATCTCCGTGGCCTCATTGGTTCGGAGCAGGTGGAACTGGAGTTTGACTAATACAGGAATACTATGAGTCTGAATTTCCTTGATTTCGAACAGCCGATTGCTGAGCTGGAAGCGAAAATCGATTCTCTGACAGCGGTAAGCCGTCAGGATGAAAAACTGGATATTAACATCGACGAAGAAGTGCATCGTCTGCGCGAGAAAAGCGTAGAGCTGACGCGCAAAATCTTTGCCGATCTCGGCGCATGGCAGGTGGCCCAGCTGGCTCGCCATCCACAGCGTCCGTACACCCTGGATTATGTCCGCCTGGCGTTTGACGAATTTGACGAACTGGCAGGCGATCGCGCATACGCTGACGATAAAGCTATCGTTGGCGGTATCGCGCGTCTGGACGGACGCCCGGTGATGATCATTGGTCATCAGAAAGGTCGTGAAACCAAAGAGAAAATCCGTCGTAACTTTGGTATGCCAGCACCAGAAGGCTACCGCAAAGCCCTGCGTCTGATGGAGATGGCTGAGCGTTTCAACATGCCAATCATCACCTTCATCGATACCCCGGGTGCATACCCTGGCGTGGGCGCGGAAGAGCGCGGTCAGTCTGAAGCCATCGCGCGCAACCTGCGCGAGATGTCTCGTCTGAAGGTGCCGGTCATCTGTACCGTTATCGGCGAGGGTGGTTCCGGCGGTGCGCTGGCGATTGGCGTGGGCGATAAAGTGAATATGCTGCAGTACAGCACCTATTCCGTTATCTCCCCGGAAGGCTGCGCGTCCATTCTGTGGAAAAGCGCCGACAAAGCGCCGCTGGCTGCAGAAGCAATGGGCATCATTGCGCCACGTCTGAAAGAGCTTAAGCTGATCGATTCCATCATCCCGGAACCGCTGGGTGGTGCACATCGTAAGCCGGAAGTGATGGCCGCGTCCCTGAAAGCGCAGCTGCTGGCCGATCTGGCAGACCTTGACGTGCTGAGCAAAGAAGATCTGCTCAACCGCCGTTACCAGCGTCTGATGACTTACGGCTACGCGTAAGCTTCACAATTATCCTAAAAGCCGCACAATGTTGCGGCTTTTTTTATACCTGCGGTTTAGCCGGACTATGCTTAGCTAATGTTTTTTAAGGAGGAAGCCCATGAATATCATTGCCGTTATGGGGCCGCACGGCGTCTTTTATAAAGATGAGCCGATTAAGGAGCTGGAGCAAGCCCTGCAGTCACGCGGGTATCAGCTAATCTGGCCGCACAACAGCGCCGACCTGCTGAAGTTCATCGAACATAACCCGCGTATCTGCGGCGTGATCTTCGACTGGGATGAATATGATCTCGAACTGTGCAGCGACATCAACAAGCTGAACGAATACCTCCCGCTGTATGCGTTTATTAATACCCACTCCACCATGGACGTCAGCGCCAATGATATGCGTATGGCGCTGTGGTTCTTTGAATATTCCCTCGGCGTGGCGGACGATATTGCGACCCGAATTCAGCAATACACGAATGAATATCTCGATAACATTACGCCACCGTTTACCCGGGCGCTTTTCACCTACGTAAAGGAGGGGAAATATACCTTCTGTACGCCGGGTCATATGGCGGGTACGGCTTATCAAAAAAGCCCGGTGGGATGCCTGTTCTATGATTTCTTTGGTGGCAACACGCTGAAAGCGGACGTGTCGATTTCAGTCACCGAATTAGGCTCTCTGCTGGATCACACCGGCCCGCATCATGAAGCCGAAGAGTATATCGCCCGCACCTTTGGCGCAGAGCAGAGCTATATGGTGACCAACGGCACCTCGACCTCGAACAAAATCGTCGGGATGTACGCCGCGCCTGCTGGCAGCACCCTGCTGATTGACCGTAACTGCCATAAATCGCTGGCTCACCTGCTGATGATGAGCGACGTCGTACCGCTCTGGCTGTCACCCACGCGTAACGCGCTCGGTATACTTGGCGGCATTCCGCGCCGGGAGTTCACCCATGAAGCCATTGAAAGCAAGGTCGCGGCAGTGCCTGGCGCAAGCTGGCCTGTCCATGCGGTGATCACCAACTCGACCTATGACGGTCTGCTGTACAATACAGACTGGATCAAAAAGGCGCTGGACGTGCCGTCGATCCACTTCGATTCCGCATGGGTGCCATACACCAACTTCCATCCGATTTACGCAGGTAAAAGCGGCATGAGCGGTGAACGCGTGCCGGGTAAAGTATTCTTTGAAACGCAGTCGACGCACAAAATGCTGGCAGCATTTTCCCAGGCTTCGCTTATCCACATCAAAGGTGAGTACGACGAAGACACGTTCAACGAAGCCTTTATGATGCACACTACCACTTCACCGAGCTATCCGCTGGTGGCCTCTATTGAAACGGCCGCGGCGATGCTGCGCGGCAACCCGGGCAAACGTCTCATCAACCGTTCGGTGGAGCGCGCGCTGCATTTCCGCAAAGAGGTTCAGCGGCTGAAAGATGAAGCCGACGGCTGGTTCTTTGATATCTGGCAGCCGGAAGAGATTGATGAGGCGGAGTGCTGGCCCGTCTCGCCCGGCGAAGACTGGCATGGCTTCCGGGATGCAGATAGCGACCATATGTTCCTCGACCCGGTAAAAGTGACGATCCTGACACCGGGCATGGATGAGCAGGGCAAGATGAGTGAAGAAGGTATTCCGGCCGCGCTGGTGGCGAAATTCCTTGATGAACGTGGCGTGGTGGTGGAAAAAACCGGCCCCTATAACCTGCTGTTCCTGTTCAGTATTGGTATTGATAAAACGCGGGCGATGGGGTTGTTGCGCGGTCTGATGGAGTTTAAGCGCGCCTACGATCTTAACCTGCGGGTGAAGAACATGCTGCCGGATCTCTACGCGGAAGATCCTGACTTCTATCGCAATATGCGTATTCAGGATCTGGCCCAGGGGATCCACAGATTGATCCGCCAGCACGATCTGCCGCGTCTGATGCTTCAGGCGTTCGATGTGTTACCTGAGATGAAATTAACCCCGCACAAGGCTTGGCAGCGCCAGGTGAAAGGGGAGGTCGAAACCGTCGAGCTGGAAAATCTGGTTGGGCGCGTATCGGCCAATATGATCCTGCCTTACCCGCCGGGCGTTCCGCTCCTGATGCCAGGAGAGATGATTACCGAGGATAGTCGGGCCGTGCTCGATTTCCTGCTGATGCTCTGTTCAGTAGGGCGTCACTATCCCGGTTTTGAGACGGATATTCACGGTGCGAAGCGCGATGAGAACGGCGTTTACTGGGTGCGAGTCCTAAAATAAGGGTGACCGCTTGCAAGGTGCGGGTTTTCGGTTGTAACGTTCAGGCATCATAAAAAGGAGAAGCTATGCTGGGTTTAAAAGCTGTTCATCATATTGCGATCATTGCGACCGATTACGCGAAAAGTAAGGCCTTCTACTGCGACATCCTGGGCTTTACGCTCATGAGCGAGGCCTACCGTGAAGAGCGCGACTCCTGGAAGGGCGATCTGGCGTTAAACGGGCAGTATGTGATTGAGCTGTTCTCTTTCCCTTTTCCGCCTGCGCGTCCGTCCCGTCCGGAGGCCTGTGGCCTGCGCCATCTTGCCTTCAGCGTCGATGATCTTGATAGCGCAGTAAAACATCTGGAAGCGCACGGCGTGACGTGTGAAGCGATCCGCGTCGATCCGTTCACCGACAAGCGCTTTACCTTTTTCAACGACCCGGACGGCCTGCCGCTGGAGCTTTATCAGCAGTAATCTTCGTCCTGTGTGATAATGCCCGCTCAGTTCGGGCATTTTTTATGTGTAATTCCCTATGACCTTACCCGCTATCGCACACGCCGTTTCACCGTACCGCCAGCTGCTGGTGGGGTTTAGCGGTGGCCTGGATTCCACCGTTCTGCTCCATCGTCTTAAACGCTGGCGCGACCGGGAGCCTGACGTCCAGCTTCGGGCGATGCATATTCACCACGGATTAAGTCCTCACGCGGAGGAGTGGGTGGCGCACTGCGAAGCCTTGTGTGCGGCGTGGGCGATCCCGCTCATCGTCGAGCGCGTCACGCTTGCGGAGGAAGGGCTGGGCATCGAGGCGCAGGCGCGTAAAGCCCGATATGCCGCGTTTGCCGGGGCATTACGTCCTGGAGAAGCGCTGGTCACGGCCCAGCATCTGGACGATCAGTGTGAAACCTTTCTGCTGGCGCTTAAGCGGGGCAGCGGACCGGCGGGGCTGTCAGCCATGCCGGCGCGTTCTGCATTTGCCGGCACAACGTTACTGCGTCCGCTGCTTGGCGAGACGCGTGCCTCGCTTGAGGGCTGGGCGCGAGAACATCAGCTGAGGTGGATTGAAGATGAGAGCAACCAGGATGACGGCTATGACCGTAACTTTCTACGTCTGCGCGTCCTCCCGCTATTGAGCGAGCGCTGGCCGCATTTCGCCGACGCGACGGCAAGAAGCGCCATGCTGTGCGCCGAACAGGAATCGCTGCTGGACGAGCTGTTGAGCGACGAGCTGGCTGAACTGATTTCTAAAGACGGAGCGCTGGCCATTGCACCGCTGACAGCGATGAGTCCGGTGCGTCGCGCCGCACTGATACGACGCTGGCTGGCCTGTCATCACGCTGCGATGCCGTCGCGGGCGATGCTGAGCCGCATCTGGGACGAAGTCGCGCTGGCGCGGGATGATGCTTCCCCGTGCGTCCACCTGAACGGTTTTGACGTAAGACGCTATAAAGGGGAACTCTGGTGGATAAAATCCACGCCCTCACTGACCGATGTGGTGCTCTACTGGCTTTCACCTGACGCACCGCTGGTATTGCCCTGTGAGGCAGGACGCGTCTCTCTCCTGCCGTCTGGTCATGTGCGGCTGCCGGAGCCCGGTGAACCGGTCACCGTGCGCTTTAAGGCTGGCGGCATGCTGCACATCGTCGGGCGCAACGGGGGGCGGAAGCTGAAGAAAATATGGCAGGAGTGCAACGTACCGCCGTGGCTGCGCGACACCACGCCACTGCTGTTCTATGGTGAAACGTTAATTGCTGCGGCAGGGGTTTTCGTCACGGAAGCGGGATGGGCGGAAGACGGGGTCAGGTTTGAGTGGCAGAAAGCGTAACGGGCAGCCAGGCTGCCCGTTAGTGTCATCAGGATTCGCTCACCACGACGGTGCCGATTTGCGGGTGGCTGAAGCTGGCTATTTTATCCAGACGCAGCTCACGCGTCGCACCGGCATCTTCCACTATCAGGTATTCCACGTTCTTACGTGAAACCAGATCGTTGGCTTTCGCCTTCAACACTTCGCCATCTTTTAGCTCCAGCGTCAGTAATAAATGATGCTGGCAGGCGAGTTCGAGGTTGTCATAGTCATCACAATTGATGGGTTGATAAGTATCATTCATCGACATAATCGCTCACCAGTAAATTCGCCGCAGCATACGCTGCTTTTTCCCTGACCGACTCCGAAAGGCTCTCATCAGAGGCCACTTCATTAAGCACTTTCAATACACAGCCCAACGCGTCCGGGACATACCCCAGATCTCCGCTGGCGATTTCCGCATACCGTTTGCGAATTAACTCACAATAATTATTCACATCCCCTCCCGCCAGCGCACTGACTTACTGTGAGATATCATTAAGCCTACGAAGATAAACTCGGTTTAGCAAGGTGACTATACCATACTCATTTAAGCAATATCAGCGCCTTGATAGCGGTGTATTTATTACCCCGTAACAGCCTTTTGCCGCGGTTTTCGCTACAATGGGCGCCTGATTCGAATGGAGTTCTCTCATGGCGCTGAAAGCGACAATTTATAAAGCAGTGGTCAATGTGGCCGATCTGGATCGCAACCAGTTCCTGGACGCCTCGCTGACGCTGGCACGCCACCCCTCCGAAACCCAGGAGCGTATGATGCTGCGCCTGCTGGCGTGGATGAAGTATGCCGACGAGCGTCTGCAGTTTACCCGTGGGTTAAGCGCAGAAGACGAGCCTGAAGCCTGGCTGCGCAACGATCATCTGGGTATCGATTTGTGGATCGAACTCGGACTGCCGGACGAGCGCCGAATTAAGAAGGCCTGCACCCAGTCCGCTGAAGTGGCCTTATTCGCGTATAATCAGCGCGCTGCGGAGATCTGGTGGCAGCAAAACAAGAGCAAGTGCGGACAGTTTAAAAATCTTACGGTCTGGTATCTGGATGATGAGCAGCTGGCGCAGCTGAGCGAGTTTGCCAGCCGGACCATGGTATTGCAGGCGACGATTCAGGACGGTGCAATCTGGCTTTCTGATTCTCAGAATAATCTGGAAATTCATTTGACGGCGTGGCAACCGGCCTCATGATCGTCTTGTCCCGAAGCGTCAGCATTCCTGACAACGAGCTGGAGATCACCGCCATCCGTGCACAGGGGGCCGGTGGGCAGCACGTCAACAAGGCGTCGACGGCTATCCATTTGCGTTTTGACATTCGGGCCTCAAGCCTGCCAGAGTATTATAAAGAAAGTCTGCTTGCCGCCAGCCACCACCTGATCACCAGCGATGGTGTGATTGTGATTAAAGCCCAGGAGTACCGTAGCCAGGAGCTCAACCGGGAAGCGGCGATAGCCAGGCTGGTGGCGGTCATCAAAGAGTTAACGGCAGTACAAAAAAGCCGCCGGGCAACGCGGCCAACCCGCGCATCGAAAGAGCGTCGTTTGTCCTCGAAGGCCCAAAAATCCACAGTGAAAGCACTACGCGGTAAAGTTCGTCGCCCGACAGAGTGACGAAAGGGAACACACTTTTCATAAGGAATTCATTGTGAAAAAAGCATTATGGTCAGCGCTGGCAGTGAGTACGCTGTTTGCGCTTTTCGGGTGTAACAACCGCTCCGAAACGCAGGTTTTACAACCCACGCAAACGGAAGAATTAAAACCGATGCAGCAGAGCTGGCGTGGCGTATTGCCTTGCTCGGACTGTGAAGGCATTGAAACGTCCCTGTTCCTGCAAAAAGACGGCACCTGGGTAATGAACCAGCGCTATCAGGGGGCGAAAGAGCCTTCTTCTTTTGCGACTTATGGAACATGGGCGCGTACGGCGGAGAAGCTGGTCCTGACCGATACCACCGGTGAGAAAACCTGGTTCCGTCCTAAAGGTGACAGCATGGAGATGCTCGACCGCGAAGGTAACCCTATTCAATCCCAGTTAAACTACACGCTGGCGCCGGTGAAAGCGGCCCTGCCTGCAACGCCGATGGCAATGCGGGGGATGTACTTCTATATGGCGGATGCGGCGATCTTTACCGACTGCGCAACCGGCAAGAAGGTTAGCGTGGCAAACAATGCCCAGCTTGAACGCGATTACGCTGTGGCGCGCGGCAATGACAGCAAGCCGGTATTGCTGACGGTGGACGGTCACTTTACGCTGGAGCCAAACCCGGATAGCGGAGAGATGGTGAAAACGCTGGTGGCGGACAAAGACGCGAAATTTATTGCGGGCAAAGACTGTAACAGCAAGTAAGCTGACGTAGCGCCATTAAAAAACCCCGCCTGAGCGGGGTTTTTTGTTTAGCCTTTGATGGCTTTCACCAGGTAATCAAGAATGTCGCCGGTCTTGATCATCTGTTTTTCGCCGCTGCGACGGTATTTGTATTCAATCTCGTCGCTGTCGAGGTTACGGTCGCCGATCACGACGGTGTGTGGGATACCGATCAGTTCCATATCGGCAAACATCACGCCCGGACGCTCTTTACGGTCATCCATCAGCACTTCGATACCCTGAGCGCGCAGCTCGGCATACAGCTTCTCGGCCAGCTCCTGCACGCGGTAAGACTTGTGCATGTTCATTGGCAGAATAGCAACCTGGAACGGCGCGATGTTGTCCGGCCAGACGATGCCGCGCTCGTCGTAGTTCTGCTCAATGGCGGCAGCTACCACGCGCGTCACCCCGATCCCGTAGCAACCCATGGTCAGGATCTGGTTACGGCCATCTTCACCCTGAACGGCGGCGTTCAGCGCGCGCGAGTATTTATCGCCCAGCTGGAAGATGTGACCCACTTCGATACCGCGCTTGATCATCAGGGTACCCTGGCCGTCCGGGCTTGGATCGCCTGCTACCACGTTGCGGATGTCAGCCACTTCCGGCGTCGCCACATCGCGATCCCAGTTGATGCCGAAGTAGTGTTTACCGTCGATGTTCGCACCGGCGGAGAAGTCGCTCATCGCGGCTACCGTGCGGTCAATAACAACCGGAACCGGCAGATTGACTGGACCCAGTGAACCTGGACCCGCATTCACCACGGCGCGGATTTCCGCTTCCGTCGCGAATGTCAGCGGGCTGGCGACCTGCGGCAGCTTCTCGGCTTTCACTTCGTTCAGCTCGTGATCGCCACGCACCAGCAGGGCAACCAGCGGGTAAGCGCTCCCTTCGGTGGATTTCACCAGCAGGGTCTTAACGGTTTTTTCAACTGGCAGGTTGAACTGCTCAACCAGCTCGGCGATGGTTTTCGCGTTTGGCGTGTCAACCAGCGTCATCTCTTGCGTTGCAGCAGCACGTGGTTCTTTTGGCGCCAGCGCCTCTGCAAATTCGATGTTCGCCGCGTAGTCTGAAGAGTCAGAGAAGATCACATCGTCTTCACCGCTCTGCGCCAGTACCTGGAACTCATGGGATGCGCTACCGCCGATGGAGCCGGTATCAGCCTGCACAGCACGGAAATCCAGGCCCATGCGGGAGAAGATTTTGCTGTATGCCGCGTACATTGCGTCGTACGTCTCTTGCAGTGATTCCTGAGAGGTATGGAAAGAGTAGGCATCTTTCATCAGGAATTCGCGAGAGCGCATGACGCCGAAGCGTGGGCGAACTTCGTCACGAAACTTGGTCTGGATCTGGAAGAAGTTCAGCGGCAGCTGTTTGTAAGAGCTCAGCTCATTACGAATCAGGTCGGTAATGACTTCTTCATGCGTTGGGCCGAGAACGAACGGACGCTCGCCGCGATCGACGAAGCGCAGCAGTTCTGGGCCATATTGTTCCCAACGGCCACTCTCCTGCCACAGGTCAGCGGGCTGAACCACAGGCATGGACACCTCGATAGCACCGGCGTTGTTCATCTCTTCACGCACGATGTTTTCGACTTTTTTCAGGACGCGCACGCCGGTCGGCAGCCAGGTGTATAACCCAGAGGCCAGCTTGCGGATCATCCCGGCGCGCAGCATCAGCTGATGGCTGATCACTTCGGCGTCGGCAGGCGTCTCCTTCAGAGTGGAGAGCAGATATTGGCTAGTACGCATGTTGTTACGGTTCCATTTCGACGATTGGAACAGGCTGAAACACCAGCCTGACACAAAAAAAGTGGTTTAGTTTACCAGTGTGGCAAAGATGCCAAAAGAGAGGAGAACAAAATTACCTGGGTTCAAGGGCAAACACTTCAAAACCTGCCCCAGTGACGCGCCAGCGAACGTTAAAATCCAGCAGCCAGACGGCGTATGATTTTCCTGCTTCCTCTTCTTTACGGTAGGCCGGCCGCGGGTCCTGTGCCAGAACTTCGGTGATGAAATCCCGTAAGCGAGGATAGCGTTTCTCCAGTTGACCGAGCTGCGCGGTTATCTCAGGCGTAAAATAAACAGGCATGTCCGCCTGCGGTGCGTCCTGAGCATAACTTGCACGCGCGTCCGGGAGGGCTTCGGCGAAGGGCAAATAGGGTTTGATGTCGATAACCGGCGTGCCGTCGACCAGATCCAGGCTACCTAACTCCAGTATCACCCGATCTTTCTGGCAGCGTATGCCTTTCAGTTCAACCAGCGACATGCCAACCGGATTTGGGCGGAAGGTCGAGCGCGTTGCAAACACGCCCATTCGCGCATTTCCGCCAAGACGAGGAGGGCGCACGGTAGGACGCCAGCCGCCTTCCATCGTCTGGTGAAACACGAACACCACCCATAAATGGCTGAAAGCCTCGAGCCCGCGTACCGCATCGGCCAGATTGTAAGGCGCAATCAGGTGAAGCTCACCGCGTCCGCTGGTGACAAGACCGGGCTGGCGGGGGACGGCGAACTTCTCTTTATAGGGAGAGTGGATAACGCCTATCTGCTCGAACTGAAATGCACTCATTTCGCCGTGATGTTCAACGCAGAACCGATGCAAACCGCCTGACGGTAGCAACCCGGCGTGCCGCTGGTGACTTCGCAGCTGTGCAGCAGGACCGCGTTAGCTTTCATTTTTGCGGCATTGATCTGCATGCGTTTACGCGCTGTCGGAATATTCGGTGGTGAGTCCTGATTGGTCGCCTGACAGGAATCGCCGCTTACTTCGCCCAGTTCACGGAACGGTTTACCGACGAGTTCGTCCGCTTTCGTGATAATGCGAACTGGCGCAGGGCGAACCACTTTTGGTTTCGCAGGCTCTGTTTTTGGCGGGGTTGCCGTGCTTTGAACGGGTTCAACGGGAGATCTGCTTAGCATTGAACAGCCGCTCAGCATGAGTGCTAAAAGACAGATCGGTAAAGCACGCATAATATTTCCTCAATGGATAATCAAAACGTCAGATATTGAATCAGTTGACTGCACAAATGACAAGACGGGCATAAGCCCGTCCTGATGATATTACACTGAGGTGAGATTACCAGCCTTTAACAGCGCCACCGTTAAACACTTTGTTGGCTTCCTGGTAAACTTCATCAGACTGATAAGCCTGAACGAATTTCTTCACGTTTTCCGCGTCTTTATTGTCTTCGCGAGTCACGATCAGGTTAACGTACGGGGAATCTTTATCTTCAACGAAGATACCGTCTTTGGCTGGCGTCAGGCCAATCTGGCTGGCGTAAGTGGTGTTGATAACGGCCAGGGCAATTTGGGCATCGTCCAGAGAACGTGGCAGCTGAGGCGCTTCCAGTTCAACAATTTTCAGATTTTTCGGGTTCTCGGTGACATCCAGAACGGTTGGCAGCAGGCCAACACCGTCTTTCAGTTTGATCAGACCCACTTTCTGCAGCAGCAGCAGGGAACGACCAAGGTTGGTTGGGTCGTTAGGCACGGCTACCTGAGAGCCCGGCTGCAGTTCGTCCAGCGATTTAATTTTCTTAGAGTAACCGGCAATTGGATAAACGAAGGTGTTACCGACACCCACTAGTTTATAGCCACGATCTTTGATCTGCTGGTCCAGGTATGGCTTATGCTGGAAGGCGTTCGCGTCGATATCGCCTTTGCTCAGCGCTTCGTTCGGCAGAACGTAATCGTTGAAGGTCACCAGCTCAACGTCCAGGCCATATTTCTCTTTTGCCACTTTCTGAGCAACTTCAGCAACCTGCTGTTCTGCACCCACGATAACGCCCACTTTAATGTGGTTTGGATCCTTTTCGTCCTGACCGCAACCCACCAGTGCCAGAGAGCCGATCAGCGCGCCTACTGCTGCAAAGGTCTTTAATTTAAACGCCATGTTTTATCCTTAACTCGTAGAGTTTGTGTTGTGTGTAACGTTATTTGTGAGTAACGGTCCGGACGATGCGATCGCCAGAGAACTGGATTAAGTAAACCAGAACAACCAGCAATACCAGAACGGTATTCATCACGGTAGCGTTATATCCAATATAGCCGTACTGGTAACCAATCTGACCTAAACCGCCCGCGCCAACTGCACCACCCATTGCCGAATAACCGACCAGGGTGATGAGCGTGATGGTTGCCGCATTCACCAGGCCTGGCAGTGCTTCCGGGAGCAGGACTTTGCGCACGATCTGCATCGGTGTTGCGCCCATCGCGCGGGAAGCTTCGATCAAACCGGTTGGAATTTCCAGCAGGGCGTTTTCCACCATACGGGCGATAAACGGCGCAGCCCCTACGGTCAGCGGAACGATCGCTGCCTGCAGACCGATAGACGTTCCGACGATCACGCGGGTAAACGGAATCATCCACACCAGCAGAATAATGAAGGGGATAGAACGGAAGATGTTCACCAGCGCAGAGAGCGTACGGTACAGTTTCGCGTTCTCAATGATTTGACCCGGACGCGTTACGTACAGCAATACGCCGACCGGCAGGCCAATCACAAAACCAAAGAAGCCAGAGACAAAGGTCATTGCCAGCGTTTCCCAAACGCCGCGAACCAGCAGCCACATCATCGGCTCAGACATAACCCAGTACCTCTACTTTTACATGGTGTTCTTGCAGCCAGGCAATCGCGGCCTGGGTTTCTTCTTGTGTGCCGTGCATTTCTGTCAGCATGATGCCGAACTTCACGCCACCGGCGTAATCCATCTGCGCGCTGATGATGTTGTTGTTCACGTTAAAGCGACGCGCGGTTTCGGAAAGCAGGGGAGCGTCAACGGACTGACCGGTGAACTCCATGCGCAGCATCGGGACGCTGTCTGCGGTGGATTCGGTTTTCAAACGCTCCAGATAGTCTTCCGGAATATCGAGATGCAGGGTGGACTGGATGAACTGCTGTGCCAGCGGCGTCTTCGGATGCGAGAACACTTCACTTACTGTGTCCTGCTCGATCAGTTCACCATTGCTGATGACCGCCACGCAGTCGCAGATGCGTTTCACCACGTCCATCTCGTGCGTAATAAGGAGGATCGTCAGGCCCAGGCGACGGTTAATGTCTTTCAGCAGTTCCAGAATCGAACGCGTGGTGGCCGGATCCAGTGCGCTGGTGGCTTCATCACACAGCAGTACCTTAGGATTGCTTGCCAGCGCGCGGGCAATGGCCACACGCTGTTTTTGCCCACCGGACAGATTTGCCGGGTAGCTATCATGTTTATCGCCCAGACCCACGAGGTCGAGCAGCTCGGTGACGCGACGCTTCACTTCTTCTTTCGGCGTGTTATCCAGCTCAAGCGGTAAGGCAACATTGCCGAACACGGTGCGGGAGGCCAGCAGGTTAAAGTGCTGGAAAATCATGCCAATCTGACGACGCGCTTTGGTGAGTTCTTTTTCTGAAAGGGCGGTAAGTTCCTGGCCGCCAACTTCTACGCTGCCCTGGGTTGGGCGCTCAAGCAGGTTAACACAACGGATCAGCGTGCTTTTACCTGCACCCGATGCGCCAATGACGCCATAAATTTGACCAGCAGGAACATGCAGACTGACGTTGTTCAGCGCCTGAATGGTTCGGTTCCCCTGCTGGAACACTTTGGTGATATTGGAAAGTTTAATCATTAGATTATTTTTATCGTATGTAAGTTAGCCGTGGCATTTTCTTCTGCCAGATACGGGTGATGACCGTAAACAAAACGGATGTTAAGGCATCCAGACGTCTAAATCAATCCAACTCTGTATGATGAGCACTTTATTGCGCTGCGATTCATGAGATACTAGTCGAACATGCCTTTTTCAGGAGCAAACCGGTGGCAAAATCAGTACCCGCAATTTTTCTCGATCGTGACGGCACTATTAATGTGGATCACGGTTATGTCCATGAGATTGATGAGTTCGAGTTTATCGAGGGCGTAATAGATGCCATGCGCCAGCTGAAAGAGATGGGCTATGCGCTGGTAGTTGTAACGAACCAGTCCGGTATTGCACGCGGTAAATTCACCGAAGCGCAGTTCGAGACGCTGACGGAATGGATGGACTGGTCGCTGGCCGACCGCGGCGTGGATCTCGACGGCATCTATTATTGTCCGCACCACCCGCAGGGAACGGTAGAAGCGTATCGCCAGACCTGCGACTGCCGTAAGCCGCATCCGGGGATGTTCATCTCTGCGCAGGAGTTCCTGCACATTGATATGTCTGCTTCTTATATGGTGGGCGATAAACTGGAAGATATGCAGGCAGCAGCAGCAGCGGGTGTAGGGACCAAAATATTAGTCCGCACCGGTAAGCCAGTAACGCCAGAAGCAGAAAATGCAGCGGATTGGGTGATTAATAGTCTGGCCGATCTGCCAAAAGAGATTAAAAAGCACCATAAATAGCCTTTTTGGCGAAAAGATGAGCGGTTGAAATAAAAATGCATTTTTCCGCTTGTCATTCCTCGGCGGCCCCCTATAATGCGCCTCCATCGACACGGCGGATGTGAATCACTTCACAAACAACCCGGTCGGTTGAAGAGAAAAAATCCTGAAATAACGGGTTGACTCTGAAAGAGGAAAGCGTAATATACGCCACCTCGCAACGGTGAGCGAAAGCCGCGTTGCACTGCTCTTTAACAATTTATCAGACAATCTGTGTGGGCACTCAAAGTGACATGGATTCTTAA
>NZ_FOQN01000006.1:0-248340 GCF_900113755.1 Enterobacter sp. NFIX59 | reverse complement strand
TCTTCGATTGGCAGCAGGAATGGCTTGTCAATCGCACGCTCTGGTTCTGGGATGTAAGAATCCAGGAAGCCAGCCAGTTCGATGATTTTCGCTTCCCACTCAGCTTCGCCTTCCAGCGCTTTCAGAGCAGAACCACGAACGATTGGGGTATCGTCGCCTGGGAAATCGTACTGAGACAGCAGTTCACGAACTTCCATCTCTACCAGTTCCAGCAGCTCTTCGTCATCAACCATGTCGCACTTGTTCAGGAACACGATGATGTAAGGAACGCCTACCTGACGACCCAGCAGGATGTGCTCACGAGTCTGAGGCATTGGGCCGTCAGTCGCAGCAACAACCAGGATCGCGCCGTCCATCTGCGCAGCACCGGTGATCATGTTTTTAACATAGTCAGCGTGGCCTGGGCAGTCTACGTGTGCGTAGTGGCGAGTCGGGGTGTCGTACTCAACGTGAGAGGTGTTGATGGTGATACCACGAGCTTTTTCTTCTGGTGCGTTATCGATCTGGTCGAATGCGCGAGCAGAACCACCGTAGGTTTTTGCCAGAACGGTAGTGATTGCAGCGGTCAGCGTTGTTTTACCATGGTCAACGTGGCCGATAGTACCGACGTTAACGTGCGGTTTTGTACGTTCAAACTTTTCTTTAGACATCGATTGTCCCTCTAAGACACGGATAAATCGGTGATATCACCACATCAACCAGGCGAAATGCCTGAATTGTTGAATACAGTAAAATTGAAACAGAGAGAAACGGGAAGGAGAAGTGAAGTGGTGCTGATACCCAGAGTCGAACTGGGGACCTCACCCTTACCAAGGGTGCGCTCTACCAACTGAGCCATATCAGCACGTATTGGAGCGGGCAGCGGGAATCGAACCCGCATCATCAGCTTGGAAGGCTGAGGTAATAGCCATTATACGATGCCCGCATCCTGAAACTCGGCTACCCAGTTCTTTCTGTAACAAAAAAAGAGATTTCTCTCTTTTTCAGTTTGAGCTGGCTAATTTTTCCAACCAGCTCCGGCGGCATTTACGCTGCCAGAAAGTGGTGGTGGGGGAAGGATTCGAACCTTCGAAGTCTGTGACGGCAGATTTACAGTCTGCTCCCTTTGGCCGCTCGGGAACCCCACCGGACTTGATGGTGCCGACTACCGGAATCGAACTGGTGACCTACTGATTACAAGTCAGTTGCTCTACCTACTGAGCTAAGTCGGCATCAAGTAGCGCGCATTCTATGGATACCTGCGCGGTCATGCAACTAAAAATTTGCATAAAACGTTCTTTCGCTCACATTTTATGCGAACGAAGCGCTAAGCGCTGTAAAAGTAGTCATTACGGGTCAAATAATCAACATGCACGCGTGATTTACACCGTATACACCATAGCGTGACGGCTTCCGCGTAACGCAGCGCTATCCATCTTTTTTCTTATTATTCCTGCCATCTGGTGTTAACCTCCTGCCCATTGTCCAAAATTAACTGTGTGATGAGCCACGATCCGGCAGTGTAGCGCTGGCTCACTGAAGCATGCTTATGAGCAAAAAAGAGCAAACGTTAATGACGCCTTATCTTCACTTTAACCGCAGCCAGTGGGCTGCCCTGCGTGATTCCGTCCCTATGACGCTGACGGAAGGTGAAATCGCACGGTTAAAAGGGATAAACGAAGATCTGTCCCTGGAAGAGGTGGCAGAAATTTATCTCCCCCTCTCTCGCTTGCTTAACTTCTATATCAGCTCGAACCTGCGCCGCCAGGCCGTGCTGGAGCAGTTTCTCGGGACGAACGGTCAACGCATTCCTTATATCATTAGTATCGCAGGCAGCGTGGCCGTGGGTAAAAGTACCACCGCGCGTGTCCTGCAGGCGCTGTTGAGCCGCTGGCCAGAACACCGCAGCGTGGAGCTGATCACCACCGACGGCTTCCTGCACCCGAACGAAGTGTTAAAAGAACGCGGGCTGATGAAGAAGAAGGGCTTCCCGCTTTCTTATGATATGCATCGTCTGGTGAAATTTGTCTCTGACCTGAAATCCGGCGTACCGCACGTCACTGCACCCGTCTATTCGCATCTGATCTACGATCGCATCCCGGGTGGGGATAAAACGGTGGTCCAGCCGGACATCCTGATTCTGGAAGGTCTGAACGTACTGCAAAGCGGGATGGACTATCCTCACGATCCGCATCACGTCTTCGTCTCGGATTTCGTCGATTTCTCTATCTATGTCGATGCGCCGGAAGACCTGCTGCAGAACTGGTACATCAACCGTTTCCTGAAGTTCCGCGAAGGGGCGTTCACCGATCCGGACTCCTATTTCCACCATTACGCCCAGCTTTCTGAAGAAGAAGCGATCAATGTGGCAACGGGGCTGTGGAATGAGATCAACTACGTGAACCTCAAAGAGAACATCCTGCCGACGCGCGAGCGCGCGAGCCTGATCCTCACCAAGAGCGAGAAGCACGCCGTAGACCAGATTCGCCTGCGGAAATAATCCAGCAGACATAAAAAAAACCGGCTTAGCGCCGGTTTTTTCGTTATGCCTGTGGCTTCTCACCATTTTCATCCTGATCGACCGCGAAGCAGGCAACCAACTGGCCGCCATAATCCTTCAGCTGCGGCTGGAGCTGGGTGCACGGGCCGAAGCGGCGACTGCAGCGGGCGTTGAATGCACATCCCGGCGGTGGATTCAGCGGACTTGGCAGTTCGCCCGTCAGCTTAATACGCTCGCGACGATCGTCCGGGTTGAGACGCGGCGTCGCAGACAGCAGCGCCTGGGTGTACGGGTGGCGAGGGTTATTAAAGATCTGGTCTTTGGTCCCCTTCTCCACGCAGCGTCCCAGGTACATCACCATCACTTCATCGGCAATATGCTCCACCACCGACAGGTCGTGGGAGATGAACACGTAAGACAGCCCCAGCTCCTGCTGGAGATCCATCATCAGGTTCAGTACCTGCGCACGTACGGATACGTCGAGCGCAGAGACCGGCTCATCGGCAATCACCACGTCCGGATCGAGCATCAGCCCGCGAGCAATCGCGATACGCTGACGCTGGCCGCCGGAGAACATGTGCGGATAGCGATCGTAATGCTCGGTTTTGAGGCCGACCTTCGCCATCATCGCCAGCGCTTTTTCGCGGCGCTGCTCCTTGCTCAGATTACTGTTGATCAGCAGCGGCTCTTCCAGAATCTGTCCGACTTTTTTACGCGGGTTCAAAGATCCATACGGGTTCTGGAACACAATCTGGATTTTCTGGCGGCGCAGCTTCTGCGCCTGCGGATCGTGCTTGAGCAGATCCTGGCCCTGATAATAAAGCTCCCCGCCAGTCGGCACTTCAATCATCGTCAGCAGACGACCCAGCGTGGATTTGCCGCAGCCTGACTCCCCCACCACCGCCAGCGTTTTACCGCGTTCGAGGTTAAAAGAGACGCCGTCCAGCGCTTTCACCAGGCGTTCAGGGGCAAACAATCCCTTCTTCACCGGGTAGTATTTTTTCAGATCGATGGCCTGCAACAGCGGTTGTTGCGTGGTGGCCTGTTGCGTACTCATAGTGTTGGCCTCCCGGCATCATCGAGTGGGTAGTGGCATTTCGACTGACGACCGTCAGCCAGCTGGTTCAGCTCTGGCTCTTCCGCCCGGCATTTGTCCGTCGCATACGGACAGCGCGGATTGAGCAGGCAGCCCTGCGGACGGTCATATTTACCCGGCACCACACCCGGCAGCGACGCCAGACGCGCTTTATCCTGAGCAAACTCCGGCAGCGCGCGTAAAAGCGCCTGGGTATACGGGTGACGCGGCGCGCGGAAGATATCGTGCGAATTTCCGGTCTCGACCACCTGGCCGGCATACATCACGATGATTTTGTGCGCGGCTTCGGCCACCAGCGCCAGATCGTGCGTAATCAGCACCAGCGCCATGTTCTCTTTCTGCTGCAGCTCCAGCAGCAGTTCGATGATCTGTGCCTGGATGGTCACATCCAGCGCCGTCGTCGGTTCATCCGCAATCAGCAGTTTTGGTCGACAGGCAATCGCCATCGCGATCATCACGCGCTGGCTCATCCCGCCTGAGAGCTGGTGCGGGTAAACGTCCAGACGCGAAGCCGGGTCAGGAATACCCACCTGGTTGAGCAGATCGATCGCGCGCTGACGACGGGTTTTCTTATTCCCGCCCTGATGCACCTTAATCGCTTCCATAATCTGGAAACCGACGGTGTAGCATGGGTTCAGGCTGGTCATCGGATCCTGGAAAATCATCGCCACTTCCGCGCCCACCAGCTGGCGGCGCTGTTTTTCAGAAATGCGCTTCAGGTCCTGACCGTTGAACTGCAGGTTTTCCGCCATCACGCGGCCCGGGTAATCAATCAGCCCCATGATCGCCAGTGAGCTCACTGACTTACCTGAACCGGACTCCCCGACGATACCAACCACTTCGCCCTGATTTACGCTGTAGCTGATGCGGTCCACGGCGCGAAACGGAGTGCCTTCGTCGCCAAAGTGCACCGATAATTTATCTACATTTAATAACGCCATCTCGTGCCTCTTACTGCTTCAGTTTGGGATCAAGCGCATCACGCAGGCCATCACCCATCAGGTTAAATGCCAGCACCGTCAGCAGGATTGCCAGACCCGGGAAGGTGACAACCCACCAGGCGCTTTGTGCGAACTGCAACACGTCGGAGAGCATGGTGCCCCACTCCGGTGTTGGCGGCTGCGCACCCATGCCCAGGAAGCCAAGAGCGGCCATATCAAGAATGGCGTTAGAGAAACCGAGCGACGCCTGAACAATCAGCGGCGCAAGGCAGTTAGGGAAGATATTAACGAACATCTGGCGCATCGCACCGGCACCCGCCACGCGAGACGCGGTGACGTAATCGCGGTTCACTTCCACCAGCACCGCCGCGCGGGTTAAACGCACGTAGTGAGGAAGCGCCACGAAGGTCAACGCCAGCGCGGCGTTACCAATCGACGGACCGAAGATCGCCACCAGCACCAGCGCCAGCAGCAGGCTTGGCAGCGCCAGCATGATGTCGACGATACGCATGATAATGTTATCAACGATGCCGCCGAAGTAGCCGGCAACCAGGCCGAGTACGACGCCCATGATCAGCGACAGCACAACAACAAGACAGCCGACCAGCAGCGACAGGCGCGCGCCGTACATGAGACGGGACAGCACATCGCGCCCCACATCATCGGTACCCAGCAGGTGCGCCAGGCTGCCGCCATCCTGCCATGCAGGCGGCGCGAGCAGCGCATCGCGGAACTGATCCGCCGGGTTATACGGCGCAAGGACGTTCGCAAACACCGCAATCAGGATCATGATTGCGACATACACCAGCCCTACCACCGCGCCTTTGTTGCGCTTGAAGTAGTGCCAGAACTCCTGCATCGGCGTCATCGGAACCGGTGCAGCAACAACTTTGTTTTCAGAAACCTGTGACATGATGGCCCCTTACTTCTTATGACGAATACGCGGGTTCACCACGCCGTACAGCAAATCGACCAGCAGGTTGACGAGGATAATCATCGTCGCGACCAGCAGTACACCGCCCTGCACAACCGGATAATCACGGCGCTGCAGCGCGTCAATCAGCCAGCGTCCCAGGCCCGGCCAGGAGAAGATGGTTTCGGTCAGGATCGCCCCCGCCAGCAACGTCCCCACCTGGAGACCGATAACGGTCACCACTGGCAGCATGGCGTTACGCAGCGCATGGACGATAATGACGCGCATACGCGTCAGGCCCTTGGCGCGGGCGGTGCGGATGTAATCCTCGCCCAGCACTTCCAGCATCGATGAACGGGTCATACGTACGATCACCGCCAGAGGAATGGTGCCCAGCACCATGGCAGGCAGGATCATATGCGCGACGGCATCCATGAAGTTGCCCTCTTCACCCCAGATAGCCGTATCAATCAGCATAAAGCCGGTGAGCGGGTTGGTGTCATCCAGGAAGACCATATCGCTGACGCGCCCGGAGACCGGTGTCAGGTTAAGCTGCACCGAGACCAGCATGATCAGCATCATGCCCCACCAGAAGATAGGCATGGAGTAGCCGGTCAGCGCCAGGCCCACGGCGGTATGGTCGAAAATAGAGCCACGCTTGACGGCAGCCAGTACCCCGACAGGAATACCCACCGCAGTGGCGAAAATCATGGCGCAGACGCCAAGCTCCAGTGTCGCTTTAAAACGCGGCACGAACTCGTCCCACACCGGAAGACGGCTTTTCAGCGAAATCCCTAAATCACCGTGCAACACGCCCCATATATAGTGGAGGTACTGCTGCCACATCGGCTTATCGAGACCGAGTTCCGCCAGCAGCTGTGCATGGCGCTCAGGGGAAATACCACGCTCGCCCGCCATAATCATTACCGGGTCGCCGGGGATCATATGGACGAAGGCAAAAGTGAGAAGGGTGATACCGATAAACGTGGGGATAACAAGTCCCAGACGTCGGAGGATGAACTGCAACATAACCCGGATTCTCTCTGATGACGCACGACCAGTGGCGTGACGTCTGTATTGCTCACAAATGTAAATTCCCTCTCCCTTAGGGAGAGGGTTAGGGTGAGGGAATGCATGCACGCCCCTCACCCCTGCCCTCTCCCAGAGGGAGAGGGAGAACACCCTACTTATTATTCAACAGATACGTTTTCGAAGTGGTGTTTGCCCAGTGGATCAACCACGTAGCCCTTCACTTCTTTACGCACTGGCTCGTACACGGTGGAGTGAGCAACAATCAGCGCCGGAGCCTGATCGTGCATAACAACCTGCGCCTGCTTGTACAGTTCAATACGTTTGTTGTGATCGTCGGTCGCACGCGCCGGCTGGATCAGGTCTTCAAACGGCTTGTAGCACCAGCGAGAGTAGTTAGAACCGTCTTTTGCCGCCGCGCAGCTGAACAGGGTGGCGAAGAAGTTGTCCGGATCCCCGTTATCACCGGTCCAGCCCATCATGACTGCCTGGTGCTCACCCGCTTTGGCGCGCTTCAGGTACTCGCCCCACTCGTAGGTCACAATCTTGGCCTGAACGCCAATCTTAGCCCAGTCTGCCTGAACCATTTCTGCCATACGGCGTGCGTTCGGGTTGTACGGACGCTGTACCGGCATCGCCCACAGCTCAACGGTGAAGCCTTTATCCTGGCCCGCTTCTTTCAGCAGCGCTTTCGCTTTCTCAGGATCGTAGCTGTAGTCTTTAACGTCGTCGTTATAGCCCCACATGGTTGGTGGGATCAGGTTTTTGGCTGCAACGCCTGCACCCTGGTAAACCGCCTTGATGATCGCTTCTTTGTTCACCGCGTAGGTCAGCGCCTGACGCACTTTCACGTCATCAAACGGTTTCTTCTCGGTGTTGAAGGAGAGATAGCCCACGTTCAGGCCAGCCTGCTCCAGCAGGTTGATGTTCTTGTCCTGCTTCATGCGGGCGATGTCAGCCGGGTTCGGGTACGGCATGACCTGGCATTCATTTTTCTGCAGTTTTGCGTAACGCACTGACGCATCAGGCGTGATGGAGAAGACCAGGCGGTCGATCTTCGGCTTGGTGCCCCAGTAGCCTTCGAACGCTTTATACAGAATGCGGGAATCTTTCTGGTACTGCAGCAGTTGGAATGGACCGGTACCGATTGGGTTCAGGTCGACTTTCTCCGGCGTACCGGCTTTCAGCATGTTGTCCGCATACTCTTTAGAGAGGATTGAGGCGAAGTCCATGGCCAGGTCAGCCAGGAACGGTGCTTCCGGACGCGTCAGCACGAACTGAACGGTATTATCGTCCACTTTTTTCACTTCAGAGATCAGGTCCGGCAGACCCATCCCTTCGAAGTATTCATAGCTGCCGCCAGACACTTTGTGGTACGGGTTCTGGGCGTTTTTCTGACGGTCGAAGGAGAACACCACGTCGTCGGCGTTAAAGTCACGCGTTGGTTTGAACTCTTTGCTGTCCTGCCACTTCACGCCCTGGCGCAGGTGGAAGGTATAGGTTTTACCGTCTTCGCTGACGTCCCACTTCTCGGCCAGACCCGGAATCACTTCCGTGGTACCGGTTTTGAATTCAACCAGACGGTTATAGATCGGTACAGAGCTTGCGTCGTAAGTCGTACCAGAGGTAAAGAGCTGTGGGTTAAAGCCTTCCGGCGAGCCTTCAGAACAGTAAACCAGGGTTTTTGCCTGTACGCTTGCTGCCACGGTCATAGCCACCAGGCTCAGACCAAGCTTCAGCATCCCTGACTTCTTCAAGGAAATACTCATTATTCTGCTCCAATGTGATGTTTTGCTTTGTTGTGTTACGCCGCCAGACCTTTATTTATTTTTTACCCGGTCCGGTCGGTGATGCCCGAAGGCTTTAAAGGGATGGAGAATCCTTTCAGAAGAGCGTTTGAGTTGCAGCGCAGATCGTCCCTGAAATGCCCCTCATGCCCTACAATCTGTCAACAGAATGTGAAAACGTCAATACAGGTGACGGGGATTTACGCTGAGTGTGAGAAACCGCAAACAAAGATTAAAAAAACTATGTACGCCAGTTTTCAGCAGGGAAATTTATGCTACTCGCCATGTTGCAGCACAACTCTCTCCCTATTTCGCCACAATCAGTGATTAACTTTTATTCAGAATGGGTAAATTTTCTTGCAGAATGGTGATTATCTGAGCACTAAATACCGCGAACGTTAAAACGCACAGCGAAAAATGCTGAGGTTATCCATAAGCAACGCGAAAAAAGATCAATCTATATATAAAAAAATACAATGGATTATGTCACAAAATCGTTAACAGGCAGGTGGAAGCAGGTCTAAGGGGCGTTTTGGATACTCTGACGAGATAAGGCCATAATGCAAAAAGGGCTAACCTTGCGGTTAGCCCTTTTCAGAATGTGGTCGGCGAGAGAGGATTCGAACCTCCGACCCACTGGTCCCAAACCAGTTGCGCTACCAAGCTGCGCTACTCGCCGAATGCGGAGCGCATCTTACTGCTGAGGTGCGCCCCCGTCAATCCCTTATTTTCAAAAAGCCATTCAACTGGCGATATTCTCGCCAGAGCAGCTACTGCGCGGCTTTTGCGGTGTTATCAGGGAGTTTACACCAGTTGTTGTTTTCGTTAATCCCACCATTCGGTGAGGTATAGCCGAGACAACCCATAATGGTGTCGTACAGCTCAACGTGACGACGCGGCACCTTCATCTCCGCCTCTTTCTTCAGCTGAGCAAACATCTTCGCTTTCTCCGGGTCTTCCAGATACTTGTCAGACATCCACACCATCATCGGTACACGGAACTGCTCCGGCGGTGCCATCTTGCGCGGCGTACCGTGCAGATGCTCATACTCATTGATGGATTCACCGTGGTCCGCCGCATAGAACACAATCGCTTTCTTATCGCGTACCTGGTCAATCACCGAATCAATAAAGTGATCCACATACAGTACGGAGTTGTCGTAGGAGTTGATCAGCTGCGCTTTGGTACAGTCTTTATCCACCCCGACGCACTCAGGCTTCCATTTGGCAAAGTTACGCGGGTAACGTTGGGTGTAGTTAAAGTGCGACCCTTTGGTATGAAGGATAATCAGATGCTTACCATCAGGATTATCGCTCAGGGACAGTTTCATCTCATCAATCAGCAGCATGTCATCGACAGATTTGCCACGGTTACGCGGCTCTGCACCGATCTGCTCACGGTATGCAATGTTCTGCGCCATGGTATTGCTGTAGAACCACATTTCGCTCTGCATCGCATAGAGGGCAGACGTGAACCCAAGCTGATGCAGCACCGAGAAGACGTTTTGCTCTTTCAGCGTACGCTGCGGGTTGTCGCTCGCCCCGCCCTCGCGCACAAACATACAGCGCAGTGAGAGCTTGGTGGCGGTATCACATGAATAGCCACGGTAGGCAATCAGGTTTTTCTCCTGCGCCAGTTTCGGCGTGGTATCACGGTTATAGCCAAGAATACCCATATGATCCCAGCGCGTGGTTTCTCCGATAATAAAGACGACATAGGTATCGTCGATATCTTTTGGTGCGACGTAGGTAAACTTCTTCACCGGGTTCATCAGCGATTTGTTACCAGAGGATTCATCCACCTGCGCCCACGCATACAGCCCCAGCGCGGAAATCCAGTTAGACGGTAAATACGAGTTCGCCACTACACCGCCGTAGCTTGGCATATCCACGCCTGAGGTACGCTCATCATGCTTTTGCTTCACTTCCAGCAGACGAATTGGTCCCCAGACCATCAAACCGGCCAGCAGGACTATCGCGACGCTTCTGAAACGTTTGCCTGGCGTGCGAATCTGGTGCACTAGCGTGTACCGGCAACGGTTGCTCCAGATGAGCAGCAGCGGTAAGGCACTGACGGCTACCAGCCAGAGAATAAAGTGCAGCCCTACAACCTCTTTAGAGAGGTCGATATCCGTGGTCATCACTGAGGCAATAATGCCGTAGCCAATCACCACGTTCATAAAGGTCATGTAATAGCTGGCACCCGCCGAACACAGCACGATAAACGTAGCCAGCACTCGCCACACGCGACGGCCAAACAGGGTAAGAATACGGAATAAAAAGAAGGTGACCAGTACAGCAGCGACCAATTCGACAACCGCTGCAATTCCTTTCCAGACGGTAAAATCATGCGCGTAACCGTCAAACCGACGGATGAAAACTGCGCCATTCATAAACAGGCCGATGTACAACGCCAGCAAAAAGCAGAGCTTTTGTTGTGCCATCGATTTAATGTATTTCATGCAAACTACCCGGAAAAAGGGACGAAATCACCGATCATTTTTGTTTTAAAAATGAATAGGTTAAAGAATCGCTTAAGAAGTCGTTATCGGAAACGTCTACCCGCGTGGTAAGTAGACCACAGGGAAAAGAAAAAGTGGCAGCAGAGTGTGTGATCGGTACAGATATTTACAAAAAATTAAGAACGAGACGGTTTACCCAGATCATCAGTTTTTACACAAGAAAAAGGCCGGATAACCGGCCTTTTTCATCGTCATTAAGCATGCACCTCTTTGAACACTTCGCGCTGCGGCTGACGAATCGTGGTCGAGAGTGCCAGCGAGATAATCAGCAAGGCAAATATCACGCAGAAGGTCACGTAGAACCCGCCGAAGAGGGAGGCAATCAGCGAGCCGCAGATACTGCCGATCCCGAAGCCCAGATAGATAACGCCGTAGTTTTTCGCGAGATTATTCAGGCCAAAGAACTCGCTTACCAGTGACGGGAAGACGGTGATGGTGCCGCCGAAGTTAAAGGCCACGCAGGCAATCGCCGCGAAGAAGGTGGCTTCATTCAGCGGAGCGAACAGCAGCGCCGCCATACCGACCAGCGAGACCACCTGTCCAATCGTAATCACGCGGATGCGGGCAATTTTGTCAGACAGAATACCGAGGACCAGACGACCAGAGAGGTTAGCAATAGAAATCACGGTCACCGCGTTAGCCGCCGTAGCGGCATCCAGTTTCACCATCCCCTGTGCGATATCTTTCGCCACGCCGATGACATACAGACCGCTCATGCAGGCCGTCAGGAACATCACCGCCAGCATCCAGTACTGTGGCTTACGCATGGACTGCGCGAGGGTAAAGTCGTTCTCCACCACGCCGTTCACGGATTTAACCTCCTGCTGCGGCGCATCTTTCATCAGCGTGGAGCCGAACAGAATCATCACCAGAACAATTGCGCCCCAGATCATAAAGGTTTTTTCGAGGCCAACGGACGCCAGCAGGTGGGCGTCGATAAATTTGAACCCGAGGCTGCCCAAACCGTAAGAACCAATGGCAAACGCGGAGATTAAGCCTTTACGTTCCGGGAACCACTTCACGCAGTTTGACAGCGTAAGCAGGTACCCCGCGCCATCGGCCAGCCCCACCAGCACGCCGGCGCTCAGCCACAGCATCATCAGGTTGCTGGAATGCGCCGTCAGGAAAAAGCCCAACCCCAGCAGAATGCCGGACGCCATGGTCACGCGCTTCACGCCAAAACGCTCCTGCAGCTTGCCCGCGACGGAAGACGAAATCGCCAGACCCAGGCTCAGCAGACCAAAGGAGAACGCGACCTGGCTGACCGGGGCGCCGAGTTTGTCGGAAAGCGCGCTGTTAAACAGGCTCCAGGTATAGACCGACCCCAGCGCAAACTGGGTGACGATGGTACCAAAGAGCGTGAGCCAGCGCGTGCGGTTATAAGTTGGTGTGTTCATGGCAGTTGTCCTGCAAGAGAAATTAAGGAAGTTCGCTGAGGACAACGATAAACAAAACCTTAATATGCCTGGGGTAAAACGGCATGAAATGCAGGCGGAACGGAATGAAATGCCTGGAATCGGGAATGAATGACCTGGCATGGGAATAAAGCGATAGCGTGTTAGTATCTGCTATCGCTGTAAAGCCCGTGGTTGTTGTATTCGAGATGTTATCGTAACGTTTAAAAAAGTAACAACTCTAGAAATTTGCGCTGACGCCAAGGGTGTATAAAAACTCCTCACCGGTGGAGGTGTGTTCCCCCTGAGCCAGCGATGCATACGCCGCCATGTGCGTATTGAATGGAATATCCGTTCCCACGGTGACATCCATCCAGCTACCGTTTTGGGCAGGGGCCGGCGTTTGCGGCATGCCAAACTGCGATTTCCACTGGTTTTCACCAAACTGCTGGTTATAGCTGATCTGCGCCCAGGGACGGAGATCGCCGTACTGGGTATTCACACGCCACCCCAGCGTGCTGACGCTGGCATGCCAGAGCGGGTCGGTGAGCGCCTGCGTCGACGCGCTATCACCAAACTCGTTGATCATCATCGGAGCCGTGCCATCGTACCGCCACGCCACTACCGGCCCGGTGGTGATACGCGCTGAAACCGGAAAATTCCAGCCCACGCTCATCGCCCCCTCCGTGGTGCTGCCTGACGGAATATTCAGGGCAAGACCTGGCGCGTTTTGCGAAGACTGGATACGCTCCGCAAGAATATCCTCATAACGCGGTTGGTGATCCGCGTCCCATGTATAGCGTTCCGCCGTATTATTTTGGGCGTCTGAAACGATATATTCCTGTTGCCAGGCAGACGCCGTATTACAAAAAAACAGGCAGGCTGAAATTCCCACCAGGCCAGAAGCAGCATGGCGACCACTGATTTTTTTTATCATCATCAACGCGACCCCAGAGAGAGCCGAATTCGGCGATATTTGTCGTTATTCAGGAAGACTTTAGAGAGCATATAGCCCTGTATTAACTATTGTCTTTATAGTAAACACGTCAAGCCAGTCAGAACGAAATTTTTGCGAAATCAGTATCAATAAGGGAGATGACGGATGGAACGTTGCGGTTGGGTGAGCCAGGATCAGCTTTATATCGACTATCACGATCGGGAATGGGGCGTGCCCGAAACGGATGGCAAAAAGCTCTTTGAGATGATCTGCCTGGAGGGCCAGCAGGCGGGGTTATCGTGGATTACGGTATTGAAAAAACGCGAAAACTATCGCAACGCCTTTCACCAGTTCGATCCTGTCGCCGTCGCTGCGATGACCGATGAGGACGTTGAGCGACTGGTGCAGGATGCCGGCATCATCCGCCATCGCGGTAAGATCCAGGCCATCATCGGTAACGCACGCGCTTATCTGGCGATGGAGCAAAACGGCGAATCATTTTCAGATTTTGTTTGGACGTTTGTGAACAACGATCCACAGGTTACCCAGGCCGCCACGCTCGCGGAAATCCCGGCCTCCACCCCGGCCTCGGATGCGCTCTCGAAGGCCCTGAAAAAACGCGGCTTTAAGTTTGTCGGCTCCACCATCTGCTACGCCTTTATGCAGGCCTGTGGCCTGGTCAACGACCACGTTACCGGCTGCTTCTGTCATCCGGGAGGCCATCATGATCCGCAAATGGCAAAGTGAAAATACCGCGCCGCTTCTGAGCCTGTGGCTTGAAAGCACCACGGAAGCACATCCGTTTATCGAGCCGGGTTACTGGAAAGAGAACGAGGCCATGGTGCGGGATGTTTACCTGCCGTCAGCCGAAACCTGGGTCTGGGAACAGGATGGCAAACCTTGCGGATTTATCAGCGTGATGCAGTCTCAGTTTGTCGGCGCGCTGTTTGTCGCACCGTCATGCATCGGGAAAGGCATCGGGCGCGCGCTGCTGAACTATGTTCAACAGCGCTTCCCGCACTTAAGCCTGGAGGTGTACCAGAAAAATGTTCGGGCGGTGAACTTCTACCATGCGCAGGGCTTTCGCATTGAAGACAGCGCCTGGCAGGATGACACCCAGCACCCGACGTGGATCATGAGCTGGCAGGCGGATCAAACGCCGTTAAGGTAAGCGCGGGCCCCTGATATTTCTCGACCCAGGCCAGGGCCGTATTCCCTGCGCAACCGTTCCCCAGCTTCGAGCTGGGGAGATCTTTGGTCAGCACGTTAACCGCCCCGTTTTTACAGATACCGCCTTCGGCAAGCTCAAGGTCAGGCCATGCGCCCTGATGAATACAGATCACGCCCTGTTTAATCCCGTCGCTCACCACCGCCCCTGCCAGCACCTGCCCGCGCGAGTTCCAGACGCGCACCACGTCGCCGTCCGCGATCCCGCGGGCTTGCGCATCGAGGGTATTCAGCGTGATCGGCTCTCGCCCGGCGACCGCATACCGCTCGCGCAGAGAGGTATAGTTAAGCTGGCTGTGCAAACGGTGCGCGGGATGCGCTGACAACACCTGCAGCTGCTCCGGCTGGGCGTTACCATGCCACTCGTCCGGCTCAAGCCACATAGGGTGTGGCGGGCAGTCGGCATAGCCAAAGCTGGCGATGCGCTCGCTGTGGATCACAATCTTTCCGCTCTCGGTTTTCAGCGGGTGGTTCTCGGGGTCGCGGCGGAAATCGGCAAAACGGACAAACTTCGCGTTCTGTTCACTCTCCGGCATCTCGACGATCTGGTTCGCCTCCCAGAACTCAGCAAAGGGCGGAAGCGTCACGCCCTGCGCCGCGCCGCGCTGTCCGGCAATCTGGTAGAAGGTCTCCAGCCATTGCAGATCGCTTTTCCCTTCGGTAAAACGCGCGCGACCGCCCGCTTCCCACAGCTCGCTCAGTTCAGCAAACACGTCAAAATCATCACGTGCTTCATCTCGCGGGGCCACTACGCGCTTCATCGGGACCATATGCTGGTTGCTGTAGTCGCCGGTCATGGTGAGATCGTTACGCTCAAACGAGGTGGTCGCCGGCAGCACAATATCTGCATGCTTAGCCGAGCCGGTCCAGAAGCACTCTGAAATCACCACCAGCTCCGGCTTTTGCCAGGCGCGGATCAGGCGGTTGGTATCCTGATGGTGCGTGAAGTTCGACCCGCCCGCCCACCAGACAAATTTAATATCCGGGAAGTGGCGGTCCAGACCGTTGTGCTGATAAAAACCGCCCGGATTCTCCAGGGCTTCAACAATACGCGCCACCGGGATTTTATCCACAGCATCCACGCCGCCCTGCACCGAGCCTTGCAGAGACGCCAGCACCGCCGCTTTACGCGTGGGGTTACCGCCATTGGCAAAATGATAGGAGAGACCAAAACCGCCGCCCGGCGTACCGATCTGCCCAAGCATCGCGGCAAGGGTCACCAGCATCCAGTGTTTTTGCTCGCCAAACTGCTGGCGCTGCATCCCCCAGCCGGACATTAACATCGTGGTGTTTTTATGGAACAACGCCGCCAGTTCGCGGAGTTTTTCCGCAGTAACGCCACAAATCGCTGCTGCCCACTCTGCCGTTTTCGCCACCCCATCGGACTGGCCCGTCAGGTAGTCGGCGAATTTATCGAAGCCGGTGGTACAGCGCGTCAGGAATTCGACATCGTGCCAGCCGTTTTCGACCAGCGTATGGGCGATACCCAGCATCATTGCCACGTCGGTGCCCATATGGGGGGCAATCCACTCGGCGCTGTCGCCGAAGAAATCCATGGTTTCAGAGCGCATGGGGTCAATGCAGATGATGCGCTTGCCGCTTTTGCGCAGCGCGTCGAAATACCCAATGCCTTGCTCGTCGCTGGCATTCCAGGCAATTTTCAATGTGTTAAGGGGGTTAGCGCTCCAGAGCACGACCACATCGGTATGCTCCAGCACCAGCGGCCAGCTGGTCTGCTGCTGGTACACTTCGTTCCCCCCCACGACGTACGGCATGATCGCCTGCGCCGCACCGGTGGAGTAATCCCCCAGATGACCGGTATAGCCTCCCGCCAGGCTCATATAGCGCTGCAGCAGCGTTGAAGCCTTATGCAGAACCCCGTTAGAACGCCAGCCGTAGGACCCGGCGAAAATGGACGACGGACCGTAACTGTCGCGAATGCGCTTGTGCTGGGCGTGGATAAGCGCCAGCGCGTCATCCCAGCTCACGCGAACAAACTCATCCTGACCGCGAACTCCCTGCGGCTTGTCCGGCGAGGCCAGAAAACCTTTACGCACCATCGGCCAGCGCACGCGCGTTTTGCTATGCACCTGATCGCGAACGACGGTCTGTAACGAGTTGGGATGTTGGGTTGGCAGTGCCCCGCGGGACGACAGAACATTTTCGCCATCAGTTTCGACCAGCATCGGTCCCCAGTGGGCGGCGGTCAGAATGGTTTTCGTTGAGGTGCTCAAGCGTGCGCTCCTGGTTGCGTGCAGGTTTTACGGCCTTCTTGCTGAGGCAGTTTATGGTTTGTCACAAATTTCAGAGTTATACCCGGAATTTTCTCCGTATCTGGACGTCATAATCAACTGCCACGCTCGCCGTGGCAAAGAATAAAAAGGATTAAGGAAAGAAGATGAAAAAACGCGTACTCGTTATTGCCGCTCTGGTGAGCGGTGCCCTGGCTGTTTCTGGCTGCACAACCAACCCTTACACCGGTGAACGCGAAGCGGGTAAATCCGGCATTGGCGCAGGTATCGGCTCGCTAGTCGGCGCAGGCGTTGGGGCTCTCTCCTCCTCCAAGAAAGACCGCGGCAAAGGCGCGCTGATTGGCGCAGCGGCAGGCGCAGCGCTTGGCGGCGGCGTAGGCTATTACATGGACGTGCAGGAAGCGAAGCTGCGCGACAAAATGAAGGGAACCGGTGTGAGCGTGACGCGCAGCGGCGATAACATCATCCTGAACATGCCGAACAACGTGACCTTCGACAGCAGCAGCGCAACGCTGAAACCGGCGGGTGCGAATACCCTGACCGGCGTGGCGATGGTGCTGAAAGAGTACAACAAGACCGCTGTAAACGTGATGGGCTACACCGACAGCACCGGCAGCCAGGATCTGAACATGCGTCTGTCCCAGCAGCGCGCCGATGCCGTGGCCAGCTCGCTGATCACCCAGGGCGTTGAAGCGAACCGCATCCGCACCAGCGGCATGGGCCCTGCCAACCCTATCGCCAGCAACAGCACGGCGGAAGGCAAAGCGCAGAACCGCCGCGTTGAGATTACGTTAAGCCCAATTCAGTAATCGCATTTCCCCCTCTCCCCGTGGGAGAGGGTTGGGGTGAGGGCACCAGACCGCACCCCAGGTAAGCGCAGCGCCACCGGGCAAATTACTTGATTCGTCCGATTTTCCCGCTAAGGTATTCTCACTAAATTCAGGGAAATCAGCGATGAGCAAACCAGCCCGGGCCACCATCAGCGACGTGGCGAAAGCCGCCAAAACCGGTAAAACCAGCATTTCGCGCTACCTCAATGGCGAGAAACACCTGTTGTCCGACGCATTGCTGGCGCGTATTGAACAAGCCATTGCCGATCTCGACTATCGTCCCAGCCTCATGGCGCGCGGGCTTAAACGCGGTCGCACCCGCCTTATCGGGCTTATCATCGCCGATATCACCAACCCCTATTCCGTGAACGTGCTTAGCGGTATTGAAGCCGCCTGTCGTGAGAAGGGTTTCACGCCGCTGGTCTGTAATACCAACAACGAAGTCGATCAGGAGCTGCATTACCTCGACCTGCTGCGCAGCTATCAGGTGGAAGGGATCGTGGTTAACGCGGTGGGCATGCGCGAAGAGGGGTTAAACCGCCTGCAGCAATCCTCCCTGCCGATGGTCCTTATCGACCGTAAAATCCCGGAATTTGCCTGCGATGTGGTCGGGCTGGATAACACCCAGGCCGCCACGACCGCCACCGAACATCTGATTGAGCAGGGCTTCGAGGCCATTCTGTTTCTGAGTGAACCGCTGGGGATGGTCAACACCCGTCGCGAGCGCCTGAGCGCATTTCGCGCCACGCTGGAGCGATATCCCGGCGTGATAGCCGAAAATGCCGAAACGCCGCTTCACGAAGCGGGGCAGCTCGACAACACCCTGCGTCAGTTCCACACGCGCCATCGCGGGATGCGCAAAGCCGTTATCTCCGCCAACGGGGCGCTGACGCTCCAGGTCGCCCGCTCGCTCAAGCGTATTGGCCTGCACTGGGGCAGCGATATCGGTTTGCTGGGGTTTGATGAGTTGGAGTGGGCCGAGCTGGCCGGCGTCGGCATTACGACACTCAAACAACCCACCTGGCAGATTGGCTATGCTGCTGTTGAACAAGTGGTTCGTCGTATTGAAGGCACCAGCGATGCCGTTCGCGAGCAGGTCTTCTCCGGCGAGCTGATCGTTCGCGGCTCCACCGCACGTTAAATTTCCCTTGTGATAGCGATCATAAATTCAACATCCTGACCTTTTCTTTGGAACCGGTTCCATCTAGCGTAATAGTATTGATATGTTGCGATGGAGTCCGAAGATGGGCAGGAAAATTATGGTGGTCACCGCCGCGTACGGTGCAGAACAGGTGCGACAGGCGGGCGGTCAGCGGGCGATGCTGCCCGTTATTGCAGGCGCAGGGGCAGACGGCGTGGAGATCCGCCGGGAACTGTTCAGCAGCGACGAACTGCTGGCGCTGCCGGCGCTGGGAGAATCCATTGAGCTGCTCGGCCTGCTGGCGTGCTACTCCGCCCCCGCCGCCCTGTTTATGCCCGACGGCACCCTCAACCCGGACCTGACCCGCTATCTCTCTGAGGCCAGCACCCTGAACGCCCTGTGGCTAAAGGTTTCCCTGGGCCATTTCCGCGACGCGCAGCCTCTCGACGCTCTGCGTAGCCTGTTGAACGCAAGCGGCATGGCGCTGGTCGTGGAGAACGATCAGACCGACTGCGGACAGCTCGCCCCCATGCAGCGCTTCCAGGCCGCCTGCCGGGAAATGGCGCTCCCCGTCACGCTGACCTTCGACATGGGCAACTGGCTGTGGGTTGGCGATTCGCCTGAAGAAGCCGCACGTCATCTGGCCCCTGCGGTGAGCTATATCCACGTTAAAGCCGCCGTGCCGCATAAAGATAACTTCCGCGCCGTGGCACCGGACCGCGCCGATGCGCGCTGGCTGGATCTGCTCGGCCAGCTGCCTGCCGATGCCCCACGCGGGATCGAGTTCCCGCTGGAAGGGACGGATTTAACCGCCGTTACCCGCCATTACGTCAACCTGCTGCGCGAGGAGTAAATCATGCACAAGACGCTGGATGTCATCACGATCGGCGAAGCCATGGCGATGTTTGTCGCCACTGAAACGGGCGAACTGAGCGCGGTAGAGCACTTTATCAAGCGCGTCGCAGGCGCAGAGCTCAACGTCGCGACCGGCCTGGCGCGTCTCGGCCTGAACGTGGGCTGGGTCAGCCGCGTGGGGGATGACAGCTTTGGCCATTTCGTTCTCGATTCGCTGAAAAAAGAGGGTATCGATGCTGCAGGCGTCACCCTCGACGGACGCTTCCCTACCGGGTTTCAGCTTAAATCTAAGGTCGAAAATGGAACCGATCCCATCGTGGAGTATTTCCGCAAAGGATCGGCAGCAAGCCACCTCTCTGTTGCGGATTACCACGCCGACTATTTCGCCTCCGCGCGCCACCTGCACCTGAGCGGCGTGGCGGCAGCGCTCTCTGCCAGCTCGTATGAACTGCTGGATCATGCGGCAGCCACTCTGAAAGCCCAGGGAAAAACGATCTCGTTCGATCCTAACCTGCGTCCGGTGCTGTGGAAAAGCGAAGCGGAAATGGTCGAGAAACTGAACCGTCTGGCGTTCAGAGCGGACTGGGTTCTGCCGGGGCTGAAAGAAGGGATGATCCTGACGGGTGAAAATACGCCGGAAGGCATTGCTGATTTCTATCTGAATAAAGGGGTAAAAGCGGTAGTGCTGAAGACCGGTGCCGATGGCGCATGGTTCAAGACGGCCAACGGCGAACAGGGCGCGGTCGCGGCGGTGAAGGTTGAGAACGTTGTCGACACGGTCGGTGCGGGCGACGGTTTTGCCGTTGGCGTAATTAGCGCCCTGCTGGAAGGCAAAACGCTGCAGCAGGCCGTCGCGCGGGGCAACAAGATTGGCTCGCTGGCCATTCAGGTGCAGGGCGACAGCGAAGGATTACCCACCCGAGCAGAGCTTAACGAATAAACATTCCCCTCACCCCGCCCCTCTGGGGAGAGGGTTAGGGTGAGGGGGCATAAATCGCACTCAACAAAACAAACCACCGTGTACCCTACAGACAACGGCGGTAACAACCTCAACAACAGAGGCAAGCCTATGAACAGTTCGACCAATGCAGTAAAACGCTGGTGGTACATCATGCCAATCGTGTTTATCACGTACAGCCTGGCGTACCTTGACCGTGCCAACTTCAGCTTCGCGTCCGCGGCCGGGATCACAGAGGACCTTGGCATCACCAAAGGAATCTCCTCCCTGCTGGGTGCCCTTTTCTTCCTGGGCTACTTCTTCTTCCAGATCCCCGGCGCGATTTATGCGGAACGCCGCAGCGTGCGTAAGCTGATCTTCATCTGTCTGATCCTGTGGGGCGCCTGCGCGTCACTGACCGGCATGGTGAACAATATTCCTGCCCTGGCCGCCATTCGCTTTATCCTCGGCGTCGTTGAGGCGGCGGTTATGCCCGCGATGCTGATCTACATCAGCAACTGGTTTACCAAATCTGAACGCTCGCGCGCGAATACCTTCCTGATCCTCGGTAACCCGGTCACGGTACTGTGGATGTCGGTGGTGTCCGGCTACCTGATCCAGTCCTTCGGCTGGCGCGAAATGTTTATCATCGAAGGGGTGCCGGCGATTATCTGGGCCTTCTGCTGGTGGGTGCTGGTGAAAGATAAACCTGCCCAGGCGAAATGGCTTTCCGAAGATGAAAAAGCGGCGCTGCAGGCGCAGCTGGACAAAGAACAGCAAGGTCTGAAGGCGGTACGTAACTATGGTGAAGCCTTCCGCTCGCGTAACGTAATCCTGCTCTGCGCGCAGTACTTTACCTGGAGCATTGGCGTGTACGGTTTTGTGCTGTGGCTGCCGTCCATTATCCGCAGCGGCGGTGAAAACCTCGGCATGGTCGAAGTAGGCTGGCTGTCATCCGTACCGTATCTGGCGGCAACCATCGCGATGATTATCGTCTCCTGGGCGTCGGACAAGCTGCAGAACCGCAAGCTGTTTGTCTGGCCGCTGCTGCTGATTGCTGCCTTCGCCTTTATTGGCTCCTGGGCCGTGGGCGCAAACCATTTCTGGGCCTCTTATACCCTGCTGGTGATTGCCGGTGCGGCCATGTACGCCCCTTACGGACCGTTCTTTGCCATCATCCCGGAGATGCTGCCGCGTAACGTTGCGGGTGGTGCAATGGCATTGATTAACAGCATGGGTGCACTGGGCTCGTTCTGCGGCTCCTGGTTCGTCGGTTACCTGAACGGTGCTACCGGCAGTCCGTCCGCATCGTACGTCTTTATGGGGGTGGCGCTTTTCGCCTCGGTGTGGCTTACTCTGGTTGTTAAGCCTGCTAATAATCAACAACACCCTGTCGGCGCTCGACACGCCTGAATCCTTAAAAATCAACGGAGATTAGCATGAAGCCGTCCGTCATTTTGTATAAAGCACTGCCGGAAGATCTGCAGAAACGTCTTGAAGAACACTTCACCGTCACCCAGGTGAAGAACCTGCGCCCGGAAACCGTGGCACAGCACGCCGACGCGTTCGCCAGCGCCGAAGGCCTGCTGGGTTCAAGCGAGAAAGTGGATGTCGCCCTGCTGGAGAAAATGCCGAAGCTTCGTGCTACCTCTACTGTTTCCGTGGGTTACGACAACTTTGATGTGGACGCCCTTAACGTCCGCAAGATCCTGCTGATGCATACGCCGCATGCCCTGACGGAAACCGTGGCCGACACGCTGATGGCGCTGATGCTCACCACGGCCCGTCGCGTAGTGGAAGTCGCCGAGCGCGTCAAAGCGGGCGAGTGGACAAAAAGCATTGGTCCGGACTGGTTCGGCGTGGACGTTCACGGTAAAACGCTGGGCATTGTCGGTATGGGGCGTATCGGGCTGGCACTGGCGCAGCGCGCGCATTTTGGTTTTAACATGCCGATTCTGTATAACGCGCGTCGCCACCATAGTGAAGCCGAAGAACGCTTCAACGCCCGTTACTGCGAGCTGGATACCCTGCTGCAGGAGGCCGATTTTGTCTGCCTTGTCCTGCCGCTGACGGACGAAACCCGTCATCTGATTGGCAAAGAAGCGTTTAAGAAAATGAAGCAGTCAGCCATTTTCATCAACGCGGGTCGTGGCCCGGTGGTAGATGAGAAGGCGCTGATTGAGGCCCTGCAGAACGGTGAGATCCATGCAGCAGGTCTGGACGTCTTTGAGCAGGAGCCGCTGCCGGTGGATTCGCCACTGCTTTCGCTGCCTAACGTGGTTGCGTTGCCGCACATCGGCTCAGCCACCCATGAGACGCGCTACAACATGGCGGCCACTGCGGTCGATAATCTCATCGCCGCCCTTAGCGGAAAGGTGGAGATAAACTGCGTGAACCCGCAGGTGCAACGATAGAAACGAAAAAACCCGCCAGAAGGCGGGTTTTTGAATTTTGTGCTACTGGGTTGGAAGCTTACAGGCTTACAACGTTACCAGCTGCTGGGCCTTTAGCGCCGCTTTCGATGGTGAAGGACACTTTCTGACCTTCGTCCAGAGATTTGTAGCCATCGTTCTGGATAGCAGAGAAGTGTACGAACACGTCTTTAGAGCCATCGTCAGGAGTGATGAAGCCGAAACCTTTATCAGCGTTGAACCATTTAACCAGACCAGTCATTTTAGCAGACATAGAAATTACCTTATTAACAAATATATTGTGCCTTCCGGCTTGATGGATTGCGTTACAGATTTTTAAGCGATGAAGGAAGGGTCACAACGAAGGGTATCTATGGATAACAATCTGGACTGCTTTACTAAACTGCTTTAGGTCTGTGTAACAAACCGACGGGGATAGTTATACCGATGTGGTAGAGGAATGACAAGCGTTATTTTCGCTATGCATAAAAAACCCCGCCAGAAGCGGGGTTTTTCGGTTTATTCTGTGGCAGTGACTGCGGCACTCCAGGCCTGGCTAAAGGCCTGATGCTGGGAGGCCAGCGGCCCAATCAGCGTATTGTACTGGCTTGCCTGCTGCGAGGTCGGGAACTGAATACCGTTGGCAACAAAGCTCACCTGCGTATTCTGCTGGGCGATAAAGTCACCCACCTGGACCAGCTGCTGCGTGAAGATTTGCGCGGCCGGGATCAGCGGTTGCAGCGCTTCAGACGGCTTGGTCACCACTTTCTCATACACTTTGTCGAAGACCGGTTTGAGATCGTCGCCCTGCTTCAGCGCAGAACGTGACGCGTCAGCCTGCATTTTCGCATTCTGCAACTGCTGGCTCAGCACGCCAAGCGCACCGTTGGACTGGCGAAGCGGTTCACGCTGCGTCATATAATCCTGCGGAACGCGAATGGCGTTCACGCTATCCACCACGGGACGGATACCGGAATCCATCGCCTGGCTCACCTGCTGTGAATAACCATATAGAATGGCGTAATCGGACACGAAGGGGCCAAACTGTTTTTTCTGATCCGCAGTCAGCGTCGGCAACCGTTCGCCGCTGCGCATCACTGTATTCTGCAGAAAATCGATAAACGCTTTGCGCTGATCGCCTTCTTTATCAAAACACCCACTCAGGCTAACAACCATCAACAACGCCGCAATAGGCGCAAACCAGCGAGAGCAGGACTTTCCTGTCGCCATTTTATTACTCCTTTCACCCAAAAAAGCGCACACCGGCACACGCGTGCCCGACGCTGACAAGGATAGTCCAGGTCAGCCTTGCAAGATACTCTTTTCATGCAAAACGGCTATTGCCGATTTATTTCTTACCATTTACAAAAAAATACCTGGCGAAGCCGACATATGACTAATCAGGGAATTAGCATAACTATCCATATTGCTGAATCGGATACAGCGATCGTTACCGCACGATTAATCACACCCGTGACGATCCTGGGTTGGTATTAGGGACTATTCTTAATTGGCTCTCTGATGTTCTTGATCACGATGTGAGATTTAAGAGGAGTCCTCAATGGAATATAAAGATCCTGAGTTTGAACTGCTGAGCAGTCTGGAACAGATCATTTTTAAAGATGTACCGCAGACGATTACCCTGCAACAAAAATCCAATCCCTTTACAGAATATGAGCAATTGCGCAAAGGGACAGGACTGAAAACGGAAGAATTCGCCAGAGCGATGGGTGTCAGCGTGGCTATGGTGCAGGAGTGGGAGTCAAAACGAGAGAAACCCACCCCAACCGAGTTAAGGCTGATGCGCCTGATTCAGGCCAACCCTGCACTCAGCAAACAGATAGCGTAGTGAAGATTGAATGCCCCCGCCTTTGCGGGGGCTTGTGTTTTAAAGGCTATCACAACGCCAGCCCGCCTCTTCCCACACCAGCTCATGCGTTAATGTTAATCCTCTTAGAAAAGCCTCATCGTGTGATACCACCAGCAGAGCCCCGGGGAAACCGGCCAGCGCGGCTTCAATGGCCTGGACCGAGGCCAGATCCAGATGGTTGGTCGGTTCATCCAGCAGCAGAAGCTGCGTGGACTCCGCGCGCCACAGCACGCAGGCCAGGGCGGCCTTAAGACGCTCGCCGCCGCTGAGCTCCGCCAGCGGGAGCATCACTTTGTCAGCTCCCAGTTGAAGCTGCGCCAGACGGGTTCGCAATACCCCCTCTTCCAGAGGCGTATGATTCAGGTTGAGATGCGTCATGACCGACTGCGAAAGATCGAGCCGGGACAGATGTTGGTCGAGATAAGCGCAGCTGACGGATACCTTACAGGTACCCGAACGGGGAGCAATCTCGCCGAGGAGGGTTTTTAACAGCGTCGATTTGCCGCAGCCGTTCGGCCCCTTTAACGCCACGCGCATCGGTCCATCCATCCGCCAGTTGAGCGGAGGAACAGGCACATGCGGCAGCACCAGATCCTCCAGCACCAATACCTGCTTCCCCTCCGGGATCTGACTCCCCGGCAGGGTGAACATGACCGGGTTATCGTCTTCAACGCGTTCACGCGCCTTGTTAACCGCGGCGTTCAGCGCTTCATTTTGCTCGCTGTGCTGTTTTTTCCAGGAGCCGATCCGCTCCTTTGCCGCGCCTTTATATTTGACCCGCTCGAACGACGCGATATTCAGGGTATCGACGGTGCGCAATGTCTTTGCCGAACGCCGCTGGCTGTCGTCATGCTCTTTTTGCATGCGTACCCGAGTGCGTTTTCGCTCGGTTGCAGCATGCTCCAGCGCCGCGCGGGCCGCCTGCTGTTCGGCATCGCGCTGGGTTTGATAATCCGCATAATTCCCGCCGTAGCTGCGCAGACCCGAGGCGCTCAGTTCAAGGATACGCGGCACCTGCTCCAGAAGTTCGCGGTCATGGGAGGCTACCAGCACGCCGCCCTGAAAACGACTCAACTGGTCGCAGAACCACGCCCGGCCTTGTCGATCCAGATGGTTAGTGGGTTCGTCCAGCAGCAGGAAATCCGCTTTCGCCGTAAACGCCCCACACAGCAGGGCGCGAATGCGCTCACCGCCGCTGAGTTCAATGGCGGGCTTATCCGGATCAAACGGTGGGAGCTGCGCATTCATAAACGCCTCGCTCAGGCGCTCGGCGACATCCCAGTGGCCATCGAGCAACGCCAGATCGTCAGGCTGGTAATCGCCGCTGTCGATGCGCTTACGCGCCTTAAAAATCGCGTCATACCCGAGCAGTTCAGCCAGCGTCGTCTGCGGCGAAATAACGTGCTGCTGCGCCACCCAGGCATGCGAGCCAAAGCGTTCAATATGACCGGTAGCCGGTTCTTCCATCCCCGCCAGCAGACGCAGCAGACGCGTTTTCCCGCTACCGTTGCGGCCAACCAGCGCGCACAGGGAGGGTTCCAGCGTGAGATTCAGCGGACCAAAAAGAATATCGCCCGTCGGAAACTGACAGGTGACCTGATGCAAAATAAAAGAAGGGGACTGCGCAAAATGAGCCATAAGCACTCCTGAATGAAATCAAAACATCCCCTGCCGACGCGATGGCGTTTAGCAAGGATCGAAATTCATCAGTCGTGTTTGTTCATTTTTGGGGGGTGCTCCAGCGCGAGAAAGTTAACGGGGATAAGGATAGCGGTAATGGGTTGACCATTTCAAGGTTAAATTTTCAGCAACACACCATAAAAAAACCCGCCGAAGCGGGTTTTTAGCATTTGTCACAACGGGCACATTACTGCAGCAGCGAAATATCCGCCACGCGCAGGAACAGCTCACGCAGTTTCTCGAGCATAGAGAGACGGTTAATACGCAGCTCTTTATCTTCTACGTTTACCATCACTTTCTCGAAGTAGGCGTCGATAACGTCACGCAGCTCGGCCAGCTCCACCAGCGCTTCCTGGTAGCGACCTTCCGCGAAGTACGGCTCGAGCTTGTCGCGCAGCACCACAACCTGCATCGCCAGGGCGATCTCTTCCGGCTCTTTCAGCGTCGCGGCGTTTACGCGCTCGTTCAGCGTCTCGTCGGATTTCGCCAGAATGTTGGATACACGCTTGTTGGCCGCGGCCAGGGCAGATGCTGCTTCCAGCGTACGGAAGTGGGAAACCGCCTTCATACGCGCATCGAAATCAGCCGGACGGGTCGGACGACGCGCCAGCACCGCCTGAATGGTGTCAACGGTGTAACCTTCGTCCTGATACCACGCACGGAAACGACCGAGCATGAAGTCGATCACGTCATCCACCACGTTCGCGTTGGTCAGCTTGTCGCCGTACAGACGCACCGCTTCTTCGGTCAGGGTCTGCAGATCCAGGTTCAGGTTCTTCTCAACGATGATACGCAGCACGCCGAGCGCAGCACGACGCAGCGCAAACGGGTCTTTGTCGCCTTTCGGATGCTGACCGATACCAAAGATACCCGCCAGGGTGTCCATCTTATCGGCAATCGCTACGGCACAGGCAACCGGGTTGGACGGCAGTTCGTCACCCGCAAAGCGCGGCTGATACTGCTCGTTCAGGGCCACAGCCACGTCTTCCGCTTCGCCATCGTGACGCGCGTAGTGCATGCCCATCACGCCCTGGGTGTCGGTAAATTCGAACACCATGTTGGTCATCAGGTCGCACTTGGACAGCAGACCCGCACGCGTCGCGTGGTTAACGTCCGCACCAATTTCACGGGCAATCCAGCCGGACAGCTCCGCGATACGGTCGGTCTTGTCGCGCAGAGTACCCAGCTGCTGCTGGAACAGCACGGTCTGCAGGCGCGGCAGGTTATCTTCCAGACGTTTTTTACGGTCGGTATTGAAGAAGAACTCGGCATCCGCCAGACGTGGACGCACCACTTTCTCGTTACCGGAGATAATCTGGATCGGATCTTTCGATTCGATGTTCGCCACAAAGATGAAGTTTGGCAGCAGCTTGCCGTCGTTGGCATAGACCGGGAAGTACTTCTGGTCACCCTTCATGGTGTACACCAGCGCTTCAGCCGGTACGGCCAGGAATTTCTCTTCAAACTTCGCGGTCAGCACAACCGGCCATTCAACCAGAGAGGTCACTTCTTCCAGCAGGCTTTCGCTCAGGTCGGCGTTACCGCCAATCTGGCGCGCCGCTTCTTCGGCGTCCGCTTTGATTTTGGCTTTACGCTGTTCGTAGTCGGCAATAACTTTACCGCGCTCCAGCAGGATTTGCGGATACTGGTCGGCATTGTCGATAGTGAACTCAGGCTCGCCCATAAAGCGGTGGCCGCGGATCACGCGATCGGACGCCACGCCCAGAATGGTGGCCGGAATAACGGTGTCACCCAGCAGCAAGGTCACGGTGTGAACCGGACGCACGAAGTGCACGTCAGACGCGCCCCAGCGCATCAGCTTAGGAATCGGCAGCTTCGCCAGAGACGTGGCAATCATGTCCGGCAGCAGCGCTTCCGCGCTTTCGCCCTTCACGTGCGCACGGTACAGCAGCCACTCGCCTTTATCCGTGGTCAGACGCTCGGCCTGATCGACGGTGATGCCGCAGCCGCGCGCCCAGCCTTCAGCCGCTTTGCTCGGTTTGCCTTCCGCGTCAAACGCCTGGGCAATCGCCGGGCCACGTTTTTCGACTTCGCGATCCGGCTGAGACGCCGCCAGATTTGCCACTTTCAGCGCCAGACGGCGCGGTGCAGCAAACCACTCAATGTTACCGTGTGCCAGGCCAGCGTTATCCAGCTCGGCAGTCACGTTCGCAGCGAAAGATTCAGCCAGGCTGCGCAGGGCTTTTGGTGGCAGCTCTTCGGTGCCGATTTCCACCAGGAAAGTTTTCTCAGACATGGCCGCCTCTTATTTGTTTCGGTTGCACATCGGGAAGCCAAGGGCTTCACGGGACGCGTAGTAAGCTTCTGCAACGGCTTTGGTCAGGGTACGAATACGCAGGATGTAGCGCTGACGTTCAGTCACGGAGATGGCTTTGCGGGCGTCCAGCAGGTTGAAGCTGTGGGCGGCCTTCAGAATACGCTCGTAGGCAGGCAGCGGCAGCGGAGTCTCCAGCGCCAGCAGTTGCTGCGCTTCTTTCTCGTACTGCTCGAAGCAGGTGAACAGGAAGTCCACGTCCGCGTATTCGAAGTTATAGGTGGATTGCTCCACTTCGTTCTGATGGAACACGTCGCCGTAGGTGGTTTTACCCAGCGGGCCGTCGCTCCAGACCAGGTCGTAAACGCTGTCTACGCCCTGAATGTACATCGCCAGACGTTCCAGACCGTAGGTGATTTCACCGGTGATCGGCTTACATTCCAGACCACCCACCTGCTGGAAGTAAGTGAACTGGGTCACTTCCATGCCGTTCAGCCACACTTCCCAACCCAGACCCCAGGCACCCAGCGTTGGGTTTTCCCAGTTATCTTCCACGAAACGGATGTCGTGGATGGTTGGATCCATACCCAGCTCTTTCAGCGACCCGAGGTACAGTTCCTGAATGTTGTCGGGTGATGGCTTAATCACCACCTGGAACTGATAGTAATGCTGCAGACGGTTCGGGTTCTCACCGTAACGACCATCGGTCGGACGACGGGAAGGCTGCACATAAGCAGTCGCCATTGGCTCTGGACCCAACGCGCGTAAGCTGGTCATCGGGTGTGAAGTGCCGGCGCCGACTTCCATGTCCAAAGGTTGAACAATGGTACAGCCCTGACGAGCCCAGTAATCCTGTAAGGTCAGGATCAGGCCCTGGAAGGTCTTGGTATCAAACTTTTGCATAGTATTTCGTGCTGGATACGTGTGGTTTTAAATGGAAGGGACCAGTATACCCGCTGGCTGCAAGATATACAGTACGAAACGGGGTTGTTTAGGGAAAATTGGGAAATAAGCCTTCCAGCCAGAACGCTGACGGCGTCTGGCTGTTGATTATACGAGCAGACTAACGCATGGAGAGGTGTAAAAACTGACCGTCCGCATCAAACGAGCAGACAAAGCCCTCTTTGCGCGACGTATGGCCCCGCAGCTCATAGCTGCCCTGAAAACGTTCGAAGCCGGTAACGTCAATTTTCTGCACGTCCGAGTTATAGCGGCGAGCAGCCCGATCTTTACAGAGCGCTTCCATATTCAGTGAACGTTCCGGGCTCATTTTACCCTGCTGCGCTTTTTGCACAGGGGCTTCCTGTGGCGCACTGCATCCCGCCAGGATCAACAGCAGAAAGAGTGACGCCACACGCTTCATCATCATTTTTATTACCGCCCTGGTCAGTGGCTGTTATTTTTAGTATCAACGCTTTTATAGATTATGGTCCGGCATTCTGCGAATCTCGTGGCCTCCCGACAAGCCTGCGGAATAAAACTCAGAATTTTCCAAACGAAGACATTTGGACAATGGGAGTCACACTCAATTTACAGGGAATACGAGGAACTGATGCAGTCAAAAATTAACTGGATTGATAACCTGCGAGGAATAGCCTGTCTGATGGTGGTCATGATCCACACGACGACCTGGTATGTCACGAATGCGCACAGCATCAGCCCCGTTAACTGGGATATCGCCAATATTCTCAACTCTGCGTCGCGCGTCAGCGTGCCGCTGTTCTTTATGATTTCCGGCTTTCTCTTTTTTGGCGAGCGCAGCGCGCAGCCGAGGCACTTCATCCGCATCGCGGCCTGCCTGGGGTTCTACAGTGCCGTTGCCTTGCTCTATATCACTCTGTTCACCTCAATAAACGCCGGACTATCGCTGAAATACGTGCTGCAAAAACCGGTGTTCTACCACCTGTGGTTCTTCTTCGCCATTATCGTTATCTATCTGGTCTCCCCGCTCATCCAGGTAAAAAACGTCAGCGGTAAAATGCTGCTGGCCCTGATGGTGGTGGCTGGCATTATTGCCAACCCGAATACGCTCTCACAGAAAATCGACGGATTTGAGTGGCTGCCGGTCAATCTCTATATCAACGGCGATACTTTTTACTACGTGCTTTACGGCATGCTGGGGCGTGCCATCGGGATGATGGATACGCAAAAACGCGGTCTGAACTGGCTCTGCGGGGCGCTGTTTATCGCTGGGGTGGCGGTGATTTCACGCGGGACGCTGCACGAGCTGCAGTGGCGCGGCAATTTTGCCGATACCTGGTATCTGTATTGCGGGCCGATGGTCTTTATCTGTGCCGTCTCGCTGCTCACGCTCGCCAAAAACACCCTGAACGCGCGTCCCCTGCCCGTGCTGAGTCTTATCTCGCAGCACTCTCTCGGGATTTACGGTTTTCACGCGCTGGTGATCCACGCGCTGCGCACGAGAGGCATTGAGCTAAAAAGCTGGCCGGCGCTGGATATCGTCTGGATTTTTGCCGCCACGCTGGCGATCAGCCTGCTGCTGTCGATGCTGCTGCAAAAAATCGACGCTCGCCGCTTCGTCAGCTAATGCTTCGCTGCCGGGCGCGATGATACTGGCGCGGGGAGGAAAACCCTGCCGCCAGTGAAGCCTGCTCCACGCCGCGCCCCTGCAATAGCCACTGCTCCGCTACCGCCAGACGCAGTTGCTCCAGATAATCGCGAACGCTAATCCCTAAATGTGACTGAAAAAGCCGGGTGAGATGGCGCGGGCTGACGTGCGCCAGCGCGGCGATATCAGGCAAGCTCCACGTTTTTTGTGGCTCGGCCGTGAGCGCATCCTGCGCCCGATGAATCGCCGGATGAAGATGATTGCGGTAGCGTAGCCACGGGGAGAGCTGGGGATCGTCACCGGAACGGCGGAACCAGACCACCATCTCGCGCGCCACGGCCAGCGCCTTTTCGGGACCGCACAGGCGGTTAATCATATGCAGCGCCAGATCGATGCCAGACGTGATCCCCGCGCTGGTCCAGATGTTCTCATCCTGCACAAAGATGCGGTTTTCTTTAATCGTCGCCGTGGGAGCTGCGGTGCGTAAACGGCTGATAACGTCATGGTGGGTGGTGCACTGCCGATTGTTCAGCAGGCCCGACTTCGCCGCCAGTAAGGCTCCGGAACAGACGCACATCACCGTGATATCCCGGCGCTGAATGACCGGCTGCAGGCGCATCAGCCAGTGCTGTATCTGTAACGCCTGTGGTGTCGAAAACTGACTGCGGGAGTCGCTCACGCCGGGCAATACCAGCAGGCTCCCCTCAGGAAGCCTTTCCGGTAACGGCTGGATGCCGCTCATCGTCAGGCCTATCGACGTCGGAACCTCCGCTTGTGGGCCGATGTAATGCAGACGAAACGCGTCGCCAGCCAGCACAAAGGTCTCTGCCGGGCCGGTCATGTCTAATGACAGCACACCGGGCAACATCACGAACCAAACGTCGATGCTCATTACAGGGACTCCAGCGTCTCCGCTACCGTTTTAATCTCGGCAAAACGCCCCGAAAGTACCGTCTCGGTACGGTGGCGAATTTCCGCTGCGCTCAGGGTAATGCCCCTGTACGTCATCGGAAACGTCAGCGTTGCCTCACTGACAAAGGTCACAGCATAACCCAGATCGGATGCCACCCGGGCGGTGGTTTCGCAGCATTGCTCAGTGCGAATGCCGCAGATAATCAGCTGGTTGATATCACGCTCGCGCAGCCAGCGATCGAGCCCGGTATCCGTGAAGGCATTATGGACGTGTTTCTGGAAAACTACATCCGGCTGATGACGTAAAAAGGCCATCGGTTTGACAAAGCCGCTCTCCAGGGTAAAGGGACCGTCTTCATCCACATGAAAAATATCAACGACCGGAATATTGCGCGCCTGGCAGCCTTCAATCAGCCCCAGCATCGCCTGCTGAAAGGCAGGAATATCGTCCTCCTGCCAGTAATTGCGATGATGGAACGACTGCTGAGTATCAATATTGATGAGTGAAATGCGTGACATGATGGATCTCCTTGCCAGTGGGTGTAACACCATACTGGCAAGGAAATAAAGGCACGCACAGACCAAAAAAGGACATCCTCGTGCCTCTCCCGGACAAGCGTATTTATGACATCAGCGGCAGCAGCTGCTGGTAGATTTTGCGGAACACGTCGCGCCTTTCCGCGTACCGCGCATGGCGCACCGTATCAGGTACATGCGCCTGTTCAAGGGTAAGCTGCGGCAGCAGTTGCGAAAGCGGTTGTTCCGGATGAATGGCTATTTGCGCCAGACGCGCGGCGCCGAGCGCGGGGCCAACATCCCCTCCTGTGCGGAAATCCAGCTGCAAACCGCTGATATCCGAGAGCATCTGTCGCCAGTAAGGGCTTCGCGCACCGCCGCCAATCAGGGTGACGCTCGTCGGTTTCAGGCCGCAGTCGTGCACCACGTCCATCCCGTCGGCCAGGGCATAGCCCACGCCTTCCAGAACCGCACGCGCCAGTTCTGCCGGGCCATGCTGATGGGTTAAGCCAAAGAACACCCCTTTCGCTTCCGGATTGTTGTGCGGCGTACGTTCGCCGGAAAGATACGGTAAAAACCAGACGGTACCCGCAGCGTCATCCGCCTGCTGCGCCGCAGAAATGAGCGCCGGCACGTCGGCCATGCCGGTGAGTTTTGCCGCCCAGTCCAGGCAGGACGCCGCGCTGAGCATCACCGACATCAAATGCCATTTACCCGGAAGGGCATGACAGAAACTGTGCACAGCGCTTTCGGGATTACTGCGATATCCGTCGCTGACGGCAAAATAGACGCCAGACGTTCCCAGCGACAGCATCGCCTGGCCCGCCTCAACCATGCCGACACCGACAGCACCCGCGGCATTGTCGCCACCTCCAGCCACCACCGGTACGGCAGGCATATTCCAGCGTTCTGCAACGTCTGGCAGCAGTGCGCCCGTCACCTCACAGCCTTCGAACAGCGCGGGCATGTGTTCACGGGTCAGATGGCAGGCATCCAGCATCGCCTCGCTCCAGTCGCGCTTCGCCACGTCGAGCCACATGGTGCCGGCGGCATCGGACATGTCGCTGGCGAAATCGCCCGTCATGCGAAAACGCAGATAGTCTTTCGGCAGCAGGACTTTCGCCACCTGACGGAAAACCTCCGGCTCGTGGCGCTGCACCCACAGCAGCTTGGGCGCGGTAAAGCCGGGCATCATCAGGTTGCCGGTAATCTCACGAGACGTGGGTACACGCGCCTCAAGAAGCGCGCACTCTTCCGCACAGCGGCCATCGTTCCAGAGAATGGCGGGTCGCAACACGCGATGCTGGCTATCGAGCAGCGTCGCGCCGTGCATTTGTCCGGCAATCCCCAGCGCTTTCACGTCGCGCAGGCTGTGCTGCTCGCCTAAGGCTTTGATTGCGCGATCCGTCGCCTGCCACCACTGCTCCGGATCCTGTTCCGACCACAGCGGATGCGGACGTGAAACCTGCAGCGTTTCCGTCTGCGTTGCTAACACGTCGCCCTGCTCGCTTAACAGGATGGCTTTCACACCCGATGTGCCAAGATCGATCCCGATATACATTACGGTGACTCCTTTAACAGAAATGCCCGGTGGCGCTAACGCTTACCGGGCCTACGTGCTGTTATTTATCGAACAGGTAGTGATTGACCAGATTTTCCAGCAGTTCCTGATGCCCGCTCTGGTGCTGCGGCGCCAGCTGATGTTGTTCAGCGTACTTCGCGATCTCCGCAAGTGATAATTGACCTTTCAAAATTTGCTGGCCCAGCTCACTGTTCCAGCCGCTGTAACGCTTCGCCACGCGTTTATCGAGCTCGCCGTCTTCAATCATACGTGCCGCCACTTTCAGCGCCAGCGCCATGGTGTCCATCGCGCCAATGTGGCCGTAGAACAGATCGTATTTGTCGGTGCTCTGGCGACGCACTTTGGCGTCAAAGTTCAGGCCGCCGGTAGTGAAACCGCCCGCTTTGATGATTTCGTACATCACCAGCGCATTCTCTTCCACGCTGTTCGGGAACTGGTCGGTGTCCCAGCCCAGCTGCGCGTCGCCGCGGTTAGCATCGACCGAGCCGAAGATGCCCAGCGCAATCGCAGACGCGATCTCGTGGTGGAAAGAGTGGCCCGCCAGCGTGGCGTGGTTGGCTTCAATGTTCACTTTGATCTCTTTTTCCAGACCGAACTGCTTCAGGAAGCCATACACCGTCGCCACGTCGTAGTCATACTGGTGCTTCGTCGGTTCCTGCGGCTTCGGCTCAATCAGCAGCGTGCCGCGGAAGCCGATTTTGTGCTTATGGTCGACAACCATCTGCATAAAGCGGCCAATCTGCTCGCGCTCCTGACGCAGATCGGTGTTGAGCAGGGTTTCATAGCCTTCACGTCCGCCCCACAGGACATAGTTTTCACCACCCAACTGATGCGTGGCGTTCATTGCCGTCACCACCTGCGTGGCCGCCCAGCTAAACACTTCTGGATCCGGGTTGGTTGCCGCGCCCGCGCCGTAGCGAGGGTTGGTAAAGCAGTTTGCCGTGCCCCACAGCAGCTTCACGCCACTTTGCTGCTGTTTCGCCGCCAGTACATCCACCATCTGCGCAAAGTTGTTCAGATACTCTTTCAGCGATGCGCCTTCCGGTGACACGTCCACGTCATGGAAGCAGTAGTACGGCACGTTCAGCTTGTGGAAGAACTCAAACGCGACATCGGCTTTGCGTTTCGCCAGTTCAAGGGCCTCACCCGGCTGCTGCCACGGGCGGTCAAAGGAACCCACGCCGAACATATCGGCGCCGTTCCAGCAGAAGGTATGCCAGTAACAGGCGGCAAAGCGCAGATGATCTTCCATGCGCTTACCCAGCACCAGCTCATCCGGGTTGTAGTGACGAAATGCTAAAGGATTGGTCGTTTTTGGGCCTTCGTAACGAACACGATCGAGTTGGTCGAAATAAGCTTGCATATTGAGCTCCATAATCAGGGTATGCGGCGAGTCGTTGATACAGGAGTAATAGTGAATAGACATTTTGGGTTGCTCAATTACGTTATTTCACACTGCTATTGAGAGAATGCACAACTGTGCGCTGGCTCGCAAAATAATGCGCAGACAAACTATTTCTCGGCGCGTATTCCAGAATCAAATGTAATTAAGGCGTTACGTATTTTAAAATCCGATCGCGGTCATAAATTCAGAAATAAACCAAATATCATAATGGGAAGATAAAAATCTGTAATTGCCAGCCCGCCTTTCCGCGTTAAAAATTTGCTGCGTCTCAGCAGTGAATGTTTCTTTTATCTCAGCAACACATACCCCTACAAAAAGGCCTAATAATTATGAAGATAAAGAACCTGACTCTAACGCTCTGCACTACGCTCCTCCTTACAAGCTTTGCAGGACATGCCAAAGAGGTCAAAATTGGCATGGCGATTGACGACCTGCGTCTGGAGCGCTGGCAAAAAGATCGCGATATTTTTGTTAAAAAAGCAGAATCCCTCGGCGCCAGCGTGTTTGTTCAGTCGGCTAACGGCAACGAAGAAACACAAATGTCGCAGATCGAGAATATGATTAACCGTGGCGTCGATGTGCTGGTCATTATCCCCTATAACGGCCAGGTATTAAGTAACGTGGTGAAAGAAGCCAAACAGGAAGGCATAAAAGTGCTGGCCTATGACCGCATGATTAATAATGCGGACATTGATTATTATATTTCGTTCGACAATGAAAAAGTCGGGGAATTACAGGCGCAAAGCCTGATCGACAAAGTGCCTCAGGGCAATTATTTCCTGATGGGCGGCTCTCCGGTGGATAACAACGCCAAACTGTTCCGTGAAGGACAAATGAAAGTCCTTAAGCCGTATATCGACAACGGGAAAATTAAAGTGGTCGGCGATCAGTGGGCCGACGGCTGGCTGCCAGAAAACGCGCTGAAGATTATGGAAAACGCGCTGACGGCCAACAACAACAAAATTGATGCGGTTGTGGCCTCCAACGATGCCACCGCAGGCGGTGCGATTCAGGCCCTGAGCGCCCAGGGGCTGGCCGGTAAAGTCGCCATTTCAGGACAGGATGCCGATCTGGCTGGCGTAAAACGCATTATCGCAGGCACCCAAACCATGACGGTCTACAAACCGATTACCCAGTTGGCCAATACGGCGGCGGAAATCGCCGTAGAGCTGGGCAATGGCAAACAGCCTAAAGCAGACGCAACGCTGAATAACGGGCTGAAAGACGTTCCGGCTCGCCTGCTCACACCGATTGAAGTCAACAAAGAGAACATTGACGCCACCGTGGTTAAAGACGGTTTCCACAAGAAGAGCGAACTGTAATCCGGCGCGGCCCCTGCTCTGCGGGGGCGCATCACGTTGTACTGTTCTTCCCTCGGGTTATGTGGAGCAGTTATGCCTTATTTACTTGAAATGAAAAGCATCACCAAACGCTTCGGCACGGTGAAAGCCGTCGACAACGTCAGCCTCCGGTTGAACCCCGGCGAAGTGGTTTCGCTGTGCGGTGAGAACGGTTCGGGCAAGTCGACGCTGATGAAAGTGTTGTGCGGGATCTACCCACACGGCAGCTACGAAGGCGAAATCGTCTTTGCCGGTGAAGTGATCCAGGCGACACACATCCGCGATACCGAACGCAAAGGCATCGCCATCATCCACCAGGAGCTGGCGCTGGTGAAGCATCTCACCGTGCTGGAGAACATTTTCCTCGGGGCCGAAATTTCCCGCCACGGCGTGCTGGATTACGACACCATGACGCTCCGCTGCGAAAAGCTGCTGGCGCAGGTGAGCCTCAACATTTCACCGGATACCCGCGTGGGGGATCTGGGCCTAGGGCAACAGCAGCTGGTCGAAATCGCGAAAGCGCTCAATAAACAGGTCAGGCTGCTGATCCTTGATGAGCCAACGGCCTCGCTCACCGAACAGGAAACTGCGGTTCTGCTCGATATCATTCGCGATCTGCAAAATCACGGCATCGCCTGCATCTATATTTCGCACAAGCTGAACGAGGTTAAAGCCATTTCGGACACCATCTGCGTGATCCGAGACGGGCAACACATCGGCACGCGTGAAGCCGCCGGGATGAGCGAAGATGACATCATCACCATGATGGTGGGCCGCGAGCTGACGGCACTCTACCCGAATGAGCCCCACGCAACAGGTGATGAAGTGCTGCGCGTGGAAAATCTGACCGCGTGGCATCCCGTTAACCGCCACATCAAGCGTGTGAATAACGTCTCGTTTTCTCTGCACAGCGGCGAAATTCTCGGTATTGCCGGGTTAGTCGGCGCCGGGCGCACGGAGGCCGTACAGTGTCTGTTTGGCGTGTGGCCGGGACGCTGGGAGGGCACGATTTATATCGACGGCCAGCCGGTGAAAATCGACAACTGCCAGCAGGCGATTGCCCGCGGCATTGCCATGGTGCCGGAAGACCGCAAAAAAGACGGTATCGTGCCGGTTATGGCGGTGGGGAAAAATATTACGCTTGCGGCGCTCGATCGGTTCTCCGGCGCGTTGAGCAGCCTGGACGATGCCGCCGAGCAGCAGTGCATTCTCCAGTCACTTGCCCGGCTGAAGGTCAAAACCTCCTCACCAGAACTGGCCATTGGCCGTCTGAGCGGCGGCAACCAGCAGAAGGCGATTCTGGCGCGCTGCCTGCTTCTCAATCCACGCATTCTAATCCTTGATGAGCCCACGCGCGGGATTGATATCGGTGCCAAATATGAAATCTACAAACTGATTAATCAGCTTGTACAGCAAGGGATTGCCGTCATTGTCATTTCGTCTGAGTTACCCGAAGTGCTCGGCCTGAGCGACCGCGTGCTGGTCATGCACGAGGGAAAACTGAAAGCCAACCTGATTAACCAGAACCTGACGCAGGAGCAGGTGATGGAAGCCGCTTTAAGGAGCGAACGTCATGTCGAAAAGCAATCCGTCTGATATCAAAGTCGCCGTTCCGACGCCCGGTGCGTTCGCGGGGCTAAAAGCGCTTAACCTGCAGGTTTTCGTGATGATCGCGGCGATTATCGTCATCATGCTGTTCTTTACCTGGATGACCGATGGCTCGTACTTAAGCGCGCGTAACGTCTCCAACCTGCTCCGCCAGACCGCCATCACCGGCATTCTCGCCGTCGGCATGGTGTTCGTGATTATCTCCGCGGAAATCGACCTGTCGGTCGGTTCAATGATGGGGCTCCTCGGCGGCGTGGCGGCGATTTTTGACGTCTGGTTCGGCTGGCCGCTGCCGCTGACCGTGGCGGTCACGCTGGTATTGGGGCTGGTACTGGGAGCCTGGAATGGCTGGTGGGTAGCCTACCGTAAAGTGCCGTCGTTCATCGTCACCCTGGCAGGGATGCTGGCCTTCCGCGGGATCTTAATCGGCATCACTAACGGCACTACCGTCTCCCCGACCAGTGCAGCCATGTCGCAGATTGGCCAGAGTTATCTCTCAGATAGCGTGGGCTTTACCCTCGGTGTGATTGGGTTACTGGCCTTTGTCGCGTGGCAGTGGCGTGGACGTATGCGCCGTCAGGCGCTGGGGCTGGCGTCGCCAGCATCCACGTCGGTAGTGGGACGTCAGGCGCTCATGGCGGTCATTGTGCTGGGCGCCATCTGGCTTTTAAACGACTATCGCGGTGTCCCGACCCCTGTCCTGCTGCTGGCACTTTTACTGCTGGGCGGCATGTTTATGGCCACGCGCACCGCGTTTGGCCGCCGTATTTATGCCATTGGCGGCAACCTTGAAGCGGCCCGCCTCTCGGGTATCAATGTCGAACGCACCAAGCTGGCGGTCTTCGCCATTAACGGCCTGATGGTCGCTATCGCCGGATTGATCCTCAGCTCGCGTCTCGGGGCCGGCTCTCCCTCCGCCGGTAACATCGCCGAGCTGGATGCTATCGCCGCCTGCGTTATTGGCGGCACCAGCCTCGCAGGGGGTATCGGTAGCGTGGCAGGTGCGGTCATGGGGGCATTTATCATGGCGTCGTTGGATAACGGGATGAGTATGATGGACGTCCCGACGTTTTGGCAGTATATCGTCAAGGGGGCCATTCTTTTACTGGCAGTCTGGATGGACTCGGCCACCAAGCGACGGGCCTGATAACCGTATTGTGACTTAATTGGGAAGTGAGCCATGTTTGAAAAGCGTCACCGCATTACGTTGTTATTCAATGCCAACAAAGCCTACGACCGTCAGGTGGTGGAAGGCGTGGGTGAATATTTGCAGGCGTCGCAATCCGAATGGGATATTTTTATTGAAGAAGATTTTCGCACCCGTCTGGAGAACATCAAAGACTGGCTGGGCGATGGCGTCATCGCGGACTATGACGATCCCGTCATCGAGCAGCTGCTGACCGACGTCGACGTCCCGATAGTGGGCGTCGGCGGCTCCTACCATTCGCCCGAACACTATCCGCCGGTCCACTATATTGCCACCGATAACCATGCGCTGGTCGAGGCCGCCTTTCTCCATTTAAAAGAGAAAGGCGTCCATCGCTTCGCGTTTTATGGTTTACCCGCCACCAGCGGCAAGCGCTGGGCCGTTGAGCGCGAACACGCGTTTTGCCAGCTGGTCGCGCAGGAAAAGTATCGCGGCGTGGTGTATCAGGGCCTGGAGACCGCGCCGGAAAACTGGCAGCACGCGCAAAACCGCCTGGCGGACTGGCTGCAAACGCTGCCGCCGCAAACCGGTATTATTGCCGTAACGGACGCCCGCGCGCGCCACGTGCTGCAGGTCTGCGAACATTTACACATTCCGGTGCCCGAAAAGCTGTGCGTGATTGGCATTGATAATGAAGAACTGACCCGCTACCTTTCCCGCGTGGCGCTCTCCTCCGTTGCCCAGGGCACGCGTCAGATGGGCTATCAGGCGGCGAAGCTGCTGCATCGCCTGCTGGATAAAGAATCTCTGCCGCTTCAGCGCCTGCTGGTGCCTCCTGTTCGCGTCGTAGAACGTCGCTCAACCGATTATCGCTCCTTAAGCGACCCGGCCGTCATTCAGGCCATGCACTATATTCGCAACCACGCCTGCAAAGGGATTAAAGTCGATCAGGTGCTGGATTCGGTGGGCATTTCGCGTTCGAATCTGGAGAAGCGGTTCAAAGAAGAGGTGGGCGAAACCATTCATGCCGTTATCCATGCTGAAAAGCTGGAGAAAGCACGCAGCCTGCTCATCTCCACGTCACTGTCGATCAACGAAATCTCGCAGATGTGCGGTTACCCGTCCCTGCAATATTTCTATTCGGTGTTCCGCAAAGAGTATGACACCACGCCGAAGGAGTATCGGGATCGCCACAGCGAGGTGCTGATATAGAAAAGAAAACGCCTTCCAGTGGAAGGCGTTTTTTTGAGATTACATATGGGCGGCGATTAAGCGCTGGTTATCCTGGTACATGGCGAACAGATAGTTGTTATAGCTCTGTCCCTTCGTCGAATAACCTTTCAGCTTGTGGATCATCGTACTGGCCGTCACTTCCTGGTCCGCTTTACGCAGCTGAGCGCGTGATTTACGGAACGATGAGTAGGCCGGGTGCGTATTCAGATTCACCACGTAGGCGCTGACGGAATCCTTCACAGATTCAAACTGCGAATAGCCTTTCACCTTGCCAGGGGCATTGTTACAACGACCTTTCACGCACTTCATGCCGAAAAGGTTGTTGTTGCTACGCGCAAGCTTAGAAGTCCCCCAGCCGCTTTCGGCAGCAGCCATGGTCGCAACCATGCTGCCCGGGATGATATCCACACGCTCAAGGAGAGCATTCCACGGCACACGACGGGTGTTACCGTTCCAGCTCAGCTTATAGCGCTGCGTGATATCTTTCAGACGCGCGCGCTCTGACGGCGACCAGCGGCTATCGTACTGTTTGGAGATCAGCCAGTTACGATCCGCAGTAATCGCGGCATTTTGACTCGTGATGTAAGGCATTACCGTCCGGAGAAACGCTTTTTTCCTTGGTGTTCCGGAAGGGTATTTTCGCAAATCAGGAAGTGAACTACTCTTTGCACTATTGCGAGAATACTCTTGTTTACTGCTAACCTTACTACTTGTCGTCTTTATTACGTGGGCTTTCTTACTCGTTGTATCCGTGTGCGTCTTCGCAAGCACCTCACCCGAAAATGCCGTGGTGAGTAACATGAGTATCGCAGCCCCATATCGTCGAATGGGAGTCGATATCATTAGGTCTCCTGGTCGGATGTAATCATCCCAACACCTTATTTTTTTCACAAATTTGAGAGCGGAATCTCAAATCATATCAAAAATAGACTTCAAGAGCACGTATAGAAATAGTCCAATTCCGAAACTATGTCACCTGAAACTTGCTCATAAAAACATCATTTCCGAAAATATGTGTGCGTTCTCGCAGATAACTGCCTAATTTTGCGCAAGATCACTCATCCTCACGCATCCTCCCGGCAGAAAGCGACAGGGGATGAGCTTTTCCCCTCTGCCTGCTGGCACACTGGTCAAAAATGCCGCGACAGGAAAAAGGAATGAAACGCACCGCATTAGCCTTTCTGATGTTACCCGCACTGGCACATGCCGACTGGTCATCGCCGGGGTTTAGCGCATTTAGCGCCGAAGGCACCGGAGTCTTCACCAGCCAGGCAAAGCTTGCGAAGGGTACGCGTCCTCTTACGCTGAGTTTTGACAAGACGTGCTGGCAGCCCACAGGCGCGATAAAACTCAATGAGATGCTGTCGCTCAAGCCCTGTGACGGCACACCGCCGCAGTGGCGACTTTTCCGCGACGGCGACTACCAGATGCGGATTGATACTCGCTCCGGCACGCCCACCCTGCTGCTGACGATTCAGAGTGCCGCAGAACAGCCGGTTGCAAACGTCATCCGCCAGTGTCCAAAGTGGGACGGTAAGCCGCTGACGCTGGACGTCAGCAACACCTTCCCGGAAGGCACCGTGGTGCGCGACTACTACAGTAAACAGACGGCGACCGTACAAGATGGGAAAATCACCCTGCAGCCAGCCGCCAACAGTAACGGCCTGCTGCTGCTTGAGCGCGCCGAAACCGACAAGCCTGCGCCGTTTAGCTGGCAAAACGCCACCGTCTATTTTGTACTGACCGATCGCTATGTGAATGGCGACCCGGGCAACGACAACAGCTATGGCCGCCATAAAGACGGCATGCAGGAGATTGGCACCTTCCACGGCGGCGATCTCAAGGGGCTCGCCGGCAAGCTCGATTATTTACAGCAGTTGGGGGTAAATGCGCTCTGGATAAGCTCCCCGCTTGAGCAGATCCACGGCTGGGTAGGCGGTGGCACCAAAGGTGATTTCCCGCATTACGCCTATCACGGCTACTACACCCTGGACTGGACAACGCTCGACGCCAATATGGGAACTGAAGATGATTTACGCCAGCTTGTCGACGAAGCGCACAAACGCGGGATCCGCGTTCTTTTCGATATCGTCATGAACCACGTTGGTTATGCCACGCTGGCAGACATGCAGGAATATCAGTTTGGTGCTCTGTACCTGCAGGGTGATGAGCTGAAAAAGATGCTGGGAGAACGCTGGACGGACTGGAAGCCGGGCGCAGGCCAGACCTGGCACAGCTTTAACGACTACATCAACTTTAGTGACAAAGCCGCATGGGAAAAATGGTGGGGTAAAAAGTGGATCCGCACCGACATCGGTGATTACGATAACCCCGGCTTCGATGATTTAACCATGTCGCTGGCATTTCTGCCGGATCTGAAAACGGAATCCACGACGCCTTCTGGATTGCCAAACTTTTATCAACACAAACCCGATACCCACGCGAAGGCCATCAAGGGATATACCCCGCGCGACTACCTTACCCACTGGCTCAGCCAGTGGGTCCGTGACTACGGCATCGACGGTTTCCGGGTGGATACGGCGAAACACGTTGAGCTTGCGGCCTGGCAACAGCTGAAAGACCAGGCAAGCCAGGCGCTGGCCGCCTGGAAAGGGGCGAACCCGGACAAAAAGCTCGACAACGCACCGTTCTGGATGACCGGGGAATCCTGGGGCCACGGGGTGATGCAAAGCGATTATTACCGCCACGGTTTTGATGCGATGATCAACTTTGATTATCAGGAGCAGGCGGCAAAAGCGGTGGATTGCCTGGCCGATATGGATCTCACCTGGCAGCAGATGGCGGAGAAGCTGCAAAGCTTCAACGTGCTGAGCTATCTCTCATCCCACGATACGCGCCTGTTCCGCGAAGGGGGCCAGCGCGCAGCGGAATTGCTTCTGCTGGCGCCGGGCAGCGTACAAATCTATTACGGGGATGAATCCGAGCGTCCGTTCGGGCCGACAGGCTCCGACCCGCTGCAGGGTACCCGGTCAGATATGAACTGGCAGGACGTCACGGGCAAGCAGGCCCTAACCGTCGCCCACTGGCAAACGCTGGGGCAGTTCCGCGCCCGCCATCCGGCGATCGGTGAAGGCAAACAAACCACGCTGTCGCTGAAAGAGGGGTACGGCTTCGTACGCGAGCACAAGGGCGATAAGGTGATGGTGGTATGGGCAGGTAATCAGTAATTTTCCCCCTCACCCTAACCCTCTCCCCGCAGGGGGGAGGGCCGGGGTGAGGGGAAATCCCACCAGAACTATTCACTACACAAATCCAACTCTGCCCTATAAAACAACAAATCCGACCACATCACCCGATTTGCACCAGCACGGTGCTAGCGTTATGGTTACCCACTTTCAAAATAAGCTCGACAGATCACCTGCTATGACGTTTTCACTTTTCGGCGACAAATTTACCCGCCATTCAGGCATTACTCGCCTGATGGAGGACCTCAACGACGGGCTGCGCACACCGGGCGCAATCATGCTCGGCGGCGGAAACCCGGCTCAAATCCCGGAGATGACGACCTATTTCCAGACGCTGCTCGCTCAGATGCTGGAAAGCGGCAAAGCAACCGATGCGCTTTGCAATTACGACGGCCCGCAGGGTAAAACCGAGCTGCTGGCACTCCTCGCCGAAATGCTGCGTGACGAGCTGGGTTGGGATATCGAACCACAGAATATTGCACTGACAAACGGCAGCCAGAGCGCGTTTTTCTACTTGTTTAACCTGTTCGCAGGGCGTCGCGCCGACGGCACCACCAAAAAAGTGCTCTTCCCGCTGGCACCGGAGTATATCGGCTACGCTGATTCCGGCTTGGAAGAGGATCTGTTCGTCTCCGCGCGCCCGAATATTGAGCTACTGCCGGAAGGCCAGTTCAAATATCACGTCGATTTTGAACACCTGCATATTGGCGAAGAGACGGGCATGATCTGCGTATCGCGTCCGACTAACCCAACGGGCAACGTGATCACCGACGACGAACTGATGAAGCTGGATGTACTGGCAAATCAGCACGGCATCCCGCTGGTGATCGATAACGCCTACGGCGTACCGTTCCCGGGCATTATCTTCAGCGAAGCACGCCCGCTGTGGAACCCGAACATCGTCCTGTGCATGAGCCTTTCTAAGCTGGGTCTGCCGGGCAGCCGCTGCGGCATCATCATTGCCAATGAGAAAATCATCACCGCCATCACCAATATGAACGGCATTATCAGCCTTTCACCGGGCGGCATTGGCCCGGCAATGATGTGCGAAATGATCAAACGCAAGGACCTGCTGCGTCTGTCGAATGACGTGATCAAGCCTTTCTATTACCAGCGCGTTCAGGAGACGATTGCGACAATTCGCCGCTACTTGCCGGAAGAACGCTGCCTAATCCACAAACCGGAAGGGGCGATTTTCCTCTGGCTGTGGTTTAAGGATTTACCTATCACCACCGAACTGCTTTACCAGCGCCTGAAAAAGCGCGGCGTACTGATGGTGCCGGGCGATTATTTCTTCCCGGGTCTGGATAAGCCGTGGCCGCATACCCATCAGTGCATGCGCATGAACTACGTCCCCGATCCGGAAAAAATCGAAGCGGGTGTTAAAATTCTCGCCGAAGAGATCGAAAAAGCCTGGCGCGAAGGCAATTGTTAAATAATAAGGCTCTTCAAATGAAGAGCCTTATTTTTCCGTGATCTGAATCTTATATTAAGGATATATCCTGTAGCGTTTAATTTATCATCTCTCTTGAGTTTCCTTAGGAATATTCCTTTAATTTACGCCCACTAACTTCCCCGCCAATAATTAAGCATCAATTAAAGATCTTAACTTATTGTTATTTTGAAATAACCCCTGCAACACCGCAAAATACCTTATCAAGTCACTTTCATGCATATTTAAAAATACTGCATATACTCACTAATACGCCGCTCGGCGTTCTTTTGCGTGGAGTATTCATATGCTACCTAATAATGTTAGTCGCATCAGCGCTATTGCTGTTGCGGTACTGCTCGCGTTCTCTCTTTCTGCCTGTAGTGGAAGCGGTGGCGGCTCTCATCACTCAACGGCCAAAAATAACCCTGCGACGGGAAGCAGCAGCGGCTCAGGTGATGGAAGTGGCTCGACCGCGAGCAATGGCGGTTCGGGCAGCAACGGTTCGGGTACCGGGACGGGTTCAGGTACCGGGACAGGCGCTGGCGGCGGAACGGGTTCTGGTTCAGGATCGGGCTCAGGAGGCAATGGCAGCGGAGGAACCGGAACAGGCAACACGGGCGGTGGCGGAACCACTACCGCAGGCGCAAATACCATACTGGGTGATGCCGGTAAAACAGTAACCAGCGTCGGCTCTACGGTGGATGGTCTTGGAAGCCAGCTGCCGACAAATAATCCCGTCACGTCAACCGTTTCAACCACCGTCAGCGGTGTTGGCAGTGCCGTGTCCACCGTGGGGACAGGCGTCACGACTGGCGTTGGCGATCCAAACAACACGAACGGTGTGGGCACAACCGTTAAAGGCGTGACCACGTCGGTCACCTCCCTGGGCAATACCGTTTCAACGGTAGGCACGGGCCTGGCGAGCTCCACTTCCGGAACACCGGTCAGCGGTGTAACCGGCCTGACGGGCAGCGTGGTCAACAGTACCGGGCAACTGGTCAGTAACACCGGCACGGGTCTCACCAACACGGTAAGCAGCCCTGCGGTCACTCAGGTAACAACAGATACCACGACCGTGGCTAATAAGACGCTGGGCGGAGTACAGGGCGTGACGCAAAGCGTGGGCACCACGACGGGTCTCGGCACACCGGTCAACGGTCTGCTGACTCAGGTGGGTAACACCGTGAGCGGCGTGGGGACCAACGTCAGCAACAGTAATAGCGGGCTTAACGGCGCGGGTCAGGTCGTCCAGAACGTCGGCCAGACGGTGACGGATAGCGGCACGCTGGTTAAACCCGCCTCTTCGACAACGGGAGGAGGTTCAGGATCTCTCACAGCCAATGCAAACGTGGCGGCCACGAACAACAGTTTGGGTGCAACGGTCAATACGACCCTCAGTACCCTGACGTCGGGCGTTACGGCCACCGCAACAACACATTAGCCACCGGTCAAACAGTAATCTGCTTATTGTCATTCTGCGCCCCTGGTTCAGGGGCGCTTTATACGGCGATACTCCCCCTAACCGGGAATGATGAACAGGGATAGCGCGATGAAACACCACTTCCTTTTTTCGCTGACGGGGCTGGTTGTGCTGAGCATGGCCCGCGCCGATACACTGCCCTCTATTATTAACCCTGATAACCCGGCGCAAGTTTCGCGTAACGTTGCCCCAGAACAAACTGAGGCTGTCCCCCAGCCGAAAGTCAAAATAGAAAAACCGCAGTCAACGCTGACGCCTGAAACGCCCATTACCATTCATCACATTCAGTTTATTGGCGGAACGCGTTATCCCTTGCAGGAATTGCTTCAGCCCTTCAGGCCGTACGCCGGAAAAACCGTGCCGCTAGAAACGCTCACGGGGCTGGTAAATGATATTACGGCGCGCTATAAGGCCGACGGTTTTCCGCTCTCCTATGCCTGGCTGCCGGATGATAATTTCCAGCAGGGCAATATTAAAATTGTTCTGGTTGAAGGGTATGTCGCTCACAGCGACATCACCAGTAATAACCCTCATATCGCCGAGCGTCTTAAACGATTGTCAGAAAAAATCATGGCGGAAAAACCGCTGTCACAGGATACGTTCGATCGCTATAGCCAGCTGATGACCCGTACCCCTAACGTTCCGGTCACGGCCAACGCGCAGCTGCCAACCAATATTTATGGCGCGGCGGCAATGCAGATAACCGGTAATCAGGAGCGGAGCTGGAATATCGCCTCCACGATCGACACCCGTAAAGGGCAAGATTTAATGATGCTGAACGGCACGCTCAGCAACATGACAAGCTATGGCGATCAGCTTGGTGTGGCCACGCTTGTACCGTTAGATAGCAACACGCGAAAAAACTATGTCGGTCTCAACTGGCAGCAGTTTTTAAACGATGAAGGGCTGACCATGCAGCTAAAAGGCAGCTATTACCGTGAAGATCCGCGAGATTTTTCTCCCCTGCTCTCTTTGCCAAACAATATCAACGTCGATTCGAAGCAAAAAACAACGCAATACAACGGGGGCGTGACGTTTGGCTATCCCCTGCTGCTGACGCAAAAATCACAAATTAATCTGACCGGCGGTTTTGATTACACCGACCGCCAGGATGATTATGCCCTGCAGGCCAGACTACAGGGCAAAACCTATAGTCTGAACTCCGTCAACCAACACGCGCGTTATCCCGCGCTGGAAGTGGGCATTAATGGAGCACATCAATTCACAACCGCCAGCATCAGCGGCAGGCTCAACGTCCGTCAGGGTATTGATGCGATGGGTGCGGATATCGTCTCAGCCCCTAAACCCGATATGAATTTTACGCTCACGAAAAGCTATCTGGACGCAGCCTGGCTGTTTGCCGACAAATGGCGGCTATCAACGTCCTGGGAGGGAGACTGGTCAAATAACACGTTGCCGGAGCCCGAACGCGTTAGCTTCGGTGCCCAGCGCTTTGGCCGTGGATACCAGGACAGTGAAACAAGCGGTGATTACGGCTATGGCGGGCAGGTAGAACTGCGCTATATCCAGATGCGAAAAGAGAGCACCTGGCTTGCCACAATCCAGCCCTACATCCTGGCCGATACCGCGCAAACCTGGTTTAACACCTCCGGTTTGCCTCATCAACGGCTCGGGTCAGTGGCAACCGGGGTGATGATAGGCGATACGCGTCACTATAGCGTCACGGTGGAGGCGGCAAGACCCGTCGGGGATGTTCCGACAGACAGTCGCAACAGAGACTGGCGCTACAGTCTGACGTTCACGTGGAATTTCAATAAAATGCAGTAAGCTTTTCAGCCCGAATACTGGCAGGATCAACGCAGCGCAGCGCGTGGGTTGGACAGGCCTCCACGCAGGCCGGTCCGCCTTCGCGATGACTGCACAAATCACATTTCAGCGCCTGCGCTCTATTTCCCTCCAGACGAACCTGCATCGCCCCAAACGGACAGGCCACCACACAGCTTTTGCACCCAATGCAGCGCGTCTGCTCAACGAGCCAGGTGCCCGCCGTACGGCTGATGGCATGGGTTGGGCAGACGTTAGCACAGGGCGCGTCCTCGCACTGATGGCAACCCACCGCCGTAGTGTAGGCGTCCCCCTTCACCACCCGAAGGCGGGAGGTGAAAGTCTGTGCGGTGAAGTCGTCCTGATGCGCAACCGCGCAGGCCACTTCGCAGGTGCGGCACCCGATGCATTTTCCCGCATCCGCCATGATAAATCGGTTCATCAGTTACGCCTCGCGCACGTTAAAACCCAGCTCTTTTGAGATAGCCTCTGCCGTTTCGCGCAGCGGCTTGAGCAAGTTCTTCTCACCCACCTGCTTCATGCGCGACGTCGACAGCGAGATAGAGATCGCATACGGGACGCGGCCGTGGATATCAAACACCGGCACGGCAATACAGGAAACGCCCAGCTCGTTCTCTTCTTTGTCCATCGCCATGCTGCGATCGCGAATTTCCGCCAGCTCATCATACATCGCACTCAACTCAGTGATGGTGTTGCGCGTCAAAGGTTGGATCTGTTCCTGATGGCTCTCCCAGTAGCTCGCCACGTAATCCTGATGACCAAACGCCATGTAGATCTTGCCCATTGCGGAGCAGTAGAGCGGCATATGCTGGCCGATATAGGCGCGCGTGCGCAGCATACCGGTTGTCGGTTCGAGCTTGTAAATCAGGATCGCGTGGTCGTCTTCCCGGCTGGAGAAATTCACCGTCTCGCCGGTGGCAATGTTCAGCGCCTCAAGGTGCGGAGCGGCCACGTGAATGATATTCAGCGACGACAGGGCCTTTTGCCCGACGGCGATAAATTTGGTGGTCAGACGATAGCTGCCCGCTGCGGGTGCCGGGGTCACGTACCCGCACGACTGTAGCCCCTGCAGCAAGCGGTGCACGGTGCTCTTATTCAGCCCCGCCAGTTCCGATAAATGCGCAAGTGGACACCCGTTCGGATAGTTGCTGAGGATCTCAATCAGCATCAGGCCGCGAAACAAGCTCTGGCTGCCTGCTGGCCTCTCTTTCTCTTGCGTCATTTCGCTCTCTTTCATGCTCATTACATGGCTCCTGTTTAGCGCGTCCTGATGGTAGCGCAAAGTGTGGGTCAGTTCACGATCTCAACAGAAAAAACACAACCAGTTGATTTTAATCGATTTTGAAAAACATGAATGTCGTTGATCTGACAAAATTTGATCGCTATATTTGAAATCAGATTTCGCATAGTGAAATTTAGCGATAAAAAAGCACTCGCACTTGCCCTTAAAAGAACAGGAGAACAGGGATGAAAGTGACCTTCGAAGAGTTGAAAGCGGCGTTTAATCGGGTTCTGCTCGATCGCGGCGTGAAAGCGGAAACCGCAGACGCTTGCGCCAACATGTTCGCTCGCACCACGGAGTCCGGCGTCTATTCGCATGGTGTGAACCGCTTCCCGCGCTTTATTCAGCAGCTTGATGCAGGCGATATCATTCCCGACGCTCAGCCCAAACGGGTGATGACATTAGGCGCCATCGAACAGTGGGATGCCCAGCGCTCCATTGGCAACCTGACGGCGAAAAAGATGATGGATCGCGCCACCGAGCTGGCGTCCGATCACGGCATTGGTCTGGTGGCACTGCGTAACGCGAACCACTGGATGCGCGGCGGCAGCTACGGCTGGCAGGCGGCGGAGAAGGGCTACATCGGTATTTGCTGGACCAACTCAATTGCCGTGATGCCCGCATGGGGATCAAAAGAGTGCTGCATCGGCACCAATCCGCTGATCGTGGCTATTCCCTCTAACCCGATCACCATGGTCGACATGTCGATGTCAATGTTCTCCTACGGCATGCTGGAGGTGAATCGCCTGGCCGGGCGCGAGCTGCCGGTCGATGGCGGCTTTGACGACGAGGGCAATCTCACCCGAGAGCCAGGCGTGATCGAGAAAAACCGCCGCATTCTGCCCATGGGCTATTGGAAAGGGTCCGGCTTATCCATCGTGCTCGACATGATCGCCACCCTGCTCTCCAACGGATCTTCCGTCGCGGAAGTGACCCAGGACAACAGCGACGAGTATGGCGTGTCGCAGATCTTTATCGCCATCGAGGTGGATCGCCTGATCGACGGTCCAACCCGCGATGCCAAACTGCAGCGCATTATGGACTTCGTTACCACCGCGCAGCGGTCAGATGAAAACGTTGCCGTCCGCCTTCCGGGGCATGAATTCACGCGCCTGCTGGAAGAGAACCGCCGCGACGGCATCACCATCGACGACAGCGTGTGGGCGAAAATCCAGTCTCTGTAAGGAGTGGGCCATGATATTTGGACATATTTCCCAGCCAAATCCGTGTCGCCTGCCGCAGGGGATTGAAAAAGCGCTTAATTTTCTGCGCACGACGGATTTCACCACCCTGGCGCCAGGCGTAGTAGAAATTGAAGGTCGCAACATTTTTGCTCAGGTTCTCGACCTGACGACAAAGGAACCGCACGTGAACCGCCCGGAAGTGCACCGCCGCTATCTGGATATTCAGTTTTTGGCGTGGGGTGAAGAGAAAATCGGTATCGCTATTGATACCGGCAATAACGAAATAAGCGAATCATTGCTGGAACAGCGCGATATTATTTTTTATCACGACAGTGAAAATGAATCGTTTATCGAAATGATACCCGGCAGCTATGCCCTATTTTTCCCGCAGGATGTACACCGTCCTGCCTGTATTAAAAACAAGGAATCCGCAATTCGTAAAATTGTGGTGAAAGTGGCAATCAGCGAATTAGATTAATTTTCTGATAAATACAGGAATGCGAAATGACCAACACCGGTTTTATTATTGGTGCGTACCCCTGCGCACCCTCGTTTCACCAGAAAGGGGAACAAGAAGAACAAACCTTCTGGCGGGAACTTTCCGACACGCCGAATATTCGCGGGCTGGAACAGCCGTGCCTTGAAAATCTTCATCCTCTTGGCGACGAATGGCTGTTCCGCCATACGCCGGGTGAATGGCAAATTGTGGTCACGGCAGTGATGGAAACCATGCGCCGCCGCGGTATCAACAGCGCATTTGGCCTGGCGTCAGCTGACGAAACGCAGCGTAAAGCATGTATAGACTTTTACCGGCATCTGCACCAGAAAGTTAACGCCGTGAACGCCCGTTATCCGGGCAAAGTGATAGCCCTGGAAATGCAGGCAGCCCCGCAGGCGGGCAATGTTTCCGTCGAACAGGCCACCGAGGCGTTTTCCCGCTCCATCCGTGAAATTACAGGCTGGGACTGGGGCTGCGATCTGGTGCTGGAACACTGCGATGCCATGAACGGCCCAGCACCGCGCAAGGGTTTCCTGCCTTTAGAGCAGGTGCTGGAGGTGGTAAAAGAGACGGATATCAGCGTCTGCATCAACTGGGCGCGGTCGGCCATCGAAGGCCGTAACACCACCCTTCCGCTTGACCATGTTCAGGCCGCACTCAATGCCGGGAAACTGGGTGCATTGATGTTTTCGGGCACGACCACCCACGGGGAGTACGGAGAATGGCAGGATCTGCACGCGCCGTTTTCCTCATTCTGTGCCGACAGTTTGATGACAACTGAACACGCAAAATCACTCTTTACTGCGGCGAGCGCCGCAACGTTGAAATTCTCCGGTATTAAATTACTGGAAATAAATGCTAATGCTGATGTCAGCCATCGCATCGCCATTTTACGCGACGGTATCAGCGCAATGAATAAAGCAACGCAATAACAATAAGAAAATTTTATTCCGGTTACCTTACTGAGAGATTAACTATGAATATTTCTACTCATGCTCTACATGCGGACATTCCGCGCCAGCGCTGGCTAAGAATCATTCCTCCCATTCTTATCGCCTGCATTATTTCATATATGGACCGCGTGAATATCGCATTTGCGATGCCGGGTGGTATGGATGAAGAATTAGGTATTACCGCAACAATGGCAGGCCTGGCGGGCGGGATCTTCTTTATCGGCTATCTGTTCCTGCAGGTTCCCGGCGGCAAGATTGCCGTGCACGGCAGCGGCAAGAAGTTTATCGGCTGGTCGCTGGTTGCCTGGGCGGTGATCTCTGTGCTTACGGGTCTCGTGACGAATCAGTATCAGCTGCTGGTGCTGCGCTTCTTACTCGGCGTGGCGGAAGGCGGGATGCTGCCCGTTGTGCTCACCATGATCAGCAACTGGTTCCCGGACGCCGAGCGCGGTCGCGCCAACGCGATTGTGATCATGTTCGTGCCCATCGCCGGGATCATCACCGCCCCGCTGTCGGGCTGGATCATCACCGCGCTCGACTGGCGCTGGCTGTTCATTATTGAAGGTTTAATGTCCGTCGTTGTGCTGGTGCTGTGGGCGTTCACCATGTACGACCGGCCGCAGGAAGCGCGCTGGATTTCAGAGGCGGAGAAAAACTATCTGGTGCAAACGCTGGCGGCTGAACAGCAGGCCATCGCTGGCAAAGAGGTGAAAAACGCGTCGCTCGGCGCAGTGCTGTCCGACAAAACCATGTGGCAACTGATCGCCCTGAACTTCTTCTATCAGACCGGGATTTACGGCTACACGCTCTGGCTGCCGACCATCCTGAAAGAGCTGACGCACACCAGCATCGGTCAGGTGGGCATGCTCGCCATCCTGCCTTACATCGGGGCCATTGCGGGCATGTTCCTGTTCTCCACGCTCTCTGACCGCACCGGCAAGCGCAAGCTGTTTGTCTCCCTGCCGTTGATTGGCTTCGCGCTCTGCATGTTCCTCTCCGTAGCGCTGAAAGAGAGTACCTGGCTGGCCTATGCCGCACTGGTGGGCTGCGGGTTCTTCCTGCAATCCGCCGCGGGCGTGTTCTGGACCATTCCGGCGCGACTGTTCAGCGCAGAGATGGCGGGCGGCGCGCGAGGCGTGATCAACGCCCTGGGCAACCTCGGTGGCTTCTGTGGCCCGTATGCGGTTGGGGTGCTTATCACCCTGTACAGCAAAGATGCCGGCGTTTACTGCCTGGCCGTTTCACTCGCCCTGGCGTCGCTGTTGGCTCTGCTGTTACCGGCGAAATGCGATGCCGGCGCAGAGCCCAATCCCACGGTGACTCCGCATAAACGTGCGGCCTGATGCCCTCACCCCAGCCCTCTCCCACGGGGAGAGGGAGAAAACCGAACCGTAGGTCGGGTAAGCGAAGCGCCACCCGGCGAATAAGTGAGATGAAGATGAGTGAAAAAGAGCCCTTCTGGCTGGGTATCGATTGTGGCGGTACTTATCTGAAAGCCGGTTTATACAACAGCCAGGGCAAGGAAGTCTGTATCGAACGTCGCTCCGTTGCCACGCTCAGCCCGCGAGCGGGCTACGCCGAGCGGGATATGCATGAGTTGTGGCAGCACTGCCACGCTACCGTCGCCACGCTGCTCAAACATTCAGGCGTAAACGGCAACCGGATTAAAGGCGTCGGCATTTCTGCTCAAGGCAAGGGACTGTTTCTGCTCGATAAACAGGACCAACCGCTGGGTAACGCCATACTCTCCTCTGACCGCCGTGCGCTGGAGATTGTGCAGCGCTGGCAGCAGGATGGCATTCCCGAAAAACTCTACCCGCATACGCGCCAGACGCTGTGGACCGGGCACCCGGCCTCGCTTCTGCGCTGGGTCAAAGAGAATGAGCCGCAGCGCAATCAGCAGATTGGTAGCGTAATGATGGCGCACGACTATCTGCGCTGGTGCCTGACCGGCGTGAAGGGCTGCGAAGAGAGCAACATCTCCGAGTCCAATCTCTACAACATGAATACCGGGAAATACGACCCACAGCTTACGCGCTGGCTCGGCATCAGCGAGATTGACGGCGCCCTGCCGCCGATTGTCGGTTCAGCAGAAATCTGCGGGGAAATCACCGCTCAGGCAGCCACCCTTACCGGTCTCGCGGCGGGCACGCCCGTCGTGGGTGGACTGTTTGATGTGGTTTCCACCGCGCTCTGCGCCGGACTGCAGGACGAGCACACGCTGAACGCCGTGATGGGCACCTGGGCCGTCACCAGCGGTATCGCCAGTACGCTTCGCGACAGCGAACCCTTCCCGTACGTCTATGGCCGCTACGTGCATCCGCAGCAGTATATCGTTCACGAAGCCAGCCCCACCTCGTCCGGCAACCTTGAGTGGCTCACCGCACAGTGGGGTGACATGTCGTTCAGCGAGATCAACCACGCCGTCGCCAGCCTGCCGAAAGCCGAAAGCGATGTGTACTTCCTGCCGTTCCTCTACGGCAGCAACGCCGGGCTGGAGATGACCAGCGGCTTCTACGGGATGCAGGCGCTACACACCCGCGCGCACCTGCTACAGGCGGTTTATGAGGGCGTGGTGTTCTGCCACATGACCCACCTCAACCGCATGCTTGAGCGCTTTTCTCAGGTGCAGGCGCTGCGCGTGACGGGTGGCCCGACCCATTCGGACGTGTGGATGCAAATGCTCGCGGACGTCAGCGGGCTGGCGATTGAGCTGCCGCAGGTGGAAGAGACAGGCTGCTCCGGCGCGGCGCTGGCGGCGATGGTGGGCACCGGTGTGTTCACCGACTTCCACTCAGCGCAGCGCGCGCTCAAACATGGCATCCGGGTCATCGAGCCCGACATGCGCGCCCATGCGGCCTATCAGCGCAAATATCACCGCTATCAGCTACTGATTTCAGCACTACAGGGCTATCACGCCCGAGTTAAGGAGAACAACCTATGAGCCGACCATTACTGCAGCTGGCGCTCGACCATACCTCTCTTCAGGCCGCGCAGCGTGACGTCGCGATGCTTGCCGATCACGTTGATATCGTCGAAGCGGGCACCATTTTGTGCCTGACCGAAGGGCTAAACGCCGTGCGCGCCCTGCGCGAGCAGTGTCCGGATAAAATCATCGTTGCGGACTGGAAAGTGGCCGACGCCGGAGAAACGCTGGCAGAACAGGCGTTTGGCGCGGGCGCGAACTGGATGACCATCATCTGTGCCGCCCCGCTGGCAACCGTTGAACGAGGCCACGAGGTGGCCCTGCGCTGCGGAGGTGAAATCCAGATGGAGCTCTTTGGTAACTGGACGCTGGACGACGCGCGCGCATGGCATCGCGTCGGCGTGAAACAGGCAATCTACCACCGCGGGCGCGACGCACAGGCGAGCGGTCAGCAGTGGGGCGAAGCGGATCTCGCGAAAATGAAAGCGCTCTCCGACATCGGTTTACAGCTTTCGATTACCGGCGGCATCACCCCCGCCGACCTGCCGCTGTTTAAGCAGATCAACGTTAAAGCCTTTATTGCCGGGCGCGCACTGGCTGGCGCCGTCAATCCGCCGCAGGTGGCGCAGGCATTCCATTCGAATATTCGCGACATCTGGGGAGCGTAACCATGCGTCAGCATCCGTTAGGGATTTACGAAAAAGCGCTGCCAAAAGATCTCTCCTGGCCCGAGCGGCTGGTACTGGCGAAAAGCTGCGGGTTCGATTTTGTCGAGATGTCGGTCGATGAAACCGACGAGCGATTATCGCGCCTCGACTGGCGCACCGCGCAGCGCGCCTCTCTGGTTGAAGCGATGCTGGAAACCGGGGTGTCTATCCCGTCCATGTGCCTGTCTGCCCACCGTCGCTTCCCGTTTGGCAGCCGCGATGAAACCGTGCGCCTACGCGCCCGCGAAATCATGACCAAAGCCATCAGGCTGGCGCGTGACTTAGGCATTCGCACCATCCAGCTTGCGGGTTATGACGTGTACTACGAAGAGCACGACGAAGGCACGCAGCAGCGCTTTGCCGACGGGCTGGCGTGGGCGGTAGAGCAGGCCGCCGCCGCGCAGGTGATGCTGGCGGTGGAAATCATGGATACCGCGTTTATGAACTCCATCAGCAAATGGAAAAAGTGGGACGACATGATCGCCTCGCCGTGGTTCAGCGTTTATCCGGACGTTGGCAACCTGAGCGCGTGGGGCAACGACGTCACCGCCGAGCTGACGCTGGGCATTGACCGCATTGCGGCTATTCACCTGAAAGACACCCAGCCCGTCACCGCGCAAAGCCCCGGACAGTTCCGCGACGTGCCGTTTGGCGAGGGCTGCGTCGATTTTGTCGGCGTGTTTAACACGCTGAATCAGCTGAACTATCGCGGCGCGTTTCTGATTGAGATGTGGACTGAAAAAGCAAAAGAGCCGGTGCTGGAGATTATCCAGGCGCGCCGCTGGATTGAAGCCCGTATGCAGGAAGGAGGCATGACATGCTAGACGAACTCAAAGCCGAGGTACTGGCAGCAAACCTGGCGCTGCCCGCCCACCAGCTGGTGACGTTCACCTGGGGCAACGTCAGCGCGGTTGACCGTGAAAGCGGCATGATGGTGATTAAGCCCTCCGGAGTGGAGTACGACGTGATGACGGCGGAGGATATGGTGGTGGTGAATATCGCTACCGGCGAAGTGGTCGAGGGAAATAAAAAACCCTCTTCAGACACGCCCACCCATCTTGCGCTGTACCGTCGTTATCCGGAGATTGGCGGCATCGTGCATACCCATTCGCGACATGCCACTATCTGGTCCCAGGCAGGACAGGATTTACCCGCCTGGGGCACAACGCACGCGGACTATTTCTACGGGGCGATCCCCTGCACGCGCCTGATGACCGCGGCAGAGATTGCCGGAGAATACGAATACCAGACGGGTGAAGTGATCATTAAAACCTTCGAGGAGCGCGATCTCAGCCCGATGCAGGTCCCGGCGGTGCTGGTCCACTCCCACGGCCCGTTCGCCTGGGGTAAAGACGCTGCCGATGCGGTCCACAATGCCGTCGTGCTGGAAGAGTGCGCCTATATGGGCCTGTTCTCTCGCCAGCTCGCGCCACAGCTTCCGGTTATGCAGCAGGAGTTGCTCGACAAGCATTATCTGCGCAAGCACGGGGTGAATGCCTATTACGGCCAGTGATCAGCCGGAATTGATATGCTCTTTACAGTACCGCCGTTTCCAGACGGCGGGTGTTAGCCCGGTATGCTTCGAAAAGATCTGCCGAAAATAGCCCACGTCATTAAAACCACACCGCGTTGCCACTTCGGTAAGCGAGGCAGAACCATCCAGCAACAGCTTTTCCGCCGCCCTGACGCGCTGGCGATGTATCGCCTCTGTCAGGGTTAAATGGAACGTCCGGCGAAATACGCGCCCGAGATAATCGGCATTGCAGTGCAACGCTTTTGCCAGCTGCGAGGTAGAAAGCGGTAAATGAAACTGCGTGCGAATAAGCTGTTTCGCCTTCCACGCCATTGCCGCACCGGCTTCATCTGCGTTATCTTCATAGCCTGATGAAATAGAAATTTGCTGCAAAATCAGTAATAAAATGATTTCCAGCGCCACGCTTCGCTGTAATTTCTCCTGCTCGCTCAGGAACTGGCGAAAAAGAGAAATTACATACTGTGCATCCCTCACGCGGCAGTGTTGTTCGATTGCCAGATTGGGCAACCGGTGCGAATGATGCTCAACCTCAAAATGCAGCCAGTAAAATTTAAGATCGGCCGGAAAGTCGCCCACGCCCACATGGCGTCGGTCTGGCCAAAGCAGCAAACTCTCTCCTGCTTTTACCTCAAATAACGTGCTTTCTTCCTGGATCGTTAATGTCCCTTTTTCGACAAAAATAATCTCCCACGACGTTAATTTTCGCGCAGGGTGGCGGCCCACGCCCCGGGAGATAAATAACCCGCCATTTTGGACCTTAATCGGAAGCGCTATGGATAATTCAAGCATGGATATTCACCATTCCGCTTTTATTGCCGTTGATATTCAATTTACGCTTTGATTATTAATCAATATTCGAATAACTGTCCGATCGGAATCACATTTTTATCATCAGGTCGGAATCGTCATCTTTTTATACTTTTCCCTTCCCTTGTTGGCCTTTCCGTTCGGTGCAGAATAAATGCGTACCTTGCACAAATACGATAATAAATTCGATTACCGAGGAGTTACTTCATGACTTCCACACCGATTACAGAATCAGACGTGACGCAAGGGGCAACAGAGGGCCGCTTGTCCGTGCGCGAAAAAATTGGCTACGGCCTGGGCGACGCGGGCGGGACGGTGATTACCTGCCTGATCATGAATTTTCTGACCTTTTTCTATACTGATGTCTTTGGCCTGACCCCTGCGCTTGTTGGCACGCTGTTTATTGCCCTACGTGTATTTGACGCCATTTCCGATCCGGTAATGGGCATTATTGCCGACCGCACGCAAAGCCGATGGGGTCGCTTTCGCCCGTGGCAGCTGTGGGTCGCCTTCCCGATCGGCATTATCGGTGTGCTGACCTTCACCGTTCCGGAAGCCAGCATGGGCGTGAAAATCGCCTGGGCATTCGGGACCTATCTGCTGTTGTCCGTCGGCTATACCGCCATCAACGTTCCCTACTGTGCGCTGATTAACACCATGACCACTCGCCACAACGAGGTGATCTCCTGCCAGTCCTGGCGCTTCGTGCTGTGCGGCGTGGCGGGCTTTTTGGTCTCCGTGGGCCTGCCGTGGCTGGTCGCGGAGTTGGGCCAGGGAGATGCCGCGAAAGGTTATCAGCTTGGCGTCGGCGTCCTGTGTGCCATCGCCGTGGTGATGTTCCTGTGCTGCTTCTGCTGGGTACGCGAACGTGTTCCGCTGGCGCTGATGGGGAAATTTACCCTGCGCGAGCATCTGGCCGGTCTGCGTAAAAACGATCAGCTGCTGCTGATGCTGGTGATGTCATTTCTGCTGATTAACGTCTTCAACATTCGCGGCGGCGGGTATATGTACTTCATCACATACGTGCTGCAGGGCAGTACCGCCTATACCTCGCTGTTTTTCACCATGGTGACTTTTGCCGCCATTCTGGGGGCGGTCATCGTCAGCCCGCTGTCGCGCCGTATTGATACCGTCAAACTCTATTACTACACCAACCTGGTGCTCGCCGCGCTCGCGGTGGGAATGTGGTTCCTGCCTGGCGGCCCGGCGCACCAGACGCTGTGGCTGATCGTCATTTTGAGCAACGGCGTCATTCTCGGGTTTACCCTGCCGCTGCACTTCTCGCTGATGGCGTTTGCCGACGACTATGGCGAGTGGAAAACCGGCGTGCGCTCTTCAGGGATGAACTTCGCCTTCAACCTGTTTTTCATCAAGCTCGCGTGGGCGTCCAGCGCCGGGATCATCAGCCTGGTGTTTATCGCCGTGGCCTACCAGCCCGGTGCGGGCAACCAGACGCCTGCTTCGCTGCAGGGCATCACCGCCATGGAGACGCTGCTCCCCGCCCTTTTCCATCTGCTGCTGGCCGTCTCTATCCGCTGGTGCAGACTCAACAACCCTATGATGTCGCGCATTGCTACCAACCTGCGCCAGCGTCACGTACCCTCCTGAGGAGAACACGATGTCCATAATGGAAGCCGATCTGCATAAACTGAAAATTAACGACCCGTTTCTCGGGCAGTATCAACGTCTGGTACGTGAGGTGGTGATCCCCTACCAGTGGGATGCGCTAAACGACCGCGTGACGGAAGCCGAACCCAGCCACGCCATCACCAACTTCCGCATTGCGGCGGGTCTGGAGCAGGGTGAATTCTACGGCATGGTATTTCAGGACAGCGACGTGGCGAAATGGCTGGAAGCCGTGGCGTGGTCGCTGTGCCAGAAGCCTGATGTTGAACTGGAGAAAACCGCCGACGAGGTGATTGAGCTGGTCGCGGCGGCGCAGTGTGAAGACGGTTATCTCAATACGTACTTCACGGTAAAGGCGCCGGGCGAACGCTGGACGAATCTGGCCGAGTGTCACGAGCTGTACTGTGCCGGACATATGATAGAAGCGGGCGTAGCGTATTTTCAGGGCACCGGAAAACGCCGTCTGCTGGAGGTGGTGTGCAGGCTGGCAGACCATATCGACAGCGTGTTTGGCCCCGTCGAGAACCAGCTACACGGTTATCCGGGCCATCCGGAAATCGAGCTGGCGCTGATGCGGCTTTACGACATCACGCAGGAGCCCCGCTATCTCACTCTGGTGAAATATTTCATCGAGCAACGCGGCGTTCAGCCTCACTTCTACGATATCGAATACGAGAAGCGCGGCAGAACATCATACTGGAACACCTATGGCCCGGCGTGGATGGTCAAAGACAAAGCCTACAGCCAGGCTCATCAGCCGCTTTCGGAACAACAAACGGCCGTCGGCCATGCGGTGCGTTTTGTCTATCTGATGGCGGGCATGGCGCATCTGGCACGCCTGAGCCATGACGAGGATAAACGGCGGGACTGCCTGCGGCTGTGGAAAAATATGGCGCAGCGCCAGCTGTACATTACCGGTGGAATCGGCTCACAAAGCAGCGGCGAGGCGTTCAGCAGCGATTACGATCTGCCCAACGATACGGTCTATGCCGAAAGCTGCGCCTCCATCGGCCTGATGATGTTTGCCCGCCGGATGCTGGAGATGGAGGCCGACGGCCACTACGCCGACGTGATGGAGCGGGCGCTATACAACACGGTACTGGGCGGAATGGCGCTGGATGGTAAGCATTTCTTCTATGTGAACCCGCTGGAAGTCCATCCGAAAACCCTGGCGTTCAACCATATCTACGATCACGTGAAGCCCGTCCGCCAGCGCTGGTTTGGCTGCGCCTGCTGCCCGCCGAATATCGCCCGCGTGCTGACGTCGCTGGGGCACTACATTTATACCGTCCGCCAGGATGCGCTTTTTATTAACCTTTACGTGGGCAACGATGTCGCCATACCGGTTGGCGACGAAACCCTGGCGCTGCGAATTAGCGGTAACTATCCGTGGCATGAACAGGTAAAAATCGACATTACCTCGCCTGTTCCCGTCACGCATACGCTAGCCCTGAGGCTGCCAGACTGGTGTGCCGCGCTTGACGTTTTATTAAATGGAGAAGCGGTAACGGGCGAGATCTCCCGTGGATACCTTTATCTCACCCGCAGCTGGCAGGAGGGTGACGTCATTACGCTAAAGTTACCTATGCCGGTTCGCCGTGTGTATGGCAACCCACAGGTCCGCCAGCAGGCGGGGAAAGTCGCCCTGCAGCGCGGCCCGCTAGTCTACTGCCTGGAAGAGGCCGATAACGGCGCCAATCTGCATCACCTTTCTCTGCCTGAAAACAGCGAGTTCAGGGTCTTTGAAGGGAAAGGAATTTTCGCGCACAAGATGCTAATACAGGCAGAGGGGATTGGGTGTCACGTGGAGGACACGGATGCGCTGTGGCAGTACGATCGCTCGCCGGTACAACGTCAGCCCCGCACGCTGACCTTTATTCCCTGGTTTAGCTGGGCTAACCGGGGAGAAGGAGAAATGCGGATCTGGGTGGATGAAGGTTGAAATTCTGCGGCCTGTTGCCCTCACCCCATCCCTCTCCCAAGGGAGAGGGAGTAAACAGGCTTTACCGCATCAGAAACGCCAGGTCAGGCCGGTCATCAGCGCGAAGCTGTCGTCGCGGTCGATCATCGGGCTGTTCTTCACGTCGTCAGGCAACACGGTGTAGACCGCGCTGGCGTTAAGGTACAGCTTCTGGGTTAACTGATATTTAGCCGCCAGCCCAACGTATGGCGTCCAGCTATCACCAGCGGTGTATTGATCCAGTCCTGAGCGGCGAGACTCGCTGCCGGATACGCCATAGTAGTAGTCGTTATAGCTTTCGTCGCTGTAGAACACACCAACAGAAGGCGTCAGGGTCAGGCGCTCCATCCTGATTGGACGGAAGTAAGATACCTCGCCGATCACGCCACCGCTTTCATCCATGGCATCACCAGAGACCGCCACTTTTAGCGAACCCCAGCTCTCATGGCGGTAGTACGCGCCACCGAGGAAGGCAGAAGCTTTACGCTCATCCAGCTGCTTCATCTGATGGTCGTCGTTGTCATCAGGATCGAAATGCAGCGGCATCCACGACGCGGTCAGACTGAATTCATTTTTTGCATCTTTCCACAGGATCCATCCGCCAGTGGTCTGACGAACATAGAAACGATCGCCTTCATAGCTAATTAACGGTACTGCGGTAGTATTTTCGTTATAGCCTTTGTAAGGAGACTCATTAAATACAGCCCCCGCTCCAAGTGAAAAGTCACCGGCCATTGCTGAGGATGTTGCAAATAACGTGGCAGCGATGAGTAAATTGTATTTAATAGTCATTACATGTAATCCATTAAAATGCCAAACAAGCGAGGCGCATAATAATGGTTACAAATTTGCCAATGCAACGCTGCGGTTTATATAATATTATATATAAAATCATATAGATGGGTGCGCATGATGAATAAATTACAGCTAAAGCCACGCGAATTAAAAATTATATCCGTCATCGCAGCCACCCACAGCATTGGTGATGCCGCGGCCCTGCTGGGCATGGCGCAGGCCAACGTCAGTAAATATCTGTCTGATTTTGAAACTCGGGTTGGACTGAAGGTGTTTGAGCGCACCACGCGCCAGCTGGCCCTGACCCAGTTTGGTGAAGCGTTACTCCCTTACGTTAATGCCACGCTGGATAAGAACAGTCAACTCGTTAATTTCATTGCTGATTATAAGCATGAAAAGCGCGGAAAGGTCACAATCTATGCCCCCACAGGTATCGTGACCTATCTCGCGCGCCACGTGATCCATCAGATAGAAGACATCGGTGACATTCGCATCTCCCTGAAAACCTACAATCTGGACCGGAATGAATTTTCAGAAGGCGTTTCCTTTCCTGATGACTGCGATATTTTAATTACCTATGCGCAACCGAAAGACGAAAGCCTGGTCGCCAGCGTGTTGACAAAATATTCCGTTACGGCATTCGCAACCGTAGAGTATTTAAATAAACATCCCTTAACGGGACCTGAAGATTTAATTAATCACTCCTGCATTCTTATTGATTCCATGCTGGTCGATGATGCGAACATCTGGCGTTTCCGCGTGCATGGCAGTGATAACGTGCACGACTACCGGGTGACCGGTAATTATATTTGCGACAATACGCAGACGGCCCTGGAGCTGGCAAGAAATAATCTTGGGATTGTTTTTGCACCCAAAGAGAGTCTGAAGAAAGAATTAACGCGGGGGATGCTGGTCCCCTGCTTCCCGCATCAGGAGGAGTGGTGGCTCGATCTGACGGCCATCTTCCGCAAACGTGAATACCAGCCCTGGCGTGTGCAATACGTCCTGGACGGCGTTCTGAACTGCCTGCGCCAGCAAATTGCTCAGGCCGCCCATGGACGGCCTGAGCTGGGCGATTAGAACAGCCCCAGCGGTTTATCGGAGTAGCTGACCAGCAAACATTTCGTCTGCTGGTAATGCTCCAGCATCATCTTGTGGGTTTCACGCCCGATGCCCGACTGCTTATAACCGCCAAAGGCCGCGTGCGCCGGATAGGCGTGGTAGCAGTTGGTCCAGACGCGCCCGGCCTGAATGCCGCGGCCCATTTTATAGGCCAGATTACCGTTGCGACTCCAGACGCCTGCCCCCAGGCCATATGGCGTGTCGTTGGCAATCTCCAGCGCCTCCTCCATCGTTTTAAAGGTGGTCACGGCCAGCACCGGTCCGAAAATTTCCTCCTGGAAGACGCGCATGTTGTTCTGACCGAACAAGATCGTTGGCTCAAGGTAATACCCTTCCTGCAGATCTCCTCCCAGCACTTTACGGCGTCCGCCGGTCAGAATATCCGCCCCTTCTTTCTTGCCGATGTCGATGTAGTTGAGGATAGTCTCCAGCTGTCCGTGTGAAACCTGCGCGCCCATCTGCGTGACGTTATCGAGCGGATTACCGCTGCGGATAGACTCCACGCGGCGAATGGCCCGCTCCATAAAGCGCTCATAGATGGACTCCTGCACCAGCGCGCGACTTGGGCAGGTGCAGACTTCGCCCTGGTTAAACGCAAACAGCGCAAACCCTTCCAGGGCTTTATCGAAGAAGGCATCCTCTTCCTCCATCACGTCCGCGAAGAAGATGTTCGGGGATTTCCCGCCCAGCTCCAGGGTCACCGGAATGATGTTTTGCGTAGCATACTGCATGATCTGCTGGCCCACTTCCGTCGACCCGGTAAACGCCACTTTAGCGATCCGTTTCGAGGTCGCCAGATATTCCCCTATCTCACCGCCAGCACCGTTGACCACGTTAATCACGCCCGGCGGCAGAAGATCGCCAACAATTTCCATCAGCAGCAGCACCGAGAGCGGCGTCAGACGCGCCGGTTTCAGTACAATACAGTTCCCGGCCGCCAGCGCGGGCGCCATTTTCCAGCTCGCCATCAGCAGCGGGAAGTTCCACGGAATAATTTGCCCGACGACGCCCAGCGGCTCGTGGAAGTGATACGCCACGGTGTCGCTGTCTACCTCGCTTATTCCACCCTCCTGAGCGCGAATACAGGAGGCAAAATAGCGGAAGTGGTCGATGGCCAGCGGCACGTCAGCCGCCATCGTTTCCCGGATAGGCTTGCCGTTATCCCAGGTTTCCGCCGTCGCCAGCAGCTCAAGATTTTGCTCCATCCGGTCGGCGATTTTGAACAAAATAGCCGCGCGGTCCTGAACGGAGGTATGAGCCCATTTCTCTTTCGCTTTGTGCGCCGCATCCAGCGCCAGGTCGATATCACGCTTACCGGAGCTGGCAATCTCGCACAGCGGCTGGCCGGTAACCGGGGTCAGGTTGGAATAGTATTCGCCGTCGACGGGAGCGACCCAGTCGCCGCCAATAAAGTTGTCATAACGGGGCTTCAGCTTGAGGGGAAAACCATACTCGCCGGGCTGGATACGCGATGAGGGAGGATTGTTTGTCATGACCGTCTCCTTGCTGTTGGTGTACAACAAGGGTAGTTCCGGCTGGCGATTTTCTCGCCAGCCGGTAACGGTGTTTACGACGGAGGTCACGGAGTTTCAGGAAATAACAACGAATCTCGCAATAAATGATCGTTACCGCGACGGCGGGTAAAGCCGATGCGGTTGAAATACTCCAGGATCTGAATCGCCAGCTTGCGGCCCACGTTCAGCCGGTCGCGGAAATCGGCCGCGCAGGTGGAGCCCCGCTCCTGATCCAGCTCGCGGATCAGATTGGCAAACGCCACAATACGATCGTTACGGTAATAACGATCTTTTACGATCGCGACTATCAGCCCCTGCTGCGCCGCATGGCGCAATACCTGACGCATCACCTGTTCATCGGTGTTGGTTTCGCGAGCCAGATCGCGAACCCACCACGGCTCATCGCCAAACAGCGTGGCGACTTTTTGCCATATCGCCTCTTGCTCTGCGGTGAACCCGGCCTTGTGATCCGGCAGATGCAGCCAGCCGTGGTGGCTTTTAATCACCCCGCTTTCGCGCATGTTTTCAATCAGCAGCAGCACCAGCGCGTCGTCTTCCATCGGCAACGCCATGCGTCGCAGACGCTCACGGCCCGGGCCTGGCTCGTCCTGATGCTGTTCATGGTACGTCGCCAGCGTATTCAGTATCTTACGCTGCCAGTGTGCCGCAACCGGGGCATTAAGCAGACTGTTTCCAGCCTGAATAAAGCCCGGCTGCCGGGTCAGCTGGATTAGGCCTTCCTCGCTCAGCTGGCGTGCCCATGCAAAATCACGCAGACTTACCGCTCCGCGATCGAGATGCACCCGCAGCGCGGCGTTATCATCGCTGGCCTGCGCCAGCGCGGCCAGCCACTGCAGATATTCAGGTTTACGCTTGCCGCGTCGAGGTGGATTCAGCGCGACGACCCGCGCCCCGGCCAGCGTTTCCCGCGCGGAAATATCACGCAGTACCAGACGATCGTTGTCTGCAAGCCAGAGCGGTGAATCGAATACCAGCTCGGCAAGATCGTTTTCCAGCAGCGACACGCGCCCGGTGATATGGCTGGCCGCGTGGTGAATATGCAGCGGCTGCCATTGGGTCAGCGGCATGTGTGTCTGCAGGGAAACAATGACGCGTTCAGACGGTTCCGGTGGGGCATCGGCCAGCAGCCAGTCGCCGCGGTTAAGCTGCTCTTTTTCTGCATCCCCGGCAATGTTCAGCGCGATACGCTGTCCGGCATGGGCACGTTCAGCGGGCTGGTTTTGCGCGTGCAGCCCGCGCACGCGCATCGGTTTGTTCACGCCCGTCAGCCAGAGCGAATCTCCCACGCTGACTTCACCACTCAGCGCCGTACCGGTAACCACCAGACCCGCGCCTTTGACGGTAAACGCCCGATCAATCGCCAGACGGAAGCGGTGATGGCTGGCATGATCGCGCGACGAAAGCTGCTGCAAATGGTGGCGAAGTTCCTCGATACCCCGCCCTTCTGTCGCCACGGTGACAAAAAGCGACGCGTCGGCAAAACCATACTCCCGTAAGGTCGCCTGGACCGTTTCGCGCACCTCGCGGACGCGTGCGTCATCCACGCGATCGGCTTTGGTCAGCGCCACGGTCAGCTGCGGGTTGCCGGTCAGTTGCAGGATCGCCAGGTGCTCACGGGTTTGCGCCATGACGCCATCATCGCAGGCCACCACCAGCAGGGCATGATCGATGCCTCCCACTCCCGCCAGCATGTTGGACAGAAACTTTTCATGCCCCGGAACATCTATAAAGCCCAGCACGCGGCCATCAGGCTGGGGCCAGTAGGCATAACCAAGATCGATGGTCATGCCGCGCTTTTTCTCTTCCGGCAGGCGGTCGGCGTTAATGCCAGTAATCGCCTGCAGCAACGTGGTTTTTCCGTGGTCGACATGACCGGCGGTGGCAATAATCATTTCAACAACATCTCCAGAAATCGCTCTTCATCTTCAAGGCAGCGCAGATCCAGCCACATTCGGCCGTCGTAAATCCGCCCGATAACCGGCGCAGGCAGGCCACGCCAGCGCGACGACAGGGCGTCAAGATGGCTGCCGCGCCCGTCACGCGGGGTGAACGTGAGTGCTTCACTCGGCAGCCTGTCCACCGGCAGCGAACCGCTGCCAATCTGCGACTGGCAGGGCTCAATGCGAACGTCAAAATCGGGGTAGTGCGGGGCAATGCGCGGCAGCAGCAGTTCGGCCTGGGCGCGAATCGAGGCGGCATCGCGGCTTAACAGGCGCAGCGTGGGCAGGCGGTCGGCCAGTTTTTCCGGATGGAGATAGAGCCGCAGCGTCGCCTCCAGCGCGGCAAGCGTCATTTTATCGGCGCGCAGGGCGCGCTTGAGCGGATGCTGCTGCAGCTGCGCAATCAGCTCGCGCTTGCCGACGATAATCCCGGCCTGCGGCCCGCCAAGCAGCTTGTCACCAGAAAAGCTGACCAGGCTAACGCCCGCCGCAATCATCTCCTGCGGCATCGGCTCTTTCGGCAGCCCGTAAAGACTCAGATCCACCAGCGAGCCGCTGCCAAGATCGGCAATTACCGGGATATCCAGCTCACGCCCGATTTCCGCCAGCTCCGCCTCGTCAACCGTTTTGGTGAAGCCTTCAATATGGTAATTACTGGTGTGGACCTTCATCAGCAGGGCGGTATTTTCATTCACCGCCGCGCGATAATCTTTCGCATGGGTGCGATTGGTGGTGCCCACTTCATGTAGCGTGCAGCCTGCCTGGCGCATCACGTCCGGGATACGAAACGCTCCGCCAATCTCCACCAGCTCGCCGCGGGAAACCACCACCTCTTTGCCGCTGGCGGTGGCCGCCAGCATCAGCAGCACCGCGGCGGCGTTGTTATTCACAATGCAGGCATCTTCCGCGCCGGTCAGCTGGCACAGCAGCTCCGCCAGCGCCCGGTCGCGGTGCCCGCGTCCGGCGCCGTCCAGATCGTACTCCAGCGTCACGGGCGCTCGCATGGCCTGTACAACCGCCTCGACAGCCTCTTCTGCCTGCTGCGCGCGGCCCAGGTTGGTATGCAGTACGGTACCGGTCAGGTTAATCACCGGGCGTAACGCGCTTTGCGCTTTCTCATCCAGCCGGCGTTCAACTTCCTGCTCCCACGCCGTGCACCAGTCGGGCAAGACGTTTTCTGACTGAATAGCGCATCGGGCTTCGTCCTGAAGCAGGCGTAACATCTCCACCGTCGCGGTATGGCCGAAGCGCTCAACAACAGCATGAATGCGGGGCTCGCGAAGGAGACGGTCGATAGCGGGGATCTGGCTGTACAGCGAATGATGAGTAGTCATGAAAGCGCCTGGCGAGTAAATATCTTCCCCCCTCCCGACGGGAGAGGGAGTTAACATGTGGAGGGATTGTACCGCCTCCGACGCCGAAGTGTTATAACCCGCGTCAAGCCTTTGGCGGTTCTGTACGGGCAAAGCTCTCGCGGCTAAACAGCGTGTCTGCCAGTTTCACCAGCAGCGGACGGTCGACGCACCAGCCCGGGGAGACGCGGCGGAAGTTGAGATAACCGATGGCGCAGGCGATGGCGATGGTCCCCAGGTTCAGGCTGTCGGGGTGAATCTTACCCTCCCGGATAAGCTGCTCGCACCTGTCCAGGCTGCGGCTGATTTTTTCCCGCTGGCGTAACAGTTCCGTTTCCGACTGCTGGGCGGCGGGTCTGGCCTGTTCACGTACGGAGGTTAACGCCGCATCCATAATGCCATCGGCCAGGGCTTCGATTTGCTTCACTGCCAGCGCCGCTTTTGGGTCAGCCGGCAGCATGGCCGGGGCAACGCCCAGCAGCTCGATATACTCGGCAATTATCGGGGAATCGAACCAGTATTCGCCCTCGTCCGTCACCAGCGCTGGCACTTTTCCCAGCGGGTTGTACTGCGCAACGCCGTTTTCCGCGTTGTAGGGCTGTTCATTCACGAATTCAAATTCAATCCCCTTCTCCAGCAGGAGAATCGAGATTTTTCGCACGAAGGGACTGGTGTAGCTACCGATGAGTTTCATTGCCTGATCCTTGATGCCGGAAAAAAGTCAGTATGGATCAAGCGATGAAAAAAGGGCAGGTCTGCGTGTCGCATTCCTGCCCTGGAAGGATTAGTGATCGAGGTAGAGGTAGTGCATCCAGCTGGTCATACGGAGCAGCACTTTACGCATGACCGAGACGTGGGCGAAGTGGTCCGAATAGACCGCCACCTGGGCAAAAATACCGTCTGGCAGCGCATCGACCTCCGCGTTAGGGTTCAGCTCAATGATGGCCTGCACACCATCACTACCCGGAGTGACCGTCAGCGACTGCAGCGCGCCCTGCGCCTGATAGGTCCCCCCCGGCACCACCGGCAGAATACTGGTGAGCTTCCCGGAGAACACCTGGCCCGGCAGCGCGTTAAACACCACTTCCGCTTCATCACCCGGCTTCAGACGCAGCAGCGAGTTCTGACGGAACTGGGCCACAATCTGACGCTTCTGTTCAGGAATAAAGACCATCACCGGGCGCAGAGGCAGCGCGGCGGCATAGGTTCCCGGACGGATCAGCACCTGGGTGATGTAACCATTGCTTGGTGCACGCACCACGGTCTGATCCAGATTGTATTTGGCTTCGGCAAGCTGGGCGCGTAAGGAGGCAATCTGCGACTGTTCACCGTTCACCATGCTGTCTAACTGGCTTTGGATCTGCACCTGTTCAGCCACGGAGCCTTTCACCAGCGCATCCTGCGCCAGATAGTTCTGCCGCGCGTTGTCGATATCGCTTTCAGAGAACGGATTCACCTTCGCCTGGCTGCCTTTCAGGTAGCGCTGATAATCTTTATAGAGGCGATCGCGTTCAGCGGAGACGCGCGTGGTATTGGCAACGGCTTCCGCCAGCTGCGCTTTCAGATTATCGATATTGTGCGTCGCGGTTACCAGGTCGGCCTGAAGTCTGTCGACGCGTGCCTGGTAGCGGCCAGGATCCAGTTTAAATAACACTTCGCCTTTTTTAATGAGCTGATTATTTTTATCGGTCACTTCGCTGACCACACCGGTCACCTGCGGCGTGATTGGAATAGAAATAACCGCTTTTTGCGCCGTAAAGGTATACGGGTGGTTATAGTTCATTAACAGAATAAGTCCGGCAACAATAAATACGCCGCCTAATGTTGCGGTGGCAAGCGTCCACTGGTTGACCGGAATTCGGAATATTTTAAAGATGGCCCAGGCAAATGCCACGTAGGTCAAAATAATCAACAGATCCATGATTAGCGCTCCAGCGTGTTCTTATCAGCAGCAGGCTTTACCGCGGCCAGCTTTTGTTCGAGTTCCGCCACGCGTTTGGCGAGCGCATCCATGCCCGGGACCTCATCAGGCTTTGTAATGTGGTTTTGCATACCCCAGCCACGATCTTCGCGGTACAGGGTGGCCCAAATCCACAGGAACGGCCAGATGGCATGGAGCGTAAACAGGCTAATCCACCCTGCCGTGTGAATTGCATCGGCATGCGGATGGTTACGCTTTTTGGCCATATTGTAAGGGATGTCATGAATGGCGATGATTCCGTAAAACAGAACCAGAAATACAAAAATCAATACGCCCAGCGCAAAATAGTTGAGAAACATATTCTCCTCACTTAAACAACGTCAACTCATTAAATTAATAAAACGGTACGCAACCTAATTAATTTTTATAAACACGGGGTTGTGTTCATTATTCCCAGGGCCGGGAAGTATGTATTTTAATAATATCTCCATGCAAGTTTATAAGCGTGTCAAAATATATCCTGAATAATAATAGACTTAACCTTACAATATGAGCGTAATCCACCTTTTAACTTTTCGCCATACCACACATGAAAAGTGGTTTTTTAGCTTATCGTGTCGTGCAATATCATCCTGGCGCTGAATCGCGAATCAGAGTTTGCCGCCGATCACAGCCGGAGAAATCCGCATAAAAATATTTTGTGAAATCAGTCACAATCCAGAAACAAACACATAAAATCAAAATGTGACAAACATCACGAAAATGGGTGGTTTTTGCCGTATTTCTCGCCATCGTATTTTTTTTGCACACCTGTTTTGTGATTAAGATCACCTCATTGATGTCCACACCCCCTACATTTACGTGACATGCGTCACACAAATTTTCGCTGTCTGGACAGTTGAACGATTCAGTGCCAGATTTCACAGCATCAGAACAGGGTCCGGCTACCTCTGCCGCCTCATTAACAATAAACCTCGGGCCGCAAGCCTAAGCGTAAACAGAAGAAGGGGTGTTTTATGTCATCCGATTTCAAGATCAAAGTTCAAAGCTTTGGTCGTTTCCTCAGCAACATGGTGATGCCAAATATCGGCGCGTTTATCGCGTGGGGTATCATCACCGCATTGTTCATTCCGACAGGGTGGTTGCCTAACGAAACGCTGGCGAAACTTGTTGGCCCAATGATTACCTATCTCCTGCCGCTGCTCATCGGTTTCACCGGGGGTCGTCTGGTGGGCGGTGACCGTGGTGGCGTCGTGGGTGCTATCACCACCATGGGTGTTATCGTCGGTGCGGATATGCCGATGTTCCTCGGGGCGATGATTGCCGGTCCTCTGGGCGGCTGGGCGATTAAGAAATTCGACGTCTGGGTTGATGGTAAGATCAAATCCGGCTTCGAAATGCTGGTGAACAACTTCTCTGCGGGCATCATCGGGATGATCCTCGCCATTCTGGCGTTCCTCGGCATTGGCCCTGCGGTTGAAGTGCTGTCTAAAATTCTGGCGGCAGGCGTTAACTTCATGGTTGCGCACGACATGCTGCCGCTGGCGTCTATCTTTGTTGAACCGGCGAAAATCCTGTTCCTGAACAACGCCATCAACCACGGCATCTTCTCGCCGCTGGGTATTCAGCAGTCTCACGATCTCGGCAAGTCTATCTTCTTCCTGATTGAAGCCAACCCAGGCCCAGGTATGGGCGTTCTGCTGGCGTACATCTTCTTTGGCCGCGGCAGCGCAAAACAGTCTGCTGGCGGTGCGGCGATCATCCACTTCCTGGGCGGTATCCACGAAATTTACTTCCCGTACGTGCTGATGAACCCACGTCTGATCTTGGCCGTTATCCTCGGCGGTATGACCGGTGTGTTCACCCTGAGCGTGCTGGGCGGCGGTCTGGTTTCTCCGGCCTCTCCGGGGTCTATCCTGGCGGTACTGGCGATGACGCCAAAAGGGGCTTACTTCGCAAACATCGCGGCGATCTTTGCGGCAATGGCCGTCTCCTTCGTGGTCTCTTCAATCCTGCTGAAAACCAGCAAAGTGAAAGAAGATGATGACATTGAAGCGGCAACCCGCCGTATGCACGACATGAAAGCCGAATCCAAAGGCGCGACGCCACTGGCAGCAGGTGATGTCTCTAACGACCTGAGCCACGTGCGTAAAATCATCGTTGCTTGTGATGCCGGTATGGGTTCCAGCGCAATGGGTGCAGGCGTGCTGCGTAAGAAAGTGCAGGATGCGGGCCTGACCAACATCTCCGTGACCAACAGCGCTATTAACAGCCTGCCGCCGGATGTTGACCTGGTCATCACGCACCGCGACCTGACCGAACGCGCCATGCGCCAGGTGCCACAGGCACAGCACATCTCGCTGACCAACTTCCTCGACAGCGGCCTGTACACCAGCCTGACCGAACGTCTGGTTGCCGCGCAGCGTCACGAAGATAACGAAGTGAAAGTGCGCTCCAGCCTGCAGGACAGCTTTGACGAGAGCAATGCCCATCTGTTTAAGCTGGGTGCGGAAAACATCTTCCTCGGTCGTACCGCGGCAACCAAAGAAGACGCGATTCGTTTTGCCGGTGAGCAGCTGGTGAAAGGCGGCTACGTTCAGCCTGAATATGTTGACGCGATGCTGGAACGCGAAAAACTGACGCCAACCTACCTGGGCGAATCCATCGCGGTGCCGCACGGTACGGTTGAAGCGAAAGATCGCGTCCTGAAAACCGGCGTCGTATTCTGTCAGTATCCGCAGGGCGTGCGCTTCGGTGAAGAAGAAGACGACATCGCCCGTCTGGTGATTGGTATCGCCGCTCGCAACAACGAGCACATTCAGGTGATTACCAGCCTGACCAACGCGCTGGATGATGAGTCCGTCATCGAGCGTCTGGCACAGACTGAAAGCGTTGACGAAGTTCTGGCTCTGCTTAACAAATAACGGTACTCCTCCCTCTCCCCCCGGGGAGAGGGCTAGGGTGAGGGGAAAAACGTTCCTCACCCCAGCCCTCTCGGGTAAAAACATTGATGAAGGTTAACACTATGAAAGCATTACATTTTGGCGCAGGTAATATCGGTCGTGGTTTTATCGGTAAACTGCTGGCAGACGCGGGCATTACGCTGACATTCGCCGATGTGAATCAGGTCGTCCTGGATGCCCTGAATGCGCGTCATAGCTATCAGGTCCATGTGGTCGGTGAAAACGAGCAGGTCGAGACGGTATCGGGCGTCAACGCGGTCAGCAGCATCGGTGAAGACGTTATCGACCTTATCGCCAGCGTCGATCTGGTCACCACTGCCGTAGGTCCGGTCGTCCTTGAGCGCATCGCTCCTGCGGTCGCGAAAGGCCTGGCAAAACGTAAAGCGCAGGGCATCGACACCCCGCTGAACATCATCGCCTGTGAAAACATGGTGCGCGGCACCACGCAGCTGAAAGGCCACGTTCTTAACGCTGTAGCAGACGAAGATAAAGCCTGGGTTGAAGCGCACGTCGGCTTTGTGGATTCCGCTGTGGATCGCATCGTTCCGCCGTCCGAATCCGCCACCCACGATCCGCTGGAAGTGACCGTGGAAACCTTCAGCGAGTGGATCGTTGATAAAACCCAGTTTAAAGGCGCCCTGCCGACCATTCCGGGAATGGAATTAACCGATAACCTGATGGCATTTGTCGAACGCAAACTCTTCACGCTGAACACCGGGCATGCTATAACCGCGTACCTCGGAAAATTGGCCGGTCATCAGACCATTCGTGACGCGATCCTCGATGAGAAGATCCGCGCGGTGGTAAAAGGGGCAATGGAAGAGAGCGGCGCGGTGCTGATCAAACGCTACGGTTTTGATGCTGAGAAACATGCAGCATACATCCAGAAAATCCTCGGTCGCTTTGAAAACCCGTATCTGAAAGATGACGTTGAGCGCGTGGGCCGTCAGCCTCTGCGCAAACTGAGCGCGGGCGATCGTCTGATTAAGCCGCTGCTGGGCACGCTGGAATACGGCCTGCCGCACGCCAACCTGGTGAAAGGGATTGCCGCCGCAATGCACTACCGCAGCGAGCAGGACCCGCAGGCACAGGAACTGGCTCAGCTGATTGATACCAAAGGCGCACAGGCTGCGCTGGCGCAGATTTCCGGTCTGGACGCCAACAGCGACGTGGTTGTGGAGGCGGTTAACGCATACAACGCAACCAAATGATGCAGAATGCGGCGCAGGTTAGCCTGCGCCCAGATAACAGATTGTCAGATATGCAGGCAATAATGGAACAAACCCAGGCCTTTGAAAATCGTGTGCTTGAGCGTCTGAATGCTGGCAAAACCGTACGAAGTTTCCTGATTGCCGCCGTCGAGCTGTTAACCGAGGCGGTGAATATCCTGGTGCTTCAGGTGTTTCGCAAAGACGACTACGCGGTAAAATATGCTGTAGAACCGTTACTGGACGGAGACGGACCGCTGGGCGATTTATCCGTGCGTCTGAAGCTGATTTATGGTCTTGGCGTGCTGAACCGACAAGAGTATGAAGATGCGGAGCTGTTAATGGCGCTGCGCGAAGAACTCAATCATGACGGTAACGAGTACACCTTTACCGATGATGAGATCCTGGGGCCCTTCGGCGAGCTGCACTGCGTCACCGCGCTGCCCCCTGCTCCCCATTTTGATAACAGCGACCCTGAGCTCTACGCGATGCAAAAGCTGCGTTATCAACAGGTTGTCCGTTCCACGATGGTTCTCTCCCTGACTGAGCTGATTTCACGAATCAGCTTAAAAAAAGCGTTTCAGAAGTAAGCCTGCTCACATTGGTGTATCCTTCCCTGTAAATTCCCCGTTTTCAGAGTTATTTGTCATGAAAGAAGTCGAAAAGAACGAAATTAAACGCCTGAGCGACCGCCTGGATCTGATCCGTCACCAGATGGCGGGCCTGTCACTGGTCGATTCCGCCGAGAAGTACGCCGAGCTGGAAAAAGAGGTCGCCACGCTGGAAACAGAAATCGAGCGCCTGCGCGAAGTGAAAGGCCAGAAGCTGAGCAAAGAAGCGCAGAAGCTGATGGACATGCCGCACCGTCGTACGATCACCAAAAAAGAACAGGCCGACATGGGCAAGCTGAAGAAAAGCGTCCGTGGTCTGGTAGTGGTACACCCGATGACCGAGCTTGGCCGCGAAATGGGCCTGAAAGAGATGACGGGTTTTTGTAAGACGGCGTTCTGATACTTATCCCCCTCACCCTAACCCTCTCCCCAAAGGGGCGAGGGGACTGTACGGTGCGGTTTTCTCCCTCTCCCCGTGGGAGAGGGTCGGGGTGAGGGCATCAGGCCCCACCCCGCTTCAAATTGGCCCAACCAATCCCCCTTTTCTTTCTTCCCCGGTTCACAATTCCATTATTTCCGCTCACAAAATCATTGCTAACTCATAACATCCAGTTAACCATTCATTGTCATTAACCCTACAACACAACATTGGCAGGACCACTTTTACACAGACTGTGATGCAGAGATGAGCGGAGACTCACCCGCAGCGCAGGCTGTCTGGTCCCCAGGAGACCTGCATGAGCCTCTGGCAACAAAACTACGACCCGGCCGGCAATATCTGGCTGTCGAGCCTGATCGCATCGCTTCCGATCCTGTTCTTCTTCTTTGCGCTGATTAAGCTCAAGCTGAAGGGCTACCTCGCCGCGACGTATACCGTTGCTATCGCCCTGATGGTGGCGCTGTTCTTCTACAAAATGCCGGTCGATCGCGCGCTGGCCTCCGTCGTCTACGGTTTCTTCTACGGCCTGTGGCCGATTGCGTGGATCATCATCGCGGCGGTCTTTGTCTATAAAATCTCGGTGAAAACCGGACAGTTCGACATTATCCGCTCGTCGATTCTCTCCATTACGCCGGACCAGCGCCTGCAGATGCTGATTGTCGGCTTCTCCTTCGGGGCGTTTCTGGAAGGTGCGGCAGGCTTTGGCGCACCGGTGGCGATCACCGCCGCGCTGCTGGTGGGTCTGGGCTTTAACCCGCTGTATGCCGCGGGCCTGTGCCTGATTGTGAACACCGCGCCGGTGGCGTTTGGTGCGATGGGTATTCCGATTCTGGTTGCGGGCCAGGTGACCGGCCTGGACAGCTTTGAGATTGGCCAGATGGTGGGTCGCCAGCTGCCGTTCCTGACCATTATCGTCCTGTTCTGGATCATGGCGATTATGGACGGCTGGCGCGGCGTGAAGGAGACCTGGCCTGCGGTGATGGTGGCGGGCGGTTCGTTCGCGATTGCCCAGTACCTCAGCTCGAACTTCCTTGGCCCAGAACTGCCAGACATCATCTCTTCACTGGTTTCCCTGGTCTGCCTGACGCTGTTCCTGAAACGCTGGCAGCCGGTCCGTATTTTCCGCTTCGCCGACATGGGTGCCTCGCAGGTCGATCAAACCCTGGCCCGCACCGGTTATACCGCAGGACAGGTGATTCGCGCCTGGTCGCCGTTCCTGTTCCTGACCGCAACGGTCACCCTGTGGAGCATCCCGCCGTTTAAAGCCCTGTTCGGGCCGGGCGGGGCGCTGTACGACATGGTGATTAATATTTCCGTGCCGTTCCTCGACAAAATGGTCGCCCGCATGCCGCCGGTGGTGCACGCCGCCACACCGTATGCCGCGGTCTATAAATTCGACTGGTTCTCCGCTACCGGTACCGCCATCCTGTTTGCCGCTATCCTTTCCGTGGTATGGCTGCGCATGAAGCCTGCGGCCGCGGTGCAGACCTTTGCGGCGACCGTTAAAGAGCTGATGCTGCCGATCTACTCCATCGGCATGGTGCTGGCGTTCGCGTTTATCTCGAACTACTCCGGCCTGTCATCGACGCTGGCACTGGCGCTGGCGCATACCAGCCACGCCTTCACCTTCTTCTCGCCGTTCCTCGGCTGGCTGGGGGTGTTCCTGACCGGTTCCGATACCTCGTCGAACGCCCTGTTTGCCGCACTGCAGGCAACGGCAGCCCAGCAGATTGGCGTATCGGACGTCCTGCTGGTGGCCGCGAATACCACCGGCGGCGTGACCGGGAAAATGATCTCGCCACAATCCATCGCCATTGCCTGTGCGGCGGTGGGACTGGTCGGTAAAGAGTCGGACCTGTTCCGCTTTACCGTGAAACACAGCCTGATATTCACCTGCATGGTGGGGGTGATCACCACCCTGCAGGCCTATGTCTTAACCTGGATGATCCCATGATAGTGATGCCCAGACGCCTGTCCGACGAGATTGCCTCTCGCGTGCGGGCGCTGATTGAAGAACAACAGCTGGAAGCGGGCATGAAGTTGCCCGCCGAACGCCAGCTTGCCGCCCAGCTTGGCGTGTCGCGCAATTCACTGCGTGAGGCGCTGGCGACGCTGGTCAGTGAAGGGGTACTGGTGAGCCGTCGCGGCGGCGGCACCTTTGTACGCTGGCAGCATGACGACTGGTCCGAGCAAAACATCGTTCAGCCACTGAAAACGCTGATGGAGAACGACCCGGACTACAGCTTCGACATCCTTGAAGCGCGTCACGCCATCGAAACCAGTACCGCCTGGCACGCGGCCATGCGGGCAACCGACGCCGACAAAGAGAAACTCATCGCCTGCTTTGAGGCCACGCAAAGCAGCGACCCGGATATCGCCTCCCAGGCGGACGTGCGTTTTCACCTGGCGATTGCCGAGGCGTCGCACAACGTGGTGCTGCTCCAGACCATGCGCGGGTTCTTCGACCTGCTGCAATCCTCCGTGAAGCAGAGCCGCCAGCGCATGTATCTGGTTCCGCCGGTGTTTGCCCAGCTGACCGAACAGCACGAGGCGGTGCTCAACGCCATTCTGGCCGGTGATGCCGAGGCCGCACGCAAAGCGATGATGGCGCATCTCGGCTTCGTGCACACCACCATTAAACGATTCGATGAAGACCAGGCCCGACAGGCGCGTATTACCCGTCTGCCTGGCGACAGTGATATTTCCAGGGAGAACAAAGCATGATCATTTCAGCAGCCAGTGACTATCGCGCCGCGGCGCAGCGCATTTTGCCGCCGTTCCTGTTCCACTACATCGACGGCGGGGCGTATGCCGAATACACCCTGCGCCGCAACGTGGAAGATCTGTCGGAGGTGGCTCTGCGCCAGCGCGTGCTGAAGAATATGTCTGACCTGAGCCTTGAGACAAAACTGTTCAACGAAACGCTTTCCATGCCGGTCGCGCTCGCACCTGTCGGTTTATGCGGCATGTACGCCCGTCGCGGTGAAGTGCAGGCCGCCGCCGCCGCAGATGCTAAAGGCATTCCGTTTACCCTTTCCACCGTGTCCGTCTGCCCGATTGAAGAGGTTGCCCCAACCATCAAGCGGCCAATGTGGTTCCAACTGTACGTCCTGCGCGATCGCGGCTTTATGCGTAACGCGCTCGAGCGCGCGAAAGCGGCGGGCTGCTCCACGCTGGTCTTTACCGTCGATATGCCGACCCCCGGCGCACGCTATCGTGATGCCCACTCCGGCATGAGCGGCCCAAATGCGGCGCTCCGCCGCTACTGGCAGGCGGTAACGCATCCACAGTGGGCGTGGGACGTTGGCCTGAACGGTCGTCCACACGATCTGGGGAACATCTCGGCGTATCTGGGTAAACCCACCGGGCTGGAAGATTACATCGGCTGGCTGGCGAATAACTTCGATCCGTCCATCTCCTGGAAAGACCTGGAGTGGATCCGCGAATTCTGGGATGGCCCGATGGTGATCAAGGGGATCCTCGACCCGGAAGATGCACGCGATGCGGTCCGCTTTGGCGCAGACGGGATTGTGGTCTCTAACCACGGCGGACGCCAGCTCGACGGGGTGCTCTCCTCCGCCCGCGCCCTGCCGGCCATTGCCGATGCGGTGAAAGGCGATATCGCCATCCTGGCCGACAGCGGCATCCGCAACGGGCTGGACGTGGTGCGCATGATTGCGCTGGGTGCTGACAGCGTGCTGCTGGGACGCGCGTATCTGTACGCCCTGGCGACGGCGGGCCAGGCAGGCGTGGCGAATCTGCTTAACCTGATCGAAAAAGAGATGAAGGTGGCGATGACGCTGACCGGTGCGAAAACGATTAGCGAAATCAGTAAGGATTCCCTGGTGCAGGAGTTAAGCAAATTACCGGCAGCGCTGGCTCCCCTTGCTCAGGGAAACGCGGCCTGACCTTCTCCGGTTACTCCCCCTTTCTCATGCGCCCGAAGTCCCCCTCGGGCGCTTTTTTATGCCAAAAATAACATCCAGATAACATATTGGATAAGAAAATTTGACATCCACCTGCCGCACGCAATTGTATAGACAAGCAAATACAAGAACACAAAAACAACATCAGATCGGAGTGGAGCGTATGGCGTATTCAGGTAAGGTGGATATTCAGCAGGTAATCGACGAGAGTCGCTTTTCAGGGTTTCACTGGCTGCTCATTGTGCTGGGCTTTCTGGTTCTGGCGATCGATGGCTTTGATACGGCAGCGATGGGTTACATCGCGCCTACCCTGTCGGCAGAATGGGGGATACACAAACAGGATCTGGGGCCGGTGCTGAGCGCAGCGCTGCTGGGGCTGTCGTTGGGCGCGCTGATCGCAGGTCCGGTATCGGACCGGATAGGGCGCAAGCGCGTGCTGGTCTTTTCGTGTCTGTTCTTCGGCCTGGCAAGCCTGGGCACGGCCTGGGCGCAAAGTCTGAATACCCTGACGCTGTGGCGCTTTCTGACGGGCCTGGGGCTCGGCGCCGCCATGCCGAACGCCATTACGCTGATCTCCGAGTTTGCCCCCCAGCGCTGCCGCGCCATGGCGATTAATACCATGTACTGCGGCTTCCCTCTGGGTGCGGCGGGCGGCGGCGCGATCTCGTCCTGGCTTATCCCCCACCACGGCTGGCGAAGCGTGCTGCTGACCGGCGCAATTGCGCCGCTGATTTTAACGCTGCTGTTGGCGCTGTTTTTACCGGAGTCCGTGAAGTTTCTGGTGCAGCGCGGGAAAGACGTCATGCAGGTCCGCCGCATTGCCAGCCGGTTTGCCCGCGGCACGCTGGAGAGCGTCACAGGCTTTTTCCTGGCCGAGGAGAAAGTCGCGTCTAAAAAAGGGAGCGTGTCGCAGCTGTTTTCCATGCCCTGGCTGCCCGGTACCCTGATGCTGTGGGTGACCTATTTTATGGGGCTGGTCATCTACTACGTCCTGCTGAGCTGGATGCCAACGCTGATGCAGGGGATGGGTTATGCGCTGGCGGAATCCGCCTGGCTCACCTCGCTGTTCACCTTCGGCGGCACCGCCGGCATCCTGCTTGCAGGTTGGATGATGGACCGCTGGGAAGCGCACAGGGTGGTTGCGTGTGGTTTCGTGCTGACGATGGGCCTTATTCTTTTGCTCGGCATTGAGCATAACCATATCGCCCTGTTTGGCGGGTTGATTTTCCTGATGGGGATCGCGATGAACGGCGCGCAGTCGGGCATGCAAACCCTGGCCGCCACCTTTTACCCTACCGAGTGCCGCGCGACGGGTATCGCCTGGATGCAGGGGATCGGCCGCTTTGGTGGCGTGGCGGGAACCATGACCAGCGCGCAGCTTCTTTCGATGCAGTGGCAGGCAGACAGTATTTTAATGATCCTCAGCGTGCCCGCCCTGGTGGCCGCTGCGGCAACCGTCTACAAAATGCTGTACAGCCGCTCGCAGGAACCCGGCGTCGCGTAGTTCCTCTCTTTTCTGCTATTCTGCCCCCGCAATTAAGGGGGCAGCATGCTTAACATCGTTTTATTCGAACCAGAAATTCCGCCAAATACCGGCAATATCATCCGCCTGTGTGCCAACACCGGTTTTCGTCTGCATATCATTGAGCCGATGGGCTTTACGTGGGACGACAAACGTCTGCGTCGCGCAGGGCTGGATTATCATGAATTTACCGCCGTCGTTCGCCACCACGATTACGCCGCGTTTCTGGAAGTCGAGCAGCCGCAGCGCATGTTCGCCCTGACCACCAAAGGCACGCCAGCACACAGCGCCGTGAGCTATCAGGCAGGTGACTATCTGATGTTTGGCCCGGAAACCCGCGGCCTGCCGGCCACGATCCTGGATGCCCTGCCCGCCGAGCAGAAAATCCGTATTCCGATGATGCCGGACAGCCGCAGCATGAACCTGTCGAACGCGGTGTCGGTCGTGGTGTATGAAGCCTGGCGCCAGCTGGGTTACCCGGGCGCCATTCTCAGAAGTTAAATGCCGTCACCATACTCGAAGGTATGGTGAATGCCGTTGAAGTGCTGATCCATGTCCATGGACGGCTTATCGCTGTCTGGTTTACCGACGATGCGAGCCGGTACGCCAGCGGCGGTGGTATGCGGTGGCACAGGCTGGAGCACCACGGAGCCTGCGCCGATCTTCGCGCCGCGCCCGACTTCGATATTGCCGAGGATCTTGGCGCCCGCGCCAATCATCACCCCTTCACGAATTTTTGGATGGCGATCGCCGCTGGTTTTACCGGTACCGCCCAGGGTGACCGACTGCAGGATCGAGACGTCATCTTCAATCACCGCCGTTTCCCCGACGACAATCCCGGTGGCGTGGTCGAGCATGATCCCACGGCCAATCTTTGCCGCCGGGTGAATATCGACCTGGAAGGTCACGGAAACCTGGTTTTGCAGGAAGATCGCCAGCGCGCGGCGGCCTTCATTCCACAACCAGTGGCCGATGCGGTAAGCCTGCAGGGCGTGGAAGCCTTTCAGGTACAGCAGTGGCGTAGAATATTTATCGACCGCCGGGTCACGCGTGCGCACGGCCTGGATATCGCATGCGGCAGAGGCGATCATTTCCGGGTCTGCGGCGTAAGCCTCTTCCACCACCTCACGAATGGCGATAGCAGGCATAATCGAGGACGCCAGCTTGTTGGCGAGCATATAGCTGAGCGCGCTGCCGAGGTTTTCGTGCTTGAGTAGCGTTGCGTGGTAGAAACTGGCCAGCATAGGCTCGCAGTCGGCCAGCGCCCGGGCTTCGGCTTTAATATTGTTCCAGACGATATCCAGTTCTTCACACGGCATTGCTTACTCCAGACGATAGTTAATGACCAGCCAGTTCTGCGCTGGCTGGGTCATTCAGGTGACAACGATTCCGACTAGTTACTGCTGCGCTCGTCCTTGCGCGCACGACCTAATAAGGTCAATGCTGCCTCGCGCGCATTTTTTCCGCAATACAATACCTGATAAATTTCCTCGGTTATTGGCATTTCGACACCGAAACGGTGCGCCAACTCGCGGACTTCTTTGGTATTGCGGTAGCCTTCAACCACCTGACCAATCTTCTCCTGCGCGCCTTTTACATCGCTGCCCTGTCCGAGCATCATGCCAAAGCGGCGGTTACGAGACTGGTTGTCGGTACAGGTCAGCACCAGGTCGCCCAGGCCTGCCATCCCCATAAAGGTGGCCGGATCGGCACCCAGCGCTTCGCCCAGGCGGGACATTTCGGTCAGCCCGCGGGTGATCAGCGCCGTACGCGCATTGGCACCAAAACCAATGCCGTCGGACATCCCGGCGCCAATCGCAATCACGTTCTTCACCGCCCCACCCAGCTGCACGCCGATAAAATCGGGGTTGCTGTAGACGCGGAAGCTCTTGCCGCAGTGCAGCAACTGTTGAAGATCGTCGGAGAAGGCCTGGTCGGTTGAGGCCAGCGAAATCGCCGTCGGCAGGCCAGCGGCCAGCTCTTTGGCAAAGGTCGGGCCGGAGATGACCGCCAGCGGGATCTCATCACCCAGCGCTTCGCGGGCAACGTCCTGCAGCAGGCGTCCGGTTTCGGCCTCCAGTCCTTTTGTCGCCCAGACAATGCGCGCATCCGGGCGCATCAGCGGCTTAATCTGACGCAGCACGTCGCCAAAGACATGGCTCGGAACCACAATCAGAATGTTGCGGCTGGCCGCCAGCGCGGTAGCAAGGTCGCTTTCAAGGTGCAGGGAGTCAGGGAACGGAACGTCCGGGAGAAACGCGACGTTGCAACGATCGCGCTGCAGCGTGGCGATATGTTTTGGGTCGTGGCCCCACAGGACCACCTCGTGACCATTTCTTGCCAGAGTAATGGCAAGAGCGGTGCCGTATGAGCCGGCACCGATCACAGTCATTGACGCATTAACAGTGCTCATCAGGCATCCTGATGTTGTTCAGCACCTTCGCCAGCCTGCTGCTGCAGATAGTTCATGAACAGCGCATCAAAGTTAACTGGCGCAAGGTTCAGTTGCGGGAATGTACCGCGAGAAACCAGGCTGGTGATGCATTCACGTGCATACGGGAACAGAATGTTCGGGCAGTACGCACCCAGGCAATGCGCCATCTGGTTGCCTTCGATGCCGCCGATAGAGAAGATACCGCCCTGCTGTACTTCACACAGGAATGCAGTTTCTTCGCCCAGAGAGGCGGTAACGGTCACACGCAGCACGACTTCATACACGTCATCTGCCAGCTGGGTAGATGCGGTATCCAGATCAAGTTTAACCTCTGGCTGCCAATCTTTCTGGAAAACGTGTGGCGCATTTGGCGCTTCGAAAGAGACATCCTTGGTGTAGATACGCTGGATCTGGAAAGTCATTTCGGTGTTGTTTTGTTCTGACATGGAAATACCCTTTTTAATTGTCCTAAAGTCTCTTAGCTCAGCAGCGGATCGAGTCCACCACGGGCGTCGAGCGCATACAAGTCATCACAGCCGCCAATGTGCTGCGCATCAATAAAAATCTGTGGAACCGTCGTACGACCACTACGTTGGATCATCTCTTCGCGTTTAATCGCGTCACCGTCGATCGGCAGTTCCTGGAACGTGACGCCTTTGCTGTTCAGCAGCGCTTTCGCACGATGACAGAACGGGCACGTCGCTTTGGTATAGATCTCAATATGGGCCATGACTGAACTCCTTATTTACCGCGCACCAAAGGAAGATTTTCCCCGCTCCAGCCGGAAATACCTTCTTTCAGCACCGTTACGTTTTCGAAGCCTGCTTTATGAAGCGCGCTGGCAGATTCCTGTGCCTGCATGCCGGTCGCATCCACAACGATAATCGGCTGGGCTTTGTGTTTTTCAAGCTCACCGACGTTGTTCGCTTTGATTTCAGCTGGCAACAGGTTGATTGCGCCCGCAATGTGACCTTTGCGGAAATCGTCACGCTGACGCAGATCGACAACGACGGCATCTTCTTTGTTAATCAGACGCGTCGCTTCACCACGGGTGATAACCTTAATCTTAGACGTCAGGCTCTTAAATGTGGTGAACAGCACAGCAGCCAGCAGGCCAATCCACGCGATGCTCAGAACCGGATGGCGGCTAACGAATTGCATAATTTCTTGCATGGAGGGTAACTACTCCCGACTAAGTGATAAAAAAAACCAGGACAGGAGTATACCTGTGCGTTCTGGCAAATACAGCCAGCGACCCTAACCTAATCCATTTTCTGCGGCATGCCACCTAAAAAAATGCCTCAAAATGGTCTGGTCAGCACCTTGCCCCTGCGCTTTCTTTGATCTTCTGCGGCTATTTGATCGATTCAGCTGTAGTAAAATTACGCAAATTTTGACTCTTGAGCATGAGGTTGTCGCAATGTCGGTTTCTAAAAAACCTATGGTACTGGTGATTCTGGATGGCTATGGCTACCGTGAAGACAGCCAGGATAACGCTATTTTCAACGCCAAAACTCCGGTCATGGATGCCCTGTGGGCAAAACGTCCGCATACGCTGATTGACGCGTCTGGCCTGGAAGTGGGCCTGCCGGACCGCCAGATGGGCAACTCCGAAGTCGGTCACGTTAACCTGGGCGCCGGGCGTATTGTGTATCAGGATCTGACGCGTCTGGATGTTGAAATCAAAGAACGCACCTTCTTCTCCAACCCAACGCTGTCTGGCGCGGTTGATAAAGCCGTTGCCGCTGGCAAGGCCGTTCACATCATGGGCCTGCTCTCTGCAGGCGGCGTTCACAGCCACGAAGATCACATCATGGCGATGGTTGAGCTGGCCGCTGAACGCGGTGCGGAAAAAATCTATCTGCACGCCTTCCTGGACGGTCGCGACACGCCACCACGCAGTGCAGAAGGCTCCCTGAAAGCCTTCGAAGACAAATTCGCCGCGCTGGGTAAAGGCCGCGTTGCCTCCATCATTGGTCGTTACTACGCCATGGACCGCGACAACCGCTGGGATCGCGTTGAACAGGCCTATGACCTGCTGACCCTGGCAAAAGGGGAATTCCAGTTCGCGACCGCCGTTGAGGCCCTGGAAGCGGCTTATGCACGTGATGAAAATGACGAATTCGTGAAAGCGTCCGTAATCCGTGCTGAAGGCCAGGCTGATGCCGCCATGGAAGACGGCGATGCGCTGATCTTCATGAACTTCCGCGCTGACCGCGCGCGCGAAATCACCCGTGCGTTCGTCAACAGCGACTTCGACGGTTTTGCCCGTAAGAAAGTGGTGAAACTCGACTTCATCCAGTTGACCGAATACGCGGCAGACATCAAAGCCCCATGCGCGTATCCACCCGCCTCGCTGGCCAATACCTTCGGCGAGTGGATGGCGAAGAACGACAAAACGCAGCTGCGTATCTCTGAAACCGAGAAGTACGCGCACGTCACCTTCTTCTTTAACGGCGGCGTTGAAGAGCCGTTCAAAGGCGAAGACCGCATTCTGATCAACTCCCCGAAAGTGGCCACCTACGATCTGCAGCCAGAGATGAGCTCTGCAGAATTGACTGAAAAACTGGTTGCGGCCATCAAGAGCGGTAAGTACGACACCATCATCTGTAACTACCCGAACGGTGACATGGTCGGTCATACCGGGGTGATGGAAGCGGCAGTGAAAGCGGTTGAAGCGCTGGACCACTGCGTTGAGCAGGTTGCGAAAGCGGTTGAATCCGTTGGCGGCCAGCTGCTGATCACCGCGGATCACGGAAACGCTGAACAGATGCGCGACCCGGCGACCGGCCAGGCGCACACGGCCCATACCAACCTGCCTGTTCCGCTGATTTATGTGGGTGATAAATCACTGAAAGCAGTGGAAGGCGGCAAGCTTTCTGACATCGCGCCAACCATGTTGTCGCTGATGGGGATGCCGATCCCTGAAGAGATGACTGGTAAGCCGCTGTTCATCGTGGAATAATCGCTCCCCATGAGGGGAAAGGCGATTTTTTCAATCACATGGGTCGTGAAGCCGCTTAGGTTATCAGTCAGACCTCTGTTTTACGCCAGCGCACTGAGCGCTGGCGTATTGCTGTGCGCCGCATCCGCCCATGCGGATGACCGCGACCAGCTGAAATCTATTCAGGCCGATATCGCCGCCAAAGAGCGTGCGGTGCGCCAGCAGCAGCAGCAGCGCTCCACCCTGCTCGCCCAGCTCAAGCAGCAGGAAGAGGCGATCTCCGCCGCCACGCGTAAACTCCGTGAAACGCAAAACACCCTCGCCCAGTTGAATAAACAGATCGACGAGATGAACGCGTCAATTGCCAAACTGGAGCGCCAGCGCGATGCGCAAGAGCGCAATCTTGCCGCACAGCTTGATGCCGCATTCCGCCAGGGTGAACATACCGGACTCCAGCTGATCCTCAGCGGCGAAGAGAGCCAGCGCGGCCAGCGCCTGCAGGCCTACTTTGGCTATCTCAACCAGGCGCGTCAGGAGACGATCGCGCAGCTGAAGCAGACGCGCGAAGAGGTCTCCACACAAAAAGCCGAGCTGGAAGAGAAGCAGAGCCAGCAGCAGACGCTGCTCTACGATCAGCAGGCCCAGCAGGCGAAGCTTGAGCAGGCTCGCAACGAACGTAAGAAAACCCTTTCCGGCCTTGAATCCTCCATTCAGGAAGGTCAAAGCCAGCTAAGCGAAATGCGCGCCAACGAATCCAAACTGCGTAACAGCATCGCCCGGGCAGAAGCGGCGGCGAAAGCGCGCGCCGAAAAAGAGGCTCGCGAGGCGCAGGCCGTTCGCGATAAGCAGCAGGAAGCGTCCCGCAAAGGGACCACCTACAAGCCAAGCGAGAGCGAACGTTCCCTGATGTCGCGTACCGGCGGTTTAGGCTCGCCTCGCGGTCAGGCTTTCTGGCCCGTTCGCGGTTCAATTCTGCATCGCTATGGCGAACAGCTGCAGGGTGAGCTACGTTGGAAAGGGATCGTTATCGGTGCGTCTGAAGGTAGCGAAGTGAAAGCCATCGCCGATGGCCGCGTGATTCTGGCCGACTGGCTGCAGGGTTACGGACTGGTGGTGGTGGTCGAACACGGTAAAGGTGATATGAGTCTTTACGGCTACAACCAGAGCGCGCTGGTCAGCGTCGGCACACAGGTGCGCGCCGGCCAACCCATCGCCCTTGTGGGCAGCAGTGGCGGTCAGGGCCGCCCGTCACTCTATTTCGAAATTCGTCGTCAGGGTCAGGCGGTCAATCCACAGCCGTGGTTGGGAAGATAAGTTTTGCTTCAATTTCGTCGAATCGTTTTCTCCGTCGTCAGCGCGCTGGCGCTGGCTGCACCGGTATACGCAGGTAAACTCGCTATCGTAATTGATGACTTCGGTTATCGTCCACACTATGAAAATCAGGTGCTGGCGATGCCGTCGGCCATCTCTGTCGCCGTCCTTCCGAATGCCCCTCACGCGCGTGAGATGGCGACCAAAGCCCACAGCAGCGGTCATCAGGTTCTCATCCACCTGCCCATGGCACCGCTCAGCAAGCAGCCGCTGGAAAAAGATACCCTGCGCCCGGATATGAGCAGCGAGGAGATCGAGCGCATCATCCGCGACGCCTACAACAAAGTGCCGTATGCCGTTGGGCTGAACAATCACATGGGCAGCGCGATGACCTCCAGCCTGTACGGGATGCTCAAAGTGATGCAGGCGCTGGAGCGTTATAACCTCTACTTCCTCGACAGCATGACCATCGGCAACAGCCAGGCGATGCGCGCCGCTCAGGGAACGGGCGTAAAGGTGATTAAGCGTAAGGTGTTCCTGGATGACACCCAGAACGAAGCCGATATTCGTATGCAGTTCAATCGCGCGGTACAGCTGGCCCGCCGTAATGGCTCTGCCATTGCCATCGGTCACCCGCACCCGTCTACCGTTCGCGTCCTGCAGCAAATGCTGCCGACCTTGCCTTCCGATATCACGCTTGTACGTCCGAGCGATCTGCTGAACGAGCCGCAGGTGGATACCTCCACACCGAATTCTGCGCAGCCCGTCCCTACAGCGCCGCGTAATCCGTTCCGCGGCGTGAAGCGCTGTGTACCGAAGCAACCGCCTGAACCGGTCTATGCGACCCGCTTCTTCTCTGTTATCGGAGACAGCATCAGCAACAGCACGCTGGTGAAATACGTCCAGCAGCAGTGGCAGGGATGGGGTAAGAAAGCCTGACGATAAAAAAGCCACCGTCATGGTGGCTTTTTTATCACTTCAGTTCGAAAGAACCGTCGAGGATCTGGCTATACAACGTCGGCTGGCCGTTGTCTGTAGTTTGGTATTGTTCTTTGTGCGAGAGCTTATAAATGCCCACGGGATCATTATTTAGCATCGCCATGGCCGTCAAATCAGGTTTCGCTGAGATGAACTGGCGAATCAGAAAGCGATTATTCCCGGTGACCGGCTGTTGATCCATGATCTGACGAAACTGCGGATAGCACTCGCGCGCATATAAGAAACTGTAATCAATCAGGAAGTATTCAATCAGGATATCGTGGTGTTGCCAGTAGCGATACAGAATATCCCGAACCGTCTTTACCAGTGAGCATCCCTTTTGGGCTGCAAGAAAATAGGCCGTCCAGTAACCCTGGCTCAATGCGTTTTCAGGTGAATCAAAACGTAGTGATGAGAAGGTGTTCTCAAAAAATGTTTCCGGCACCGGCTTCGTCATGAACACCGTGGCGTCCATCCAGATCCCGCCATATTGATACAGCAGAGAACAGCGAACAATATCAGAGTATTGCGCCTTACTAATCAGCCCCGCCTGGTATTTCGTTTTGATGTGTTCAGGGAGAGTAAGGTAGTCAGGGATATTCTCATCCGTCAGGATAATGACCTGCGCATCCGGCGTGTTTGCTTGAACAGATGCAATGCATCGTTTCACCAACTCAGGCGCGCTATCGAGCCCCTGGAACCAGCAGATCCAGATGATGCGTGATTGTTCCGATTCAGTTAGTTGCGCAGCGTCAGGCTGAACATGCAGTTCATCAATAATGCTAAAAATTGTCTCTTTTTTCTTCCGCTCAAAATGGCTGGCCGCACGCTGAAAAAGAGAAAAACCCGTTTTTTTGTGCCAGCGTCGGGTTTTCTTGATGAGCTTATTCGTTGCATTGAGATTCATCATTTCACCTTAATAAATTCAGAATAGCTCTTTTAGCGTACGACGAAGCAGTTTCATTTTTAACTTAGCGTCTTTTTTACGCCCTCGTAATAAACAATTCATACGAGTCGATTTAAACCCACGAAAAGACATGAGCTGGAACAAGTTATTACTGCGAGTAACTTCAGACATGTACTGTCGATATTTAAAATAGAGCTTACGGTACGCATTGTATTTTTTAACTTGCGACGTAATCCGATCGCTCCCGTGTTCAGCATCTACCATCGCCGTACTGAAACTGTACTTGATACCTGGACCATATTTCAGAATTAATTTAATCCAGACGTCGCGATCTTGCTGTTGTTTAATTTCAGGAGAAAATCCGCCTACCCCTAATAGTTTTTCTTTAGTGGTCAAGACCTGATTGCCCACCACGTTTTCGCACAAAATATCCTGTAGCGCAATTATCCTTTTATCATCAGTATCCGGATAAGTGCGGTGGGTTTTATCCAGCCGGGCGGGGGTATCCGTCACAAAGGCATACTTATCATCATACCGCTCAGCGAGTTTCGTCAGACGTTCTGGCAGGAAATAATCGTCATCATCCAGCCCCGTCACAAACACGCCGTGCGATAGCGCATACCCCCGGTTACGGCTGAAGTTTGAACCGCTGTTCTTTTCGTTACGTTCGTAGATGAAATGCACAAAACGCGCTTCACACTCCGCGCGCATACGCTCGATAAGTTGAGCGGTTTGCTCATTAGAACAATCATCGACAATAACCAATTCTACCGCAGGGTATGTCTGAGCAATAACTGAACGAATTGCGCGCTCCAGCAACGCCTCTCTGTTGTAGGTGGTGATGATTACTGAAATCAGTTCGTTCATGGCATGCTCGTCTGGTAAAAGGTATTTCTCCATCGGGAGAATACCTTTTTCCCGATGGAGAATCAAAACGATTACTTAATGACCTTATGGTGTTTGTTCTGTTCAAGGAAAACAATCGACATTATCAACGTCAGCATCCAGGCTACAGGGGTTGTTTTTGAATAGAACATCACGCCACCTACTCCGAACATAACAATCGAGACCAGGAAAGCGAAAAGAATAATACTTTTACGGATACGTAATGCATACCAGCCAAGCGATATAACAAACAGAATATAGAGAATAACGCCTGAAGGACCTTTTACAGAAAGCGTTTCAACGATTTCATTATGAAGATGACCACGAATGTGATCCAGTGCACCTGACAGGCTTGGATCTTTATTAACTTCATCAATTATCTTTGCGTTTCGCTCATCAGTAGACTGCCATAAATAACTATTTTTAGATGCAGCTAATCCCACCTTCCACATAGCAAAACGAGCCCCAACAGAAGTGGCACTGTTCGCTTTATCATAGGAAGCGATGTCATTATTAAAGTCATTATAACGCTGTGTCAGACTGTCTTTCATCATAAATGCGCCTGCCAGCAAAGCGATCAGAAAAACAGACACCCCCTTCCACGGAATATGCTTGTCCCGGTACAGCTTAAATACCATCAAGCCGAAGAAAATAATCGGATAGGTCAAAATAGCTGCCCGCGTTTCTGTCGCCACCAGTACCAGGAAAGTAATAAAGAAGTGCGCGAGTATAAACAGCTCTTTCCATCGACTTGAACTGTGTTGTAGCACCAGAATCGTATAGAACGAGATAAACGCAATGGTATAGGCAGCTCCTGTTGCATCAGCTCCACCAGCAAGGGAGAGCGTTACCCTTTGGTTTTCAAGAAACAGGTGCTGGTACCCGGCGTAGACAACAATCATCACCTGCAATGCGATAGCCAGCAGCATATGAATCTTATTGCTACCTACTTTGAGCTGATTACGGTTCACAAACACGAAGATGGAAAATGCTCCGAACAGGCAGATTTTCCCGACTTCAAGATAAGCGCGATATGAGTTGATCGCCGCACTATCAACCTTATACATTCGATACCAGACCAGATCGCAAATCCCGATGATCAACAGGACCAGACAAAGCCAGAATGCATCATTCTTTCTGAAATTTTTAATATCCAACAAGAAAATAACGAATGCGGTAACACCCGCCAGGCCGAAAATTTTGGCAGATAAATTGGGTGAAACAACTACGCAACCAAAAGCGATAGCACACAGTCCAAAGAGTAATTGCAACAACGCAAACTGGACCTTATCTCGTTCTACATTAATCATCATTATTCCATTTACTAAGAAGGCAAAGCAGGCTAGCACACTGCTAAATGCAAGTTTATCGCACCAGTGTTAACGAATATTACGCCAGTCATAGGACTTCCCGGTCGTGTCCAGCACGGAAACGTTCTTATTGTAACCGGTAAGCCAGGACTGTACCGACTGGACAGGCTCCCCCTGGCGATGGATCCCAAGCCACAGCTCTGCCAGCGTATTAATATCATCAGCTGACCATACGGTATTGTAATCTCCGGTATATTGCTTACCAGAATCCACCTGATGTCCGTACCAGATAAACACCGGGATATGCAGCGCCTCTCGCGGAGGATTAACGTTACCGTGGGAGTAAGCGACTGCACGCTTCGGATCGCGAATGAGGCCATGATCGGAGAAATACATGACGGATGAGCGCGAGTTTTCCAGAAGGCTAAAGACCTTGCCCATCAACGTATCCGTATATCGCACAGAGTTGTCATAACAGTCATCGGCTTCATTATCACCGTGCAAAACCGCCTGGCTGGCAGGGAAGCGTCGACAGGAAGGTTCGTGACTTCCGTACAAATGCAGAACAATTAATTTCTTGCCCGGCGCTTTAAGCGCATTCTGCAACAGCGGCAAAAGGTCTTCGTCGTAGCCCCCGTCAATCCATTCATGCTGTTTCGTGTTCAGAGCAATGCCGGTAATGACGTTATTATGCGCCCCTCCTTTACCCTGACGACTAAACCAGTACGTATCATATCCCGCTTTATTAGCGATATTGATGACGTTATCGCCATACTTACGCGGATCGCGTGCATTCACAGTATCCGCGGTTAACGCCAGCGGTACCGCCATAATCGTGACCGGTGCAGGCGTAACGGCATTGCGGAACAGTAAGAGCTGCGATTTTTGCTTTTCCAGCTCTGGAGTAGTATCTCGTTGATAACCATAGATACTCATATTTGCCGTGCGCTCAGACTCACCAATGATCAGCACATAGTTTTCGATGCCGGAATCGGATAACGTGATTTTATAATCAGGAATGTTGTTGCCGATATTGGCAACCACGGCATTATCTTCGATGGCCTGCATAAAGACTTTTGATGTGCTAACAGGCGTCGCCTGAACCACGCGCTGTGCCAGGCTTTCGACGCTGCTTTTCCTGAGTTGATGCTGCAAGGCCTGACCATAAAAAGCCAGCAGCGTGACGGCAAGCGCAACGGCGGGCCAGCGACGAAAACGCGGCGCGACAGGCCATTTGCCGGTATTCGCGGTATAAATGAACAACGCGGACAGGGCGATAAAGATCAGGCAATCCCGCCAGTACAAACCGAGCATCGAACTTGCTTCACCCGGTGTCGTATTGAGTACGCTCAGCGCAAAACCATAACTAAACGCAGAATTGAAATTACTCCAGGCGTATAGCTGTAAAGTAATATCTGCTGCAACCGGAATTAATAAAATAATCGCCAGTACATTCCTGATTAATTTATTGTTTATACATTTTAATGTCAGCAATATCAGCGCGAAAACCAACGTGCGGTTAATCACCGCATTATATTTAGCATGTATAATATTAACGCCAATGACTATTAGCAGAGAAATAACGACAGTAAAGAAAGCGGTAAATCGCGAAGGTGTCTCAACCAACTTCTGTGAAAACAGTGTGGACATAATGACCTGATTAGCCTGGCAATATCTTTCCTGACGAAATCATTTTGATTGCAAGAATGAACGTGCGGAGAAGACAGAATGGATGAAATTTCGCCAGAAGTTAACAAGTAACTTCTGGAAAGTCAAACCGCTAAGAAAGAGCGCTGGCACCCGTAAAAGTGATGCCAGCAGACAGGTTACTCCCAGCTCAGGATCACCTTCCCTGACTGGCCGGAACGCATCGCGTCGAAGCCCTGCTGGAACTCATCGATGGAGAAACGGTGAGTAATAATTGGGGACAGATCCAGACCGGACTGAATCAGCGCCGCCATCTTGTACCAGGTCTCAAACATCTCGCGGCCATAGATGCCCTTGATGAACAGCCCCTTGAAGATCACTTTGTTCCAGTCGATAGACATATCCGACGGCGGAATGCCCAGCATCGCGATACGACCGCCGTGGTTCATGGTGTCGAGCATGGTGCGGAACGCCGGCGGCGCACCGGACATCTCCAGGCCCACGTCAAAGCCTTCGGTCATGCCCAGCTCTTCCATCACGTCGGTCAGGCTCTCTTTCGAGACATCCACCGCGCGGGTGACCCCCATTTTGCGCGCCAGAGACAGACGGTATTCGTTCACATCGGTGATCACAACGTTGCGCGCACCCACGTGCTTCGCCACGGCTGCCGCCATAATGCCGATTGGGCCCGCGCCGGAGACCAGCACGTCTTCACCGACCAGGTCGAAGGAGAGCGCGGTGTGTACCGCGTTGCCGAACGGATCGAAGATGGAGGCCAGATCGTCAGAAATATTGTCCGGGATTTTGAAGGCGTTAAAGGCCGGGATCACCAGGTATTCCGCGAAGCAGCCCGGACGGTTCACGCCCACGCCGATGGTATTACGGCACAGGTGCGTACGTCCGCCGCGGCAGTTACGGCAGTGACCACAGGTAATATGGCCTTCACCGGAGACGCGGTCGCCAATTTTGAAACCTTTTACTTCCTGGCCGATGCCCACCACTTCGCCGACATATTCGTGACCGACAACCATCGGTACCGGAATGGTTTTCTGCGACCACTGGTCCCAGTTGTAGATGTGAACGTCAGTACCGCAGATAGCCGTTTTACGAATTTTGATCAGCAGATCGTTATGACCGACTTCCGGTTCCGGCACGTCGGTCATCCAAATCCCTTCTTCCGCTTTCAGTTTGGATAACGCTTTCATCACACGTCCTCAGGCAATGACGCCCAGCTGTTTGCCGATGCGGGTAAAGGCTTCCACCGCACGTTCAATTTGTTCAGGCGTATGCGCCGCAGACATCTGGGTGCGGATACGCGCCTGACCTTTTGGCACCACCGGGAAGAAGAACCCGGTGACGTAAATACCTTCTTTCTGCAGTTCGCGGGCAAATTGCTGCGCGACGACCGCATCACCCAGCATCACCGGAATGATCGCGTGGTCAGCACCGGCCAGGGTGAAACCTGCGGCGCTCATTTTTTCACGGAACAGACGGGCGTTGGACCACAGACGGTCGCGCAGCTCAGCGCCAGACTCCACCATCTCCAGCACTTTGATGGAGGCGGCAACAATCGCCGGCGCCAGGGAGTTGGAGAACAGATACGGGCGAGAGCGCTGACGCAGCCACTCAACCACCTCTTTGCGCGCGGCGGTATAGCCGCCGGATGCGCCGCCAAGCGCTTTGCCCAGCGTACCGGTGATGATGTCCACGCGGCCCATGACGTCGCAGTATTCGTGGGAGCCCCGGCCGTTTTCGCCGACAAAGCCCACCGCGTGAGAGTCATCGACCATCACCAGCGCGTCGTATTTGTCTGCCAGGTCGCACACGCCCTTCAGGTTAGCGATCACACCGTCCATGGAGAACACGCCGTCGGTGGCGATCAGTACGTGGCGAGCACCCGCTTCACGAGCCTCTTTCAGGCGCGCTTCCAGTTCAACCATGTCGTTGTTGGCGTAGCGGAAACGCTTCGCTTTACACAGGCGTACGCCGTCGATGATGGAGGCGTGGTTCAGGGCGTCGGAGATAATCGCATCTTCTGCGCCGAGCAGGGTCTCAAACAGACCGCCGTTGGCGTCGAAGCAGGAGGAGTACAGAATCGCGTCTTCCATTCCGAGGAAGCTCGCCAGCTTTTGCTCAAGCTGCTTGTGGCTGTCCTGGGTACCGCAGATAAAGCGTACGGAGGCCATGCCGAAACCGTGGGTGTCCATGCCGTTTTTTGCAGCGGCAATCAGCTCAGGATGATTCGCAAGACCTAAGTAGTTGTTCGCACAAAAGTTAATCACATGGCTGCCGTCGGCAACGGTGATGTCCGCCTGCTGGGCAGACGTGATAATACGCTCTTCCTTGAACAACCCTTCCGCACGTGCGGTGTCGAGGTCGCTGTTTAACTGTTTGTAAAAATCACCACGCATTGCAATTCTCCAGACTCGGCAAATTTCGGGACATATTACCCAAACCTATAGTTCATGACGAGATGACACGTCATCTCTTATCGTTTTTGCAGCATAAATCACGCGTACCCCTGCACTGTGAAGGTGAATGGCTGAAGGGCAGCCATACTAATGATATGATAGAGACATTAGCGTCCGGGATTGTCCCCGGGCTCCACACTTCAAAGGTTACAGTTATGATCATCGTTACCGGCGGCGCAGGCTTTATCGGCAGTAATATTGTTAAGGCTCTCAATGACAAAGGCATCACCGACATCCTGGTGGTTGACAACCTGAAAGATGGCACTAAGTTCGTCAACCTGGTGGATCTGAACATCGCTGACTACATGGATAAAGAAGACTTCCTTATCCAGATTATGGCAGGCGAAGAGTTCGGCGAGATCGAAGCCATCTTCCACGAAGGTGCGTGTTCTTCCACCACCGAGTGGGATGGTAAGTACATGATGGACAACAACTATCAGTACTCTAAAGAGATCCTGCACTACTGCCTGGAGCGTGAGATTCCGTTCCTGTACGCCTCCTCCGCGGCAACCTACGGCGGCCGCACCTCGGACTTCATCGAATCCCGCGAATATGAGCAGCCGCTGAACGTCTACGGTTATTCTAAATTCCTGTTCGACGAGTACGTGCGTCAGGTTCTGCCAGAAGCGAACTCACAGATCGTTGGTTTCCGTTACTTCAACGTCTATGGACCGCGTGAAGGCCACAAAGGCAGCATGGCAAGCGTGGCGTTCCACCTGAACACCCAGTTGAATAACGGAGAAAGCCCTAAACTGTTCGAAGGCAGCGACGGCTTTAAGCGCGACTTCGTTTACGTGGGCGACGTGGCGGCCGTAAACCTGTGGTTCTGGGAAAACGGCGTGTCCGGCATCTTCAACCTCGGTACCGGCCGTGCGGAATCCTTCCAGGCAGTGGCTGACGCCACGCTGGCGTATCACAAAAAAGGCAGCATCGAGTACATTCCGTTCCCGGAAAAACTGAAAGGCCGTTATCAGGCGTTCACGCAGGCCGATCTGACCAACCTGCGCGCCGCAGGCTACGACAAGCCGTTCAAGACCGTTGCCGAAGGCGTAACGGAATATATGGCCTGGCTGAACCGCGACGCGTAAGTATGAGAATTCTGGTGATCGGCCCGTCATGGGTGGGCGACATGATGATGTCGCAAAGTCTCTATCGCACGCTCAAGGCGCGTTATCCCCAGGCGATAATCGACGTGATGGCACCCGCATGGTGCCGTCCGCTGTTATCGCGTATGCCGGAAGTGAATGAAGCCATCCCGATGCCACTCGGCCACGGGGCGCTGGAAATCGGCGAACGCCGCAAGCTCGGTCATAGCCTGCGCGAGAAGCGCTACGATCGCGCGTATGTCCTGCCAAACTCCTTTAAATCCGCCCTGGTGCCCTTCTTTGCGGGCATCCCACATCGCACCGGCTGGCGCGGTGAAATGCGCTACGGTCTGCTGAACGATGCGCGGGTGCTGGATAAAGAAGCCTGGCCGCTGATGGTGGAGCGCTATGTGGCGCTGGCCTATGACAAAGGCGTGATGCGCAGCGCGAAAGATCTGCCGCAGCCGCTGCTCTGGCCACAGCTTCAGGTTAACGACGGTGAAAAATCCCAGACCTGCAGCACGTTTGGTCTTTCGTCTGAACGCCCGATGATTGGCTTCTGCCCAGGCGCCGAGTTCGGCCCGGCAAAACGCTGGCCGCACTATCACTATGCGGAGCTGGCGAAACAGCTGATTGACGAAGGCTACCAGATTGTCCTGTTCGGTTCGGCAAAAGATCACGAGGCTGGCAACGAAATTCTCGCCACGCTGAGCAACGAGCAGCAGGCCTGGTGCCGCAATCTGGCAGGAGAAACGCAGCTTGAACAGGCTGTTATCCTGATTGCCGCCTGTAAAGCGGTGGTCACTAACGACTCTGGCCTGATGCACGTCGCCGCTGCGCTCAACCGCCCACTGGTGGCGCTGTATGGCCCAAGTAGCCCGGACTTCACGCCCCCGCTTTCTCATAAAGCGCGCGTCATCCGCCTGATCACCGGCTACCACAAAGTGCGCAAAGGCGATGCCGCAGAAGGCTACCATCAGAGCCTGATCGACATTACGCCAGCGCGCGTTCTCGAAGAGCTTAACGAGCTGCTGTTGAGCGAAGAAGGATAACGAATGCGGGTACTGATCGTTAAAACTTCTTCGATGGGCGATGTTCTGCATACGCTGCCGTCACTGACGGATGCCATGCGGGCCATTCCCGGCATTCGTTTTGACTGGGTGGTGGAGGAAGGCTTCGCGCAGATCCCCACCTGGCATGAAGCGGTTGACCGCGTGATCCCGGTGGCGATTCGCCGCTGGCGCAAAGCGTGGTTCTCCGCGCCGATTAAAGCCGAACGCAAAGCCTTCCGTGAGGCGGTGCAGGCACAGCGTTACGACGCCATCATCGACGCCCAGGGGCTGGTGAAAAGCGCCGCGCTGGTAACGCGTCTGGCACACGGCGTAAAGCACGGGATGGACTGGCACAGCGCCCGCGAACCGCTGGCGAGCCTGTTTTATAACCGTCGTCATCACATCGCAAAGCAACAGCATGCGGTGGAACGTACCCGCGAGCTGTTTGCCAAAAGTCTGGGCTATGCGAAACCGGAAACCCAGGGCGACTATGCAATTTCCCGGCATTTCCTGCACGCCTCATCGCAGAAAAGCGACCCTTATTTGATTTTCCTTCACGCGACAACCCGCGATGACAAGCACTGGCCGGAAGCGTACTGGCGCGAACTGATCGGCCTGCTGGCAAGCGCGGGGCTGCGTATTAAACTCCCGTGGGGCGCACCGCACGAAGAGGCACGGGCCAAACGTCTGGCAGAAGGGTTTGATTACGTGGACGTTCTGCCACGCATGAAACTTGACGGCGTCGCTCAGGCGCTGGCAGGCGCTACGGCTGTGGTCTCCGTGGATACGGGCCTCAGCCACCTGACGGCGGCGCTGGACCGTCCTAACATCACGCTTTACGGCCCAACGGACCCGGGCCTGATCGGCGGCTATGGAAAAAATCAGTATATCTGCCGCCCGGAACACTCATCGCAGCTGAGCGATCTCAGCGCCGCTGCGGTATTTGCGCAATTAGAGCCTTTGCTGGCAGCAGAGAGAGCCTATGTCTGATTTTTTCTCAGCGGAGCGCCCGCCAAAGCGCGTGCTGATTATTAAGCTGCGTCACCACGGTGACGTTCTGCTTACCTCGCCGGTTTTTACCGTGCTGAAAAAGAACTGGCCCAACGTGGAGGTCGACGCGCTGGTCTATGACGACACGCAGGCGATGCTGACCAGCCACCCGCATATCGACCAGGTCCATACTATTGGGCGCAACTGGCGCAAAAAGGGGTGGTTCGAACAATTCCGCCTTTACCGCGCCCTGCTGAATACCCTGAAAGACCGTCAGTATGACGTGCTGATTAATCTGACCGAACACTGGCACGGCGCGCGCCTGGCGCGTCGCCTGAAGCCGCGCGTCTCCGTCGGCTTCAGGCCGGATAAACGCGGGGGGCTGGCGCGTCGTCGCTGGGTGAAGTCATTCACCACTCTCTACCCGGCGATTCAGGACAACAGCCGCCATATGGTGGAGGTCAATCTTGACGCCCTGCGCCGGATTGGTATTCATCCCCAGTCCGACGAAGACAAGCATACGCTTTTTGTGCCTGGTGACGCGGCAGAAGCCTCTGTGGCCGAAAAACTGGCCGGGTTTGGGCTCACGAGTAAATCCTACATTCTGGTTCACCCGACCTCGCGCTGGATGTTTAAGGCCTGGGATATCAAAAAGCTGGCAGCGACCATTGATAACCTGGCGGCGCGCGGCTTGCCAATTATCCTTTCCGCCGCACCGTCAAAAGAAGAGAAGGCCTACATGGACGAGCTGCGCGCTGCGCTCACCCAGCCGGTCTTTGATTTGAGCGGTCAGTTGAACCTGAAAGAACTGGGCGCGCTCATGAAGCACGCGCGGGTCTATTTCGGTGTGGACTCCATGCCGATGCACCTTGCAAGCGCCGTCGGTACCCCGACCGTCGCCATCTTTGGCCCTACCGGCGCCATCAAGTGGGCACCGTGGGGGGTGAACTATCGCGTAATCGTTGCCGGGTTTACCTGCCAGCCGTGCGGTAAAGCGGGCTGCGGAGACAGCGGTGTCTCAGACTGCATCACAGCCATCACCCCACAGCAGGTGCTGAGCGCCATCGACACGATGCTCCTGGAAAATCCTGCATGAAGCTGGCGATAGTCCGACAAACCTACAACCCCAACGGTGGTGCAGAACGTTTCGTCTCGCGCGCGCTTAACGTGCTGTCGCAGGACACGTCCCTGGACGTGACGCTGATTGCCCGCCAGTGGGAAGACGCCACCGGCTGGAAAACGCTGACGGTCAATCCGCCGTTCCGTAACCGTATCGCCCGTGAATCCGGCTTTGCCACCGAAGCCGCTTCGCATTTTGCGCAGTTTGATATTGTGCAAAGCCACGAGCGCATACCGGGAGCGACCATTTTCCGGGCCGGTGACGGGGTTCACGCCGCCTGGCTTGAGCAATATGGCCGCATCCTCTCGCCACTGGCGCGCTGGGCGCAATCTCTCAGCCGCTATCACCGCTACATTCTGCAGGCTGAGACGCAGATGTTTACCCATCCGCAGCTGCGCAAGGTGATCTGTAATTCGAAGATGGTGCGCGATGATATTGCCCGTCGCTTCGGGCTGTCGGAAGACAAGCTGACGGTGATCTACAACGGCGTAGACACCGTTCAGTTTAGCCCTGAGGTCCGCGCCCTTTCGCAGCGTGATGCACTGGGCATTCCCCGTAACGCACCGGTACTGGCGTATGTTGGGTCAGGTTTCAGCCGTAAAGGTGTCGCCACCGCGCTACGCGCCATTGTGCCGCACTCTGACGTCTGGCTGCTAATTGCCGGACGCGATAAACATGCGCGGAAGTTTGAAAAACTGGCACAGGCACTGGGGGTTTCCTCACGCGTGAAGTTCCTGGGACCCGTTGCCAACGTGCGCGAAGTCTATGGGACGGCTGATGCTCTGATCCTGCCGACGCTTTACGATCCCTTCCCGAACGTCTGCGTGGAAGCGCTGGCCTGCGGTCTGCCGCTGCTTACCAGCCACGGCTGCGGTGCGGCGGAGTGGATAAACGAGGGTAAAAACGGCTGGGTGCGTGATGCGCTGGACAGCGAAGGCTACCAGCAGGCCATATCTCAATGGCTGAAAGGCCGTGAACAGGGTGTCGATTACTCCGCTGCTGCGCGTGCAACTGCGGAGCCCTTCACCCTGGACAGAATGGCGAAAGAGCTGCAGGCACTTTATCGCGATCTGCTGCGCTGAGCCGCATCGGAGAAGACCTTCTCCATCGCGTCCAGCATACATTCGCGGGTAAAATGTGTACTCAGATAGTCATACCCCTGTTGCGCGAGCGTCTCGCGAAGGGCTGAGTCGTCATAGAGTTTCATTATGGCATCGTGCAGTGCGTTTTCGTCGCGCTGCGCGATTAAAATGCCCGTCTGCCCGTTAATCACCGCATCTCCCGTTCCACCGGCGTCCGTCGCAATAGTTGCAATACGGGTGGCTAATGATTGCAGTACGCCCTGTGGAACACCTTCCATATCGTGCGAAGGACTCAGCGCAATATCAAAGGCCGGAAACCAGCGTTCCGGATCGGGTTGATGTCCCGCCATGACCACGCGCTGCTGTAATCCCAGCGCGGCGATTTCCTGTTCCAGCGTCGCCTTGTGCGGGCCTTCGCCGACAATCGCCAGCTTGATGTGTGGATTGTCGATTTTCGCCAGGGCGCGCAACAGTACGCTATGGCCTTTGTTCGGGCGCAAATGCGACACCACGCCCAGCCAGAAATCGTCTCCGGACAGGCCACAATGCGCGCGGGCTTCGTGCTTATCTCCCGGGTGAAAACGCTGCGTATCGACACCGCTTGGCACCGAGGTACTCTGGGACATCGGCACGCCAATATTTGCCACCTGATGACGCAACGCCTCCCCCGTGGTCACGATATGTGCACAGGCCGTGCGGAACAGCCAGCGTGTCGTCCAGTTGTTGCGCGGTACGCCTGACGCATGACGGGTGCGGACCAGCGGCACAGGGTTGGCGAGCGTCAGATTCGCCAGCGCCACCAGCCATGTATCGGCAGAGTTGTGACTGTTGATAACGTCAATCGACTGACGGTTATCCTTCAGCCAGCGACGCAGCAACCGCAGATTTTTAAGGTTCTTGCGCTTCAACGGCATCGTGACAACCGTCAATCCGGCATTGCGCGCCAGCGCATGCAGCGGCGCGGTTTCCGGACAAAGGAGAGTAACCTGATGGCCACGCTGAATCATCCCAAGCGATTCGTTGATAATGCGCAGAGGCTGTCCGCCTTTGCCACCGTCTGCTTCAGTGTGAACAATATGCATACATTTCCTGTTAAGAATCTCGTCCGCGTGACGCTAATTTGCCGCCTGGCAGGATCTTTGTCCCTCCAGGCATATGTTTTTAGTATCCACCAGATATAATACAGCACGAATGGTATCACCATATTGGGTGGCCTGCCCTGAACACAACGGAGAAAGCATGTCCGACACACCTTTATTGAGCCTTGTAGTCGCCGTCTATAACGGTGAAAAATTCCTCAGCGCATTTTTCGACAGTATCAAAGCTCAACATCTGGACAGTCTGGAACTGGTCGTTGTGAACGACGGGTCAAGTGACAACTCCTCGGCCATCATTGCGCAGTACGCCGGAGAATTCCCGTTCTACAAGGTCATTGACCAGGCGAACCAGGGCGTCTCGGCGGCCCGTAATACGGGTCTGGCGCAAGCGACAGGCGAGTACGTCGCGTTCCCGGATATCGACGATGTCATTTATCCGGGCATGTATCCGCGACTGCTTGAAATGGCCAAAAATAACAATCTCGATGTGGCTACCTGCAACGGCACGTATATCTACGATGACGGCAGGCCGTCGAAGAAAATCTTCCCGTCCGACAAACTGCAATCTACAGACGTGCTGGATGGCCCAACGTGGCTACAGCGCGCGCTGGCGTCGCGTAAATTCCTGCACGTTACCTGGCTGAATATTTATCGCCACGCGTTTATTAAAGAGCAGGGTTTCACCTTTGAGCATGGTCTGCGTCATCAGGATATCCCGTGGACCACTGAAGTGCTGCTTACTGCAAAACGCGTGCAGTACACTGACGAAACGTTCTACGACTACCTGATTCATTCCGCCTCCGTCTCGCACACGCCAGGAACGGATGACACGCGTATGCGTAACGCCCGTCACTACATGAAAATCCTGGAAATGCTGGATGTTATCAACCAGCGCTACCCGGAGGCCGTGCGCCGGGTGCCGGCCTGCAGGTGGCAAATTGCAAAAGAGGGGCTGGGCATTCTGCACGCTATTAACAACATCGGCGATCTCAGCAAAAAACGCGAAATCATCCGTGAACTGTTCGACCGCGGTATCTGGGCACTCATCTGGAAAAATGCCCGTGGACTGCGCCAGCACTGGCGGCTGGGTCGCCGTTATTTCCGTTTGAAACGGTATCTGGCATAAGAGATAGCTTTACCTGGCTTAAATGCTTAGAATTTGCCCGCCGAAACTAAAAAAACGGATAATCGCTTGGAATTGTTGTATACCGCTCTGCTCTACATCATTCAGCCACTGGTGTGGCTGAGGCTGTTGCTTCGTAGCCGTAAAGCGCCTGCGTATCGTAAACGCTGGGCTGAACGCTATGGCTTCTGCCGCAATAAAGTCGCTCCGGACGGTATTTTGCTGCATTCCGTTTCTGTCGGTGAAACGCTGGCGGCAATCCCGCTGGTTCGCGCCCTGCGTCACCGCTACCCGTCTCTGCCAATTACCGTCACGACGATGACGCCAACCGGCTCGGAGCGCGCGTTATCCGCTTTTGGCAAAGACGTCCATCACGTCTATCTCCCTTACGATCTGCCCTGCGCCATGAATCGTTTCCTCAACACCGTGCGCCCGAAGCTGGTGATTGTGATGGAAACCGAACTGTGGCCGAACATGATTTCCGCCCTGCATGCCCGCAAAATTCCGCTGGTGATTGCCAACGCGCGCCTGTCAGAGCGCTCGGCGAAAGGCTACGGCAAGCTGGGTAAATTTATGCGCCGCCTGCTGAGCAAGATCACGCTGATCGCCGCGCAGAATGAAGAAGATGCGGCACGCTTTGTCTCTCTGGGCCTCAAACGCAACCAGCTTGCAGTGACGGGCAGCCTGAAATTTGATATTTCGGTTACCCCTGAGCTCGCTGCCCGTGCGATCACGCTGCGTCGCCAGTGGGCCCCGCGTCGTCAGGTCTGGATTGCGACCAGTACCCATGACGGTGAAGAAGAGATCATCCTGCAGGCGCACCGCAAGCTGCTGGAAAGCTTCCCTGATTTACTGCTGATCCTCGTGCCCCGCCATCCGGAGCGTTTCAAAGATGCCCGTGAAATGGTGCAGAAAGGCGGTTTCAGCTTCACGTTGCGCAGCAGCGGTGAGATCCCTTCCGGCAGCACCCAGGTGGTGATTGGCGATACGATGGGCGAACTGATGCTTTTGTACGGCATTGCTGACCTCGCGTTTGTCGGTGGCAGCCTGGTCGAGCGTGGCGGACATAACCCGCTGGAGCCAGCAGCCCACGCCATTCCGGTGCTGATGGGGCCGCACACGTTTAACTTCAAAGATATCTGCGCGAAATTACAGCAGGCCGATGGTTTGATTACCGTGACCGATGCAGATTCAGTAGTCAAAGAGGTATCGACCCTTCTGACCGACGAAGATTATCGCCTGTGGTACGGTCGCCATGCGGTCGAAGTGCTGCACCAGAACCAGGGTGCCCTGACCCGTTTGCTGCAACTTCTGCAACCTTACCTGCCCCAGCGGAGCCACTAATGTCAACGCGTCTGTCGGTCGTGATGATCGCCAAAAACGCCGCCGACCTGCTTCCGGACTGCCTGGCCTCCGTTGCCTGGGCTGACGAGATAGTCATTCTTGACTCCGGAAGTACGGACAACACGGTGGACGTTGCCCGGGCAGCGGGGGTAAAAGTGTTTATCGACACTGACTGGCAAGGCTATGGCATCCAGCGCCAGCGCGCGCAGGGGTATGCCACCGGTGAGTATGTTCTGATGCTCGATACTGACGAGCGTATTACGCCAGAACTTCAGCAGGCCATTCAGGCAGTGCTTTCTTCGCCTGAGCCTGGCGCCGTATACAGCATTGCCCGCCGCAACTACTTCCTTGGCCGATTTATGCGCCACAGCGGCTGGTATCCTGACCGCGTGATGCGCCTCTACGAGCGCGAGCGGTATCAGTACAACGATAATCTGGTGCATGAATCCCTGAGCTGCGATAACGCCCAGGTGATCCCCCTGACGGGCGACCTGTTGCACCTGACCTGCCGCGATTTCGCCAGCTTCCAGCGTAAACAGCTCAACTATGCCACCGCATGGGCGCAGGAGCGTCACCAGCGCGGCAAGAAGGCCTCGCTGACGGGTATCTTTACCCACACGCTGGGCGCGTTCCTGAAAACGCTGCTGCTGCGCGGCGGCGTACTGGACGGTAAGCAGGGCTGGTTACTCGCGGTAGTGAATGCCCAGTATACTTTCAACAAATACACCGAGCTGTGGGCGCTCTGCCGCGGCTACTCAGAGAAAACGTGAGCCATGAGCACAAAAGCGATTTATCCGGGTACCTTCGATCCAATCACCAACGGTCATCTCGATATTATCACCCGTGCAGCGTGCATGTTCGACAAGGTGATCCTGGCCATTGCCGCCAGCCCCAGCAAAAAACCGATGTTTGATCTCCACGAGCGCGTTCAGCTTGCCACCGATGCCATTTCGCACCTGCCGAACGTTGAGGTGGTCGGGTTTAGCGACCTGATGGCTAACTTCGCCCGCGCCCAGCAGGCGAATATTCTGATCCGTGGTTTACGCGCGGTGGCAGACTTCGAGTATGAGATGCAGCTGGCGCACATGAACCGCCACCTGATGCCGGAGCTGGAGAGCGTGTTCCTGATGCCCTCTAAAGAGTGGTCGTTTATCTCGTCCACGCTGGTAAAAGAGGTGGCGCGTCATCACGGGGACGTTACCCATTTCCTGCCGGTTAACGTCCACCAGGCGTTGATGGAAAAGCTAAAGTAACCCTATTTCTGGCACTGACGGCAGTAGAACGTGGCGCGCTGGGCGTGCTTCGTGGCAATAACTGGCGTGCCGCAGACTCTGCACGGTTCGCCCTTACGGCCATACACCTGAAGCTCCTGGGCAAAATAGCCCGGCTTGCCGTCACTCTGCAGGAAGTCCTTCAGCGTTGTCCCGCCCTGCTCAATTGAGCGAAGTAATACGGCTTTAATTACCCGGACCAGCAGCTCACAATCCTCCGCCGACAGCGAAGAGGCCAGCCGATCGGGATGGATCCCGGCCGCAAACAGCGATTCGCTGGCATAAATATTCCCAACGCCGACCACCAGCTTGTTATCCATTAGCCAGGGCTTAATCGGGCTTTTCTTCTTCGCGCACTTCGCCTTGAGATATTCCGCGTTAAACGCGTCTGAAAGCGGCTCCGGGCCCAGATGCGCCAGCACGTTATGTCCTTCCAGCTCCTTCGTCCACAGCCACGCGCCAAAGCGCCGTGGGTCGGTGTAACGGAGCACTTTGCCGTTGCTCATCACCAGATCGACGTGGTCGTGCTTTTCAGCAGGCAGTTCTTCGGTAAGGATGCGCAGGCTCCCGGACATCCCCAGGTGGATAATAATCCAGCCGTCGGGCAGCTCCAGCAGCAGATATTTCGCGCGACGCTGCACGCTAAGGACGGGTTGATCGCTCAGGGCATGGATCTCATCGGACACCGGCCAGCGCAGACGTCCGTTGCGGACCACCGCGTGAAGAATCGTCGCGCCGACCAGATGGGGCTCAATGCCGCGACGGCTGGTTTCTACCTCAGGTAATTCAGGCATGGTTCCTCCGTTGAGATACAGAATGCAAAAAACCCCGCAGTTGCGGGGTTTTTCGATACAAGGAGACTAAAATTATTTGATTTTAGCTTCTTTGTACAGTACGTGCTGGCGTACAACTGGATCGAACTTTTTCAGTTCCAGTTTTTCCGGCTTAGTACGTTTGTTCTTCGTGGTGGTGTAGAAGTGACCTGTACCAGCAGAAGAAACCAGCTTGATTTTCTCGCGAATACCTTTAGCCATGATTTATTTCCTCTTTAAGTACTTAGTACTTTTCGCCACGGGCACGCAGTTCGGACAGAACTGTATCGATGCCTTTCTTATCGATTACACGCATACCTTTAGCAGATACGCGCAGGGTGACAAAACGCTTCTCGCTCTCAACCCAGAAACGGTGAGAGTGCAGGTTCGGCAGGAAACGGCGTTTAGTCGCGTTCAGTGCGTGGGAACGGTTGTTACCGGTCACCGGACGCTTGCCAGTAACTTGGCAGACTCGGGACATGTCTATTTCTCCAAAAATCAAATTAGCTCGAGCTTCGTATGGGGTATCGGCGCCTCGTCAGGCTTTACAGCCCGGTCATCGCATAGTTCTAAGTGAACTCTCGATTGCCAGGCCCAAATGCCAAACCCGAGATTCTCAAAGGTGGCGTAGTATACGCTGACTCGGCGGTGTGCTCAAGTCCCGAACAGACAAAGATCCCGATGGATCGCGAGAAATAGCCTAAATCCAGCCATGTTCTGCGAAAGAAATGTACTCACCGCGGCCAATTATCAGATGGTCCAGCACACGAATGTCCATGAATTGACAGCATTTGATAATGCGTTCGGTGATTTCTTTGTCCGCTCTGCTCGGTTCTGCACAGCCAGAGGGGTGATTATGCGCGAGGATCACGCCTGCTGCATTCACTTTTATCGCTTCCCGCACAATTTCACGCGGATGCACCTCAACGTGGCTCAATGTGCCCGCAAAGAGACAGCTATGTTTCAGCACCCGATTTCTGTTATCAACAAAGATCACCATAAAGATCTCGCGTTCAATATCGGTTAACTGGCTTTGCAGGAATTCGCGCGTCATTGCGGGTGTCAGGATCGGATCGTCCTTCTCCATGCGGACATTGTAAAAACGGCGGGCAAGTTCGGCAATGGCCCGCAGCTGGGCATATTTCGCCACGCCGATCCCCTCAACGTGCGTAAACTGCGCCAGATCGGCGGTCAGTAAACCGTACAGCGAACCGAAACGTGCTATCAGCTCTTTTGCCAGCGTAAATACCGTTTTTCCGGGCGTTCCGGTACGTAAAAAGAGCGCCAGCAGTTCATCATCTTTTAACAGGGTGACGTCATAGCGCAGCAGTTTTTCGCGCGGCAGCAGCTGCTCATCCTCTTCTTCCATGCTCTTTCTCCTTTTTTTAACCGCATGCTGCCACACGCCAATCCGGCGCTCGACGGCCACGTTGCGTTCTTGCGTAGAGCCTCGCAAAGTGGTCGAAGGACAAAATCACCCCGCTTTGGGGATTGTGATAAAATGCCTGCTCTCTGGTGAAACCCAACAGGAAAGAATCATGATGAGCCTGGCCGGTAAAAAAATCGTTCTTGGCGTGAGCGGCGGCATTGCTGCCTACAAAGCGCCAGAGCTGGTGCGTCGTCTGCGCGAGCGCGGGGCAGATGTGCGGGTCGCGATAACCGAAGGCGGTAAAGCCTTTATCACTCCTCTGAGCCTGCAGGCCGTTTCAGGATACCCGGTATCTGACAGCCTGCTCGATCCGGCCGCCGAAGCCGCGATGGGCCATATTGAGCTGGGTAAATGGGCTGACCTGGTTATCCTTGCCCCCGCCACGGCTGATTTAATCGCCCGGGTGGCGGCCGGTATGGCAAACGATCTGGTCTCTACCATTTGTCTGGCCACGCCTGCCCCTGTTGCCGTCGTTCCTGCCATGAACCAGCAGATGTACCGTAACGCGGCCACCCAGCACAATCTGGAGACGCTGGCCTCACGCGGCCTGCTTATCTGGGGTCCGGACAGCGGCAGCCAGGCCTGCGGCGATGTTGGCCCGGGTCGCATGCTTGACCCGCTGACGATTGTTGATATGGCCGCAGCCCATTTTTCGCCTGTCAACGATCTGCAACATCTCAACATCATGATTACCGCGGGCCCCACGCGCGAGCCGCTGGATCCGGTGCGCTACATCACCAATCACAGCTCCGGTAAAATGGGCTTTGCGATTGCCGCCGCCGCTGCGAAGCGTGGCGCGAACGTCACGCTGGTGAGCGGCCCGGTCTCACTGCCTACCCCTGCGTTTGTGAAGCGAATTGACGTTACTACCGCGCTGGAGATGGAAGCCGCCGTACAGGCTCATGCGCAAAGCCAGCAGATTTTTATCGGCTGTGCTGCCGTCGCAGACTATCGTGCCGAGACGATCGCCGAGGCTAAAATTAAAAAGCAAGGCGATGAATTAACACTAAAAATGGTAAAAAACCCGGACATTGTTGCCGGTGTCGCCGCACTAAAAAGCCACCGTCCATACGTTGTTGGGTTTGCCGCAGAAACGAATAATGTGGAAGAATATGCCCGGCAAAAACGTACCCGCAAAAACCTCGATTTGATTTGCGCGAACGACGTATCGCTGGCCACACAAGGATTTAACAGCGACAGCAACGCACTGCACCTTTTCTGGCAGGATGGAGATAAAGTCTTACCGCTTGAGCGCAAGGAACTCCTGGGCCAACAATTACTCGACGAGATCGTTACCCGTTATGATGAAAAAAATCGACGTTAAGATTCTGGACCCGCGTGTTGGCGAGCAATTCCCGCTGCCAACCTATGCCACCTCCGGCTCTGCCGGTCTTGACCTGCGCGCCTGTCTCGATGACGCCGTAGAACTGGCTCCGGGTGCCACTACCCTGGTTCCAACTGGCCTGGCCATTCACATTGCTGACCCGTCGCTGGCGGCGGTGATCCTGCCGCGTTCTGGTCTGGGCCATAAGCACGGCGTTGTGCTGGGGAACCTGGTCGGCCTGATCGACTCCGACTACCAGGGTCAGCTGATGGTCTCCGTCTGGAACCGTGGTCAGGACAGCTTCACCATTGAACCGGGTGAGCGTATCGCACAGATGGTCTTTGTACCGGTGGTACAGGCAGAATTTAACCTGGTGGCAGACTTTGACGCCACCGACCGCGGCGAAGGCGGCTTCGGCCATTCCGGGCGCAAATAACGGCCCGACAGACACGTATCTCACAGCGTCATAATGCAATAACAAACCGCAAACGCCCGTTTGCGGTCGCTGTGTGGATGCCAGCCTGGCAAGTGCTTATTTTCAGGGGTATTTTGTAACATGGCAGAAAAACAAACCGCGAAAAGGAATCGTCGCGAAGAAATACTTCAATCTCTGGCTCTGATGCTTGAATCCAGCGATGGCAGTCAACGCATCACCACCGCTAAACTGGCCGCCTCTGTGGGCGTGTCTGAGGCGGCGCTGTACCGTCATTTTCCGAGCAAGACCCGGATGTTCGACAGCCTGATCGAGTTTATTGAAGACAGCCTGATCACGCGCATCAACCTGATTCTGAAAGACGAAAAAGACACCACCGCGCGTCTGCGTCTGATTGTGCTGTTAATCCTGGGCTTCGGTGAACGCAATCCGGGCTTAACTCGTATCCTCACCGGCCACGCGCTGATGTTTGAGCAGGACAGACTACAGGGCCGCATTAACCAGCTTTTCGAACGCATTGAAGCTCAGCTGCGCCAGGTACTGCGCGAAAAGAAAATGCGCGAAGGCGAAGGTTACAGCATTGATGAAACGCTGCTGGCAAGCCAGATTCTGGCGTTTTGCGAAGGCATGCTCTCACGTTTTGTGCGCAGCGAGTTCAAATACTGTCCAACGGACGATTTTGACGCCCGCTGGCCGTTAGTGGCTGCTCAGTTGCAGTAACACCGTTGCCGGGTGGCGGCTTCGCCTTATCGGGCCTACGAAATGCGCAGGCCCGTTAAGCGTAGCGCCACCGGGCAATTTAACTACACCCCGAACGCTTCCCGGTACGCACGTACCGCTGCCAGATGGTCCGCCATCTCAGGCTTCTCTTCCAGATACGCAATCAGGTCTTTCAGAGTGATAATCGACGTCACTTTGCAACTGTAATCGCGCTCGACTTCCTGAATAGCGGAAATTTCCCCGCGACCACGCTCCTGACGATCAAGAGAAATCAGCACGCCAGCAAGCGTCGCACCGTTGGCCTGAATGATCTCCATTGATTCGCGGATCGCCGTACCCGCGGTGATCACGTCGTCCACCAGCATCACGCGGCCCTGCAGCGGGCTGCCAACCAGATTCCCGCCTTCACCGTGGGTTTTAGCCTCTTTGCGGTTAAAGCAGTACGGCACGTCACGGTCATGGTGTTCCGCCAGCGCCACCGCGGTGGTGGTCGCAATCGGAATGCCTTTATAGGCCGGGCCAAACAGCAGGTCAAAATCAATCCCGGAATCCACCAGCGCTTCGGCATAGAAACGGCCTAACAATGCCAGATCGCGCCCGGTATTAAACAGCCCGGCGTTGAAGAAATAGGGACTCTTACGCCCGGATTTCAGCGTAAATTCGCCAAACTTGAGTACCTGCTTGTTGAGCGCAAACTCAATAAACTGGCGCTGATACGATTTCATGGATTTGCTCCTTTGGTTTTTCTGTCTTACAGGCAAAAAAAAGGCGACTCATTGGTCGCCTTTAAAATCAATTTTCTAACGCCGCTTTCTGCGTCGTTACAATAGATTCGATTCCCCCTCGGGCCAACGCCAGCAGAGAGAGAAGCTCTTCGTGAGTGAACGGCTCGCCTTCCGCCGTACCCTGTACTTCAATGATGCGACCGTCTTCGGTCATCACCACGTTCATGTCGGTTTCGGCTGCGGAATCTTCAACGTATTCCAGATCGCAAAGCGCTTCGCCGTTAACGATACCAACTGAAACCGCCGCAACCATGCCTTTCATTGGGTTGGTTTTCAGCTTGCCGGCCGCAACCAGCTTGTTCAGAGCGTCCGCCAGCGCCACGCAGGCACCGGTAATGGATGCGGTACGCGTACCGCCGTCTGCCTGAATTACGTCGCAATCGAGAGTGATGGTGAATTCGCCAAGGATTTTCAGGTCAACGGCGGCGCGAAGCGCGCGCGCGATCAGACGCTGAATCTCCATGGTACGACCGCCCTGCTTACCCTTTGCCGCTTCACGGGCATTACGGGTATGGGTCGCACGCGGCAGCATGCCGTATTCTGCGGTGATCCAGCCCTGCCCCTGACCTTTCAGGAAGCGCGGAACGCCTTCTTCGATGGAGGCAGTGCACAGCACTTTAGTGTCACCAAACTCAACCAGCACGGAGCCTTCTGCGTGTTTTGTATAGTTACGGGTCAGGATGACGGGACGCACCTGGTTGGCGCTACGACCTGATGGACGCATGATGGATTCTCCGGCTTGAAACGAATGTGGCTGCGCATTATACGGATAAAGGACGCTTATTCCTATCCTGAGAAGCCCCCGAAAGCTATAATCCCCCCATCTCTCCTTTAAAAACGGGAATGTCTATGATCCGCAGTATGACCGCCTACGCCCGGCGTGAAATCAAGGGTAGCTGGGGTAGCGCCACATGGGAAATGCGCTCGGTAAACCAGCGTTACCTGGAAACGTATTTCCGTATGCCGGAGCAGTTCCGCAGCCTTGAGCCTGTTGTACGCGAGCGTATTCGTACGCGTCTGACGCGCGGTAAAGTGGAATGTAACCTGCGCTTTGAGCCTGATGCCAGCGCACAGGGCGAGCTGATCCTCAACGAAAAACTGGCGAAACAGCTCGTGAATGCGGCGAACTGGGTCAAAATGCAGAGCGATGAAGGTGAAATCAACCCGGTTGATATTCTGCGCTGGCCTGGCGTCATGGCCGCCGGTGAGCAGGATCTGGATGCCATTGCCGCTGAAATCCTGGCAGCCCTCGACGGCACGCTCGACGACTTTATCGTTGCCCGCGAAACCGAAGGTCAGGCGCTGAAAGCGATGATTGAGCAGCGCCTTGAAGGCGTGAGCACCGAAGTGGCGAAAGTCCGCGCCCATATGCCGGAAGTGCTGCAGTGGCAGCGCGAACGCCTTGTCGCCAAACTGGAAGAAGCGGAAGTTCAGCTGGAAAACACCCGTCTGGAACAAGAGCTGGTGCTGATGGCGCAGCGTATCGATGTCGCTGAAGAGCTGGACCGTCTGGAAGCGCACGTTAAAGAGACCTACAACATTCTGAAGAAGAAGGAAGCGGTGGGTCGCCGTCTGGACTTTATGATGCAGGAGTTCAACCGTGAGTCGAACACCCTGGCGTCTAAGTCGATCAATGCTGAAGTGACGAATTCAGCGATTGAGTTGAAAGTGCTGATTGAGCAGATGCGCGAGCAGATTCAGAACATCGAGTAATGCCTTTCGGGTGGTGTCGACTGCACCACCCATTATTTTTTCTAATCCATATCAACATCCGTTTTTACGTTTTACCGCCTATCACCAAGCCTGCTCAAGATAAATTAATAAAATTTTATAGGGCAACCTGACTCGCCTTAGAAAATCTCAATCGTGATCTTGCGCACAAATCGCTAACCTCCCCGCGTTCACACCGGAGGGTCTATGCTGCTTCACATCCTTTATCTCATTGGCATCACCGCAGAAGCCATGACCGGCGCGCTTGCCGCCGGACGTCGCCGTATGGACACCTTCGGCGTAATCATTATTGCTACCGCGACCGCGCTTGGCGGTGGTTCCGTGCGCGATATCCTGCTTGGCCATTACCCGCTCGGCTGGGTTAAACACCCTGAATACGTGATTATTGTGGCGACTGCTGCCGTGTTAACCACCATCGTGGCGCCCGTTATGCCCCATCTTCGCCGCCTGTTCCTGGTGCTTGATGCGCTGGGGCTGATCGTCTTTTCGATCATCGGTGCGCAAATCGCGCTCGATATGGGGGAAGGACCGGTTATCGCCACCATTGCCGCCGTGGTCACGGGCGTATTCGGCGGTGTGCTGCGCGATATGTTCTGCAAGCGCATTCCTCTGGTCTTTCAAAAAGAACTGTATGCCGGCATCTCCTTTGCGGCAGCGGTGCTTTATATCGCCCTGCAGCATTACGTTTCTAACCATGATGTGGTGGTCATCTCGACGCTACTGTTTGGCTTTACGGCCCGCATGCTGGCGCTGCGTCTGAAGCTCGGGCTGCCCGTTTTTCATTACAAACACAGCGCACACTAGTTTCAGAACCCGTTGATGTGCTGTTCAGCGAGCCATTTCGCCAGCACATCAATCTGAGGCACGAGCATCCAGTTAACGATTTGTCGCGCTTTTTCCTCTCCCGTTCCCGGCAGGGCCTGCCAGTCCTTTGCGTTGCGCCCGCTCATCTTCTGCCACGATATGTCTCCCATCGCCTTCAGCGAAGCCTGCGTCATTGGCACACCCAACGCCATGAGCCAGCGGATAAACGGCTTCTCGCGCACCAGATTAAATCGGTGCCAGAGCGCCAGCCCGCGTGCTGAGGAAAACCCCGGTGTAGACTGCAGCTGCGCCTGAGTTAATAACAGCCATGAAAAGAGATGTTCAAAATGATGCGCCTGCCAGAGGGTACGCCAGCCTGACTCGCCTAATCCTTCAATATCAAGCACCTGCTTTGAACTGAGCCAGGTCAGCCGGGCAAAGAACTGCTCCATACACTCCGGGGAAGCGTAGAAACAGCTAAGCGAATGATAACGCGAGGCCGGAGGCTCTGGTTTATGTCTGTCCGTCCCGCGCCAGAGCACTTTATCAAACCGGGGGATACCCTGCCCGGCCAGGCTGATCTGTATCTGATCCCCCGGGGCAATATCCAGTATCTGCCAGCGCCCAACCGAGCCCAGGCTCACCCGCTGCACCTGTTTATCATCCAGTTGCACGGGTTCCAGCGCGGCTACAACGGAAATTTTGCCCGTTCGCCCCACGGAAAAATGAATATTACTCACCTCAGCAACCTGGGCTGTAGGCGCATATTTCCACGCAACGACCCAGTTGCCTTCTCCCGGTAACCAATCTTCGCCAGCAGGTTCATCCTCCGAACGCACCACAATGCCATCCGTGGCAAAGGGTAATGCGGTCACGTGCCAGGCCGCGCGCTGTTTCTCGACGCCATCAACAGATTCGGCGGGAAGCGTATACCGTGCCGACAGCGTAAAACCAGCCTGAGACAGTTCAGCTAAAGAGGTCTGCATATCTTTCGGTCCGTCCGGCCAGGACCAGATGAATACGCCGATCTTGCTCAATAGCGAGTTATCCTTTTGCCGCATCATCGCCCCCGCCACCTTTGCACGAGCGTTCATTCCGCCCATCTGCTGCTGAATGTGGTTGTCGCGCAACCAGAAGAGTTCGCCCTGTAAGACGCTGTTCGCCAGCTTGCCGGTGAGCTTTTGCGGAACAGACGGGACTAAACGCACCTTCCCGGTCCAGTCTTCCCCTTTCAGGCCATCACCACGACTGATGGCCTGGGTTAACTTCCCGTCACGATAGACCAGCGTCACCGCCACACCGTCAACTTTCGGCTGCAGCCACAGATGTTGCCGCGCACGCATCCACTGTCTCAGTTCCTCTTTGCTGGCCACCTTATGCACGCCCGTATGGGCAACAGGATGTTTTACGCTCCCCGTCAGCGCGGGGAGTTTCTCTTCTGAAGGCTCACTGCCAAAACAGCGCTGCCACTGCGTTAAACGCCCGTGAAGCTGGTCGTAAACCTCGTCGTTGATCTCGCTCACGCCCTGCTTCCAGTAAGCCTCATCCCAGCGTTTGATTTGCGCGCTTAACGACGCCATCTCTTTCTCTGCTTTTGCCTGCGACCACACCGGACACATCGCCGCGCCATAACCGCACCACAACAGCATTAACCCGCTTATCCATCGCCACATCGCTACCCCTCCTTTGCGTTGCAGGAGGTATACCCGGATGCCTGAAACAACGCTAACGGCAACGTTTCGCATTGCGAGACGCTATCCAGTATTTCTTTTGGTTGCTGAAAACCACAGATAAAACCTGAAAACGGCACGCAAAATTCAATAATCGAGGGGAAAAAGTGTGACAAAGGCTACGTCACACGGCGGTGACGTGTATAATAAGCCCGTATGTAGGACTTCTTCGTTAACACATACAAAAGACTCTCATGGCTCAAGGCACGCTTTATATTGTTTCTGCCCCTAGTGGCGCGGGTAAATCCAGCCTTATTCAGGCACTGTTAAAAACCCAACCGTTGTACGACACACAGGTTTCTGTTTCTCACACCACGCGCCAGCCGCGTCCGGGTGAAGTGCACGGTGAACACTATTTCTTTGTGGATCACGACGAATTCAGAGCGATGATCGGCAGAGACGCGTTTCTTGAACACGCTGAAGTATTTGGTAATTACTACGGTACTTCGCGTGAAACCATTGAGCAGGTTCTGGCCACGGGCGTGAATGTGTTCCTGGATATCGACTGGCAGGGCGCACAGCAAATTCGCAAGAAAATGCCTGACTCGCGCAGTATCTTTATTTTACCGCCATCGAAAGATGAGCTGGATCGCCGTCTGCGTGGCCGCGGTCAGGACAGCGAAGAAGTGATCGCAAAGCGTATGGAACAGGCTGTTGCAGAAATGAGCCATTACGCGGAATATGATTACCTTATTGTGAATGATGATTTTGATGCCGCACTGAGCGATCTCAAAACCATTCTTCGTGCAGAACGTCTGCGTATGAGCCGCCAGAAGCAGCGACATGACGCATTAATCACCAAACTGTTGGCAGACTGAACCCACTTTCAGTATCATGCCCAGTCATTTCTTCACCTGTGGAGCATTTTAAGTATGGCACGCGTAACTGTTCAGGACGCTGTAGAGAAAATTGGTAACCGTTTTGACCTGGTGCTGGTCGCCGCGCGTCGCGCTCGTCAGATGCAGGTAGGCGGTAAAGATCCGCTGGTACCGGAAGAAAACGATAAAACCACCGTTATTGCACTTCGCGAAATCGAAGAAGGTCTGATCAACAACCAGATCCTCGACGTGCGTGAGCGCCAGGAGCAGCAAGAGCAGGAAGCCGCAGAACTGCAGGCCGTAACCGCTATTGCTGAAGGTCGTCGTTAATTAAACCTGCGGGTCGCCCTTGTATCTGTTTGAAAGCCTGAATCAACTGATTCAAACCTACCTGCCTGAAGACCAGATTAAGCGTCTTCAGCAGGCGTATCTCGTTGCACGTGACGCTCACGAGGGCCAGACACGTTCAAGCGGTGAACCCTATATCACGCACCCGGTAGCGGTGGCCTGTATTCTGGCCGAGATGAAACTCGACTACGAAACGCTCATGGCCGCTCTGCTGCACGACGTGATCGAAGATACCCCTGCCACTTACCAGGACATGGAACAGCTGTTTGGCAAAAGCGTTGCCGAACTGGTGGAAGGGGTCTCTAAGCTTGATAAGCTGAATTTCCGCGACAAGAAAGAGGCGCAGGCCGAAAACTTCCGCAAGATGATTATGGCGATGGTGCAGGATATCCGCGTCATTCTCATCAAACTCGCTGACCGTACCCACAACATGCGCACGCTGGGCTCACTTCGCCCGGATAAACGTCGCCGCATTGCCCGTGAAACCCTCGAAATCTACAGTCCGCTGGCGCACCGTTTAGGTATTCATCACATTAAAACCGAGCTGGAAGAGCTGGGTTTTGAAGCGTTGTACCCGAACCGCTATCGCGTGATTAAAGAGGTGGTGAAAGCCGCACGCGGTAACCGTAAAGAGATGATTCAAAAGATCCTCTCTGAAATCGAAGGGCGCTTACAGGAAGCGGGGATCCCGTGCCGCGTCAGCGGTCGCGAGAAACACCTGTACTCCATCTACTGCAAAATGGTGCTCAAAGAGCAGCGTTTTCACTCGATCATGGATATCTACGCCTTCCGCGTCATTGTCCATGACTCGGACACCTGTTATCGCGTGCTGGGGCAGATGCACAGCCTCTACAAACCGCGTCCGGGTCGCATGAAAGATTACATCGCCATTCCAAAAGCGAACGGCTATCAATCTTTGCACACCTCGATGATTGGTCCGCACGGTGTGCCTGTTGAGGTGCAGATCCGCACCGAAGACATGGACCAGATGGCAGAGATGGGGGTTGCCGCACACTGGGCGTATAAAGAGCACGGTGGCGAAAGCAGCACGACCGCACAAATCCGCGCCCAGCGCTGGATGCAGAGCCTGCTGGAGCTTCAGCAGAGTGCGGGCAGCTCGTTTGAATTTATCGAGAGCGTTAAATCCGATCTCTTCCCGGATGAGATTTACGTTTTCACCCCAGAAGGTCGCATTGTCGAACTGCCTGCGGGCGCAACGCCAGTCGACTTCGCTTACGCCGTGCATACCGATATCGGGCATGCCTGCGTCGGCGCGCGCGTCGACAGACAACCTTATCCACTGTCTCAGCCGCTCTCCAGCGGCCAGACGGTAGAAATTATTACCGCGCCGGGTGCACGTCCTAACGCGGCCTGGCTGAACTTTGTCGTGAGCTCCAAAGCACGCGCCAAAATTCGTCAGTTGCTGAAAAACCTCAAGCGTGATGATTCCGTCAGCCTGGGGCGTCGTCTGCTCAACCACGCGTTGGGCGGCAGCCGTAAGCTGGCTGAAATTCCGCAGGAGAACGTCCAACGTGAGCTGGAGCGCATGAAGCTTACGTCGCTTGACGACTTGCTGGCAGAGATTGGCCTCGGCAACGCCATGAGCGTGGTGGTGGCGAAGAATCTGCAGCAAGGCGACACGACAGCGGTGCCGGCAACCACGCAAAGCCACGGACACCTGCCGATTAAAGGCGCGGACGGCGTGCTGATCACCTTCGCAAAATGCTGTCGTCCAATTCCTGGCGATCCGATTATTGCGCACGTCAGCCCGGGCAAAGGGCTGGTTATCCACCACGAATCCTGTCGTAACATTCGCGGCTATCAGAAAGAAGCCGAGAAGTTTATGGCGGTCGAGTGGGATAAAGAGACCGCGCAGGAATTTATCACCGAAATTAAGGTGGATATGTTCAACCACCAGGGTGCCCTGGCGAATCTGACGGCAGCGATCAACACGGCTTCGTCCAACATTCAGAGCCTGAATACGGAAGAGAAAGATGGCCGCGTGTATAGCGCCTTTATTCGTCTGACCGCTCGCGACCGCGTGCATCTGGCGAATATTATGCGCAAGATCCGCGTCATGCCGGACGTGATTAAAGTCACCCGAAACCGAAACTAGGTTTATGAATTCACAACGTTATGCACGTATCTGCGAAATGCTCGCCAGGCGTCAGCCTGACCTGACGGTCTGCATGGAGCAGGTGCATAAACCTCATAACGTCTCTGCTATCGTTCGTACCGCAGATGCCGTCGGTGTGCATGAAGTGCACGCCGTCTGGCCGGATGGCCGTATGCGCAATACGGTCTCGGCGGCGGCAGGCAGCAACAGCTGGGTGTCTGTTAAAAATCATCACACCATTGGCGAAGCCGTATCGCACCTGAAAGGGCGCGGGATGCAGATCCTGGCCACTAACCTGTCCGCTAAAGCCGTAGATTTCCGCGAGATCGACTACACCCGCCCGACCTGCATTTTGATGGGTCAGGAGAAAACCGGGATCACCCAGGAAGCGCTGGATCTGGCGGATCGGGACATCATCATTCCGATGATCGGCATGGTCCAGTCTCTTAACGTCTCCGTGGCGTCCGCGCTCATTCTGTATGAAGCGCAGCGCCAGCGTCAGAACGCCGGGATGTACGAGCGCAGCAACAGCATGCTGCCGGAAGAGGAACAGCAGCGCCTGCTGTTTGAAGGTGGCTATCCGGTGCTGGCTCGCGTTGCGAAGCAGAAAAAATTGCCTTACCCCCACGTCAACGCGCAGGGCGAAATTGAAGCCGATGCCGAGTGGTGGGCCACCATGCAGTACGCCGGGTAAGCGATGAAAGGCCGCCTGCTGGATGCCATCCCGCTTAACAGCCTGACGGGCGTGGGCGCGGCGCAAAGCAATAAGCTGGCAAAAATTGGCCTGCACACCATTCAGGATCTCCTGCTTCACCTCCCCCTGCGTTACGAAGACCGCACCCAGCTCTATAAGATTGGCGATCTCCTTCCTGCCATTTACGCCACCGTTGAAGGCGAAGTCCTGAACTGCAACATCACCTTCGGCGGGCGCCGGATGATGACCTGCCAGATCAGCGACGGCACCGGCATTCTCACCATGCGTTTTTTCAACTTCAGCGCGGCGATGAAAAACAGCCTGGCGACGGGCCGCAGGGTGCTGGCCTATGGCGAAGCCAAACGCGGGAAATACGGCGCAGAGATGATCCACCCGGAGTACCGCGTGCAGGGCGATCTCAGCACGCCGGAGCTGCAGGAGACGCTCACCCCGGTTTACCCGACGACGGAAGGCATCAAGCAGGCGACGCTGCGTAAGCTCACCGATCAGGCGCTGGAGCTGCTGGATACCTGCGCCATTACCGAGCTGCTGCCGCCCGAGCTGGCGCAGGGCATGATGAGCCTGCCCGAGGCGCTGCGCACCCTGCACCGCCCGCCGCCAACGCTGCAGCTCAGCGACTTAGAAAGCGGCAAACACCCCGCCCAACGGCGTCTTATCCTTGAGGAATTACTGGCCCATAACCTGAGCATGCTGGCGCTTCGCGCGGGCGCGCAGCGTTTCCACGCCCAGCCCTTAAGTCAGAATGATGAGCTCAAAGATAAGCTGCTGGCCTCCCTGCCGTTTAAACCCACCGGCGCACAGGCGCGCGTCACCGCCGAAATCGAACGCGATATGGCGCTCGACGTGCCGATGATGCGCCTGGTGCAGGGCGACGTGGGGTCCGGTAAAACGCTGGTCGCCGCCCTGGCGGCCCTGCGCGCGATCGCCCACGGTAAACAGGTGGCGCTCATGGCGCCGACCGAGCTGCTGGCCGAGCAGCACGCCAATAATTTCCGCGCCTGGTTTGCGCCGCTGGGGATTGAAGTGGGCTGGCTTGCCGGGAAGCAAAAAGGCAAAGCGCGCCTTGCGCAACAGGAGGCTATTGCCAGCGGGCAGGTGCAGATGATTGTCGGCACGCACGCCATCTTCCAGGAGCAGGTGCAGTTTAACGGCCTTGCGCTGGTGATTATCGACGAGCAGCATCGCTTCGGCGTGCACCAGCGTCTGGCATTATGGGAGAAAGGCCTGCAGCAGGGCTTCCACCCGCATCAGCTAATCATGACCGCTACGCCGATCCCGCGCACCCTGGCGATGACGGCCTACGCCGATCTGGATACCTCCACCATCGACGAACTACCGCCGGGCCGTACGCCGGTCACAACGGTCGCCATTCCTGACACGCGCCGCAGCGATATCATCGACCGCGTGCGCAACGCCTGCACCCATGAAGGGCGTCAGGCCTACTGGGTCTGTACGCTGATTGAAGAGTCGGAACTGCTGGAAGCGCAGGCTGCCGAAGCCACGTGGGAAGAGCTTAAGCTGGCACTGCCGGAGCTGAACGTGGGCCTGGTTCATGGACGCATGAAGCCTGCCGAAAAACAGGCGGTGATGCAGTCGTTTAAGCAGGGCGAGCTGCATTTGCTGGTCGCCACGACGGTCATTGAAGTGGGCGTGGACGTCCCGAACTCCAGCCTGATGATTATCGAAAACCCGGAGCGCCTGGGCCTTGCCCAACTCCACCAGCTGCGCGGGCGCGTTGGCCGTGGCGCGGTAGCGTCCCACTGCGTCCTGCTCTACAAAGCCCCGCTCTCAAAAACAGCCCAGATGCGGTTGCAGGTGCTGCGCGACAGCAACGACGGTTTTGTGATTGCGCAAAAAGACCTGGAGATCCGCGGCCCGGGCGAACTGCTGGGCACGCGTCAGACGGGGAACGCGGAATTCAAAGTGGCGGATTTGCTGCGCGATCAGGCCATGATCCCCGAGGTTCAGCGCCTCGCCCGCCACATTCATGAACGCTACCCCGAGCAGGCGGCAGCGTTAATTGAGCGCTGGATGCCGGAAACCGAACGCTATTCCAACGCCTGATTTCAGGCAAACATCGGCAGCATCAGGTACAGCTTAATCACCAGCGCGTTGACAATATCAATAAAGAACGCCCCGACCATTGGGACCACCAGAAACGCCATGTGCGAAGGCCCGAAGCGTTCGGTGATCGCCTGCATGTTGGCGATAGCCGTTGGGGTAGCCCCCAGACCAAACCCGCAGTGACCCGCCGCCAGCACCGCCGCATCGTAGTTTTTGCCCATCATGCGCCAGGTCACGAACATGGCGTACAGCGCCATAAACAGGGCCTGCACCGCCAGAATCGCCACCATCGGCAGCGCCAGCGAGGCCAGCTCCCACAGCTTGAGGCTCATCAGCGCCATCGCCAGGAACAGCGACAGGCAGACGTTGCCGAGCACCGACACCGCCCGTTCAAACACGCGGTAGAAGCCCATCAGCGCCAGGCCGTTGCTCAGGATCACCCCGATAAACAGCACGCAGACAAACGTCGGCAGTTCAAACGCTGAGCCCGCCAGCCATTGCGCAACCACTTTGCCCACGGTCAGGCAGATGGCGATCATCGCGATGGTTTCAATCAGCACCAGCGAGGTAATGCTGCGCCCGACGTCCGGCTTTTCAAACGCGGTCGGCACCAGCTCATCGTCCGGCCTGCCGTCCGGTGTGGTGGAGTGCTTCACCAGATAGCGCGCCACCGGGCCGCCAATCAGGCCACCCAGCACCAGCCCAAAGGTCGCGCAGGCCATCGCCACCTCTGTCGCGTTTTCAAACCCGTAGCGCTCGATGAACAGCTTGCTCCATGCGGCCCCGGTACCGTGGCCGCCCGAAAGGGTAATTGACCCCGCCAGCAGCCCCATCAGCGGATCCAGTCCCAGCAGCGTCGCCATCCCGATGCCGATAGCGTTTTGCATCAGCAGCAGCCCCACCACCACAATCAGGAATACGCCGAGCACTTTACCGCCCGCCCGCAGGCTCGCCAGATTGGCGTTCAGGCCGATGGTGGCAAAGAAGGCAAGCATCAGCGGGTCCTTCAGGGACATATCAAAATCGATTTCCCAGCCCATGCTTTTTTTCAGTATCAGCAGGGCCAGCGCCACCAGCAGACCACCGGCGACAGGTTCAGGAATGGTGTATTTCTTCAGAAGGGAAACGCTATGTACCAGCTTACGGCCAAGCAGTAAGACCAGCGTTGCGGCAACAAGTGTCGACAACGTATCGAGATGAATCATAGAAGGCTCCTGTTTTGCGCGTGTTCCATACACACGCGGCGTTATCCTGGGCCGGTTTGCGCTCTTCATGAGCTCCCGGCGCGAAAAAGTGTAATTTTTTTTCCCGATGCGTTGTAGAAAACCTGCTCACAGCGGCAGATTTTCTTCCCTTTTTTTGCTGGCAATCGTTTGCTTTTACCAGGTGGTCAGATAAAATGCCCGCTTTTCCACCGTGGGATTGCCGCCGATGTCCGTTAACACCATAGAGTCGCCTGATGCGCAACCGATTGCGCAGAAGCAAAATAGCGAACTGATTTACCGCCTTGAAGACCGCCCGCCGCTGCCGCAAACGCTGTTCGCCGCCTGCCAGCATCTTCTGGCGATGTTTGTTGCGGTGATCACCCCGGCGCTGCTGATTTGCCAGGCGCTCGGTTTACCGGCGCAGGACACGCAGCACATTATCAGCATGTCTCTTTTTGCCTCCGGCGTGGCCTCGATTATTCAAATTAAAGCGTGGGGTCCGGTGGGGTCGGGATTATTATCGATTCAGGGCACCAGCTTTAACTTCGTGGCGCCCCTGATCATGGGCGGTACGGCCCTGAAAACCGGCGGTGCAGATGTCCCGACCATGATGGCGGCGCTGTTCGGCACGCTGATGCTGGCCAGCTGTACGGAGATGGTGATCTCCCGCGTTCTGCATCTGGCTCGCCGCGTTATCACCCCGCTGGTTTCCGGCGTCGTCGTGATGATTATCGGCCTGTCGCTGATTCAGGTGGGTCTTACCTCCATCGGCGGCGGCTATGCCGCAATGAGCGACCACACCTTCGGCGCGCCGAAAAACCTGCTGCTGGCAGGCGTCGTGCTGGCGATCATTATTCTGCTTAACCGTCAGCGTAACCCTTACCTGCGCGTGGCCTCGCTGGTGATCGCCATGGCGGCGGGTTACCTGCTGGCGTGGGCGCTGGGCATGCTGCCGGAGAACACCGCGCCGACCAACAGCGCACTGATCACCGTTCCTACGCCGCTGTACTACGGTCTGGGCATTGACTGGGGTCTGCTCCTGCCGCTGATGCTGGTCTTTATGATCACCTCTCTGGAGACCATCGGTGATATCACCGCCACCTCCGACGTCTCCGAGCAGCCGGTGTCCGGCCCGCTGTACATGAAGCGCCTGAAAGGCGGCGTGCTGGCGAACGGCCTGAACTCGTTTGTCTCTGCGGTATTCAACACCTTCCCGAACTCCTGCTTCGGTCAGAACAACGGCGTGATCCAGCTGACCGGCGTGGCCAGCCGCTACGTTGGCTTCGTGGTGGCGCTGATGCTGATCGTCCTCGGCCTGTTCCCGGCGGTGAGCGGCTTTGTGCAGCACATCCCTGAGCCGGTGCTGGGCGGCGCAACGCTGGTGATGTTCGGGACGATCGCGGCCTCCGGCGTGCGTATCGTCTCCCGCGAGCCACTGAACCGCCGCGCGATCATGATTATCGCCCTGTCACTGGCCGTCGGTCTGGGCGTTTCCCAGCAGCCGCTGATCCTGCAGTTTGCACCTGACTGGGTAAAAAACCTGCTCTCTTCCGGCATTGCCGCAGGCGGTATCACCGCTATCGTGTTGAACCTCGTTTTCCCGCCTGAGAAAAATTGATTTCTCTCACGGCAGGCAGTCAATGCCTGCCGTGACATCTAATTACACCATTCCCGCCTTGAGGATTGCGCATAAATCGTGCATAACTCCCTTATGTGCGTTTTGCGGGATGGAAGACCATGAAATTTATTGGAAAGCTCCTCATCTATCTTCTGGTAGCCCTGCTCATTGTGATGCTGGCGCTCTACATTCTGCTCCAGACCCGCTGGGGCGCGTCTCAGGTCAGCAGCTGGGTGACGGTGAATACCGATTACGAACTCAGTTTCGACAAGATGAATCACCGCTTTTCGTCGCCTTCCCACCTCATTCTGGAAAACGTCACCTTCGGTCGGGACGGAAAACCCGCCACCCTGGTTGCCAAAAAAGTGGATATCGGCCTGAGTAGCCGCCAGATAACCGATCCGCTGCACGTGGACACCATCACCCTGTTCGACGGCACGCTTAATCTCTCCCCACAGACCGCGCCGCTGCCTTTCCAGGCCGATCGTCTGCAGTTGAACAACATGGCGTTCAACAGCCCGAATACCGAATGGGACCTGAGCGCGCAGAAGGTGACGGGCGGCGTCAGCCCATGGCAGCCGGAAGCGGGCAACGTGCTGGGTAATCACGCGCAGATCCAGATGAGCGCAGGCTCGCTGACTCTGAACGGCGTACCGGCCACCAACGTGCTGATCGAGGGCCAGCTTAACGGCAAGGAGGTGGTGCTGAACACGATTGGTGCCGATATGGCCCGCGGCTCACTCACCGGCTCCGCCCTGCGCAACGCCGACGGGAGCTGGATTATCGACACCATGCGCCTGAACGAAATCCGCCTGCAGAGCGATAAAATGCTGACCGCGTTCTTCGCGCCGTTGGCCACTATCCCCTCTCTGCAGATTGGTCGTCTGGACGTGACCGACGCCCGACTTCAGGGCCCGGACTGGGCGGTGACCGATCTCGATTTAAGCCTGCGCAACCTGACTCTCAGCAAAGGCGACTGGCAGAGCCAGGAAGGCCGCCTGTCGATGAACGCCAGCGAGTTTATCTACGGCTCGCTGCATCTGTTTGACCCGATCCTGAATGCGGAGTTTTCCCCGCAGGGAATGGCGCTGCGTCAGTTTACCTCCCGCTGGGAAGGCGGCATGGTGCGCACCTCCGGCAACTGGCTGCGCGACGGTAAAGCGCTGGTGCTGGACGATGTCGCCATCGCCGGGCTGGAGTACACCCTGCCGCAGAACTGGAAAACGCTGTGGATGGCGCCTCTGCCGGAATGGCTGAACAGCGTCACGCTGCAAAAATTCGGCCTAAGCCGCAACCTGGTGATCGACATCGATCCTGCCTTCCCGTGGCAGATCACTTCTCTGGATGGCTATGGCGCAAACCTGCAGCTGGTGAAAGATCGCCAGTGGGGCGTCTGGGGCGGCAGCGCGACCCTGAACGGCGCGGCGGCGACCTTTAACCGCGTCGACGTACGTCGTCCGTCGCTGGCGCTGAATGCCAACGCCGCCACGGTGAACATTACCGACCTGAGCGCGTTTACCGAGAAAGGTATTCTGGAAGCAACGGCGACGGTTTCTCAGCTTCCGCAGCGGCAGACTACGGTGAGCCTGAACGGGCGCGGCGTGCCGCTCAACGTACTGCAGCAGTGGGGCTGGCCTGCGCTGCCGATTGCGGGCGACGGCAATATTCAGCTCACCGCCAGCGGCAGCGTGCAGGCCAATGCGCCACTGAAGCCAACGGTGAACGGCAAGCTGAGTGCAGTGAATATGGATAAACAGCAGGTGCAGCAGACGATGGCGGGCGGTGTAGTTTCAACACCGCCCTCACCCCAGCCCTCTCCCTGAAAGGGAGAGGGGAATTAAAGGTGAACCACCACCTCATTCCCCTCCGCTTTCACCACCACACCCCACTCGCTGCCCGCGTGTGAGCCGCCTTTCACGCCATTCACCTTCTGCACGTTGCGCAAGCACACCGACCAGTTTTGCGCGTCTCCCGCGCCGGTAAGGGTCACGGTGTCGCCCTGACGCGATGCCTTCAGCGTAAACGCCACCGCGCCGTCCGCCGCAGGCACTTCGCTCACCGCCGTTGCGCCATCGTCCAGGTTAAACAGCTGAAAGGCTGTCCCCTCGTGCCACGCGTAGTCCGGCTTCTGGTTATTATTGCCCAGCGCCAGCAGCGTGTTGTCGCGCACGTAGACCGGCAGGCTCATGAAATCGTGCTGCTGCTTATGCCAGCGGCTACCCTGAATTTCGTCGTTGTGCCACAGGTGCGTCCAGCGGCCTTCCGGCAGGTAGAACTGCACGTCCCCCGCCTCGGAGAACACCGGTGCCACCATCATTGCATCCCCCAGCATGTACTGGCGGTCGAGGTAATCACATGCCGGATCGTCCGGGAACTCCAGCATCATCGCGCGCAGCATCGGCGTGCCGAACTCACGGGCCAGCGCCGCCTGACGGTACAGGTACGGCATTAGTTGGCATTTCAGCTGCGTGAAGTGGCGCACCACGTCGCAGGACTCGTCATCGTAGGCCCACGGCACGCGGTAGGATTTACTGCCGTGCAGGCGGCTGTGGCTGGAGAACAGCCCGAACGCGCACCAGCGTTTGTAGACGTGCGCCGGGGCGGTGTTTTCGAACCCGCCGATATCGTGGCTCCAGAACCCGAAGCCGGAAAGGCCAATCGACAGCCCGCCGCGCAGGCTCTCGGCCATCGATTCATAGTTGGCGTAGCAGTCGCCGCCCCAGTGCACCGGAAACTGCTGCGCACCGACGGACGCGGAGCGGGCAAACAGCACCGCCTCTTCCTCCCCCACCGTCTCTTTCAGCACGTTCCACACCAGCTCGTTATAGATGTAGGCGTAGTGGTTGTGCATCTTCTGCGGATCGGCCCCGTCAAACCACTGCACGTCCGTCGGGATACGCTCGCCGAAGTCGGTCTTGAAGCAGTCGACGCCGATCTCCACCAGGCCTTTCAGCTTGTCGGCATACCACCGGCACGCGTCCGGGTTGGTAAAGTCATAAATCGCCAGCCCCGGCTGCCATTTGTCCCACTGCCACAGGGTGCCGTCCGGGCGCTTGAGCAGGTAGCCCTTCGCTTTCAGCTCCTGGAAGATCGGGGATTTCTGGCCGATGTACGGGTTAATCCACACGCAGACCTTCAGCCCCTTCTCTTTCAGGCGGCGGATCATGCCTTCCGGATCCGGGAAGGTCACCGGGTCCCACTCGAAATCGCACCACTGGAAGGCCTTCATCCAGAAGCAGTCGAAGTGGAACACGTGCAGCGGCAGGTCGCGCTCGGCCATGCCGTCGATAAAGCTGTTCACCGTCGCTTCGTCGTAGTTGGTGGTGAACGAGGTGGTGAGCCACAGGCCGAACGACCAGGCAGGCGGCAGCGCCGGACGCCCGGTGAAACGGGTATAGCGGTTTAATACCTCTTTTGGCGTCGGGCCGTCGATCACGAAGTATTCGAGATATTCCCCTTCCACGCTGAACTGCACTTTGGAGACCTTCTCGGAGCCGACTTCAAACGAGACGTTCTCGGGATGATTCACCAGCACGCCGTAGCCGCGATTGGTCAGGTAGAACGGGATATTTTTGTAGGACTGCTCGGTGCTGGTGCCGCCGTCGCGGTTCCAGGTTTCGACCGTCTGGCCGTTGCGCACCAGCGCGGTAAAGCGCTCGCCGAGGCCGTAGACCGTTTCCCCCACGCCCAGATCCAGACGTTCGAACACGTAATTGCGGTCGGCGTTGGTATCCTGCACGTAGCCGTTGTTTTTCAGCTGGCTGCCGGTAATGCGCTGGCCGTTACGCAGGAAATCCAGCGCCCAGAACTCGCCTTTGGTGACGCGCACGCTGACGCTGCCGCTTTTCAGCTCGGCAAACTCGGCGTTGTTTTCAATCTCTACCTTCACGTCCTTCAGAACGTTCAGCGGATAGTGCGGGCCGTTGTTCAGCGCGCCCTGGAAATGCTCAATGCGCACCCCGACAATCCCTTCCTGCGGGGCAAACAGGCGCACCGTGAACATCAACGTGTCGAGCTGCCAGGTGCGTTCGCGCACGTCGCGCGGCGCCACGTACACCACCAGGTCATTGCCCTGCTGCTCCACGTCGAACACCTGAACCGGATACGTCACGTTCAGGCCCGGTTGAATAAGCCAGTTTCCATCACTGATTTTCATACTCTCGTCCTCTTAGCTCTGTAATTCTTTGCTGACCGGCAGGGTTTCAAACTCCTGCTGATTGCGGCGCGCGCCCTGCGCCAGCTCGCCCAGGATTTTGGTCAGGAAGGGGGTTTTCAGCGTGTAGTAGCGTTTGGCGATAATGGCGCTCAGCACGTAGCAGACCGCCGGGGCCAGGGTAAACAGGCCGATAATGATGCTGATGGTCGCGCTGTTCTGGGTTTTAGCTGCCGCGTCGTAGCCTCCGCCTGCCAGCATCCAGCCGATCATCGCCCCGCCCAGCGCCAGACCGAGCTTCAGCACGAACAGCGTGCCCGCAAAGCTGATGCCGGTCAGGCGTTTGCCGTTGGTCCATTCGCCGTAGTCGACGGTATCTGACATCATCACCCACTGAATCGGCGTCACCAGCTGGTGCAGCACGCCAATGACGAAGATAAAGGCGAACATCAGCACGGTGGCATGCATCGGCACGAAGAACATCGCCACGCTGACCACCGCCAGCGCGGCGTTGGTCCACCAGAAGATGCTGACCTTGCACTTCCAGTCGGTGAGCGGTTTCGCCAGCGCGGAGCCGATCAGGTTGCCAACGCAGTAGGTGGTGAGGAACGCGACGAACACTTCCGGCGAGCCCATGATCCAGGTGCAGTAGTACATCATCGCGCCGCCGCGCACGCAGACGGCGAGGATGTTGAGGATGGTCAGCACGCCGACGATGCGCCACTGGTCGTTTTGCCAGATATCGCGCAGGTCTTCCCGCATGGAGGTGGTGCTCGGCGGCACCTGGATGCGCTCTTTGGTGGTAAAGAAGCAGAACGCCAACATCAGGAACGCGACCACCGACAGCACGGCGATCCCGCCCTGGAAGCCGAACGCCTTATCGTCGCCGCCAATCAGGTTCACCAGTGGCATCATCAGCACCGTAGAGAGCATGCCGCCCGCCGTCGCCAGCACAAAGCGCCAGGACTGCAGGGAGATACGCTGCGTCGGGTCATTGGTGATCACGCCGCCCAGCGCGCAGTAGGGGATGTTGACCACGGTATAGAGCAGGGTCAGCAGGGTGTAGGTAATGGCGGCATACACCATTTTGCCGTTGAGGCTGAGGTCCGGCGTGGTATAGGCCAGCACGCAGACGATACCGAACGGGATGGCGCCAAACAAAATCCACGGACGGAACTTGCCCCAGCGGCTGCGGGTGCGGTCGGCGATCAGCCCCATGCACGGGTCGGAGATCGCATCCAGCGCGCGCGCCAGCAGGAACATGGTGCCGACAAACCCGGCGGGAATGCCGAAAATATCGGTGTAGAAAAACATCATGTACAACATAACGTTATCAAAAATGATGTGGCTGGCGGCGTCACCCATGCCGTAGCCAATCTTCTCTTTTACTGACAATACTTCGCTCATCTTTTTTTATCCTTCACGCTGTAGGGGGCGCTGAGACCGGTTACAGAGTTTTAAACCATTGTTTCAGGAGCGGGTATTGCGTTTTCTGATTAGCAGATTACGTTTCTTGTTTTTTGTGATCGCGGTAAATGTTGGGAAGCAGAAGGGCTAACATGAGGATTTTCTTAGGAATTACCTGAAACAGGGGGGTACAGGTCAAAAGAGAGGTGAAAAAAGTGGTGTGGGGTATGTGGTAAATGCCTGAAAGTAGCTATAATGCGCCCCGCCTCCATGTAGCAATCGAGGCGCGGAAGATCGTCATCTCCGGTGAGGTGGCTGGACTTCAAATCCAGTTGGGGACGCCAGCGTTCCCGGGCAGGTTCGACTCCTGTGATCTTCCGCCAAAATCATTCCTTTTTATACAAACTTTCTAGTGCTGCCAATAAGTCCCTTAATCCACTGTTAAAATCATTTCTAAAATCTGCGTATTTTTTTGTTTTTAACAACTCAGGTATTTTGCAATCTTTCAAAAGTAAAGGAAGTACATGAATACGATCATGCTCAATCTCATTCCAATACTTACTTTGCCATTCTCTCTCAACCCATTTTGAAGAAATAGCATTTTCAGAAAGGATGACAATTACAAAATCAGCTTCCTCTAATCCGTTAGAAACTCGTTCAGGTATACTTTCACCAACTTTAATATCCCATTCATCCAACCATGGGATATATCCATTTGCTTCAAGATCCAAGCATAACATTTTTGCAAATGGTTTATCCAATGACGAATGGGAGATAAAGACTTTAGCTCCACTTGGTTTACTCATGTAGCGCTGCTCCACAATTTTTTCTAGAAGAGTAGTTTCAACGTAATGTAACTCTGAAAAATAACTACTTAATTTTTTATATGGAATTCTTTTTTTAACATTAAAAGGTGAGCATAACTCTGTAAGCTCATTTTTCCTTTTCATTAGATCATTCATTGAAGGATAGTCTAAATCATCATAAGGGATAGCGTAGTGCTCTGTAGCTAACAAAAAATTACCAAAATAGACAATAGCAACTGGAGTAATATTCTCGTTGTTTTCCAGACTATCATTTTCATCCCATTCAAAAGCTTCTGGAAAAATCAAATCATCATCATCGTAATAACCAATACGCCCTTTAAATTTCCCAGAGACTACTTTAACGGCACCATATCGATCCATTTCTTTAGGCATAGCTGAATCCTATATTCTCAATATTAACCCTTAGGTTCAATATTCCTTAATCGCAAAGCCTCCCTCGCCAGTTCCTTCAACCAACTGGCGAGACTCATCCCTTCCTCAGCCGCCACAGCGTCCAACTGCTCCTTCAATGCCGGATCAATACGCATTTTAAACTGCGGAGACTGCCCGCCGCCCTTTGGTTTTTTTCGCGCGATATGATTAACATGAAGCCACCTATCCATCTACTCTGGCACACATAGGAGGCCACCTAAACCTCCTGTATTTGCAACGCTCCGATGTGCGGGAACACAGCCAGAGCGTCTAACCTCACCAACTATCAAGGAGTTGATTATGGCTGATTCGCATTCTACCCCAGACACCGACCAATCCGGAACCGAGCGTTCATTAATTGTGGGATACCACCCGAATGTTTTCGACAAATCCACGCCGAAAATCATCCTTCCGGCAAGTGGCTGCGCACAGCAGGTTTTGATACCGGACAACAGGTCACGGTAAAGGTCATGAAAGGGTGCTTCGTTCTGGTGGCGTATAACGAGCAGGAGCAGCGTTTGCAGGACGATTATAAACGGACGAAGGCAAAGCTCATTGAGATAGAGGACGCGCTTGCGGCGATCCAAATTCCGCATGCTGGAAAGCGCCTCGCAAAATCAAATACAAACCACCTGGCTTAGCGGCTGTTTCTGGCATACTACGGGCTTACAGGCATCAACCTTATGACGCGGAGGCAGCATGACATATGAAGAATTAATAAATTCACCAGCTGGTGAGTTCGTCATGTTTGCCAGCAAGGATGGAAAAGTTCGCATTGAATGCCGCTTCGAAAGTGATACTTTGTGGCTCTCGCAGGCTACGATCTGTGAGTTATACGGCAAAGCCAAAGCCACGATCAGCGGGCATATCAAGAATATTTTTGATGAGGGTGAGCTGGTCGAAAATTCAGTTGTTCGGTTTTACCGAACAACTGCCAGCGATGGTAAAGTATATAACGTTCAATATTTTAGCCTGCCCGTCATTCTCGCTATCGGCTATCGCGTCCGCTCAACACGAGGCACACAGTTCCGCCAGTGGGCCACCCAAACGCTGCAGGAATATCTGGTTAAAGGCTTCGTTATGGACGACGAGCGCCTGAAAAATCCACCTGTCGGATCATCCGCTGTACCTGACTATTTCGATGAAATGCTGGAACGCATTCGCGATATACGGGCCAGCGAACGCCGGGTCTATCTCCGCGTGAGGGAGATTTTTGCGCTAGCCGCTGATTATCAGCCATCACTCAAAGAAACCACGCAATTCTTCCAGACCATCCAGAATAAACTGCATTTCGCCTGCACGGGTCTTACCGCTGCTGAGTTGATTCATCAACGTGCGGATGCCACTCAACCGCATATGGGGCTGACCAGCTATAAAGGCGAAGAAGTCCGTAAAAGCGATGTCACCACTGCAAAAAATTATCTGTCTCAGGATGAGGTGAGCGAATTAAATCGTGTCGTTAATATGTGGCTCGATTTTGCCGAAGATCAGGCCAAACGCCGCAAGCAGGTATTTTTACGAGACTGGCAAACCAAACTCGATCAGTTCCTGCAATTTAACGACCGGGACGTTTTAGAAAGGGCAGGCAAAATCAGCAAGAAAGCGGCTGATGAAAAGGCGTGCTCAGAATACATTGAGTTTGAAAAAAAGCAGCGCCTGCTGAAAGAAGCCGAAGGTGAGAAAGATATCATCGGCTTATTAAAATGGGATAAGCAGGCTAAGCGCTAATCCCGATTCAACCGCATATGCAACAACGGAAACGGATTCCCCTGCCCGTCCAGTTCCGAGCGCCCGACCTGCTCAAACCCCATATGGCGATAAAACGCGACGCCCTGCGGGTTCTGCTCATTCACGTCCACTTCGTTCGCGCCGAACGCTGCGATGGCGTGGTTCAGCAGCAATTTCCCAACGCCCTTCCCGCGACTCGCATCGTCAACAAACAGCATTTCAATGCGGTTTTCATCCACGCCTAAAAAGCCGTGAATAATGCCTGCATCATCGCGGGCCATCACGACGGTGAGGTTTGGCAGATACGCGTTGAGCAATAACGGACGCAGCGCCGCGATATCGCTTTCCTGTAAAAAGTGATGGGTTGCGCGGACGGAGGATTCCCAGATCGCGACCAGACGTTCAAAGTGTGAGGGGAGTGCGGTTTCTATTTTCATGGGGGGATCATGATTGGAAAACCGAACTATTTCAAGCCACGCTTTGCGGTCTGTTCCCCCTCACCCTGGCCCTCTCCCTCAGGGAGAGGGAACCGATTGTGCTAAACCCTAATCTCCATCACCGCGTACACCCCGTCCTTCGGCACCACCACGGTGACCTTTTCCACCGGCACGCCCGCCGCGAGGTGGATATCCTGCAGCTGCTGCAGCGTCCTCGTGTGAATATCCTCCCAGCCGATACCACGCAGCACAAAGTCAATGTGCGGGCTACTGGTGAGCATGTTCGACACAATCACCGCCCCGCCGGGCTTGACCAGCCGCAGCGCGCGCTGGAGGAAAGTCACCGCATCGGTATCGTTGAAGTATTCGAAGATCCCCAGCGCATCGACCAGTTCGGCCTGATGCTCGCCCAGCTCCAGCAGCAGGTCCTCGTTACGCACCAGCGTATGGAGCAGGTTGCGCCTGAGCAGCGTCAGCTGTTCACCCACCACAATGCCTTCCTGCGCCGCCATGGTTTCGGCCCAGCTGAGCGCCACCGGGTCTTTGTCCACCAGCGTGAGATAGACCTGCTGGCCGTCGAGCTTTGCTTCACGCAGCGCCTCCAGCACCGGAATGGCGGCACCGCTCGCGAGGCTGACCCAGTTGTTCTCGCTCTCATTGTGAATGTACTTATCCACCAGCGCGGCCAGCACCCTGGCGCGGGAACGCACGCCAACCGCATCGTTAGCGTGGATAAACCACTGGCGGCTGTCGCTGTCCATTTTAGTGCCGTCGGGCAGGCGATCTTCCAGCGGGTTTTGCACCACAAACAGCGCCAGCGCGGAGGGCACCAGCCGGGTGCGCCACGCGGTGAGCGCCGGGCGGTTGCGGAAGGCCTGTTCGGAATAGCGGTTCTGCGGGACAAGCACGGCCTGCCCGCCCTCGTCGTATTCCACCCTCGGCGGCCGGAGCGCTGGCTCGGCTTTCAGGGCGCGGTCAAGGGAGGCGATCTCGCGGGCAGCATCGTCTTTCATCGGCCACTGGTCGCTGACGTCGGGAAATGACGCGCTGAAAATCGTCATATTTTCCGGCGCATCGCCGCGAAAAGGCTGCCAGTTCATGTCGACTTCCCTCCGTTAGGCTTTTAACGGAAGTCTATCCAGGCGAGCCAGTAATGCCCCAGGAAGAAAGCACGATTTTTATTGCTTCACCCACACCAGCTCGTCAACACGGAAGCCCAGGCTGCGCGCGGTGTTCAGGTAATCCTGCTTCACCGCATCCGGGATGGTCGGCGTGCGCGACAAAATCCACAGGTAATCGCGGTTCGGGCCGCTGACCAGCGCGTACTGGTACTTATCGTCCAGCCTGATTACGTTATACCCGCCGTAGAACGGGCCGAAGAAGGAGACCTTCAGCGCGGCCGTGGTCGGTTCACCGGTAAAGTACGCTTTCCCCTCGCTCTCATTCCATTTGTTCTTCACCGGATCGTAACCCCGGTTGAGCACGCTGATGCCGCCGTCGCTGCGCTTGCCGTAGGTGGCGGTTACCTGCTCCAGCCCGCGTTCAAAGCGGTTTTCCAGACGGGCGACCTCATACCATTTGCCGAGATAGCGGCTGGCGTCAAAACCGGAAATAGGCTGCACGCCCTTCGGCGGCGTGGGGGATTTACAGGCGACCAGCGTCAGCGCAATGGCAACACCGGTCACGACAGGCCATAGCTTCATGAGAATTCCTTTCATTTGCACGGTTGGACGTTAAGTGTAGTGCACCGTTTCGGCGCTTCATCCCGTTCGGGAAAATTCGTAGTATATTGAGAGTATTCCTCCACTCTGGACACGGACATGGCTTACTCCATCGGCGAATTCGCCCGACTCAGCGGCATCACCGCCACCACCCTGCGGGCGTGGCAGCGTCGCTATGGTTTACTCAAGCCACAGCGCACGGAAGGCGGCCATCGCCAGTACAGCGATGAGGACGTCCAGCAGGCGCTCAAAATCCTCGACTGGGTAAAAAAAGGTGTTCCGATTGGCCAGGTCAAACCGCTGCTGGAACGCCCGACGCCGGGCCGGACCAACAACTGGCAAACCCTGCAGCAGAACATGCTGCAACGCCTGCAGGACGGCAAAGTCGAATCCCTGCGCCAGATGATTTACGACGCCGGACGCGAGTACCCAAGGCCGGAGCTGGTCGCGAACGTGCTGCGCCCGCTGCGCAGCCAGGTTTCGGCCAACGTCGCCGCCGCCATGACCCTGCGCGCGATCCTCGACGGCATCATCATCGCCTACACCTCGTTTTGCCTCGAAGGCGATAAAAAAGCGCCGGGCGATAATATTCTGCTCAGCGGCTGGCACCTCAACGACGCCTGCGAGATCTGGCTCGAAGCCTTAACGCGCACCGGACAGGGCCACAGGATCGACATCCTGCCGGTTCCGCCTGACGCGCTGGCACCGGAAATTTTCCCGGAGCGTAAATGGCTGCTGGTCACCAGCGGCAAACTCACCGCCGGGCGGAAAAAGCAGCTGGAGCAGTGGCAGCAGCAGGTATCGCTTGAAGTGATTATCCTCTAATCATTTTCTCCTGCGGGAATCTTCACGAAAAGTTGAATATTTTCCCGCGCCGCAGATGCTAACGTTTTCCTGTGACTAATAATTCCACAGGAAAACATCATGAAAAAAACTGCCCCTCTGCTGATCCTGGCCTCGATGGCCTTTGCCCCTGCCGCCTTTAGCGCCCCGGCCGGCACCCTGAGCGTACACATCCTCGACCAGCAAACCGGGATGCCGCCATCAGACGTGACCGTTACGCTGGAGAAGCAGCAGCAGGACAAATGGACCCCGATTGCCAGCGGCAAAACCGACCACGACGGCCGTATCAAATCGCTCTATCCGCAGGATCAGGACATGCAGCCTGGCGTGTATAAAGTGACCTTCAAAACCGCAGATTACTTCCACGGCAAAAAGCTCGACTCCTTCTTCCCGGAGATCCCGGTGCTGTTTACCGTGACCCGCACAAACGAGAAACTGCACATCCCGCTTCTGCTGAGTCAGTACGGTTACTCGACCTACAAGGGCAGTTAAGACGCATTGATTTTAAAGGATTATAAAAAATAGTTCCGCGAATACTTGGACAAATTAGTCATGTTGTGTAAGTTTTAGTTATATGAACGGGAGGACAACACCATGACAACGAAACCTGTGCTCGGTATTAGCGGATGTTTGACCGGATCCGCCGTTCGCTTTGACGGCGGACACAAGCGTATGGGCTTCGTCATGGATGAGCTGGCCCAGTGGGTGAATTTCAGGCCCGTCTGCCCGGAAATGGCCATCGGCCTGCCGACCCCTCGCCCGGCGCTGCGTCTGATCGTGACGGAACACGGTGAAACGCAGATGCGTTTTAGCCATGCGCCTCACGAAGACGTTACGCAGAAAATGGCGGACTTTACGGCAGATTTTTTGGCGAAAATCGGCGATCTCGCTGGTTTTATCGTCTGCGCTAAATCCCCAAGCTGCGGCATGGAACGCGTGCGTCTGTATGATGAAAACGGCAACCGGGGCCGCAAGGAGGGGGTCGGGCTGTTCACCGCCGCCCTCCTTGAAACCTGGCCGTGGCTGCCTGTGGAAGAGGACGGACGTCTGCACGATCCGGTGCTGCGGGAAAACTTTGTCGAACGTGTTTTTGCCCTGCACGAACTGAACGCGCTGCGTAAAAATGGGCTCACGCGCCGTGCACTGCTGGACTTCCACAGCCGTTACAAACTTCAGCTGCTGGCGCACCATCAGGCAGGCTACCGTGAAATAGGCCCGTTCGTTGCCTCGCTGCACGAGTGGGAAGACCTGGATGCCTTCTTCGTGGCGTATCGGGAAAAGCTGATGACCATCCTGAAAAAACCCGCCTCGCGGAAAAATCACACCAACGTGCTGATGCATATTCAGGGGTATTTCCGTAGCCAGCTGAACACCCGCCAGCGCGGCGAGCTGCGCGACGTGATCCTGCACTATCGCAACGGGCAGTTGCCTATTCTCGCCCCGATAACGCTGCTGAAGCACTACCTGGCCGAATACCCCGACCGATATCTGATGACGCAAAACTACTTTGATCCCTATCCTGATGATTTGGGTCTGCGTCTGGCAGTCAAGTGATCATAAAAATGCGAAGGCCCCATTGACCCGTAGAGGCCCAAAGCAGTACCCCGTTTAGACGACATCCTCACTGTCGTCTCTTTTTTGCATTTTATCTCAAAGGCTGTGATTATATACAGGCCTATTCTGCAAAAGGGGCCTGCCTGTGATCAACACCCTGCACATTCAAAACTATCGCTCCATCCGCGAGATGTCGCTGGAGCTGGAGCAGCTCAACATCGTCTTCGGGCCGAACGGTACCGGGAAATCGAATATCTACAAGGCGATACACCTGATGCACAGCGCCGCCCAGGGGCAGTTTTCCCAGGCGCTGGCGAACGAGGGCGGCATTCTGAAGGTGTTCTGGGCAGGCAAAACCCGCAGCGACCAGCTGCGGCGGATGAACCTCGCGGTGGAAACAGAGACCTACGAATACGAGCTGCAGGTCGGGTTTGTGGAGAAGCTGCCCTATCCCTCGCAGTTTCAGCTCGACCCGGTGATCAAAGAGGAGTCCATCTGGCTGAGCGGCCAGCACCGTCGGCCTTCGTCACAGCTGATGAAACGTAAGAACCAGGCGGTCTTTCTGAACAACGTGCATCACGAGGAGGTGACCCACAGCGGCACGCTGTACGAGAACGAATCGGTATTCGGACAGCTCGGCGAACCGCACCTTTACCCGGAAGTGTCCCAGATGCGCGAATCCCTGCGTAACTGGCGCTTTTATCATGAGTTTTCCGTCTCATCGGGCTCGGCGATGCGGGCTCCGCAGGTCGGTTTCCGCTCCCCGGTGCTGGCCAGCGACGGTGCCAACCTGGCGGCCGCGTTTCAGACTATCGTGGAGATTGGCGACGAGCTGCTGCTGATGCGCATCCTCGACCAGGCCTTCCCCGGCTGCGTGTTTTACAGCGACAACACCGGCGGACGGTTCCGGATGATGATGCAGCGCGAGGGGCTGAGCAGGCCGCTGGAACCGGCGGAGTTCTCCGACGGCACCCTGCGCTTCCTGTGCCTGGCGGTAGCGCTGTTAAGCCCGCGCCCACCGGCGTTTATCGCGTTGAACGAACCGGAAAACAGCCTGCACCCGCAGATGCTGCCTGCCCTGGCGAGCTTAATCGCCGAGGCCAGCCGCTACTCGCAGATCTGGCTCACCAGCCACTCGCCGGAGCTGGCGAAGTTGATTGAGAAGCAGAGGTCGTTTTCGCTGTATCAGCTGTCGATGGTTGAGGGGGAGACGAGGGTGGAGAGGCTGGGGTAGCTTAACCCCAAAACTAAAATGGCCGCCAGACTTTTCAATCTGTTATCAATTTTCGGTCTGCCGAGTCTTCTGGCCGACAATTTTTACCTCAGCGTACCCTCTTCAACCGAGAGGGATAATATGGTTAATTTTACCAATCAACTAAAATTGTCCCAAAATAACTTATTCCTCAGAAAAAAGTTCTATATTCATGAGAAGAAATTATCTCATAAGCGTCACTCTGCATAATTTATCATTTTTATTGAACTGCAGATGCATCGCATAACTCTTTTCCTCATATTTTATCCAGCGATTCATATAACCAAGAAGTGCATCTTCCGCCCCCCCCCCTGAAGATGAGGGCAATCCAAAATGATGAATAACCTCAGACTCAGAACAACCAAAAGATAACGGTAAATCACCTTTATATTTTGAAAATCCTTCATCAGCCTCAATGTAAAAACTAACTTGGTCCACGATCCCATTATCCAATAAAAATAATATACCTGAACCGATGAATGAATAATATTCTCTATCACCTAAAACACTTTCATCACGTTTAGGTAATTCATTAAACTCTTGAGAAAGATGGATGAATCTTTCATCCATCTTCTGGCAGCCTAACATTTCGACAAAATCATTCCACATCAACATCACTTAATCACTCCAGTCTGACGATTTCTATCAATAATCTGTTTTATTGCGTCATCAACCTGCTTGGGATCATATCCACGCTCAATCATGTTACCTCTTAGCGCATCTGTATCCCTACATATCGCACCACAAAGATCAAGTGCATCTTGTTGAACTTGTTCTGGTGTATTCTTCCCACCATAAGTAGGCCCCGCTCGATGAACATCTTTAGGCACTTCTACAGCAGTGGCATTTTGATATAAAGTATTTTCTTCTTTTGGCGTCAGTTTTCTTCCTAACTCATTTTCCTTTGCTGTTCTTAATGCTGCAAAAGATGGAATATGATCGTGTTCTAATCCATCCCCAACCACGGCCCCTTTCTTGAGGACTTTGTATGAGTCAACATCAAGTGCCTTAACGATCTGAATTTCAGTGCTGGCTTTGTTGAGAAGCTTAGATGCGGTTTCAAGATCACCCGCTTTTAGCGCCTTTTCGGCACCCTTGATGGCTTTACCAGCAACATCACCTGCACCCGGTATAATCCCGATAGCCGCGGCGAGATAATCAAGCGCACTGTGTGCTTCCGCAAAACTTTTGATATCCCCGACTACTGGCACAAAATCTGCACCCGTCGACAAGATATCTTTCAGTTCTGCCTGACGCTGAGTGTACATTTTCACCGAGCACGCTTCTGCGCTCATCCCTACGCAGTTTTCTTTCTTATAGCGTTCGTTTTCAGCTTCGACGCGCTCTTTTGCAACCTGCTGAGGTGTCTTATTCTGAGATACCGCGTCCAGTACATCACTCAGCGAATTATTCTCAACCGTCGTTTTGCCCGCCTGAGCCGCCGCTACCGCATTCGCGCTGCTATCTCCCACCAGCCCGCCAGCCAGGCCAGAAGCCAGTGTCGCCAGCGCAGATACCGTCTGTTTTTCTTCCTCGCTAAGTTCGCTGACCTGTTTGCCAAAACCGTCAACCGCAATCTTACCAGCCAGCTCACCCACCGCTGCACCGGCTGCGGCCGACGCCGCATCTCTGCCGGAAGCGGCTGCAAGTGCGGCGTTGACAACCGCATGGGCCAGCACGCGCCCCTTAAGATCCTTCTCCGGGATGGCATTCGCGATGGCATTGGCGATATACGGCGCGGCACCGCCCGCAATCGCAGCTTTAATATCGCCACCTGCCAGCGCCTGAATGGCCGCCGTTGCTGCCGTGATGGCGCGCTGGGTGCTCTGCCCCGTTCCCATGCCAGACTGGTTAAACGCTTCGTTATAGAAGGTCTGGTACATCTGGTCATGAATCGCCTGATCGGTAACCTCTTTACCGTCTTTTTTCAGCTGGCTGATGGCGGCGTAACGCGCATCGCTGCCCGCGGTTTTCATCTTCTCGTTGGCCGCTTCCGTGGCCGCAATCTTGCCGTTTGTGCGCGCAATATCCGCAACCTGATTGCCGATCTCGCCAATCATTTGCGCGGTTTGCAGGCGTTTCTGCTCTTTCTCTTTGTTAAAGATCGGGTCGATGCTGCCGTTGGCATGGTCAGTGTCACGGCTGAGCGTGCTGACGTCCTGCTTCTGGTTAGCCTGGTCGCGAACAATGATAGCACCGTCAGCTACCGCTGATTGCGTGGTCCCTTCAGCATGGCCGCTGCCGCCCATTCCTGCCAGCATTGTGCTGGCCATGTTGCTAACCAGATTACCCGCAACCCCGGCGCCGCTGCTGAAGCCGACACCCTGATGTTCAACCTTATACTCCGCCTTATTGTTGATGTCCGTAAAGCCCAGCGTACCGGTCTCAAGGCGGTTTTTGTCTGCATCAGCACGGCTGGCAATCACCGCACCGTCCAGCTGCGTATGGTTGCCAACGTTAATATCAAAGCCGCCTTTGCCAGCGAAGATCCCGGTCTGCTCCTGGACCGAGTCGTAGTTGCTCTTCATCTTATCGCGGCTGATGCTAAAGCTGCCGCTACCGCTGCCCGCTCCCCAGGTGTAGCTTGCACCCGCATTCATACTCTGCTGTTTGCTGTTGTATTTGTCGCTATCCTGCTGGCTGCTGAGGGTCAGGTCGCGCCCGACATCCGCCGTGACCTTATCGCCGTTGACCTGCGCGCCTTTAAGTACCGTATCGCGGCCGCTGGTCAAGTTGACGTTCTGTCCGGCATCCAGCGTCGTTTCGTTCCAGGAGGTTCCATTACCTTTTTCGCTGCCTCTGGCGGCGTTTACGCTGGCAGAGACGGTGATGCCCGCGCCATTCGGACCGGCGGTAATACCGATCCCGATTGAGCCACCCTTGCTGGAATTACTGCCCGTCAGTTTGTTGGTGTCGGCTGCACTCGTCAGGTTGATATCCTGAGCCGCATTGAGCGTCAGATCCTTGCCAGCCTTCAGCTGACTGCCCGCCACGGTAATATCACCGCTGTTGGCAGCGTTACCCTGACCTGTCGCCGTGATGGCGAGGTTACCCCCGGCATTCAGCGTGCTGCCGGTCGTTTTGTCCTGCTCCGAGTGTGAGGTGGATTTAGAGGACTGTCCGCCAATGGAGGCCATCACGCCGAACGCGCCATTGTTAGTGGGATCGCTGCCGTTAGCCGCTTCAGCGAGACGGTTGGCCTGCACGGCCTGAACACCCGACAGCGCCGCTTTGGTCGCCTGCAGTGTGGCGAGACGGCCATCGCTCTGGTCTTTCACCGCCATTGCCGTGCTGGCCGCAGTGTTCACCGCGTCACCCACTGCGCCGGAGAGGGCAATCGTCAGGCCACTGCTTTTCTGCTTGAAGGTTTGATCGCTGGTGAGCCTGTCGTGGCCCGGCTCGATCGCTACGCTGTCGCCGGTGAGCGCCATATTTTTGCCAGCCACCAGGTCCGCGCCGCCGACATGCAGCTGATTACCGGCGGCAATATCAACGCTCCCCCCCGTCGAACCCACCGTACTGAAACTCTGGCTCTGGGTGGTGCCCTTCTCACGGAGATCGTGCGTGCTTTTGCTGCTGCCGATGGTGAAACCAATCCCGCCCGAGCCCATCAGGCCGGATTTTTTCTCTTCCTTAAAGCGCCAGGAGGTGTCGCTGTTCGTGGCCGCCACAATATCGACGTTGTTGCCCGCCTTAAGCTTCACGTCGCCATCACCCGCCACGGCGGAACCGTTCACCAGCAGGTTATTGCCCGCAACGACCTGCACGTTATCGCCACTCAGCAATGAGCCGGATTCACGCGTCGCGCTGTTCTCCTCGATGGTGTGGGTGGTTTTCTTGCTCAGGAACCCTTTTTTGGTTTTGGTCTGCTCTTTGTAGTGATAATCGCTTTCAGTTGCGGTATTGAGATTAACGTCACGGCCTGCCGCCACGCCGATATCGCCCTTCGCCGTCACCTGCGCGGCTTCGGTGGTGACATCGCGCCCGGCGAGGATCTGGGTATTCGCCCCGCTGGCGATCTCGGTTCCCTGCTGACGCACCGATTCGTTAATAACGGTTTTCTTGCCTGACCTATAGCTGTCGCCCTGCGTGGTCTCTTCCGCAGCCAGATTCACGTCGCGACCCGCCTGCAGCCCGACGCTTTTCTCCGCTGCCAGCGCGGCGGCCTGAGCGTTGATATCCTGCCCGGCCTTCAGCACGAGGTTATCGCCTGCGGAAATCGTGGTGCGGTCGAGCCCGGTGCTGTGGGACTCGCTTTTCCCTTTACGGCTGCTTTCGCTGGTCTGTGCCGCGTTCAGATTGAGATCGTTGCCCGCACTCAGCCCCGCGCTGCCGCCCGCCTTCAGGTCGCTGGCGGTCACGTCAAGGTTGTGCCCGGCGTTCACCAGCAGGTTGCCGCCCGCGGTGACGTTACTGCCCTGATACGTGACGGACGAACGGCTGGTTTTCGCCCGGCTGGAGCTGAATGCGTCGTTGATCTGGTTCGCGTTGACGGCAATATCGCCCCACGCGTTCAGTAGCATATCGCCGCCGGAGGCCAGGTTCGCCCCGGTAACGGTGATGTTTTTCCCGGCCTCAAGCGACAGGCCATCCTGCGCGGTAATAGACGCCGTGTTGCCCAGCAGGGTGTCTTTCAGGCCGATCTTGCCGTACTTCCCTCCGGCGTTGATATCAATCTGCTCAACCTGGGTCAGGTTGTTGATGCTGCCGTCCAGGCTCTCCAGCGCGACCGTTTTGCCGCTGATGGTGGAGCTGATGTTATTGATATCGCCGATGGCGCTCAGGTTCAGGTCGCCGCCCGCTTTCATCAGGCCGTTGTTGAGGTTGCTGATGCTGTTCTGGCTGTCGAGCGTCAGGCTGTTTTTCGCCAGCAGCGAACTGCCGCTGTTGGTGATGTCGCCGCCCTTCAGGGTAACGTTGTTACCCGCGATTACGCTGCCGTTATTGACGGTGACGTCCTTCGGCGACAGGTAGAGTTTCGGCACCATCACGGTTTCGCCGTTGACGGTGGCTTTCTCCCACCACAGCAGGCTGTGGTCGAGTGCGGCAATCTGATCGGCGGTCAGCGAGACGCCAAACTGCAGGCCCAGCGACTGCTGCGCCGCCGCGGCGTTGTCCATCAGATAGCGCATCTGATCCAGATCGGAGCCGATGCCGTTCAGGTAGCGGTTACCGGTCTGGTTGAGCACCACGTTGGAGACATAGCGGGTATCGAACGCTGCATCGCCGAGGAAGCGGTAGTCGTAATCCGGGTTCAGGTTGAGGCGGCCGAGCATATAGGACGAGCCGAGGAACTGCTTCTCGTCGGTAAACGCCAGCCGCGTCTCCTGCGGTGCCGTGGACGACGGTTTGACCCCGAGCATTGCGTTCAGGTCGGCAAACAGGGCGGGATCAAGCTGTCCGAGACCGTTCAGTTTAGGGTTGATGCTGATCAGGTACGGGCTTTTCGGGTTGTCGGAGAAGACAAAATAGCCGTTGTTGCCCGACGGAAGCGGGTAAGCGCTGGTATCGACGCGCTGGCCCTGGTAATGCCCGACGGCGCCGCCCTGAGCGGTTCTGAGATCGGCGGTGGTGACCCCGGCGTTCGCCAGTGCGCCCAGCTGGCCGAGGTTCGCGTTGCCTTTCTGCCTGGTGCCAATGTTGCTGAGAGGCGTGCCGGACGCGCCGCCGTTTTCCAGCGCGCCGCCGCCGTTAAGCTGCTGTAGCGCACCCTGGAGCTGATCGTTCCACTGCGGCGAGTTCACCGCCACGGTGCCGGTATTGCTCAGCCCCTGTTTTTGTACGCCGCTGCCGACGCTCTGGTTGCTGAGGGTGTTCAGCGACGGCGTGGAGATAACGTTGCTGACGCCGCCCGCGTTCGCAGTGGTATTGGTGTTGCTGATGTTACTGGTGAAGTTTGCGGTAACGTTACCGCCCGCCTGGATGACGGAACGATATATTGTTCCTCCGGATCCTTCGTCCCGATCATCACCCTGTGCAACATAGTGAATGGGGGTCTTCTTATAAACATCTGCGTCGACCGACGCGGAGGGATTTGCTTTACGATTATATTGCTCACGGTCGGCAACATATGTCCTGTAACGCGTCACCGTACCATCAGTCCATGACTGATTTTGCAGAGTCGTACCAGAAAGGAACATATCTTTCGCGGCAAGCAGTGTACTGGCATTATTTTCCAGTTGTCCCGCCTGAATGACCATCCCCTGAGCTGAACTAATCCGTCCCGCTCCACCATTTGCGGACACAGTTTGTGTCGTTCGTAAAATCGCAATCTCTTTCGCCGGACTGTTTTTCATCGGCATCGGAGTAGCTATATCCCTGCATGTAGGACCAGCTCCGTGCCCGGGACTGCCACCGCCGGTACAGGATTCCATGACGATATAGCCATAATCGGTTCCCGCGATCAGCTCAGAAAGAGGGATATCCGCATAGCCGTCCTTCAACCACTTGACCTGCTCCATCAGGTTTTCGGTTTTGCTGTTAAGCACCACCAGACCATCCCTTTGGTTCAGCAAATGCCCCGTCCTGATCGCAATATCCCCGCGCTGCGTCTCAATATTCCCCGACGTATTCACCACCTGGCTGTTCGCATTCCCTGCCGCATCCCGCTGCATCCACAGGCTGTTCCCCGCCATGATGTCGCCACGCTGGTTGGTGATGCTGTCGGCAAACAGCGCCAGGTTATTCGCCGCGTACAGCAGCGCGGTGTTGACGATGGCGCCCGGCGCGCTGAGGGTCAGCGAGCCGCGCGTGCCGGTGAAGCCGTCCACGGTAATATTGCTCCGGCTGGCCACGGTGATGTCACCTCCGCCCTGCACCGAGCCCGCGGCGTTCAGCGCCACGCTGCTGCCGGAGAACGTACTCGCGCCGCCGCCGGTGGTGATTTGTCCGTTGTTGCTGAGCTGCCCGCCCGCGTTCAGGTTGACCGCCTGCCCCTGCAGCACGCTGCGGTTATCGATGTCGCCGCCGCTGCTGATGGTCAGGGTTCTGCCTGCCGCCACGGCGGTTCTGCTGGTAAACGCGTTCGTCAGCTGCAGCGTTAAGTCCCCCAGGGACACCAGCTGGCCGGTAAGGTCCAGCCCCCGGCTCTGCAGCCACAGGCTGCCGCCGCTCAGCAGCTTGCCGCCCGCGCTCTGGGTTACCTGGTCCGCGCCAATATTCAGCTGCGTGTTGCCGAGCAGCGTGCCGCTGTTGTTCAGCTGGCTGTAGTTAACCGTTAGCTGTCCCGCCTGGGTGGTGCCCTGGCTGGCGAAATTGGTGCCGGTCAGGGTGGCGCGATCGGCCACCCACGTGCCGCCGTTGGTGGCGTCTGCCGCATTCAGGATCAGGTCGGTGGCCTGCAGCCAGCCGGTGCCGGTGAACTGCGGCGTGCCGAGCGTCAGGCGCGCGCCGGAGAGGAGTCTGCCGTCGTTACGCGCCTGCGAGGAGGCGGTCACGCGCGTCTCGCCGCCGCCCTGGATCAGGCCGTAGTTAAACAGCGCGGGCGTGGTCAGCGTCAGCGCATCGCGGCTGACGATTTCGCCTCCGCTGTTGTTGGTCAGCGTCCCGCTGAGGGCCAGCGTCGCGCCGTTATCGCCCTGCAGACGTCCGTTGTTGGTGAGCGCCCCGGTGGTGATGCCGAGCGTGCCCCCCTGCATTTTGCCGTCGCTGGTGACGGAGGCCGCCGTGATGTTCAGCGCCCCGCCGGACAGCAGGGTGCCGCCAGACTGCTGGCTGACCGCGCCGGTCTGGCTGAGTGTCAGGCCATTCACGCCGCTGATGGCGCCGCTGTTGCTGAGCGTGCCGCCTGTCAGCGTCAGGTTTTTCGCCGCCCACTGGCCCTGGTTCGCCAGCGTCGCGGCCTGCAGCGTCGCCGCACCCAGCGCGGTGATCCTGCTGCCTGCGGTTCCGGTGAGCGTATCGGCCAGCGTCATCTGCAGCGCGTCGGCGCTCTGCACCGCGCCGCTGTTGGTGAGCGACCGGGCGTTAAGCAGGATGTTCTGTGCCTGCCAGCTGCCGGCGTTGGTCACCGCGCCGGACGCAATCGTCAGAGTACCCTGGGTGAGAAGCTTACCGCCTGCGCCGTTAATCAGCTCTTGCTGCGGCGCGGCCATCGCCATGCGCGCCATCAGCCGCTGCTGCCCCTGAACGGTCAGGCTCTGCAGACCGGTTAAGGTGCCCTGGTTGTTAATGATGTTCTGATGCAGCGCGAGGGTGTTCCCCTGCACGGTACCGCTGTTTTTAAGCGTGCTGCCGCCGAGCGTCACCTCGCCCTCGCTGAGGAGCTGCCCGCGGTTATCCAGCGTCTGTGCGGTGATATCCGCCCGGCCCTGGCTCATCAGCGAGCCGGTTGAGGTCAGCGTGCCGCCGCTCGTGGCCGTTAGCGTTCCCTGGCTGAGCAGAGACCCGCCGTGCGTCCAGTCGCTGGCGCGGATGTCTGCGCCGTTCCCCTGCAGCGTGCCCTGCGTGGTCAGCTGGCCTGCATCCAGCGTCAGCATGCCGCCGGAGAGGGTGCGCGAGGCCGCGCCCGTGGTCAGCATGGTCCCGGTGAGCGCCAGGCCGTTCGTTCCCTGCATCAGCCCGCCGTTGTTCATATCGCGGGCGGTGAGGGACAGCGTACCGCCCGTGATGCGCCCCGGGTTCGCCAGGGTATCCGCGGTGAAGGCGGTCGCGCCGCCGCTCTGCAGCAGCCCGGTATTCGTTAACGCCCCGCTGAGCGTGCCGCTGAGTCCCGTCTGCCCGTTCACCGTGCCGCTGTTGGCGAGGGTGGTGCCGGTCATGCCCAGCGTGGCGCCCTGCAGCGTACCGGCGTTCGTCAGCTGTCCGCCCGCCAGCGTGAAGCCGCCGCCGGAGAGCCATTTACCGTTCAGCTCGTTGATAAAGCGGTCGGCGGTGGCGTTAACTGCGTTGCTGCCCTGCATCAGGCCGCTGTTGCGCAGCTCAGTACCGCCTGCTGTCAGCGTTTTGCCCGCCACCGTGCCGCTGCTGGTCAGCGTCGTCGCGTTAAGCACGGCATCGTCGGTGGCAACGATGTTCCCCGTATTGGTCAGGGCATTGCTCAGGCCCAAATCCAGGCTCTGCGCCTGAATATCGCCCCGGTTCGTCAGGTCGCTGCCCCGCAGGGTGAACCCGCCCTTCACCAGCAACAGGCCGGCGTTATCGAGCGTGTCGAGGGATAAGTTCAGAGGACTGCCGCTCACCAGCTGCCCGGTGGCGCCGTTGCTCAGCGCGCGGGTGGTCAGCGCCAGCGTGTCGTTGCCCTGAAGAATCCCGGTGTTGTTCAGCTGCGCAGCCTTCACCGTGAGGGCTTTCCCGGCCAGCTGGCCGTCGTTGAACAGCTGGGCCGCCGTCAGCGTGAACAGATTCTGGCTGAGCAGGGCGCCCGTGTTATCCAGCCTGCCGGTCGCGGAAAGCGTCATGGCGTCCAGCGTCTGAATGCTGCCCTGGTTATTCAGGCTCCCGGCCTCAAGCGTCGCGCTGCGCCCCTGAAGGCTGCCCGCGTTGCTGAGGGTTTGTCCGCTCAGGGTCAGGGTATCGCCGCCCGTCACCTGCCCCTGAGCCTGGTTCGTGAAGGTGTTCCCGGACCAGGCCAGCGTGCTGCTCCCCTGAAGCAGACCGCTGTTCTGCAGGTCGCCCCGCAGGGTCAGCACTTTTGCCAGCAGCTGGCCCCGGTTATCGGTCCTGCCGGCCTGGACGTCCGCCGCCTGCTGGCTGAGCACCTTGCCGCTGCTGGTCAGCGTGCCGGTCACCGCCGCCGTCACGCCAGCTTCCCCCAGCGCATTACCGGTGTTGTTCCACTCGCCGGTGGCCAGGTTCAGGGTATTGCCCTGCAGCAGCCCGGCGTTGTTCAGGGTGGTGTGGTGCAGGTCGAGCGCGCCGCCGGAGAGCAGCATGCCCGCCTGCTGGTTGCTGAGCTGTGCCCCGGTCGCCGTCAGGGAATGTGTCCCCTGCAGCGTGCCGCCGTTGGTCAACGACGCGCTGTTAAACTGCGCGTCGGTACCGGCCATCAGTCCGCTGTTCGTCAGGCTGGCGGTGGTCAGCGTCAGGCCGTCCCGGGCAATTACCCGCCCGCCGGCATCGTTGCTGGCCTGTCGGGTCAGGTTCAGCAGCAGCGCGGTGGCGCTGAGCTCGCCGCTATTGGCCAGCGTGTCGCCGTTAAGCGTCAGCGTTCCGCTGCTGCGCAGCGCGCCACGGTTAGTGAGGTCTGTCACGCCGAGCGTCAGCGCCGAGTCCCCCTCAACGGTGCCCTGGTTTTGCAGGCTGTCCGCCGTGATGTGCAGGTCGCTGGCCGCAATATTGCCCGCGTTAGCAAACGCAGTGCCGTTCAGGGTGAGCCGGTCGTCCGCCAGCAGGCGTCCGGTATCGGCGTTGGTCAGGCTGAGGTAGTCGCTGCTCAGGCTGACGCCGTTGATTTCGCCCTGGTTTGTCAGCGTGTCGCCTTTCATGCGCAGCGTGCCGTCGGTGGTGATAAGCCCGCTGTTAGCCAGCACCGGAACGTTCAGCGTTAAATCCTGCGTGCTGTAGACCGACCCGCCCGCGAGGTTCGTGAGTGACCCGGTCTTCAGGCCGAGCAGGGTGGTCCCCTGCAGCAGTCCACCGTTCTCCACCGAGGCAGCGTCCAGCGCCAGCGTACCGGCAACCAACGTACCGCTGCTGGTGATGCGCCCGGGGGCCGTCAGGGTCATGCGGTCCGCTTTTGCGACGCCGGACTGGAGGATGTTCTGTCCGCTGAGCGCGATGGCGCTGGCGGTAAGCTCTCCGCCGCTGGTCAGGTCGCCGGTCGCGTTAAAACTCAGCGTGTCACCGGTGGATTTCCCGGCGTGCGCAATCGTGCCCGCCGTCACCGACAGGGCCCCCTTCGCCGCCTGCGTGCCGTTCAGCGCGGCATTCTGCGCCTGCAGAGAGAGCCCCTGCCCGCTCTGCAGATGCGCATCCTGGCCGGTGGTCAGGTCGCCGGTGCTGACGGTTAATGCCCCCGCCGCGTCCGTCTGCCCGTTCAGGCTGGCGCTGCGGGTCGCGGTAATCTGAACATTGCCCTGGCTGGTGGTGCGGGACGCCTCACCGCTGGTCAGAGTGCCGGCCTGCGCCGTCAGCGCCGTCGCGCCGGACAGGGTGCCGTTCTGTTCAAGCGCGTCTGCCGTCACGCTCATCGCCCCGTCAGCCAGCAGGCTGCCGCTGTTACGCAGGGTCTGCTGCGCCGTGACGTTTGCATTGCCCTTCGCGCTCAGCGTGCCCCGCTGCTCCAGGTTACCGGCGCTTAGCGCCAGGTTACCGGCGCTCTGCAGGGTACCGCTGTTAGTGACCGTCTGCCCCTTCAGGGTGACGTCGTTACCCTGCACCGTGCCGCCGTTTGTCAGCTCTCCTGCATTCACGTCAAGGTGGCCTTTCGCTGCCAGCTGGCCGCTGTTGGACACCCTGTTGCCGGAGAGGGCAATGTCGCGCCCCGCATTCACCTGCCCCTGATTACTGACGGCGCTGCCCGTCAGGCGGACATCGCCCGTGGCATCGGCCCGGCTCTGGCCGTCCATCACCAGCTGTCCGCCGCTCAGGGCCAGATTATCTCCTGCCGAGACCGCACTGGCCGTGGATGACAGCGTGCCGCCGCTGCTGAGGGTCGCGCGGGTATCGCTACCGCTGCGGGTATTCGTCAGCGTGATATCTTTCCCGGCCGCCACGCTGAGCGCGCCTTTGCTGGTGACGCTGCCGCCGCGCTGCGTCAGGCTGCCGTCGGTGGACAGCGTGGTGTCGGCCTGGCCTGTCAGCGTCGCATCCGCAAGCGCTGTGCCCTGTTTGCTCGTGACGGTTAGCGCCCCGCCCTGTGCCGACACGCCGCCGCCGTTTACGGTCAGGGTATCTTTACTGTCCAGCGTCGCCGCGCCGCGGGAGACCAGGGAGGTATTGCTGAGCGTCATCCCCTGCCCGCTGCTCACCGACAGCGCGCCCGCGCTGTTTGTCCCGCCGCCCGTCGTCTGCACTTTCCCCGCAGCGGAAAGGCGCATATCGCCCTGGCTGGCGAGCGTGCTGTTATTGAGTTCCACATCCTGCGAGCTGGTCACATTCAGCGCGCCCCCGGCCTGATGGCTGCCGTTGAGGACCACTCCCGCGCCATTCGCGGTAATCGAGCCGCTGGCCAGGCTGTTCGTGACCGTCAGTTTCCCGCCCGCGTCCAGCTGAATATCGCCCTGGCGCGCGGTGAGGTTGCCGAGGTTCACCCCCACGCCCGTCTCGCTGGAGACCAGGCGGATACGGTTGGCATACATCCCGCCGAGCGCGCCGGTATCCACGGCCACCACGGGCGCGGCGCCCTCACCGGCAATCGGTTTGACGCTGCCGTCTGCGCCCACGCGGTTCGCCCCTGCCGTTACCGTCAGGTCGTTCGCATGTATCGCGGCGTTCACTTCCGTCGCGCGCGCAATGATCGACAGCGCGTCGCTCTTGCTGGCATCCAGCCCCTGGCCTTCAACCGTGATGGCGCCTTTCGTCACCTCCAGCGCCTGCAGGTTACCGCTGGCGTCGAACTGCGGTTTCCCCGTGGTCAGGGTGACGTTCGGGGTGTTGATAAATCCGCACCCGTTACAGGTGATGCCGTACGGGTTGGCCACCATAACGTTTGCCGCCTTGCCGGCGACTTCCGTATAGCCCTGCAGCTGCGAGCGGTTTGCCCCCGTGACTTCGTTGATAATGCCTTTCGCTTCCCGCCCGGCCTGCAGGTTGGGGTTGTTCTGGATAAGCCCGCCCAGCTGGGTCTGGGTTAAACGGTCCGTGCCGTTATTGAGGATAAGCCCCTCTTTGCCGACGTTATACTCACCGAACTGGTTATGCGAGATACCCGCCCCGTTGGGCGTGGCGATGTTAACGACCGGCACCCCGTTCCCCGCCCGATCGACCGTGGTCTGCCCGGTCGGCGTAAGCGCCGCCGCGACGGCAGGCGCCATCGGCTGCCAGACCATTAAGCCGCAGACAATCCAGCTGATCAGACGCTGCGAGAAACGAACGGGTGGGTGACGGGTATCCATAGTCGTAGAGTCTCTTAAAGCATGAAGGCAATGCGCCAGTTAACGCTCACATGATCCGGGCCGAGCCAGTCGGGGTAGTGCAAAGGCGTACCGACCGAAATCTGGCTGCTGTACCAGCGCCCTGCGCTGCTCAGCCCCACCGCGCCACCCCATAACGTGCCGGAGGCAAAGCGGTCCTGACGGTCTTTTTCCAGCCAGCCGCCGTCAACGGCGACCGTTGCGCTCACCGCACCAATCACCGGGAGGGTGAAGAGGGAATACCCCAGCTCGTTACGCCAGTAGCCGCCGTTGTCCCCGGACAGGTACTGCTCTTTAAAACCGCGCACGGAGCTTTCGCCGCCGAGCGTCAGGCGCTCGGAACCGTACAGCCGATCGGGCGACCACTGGCCATAGGCGCTGGTCAGCCACCAGGCATTACGGGTAATCTGCCGCTGGAAGCTGGCGTTCAGGCTCCATTTGCGGAATTCCGCCCGCGGCATATCCCCGGACTTATCTTCGTCGGTTTCGGCATTGAACCACGGCATGCCGTGGCTCCAGGTCGGGTTGAAGGTCGCCACGCCGCCCAGCATTTTTTGCGTATGCGTAATGCCCAGGACCAGGCTGGAGAGGTTGCGCGTGCTGCTCTGCAGCGGCGCGTCGTTAAGCCAGTTGCGGCTGGAGCGCTGAACCACGCCTGCCGCAATGCCGGTTTTGACATCCCCGTTGCGGAAGACCACCCATGACGCGTTAACGCGGTGGGTTCTGGTATCGCCCGTGGAGAGCCAGTTGAATCCCTGGTTACTGATGGTGGTCCGGTAGTTACTCCAGGCGTAGCTGTAGTCCAGTAATCCGTAGCCAAACGGCACGCTGACGCCCGCCTGGAAATTCTGCGCATCGTACGCGCTGGCAAAATCGCTGCTGCGCCCGCCGCTGACAAACCATTTATCCGCCAGCCCCAGCATATTATTCGCGGTGAGCACGCCACTCAGCTGATCTTCCCCGGTACTCTTCTGCCCGCTATTATCCAGGCTTACGGATGCACTTAAGGGAAATTCCGGTTTTGCCGTGAGATTAACGATGGAATATCCGGCCTGCGTCCCCGGAAGAATTTCAATCTGAACCGGGTCGGTACGCAAACGGTTAATTTGCTCCATGCCCTGTTCGATGTCGCGTAAATTAAGAATGCCGCCCACCCGTCCCGGAAACGCCATTTTCAGCATGCGCGGCGTTTCGCCTTCCAGACGGATCGCTTCCAGCCGACCTTCCAGCACAACAATATTCAGCTGGCCGCCGGAGAGATCCTGCTCGGTAAGAAAAGCGCGGCTGGTGATATATCCCCGGCTGATATACCAGTCAGAAATATGGGCGAGAAGTTCCGTTATTTTCGCCATATCCAGACAGCGGCCCTGCCACGGCGCGACAAGGGTCTGCCGGGTTTTCGGGGAGATTAAGGTCGCACCGGAAAGGGTAATGGTATGAATGGTGAAACAGGGTCCGGAGCCGGTAACAGGCAGCGGTCTGGCGGGCGCGGGGCGAGGAATGCTCCGCTCCAGCTCTTCACGCTGTTGCTGGTTCTGTAATAAAAGCTGCTGCTGTTGCTGTTGAATGGAATCGCGATCGGCTGGCGACAGCGGCGCAGCATTGGCGCGCGCTAAAAAAAAGACAGCCAATAAGATAGCAGCAGCATAATTTACTAATGAAATTATTCTATTTTTTATTTTGGAGCTATTCATCCATGCCACAAAAACGTCCGCAATGATTATTTTTGTAATATAAGAGCATTCTTAAGGCGAGTATATCTAATTTGCATTAGGGCACCTAAAATTAATAGTTCTTTCAGAAAAGTGAAAAGGATATTAAGAGAAAATAAGAAATTGTTTAACTCACCCTTAAATCTTGAGTTAGTGGTAATACACTAGGCATGAAGCCGAAACGTTTTTCGCCACTCTGCGGGGCTCACCCCAAAACGTGCTTTAAACTGTTGTCGCCAGGTGACGGCGGAATTAAATCCCACAAGCTCAGCAACGCGTTCAATCGGCATATTTCCGGCTTCAAGCAAAATCTGGCTGCGCCGCAGGCGTTCGGCGGTAAGCCAGTCAGCGACGCTCATCCCCGTGGCTTTAATAAAATGACGGGTCAGGGTTCGGCGACTCATCGAAACCACCTCCGCCAGGGAATCCAGGCTATGCGGTTCGGTGATGTGCTGCTGCAGGTAGTCGATCAGGCAGTTAATGCGTCCGTCGCGGGTATCTTTGGGTACCGGCTGGGCGATAAACTGCGCCTGCCCGCCCTCGCGGTGGGGCGGAACAATCATCCGGCGGGCAATCTGGTTGGCGACCACGCTGCCAAAGCGCTGGCGAATGATATACAGGCAGCAGTCGAGGGCAGCGGCAGTACCGGCGGAGGTGATGATATTGCCGTCATCCACGTAAAGGGCATTAATATCCAGCTGAACGTTCGGGAAGAGCGACTGAAACTGACGTTCGAACTCCCAGTGGGTGGCCGCACGTTTGCCGTCGAGGATCCCCGCCCAGGCCAGCACAAACGATCCCAGACACAGCCCGACGATTTCTGCACCGTGGTCTCTCGCCTGCACCAGGCTGTCGAGCAGCACCTGCGGCGGGCGTTCCAGAACGTGCTGCCAGTAGGGAACGACAACAATATCGGCCTGCCCAATGGCGGTAAAATCCTGCGTGGCGTTGAGAGCAAATCCGTCTTTTGAGGTAAGGAACCCCGGCGTTTCGGCGCAAATCGTTACGTTAAAGCGCTTTTCGCCGGAGACCGAATCGCCAAACAGAATGCAGGGAACGGAGTAGTGAAACGGGCTGAACCCGTCTACCGCGACAATCGCGACGTTGATTAGCGACATCTGTCTCTCCTTTCCCTTTAACGCACTCAGAAAATAACGGTTTCGCCATCCTGGGGAATGCTCACTGCGTCACTCACCTGATTAGCTTCAACGTACTCACGCAGCGCGCTGCGGGTCAACAGGCAGTGGTTAATGGCCTCCATATGGCTCGCCACAATTTTAGCCTGCGGCAGCAGGAAATGAACGTTAAGCACGTCCTCCTGCCCCATAATAATGGGCCCAAAACCAATGACGTGGGCATAGCCGGCGTTCAGCACCACCACGTCCGGCTGGTGTTTTTGCAGATCGGCCGCTACCTCGTCACGCCAGACGGTATCCCCTGCAATATAGAGCGTCTTCTCATCAGGATGACGCAGCACCACGCCACAGGCCTCGCCCAGCCGTTCCGCCAGCTCCGGCACGGCATAAGCGCGATCGGTACCGTGCTGTCCGCCCTGGGTTTTTGTAATCTGAATATCGCCGAAGGTGGTCGCGTCGGTCATGACCGTCAGGTTGCTAAATCCCTGACTGCGCAGCAGCGCGGCGTCACGGTCGTTTTGCACGTAAATCGGTTTGTCTTTGGCGATCAGCTCCGCCGCGGCGCGATCCCAGTGATCGTCATGGGTATGGGTGACGATCACCGCGTCGGCGTCCAGCAGCGTGTTGACGTCAACGGGGAGTTCAACCGTTGGGTTACGGCGTTCGGCATACGCCGTACCGGGGAAGCCCGGATAAGCACCCTTTGGGGCCAGCATCGGGTCGATCAAAAGACGTTTTCCGGCATAGGAAATCAGCTGGGTGGCGTTGCGAATGTGGGTAATGTTCATGGGCTATCCTCCGGTTGGTGTGATAAGGAGGATAGCCAGCCGTCGCAATTGACGCTGTGGGCTAAAGGGCGATTACCGATGGAATCGGGCCAAGAGAAGCAACCTGTTTTCTGTCACATCGTTTACCAGCCCGGCACTGCCCCGCCGTTAAAGATCGTCTCAGCCGCTTTTGCCACTTCAGGTGACTGATACGACTGGATAAACGCCTTCACATTCTCCGCGTCCTTGTTGTCTTCGCGCGTCACCACGATGTTCACGTACGGCGAGTTTTTGTCTTCAATAAAGACGCTGTCATGCACCGGTGACAGCCCGGTTTGCTGGATATAGGTGGTGCTGATGATGGCGACATCCACTTTCGGGTCGTCCAACACGCGCGGCAGCTGCGCCCCTTCCAGCTCCATGATTTTCAGTTGCTTAGGGTTGGCGGTAATATCCAGCGCCGTGGGCAGCAGCCCGGTATCCGGCTTCAGGGTAATGAGCTTCTCTTTTTGCAACAGCAACAGCGCGCGGCCCAGGTTGGTCGGGTCGTTTGGAATGGCAATGGTTGCCCCGTCCTTCAGGTCAGACACGGATTTAATTTTGCGGGAATAGCCGGCCATCGGGAAAACAAAGGTGTTCGCCACGGCCACCAGCTTATAGCCATGCGCCTTGTTATCTTCTTCAAGGAACGGGCGATGCTGGAAGACGTTGGCATCCAGTTCCCCCTGGTTGGTGGCATCGTTAGGCAACAGCGAGCCGCTGAAGCCCACCAACTCCACGTCCAGGCCATATTTCTCTTTTGCCACCTTTTTGGCGACTTCCGCCACATCCTGTTCGGCGCCGTTGATGACGCCGACTTTAATGTGTTTGGCATCGCTGCCACTTTGATCGCACCCGGCAAGCAGTAGGCCAGCCAGTACCAGAGCACCCAATCGACGTTTCACAAGACAGTTCCTTTTGCTGAATGTTGTAGTGACTATATCGACAACGAGGCGGTGAAATAAAAACCGAAAAAGAATCAATAAGAAGGATAAGTTATATGCGGGTATGGCCGGGTGACGCTGCGCTTACCCGGCCTGCGGATTCAGAGCTTAAAGGGCTTTCGCCAGGTAATGTCGCTGCATGCCCGGGTACGGATAATCCTGCAAAGACATCTGCAGCTGGTACCCCTGTTTTTCATAGAACGGACGCGCCTGGAAGCTGGCGGTATCCACCAGCGCGTGCTTGCAGCCTTTGCGTCTGGCTTCATCTTCCGCCGTTTTGATGAGCTGGCTGCCCACGCCGGATCCGCGTACGGCATCGCTCACCCAGAGAAAGTCGATATTCAGCCAGTCGCCTTTGCGCACCCCAATGAGCCCGCCAAGCATGACGCCTTTATCGTCGCGCACGTAAACGCCAATGTCGCCGCTAAAGTTTGTCAGATCGAGAAACTGTCCGTTATACGCTCTCAGGCCGACGAGCAACTCTTCTTTTTCGGGCGCCGTAACCGCATGAGTAATACTCAGGTGCATATTTTTCTCCTTGTTATCTGTGCCGTTTCACTATCTCACACACGCATCGTGGAGAAAATTCATACTTTCGACTGGAGTCGCTACACTGAATGTAACGATATATTTCATGGGAAGCCTGTGACTTCTAAAGGGGGTTATTGATGAAAGCTGCGCACCTGGTCTGCCTGCTGGTTTGTCTGCTGTTCGCCGCGTTTGTCCATGCTCAGGAAAAGGACGATCCGGCGAAAGAGGCGCAGATTAAGCAACAGGTCCTGAAAGATATTAAGAAAACCTGTACGCCACAGAAAAAGCAGAGCGATAAGGCCTGGCAGGCGATGATTTTGTCCTCCGAGGCCAATCAGTTGCTGATCAAAAATGCCGTTACCGCCGTGAAGCGCGACAACCTGGATGCCTACTGGGCGGCGGTTGGTCAGGTGGATTGTATGGAAGATTACTGAGGGCTGGAAACGTGCTTCTCGCCGGGTGGCGGCTGCGCCTTTCCCGGCCTACACAACATGTTTAACGCTTACGCACGTCTGGAATGATCAAATCCCCGCGCAGCACATACGAACCCAGCATCTGCGTTTTCTCCGTCAGCCAGCTCACGATACGCGCCGCCATGGCATCCATAGAATATTCAATCGCCGGGATCACCGGAATACCCGGCAGGTGCAGCGATCCGGCCAGGCTAAAGACCATAATGTCGTCCGGCACGGATTTATTAAACGCCTGCAGCTGCGGGATCACCCGCTGGGCTTCCTGCTCGTCCGCCACCAGCAGAGCGTTGAAGTTCAGCGTGCTGGCGTTATTCAGCAGCTCCTGTAGCGCAACGGACGACGAGGTCGCGTCCATGAACACAAGGTTGCGATTAAAGGGCAGGAAATTTTTCTCCAGCGCGTGCTTGTAGCCGAGCAGCACCTGGTCAGCAAAACCGCTGCCGTGCGGATGGATCAGGGCAATCTGGCGTCGCCCCTGGCTGGTCAGGTAGTTACAGGCGGTTTCGGCGGCAAAGGCGTGATCGAACTGGATGCTGTTGGAATTATCAGACTCCATGCAGTCCACCAGAATGACGTTGTCCATGTCGACGTCCAGCGGGAAACGCGCGCCAATCACCAGGATGTCATCGCAAAGCCCGCAGGAGAGTTCCTCAAGAGCGTGCATCACTTCCGCTTTGCTGTGCGCGAAACGCAGCAGCAGGTGTTTTTGATGCTGGCTGAGCTGTTTTTCCAGCGCGTAGAGATAACCGGTGGTCTGGTTAATGTTTTCCTGGGCGCAAATCACCCCGATACAGCCCGTAGACTGGCTCAGCAGCGACTGGGCAATCACATTAGGCCGGTAGTTAAGCTCATCCACTGCCTTCAGAACGGCCTGACGGCTGGCTTCCTTTACGCCACGCGACCCACTCAACACTCGCGATACCGTGGCTTTAGACACCCCGGCAAGACGTGATACATCATTGATTGTCGACATCTCTTTCCCCTGGCAGGCTTACCTCGCGCCTGCAAATTCCATGACCGCTTCGGCTCACATTATAGCCAGAGCGGAGTATATCCGTTTCCGTTTTCCATGGAAACCGATTTTCCGTTTCCACTCCAAATGATGTCAAAATAGCCAAATTATGTGACCTGCATCCGGTTAATTAGCCTCATAAGTATTGGATCTTGATGGTTGTCACAGTTCTGTCTTTTATGAATGGAAACCGGTTTCCGTATCATGTCCAATCATCCTCGCAATAACTTTTTACATTTAGAGGATGGTTGTCGATGTTCAAGATTATGCTGTGTTGCTCTGCCGGGATGTCCACCAGCCTGTTGGTCAGCAAAATGGTCGATGTCGCGAAAGAACGTGGTTTGTCGGTGAAGATTGATGCGTACGGTGTTTCCGAATTTGATACGCAGTTTCCGCAATACCAGGTGGTACTTCTCGGACCGCAAGTGAAATACATGTTACAGACACTCTCAGACAAGGCGGCGACGCATGGCATTCCGGTGCAGCCCATCGACATGATGGACTACGGCATGCAGCGTGGCGATAAAGTACTGGACTATGCTCTGTCGCTCATCGAAGCGGCACACTAAAAGGTGTTCACATGAGTTCGTTATATCAATCCATGGTTGCGGTGATTGAGCAGTCAATTACCCCGCTGGCCGCGAAGCTCGGTCAGCAAAAGTACGTGATTGCCATCCGCGACGGCTTTACCGCCGCGCTGCCGTTTATGATCATCGGCTCGTTTATGCTGGTGTTCATCTTCCCGCCGTTCTCGGCGGATACCACTAACAGCTTCGCCCGCGGCTGGCTGGATTTTTCCCAAACCTACCGCGAACAGCTGATGCTGCCGTTTAACCTCAGCATGGGCGTGATGACCTTCTTCATCTCGGTAGGGATTGGGGCGAGCCTGGGGCGTCAGTTTAACCTCGACCCGGTGATGTCCGGCCTGCTGGCCTTTATGGCCTTCCTGCTGGTCGCCGCGCCGTATGCCGACGGCAAAATCTCAACCCAGTACCTCTCCGGCCAGGGCATCTTCACCGCGCTGATCGCCGCCATTTACTCAACCCGCGTGTACGCCTGGCTGAAGCAGAACAACGTCACCATCCGCCTGCCAAAGGAAGTGCCCACCGGCGTGGCGCGTTCGTTTGAGATCCTGATCCCGGTGATGGTGGTGATCGGCACGCTGCACCCGCTGAACCTGTTCATTGAAGCGCAGACCGGGATGATTATCCCGCAGGCGATCATGCACCTGCTGGAGCCGCTGGTGTCCGCGTCTGACTCCCTGCCTGCCATTCTGCTCTCCGTGCTGCTGTGCCAGATCTTCTGGTTCGCGGGTATCCACGGCTCGCTGATTGTTACCGGCATCATGAACCCGTTCTGGATGGCGAACCTCTCGGCAAACCAGGCGGCACTGGCCGCAGGCGCGGCGCTGCCGCACGTTTATCTGCAAGGTTTCTGGGATCACTACCTGCTGATTGGCGGCGTCGGTTCCACCCTGCCGCTGGCCTTCCTGCTGCTGCGCAGCCGCGTTACCCACCTGCGCACCATCGGCAAAATGGGCGTGGTGCCAAGCTTCTTTAACATCAACGAGCCGATTCTGTTCGGCGCGCCGATCATCATGAACCCGATGCTGTTTATCCCGTTCGTGTTCGTTCCGCTGGTCAACGCCTGCCTGGCGTACGGCGCCACGAAGCTCGGCTGGCTGGCACAGGTGGTCTCGTTAACCCCGTGGACTACGCCCGCGCCGATTGGCGCCTCGTGGGCGGCGAACTGGGCGCTGAGCCCGGTGGTGATGTGCCTCGTCTGCATGGTGATGTCGGCGCTGATGTACCTGCCGTTCCTGCGCGCCTATGAGCGTACGCTGATTAAAAACGAAGAGCAGAAAGCCCAGGCTGCAGCCGTGGGTGCCGCTGAAGCCACAAGTAATTAAGTCAAAGAGGAAGGGTCATGAAATACGCATTTCCCGATAACTTCTGGTGGGGCAGCGCAAGCTCCGCTCTCCAGACGGAAGGGACACGAGAGGGTGAAACCACGTGGGACTACTGGTTTGCCCGCGAGCCGAACCGTTTTCACAACGGCGTGGGGCCGCAGCACACCTCCACGTTTTATCAGCACTGGAAAACGGACATTCAGCTGTTAAAACAGCTGAACCACAACAGCTTTCGTACCTCGATTAGCTGGGCGCGCCTGATCCCCGACGGTATCGGTGAAGTGAACCCGGACGCGGTCGATTTTTATAATCAGGTCATTGATGAGCTGAATGAACAGGGCATCACGCCGTTTATCACCCTGTTCCATTTCGACATGCCGATGGCGATGCAGGAAATTGGCGGCTGGGAAAACCGTGACGTAGTGGACGCGTACGCCCGCTATGCGCAGATTTGCTTCGAGCTGTTCGGCGACCGCGTGCTGCACTGGTTTACCTTCAACGAGCCGATCGTGCCGGTGGAAGGCGGTTATCTGTACGACTTCCACTACCCCAACGTAGTGGATTTCCGCCGGGCGGCCACCGTGGCTTATCACACGGTGCTGGCCCATGCGAAGGCGGTTCAGGCCTACCGCGCCGGGCACTACGCGGGGGAGATCGGCATCGTGTTGAACCTGACGCCGTCGTATCCGCGTTCGCAGAACCCGGCAGACGTGAAGGCGGCGCACGTTGCGGATCTGATGTTTAACCGCAGCTTCCTCGACCCGGTCCTGCGCGGCGAATACCCGGCCGATCTGGTGGCGCTGCTGAAATCTTACGACCAGCTGCCCGCCTGCAAGCCGGAAGACGGTTTCCTGATTGCGGAAGGGAAAATCGACCTGCTCGGCATTAACTACTATCAGCCGCGTCGCGTGAAGTGTCGCGACAGCGCGGTGAACCCGCAGTCGCCGTTTATGCCGGAATGGTTCTTTGATAGCTACGAGATGCCGGGCCGCAAGATGAACCCCTACCGCGGCTGGGAAATCTACGCGCCGGGTATTTACGATATTCTGATTAACTTGCGCGACAATTACGGCAACCCCCGCTGCTTTATTTCTGAAAACGGCATGGGCGTCGAAAACGAGCAACGTTTTATTGAAAATGGCCAGATTAACGATCAATACCGCATTGATTTTATATCTGAGCATTTAACGTGGCTGCATAAAGGCATAAGCGAAGAGTGTAATTGTCTTGGCTACCATATGTGGACATTTATTGATAACTGGTCGTGGTGTAATACCTATAAAAATCGCTACGGATTTATCCAGCTCGATTTGGAGACGCAGCAGCGCACCATTAAGAAAAGCGGGGAGTGGTTTGCCGCCACCGCCTTAAATAACAGCTTTGATAAAGAGTAATGATGATGATCGCACTAGAAGAAGCCGTAATGGAAATTATCGTCAACGCCGGGCAGTCCCGCAGCCTGTGCTTTGAAGCGCTGCACGCGGCGCGCCAGGGCAACATTGACGAAGCCAAAAGCCTGCTGCGCGAAGCCGACGGCTACGCGCGTCAGGCGCACAAGATGCAGACCAAACTGATTGAGCAGGACGCGGGCGAAGCCCGCCAGCCGATGACCTTAATTATGGTGCACGCGCAGGATCATTTAATGAACTCCTTATTAGCGCGTGAATTATCCGAAGAAATTATTCATTTATATCAGAGATAGTCTATGGCGAAATAAATTACTGTAATACCTCTGTACCTAAAACTAGAAATCCACTTGTTCTGATGATAGCGACATATTCTGTCAGATCGGAGCGGGATGGTTATTGTCTGAATAAAATTAAACTATATTGAGATAACCATGAATACGATTAAAAAACTTCCATTAACCATGGCGGTTATCGCCGCGCTTTGCCCAATTTCCGTGCTCGCCCAGGAATTCACGCAGGAGCAAATCGACGCCATTGTGGCGAAAGCGGTGGATAAAGCCCTGGCCGAACGTCAGGCCAAAATGGATGCCGCCGTCGCGAAAAAAGCGGACGTGGTGACCGAGCCGCAGAGCGCGGCGCAATCCCCGGACATGGCGATTCCGTTCGGGATTAAATTTACCGGCTACGCCCGCTATGGCGCGCACTTCCAGGCCGCCGATCAGAAATATGTGGCGGTCGATGGCTCCTACAACGGCGCGTCCGCAATTGGTCGTCTGGGTAACGAAGGCAACGGCGGCGAGTTCCAGCTCTCTAAAGCCTTCAAGGGCGAAAACGGCGCCATCTGGGACATCAACGTGATGATTGACCACTGGGGCGACGAAGTTAACCTGAAAAAGGCCTACGCGGGGGTGACCAATATTATGGCCTCCAACCCGAATGCCTATTTCTGGGCCGGTCGCGACTTCCACCAGCGTCCGCAGCAGGGCATCAACGATTACTTCTGGATGAACCACGACGGCCAGGGCGCCGGGGTGAAGAACTTCGATATCGGCGGCGTGCAGTTTGACGTCGCTGCCGTGGCGGCAGTGGAATCCTGTAGCCCGGAAGTGATGGAAGACGAAGCGAACCCGTCACGCATCACCTGTACCGGCGGGTCCGGCACGGGCGACAAAGGTAACTACGCGGCCACCTCTAAAATCCACGGTATGAAGCTCGGTCCGCTGGATCTGGAGCTGTACGCCAACTACGGCTTTGATTCAAAAGCGGTGGAGAGCGATGAGCGTCTGAACGCCTGGCAGGGCGGCGTGGTGCTGAGCCACACCAACGACAGCGGCGTGAACAAGGTGATTGCCCGCTACTCCGATAACTCGGACAACAGCGTGTTCAATAAAACCGAAGACCTGACCACGGTCTACGCCAGCTTCGAAGGGCTGTACAAATTCACCCAGGCCACGCAGGTGGAGTACATCCTCGCCTTCCACGACTACGACAACAGCCGTGATAAGACCGACAACCGTAAGAACTACAACGCCATCGTGCGTCCGATGCACTGGTGGAACGACGTTCACTCCACCTGGCTGGAAGCGGGCTGGCAGCACGTGGATTACGACAACGGCGGCGATAATAAGGGCTGGAAGCTGACCCTGTCGCAGAACATGTCTATCGCCATGGGGCCAGAGTTCCGTCCGATGCTGCGCTTCTACGTGACCGGCGGCAAGGTGGATAACGCACGCACCGCGCGCGTGAATAACACCAAAGACGAGACGCTCGACGACTTCAACGTCGGCGCGATGTGGGAGGCGTGGTTCTAGTAGAGCGCCGTTTGTTTCGCCCGGCGGCGCTGCGCTTGCACGGGCCTACAAGGTTTTGTAGGCCGGGTAAGCGTAGCGCCACCCGGCAAGATCCCATGTTATGCTACAAAAAAACCAACATAACAGGGGAGAAAATGGGTTCCACACGTAAAGGGATGCTGAACGTCCTGATCGCCGCCGTTTTATGGGGCAGTTCCGGCGTTTGCGCGCAGTACATTATGGAGAAAAGCCACATTTCTTCGCCTTACCTGACCATGGTTCGCCTGCTGTTTACCGGCGTGATCCTGCTGACGCTCTCCTTCGTTCACGGCGACAAGATTTTCTCGGTCATCAAGCATCGTAAAGACGCCCTCAGCCTGCTGTTTTTCTCGCTGGTCGGCGCGCTCACCGTGCAGCTCACCTTCCTGCTGACGATTGAAAAATCCAACGCAGCGACCGCTACCGTGCTGCAGTTTCTGTCACCGACCATCATTGTGGCGTGGTTCGCGCTGGCGCGGAAAAAGCGTCCCGGCGTGTTTGTGCTGTCGGCCATTATGACGTCGCTAGTTGGCACCTTCCTGTTGGTGACCCACGGCGACCCAACCTCGCTCTCCATCTCGCCTGCCGCGCTGTTCTTCGGTATCGCCTCGGCGTTTGCCGCCGCGTTTTATACGACGTACCCGTCAACGCTGATTGCCCGCTACGGTACGCTGCCGATTGTCGGCTGGAGCATGTTGATTGCCGGGGTAATGCTGACGCCGTTCTACGCCGGGCGCGGGACCACGTTCGTGATTGACGGCAGCCTGCTGCTGGCGTTTTTCTATCTGGTGGTGATTGGCACGGCGCTGACGTTCAGCCTGTACCTGAAAGGCGCGCAGATGATCGGCGGGCCGAAGGCGAGCATTCTGAGCTGTGCCGAACCGCTGAGCAGCGCGTTGCTGTCGGTGATTTTGCTGGGCGTGGCGTTCACCCTGCCGGACTGGCTGGGAACGCTGCTGATTGTGTCGTCGGTGGTGCTGATTTCGATGGATTCGCGTAGAAGGGTTAAGGCATCGGCGTAGCCTGATGCCCTCACCCCAACCCTCTCCCACGGGAGAGGGAGAAAAACACTACTTCGCTTTAACCTTCCCTGCCACCAGCAGCGCCGTCAGCAGCATCAGCGTACCGGAAATCACCAGCGGTGACGTCAGCCCCAGATGGTCGAGCGCCACGCCGCCAATGGCCGCACCGCAGGTGTTTGCCAGCTGGATCACCGCCACCTGAATCGACCCGGCTTTTTCCGCCTGATCGGCAAGCGAGCGGGTGATCCACGTCGACCAGCCCACCGGCACCAGCGCGAAGGCAAAGCCCCAGATAATCGCAATCGCCGACGCGACCCACTTATCGCTGCCCCACAGCACCAGCACCGTGGCGCTCACTGCCAGCACCAGCGGCGCACCCGCCAGCGCCACCTTCAGGGAGCGCTTCAGGAACTGAGACGACAGCGACGTGCCGACAAAGCTGGCGATGCCGAAGCTCAGGAGCACCAGCGTCAGGCCGTCGACGTCAAAGCCCGCCATGGTCATATACACCGGGCGTATATAGGTGAAGAAGGCAAACTGCCCGGCAAAGGACATAAAGATCGCGGTCATCCCTGCCAGCACGCCGGGGCGCTTCAGCAGGCTGAACATGTTCTGCTTATGATGCGCCGCTTCGCCCGGCAGGGACGGCAGCGCCTTCCACACCCAGATAATGCAGAGCAGGCCCATCACTGCCGCCGCGTTGAAGACGTTACGCCAGCCGATGATCCCTCCCAGGAAACTGCCCAGCGGCGCGGCAATCACCAGCGCGATAGAAACCGCACCGAAGATAACGGAAAGCGCTTTTGGCACCGTACGCGCGGGCACCAGGCGCATGGTGAGCGAGGCCGACATCGCCCAGAAGCCGCCTAATCCCAGCCCCAGACAGGCGCGCCCGAGCAGCAGCAGGGTGAAGCTTTCCGCGAAGGAGACCAGCAGGCAGGAGAGCGTCAGTAGCACGCTGAACAGGATGACCACTTTACGGCGGTCGATGGTGCCAATCACCTGGGTGATAAACAGGCTGGCGAACATCGCCACGAAGGCGGTGACGGTAACGGACTGACCCGCCACGCCCTCGGAAATGCCCAGATCCTGCGCCATCGGCGTCAGGAGGCTGACCGGCAGAAACTCAACGGTAATCAGGCAGGCGACGCAGAACGCCACGGCGAAGACGGCCGACCAGTTGGGGCGTGAAACCTCGTTGGTCTGCGGTCTGGTCGTGGGCTGGATATGTTCTGTCATGGCATCACCTGAAGATAAAAACGTGCGGAAAAGTCGCGCAGTTTATCATCAAAAGTGTGACGAATTTAACGTTTAGACAACTTTTGTCGTTTTTACAGGGGATCAGTGCAGGTAAAACACACCCTCTTCCGGCAGGAAGAGCTGGTTATAGCGCAGCTGGAAGGCGTTCAGCTCCTGCGGATCGGGTTCCATCTCGCGCATAAAGCCAAGCGCGAGACGAATTTGTGCATCGGTGATAGGCGCAGCCAGGCGGGCTTTACGCAGCAGGCGGTGCCACGTGTGCAGGTTCTCTTCACTACCGTCGACAATGCAGACCTGCCAGATGAGCAGCACCTGCGCCGCGTTTTGCAGATGCGCTTCGTCCGGGCGCTCAAGGTAGCGGATAAACTCATTGCCCGACGTTTTACCAAACTGATCGATCATCGACTCGACCGGCATCGGGGTGATGCCCAGACGCTCGCTTAAACGTTTGATGGCGCGGCGGGAATCTGAGGTCAGGACGCGAAATCCCACCACAAACACCACGGCAAGCGTTGCCAGCATTATCCAGACCATGCGTTCTCCTTAGACTAGCCGCTCATCATAGCGGGAAACGCACGGCGTCGACAGCGGGTAGAAGCATAATAGTGAATGGAAAAGTGCTGGAAAAACGGCAGGAAAGTCGTTTTAGTTTTTATGGGGACGATTATATATACACGGTGTATGGTCAATGCCTGGCGGTAACGAATCTTCACTTCAGGGAAAGAGCGAACATGCCCATAACAATCAGTGTCCTGCTGGAGAACAGACCTAATCCCGGCGCTAAAAATTTACTGCGAGCTAAAGCAGGACTCAGCCTGTTTATACAGGATGAAAATGATTCCATTCTGTTTGATACCGGTCCGGATGATAGCTTCATACATAACGCAGCTCTGATGGGAGTCGATTTGACCCGTCTGACCGCAGCTGTACTTTCTCACGGGCACTATGACCATTGCGGCGGCGTTCCGTGGTTACCGGATAATTGCCGGATCGTCTGCCATCCCCACGTGGCCTGCGAGCGCTACTCGGCAATACAGTTTTCAGGGTATACCGCCAGATTAAAAAAGTTGTCGCTGAAAAATGATTATTCACACTATCGCATGGAGTACAGCAGCACCCCGCTCCAGATTGGGAAGCGCTTTATATGGTCAGGGGAGATCCCTGTCGCCAAACCGCACGCATACGGTGTTATCGGTGGTAAAAATGCGAATGTGGATTATGTGAAAGATGAAGGGGTTCTAATTTATAAATCTGACCGTGGCCTGGTCATTTTTATCGGCTGTGGGCACCGAGGTCTGATCGATATTGTGCATCACTGTCAGAGAATAACCGGCATCAACCATATTCATGCAATTTTCGGTGGTTTCCATCTTCGCTGTGCGTCACCGCGTAAGCTCTGGGCACTCAGGCAGTTTCTGCACGGCCTACAACCCGACAAAATAATGGGCTGCCATTGTACGGGTAAATGGGGCAATTTGTGGTTGCCGGACGCGGTTACCCCGGCAACAGGGGATATTTTTGTTCTGGGGTAGGTCTTAACTCAGCTAATAAAAAAGCCCGGCATCACACACCGGGCAAAGAAGTTACCTGCACACTCAGGCTGTTTTTAATTTCTGCGCACGATTCTCACGGCGAATTTTACGTTCTTCCAGTACGGCAACCATCGCCATCAGGACGATACAGCCAATCGCTGCTGCATCCAGCGCCGCGAAGGTGCCCGCCCAGCCGGTGAGGCCGAAAATCGGCGTGCCGTCAGCGATCATCCCCAGACCCAGCTTGGCGAAGCTGTCGCCGATCAGGTAGGCGAAGGTGCCCTTAATCCCATCGGCGGCGCCAATCGCTTTTTTCGGGACGAAGCCCACTGCTGCCACGCCAATCAGCAGCTGCGGACCAAACACCAGGAAGCCGAGCGCGAACAGGGACGCCAGGTAAACGTACTGGTTGCTGGCGTGCTGGTAGACGCCGAGCGTGGCGATAATCAGCGCCAGCGCGACGCAGGCCACCAGCGCGCGACGGCCGTTGGCGAGGTCGGAGAGCCAGCCCCACAGCAGGGTACCAACCAGCGCGCCCACTTCGAACAGGGTGAAGCCCTGAATCGCCACCTCTTTAGAGAGCTTCAGCTCCTGGAAGGCATACACGGTCGACCACTGGTCGATGCCGATGCGCACCACGTAGAGGAAGATGTTCGAGAAGCACAGCAGCCAGATCACTTTGTTTTTCAGCACATACTCAACAAAGATCTGCCATTTGGACATCTCGTTTTCTTCGGTCTCTTTGTCCTCTTCGCTGATCTCCTCGCCGAACAGCTCTTCGGCTTTGCCGAGGCCGTACGATTCCGGGGAGTCGCTGCCGTAGCGCAGGCCGATAAAGCCGACAATCAGGGCGATAATCGACGGGAAGATAAACATCCCGATCACGTGGCCGTCGAACAGGTAGTTAGCGCCAAACAGCGCCACGCCAGCCGCACCGGCACCGCCGAGGTTGTGGGAGATGTTCCACATGCCGAGGTACGAACCACGCTTGCGGCGCGGGGTCCATTTGGTGATGGTGGAGTAGCTGCACGACCCGCCGGTACTCTGGAAGAAACCGCTCAGGGCGTAGAAGGCGATCATCAGGAACAGGCTAACGGACCCTGCGCCCATGCTGGCGCTGAAGCCGAGCATACAGATGGCGGAGAGGATCAGCATAAACGGCAGGAACTGCTTGGTGTTTTTGCCATCCGCGTAGTAGGACACGACGGTTTTACCCACGCCGTAGGTGATGGAGAAGCCCAGGCCAATCATCCCCAGCTGCGTCATGCTCAGCCCGTAGGTGGAGATCATGTCGTTCTGCGCGATGTTAAAGTTTTTGCGGATCAGGTACATGGTCAGGTAGCCGATGAAGACCACCAGATAAGACTGCATGAACGGTTTGAACCACATTTTGCGCCGCACGTCGAGCGGCAGATCCAGGGTCGGCTTGCGCACCTGATTTAAGAAGGCCAGCATGACTGAGTTACTCCTGAGCTGATTTTTGCAGCATTGTAAAAACCAGCCGGGAGAGATGCCTGAGACAGCGTCCAGGTGAAACCGGGAAAATTTCTTAGTTTTGCGCCACTCGGCAGCAAAAGGTGAGGCGCGTCACGCTTCGCGCGGCGCCTGCGCGTTCAAAAACGGCAGCAGCAGCAGGGCGGAGATCCCCGCCGCGATGGCGATCACCGCGAAGAATCCGCTCCAGTGCCAGATGTCGATCACCCGCGCCAGCGGCCAGCCGGAGAGCGATGCGCCAAGGTAGGCAAACAGCCCGACAAAGCCCGTCGCCGCACCTGCCGCCTCTTTGTGCGAGCACTCTGCCGCCGCCATGCCGATCAGCATCTGCGGGCCGAACACGAAGAAGCCGGTGGTGAAGAAGCACGCCGCCTGCATCACGTAGCTGGCGAACGGCATCAGCCACAGCGAGCCAACGGAGAGCAAAATCCCGGCGGCGAATATCAGGTTCATCGGGCCGCGGTTGCCGTTGAACAGCTTGTCCGAGCCCCAGCCCGCCACCAGCGCGCCGATAAACCCGCCCAGCTCGAACATCGTCACCGCCGAGTTGGCGGTCACCAGGTCCACGCCGAGCGTCTCGGACATGTACAGATTGCCCCAGTCGTTGATGGCCGCACGCACCACGTACACCAGTACGTAGCAGAGCGACAGCAGCCAGATATACGGGTTTTTCAGCACATATTTGGTGAGGATCTCTTTGCGCGTCAGCCCCGCCCCCTCCTGCTGTTGCGCCATTTCCATCTCGTCGTGCCGCCAGTCGCCCACCGCGGGCAAGCCAACGGTTTGCGGCCTGTCGCGCAAGCGCCAGCAGAGGAATAGCCCGGCGAGAATGGCAAGCCCGCCGGCAATCATCATCCCCGCGCGCCAGCCGTAGTGCAGCGCTGCGGCACCGACCACCATCGGGATCAGCGCCCCGCCGACATTATGCGCGGTGTTCCAGATTGCCCACCAGCCGCCGCGCTCGTTGCGCGAATACCAGGCGGTGAGCAGGCGGGCGCAGACCGGCGCGCCCCAGCCCTGGAAAAAGGCGTTCAGTGCCCACAGCAGGGCGAAGGCCCACAGCGAGGTGGAGAAGCCAAACAGAATGTTCACCACGCCGGTGGCGATAAGCCCAACGCCCATAAAATAGCGTGCGTTGGAGCGGTCGCTGACGATGCCGGAGAAGAACTTCGACAGGCCGTAGGTGATGTAAAACAGCGTCGCCAGCAGGCCGATATCGGTGCGCGTCATCACGCCGCTGGCGAGGATCTCCGGCGCGGCGGCGTTGAAGCTTTTGCGGGTGAAGTAGAACAGCGCGTAGCCGAGCCAGATGGCGATCAGAATATGGCGACGCCAGTAGCGGTAGCGGGCGTCGATTTCCGCTTTGTTACCTATCGGTGCGGCGTTCGCGGGGGTCTTAAACATGGTGGCTCCTTAGCGGCAGGCTGACGCTGACGCGCGTCCCGTGGGTGCAGGAGAGGTTCAGCGTGCCGCCGAGCGCCTTCACGCGCTCGCGCATGCCCGCCAGGCCAAAGCCCTGCTGGCCGGAGCCCGGCGGCAGGCCGCAGCCGTCGTCTTCAATTACCAGCATCAGACGTTCGTCCTGCTCCCAGCCCTGTATCGTGACCGCGCTGGCACTGGCGTGTTTGACGATATTGTTCAGCCCCTCCTGACAGACGCGGAACAGCGTCACGCGCTGGCCTTCGCTCAGGACAGATTCGTTAATTCGCCAGTCGAGATGGCTGACAATGCCGCGGCTTTCCAGCTCCATCTCGCGCATCAGGGAACGCACCGCCTGCTCCAGCGACAGGTCGTCGAGCTGACGCGGACGCAGCCTGCCGAGGAGACGTCGCACCGAGTCATACACGCCCAGCGAAAGCTGCTCGATATGCGCTCCGCCCTGCTTCACACCCGCGTTTTCCGCCGCCAGACGCTGGACAATGCCCGCCTGGGTGCGGATGGCGGTGATCGTCTGGCCGATATCATCGTGCAGCTCGCGGGCGACCTCCTGCCGCACGCTCTCTTCGGTCTCCAGCAGGCGTTCAGCCAGACGCCGGTTGCGCGCCAGCTCGGTTTGCAGGGACTGGTTCAGCTCGCGCAGGCGCTGAATGCCCGCGCCGAGCAGCAGCCCGGTCAGGCTCTGGGCCAGCAGCGAGAGCAGCAGATCTACCGGATGGTCGTGCCAGGTCTGGCTGGCGATCAGCGCGATGGCGTTCATTAGGGTGGCGATCAGCGCCCCCTGCCAGCCGTAGTGCCAGGCCAGGGCGATAATCGGCAGCGCAAGGCAAAATGGGGTAAAGCGTGAAAGCTCGGCAGGTAGACCCAGCTGAAGCCACAGGCTCACCACGAACAGCAGCAGATACCAGATGAGATGCCGGGCGCGCCAGTTCACCGGTTGGGAAACCAGCGCCGGGCCGAGCGGCTGCCAGACGGTATTGGTGAGGTAATGCCAGATGACGAGGCAGGTCGGCGCGAGGGTCAGGCCGCCGGTCAGGGTCAGCAGCAGCGCGTTGAGCATCTCCTTATCACCCGCCCACGGCAGGGACTGCAGCAGCGCGGCGGCAATCAGCGCCGCCCCCTGTCGCAGCAGCGTGCGCCAGTCGCGCTGGTGACGGTAGCGGGAAATGAGGGCAACAGGGAGCAGCGTGAGCAGGCTTCCGATCATCAATAATGGCAGGTGCACCAGAGCGACTTCCTGCGCCAGCCAGACCAGCAGCAGCCACTCTGCGCCCAGCAAAACCGGCCAGTATCCGCGCGGGCACTGGAGCATGAGCCCCAGTCGCAGGCCGAAGGGAAACAGCAGCACCGCCAGCTCGGGGCGTTCCACCAGGTGCAGGCTGATGCTCCATAAGCAGAACCATGCGGCGGAGAAGATAAAAAAGCTGGCAACGACGGCGATCAGCCGCGAAAAGACGGGACTCATTGCCAGCTGTCGAACATGCGGCGCGCCAGTTCGACGTCGTTGCTGACGTTAAGTTTTTCCATCAGGTTGGCGCGGTGAACGTGTACGGTTTTCGGGGACAGTTCCAGCTCGGCGGCAATCTCTTTTACCGACATTCCCTGCGCGAGTTTTTCCGCAACCTGGCGCTCGCGTCTGGTGAGCGGATCCTGACGTCCGGCCGCCAGCTTGATGGCGATATCCGGCGTCAGGTAGCAGCCGCCGGTGGAGACGGTGCGCACGGCGGCAATCAGCTCGTCCGGGCTACAGCGTTTGGAGAGGAACCCGCGCGCCCCCGCGTTGAGTGCCTGCTCGACCAGCGCCGGGCTGTCGTGGACCGAGAGCATAATGGTCGACATTCCTTTCGGCAGCTGGCTTAGCAGCTCCAGCCCGGAGAGATCCGGCATCGAGATGTCGCAGATACAGACCTGCACCCCGCGCCCCGGCAGGCCCGCCAGCGCCTCGCGACCGGAGCCAAACTCGGCCACGACCTGGAAATCTGGTTCGAGGTTGAGAAGCTGGGCAAAGCCAGAGCGGACGATAAGGTGGTCGTCGATAAGGGCGATGGTGGTCATGTGTCTTCCTGCGGTCTGAAAACGCCGGATGGCGCTGCGCTTATCCGGCCTACAAGAGCGAAAGACGCTTACCTTAAGCGATCTATTCGAAAAACACCGCAATTTTGTTAAACATGGTGGGATCGGACTGGTTACGCGCCACGTTGGTGACATCTTCCAGCTTGTCGATCTGCGCCATCATCTGCTCCAGACGCTGGTCATCGTTGACCAGTAGCCAGATGCGACTGTGCTCGCTGCCCTGAATCGGCAGACAGAGAATGCCTTCCACGTTAAACGCCCGGCGGGCAAACAGCCCGCAGACGTGGGTCATGACGCCAGGGTGGTTGCGGACGGTGAGTTCCAGAATGACGTTATCATGTTGTTTCTGCATGGCTTATTCTCCCACCATCTCAGTATTTGCCGCACCCGGCGGCACCATCGGATACACTTTTTGTTCAGGGTCGATACGCACGTGGATCAGCGCCGGGCCGGGACGAGAAATCGCCGCCTGCAGCGCCGCCTGCGCGTCTTCTTCGGCGTTCAGATCGCAGGTATGCAGGCCAAAACCGGCGGCAATCTGCATAAAGTTAATCATTCCCGGATAGGTCGCGGCAAACACGCCCTGCTTGTAGAACAGGCTCTGCTGCTGATGCACCAGCCCCAGCGCCTCGTTGTTCATCAGGATGATTTTCACGTCTAACTGGTTTTCGGCCGCGGTCGCCATCTCCTGAATGTTCATCATCAGGCTGCCGTCGCCGGAGAAGCAGATGACCTTGCGGTCCGGGTTGGCGAGCGCTGCACCAACTGCTGCAGGCAGACCAAAGCCCATAGTGCCCAGACCGCCGGAGGTCAGCCACTGGCGCGGACGGTTCAGCGGGTAGGCCTGAGCGGTCCACATCTGATGCTGGCCCACGTCGGTGGTGATAATCGCGCTGTCGTCCACGCAGGCAGCAACGGCGTTGATAAGACCATAGTGGCTCAGCGGGTCGCCTTCGGTTGGGATGGCGCCCGGGAACTCGCGCTGCAGATCGGCCACCAGCTTACGCCAGTCGGCGCGGTCGGTTGCGTCCGTCTGCGGGATCAGCTCCGCCAGCACTTCGGCAACATCGCCCTGAATCGCCACGTGCGGCTGCTTGATTTTACCCAGCTCGGCGCGGTCGATATCCACGTGAATGATCTTCGCGTTCGGGCAGAACTGCTCGGTTTTGCCGATCGCCCGGTCATCAAAACGCGCGCCCATAACAATCAGCAAATCCGCCTCTTGCAGGATGTAGTTGGTGCTGCGCGCGCCGTGCATGCCCAGCATCCCCAGGGACAGCGGGTGCGCTTTTGGCAGCATGCCGAGCGCCATCAGGGTCATGGTGGTCGGCAGGTTGGCTTTTTCCGCAAACTCACGGATTTCATCCGCAGCATTAATCGCCCCGCCGCCCAGATAGAGCACCGGACGTTTGGCGGCGTTGATCATGGCTGCGGCATCGCGCACGCTCTCAGCGCTGAATGCTGGCGCGGGGGCACGGTCGCCCGGCTCCGGCAGCACGTCGATCTCGATCTCTGCGGTCTGGACATCCTTAGGAATGTCTATCCACACCGGGCCCGGGCGGCCGGACTGGGCAATGCGGAACGCATCACTGATAACCTGAGGAAGTTCGCTGATATCGCGAACTAAATAGTTATGTTTGGTGATGGGGATAGAGATGCCGTAGGTATCCACTTCCTGGAACGCATCGGTGCCGATCATCGAGGACGGCACCTGGCCAGTAATGCAGATCAGCGGAATGGAGTCGAGGCGCGCGTCGGCGATGGCGGTCACCAGGTTGGTTGCGCCCGGCCCGCTGCAGGCCATACAGACCGCCGGTTTACCCTGGGTACGCGCCATGCCCTGAGCGATAAAGCCTGCCCCCTGCTCGTGGCGTGCCAGGACGTGGCGGATCTGCGTGCTTTGGCTTAACGCATCGTACAGCGGCAGCACCGTGCCGCCGGGGATGCCCGCAACCGTGGTGATGCCCTGTCGCTCCAGCAGATGAACGATCAGCTGCGCGCCAGTAAAACGCGTCTTGTTGGATGTTGTGCCCGAACTTGCCATGCTCCAGTCCTTTTCTTCTGGGCCGACTTTCCGGGGAGGCTCTTAAACGAAAAACCCCGCCCGGTTTGCGCCGGCGGGGTTTTGGATTCGTGTGTTGATCCAGTCCCTACGGCGCATTGCCGACGACCACCACCACACGCACGACGACCACTGCGGCTGGTTGCGCAGTTTTTAGTAGAGTCGAAGTGAAGATGGATGAAGTCATTGGGGACCTGTGTTTGGAATCATTAATTGAATTTATACAAACACAGGTTTTCGGGCGTGACAATGGAAAAATTTTCATCTGCGCAAAAATGCGTCAGGGATCACGTTTCGTTTGTTGGGTGGTGACACTCAAAAAGTCGACTTTGACTCACTCAATAAACAGCGCAGGTGATACCCTAAATCTGGCCGCCAGCTTTTTAATATGGTTCAGCGTAAGCTGTCTCTGACCATTCAGAACCCGTGAAACCATCGATTTACTGCCAATTTCATCCTGAAAATCCGATATCGTCAGGTTGTACTGATCCATTAAGGTTCTTAAAACCGCAACACCGACGGGAACGGACTCCATCTCCTTGCGTAATGCGACTATCTCTGGCCGGTTGGCTTCGTAACGGCTAATCCTGGCGCACACAATATCCAGCAAGGGGCTATCGGGCTCGTTCATGAGCAGATACTCAACCAGCTCAAGCGCATCTTTATAATCTTTCTCGCTCGGCTGTTCACCCAGTAAAGGAACAGCCGCAACAAGGGCATGCGTAGCTTTCATTGCATCAGCGACGATCATCATTTCTTCCCCTTAGTGCGATGTTTCTCCGTAAAACGGTCATATTCCTTATGAGTAAAAACATGGCGCACATAAAACTTTTGGCTTTCAAAGAAGATGAGAGCCACTACTCTGAGATTGTTGTTTGCAATATCAATAACATAATGCTTATCCAGATACTTAAAGTTATCCAGCGTCGGAAACAGTTTTTTCAGCGCAGCAGGTGTCGGGCAATGGCTCTTTTCGATGGTGCGGCCTAAAAACAGGAGCTCTTCCTTGTGCTGCGGAAACTGAGTTACCGCATCATAAATTGCCTTCATAGAGATTAAATGCATACTGCATGCCTGCCGCGTCCGTTGCCATTATGGCAACAATACCATGCATTGCCAATGTGTCAACAAACATCGTTGCGCCATCTAACATCTGAAAACAAAAAACCCCGCCGGAGCGAGGTTTTTATCAGGGTTTTGCGGTTGGTCGCCGCAGAACACACTGTGTTACGTCAACGCAAAAAGTATACGCGATCGAAGACGAACGCGCAATTCCGGCACGGATTTTGACGTTTTTGAGTATGGATCGCCTTTCGATTTTTGTCCAAAAAATACTGTTCATACATACAGTATTTATCTATACTGAGGGTGTTCGCAGTGAGCGAGGGGGCCGCAGTTCTACCGGCGCAACGAAGTCCTGGCTGAAACGGGTGGTGCCGTCAGTGCCTTAACCCCTGAAGTGAGCACACTGTGTTACGTCAATCCAGGTGCTGGCAACAGGCGGCGGAAAGGTACGCCAGCATCGTGCTCCTTTTAACCAAAAGGAGACGCGTATGAGCGTAGTGGATATGGTGATACTTATCCTCAAACTCATTGTTGCTGTACTGCAACTGCTTGATGCTGTCCTGAAATTCCTTCGGTAATTCAGGTTCAAGTCGCACCTGAGAGGGGCGGGCAACCGCCCCTCTTTAATAACGAGGGAATGCTATGTCGCGTCTGTTGATTGAGCCTGTCACACCGGATGAGCCGGGGTATATCGCCCTGAAGGCGGAAAGTATCGCATTGAATTTCAACATGCTGCGCAGGCTGGAAGAGAGCTGGCAGCGGGGTGAGAACCGCTTTAACGCACCGGGTGAAAAGCTGCTGGGTGCGTTTCTCAACGGCAGGCTGGTCGGCGTGTGCGGCCTCAACCGCGATCCGTTCAGCCAGCAGCCGCGCGCCGGACGTATTCGCCATCTCTACGTCAGCGAGAAGTGCCGCGGGCTGGGCATTGGCAAACAGCTTTTAACCGTGGTAATGGCCGATGCCAGCATCTGGTTTGATTTCCTCAATACCCATGCGCCGGACGCTGCCTATGGGTTTTATCGCCGGGCAGGTTTTACGCTGGTCTCGGACGAACCGCGGGTGACGCACCGCCTTTTTTGTGCGGTGTAATCGCCTGGCAGCTTCAGGATGTGAATGTTACAGTTGAGTGACAATTCACCACCCGATACGCCATGACCATCACCGTTTTCTGCATTTTGCTGTTCGCCGCACTGCTGCATGCCAGCTGGAACGCCATCGTTAAAGCCGGAACGGACAAGCTCTATTCCGCAATAAGCGTCAGCGGCTCTGCCACGGTTATCGCTCTGGTCTTACTGCCGTTTTCTCCACAGCCCTCTGCCGCAAGCTGGCCGTTTTTGATTGTTTCCTGCGCCTTACAGGTGGTGTACACCGTGCTGGTAGCGAAAACCTATCAGGTCTCCGACATGAGCCAGACCTACCCGCTGATGCGCGGCACCGCCCCGCTGCTGGTGGCGCTGATCAGCGTGCTGGCGCTCGGCGATAGCCTTTCGTGGCTCGCCTGGTCCGGGATCGGGGTAATTTGCCTGTCGATTCTGGCGATGGCGATGAACGGGCGCACGCAGTCGCGGAAAGGGATCTGGCTGGCGCTGCTGAACGCCTGTTTTATTGCCGGATATACGCTGGTGGACGGCACCGGCGTACGGCTGTCGGACACCGCGCTGGGCTATACGCTATGGACCTTCTTTATGAACGGCTTCTGCCTGCTGAGCTGGGCGATGGTGGCGCGTCGGCGCGAGGCGTCCGGCTACCTGCGTCTGCACTGGAAAAAGGGGTTGCTCGGCGGCGTTGGCACGATGGGCTCATATGGTCTGGCGCTGTGGGCAATGACGCAGGCACCGCTGGCGGTGGTCGCGGCTCTGCGGGAAACCTCCATACTCTTTGGCGCGCTGATCGCTTTTTTGCTTTTAAAAGAGAAGGTTGCGGGCCTGCGCATCGCGGCGGCGCTGGGCATTGCCGGCGGCGCCATTCTGCTGCGCCTGGCGTAAAGCACTGGCAACATTAGTTGCCGTTCTTGTTTACAAATCCTGCCTTTGCCGGTTTTTTCATTCACCAAGACAATGCTTAAATTGTCATCTCTCTGTGGTAGATTCCTCGCGCATTTATGGGAATGCGCAGTCACTTATTCTTCATTTTTCTCTTTTGGCAAAAGTATTCAGCGACATGAAAAAGCAACGGAACGTTAACTTATTGTTGATGCTGGTGTTACTGGTGGCCGTCGGTCAGATGGCGCAAACCATCTACATTCCGGCGATTGCCGACATGGCAAAGGAATTAAACGTCCGCGAGGGCGCGGTACAGAGCGTAATGGCAGCCTATCTGCTGACCTATGGCGTTTCGCAGCTCTTCTACGGCCCGCTGTCCGACCGCGTCGGGCGTCGCCCGGTGATCCTGGTGGGCATGAGCATTTTCATGGTGGCGACGGTAATTGCCATTACCACCCACAGCCTGACCGTATTGATTGTCGCCAGCGCCCTGCAGGGCGTCGGGACCGGCGTCGGCGGGGTGATGGCGCGAACATTACCGCGCGATATGTATAAGGGCACCCAGCTTCGTCATGCCAACAGCCTGTTGAACATGGGCATTCTGGTCAGCCCGCTGCTGGCCCCGCTGATCGGCGGCCTGCTGGACACGATGTGGTCCTGGCGCGCCTGCTACGCCTTCCTGCTGGTGCTCTGCGTGATTGTCACCTTCAGCATGGCGCGCTGGATGCCCGAAACGCGCCCGCAGGACGCGCCGCGCACGAAGCTTATCACCAGCTATAAAACGCTGTTCGGCAACGGCGCGTTTACCTGCTATCTGCTGATGCTGATCGGCGGCCTGGCGGGCATTGCGGTGTTCGAAGCCTGCTCCGGCGTGCTGCTGGGCGCGGGGCTGGGCCTGAGCAGCATGGTGGTGAGTATTCTGTTTATTCTGCCGATCCCGGCGGCGTTCTTCGGCGCGTGGTTTGCCGGGCGACCAAACAAGCGCTTCTCCACCCTGATGTGGCAGTCGGTGATCAGCTGTCTGCTGGCGGGTCTGATGATGTGGATCCCGGGGCTGTTTGACGTGATGTCGGTCTGGACGCTGCTCATCCCGGCAGCGCTGTTCTTCTTCGGCGCGGGGATGCTGTTCCCGCTCGCCACCAGCGGCGCGATGGAGCCGTTCCCATTCCTTGCAGGTACGGCTGGCGCACTGGTGGGCGGCTTGCAGAATATCGGCTCCGGCGCGCTGGCCTGGCTCTCGGCGATGATGCCGCAGACCGGGCAGGCTAGTTTGGGCCTGCTGATGACGCTGATGGGGCTGCTGATTTTACTGTGCTGGCTGCCGCTGGCGTCGCGTGTCCCGCATCACGAGCAGCCGGTTTAACCGCATGATGGCCCGGCTTCTCGCCGGGCTTTTCACAGACAGGGGCGATCATCGCCTGTAATAACGGCTCTGGCGCTGGCCGCCAGGCGCCCTCTTCTCCGTCGTAAAACTGGAAATCCGCGTTAAGCGCATACGGGATTTTCGCCTTTTGCAGCTCGCAGGCCATAAAGGTGGCGAAGGCCAGCTGCGAAGCGGTTGGCGTAAAGCGGCTTGATTCTCCCACGCCCCAGCCCCCGACCCAGCTAACGTGCCCGGTTTTTTGCTGCCAGTGCAGCGCGGCGTTGATGCGGTTATGGATAGCCGCTTTCTCCGCCGCCGTGCCGGACGTCCACGGGTATTTACCGCTATTTTTCAGCGGCCCCCACGGGAAAATATGCCACTCCGCCAGCAGGTAGTTCTGGCTGTGCGCAGGCAGCTTCAGGCTCGATAAATCCTCCGGCGCGGCACGCAGGCGCGGCGCAATAAAGATCATGCGCTGCGGGTCCATGTCGTGGATCGCTTTAATGGTTTTTTCATACACTCGGTTTAGCGACGCGAGGTTGTGGTTAAGCTTGTCGGCTGGCTCATAAATGAGATCAAAACCCAGCAGCGGGTAGCTCTGACCGAAATAGTGCGCAACGGCAATCCACCAGTTGATCGTCTCTTTTTCGTTATCGGCTTTTGGGTCGTTTTTATATTCATCAGCCTGATAAGCGATTATCGGGATCACGCCATACTGCTCGCAGGCTTCCACCAGCTTGCGCAGGTGGATCAGCCGCGCTTCCGTCGGCTCATCGGCCACGCGGATGCGCACGTGAGTAATGCCTTTTGCACGAAAATCGCGGACCACCAGCGGGTCGAATTCGCGTATGCCGCGCTCGGTTCGCGCCCAGTCCACATCCATCCCGACGCCAAGCTGCTGCGCATAATGGGCAGCCGTCAGCGGCGGCTCAGCGGCAATCGCCCAGCCGGAAGAGATCAGTAATGCAGAGACAATAAAAGGCTTTAACACGGTTTACCCTGGATAAATCGAAAGCATTACCTGTATTTAGCACGCTTTTTCATATTTGGTGTAGAGCGAAAGCGTAATAATTCTTCAACCTGCCAATTCTCTCAGCCAGCCGATAAAGGCGTCAATTTTCGGCCACTGACGGCCAGAAAGCGTCGAAATATAGTAGTGCTGATGGCATTTCAGGGTCTTTTCGCCAAACGGGGCGATCAGCTCGCCTCGTTCCAGCCGTTTCTGCACAAGCCGCTTTCTCCCCATCGCGACGCCGACGTGGTTGATGGCCGCAATAATCGCCAAATCAGAACGATCGAAACCAATACCAGACGATGGCGGCATATTCACCGCAAAGTGCTGCGCCCAGCTCAGCCACTCATCCGTACCGGAATCATTGCTCCAGGCCTGACGGTCGTGCAGCAGCGTGCAGTGGCTGAGATTATCGGGGTTTTTCAATAGTTCATGCTCACGGGCATATTGTGGTGAACAGACGGGCAAAATTTCCTCGTCCATCAGGAAGTGATGAGAGAGATGGTTAGGCGGCGTATCATCGAAATAAAGTGCCAGATCGATACCCGTTCGCTGCATATTGACGTAATCATTGCCGGTCAGGATGGTGAGCGAAATCGACGGGTAGCGACGGGTAAAATCACCCAGCATGGGTACCAGCCAGCACTGGGCGATCGACGGCCGGGAGTAGACCGTCAGCGTACCGGACAGCGCCTGATTTTTGATATCCAGGATCTCCTGATTCAGGGTGTCGAGGGACGATTTTAGCGTCCAGTAGACGCGCTTTCCCTCCTGCGTCAGCTCGACTTTACGGTGCGAGCGGACGAACAGCTGAATGCCCAACTCCTCTTCCAGGAGGTTGATGCGGTGGCTCACCGCGCTGGGGCTAAGCGACAGTTCCTCCGCCGCCAGCGCGAAGGACTCATGCCGGGCGGCCACTTCAAAAGTGTACATTTTCGACAGCTGCCAGCCGTTTAACAGCCGGTTTCTGGCTTCATTTGCATCGGTCATCACAATTCTCACGCGTGGTTTCTGCGCTCAGCATACCGTTTAAGGGTGAATTTATGTGAACCTAATACGAATTAAGTGCGCTTTTTAGAGCGCAGTCACTCAGTTGATCCAATCTGGCTCACCTGAACGCCAATTTATATCGTTTGTCAGCCCACGCCGCTTTTTCGTCCAATACCCTCAGATGACATAAGGGTGAGGTGAGATATGGGATCTCAGGTCTGGGTTGTGGCAACGCTGCTGGTCAGCATTGTGTTGATTGTTTTAACCATCGTAAAACTGAAGTTTCACCCGTTCCTCGCGCTGCTGCTGGCGAGCTTTTTCGTCGGCGCGATGATGGGGATGAGCCCGCTGGATATGGTGAACGCCATTGAGAACGGCATTGGCGGCACGCTGGGCTTCCTGGCGGCGGTGATTGGTCTGGGCACCATTCTCGGCAAGATGATGGAAGTCTCCGGCGCGGCAGAGCGCATCGGGATCGCACTGCAGCGCTGCCGCTGGCTGTCAGCAGACGTGATTATGGTGCTGGTGGGCCTGATCTGCGGTATCACGCTGTTCGTGGAAGTGGGCGTAGTCCTGCTCATCCCGCTGGCGTTTTCCATCGCCAAAAAGACCCACACGTCGCTGCTCAAGCTGGCTATTCCGCTCTGTACCGCGCTGATGGCGGTGCACTGCGTGGTGCCGCCGCATCCTGCTGCCCTGTTTGTGACCAATAAATTAGGTGCGGACGTCGGGACGGTTATTGTCTACGGTTTGATGGTAGGCCTGATGGCCTCGCTGGTCGGCGGCCCGCTGTTCCTGAAACTGCTCGGCAATCGTCTGCCGTTTAAACCGGTTCCGGCAGAATTTTCAGACCTGAAGGTACGGGAAGAGCACACCCTGCCGTCGCTGGGCGCCACGCTGTTCACGGTGCTGCTGCCGATTGCCCTGATGCTGGTGAAGACCATCGCCGAACTGAATATGGCAAAAGAAGGCACGCTGTATACGGTGCTGGAGTTTATCGGCAACCCGATCACCGCGATGTTTATCGCCGTGTTTGTCGCCTACTACCTGCTGGGGATCCGCCAGCATATGGGCATGGGCACGATGCTGACCCATACCGAGCACGGCTTCGGCTCTATCGCCAACATTTTGCTGATTATCGGCGCGGGCGGCGCGTTTAACGCCATCCTGAAAACCAGCGGACTGGCGGACTCACTGGCGCATATTCTCTCGAACCTGCACATGCATCCTATCCTGCTTGCCTGGCTGGTGGCGCTGGTGCTGCATGCCGCCGTCGGCTCCGCCACGGTCGCGATGATGGGGGCGACGGCGATAGTTGCGCCGATGCTGCCGCTCTACCCGAACGTCAGCCCGGAGATCATCACCATTGCCATCGGTTCTGGCGCCATTGGCTGCACGATCGTGACCGATTCCCTCTTCTGGCTGGTGAAGCAGTACTGCGGCGCGACCCTGAATGAGACCTTCAAATACTATACGACGGCGACGTTTATCGCCTCGGTGCTTGCACTTGGCGGCACATTCCTGCTTTCCTTCATTATCTGAGCGCGAAGAGACGTATTATGGAAAACGCAACTATCACTACTTTAACCGCACAGTTTCCTCTGGTTGAGGATCTGATTGCCCTGAAAGAAACCACCTGGCTTAACCCGCGTACCACCACGCTGGCGGAAGGGCTGCCCTATGTCGGGCTGACCAAAGCCGACGTGGACGACGCGCACGCTCGCCTGAAACGCTTCGCGCCGTATCTGGCGAAAGCCTTCCCGGAGACGGCGGCAACGGGCGGAATTATCGAATCCGAGCTGGTCGCCATTCCGGCAATGCAGGCGCGGCTGGAGAAAGAGTCTGGCAAATCCGTTCCCGGCACGCTGCTGCTAAAAAAAGACAGCCATCTACCGATTTCCGGCTCGATTAAAGCGCGCGGCGGTATCTATGAGGTGCTGACCCACGCGGAAAAACTGGCGCTGGAGGCCGGATTGCTGAGCGTTGAAGACGACTACAGCGTTCTGCTGGAGCCGCGCTTTAAGGACTTCTTCAGCCAGTACAGCATTGCGGTCGGCTCAACCGGCAACCTCGGGATGTCCATCGGCATTATGAGCGCCCGCATCGGCTTTAAGGTGACGGTGCATATGTCTGCCGACGCCCGCGAGTGGAAGAAAGCCAAACTGCGCAGCCACGGCGTGATCGTCGTGGAATATGAGCAGGATTACGGCGTGGCGGTGGAGCAGGGACGCAAGGCGGCAGAAAGCGATCCTAACTGTTTCTTCATTGACGATGAAAACTCCCGCACCCTGTTCCTGGGCTACGCGGTGGCAGGCGAGCGACTGAAGGCGCAGTTTGCCGCACAGGGCCGCGTGGTGGATGCGGATCATCCGCTGTTCGTCTATCTGCCGTGCGGCGTCGGCGGCGGCCCCGGCGGCGTGGCGTTTGGCCTGAAGCTGGCCTTTGGCGATAACGTCCACTGCTTCTTCGCGGAGCCGACGCACTCCCCGTGCATGCTGCTGGGCGTCTACACCGGCCTGCACGATGAGATTGCCGTGCAGGATCTGGGCATTGATAACGTTACGGCGGCGGACGGTCTGGCGGTAGGGCGCGCGTCCGGCTTCGTGGGCCGCGCGATGGAGCGCCTGCTTGACGGGTTCTATACGCTTTCCGACCAGAGCATGTACGACATGCTCGGCTGGCTGGCGCAGGAGGAAGGCATTCGGCTGGAGCCGTCCGCGCTGGCGGGCATGGCCGGGCCGCTGCGCGTGCCTTCAGATGCCAGCGTTACCCACCTGGTATGGGCGACCGGCGGCGGCATGGTGCCGGAAGACGAGATGGCGAAGTATTTAGCAAAAGGCCGTTAATCGTAGGCCCGGTAAGGCGTAGCCGCCACCGGGCTTTAAAAGCTCACAATTTGCTGAATGTGAGTCACTGCGAAGAGTAAAGACAGAGACAGCACGGCCAGGGCGATCAGGAACTTATCCCTCACCGCCTTCGGCTGCACAAAATCGTTCTGCGCCACGTCCATCAGGTTTCGACTGCGGGTATAGCGCCATAAAATAATCGCCACCAGCGCCAGCACGACAAGCGAGATCCAGAACGGCACCCCGGTGCGGTGCCAGTTGTGCTTAATCGCGAGGGCAATCAGCGCACCATACCCCAGCAGCGTGCGCAGCCAGGCGAGTGACGTCCGCTCCGGCTGCAGGCCGGGGTCCGCTTCGCGTCGTGCTTTGCGGCTATCCGCCATAGAACACCAGCACCATCACCACGCCCGCCACCGCCAGCAAAATCGCGCTGATGATAAGCAGCCCACGCGTATAGGGCAGATCCTGCTTCAGACGCATCGCCTTCTCATTGCGCAGCCAGCGCAGGTAGCCGTAAATCGCCAGCACGCCCGCGAACAGGCACAGCAGCAGCGCCAGCACCTCGCGGATCAGCGGCGTGGCGAAATCAGGCGCGAGCTGGTCGAGCCCCACCCCGGCGGCAAGAAATCCCAGCGCGGTGCGGATCCACGCTAAAAACGTGCGTTCATTAGCCAGCGAGAAGCGGTAGTCCGGCGCTTCGCCGAGGCGGGAAATTTTCATGAAGGTTCCTTGTCGAGCTACGGGCAGGCTTCAGCATAGCGTAAATCGACAAGGACAAGGAGACCGGCATCGGACGATGCCGGTCAGGACGATTAATGCAGCTCTGGCCAGTATTCTTTGTTGGCCTCGATCAGGTCATCCAGAATCGCCTTCGCGACGGACGCGCTCGGCACGGTTTTCGACAGGGTAATCGCCTGCCAGAGTTTCTGGTACGAGCGCTGCTCCCAGGCATCCACCACCAGTTTTTCCACCGCCACCTGCTGGCTCATCAGCCCTTTCTGGAAGTGAGGAATATCGCCCACCGTGAGCGGCTCCGGCCCGTTATGGCCCACCAGGCACGGGATCTCCACCATCGCGTCGGCATCAAAGTTATGGATGGCCCCGTTGTTTGGCACAATCAGCAGCATCCGCTCCTGGGTGTTAAAGGCAATGGCGGTCGCCAGATCGACGATGTACGACGCGTGTTCGTCGATTTCCAATTCACCGGCAGAGGATTTTCCCGCCTCGATAATCGCCCGGCAGGAACTGAACACGTGCTTCTCACGGTGATCCATGACCTCATTGGCGCGGGTACGTTCCGGGTTGGAATGCGCGACCACGTAGTCCGGGAACAGGTAATACTTCAGGTAGGTGTTCGGCATGGTGTCCGGATCCAGCGCCTGCACGTCTTTTACTTTAGCGAACGTATCGTTCCAGCTCGCTTCGGTATGAGCGTCGTCAGAAGGCGGGACATAGCCGTTTTTCGCCACGTATTCACGCAGTTTCGGCATCAAATCGTTGCCGTTCAGATCTTCAATCGACGTCCACCAGCCGAAGTGGTTCAGGCCGTAGTAGCGCACGCGCATCTCTTTGCGGTCCTTCAGGCCGACAATCTGCGCCATGCGCCCTTCAATGCCGATCGGCATATCGCAGATGTTGAGGATTTTGGCGTTCGGACGCAGGCGGCGCGTGGCTTCCGCGACAATCGCCGCCGGGTTGGAGTAGTTCAGCATCCACGCGTTCGGAGAGTACTGCTCCATATAATCCACCAGCTCCAGCACGCCGCCGATAGAGCGCATGCCGTAGGAAATCCCACCCGGGCCGCAGGTTTCCTGACCCAGCACGCCGTGGCGCAGCGGGATTTTTTCATCTTTTTCGCGCATCGGGTATTTACCCACGCGGATATGTGCCATCACGAAATCGACATCGCTAAAGGCCGCTTTCGGGTCGGTGGTGTAGCTGAACTCAATCTCCGGAGCCTGTTCCTTAAGGATAATTTTGCACGCTTCGGCGATGGTCTCCTGACGCGCGCCGTCGTTGTCATAGAACTTCAGGGCGCGCAGCGGGAAACGGTCACGGTTGGCTAACAGCATCAGGACGATACCAGGCGTAAAGGTGCTGCCGCCGCCTGCAATGACAACTGAGAATTTTTTCATGATATAGCCTCTGTCAGGGTGGTTTGTTCATTCGTTAAGGGGGTTTTCATCAGCGATTCCAGCTGGTCGCGCACCTGAGGAACGTGCAGGCCGACAATCACCTGAATGCCGTTGCCGCGTCGCACCACGCCGTGGGCGCCGAGGGCTTTGAAGACGTCATCGCTTTGCGTTTTCGCCATATCGACCAGGGCGATGCGCAGGCGGGTGGCGCAGTTGTTGATGCTTTCGATGTTGGCCGCACCGCCCAGCGCCTGCAGGAATCCGGCGGCCTGCCCGACCTGCTGGCTGGCCGCAGCCGGAGCTGTGGTTTGCCCACGCGCCGCCTTATAGTCGGCCTTGCTGTAGAGCTTGATTTCGCTCTCCTCCCGGCCCGGCGTTTTCAGGTTCAGACGCGCAATCAGCGTTTTGAAGACCACGAAGTAAATTCCGGTGAAGCAGACGCCAATGCCGATCTGGGTGAAGACCGTCGCGGCGTGGTTATGGAACATCGGGATCCAGTTTTGCGGCAGAAATTGGTCCAGCAGGCCGCCCCCCATGTTCCCGACCACGCCGAAGGTGTACATCACCGTCGCCATGGTCGCCGCCAGCACGGCGTGAACGGCAAACAGCAGCGGCGAGATAAACAGGAAGGTGAATTCGAGCGGTTCAGTAATGCCCACCAGCACGGCGGTGAGCGTTGCCGGGACCAGCAGCCCCGCGACCTTGACGCGGTTTTCCGGCGACGCGGTGTACCAGATCGCCAGCGCAATCCCGACCGAACCAAACACTTTTGAGTTACCGTGCAGGGCGAAGCCGCCTTCCGGGAAGAGAGTTTTCAGCGGCAGGGTGCTCTGACTGAATTCCTGCAGGTGCTGCGCCCAGTAGACCTGAATCCCCCCCTCAACCGCCGCCGGGCCGAAGATAAACGGACCGTAGACGAAGTGGTGCAATCCGGTTGGGATCAGAATACGTTCCAGGAAGGTATACACCCACACGCCCAGCGCCCCGGCAGAGCGCAGGAACGCCTGCAGGGACTCAATGCCCATCTGCACTTTCGGCCAGCCCAGCAGCGTCAGCCAGGCGCAGGGGATCATGACGAAGAACGCGAGAATAACGACAAACGAGCTGCCCTGGAAAATCCCCAGAAACACCGGCAGCGGCTTGTCAAAATAGCGGTTGTGGATGGCGGTGACGATGCCTGAAATCACGATGGCACCGATGATGCTGGTATCGAGCGTTTTGATGCCGGCAATCATCGCCAGCCCGCTTCCCGCCGTCGGTTCGGCGGAGAAGTCGACGCCAAAGAAGTGGCCCCAGGTCATACCCATCGCGTTGATGAAGTAGTTCCAGGTCAGGAAGCTAATCAGCACCGCCAGGCAGGCGCGGCCCTGGGCCTGCTTCGCCAGGCCAATCGGCAGGCCGACGGCAAAAATCAGCGGCATATTGCGAAACACCGCCCAGCCGCCCTCTTCAATGATGTGAACAATCTGCGCGAAAAGATGATCGGGGGCCGTTAAGGCTTCGCCGACAAACAGCGGGTTGCGAAGCATGATGGCGATTCCCACCACGATCCCGGCGAACGGAAACAGCAACACCGGGGTAAACATGGCACCGCCAAAACGTTGTATTTGACTGAGCATTTTTAAATCCTCATGAAACAACCTGTAGGAGTAGAGGCCTTTATGGTTTTTTGCTGGCCTGAGGTGAGCATAAGAACTTACTGATGCGCGAACATGGCGTGCCGCTGCGATTCGTGATCGCATTCATGGTTTTATTTTGACCAATCAGGTCTACTTTTTGCGGTAAATATGGACATGTCAGGACGCCATCCACGCCCTGATAAGGGCAGAGAGGTCTATTGGTGATCTACAAATCCATTGCTGACAGATTGCGGCTGCGGCTGAATTCGTCGGACTACAACATCGGCAGTCCGCTGCCGGGCGAAAAAGCACTGGCGCAGGAGTTCGGTGTGGCGCGAATGACCATCCGCAAGGCGCTGGATCTGCTGGTGAGCTGGGGGCTGGTTGAGCGGCGGCACGGCAGCGGCACGTTTGTGTCGCGTAAAGACGTTCACCACGAAACCACCAACCTGACCGGGCTGGTGGAGGTGCTGCGCCAGCAGGGAAAAGAGGTGCAGAGCAAGGTGCTGCAGTTCGAAGTGATGCCCGCCCCGCCCGCCATCGCCAGCCAGCTGCGGATTCAGGTGGATGAGCGGATCTACTTTTCCCGACGGGTGCGCTACGTGGACGGGAAGCCGCTGATGCTGGAGGACAGCTTTATGCCGGTGAAGCTGTTCCGCAATCTGTCGCTGGCGCATCTTGAGGGGTCTAAGTTTGATTACATCGAGAAGGAGTGCGGGATTACCATCGGCGGGAACTACGAGAGCCTGACGCCGGTGCTGGCAGATAAAACGCTGGCCGGTTATATGAACCTGCCGGAACAGACGCCGCTGCTGCGCATTACGTCCCTCTCCTACAGCGACAGCGGCGAGTTCCTCAATTATTCCGTGATGTTCCGCAATACCAGCGATTACCAGGTGGACTACCATCTGCGGCGCATCCACCCGGACGACCTGCTAGCCCATCCCCCAGAACAGCACCGCCAGTAGCTGCGGCGTAATGATGCGCAGGAACATCACCAGCGGGTAGACGGTGGCATAGGAGAGCGCGGCCGCGCCGCTGGTGGCGTGCAGGTTGTTGGCAAAGGCCAGCGCGGGCGGATCGGTCATGGAGCCCGCCAGCATGCCGCACAGCGTCAGGTAGTTCATTTTGGCGAACATCCGCGCCAGTATGCCCACCGTCAGCAAAGGAATAGCCGTGATAAATATGCCGTAGCCGACCCAGCTCATCCCTTCGCCCTTGACCAGGGTATCGACAAAATCCCCGCCGGACTTCAGCCCGACCACCGCCAGGAACAGGACGATGCCCAGCTCGCGCAGCGCCAGGTTGGCGCTCGGCGGCATAAACCAGTAGAGCTTACCGATGCAGCCGATACGCCCGAGGATCAGCGCCATAATCAGCGGCCCGCCAGCCAGGCCCAGCTTGAGCGCAACCGGGAAGCCCGGCACGTACAGCGGGATGGAGCCAAGGAGTACGCCAAGCCCGATACCGATAAACACTGGCAGCATCTGCACCTGCTGCAGTTTTTGCTGGGCGTTACCCACCATATCCGCGACGGCGTCGATGGACGACGGGCGCCCGACCAGGTTGAGGATATCCCCGAACTGCAGGCTGGCCTCCGGGCTGGCGACCAGTTCAACGCCCGCACGGTTGAGACGGGAGATCACCACGTCGTAGCGTTCTTTTACCTGAAGATCGCGTATTTTCTTACCAAGAACGTGCTCGTTAGTCACCACAACGCGTTCCACGCGCATATCGGTGCCGCGGGTTGAGAGAGAGGTATCCACTTCCTGACCAATCACCAGCCGCGCGTTGTTTAAATCGCCGGGCTGGCCGACCAGATGCAGCAGATCGCCCTGCTGAATGATGGTGCCGGGCGCGGGCACCATCAGCATATCGTCGCGCTTAAGGCGCGAGCAGATGATATTGGCGCTGTTCAGGATCGGCACGTCCTGAATCGCCATATTGTTCAGGTTGGGGTTATCGACCCGAATATTGATGGTTTTGATCGGCATATGGCCGTTGGTGAGCGTGGTTTCGTGGTCTTTCGCCTCTTTATCAACGTTAATGCGAAACAGGACGCGGACCAGCCACATGGAGAGCAGAATGCCGCAAATGCCAAACGGATAGGCCATGGCGTAGCTCATCCCCATCTGATCGACGATGCCGGGTTCGATGCCCAAATCGCGCAGGATTTGCTGTCCGGCACCGAGCGCGGGCGTGTTGGTGACCGCTCCAGAGAAAATGCCCAGCACCACGGGCAGCGGGATAGAAAAGATTTTATGCAGTATGGCGGTGACCAGCCCGCCCATCACCACAATGCCGAGGGCAAACAGGTTGAGCCGTAATCCGGAGACCCGAAGTGAGGCGAAAAACCCCGGCCCCACCTGAATCCCGATGGTATAGACGAAGAGGATCAGGCCGAACTCCTGAGTAAAGTGGAGCATCTCGGCGCTGAGGACCAGCCCGAGCTGGTCGGCAAAGTGGCCGACAAAAATGCCGCCAAACAGCACCCCGCCTATCCCAAACCCGACGCCGCGGATTTTGATATTCCCTATCCACAGGCCAACAACAGCGACCAGGGCCAACACGCTGACGGTTAACGCGATATCACTCATGATCCACTTCCTTGGCATAACCTTAGTTATGCTAAGGATTCTCTCAGAGCCGTGGGCGGTTGTATGGGCGATGGCGCACAAAAAAGCCCTGCCGGGGCAGGGCTTTATCTTTTCACCCTCTCCCTGTGGGAGAGGGCCGGGGTGAGGGCACCAGTCCGCACACTGTTAGCTGTTTAATGCCGGCCGGTCGCTAATGGCGATACGCTGCGGCGGGATGGTTTCCGGCACGTTGCGGGTCAGGTCAATATGCAGCAGCCCGTTGGTAAACGTGGCGCCGGACACCTCCATATGGTCTGCCAGGGTAAAGCTCAGGCTAAACGGCTGATTAACCAGCCCCTGATGCAGCCATTTGGTCTCGGTCTCTTGTTTCTCCGGCGTACCTTTCACGGTCAGGCGGGTGCCTTCGAGCTGGATATCCAGATCCTCCTGACGGAAGCCGGCCAGCGCCAGGGTAATACGATAGTGGTTATCGTCGCTTTTTTCGATGTTGTACGGCGGAAACGTCTGTTGCTCAGCGGTGTTTTGCAGGGCATTAGCCAGTTTGTCAAAACCAATCCACTGACGCAGCAGGGGGGATAAATCGTAGTTACGCATACTAAATCTCCTTCTGAGAAGCGAGTTCGGCACAGTTTAATTTTGTGCGCAGTTGTTCCTGCGAATCCTGATGGATTCGCATATGCTCCCGTTACGGCAAGCAATTCTGGGTGGGCCGCTCGCGCGACCCGCATAATTAGTTAATTTCGATACGACGCGGTTTTTTCTCTTCCGGAATCACACGTTCCAGTTCGATAAACAGCAGGCCGTTGACCAGGTTCGCGCCTTTCACGTGAATGTTCTCGGCTAACTGGAACTTGCGTTCAAAGTTGCGCTCGGCGATGCCCTGGTAAAGGTAAGTACGCTCTTTCTGCTCGGCCGTATGGGAACCTTTCACCACCAGCAGGTTGTCCTGCGCGGTGATCTCCAGTTCATTTTCTGCAAAACCGGCGACGGCAATGGCGATGCGGTAGTGGTTTTCGTCAACCAGCTCAACATTGTATGGAGGGTAGCCGTTGCTCTGGCTTTGGTTATTTTCTAAATGGTTAAACAGGCGGTCAAAACCAATTGCAGAACGGTATAGCGGAGAAAGATCGAAGTTACGCATAAATAAAACTCCTGAAATCAGCGAGAAAATGTAGCCTTCCACCATGGACAGGCCTTTGCGCCCCCCGAACACCCATCAGGCGAGTTCGTTATCGGGTCGTATTCTTAAAATGGGTCTGCAACCGGGCTTTTCAAGCGCGACGACTGCACTTTTTTTTGCACTTTCCTGCATCTCGCTTAGACTGGGACAACAGCACAAAGGGTTAAATTGCGATGGCTGCCACAGTGCGGGGTTATCGGGCTATCCATTTTGGTTAAGGCTCGCTATAACCCTGAGTTGCAGGTCTATGCAGTGCCATTAACGATGACTGAGTGATGATGAAAAATGTTCTGATAAAGCTGACGACGTTCAGCGGGGTTGTTTTACTTTGCGGGTGTTCGAGCGTGATGTCTCACACCGGCGGTAAAGAAGGAACATATCCGGGGACGCGCGCCAGCGCGGCGATGATCTCCGATGACGATACAAACTGGGGCACCAAATCCCTGGTTATCCTGGATATGCCGTTTACGGCCGTGGCGGATACGCTTTTGCTGCCGTGGGATATGTTTCGTAAGGACAACTCCGTGCGCTCACGGGTAGAAAAAAGCGAGCAGGAGAATCTGGCAACAAACGCCGTTATCCCGCCCGCAGAGATGCCTCCACGCTAGTTCTGCGCGGTTTCCGTTAACCAAAGTTGACGGAAACCCCCTGTCTCTTCCATCCACGCGATAAAGCGCCCGTCCGGAGAAAACACGACGGCATCAGCAGACGGCGGATTGCCGTGATCGGACGTCAAAAACGTCACCTCTCCGGTCTGCGCGTCACAGCAGGCGATCCGGTTTTCGAGCACAAATCCCAGTCGGTCACCCGCCGGATGCCAGTTAAACGCAGACTGAATATCGCTCCCGTTACGCGTCAGCTGGCGCGGCTCGCCGCCCTCAGGCGAGATCAGCCACAGCTGCACAATGCCGTTATCGTCGCGCATCAGAAACGCGATCTGCGTCCCCTGCGGGTTGCTGCGAACCCAGTGGCGCGGCACGTTCACCAGACCCGGATAGGCCCGCTGATGCGTAAAGGTCAGACGACGCTGCATTACCCCGGCAGGCGGGGCCGGCAGGGTCTCTGCCGTGCCCTGCAGCGGCGCATCGCCCGCACGCTTCCAGCCCTGCTCGTCTTCCGGCAGGTCGACGATAAACAGTTCGGGTACTTTTTCGCCCTGCGCAGAGAGGGTGTCGCCGATAAACGCCAGCCTGTCGTTGCCCACCCAGCCCTCTTCGTAAGCGCGGTTGATTTCATCGCTGCCCGGCTGCGGGTTGGGCGTCGTGCGGCTGACCAGCACGCTCCAGTAAGTCCCCGGGTATTCGCGGGGATGGTTCCCCTGCGGTTTCACCGGGCCGTAAGGCGCCGCCACGCCGACGTTGCGTAAATCACGTTTAGGATCGCGCACGTGCAGTACGTGGTCGTTATAGGTAAAGCTGACGAGCTGGCCGTTCGGGCTGAAGACATGGACATGGCTGCCGCCGCGCAGCGCGCCCGGGGTGTACGGCGAAGTGATATCCATCGCGTCCAGGTTGCTCACCTGACCGTTTTGCGCAATCACCCCCTGACGATGATGAAAATCGTAGTGCCAGTCTGCATCCGGTTTTTTCGGACCGTGGATAAAGACGTATTTCTCCTGCGCGGGATGAACGGTCGCCACGCCAACGTGCGCGCCATCGGTGGCGCGATAAACCACGTCGACCTCGCCCGTACCGACGTTGACCCGCTCGATGGTTTCACCGGTGAACGATGCACCGGACGGGCGCACGTCATAGACCAGCCACTGGCTGTCCGGCGTCCAGGTATTGATGTTGGTCAGCTGGTGGTTGCGGGAAGCGAAGGTGATTTGTTTCATGAGGATACCCTGATGCGCAGTTATCGCATCAGGGTATCGCAAGCGGGTTTTTAGTTCAGCACAAACTTCTCAATGGCGTAAGCCACGCCGTCTTCCAGGTTGGATTTGGTCACGAAGTTGGCCACTTCTTTCACCGACGGAATGGCGTTATCCATCGCCACGCCCATGCCCGCGAATTCAATCATCGCGATGTCGTTTTCCTGGTCGCCCAGCGCCATAATCTCTTCCTGTTTAATCCCCAGCGCATCAGCCAGCGATTTCACGCCGGTGCCTTTATTGACGCGTTTATCAAGGATTTCGAGGAAGTACGGCGCACTTTTCAGCACGGTGTATTTCTCTTTCACCTCGGCCGGAATGCGTGCAATCGCTTTATCCAGGATCTCCGGCTCGTCGATCATCATCACTTTCAGGAACTGGGTGGCAGGGTCCATTTTCTCCGCTTCACAGAACACCAGCGGAATGGTCGCAACGTAGGATTCATGCACCGTGTAGTAGCTGATATCACGGTTGGCGGTGTAAAGCGTATTGCGATCGAGGGCGTGGAAGTGGGAGCCCACTTCACGGGACAGTTTTTCCAGGAACAGATAGTCATCGTAGCTCAGCGCGGTTTGCGCAACCGTACTGCCATCCGCGGCTTTCTGCACCAGCGCACCGTTATAGGTGATGCAGTAGTCGCCAGGCTGATTCATGTGCAGCTCTTTCAGGTAGCTGTGCACGCCCGCATACGGACGCCCCGTGGTCAGGACCACATTCACGCCCTTTGCGCGTGCCGCGGCGATCGCGTTCTTAACGGCTGGAGAGATAGTGTGGTCTGGCAGCAACAGCGTGCCGTCCATATCGATTGCAATAAGTTTGATAGCCATGAGTTCCCCGGGATAAATGAGTGCTGCCTCATGCTAACGCGATTAAGCACACAAAAATAGAGCTACATTGCGCAACAAAAGCCCCCTTTTACGCTTATCCCGGGGAACAAAGACCTACTCGCGGGTGAGAACGATTTTACCGAACGCGCCGCGATCGAGATGTTCAAACGCCTGTTCAAGCTCGTTAAAACGGTAGCGATGCTCAATCACGGGTTTCAGTCTGGTGACATCAACAGCGCGGACGAAATCTTCCAGCGCCCGGCGGTGTCCCACGCCGATCCCCTGAATGACGGGGGATTTCAGCAACAGCTCGCCAGCAGAGAGGGTTATCTCCGTCCCGGCCAGCACGCCAATAACGGAGATACGTCCGTGAACGGCAACGGCGCGCAGGGAATGCTTCAGGTTCTCGCCCCCCACGGTTTCAATAATATGGTCGATGCCGCGATCCTGCGTGAGCGCCAGCGTATTTTCAGCCCAGTCGCCTTTCAGGCGGTTGATGCCCTGGCTGGCCCCCAGTTTTTTGGCCAGCGCCAGCTTTTCATCGCTCCCGGACGTGACAAATACCTCTGCGCCGTGCGCTTTTGCAATTTGCAGGGCGAAAATCGCCACCCCGCCCGTGCCCTGCACCAGCACCGATTGCCCGGCGCGCAGCTGTCCGCGTTCCACCAGCGCAAACCAGGCGGTAAGCCCTGCGCAGGGTAAGGTACTGGCCTCGGCGTCATCCAGGGTCTCCGGGGAGGCCACCAGCGCGTCTTCCTTCACAATCACATACTCGGCCAGCATCCCCTGGAAGTATCCACCGGACGTTTTATAGGGCAAATTGCGCGCGTCCGCCTGCGGTTTACCGTCGATCCACTCCGGGAAGAAGGTTGAGATAACGCGAGCGCCGGGCTGGAAGCGCGTGACGCCTTCACCCACGCTGTCTACGACGCCCGCCATGTCAGACGCCGGGGTAAACGGGAAGGAAAGTGGGATTGGCATTGTGCCTTCAACAACCATTTTATCGCGATAGTTGAGCGCAACGGCCTTCACCCGTACGCGCACTTCACCCGGGCCGGGCTGTGGAACGGGTGCCTGAGTCAGCTTGAGGTTCTCGCGCCCGAGGGCGTCCATGGACCAGCGTTGCATTGTCTCTGTCATTTTATTTCTCCTGCCATCAGATGAGCTTTAGTCCTGACAGTCTACCGTTGACTAAAGGTCACCAGTGGCGATAAGTTTTCTCTTTATTGACGCCATAATCGATACAATCCATGACCGATACGCTGAAGGATATTCCTGTTTTTGTGGCCGCCGTTGAGGCGGGAAGTTTCGCTCAGGCCGCAATTCGCCTGCATTTGTCACGCTCGGCGGTAGGGAAAAGCATCGCTCGCCTTGAAGAGCGGCTGGGGGTACGTCTTTTTCACCGCACCACCCGTAGCCAGAGGCTGACCGATAACGGCGCCCTTTTTTATGAACGCTGCCTGCGCGCGCTGGAGGAGATTCGGGGCGCGGAATCGCTGCTGGAAACAGGGAAACAGCAGGTCAGTGGCCGCCTGCGCGTTGCCATGCCAGTGCTGTTTGGTCGCCAGTGCGTCGCCCCGCTGCTGATAGCGCTGGCGCAGGAACACCCCGGGCTTGAACTGGAAATGTCATTCAGTGACCGGGTGGTGGATCTCGTCGAGGAAGGGTTTGATATGGCGGTGCGTAACGGCACGCTTCAGGACAGCAGCGTGCTGGTCGCCAGAAGGCTGGGAGAACACCGCATGGTGCTATGCGCCGCGCCGGATTATCTGCAGAAGAAAGGCCAACCGCAAAGCGTGGCTGATTTACCCCAGCATACGGCTATTAACTATCTGCGCGCAGGCAGAGTGCTGTCCTGGCAGCTGATGGATAACGAAGGAACGTCGCACACCTTTACTCCCCGGTCATCACTTAATATGGATGATTTGCAGGCGATCTGCGACGCTGCGCTGGCCGGACACGGCATTGCATGGCTGCCCTGCTGGATGGTCGTTAAAGATATTCACCAGGGTAAACTCGTCCCGCTCCTGAAGCAGGCACCGGACGTGCATTTCGACGTTCATGCGGTGTGGCAGCAGACGCCGCACCTGCCGCTGAGGGTAAGAATGGCGATAGATACGCTGGCGAGCCGTTTACCGTCCGCAATGTCGCTGGATATGCCTGCGCCCATAAAAAAGCCGCGCTAAAAGCGCGGCCAGTTATCGTGCGGTTTCAAACCGATTAAATATCGATATTTGCCGCTTTCAGGGCGTTCTCTTCGATGAAGGCACGACGTGGTTCAACCGCATCACCCATCAGGGTCGTGAACAGCTGGTCTGCAGCAATCGCGTCTTTAACGGTAACGCGCAGCATGCGGCGGCTTTCCGGATCCATGGTGGTTTCCCACAGCTGCTCCGGGTTCATTTCGCCCAGACCTTTATAGCGCTGGATCGCGAGGCCGCGACGGGACTCTTTCACCAGCCAGTCCAGCGCCTGCTCGAAGCTGGCTACCGGCTGACGACGTTCGCCACGTTCGATGAACGCATCGTCTTCGATCAGGTCGCGCAGCGTCTCGCCGAGCGTGCAGATACGACGGTATTCCGGACCGGTGACAAACTCGTGCTCCAGCGGGTAGTCGGTATCAACGCCGTGGGTGCGCACGCGAATAATAGGCTCGAACTGCTTATCGGCGTTCTGCTGAACATCGCATTTCCACTGGCTGCCGTGCTGCTCTTTCTCGTTCAGATCGGTCACCAGAGCGTTCACCCAGCGGGTCACGGTCTGCTCGTCGCTCAGATCGGCTTCGGTCAGGGTTGGCTGATAAACCAGCTCCTTCAGCAGCGTTTTCGGATAACGGCGTTCCATACGCGTGATCATTTTCTGCGTGGCGTTGAACTCGGACACCAGACGCTCCAGCGGCTCACCGGCCAGCGCAGGGGCGTGCGAGTTCGCGTGCAGGGTCGCGCCATCAAGCGCGATCGCGATTTGGTACTGATCCATCGCTTCGTCATCTTTAATGTACTGTTCCTGCTTGCCTTTCTTCACTTTGTACAGCGGCGGCTGGGCAATGTAGACGTGGCCACGTTCAACGATTTCAGGCATCTGACGATAGAAGAAGGTCAACAGCAGCGTACGAATGTGCGAGCCGTCGACGTCCGCATCGGTCATGATGATGATGCTGTGGTAGCGCAGTTTGTCCGGATTGTACTCGTCACGGCCAATGCCGCAGCCCAGCGCAGTGATGAGCGTCGCCACTTCCTGAGAAGAGAGCATCTTGTCGAAACGGGCTTTCTCAACGTTGAGGATTTTACCCTTCAGCGGCAGGATAGCCTGGTTCTTACGGTTACGGCCCTGCTTCGCAGAGCCGCCCGCGGAGTCCCCTTCCACGAGGTACAGTTCGGACAGCGCCGGGTCACGTTCCTGGCAGTCAGCCAGTTTGCCCGGCAGGCCTGCTAAGTCCAGCGCGCCTTTACGACGGGTCATTTCACGGGCTTTACGCGCCGCTTCACGGGCACGCGCCGCATCGATAATTTTGCCCACCACGATTTTCGCGTCGGACGGGTTTTCCAGCAGGTATTCGCTCAGCAGTTCGTTCATCTGCTGTTCAACCGCCGATTTCACCTCAGAAGAGACCAGCTTGTCTTTGGTCTGTGAGGAGAACTTCGGATCCGGCACCTTCACGGAAACCACGGCAATCAGGCCTTCACGGGCGTCATCACCGGTGGCGCTGACTTTCGCTTTCTTGCTGTAGCCTTCTTTGTCCATGTAGGCGTTCAGGGTACGGGTCATCGCCGCACGGAAGCCTGCAAGGTGCGTACCACCGTCACGCTGTGGAATGTTGTTGGTGAAGCAGTAGATGTTTTCCTGGAAACCGTCGTTCCACTGCAGCGCCACTTCCACGCCGATACCGTCTTTTTCGGTGGAGAAGTAGAAGATATTCGGGTGAATTGGCGTTTTGTTCTTGTTCAGATACTCAACGAACGCCTTGATACCGCCTTCGTAGTGGAAGTGGTCTTCTTTGTTGTCACGCTTGTCGCGCAGGCGAATCGAGACGCCGGAGTTCAGGAACGACAGTTCACGCAGGCGTTTCGCCAGGATGTCGTACTCGAACTCGGTGACGTTGGTGAAGGTTTCGAGGCTCGGCCAGAAACGCACCATGGTACCGGTTTTGTCGGTGTCGCCCGTGACGGCCAGCGGTGCCTGCGGCACGCCGTGCGTATAGAGCTGACGGTGGATTTTGCCTTCGCGCTGGATAACCAGCTCCAGCTTCTGCGACAGGGCGTTTACTACCGAAACACCCACGCCGTGCAGGCCGCCGGAAACTTTATAGGAGTTATCGTCGAACTTACCGCCTGCGTGCAGGACGGTCATGATCACTTCCGCCGCAGAGACGCCCTCTTCCGGGTGAATACCGGTTGGGATGCCACGACCGTCATCGGTGACGGAGACGGAGTTATCCGCATGGATGGTGACCACGATGTCTTTACAGTGACCCGCGAGCGCTTCGTCGATAGCGTTATCTACCACCTCGAATACCATGTGGTGCAGACCGGTGCCGTCATCCGTGTCGCCGATATACATACCCGGGCGCTTACGCACCGCATCCAGCCCTTTCAGGACTTTGATACTGGAGGAGTCATAAGAATTCGACATCAACGTTTCTCGCTCATTTCAACTTGGGTTAATCCGTTATTTTACCCTTTTCCACGGTAAACATCTTCGAATTTTCGTCCGACATGTCTATAACGTGTTCAGCGCTTATCGCGCTGACGAAAACCTGCGACTGCGTGGCTTTTAAGCGGCTGGCAAGCAGCCCGCGCCGCGCGTCGTCAAGTTCCGAGGCAAAATCATCTATCAGGTACAGGCAGCGCCGCCCGCTCTCGCGGGTGAGAAACTCCCCCTGTGCCAGGCGTAGCGCACACATCAGGAGCTTGAGCTGCCCGCGCGACAGCGTGTCTTCCACCGGCGCGCCGTCGGCACGAATGCGGAAATCCGCCTTGTGCGGGCCGTGCGCGGTGTAGGTCAACATGCGGTCGCGCTCGAAGTTTCTCTCTAACACCTCGGCATAATCCGTCTCTTTCTCCCAGCCGCGCTGGAAGGAGAAGGTGAGAGAGAATTCGGGTAAAAACTGTTTGCAGGTGTCGGCCATGTCTTCGGCGATACCTGCGCTGTATTCGGCACGCCAGCGGCTGATCTGTTCCGCAAGAGGAATTAACTCCATGTCCCACGGACGCAGCTGAGCGTAGCGTGTCACCTGGCGCAGCGCGGCGTTACGCTGCTTGAGCAGACGCTTCAGGTTGCTCCAGGCGTTAAAAAATCCGGCTTCGTTGTGAAAGCATCCCCAGTCGAGGAACGCTCTTCTGTATTTGGGGCCACCGTTGAGTAAAGTAAACCCTTCCGGCGTTATCAGCTGCATTGGCATCAGCAGCGCCAGCTCCGCCACCTTGTGGCCGTCGGTACCGTCGATGCGCACCTTACTGTCGCCCTGCTTGTCTTTGGTCAGGCCGATGGCGGTCTCCCGCTCCGCCCCCTGCAAACGCCCGTGCAGAACAAAAGATTCCTGTTCGTGGCGGATGACGCGACCAATCTGCAAACTGCGAAACGCCCGGCCGTGGCCGAGCGTATAGATGGCCTCCAGCACGCTGGTTTTGCCGCTGCCGTTCGCGCCAACCAGGAAGTTAAAGCCAGGGGATAAAGCGAGATCCGCGCTTTCGATATTGCGAAAGTCGCGGATCAACAGACGGGTGAGCGACATTACAGTCTCATTGGCATGACAACATAGGCAGCCGACTGTGATGCGGCATCTTCAATCTGTACGCTCGAAACGGAGTCGGTCAGCAGGATGCGCACGTTCTCGCATTTCAGCGCGTTCAGCACATCCAGCACGTAGCTGACGTTGAAGCCGATTTCCATCTCAGCCCCGGCGTAGGTGACGTCCAGAATCTCTTCTGCCTCTTCCTGCTCCGGGTTGTTAGCGGTGATTTTGATCTGGTTTTCACTCACATACAGGCGCACGCCGCGGAATTTCTCGTTAGAGAGGATCGCGGCACGGGCAAAGGCCTGCTTGAGGCTGTCGCAGCCTGCTTCCAGCGTTTTGTCCGGGTTCTTCGGCAATACGCGGCGATAATCCGGGAAACGACCGTCAACCAGCTTCGATGTGAAGACAAAATCGCCCACGTGGGCGCGGATGTTATTGCTGCCGATCTGCACGCGCAGCGGCGTGTCGCCACCGTCGAGCATACGCATCAGCTCAATCACCCCTTTACGCGGCACGATCACCGAATGGTTTGGCAATGAATCGCCAATCGGCATAGAACAGACCGCCAGACGGTGGCCGTCGGTGGCCACGGTACGCAGCTCTTCACCTTCGGTTTCGAACAGCATGCCGTTTAAGTAGTAACGAACGTCCTGATGCGCCATGGAGAACTGCGTGGCTTCAATCAGACGCTTCATCGTCGCCTGTGGCAGGGTGAATTCCACTTCGCTCTGCCAGTCGTCCAGGTTCGGGAAGTCCGCAGCAGGCAGCGTGGAGAGCGAGAAACGGCTGCGGCCAGAGCGCACCAGCATACGGTCGCCTTCCAGCTGCACGGCGATTTCAGCGCCTTCCGGCAGCCCGCGGCAGATATCAAAGAATTTACGTGCCGGAACCGTGGTCGCGCCCGCGTCGTGCGGCTGCGTCAGCGTAACGCGCGCGATCATTTCCATTTCCAGATCTGTACCGGTCAGCGACAGCGTACCGTCCGCGACCTGAAGCAGCAGGTTTCCGAGAATAGGCAGCGTTGGGCGGCCACCTAATGGGCCACTCACCTGTTGCAGCGGTTTTAATAAATGTTCACGTTCAACGGTAAATTTCATAGCGTCACGATGATAATGTTCTGATTAGATTGGAAAAATCTTCTTTTATGTCGTGGCTTTCTTCGCGTAACTGCTCAATCTTGCGACAAGCGTGCAACACGGTCGTATGGTCACGGCCACCAAACGCGTCCCCGATTTCCGGCAGACTGTGGTTGGTTAACTCCTTTGCCAGCGCCATCGCCATCTGACGCGGACGCGCCACCGAGCGGGAACGACGTTTAGACAGTAAATCTGCCACTTTGATCTTGTAGTACTCAGCCACCGTCTTTTGAATATTGTCGATAGTGACCAGTTTTTCCTGCAATGCCAGCAAATCGCGCAGCGCTTCACGCACAAAATCGATGGTGATCGCACGACCGGTGAAGTTGGCATTGGCGATAACGCGGTTCAGTGCCCCCTCCAGCTCACGCACGTTGGAGCGCAGACGCTTGGCAATGAAGAACGCCACTTCGCCCGGCAGGCGAATGTCGTTTTCATCGGCTTTCTTCATCAGGATCGCGACGCGGGTTTCCAGCTCCGGTGGCTCGATCGCCACGGTCAGGCCCCAGCCGAAGCGGGATTTCAGACGATCTTCAACGCCGTTGATCTCTTTTGGATAGCGATCCGAGGTCAAAATGATCTGCTGATTACCTTCCAGCAGGGCATTGAAGGTGTGGAAAAATTCTTCCTGCGATCGTTCTTTATTGGCAAAGAACTGAATGTCATCGATCAGCAGCGCGTCAACAGACCGATAGTAGCGTTTAAACTCTTCGATCGCATTGTTTTGCAGGGCTTTTACCATGTCCTGAACGAAGCGCTCGGAGTGCATATACACCACTTTGGCATTGGGCTTGCGCGCCATAATGCCGTTGCCCACCGCATGCAGCAGGTGCGTTTTACCCAGACCCGTGCCGCCATAAAGGAACAGCGGGTTGTAGGCTCCACCGGGGTTATCAGCAACCTGGCGAGCCGCCGCGCGCGCCAGCTGGTTCGACTTACCTTCAACGAAGTTATCGAACGTGTGTTTCACGTTAACGTTAGAGCGGTAGGTTGGCTCAGCCGGTGCGGGAACATTATCCCAGCCCTGACGAGCGGGGGCGACGCGAGGGGCCGGAGCAGGAGCGGCCTGAGCAGGCGCTGCGACGTTCACGGTTTCACGAACGGTTTGGGTGACCGGCTTTGTACCCACTTCAAAGCGCAGCTGTGGGGCATCTGACCCGCAGAAATCGTTCAGCAGTCCATTGATGTTATTAAGGTACTTGTCCCTTACCCAATCGAGCACAAAACGGTTTGGCGCATACAAAGCCAGCGTGTTATCGCTCAGTTCCGCCTGCAACGGGCGGATCCACATACTGAATTCTGTGGCTGGTAACTCATCCTGCAATCGGGCAAGACACTGCTGCCAAAGCGAAAGTGACACGGCGGACTCCACTCGAACAATAAAAGAAAACTATTGAATATTCATGATTGTTGGCGCACATCGACATGACCCTGTGTAAAGGGGGACGTGCGAATTGCTATCTGCAATTTATCCTGACCAGGATCCTGGGATCCCGATCGGGACCGCGGATCATAGCCTAAACTGAGCCAGAGATCTTCTGTTTCTCACAGATTCTTCCCGATTTATCCACAGGAAGATCCGAAACCGGGTAAGTGTAAACGATCCTGACGGGAGTGCCCCACGATTTAGTCCGCATATTGGAAAAATTAATGAGTACAGACAATTTTTTGCTTAAATGATCTAACGAAGATCCGGGACGATCCTTGCGCTTTATCGTTGAGCCCGTATAATCCTCGACCCGGCGCGTGATGCTCATCTTCCTGCGTCGTCCGTTGCTCATTTTCCACGCGAAAACGTGCGGAAATACGCGGGAAATAAGGAAAGAGAATTGACTCCGGAGTGTACAATTATTACAATCCGGCCTCTTTAATCACCCACGCTGAGGCGTTAGTCGTTCGAAACTCGTTCGGGTATACGCAAAAGTCAGTGAATTTATTCAAGTTTAGGTAGAAATCGCCATGAAACGCACTTTTCAACCGTCTGTACTGAAGCGCAACCGTTCTCACGGCTTCCGTGCTCGTATGGCTACTAAAAATGGTCGTCAGGTTCTGGCACGTCGTCGTGCTAAAGGCCGCGCTCGTCTGACCGTTTCCAAGTAATAAAGCTAACCCCTGAGTGGTTAAGCTAGCATTTCCCAGGGAGTTACGTTTGTTAACTCCCGCTCATTTCACTTTCGTCTTCCAGCAGCCACTACGGGCTGGCACGCCGCAAATCACCATCCTCGGCCGCCAAAATTCGCTGGGGCATCCCCGCATCGGTCTCACAGTCGCCAAGAAAAATGTTAAGCGTGCGCATGAACGCAATCGGATTAAACGTCTGACGCGTGAAAGCTTCCGTTTACGTCAGCACGAACTGCCTTCAATGGATTTCGTGGTGGTGGCGAAGAAAGGGGTTGCCGACCTCGATAACCGTGCTCTCTCGGAAGCGTTGGAAAAATTATGGCGCCGCCACTGTCGCCTGGCTCACGGGTCCTGATAGCCCTCATTCGGGTCTATCAACGCCTGATTAGTCCGCTACTCGGGCCGCACTGCCGTTTCACACCTACATGCTCAAGCTACGGAATTGAGGCATTGCGCAGGTTTGGAGTGATAAAAGGCAGTTGGTTGACGGTGAAACGCGTATTAAAATGCCACCCTTTACACCCAGGTGGAGACGACCCCGTCCCCCCAGGACCCTTTGATACCAGAGAACACTAACGATGGATTCGCAACGCAATCTTCTTATCATCGCTTTGTTGTTCGTGTCTTTCATGATCTGGCAGGCATGGGAGCAGGATAAAAATCCTCAACCCCAGCAGCAGACCACGCAGACTACGACCACCGCAGCGGGTAGCGCCGCCGACCAGGGCGTACCGGCCAGTGGCCAGGGGAAACAGATTACGGTTAAGACCGATGTGCTTGAGCTGACTATCAACACCCGTGGTGGTGATGTTGAGCAGGCGCTGCTGTTAACCTACCCGAAAGAGCTGAAGTCTAACGAACCGTTCCAGTTACTGGAAACCACGCCTGAGTTCATCTACCAGGCGCAGAGCGGCCTGACCGGTCGTGACGGCCCGGATAACCCGGCTAACGGTGCGCGTCCACTGTATACCGTCGAGAACGACACCTTTGTGCTGGCTGATGGTCAGAACGAACTCGCGATCCCGATGACGTACACCGACGCCGCAGGCAACACCTTCACCAAAACCTTCACCCTGAAACGCGGTGAGTATGCGGTGAACGTGGGCTACAGCGTACAGAACGCCAGTGCGAAACCGCTGGAGCTGTCGACCTTTGGCCAGCTGAAGCAGTCCATCAATCTGCCGTCTCACCGTGACACCGGAAGCAGCAACTTTGCGCTGCATACCTTCCGTGGCGCGGCGTACTCCACGCCAGACGCGAAGTATGAGAAATACAAATTCGACACCATTGCCGATAACGAAAACCTGAACGTCAGCGCTAAAGGCGGTTGGGTGGCAATGCTGCAGCAGTATTTCGCCACTGCGTGGGTGCCAAATAACGACGGTACCAACAACTTCTATACCGCGAACCTGGGTAACGGTCTTGCAGCCATCGGCTACAAATCTCAGCCGGTTCTGGTACAGCCGGGTCAAACCGGTAAGCTGGCAAGCACCCTGTGGGTCGGCCCGGAAATTCAGGACAAAATGGCCGCTGTCGCGCCGCACCTGGATCTGACCGTAGATTACGGTTGGTTGTGGTTCATCTCTCAGCCGCTGTTTAAGCTGCTGAAGTTCATCCACAGCTTCCTGGGTAACTGGGGCTTCTCCATCATCGTTATCACCTTCATCGTTCGTGGCATCATGTACCCGCTGACCAAAGCGCAGTACACCTCCATGGCGAAGATGCGCATGCTGCAGCCGAAGATTCAGGCAATGCGTGAGCGTCTGGGCGATGACAAACAGCGTCAGAGCCAGGAGATGATGGCCCTGTACAAAGCAGAGAAAGTGAACCCACTGGGTGGTTGCTTCCCGCTGCTGATTCAGATGCCAATCTTCCTTGCGCTGTACTACATGCTGATGGGTTCCGTTGAGCTGCGCCACGCGCCGTTCGCCCTGTGGATCCATGACCTGTCCGCACAGGACCCGTACTACATCCTGCCGATCCTGATGGGCGTGACGATGTTCTTCATCCAGAAGATGTCGCCGACCACCGTGACCGACCCGATGCAGCAGAAGATCATGACCTTTATGCCGGTCATCTTCACCGTGTTCTTCCTGTGGTTCCCGTCAGGTCTGGTGCTGTACTATATCGTCAGCAACCTGGTGACCATCATCCAGCAGCAGCTGATTTACCGTGGTCTGGAAAAACGTGGCCTGCATAGCCGCGAAAAGAAAAAGTCCTGATTCGGTAAGTTAACGCTAAAATAAGGGCGGTCGATTGACCGCCTTTTTTATTTGTATTGAACGAGAGCAACCATGAGCCATAACGACACTATCGTCGCCCAGGCAACCCCACCGGGACGCGGTGGTGTAGGCATTCTGCGTATCTCCGGCCTGAAGGCGCGCGAGGTGGCCGAAGCGGTGCTGGGTAAACTGCCAAAGCCGCGCTACGCTGATTACCTGCCGTTTAAGGACACCGACGGCACGCCGCTGGACCAGGGCATTGCGCTGTGGTTCCCCGGCCCGAACTCTTTTACCGGTGAAGACGTGCTGGAGCTTCAGGGCCACGGCGGCCCGGTTATCCTCGACCTGCTGTTAAAACGTATCCTGACCCTGCCTGGCCTGCGCATTGCGAAGCCGGGCGAGTTCTCCGAGCGTGCCTTCCTCAACGACAAGCTCGACCTGGCGCAGGCGGAGGCGATTGCTGACCTGATCGACGCCAGCTCTGAACAGGCGGCCCGCTCCGCCCTGAACTCGCTGCAGGGGGCATTCTCCGCGCGTGTGAATCACCTTGTGGAAGCACTTACTCACCTGCGCATCTACGTGGAAGCGGCTATCGACTTCCCGGATGAGGAGATCGACTTCCTCTCTGACGGCAAAATCGAAGCCCAGCTCAACCAGGTGATGGCCGATCTCGACGCCGTCCGTGCCGAAGCGCGCCAGGGCAGCCTGCTGCGCGAAGGGATGAAGGTGGTGATTGCCGGACGCCCTAACGCCGGGAAATCGAGCCTGCTGAATGCCCTGGCGGGCCGTGAAGCGGCGATCGTGACCGACATTGCCGGGACCACCCGCGACGTGCTGCGCGAGCATATCCACATCGACGGGATGCCGCTGCATATTATCGACACAGCGGGCCTGCGCGATGCCAGCGACGAAGTGGAGCGCATCGGTATCGAACGCGCCTGGCAGGAGATCGAGCAGGCCGACCGCGTGCTGTTTATGGTGGACGGCACCACCACCGACGCCGTTGACCCGGCTGAGATCTGGCCAGACTTTATCGCCCGTCTGCCGGCGAAACTGCCAATCACCGTGGTGCGTAACAAAGCGGACGTGACCGGCGAAACGCTCGGCATCAGCGATGTGAATGGTCACTCACTGATTCGCCTGTCGGCGCGGACCGGTGAAGGCGTTGACGACCTGCGTAACCATCTCAAGCAGAGCATGGGCTTTGACACCAGCATGGAAGGCGGCTTCCTGGCGCGTCGTCGTCACCTGCAGGCGCTGGAAGAGGCGGCAAATCACCTTGTTCAGGGTAAAGCACAGCTGATCGGCGCGTGGGCGGGTGAACTGCTGGCGGAAGAGCTGCGCCTGGCGCAGCAGAATCTGAGCGAGATCACCGGGGAGTTTACGTCGGACGATCTGCTGGGAAGGATCTTCTCGAGCTTCTGTATTGGTAAGTAATGCCCGCTAATTAATGGTGATTTCCTCCCGGGAAATCACCATTGTCCAAATGGCAACTCGCCTAATCCCTTTTCACCCCCTATCCTGCATGCCTGCATCTATGGGGGGTTTATGGCGCGTTTTCTGTTTTGTAGTTTCGCATTAGTTCTGCTTTATCCGTCTGGTATTGATATGTATCTGGTGGGGTTACCGCACATCGCCCGCGATCTGGGTGCCAGCGAGGCGCAGCTGCACATCGCGTTTTCGGCCTACCTCGCCGGGATGGCGTCGTCGATGGTCTTTGCCGGGAAGATAGCGGATAAGGCAGGCCGTCAGCCTGTCGCGATAACCGGCGCCATCATTTTTGCCCTGGCTTCTCTTCTCTGCTCGCAGGCGCAGAACAGCACCGTGTTCCTGACCGGACGGTTTATCCAGGGTATTGGCGCTGGCGGTTGCTACGTGGTGGCGTTTGCCATTTTGCGCGACACCCTAAGCGCCCAGCGTCGCGCTAAGGTACTCTCGATGCTGAACGGTATTACCTGCATCATCCCGGTGCTGGCCCCGGTCGTGGGATATCTGATCATGCTGAAATTCCCGTGGCAGAGCCTGTTCTGGACCATGGCGGCCATGGGCGCGCTGGTGTTTACCTTATCCATCGCCGTGCTGAAAGAGACCCACCCGGGCTCGCAGAATACCGGCCATACTGCCACCATTCACCCGGCAGAGAAGCTTCTCAACCGCTTTTTCCTCAGCCGTCTGGCCGTGACCACGTTAAGCGTGGCGGTGATCCTGACCTATGTAAACGTTTCCCCGGTTTTACTGATGGAAACCATGGGCTTCGATCGCGGTGAGTATTCAACGGTGATGGCATTAACCGCGATGGTCAGTATGGCGGTCTCGTTCTCTACCCCATTTGCGCTAAATGTTTTCAGCCAGCGCACGCTGATGCTGACCTCACAGGTTTTATTCCTCACGGCAGGCGCGATCCTGGCGACCACCAGCTCACATGCAGTGATGCTGGTGGGTATTACCCTTATTTGCGCCGGGTTCTCGGTTGGCTTTGGCGTGGCGATGAGCCAGGCGCTTGGCCCCTTCTCGCTGCGGGCAGGCGTAGCAAGCTCGGTGCTGGGGATCGCGCAGGTCTGCGGCTCGTCGCTGTGGATTTGGCTGGCGGCGGTCATCGGGCTTAACGCGCTGAATATGCTGATCGGGGTTCTGATTGGCTGTAGCATAGTGTGCATTACCTTACTTATGGTCATCCGGCCCGCGGCGCACTATGAAGAAGCCCATCAGCAGTCTCGATCTTAACCTGTTGCTGTGCCTGCAGCTTTTGCTGCAGGAGCGCAGCGTCACCAAAGCGGCGAAGCGGATGAACGTGACGCCGTCGGCGGTGAGCAAATCGCTGGCCAAGCTGCGCGACTGGTTTGACGACCCGCTGTTTGTCAAAACACCGCTAGGGCTGCTGCCGACGCCACTGACGGTAAGTCTTGAGCAGGATCTGGCTGACTGGATGCAAATCGGCAACCAAATCCTCGATAAATTCCACCATGATTCTCCGGGCGGGCTGACGTTCGTGCTGGCCGCGGAAACGCCGCTGATGCTGATCCGCTTCAATACTCTGCTGGAGCAGGTGAACCAGCGCTATCCGCAGGCTACGGTGAAAATGCGTCAGTGGGATTACGACTCGCTGGACGCGATTACGCGTGGCGAGGTGGATTTGGGCTTCACCGGGCGTGAAACGCATCCGCGATCCCGCGAACTGCTTAAGCTGATGCCGTGGTTTATCGACTACGAAATTCTGTTCAGCGATCGCCCCTGCGTCTATCTGCGCGAGGATCATCCGGCGCTTCAGCAAGAGTGGAATCTGGAGACCTTCCTGCGCTATCCCCATATCAGCATCTTCTGGGAACGCAGCGACACCTGGGCGCTTGATGAGGTGCTAAAGGAGATGGGACGCGAGCGCACGATCGCCATGAGCCTGCCGGGCTTTGAACAGGCGATGTTTATGGCGGCGCAGCCCAACCATAACTATATCGCCACGGCTCCGCACTACTGCCATCACTACAATGAACTCCACCAGCGGAAGCTGATCGCGCTTCCTATTCCCATTGATGAAGCGCAGGCTGAAAAGCTTACCGTTCCCTTCACGCTGATCTGGCATAAACGGAACAGTCATAATCCGAAAATCCTGTGGCTGCGGGAGACCATCAAGGCGCTGTACGGTGCGAGCGATCCAATTTTTGCCTAAGAAAATGTAAAGTTCGGTCCTAAGGCTTCTCTTACTCCCATTTACTGATTAAAACAGGAGTCAAGTTAAGCGATAATCATGTAACCGTTTAACCGATTACGACCATTATCAAGGAGCGAAAAATGGCTACGCACTTTGCAAGAGGGATACTTACGGAAGGACGTCTCGTATCGGCAAGAATTTCTTCAGCCTGTCACACTGAAGCACTCACTCTCCCGGAACACCGCAGGACGCGGTTTTTAGCGTCCAGAGCGCTTCTCGCAGAATTGCTGTTTATGCTGTACGGCACCAGCGAGCTGCCGGATATCATTACCCAACCCGAAGGCCGTCCGGTCTTTGCCGACCCGGATCTCCCTCGTTTTTCGATTGCCTACGCGGGCAATATCATTGGCGTCGCACTGACCACCGAAGGGGATTGTGGGCTCGATATGGAACTTCAGCGCGCGACGCGCAGCTTCCATGGCGGTAATGCGCATGAAGACTATCCGCTCTCCAGCAATGAGAAGCTGTGGGTCCGCAACCAGAACGATCCTGTCGAAGCCAGAGCCCAGCTCATTACCTTACGCCAGAGCATTCGCAAGCTCTGTGGATGCGCCTCAGACGACGCCAGCCTGCTGCAGCTGCTGCCAGGCTCCGGACGTCTTCGTGCCACTCAGGCCACGCTGGTAGAGGCGCTCAGTGACGCAGAGGATGTGCTCATTTGGTCCATTGCGGTTACCCCCGCCATCGAACGCATGAAAATCTGGGAATTTGACACTCAACAGGGATGGCGTAGCCTTCCTGATGTGCCCGAGCGCGCCAACGAGCCCGCCGCACGCCTGATGCGTTTAACCAGTTTACCGGCAGAAAAAGCATTCACCCTTAGCTGATCCAATCAGGGTCATCATGATGAAACAGGAGTAATCATGTCTGATACGTTGAAAGTCGTTACTTTACTGGGAAGCCTCCGCAAAGGTTCATTTAACGGGATGGTAGCCCGCACGCTGCCACAGCTGGCGCCTGCAGGTATGGAAATTAGCGCCCTGCCGTCTATTGGCGATATTCCGCTGTATGATGCGGATGTCCAGCAGGAAGAAGGGTTCCCGCAGAGCGTTGAGGCGCTGGCCGAACAGATCCGCCAAGCTGACGGCGTGGTCATCGTCACGCCAGAGTATAACTACTCGGTTCCGGGTGGCCTGAAGAATGCCATCGACTGGCTGTCCCGTTTACCTGAGCAGCCGCTGTCAGGCAAACCGGTGCTGATCCAGACCAGCTCCATGGGCGCGATTGGCGGCGCGCGCTGCCAGTATCACCTGCGCCAGATCCTGGTATTCCTCGATGCGATGGTTATGAACAAGCCGGAATTTATGGGCGGAGTGATTCAGAATAAGGTCGACCCGCAAACGGGTGAGGTGGTGGATCAGAGCACGCGCGACCATCTCTCTGGCCAGCTGACGGCGTTCGGGGATTATATTAAGCGAGTGAAGGCGTAAGATCATTGCGGCCTGATGCCCTCACCCTGACCCTCTCCCACGGGGAGAGGGAACAAACACTAAAGCCCTTTTCGAAGAAAAGGGCTTACTGTTTATTTGGCGTCAATAAACACAATCTTCAGCACAAACAGCAGCGCCACAACAATCACGCATGGGCTGAGGTCGCGGAAGCGGCCGGTACCGATCTTCATTACGCAGTAAGAGATAAAGCCCAGCGCGATACCTTCGGTAATGGAGAAGCTGAACGGCATCATCACGGCGGTAATAAACGCCGGCACCGCTTCGGTTAAATCATCCCACTTCACGCGTGACAGGCTGGAGGTCATCAGCACCCCCACATAGATCAGCGCGCCCGCCGCCGCGTACGGTGGAACCATACCCGCCAGCGGAGAGAGGAAGATCACCAGCAGGAACAGAATACCCACGACCACCGCCGTCAGGCCGGTACGGCCGCCCACGGACACGCCGGAAGAAGATTCAATGTACGCGGTAACAGACGAGGTTCCGATAAAAGCACCGGTTACAGAGGAGACGCTATCCACAAACAGCGCCTGCTTCATGCGCGGGAATTTCCCTTTTTCATCCGCCAGACCCGCTTTGTCGGTCACGCCAATCAGCGTACCGGAGGAGTCAAACAGGTTGACCAGCATGAAGGAGAAAATCACGCCCGCCAGGCCCAGGTTCAGGGAACCCGCCAGATCGACGTGACCAATCACTGTAGAGACGCTCGGTGGCGCGGAGACAATACCGTTATAGTGAACGTCGCCCAGCATCCAGCCCAGCAGGGTGGTGACCACGATGGACACCAGCACCGCCGCGTGAATATTGCGGGAAGCCAGGATCGCGATGATAAAGAAGCCCAGCACGCCCAGCAGCACGTTATGAGAGGTCAGGTGACCGATGCTCACCAGCGTATCCGGGTTCGCCACGATAACGCCGGCGTTTTTCAGCCCCATCATACCGATGAACAGACCGATACCGCTGGTGATGCCCACGCGCAGGCTCACAGGAATGTTCGCAATCATCCAGTAACGCACGCGGAAAATGGTCAGCAGCAGCAGACCAACCGCGCCCCAGAAGATGGCGCCCATACCCACCTGCCACGGCAGACCCATCGCCTGAACGACCACGAACGCGAAGAACGCATTCAGACCCATCGCCGGGGCCAGCGCGACCGGCAGGTTAGCGAACACACCCATCAGAATGCTGCCAAGGGCCGCAATCAGGCAGGTGGTTACAAAGACGGCGCTGGTATCCATGCCAGCAACGCCCAGAATTTGAGGGTTCACAAAAACGATATAGACCATCGTCAGGAAGGTGGTGAAACCCGCGATCACTTCGGTGCGTGCCGTTGTGCCGTGCTCGCGCAGTTTGAAAACGCGCTCAAGCAGACCCTGACCAGACGTCTGGGTAGTGTGTTGTTGACTCATCATCAATTTCCGAACAAGGAGGGAAAATTCGTCGCTATCCTATACCAAAATGCGACAATAGTGGCGGTTACGTGATACTTTTTTCATTGATTTTGCTTATACGGCAACGATTGCGTTTCGGCGAACTGCCGTACGTAAACGTTAAACTGGTTAAAAGGGAAAGGCATGTCCGGAATTGAAGCGGTATTTTTCGACTGCGACGGTACGCTGGTCGACAGTGAGGTCATTTGTTCCCGCGCGTATGTCACTATGTTCCAGGAATTTGGCATTACGCTGGAACTCGAAGAGGTGTTTAAACGCTTTAAGGGCGTGAAGCTCTACGAGATCATCGACATCATTAACGAAGAACACGGAGTGGAACTGGCGAAAGCGGATCTGGAACCGGTGTACCGCGCCGAGGTCGCACGCCTGTTCGATTCAGAGCTGGAAGTTATCTCCGGGGCTAACGCGCTGCTGGATGCGATGACGGTGCCAATCTGCGTCGTCTCTAACGGTCCGGTCAGCAAAATGCAGCACTCGCTGGGCAAGCTTGAGATGCTGCACCATTTCCCGGAAAAGCTGTTCAGCGGCTACGATATCCAGCGCTGGAAGCCGGACCCGGCACTGATGTTCCATGCGGCGAAAGCGATGGGCGTCAACGTAGAGAACTGCATTCTGGTGGATGACTCATCTGCGGGCGCGCAGTCGGGGATTGATGCGGGAATGGAGGTGTTTTACTTCTGCGCCGACCCGCACAACAAGCCGATCGATCATCCAAAAGTCACGACCTTCACCGATCTGGCGCAGTTGCCCGCGCTGTGGAAGGCGCGCGGGTGGGATATTACTCGCTGAAAAAACAAAGCCGGATGGCGCTAGCGCTTATCCGGCCTACAGGGCTAGTAGGGCGGGTAAGCGCTAGTGCCACCCGCCACAAACATTACTCTTTCGGATCTTTACCCGCCAGCAGCTTATCCAGCTCGTCGCCGCCCACGTGACGGAAGTCCTGACCCTTCACGAAGTAGAAAATGTATTCGCAAATGTTCTGGCAGCGGTCGCCGATACGCTCGATGGAGCGCGCGCAGAACAGGGCAGTCAGTACGCTTGGGATCGTACGGGAATCTTCCATCATGTAGGTCATCAGCTGACGCACGATGCCTTCATACTCCTGGTCGACCTTCTTGTCTTCACGGTAGATACGCACCGCTTCGTCCAGGTCCATACGCGCAAAGGCATCCAGCACGTCGTGCAGCATCTGCACGGTGTGACGGCCCAGCGACTCCAGACTCACCAGCAGCGGCTGGTGCTGCTGAGAGAACTTCTCCAGCGCGGTGCGGCAGATTTTATCGGCCACGTCACCAATACGCTCCAGCTCGGCGATGGTTTTGATGATTGCCATCACCAGACGCAGGTCGCTCGCCGTCGGCTGACGTTTCGCGATAATGCGCACGCAGGCCTCGTCGATAGCGACTTCCATCATGTTGACGTTTTTGTCGCCTTCAATGACGCGCTTCGCCAGCTCGCTGTCCTGGTTGTGCATTGCCGTAATTGCATCAGAAAGCTGCTGCTCAACCATGCCACCCATGGTCATCACCTGCGTGCGGATGCTTTCCAGCTCTGCGTTGAACTGGCCTGAAATATGTTTATTAAGATTGAGGTTGTCCATGGTTTCTCCACATGCACTAAGGCAAATCAACCGTAGCGGCCAGTAATATAATCTTCGGTTTGTTTCTTCGCGGGCTTAGTGAACAGATCGTCCGTGTTGCTGAACTCAATCAATTCACCCAGGTACATAAACGCCGTGTGATCGGAACAACGTGCAGCCTGCTGCATGTTATGGGTCACGATAACCACGGTGTAATCCTGCTTCAGCTCGGTGATCAGCTCTTCAATGCGGCCGGTTGAGATCGGGTCCAGCGCTGAACACGGCTCATCCAGCAGCAACACTTCAGGGCGAATCGCAATACCGCGCGCAATGCACAGACGCTGCTGCTGACCACCGGAGAGAGAGTAACCGCTCTGGTGCAACTTATCTTTGGTTTCGTTCCATAATGCGGCCTTGGTCAAAGCCCACTGCACGCGCTCGTCCATATCGGCACGGGAGAGCTTTTCAAACAGGCGAACGCCAAAGGCGATGTTGTCATAAATGGACATCGGGAACGGTGTGGGTTTCTGGAACACCATCCCCACTTTGGCGCGCAGCAGGGCAATATCCTGAGCCTGGGTCAGAATGTTTTCGCCGTCGAGGATGATTTCCCCTTCAGCACGCTGCTCCGGATAGAGCGAATACATTTTGTTAAAGGTACGCAGCAGCGTGGATTTCCCACAGCCGGACGGACCGATAAATGCCGTGACCTGGTTCTTTGCGATATCCAGGTTGATGTTCTTCAGGGCATGGAATTTGCCGTAGTAGAAGTTCAAATCACGAACCTGAATCTTACCCGGGGCAGTATCAACCATACTCATTGACTCATTTCCTCATTCGGCGCCGCGATCTGCCGCGCCGTAAAAAATTAACCGTGTTTCTTCTTCGCGAAAATGACGCGCGCCAGAATGTTCAGCAACAGTACGCAAAGGGTAATGATCAGCACCCCGGCCCAAGCCAGCTGCTGCCATTCCGCGAAGGGGCTCATCGCAAATTTAAAGATCGTCACCGGCAGGTTGGCGATCGGCTGCATCATATCCGTGCTCCAGAACTGATTGGAGAGGGACGTAAACAGCAGCGGCGCCGTTTCACCCGCGATACGCGCAACCGCCAGCAGGATACCGGTCATGATCCCAGAGACCGATGCCTTCAGCGTAATCGCCGAGATCATCTTCCATTTCGGCGTACCCAGCGCATAAGCCGCTTCACGCAGGCTGTCCGGCACCAGTTTCAGCATGTTCTCGGTGGTTCGAATTACAATCGGTACCTGCAGCAGCGCCAGTGCAATCACCCCCGCCCAGCCGGAGAAGTGTTCCATCTGCGCCACCACCACGGTGTATACAAACAGACCCACGACGATAGACGGTGCAGACAGCAGAATGTCGTTGATGAAGCGAATGACTTCCGCCAGCCAGGATTTACGACCGTATTCTGCCAGGTAGATGCCCGCCATGATGCCCAGCGGCGTGCCAAAGACCGTCGCCCAGAGGATCAGCAGTCCGCTGCCCGCCAGGGCATTCGCCAGGCCACCACCCGCCGTGTTCGGCGGCGGCGTCATTTCGGTGAACAGCGACAGTGACATTCCGTCAATTCCGCGAACGACCGTCGAGAAGAGGATCCAGACCAGCCAGAACAGGCCGAATGCCATCGTCGCCATAGAGAGCGTCAGGGCAATGCGGTTTTTCATGCGGCGTCTGGCCTGCATTTTACGGCGAGATTCCGCCAGTTCAGCGGTAGCTTGCATTTCGAGAGTAGCCATTAGCGTGCCCCCTCATTTTTAGCGAGACGCATAATCATCAGCTTGGAAATCGCCAGAACAATGAAGGTGATAACGAACAGAATCAGACCCAGCTCCATCAGCGCCGCCACGTGCAGCCCCGATTCCGCTTCCGCAAATTCATTCGCCAGCGCCGAGGTAATACTGTTACCCGGCATGTAGAGCGACGCGCTGTCGAGCTGGTAGGTGTTACCGATGATAAAGGTGACCGCCATGGTTTCACCCAGCGCACGACCTAAGCCCAGCATCACGCCCCCGATCACCCCATTTTTGGTGAACGGAAGGACGATGCGCCAGATCACTTCCCAGGTGGTGCAGCCGATACCGTAGGCCGACTCTTTCATCATCACCGGCGTTTGTTCGAAGACATCGCGCATGACCGCCGCAATGTACGGAATAATCATGATGGCGAGGATCACACCTGCCGCCAGAATGCCAATACCGAAAGCCGGGCCAGAGAACAGGGCCCCCACAAACGGAATGGCAGAAAGAACGTTACCGACCGGTTCCTGGAAGTATGTGGCGAACAGCGGTGCAAAGATGAACAGGCCCCACATGCCGTAGACGATACTTGGAATGGCCGCCAGCAGTTCGATGGCAATACCCAGCGGGCGCCGCAGCCAGCCCGGCGCCAGCTCCGTCAGGAACAGGGCAATACCAAAGCTCACCGGAACCGCAATCAGAAGGGCGATGAACGAGGTCATCAGCGTGCCGTAAATCGGCACCAGGGCGCCGTAGATATCGTTCGGCGCGTCCCACTCTTTGGTCCACAGGAAGGAGAAACCGAATTTCTGGATGCTCGGCCATGAGGAGAAAATCAGAGACACGATAATGCCGCCCAGCAGCAATAGCACAATCAGCGCAGCCAGTTTAACCAGCGCGCTGAAAATCATGTCACCTTTTTTACCCGGAGGGTTAAATGCAGGCTTGGTTGCAGCCATAAATTACTCTTCTGTTTGAGACGTTTTTACGAATATGCCCGGTGGCGCTAACGCTTACCGGGCCTACAGCTTAAACCGTAGGGCGGGTAAGCGCAGCGCCACCCGCCATCTTCGTTAAATATATCCTGTTAGTACAGCGCTTTACCGCTGCTGTCTTTCACGTTGGTTTTCCATGCAGCGCGAATCTGCTCAACCACGTTGTCCGGCAGGGTGGCGTAATCCAGAGCGTTAGCCTGTTTGCCGCCGTTTTTGTATGCCCAGTCGAAGAACTTCAGCACTTCGGTGCCCTGCTCAGGTTTCTTCTGCTCTTTGTGAACAAGGATGAAGGTGGTAGAGGTGATTGGCCATGCACCTTCGCCTTTCTGGTTAGTCAGATCCTGCGCGAACGATTTGCTCCAGTCAGCGCCTTTCGCTGCGTTAGCAAAGTTCTCTTCGGTTGGGCTAACCGGTTTGCCGTCGGCTGAAACCAGTTTGGTGTAGGACAGGTTGTTCTGCTTCGCATACGCATACTCTACGTAGCCGATGGAGCCAGGCAGACGCTGTACGAACGCAGCGATACCGTCGTTACCTTTACCGCCCAGACCGGTTGGCCAGTTAACGGTAGAGCCGGAGCCGACTTTAGATTTCCACTCTTCGTTCACTTTTGCCAGGTAGCTGGTGAACACGAAAGAGGTACCAGAACCATCCGCGCGGCGAACCACGGCGATGTTCTGAGAAGGCAGCTTCAGGCCTGGGTTGAGTTTAGCGATCGCTTCGTCATCCCATTTTTTGATTTTGCCCAGGTAGATGTCACCCAGGGTTTTGCCGTCCAGCACCAGCTCGCCCGACTTCACGCCCGGCAGGTTGATGGCCAGGACTACGCCACCGATCACGGTCGGGAACTGGAACAGGCCTTCCTGAGCCAGTTTGTCATCAGACAGCGGAGCGTCAGACGCGCCGAAATCAACCGTGTTCGCGGTAATTTGTTTAACGCCACCGGAGGAGCCGATACCCTGATAGTTAACCTTGTTACCGGTTTCTTTCTGGTAGGTATCCGCCCATTTGGCATACACCGGCGCAGGGAAGGTTGCACCAGCGCCAGTCAGGCTTGCTTCTGCAAATACAGAGAACGCGCTCAGAGATAAGGTCGCGGCGACAACAGTTGCGACAGTGGTACGCATAACTTTCATAATGTCTCCTGCAAGATTTTCGTAAATCGTTGTTTAGTGGCTACGATGAGCAAAATAGGACAAACAGGTGACAGATAAATGTACGAATTATGACAGTTTTATGACAATGAAAACTTCACTTAAAAAACAGTAAAATAAAGCTTATTTTTCAATGCGTTAGCCACATTTATGACAAGACGTTTTCAGAAATATTTTCTTTATGTGACACTGAAAAAAGTAGCTGAAGATGACAAATTGTCATTATTAAAAATGAGAAAGGATTGATGAAAAACAAACCAGGCAGGATAAAAAAGCTCCACCCGAAGGTGGAGCCTGAAGGGATTATTCTACGGTAACCGATTTCGCCAGGTTACGCGGCTGGTCGACGTCGGTGCCTTTGATCAGCGCAACGTGATAGGCCAGCAGCTGCAGCGGAACGGTGTAGAAGATGGGTGCAATCACCTCTTCCACATGCGGCATCTCGATGATGTGCATGTTGTCATTGCTGACAAAACCGGCATCTTTGTCGGCGAAGACGTACAGGACACCACCGCGGGCGCGGACTTCTTCGATGTTAGATTTCAGTTTTTCCAGCAGTTCGTTGTTTGGTGCCACAACGATGACCGGCATATCCGCGTCAATCAGCGCCAGCGGGCCGTGTTTCAGCTCGCCTGCCGCATAGGCTTCAGCGTGAATGTAGGAGATCTCTTTCAGCTTCAGCGCGCCTTCCAGCGCAATCGGATACTGATCGCCACGACCCAGGAACAGGGCGTGATGTTTATCAGAGAAGTCTTCCGCCAGCGCTTCAATGCGTTTGTCCTGAGACAGCATCTGCTCAATGCGGCTCGGCAGCGCCTGCAGGCCGTGAACGATGTCGTGCTCAACGGAAGCATCTTCGCCTTTCAGACGCGCCAGCTTCGCCACCAGCATCAGCAGAACGGTCAGCTGCGTGGTAAACGCTTTGGTGGAGGCCACGCCGATTTCGGTGCCTGCTTTGGTCATCAGCGCCAGATCGGATTCACGCACCAGAGAAGAGCCAGGAACGTTACAGATGGCCAGCGAGCCCAGGTAACCCAGCTCTTTAGAGAGACGCAGCGCGGCCAGCGTGTCCGCCGTTTCGCCAGACTGGGAAAGGGTGATCATCAGGCTGTTACGACGCACCGCAGATTTGCGATAGCGGAATTCAGACGCGATTTCCACATCGCACGGCACGCCCGCCAGGGATTCAAACCAGTAGCGAGAAACCATACCGGAGTTGTAGGAGGTGCCGCAGGCCACGATCTGAATATGCTCGACCTTGCCAAGCAGTTCGTTCGCGTTTGCGCCCAGCTCGCTAAGATCCACTTCACCGTGGCTGATGCGCCCGGTCAGGGTGTTTTTGATGGCGTTTGGCTGCTCGTAAATCTCTTTCTGCATGTAGTGACGGTAAGCCCCTTTGTCGCCCGCGTCGTACTGCAGATTCGATTCGATCTCCTGACGTTTCACCTGCTCGCCTTTGGTATCGAATACGGTCACGCTGCGGCGAGTCACTTCCGCGATATCACCCTCTTCGAGGAAGATAAAGCGACGGGTAACCGGCAGGAGCGCCAGCTGGTCAGAGGCGATGAAGTTTTCGCCCATGCCCAGACCGATAACCATCGGGCTACCGGAACGCGCGGCCAGCAGCGTGGACGGGTCGCGGGAATCCATGATCACCGTACCGTACGCACCGCGCAGCTGAGGGATAGCACGCAGCACCGCATCACGCAGTGTGCCGCCCTGCTCCAGCTCCCAGTGCACCAGGTGAGCAATCACTTCGGTGTCAGTTTCAGAGACGAAGGTATAGCCGCGCGCTTTCAGTTCTTCGCGCAGCGGTTCGTGGTTTTCGATAATGCCGTTGTGCACGACCACGATGTGTTCAGACACATGCGGGTGCGCGTTACCTTCAGACGGTTCACCGTGCGTCGCCCAGCGGGTGTGCGCAATACCGGTACCACCGTGCAGCGGATGTTCTTCCGCGGCCTGGGCCAGCATCTGCACTTTTCCGAGACGACGCAGACGGGTCATATGGCCTTCTGCATCGACGACAGCCAGACCGGCTGAGTCGTAACCACGGTATTCCAGACGACGTAAACCTTCGAGAAGGATTTCAGCAATATCACGCTGCGCAACTGCGCCAACAATTCCACACATAATTTTAGATTCCGAATTTAGGCATTATGCCTGCGTTGTCGCTGACCTGTATTTGCCCTTTCCGGGCGCCCCGAGCCTTGTAGAGAGTGGGGTTATTTTTATGGGTACTGCTTGTGGGGGGAGGATTATATTATCCCCTCACCCCGGCCCTCTCCCCAAAGGGGCGAGGGAGAAAAACACCGCACCGAACGATCCCCTCTCCCCTGTGGGGAGAGGGTTAGGGTGAGGGGTAAATCCGTTACTTTTTCTTCACCGGGCGTTTCCAGCCCTGCTTGCTGACCTGCGGAACGCGGCTTAACACCAGCGCGTTCTCGGCCACATCGCGCGTGACGGTTGTTCCGGCGGCAATGGTCACCCCGTTACCCACGGTAACAGGCGCCACCAGCTGCGTATCGGAGCCAACGAACACGTCATCACCGATGATGGTTTTAAACTTATTCGCGCCGTCATAGTTACAGGTAATCGTCCCTGCACCAATATTCACGTTATTGCCAATTTCCGCGTCGCCAAGATAGGTCAGATGACCGGCTTTCGAGCCTTTACCCAGACGCGCTTTTTTCATTTCCACGAAGTTACCCACGTGAGCGCCTTCCAGCAGCTCAGCGCCCGGGCGCAGACGTGCAAACGGGCCGATGGTACAGGCGGCATCCAGACGGGCATCTTCCACCACGCTGTACGGGCTGACTTCGCAGTCGTCACCGATGACGCTGTTTTTAATCACGCAGCCGGTGCCAATTTTGACGCGGTTGCCCAGCGTCACGTTACCCTCGAGGATAACGTTAGTATCAATCTCAACGTCACGCCCGTGAGATAACGAACCACGCAGATCGAAACGCGCCGGATCGCGCAGCATCACGCCCGCCAGCAGCAGTTTTTCAGCCTGCTCGGACTGATAAATACGCTCAAGACGAGAAAGCTGCAGGCGGTTGTTCACACCGTCCGTTTCGCTGATGCGCGCCGGATGAACGGCGGCAATTTCACGCCCTTCGTGGTACGCCATCGCAATGATGTCGGTGATGTAGTATTCACCCTGCGCGTTGTTGTTGTTGAGTTTGGACAGCCAGCGCTTCATATCCGCGCCATTGGCAATCAGGATACCGGTGTTGATCTCCTGAATCTTGCGCTGTTCGTCGCTGGCATCTTTATGCTCAACAATACCCGTGACGTTACCGTTTTCACGGGTGATGCGGCCATAACCGCTCGGATCGTCCAGCACGACGGTCAACAAACCGATGCCGCCCTGCGGTTTGGCTGCACGCAGGCGAGTCAGTGTTTCAACGGAGATCAGCGGGACATCGCCGTAGAGCATCAAAATGTCTTCGTCATCCGCAAAGAAGGGCGCTGCCTGCTGCATCGCATGGCCTGTACCCAACTGTTCGGCCTGAAGCACCCAGTTGAGCTTGTCATCGCTCAGCGTCTTTTTAAGCAGATCTCCACCGTGGCCGTAGACCAGGTGGACCTGACTCGCACCCAGTTCATTCGCTGCATCAATGACATGCTGCACCATTGGCTTTCCTGCAAGCGTGTGGAGCACCTTAGGAAGATCGGAATACATGCGGGTCCCTTTGCCTGCGGCAAGGATCACCACGCTCATCGCACTGTTTGACATACGCATCCTGACGGTAGTTTGAGTGAGAAGTAAAAACGTTTGATGCTTAAAATTCTACATCTTTTTCATCATGAATTAAGGCCGAAAAAAAAAGCCAGCCTGGTATCCAGACTGGCTTTTGTGCTTTTCAAGCCGGTGTTACATCGCTTTTTTGGTCAACTCGATAACGCGCAGTTTCGCGATCGCTTTGGCCAGCTCCGCAGACGCCTGAGCGTAATCCACGTCACCATGAGAGCTGCTAATGTGCTCTTCAGCCTTACGCTTCGATTCCAGGGCTCGCGCTTCGTCGAGATCCTGGCCACGGATAGCGGTATCGGCCAGAACGGTCACACTGCCAGGCTGCACTTCAAGAATGCCGCCAGACAGATAGATAAACTCTTCGTGACCGAACTGTTTAACGATGCGGATCATACCAGGCTTAATGGCGGTGAGCAGCGGTGCGTGACCCGGGAAGATACCCAGTTCACCTTCACTACCCGTTACCTGGATTTTCTCGACCAGACCAGAGAACATTTGTTGCTCTGCGCTGACGACGTCCAGGTGGTAAGTCATTGCCATATCACCCTCCGATTAAGGCGTTAAAGTTTTTTGGCTTTTTCCACGGCTTCGTCGATGGAACCAACCATGTAGAACGCCTGCTCCGGCAGGTGATCGTATTCGCCTTCCATGATGCCTTTAAAGCCACGGATGGTGTCTTTCAGGGAAACGTATTTACCCGGAGAACCGGTGAATACTTCCGCAACGAAGAATGGCTGGGACAGGAAGCGCTGGATCTTACGCGCACGTGCTACCACCAGTTTGTCTTCTTCAGACAGTTCATCCATACCCAGGATGGCGATGATGTCTTTCAGTTCCTGGTAACGCTGCAGCAGGGACTGTACGCCACGCGCGGTGTCGTAGTGTTCCTGACCAACAACCAGTGGATCCAGCTGACGGCTGGTGGAGTCCAGCGGGTCAACGGCCGGGTAGATACCCAGAGACGCGATCTGACGGCTCAGTACCACGGTTGCATCTAAGTGCGCAAAGGTGGTGGCTGGTGATGGGTCAGTCAAGTCATCCGCAGGTACGTATACCGCCTGAACGGAGGTGATAGAACCGGTTTTGGTAGAGGTGATACGTTCCTGAAGAACACCCATCTCTTCCGCCAGCGTAGGCTGATAACCTACCGCTGAAGGCATACGCCCCAGCAGTGCAGATACTTCCGTACCGGCCAGGGTGTAACGATAGATGTTATCAACGAACAGCAGAACGTCACGGCCTTCGTCACGGAATTTCTCAGCCATAGTCAGACCGGTCAGCGCAACGCGCAGACGGTTTCCTGGTGGCTCGTTCATCTGGCCGTAAACCAGGGATACTTTGTCCAGAACGTTGGAGTCGGTCATTTCGTGGTAGAAGTCGTTACCCTCACGAGTACGTTCACCTACGCCCGCAAACACAGAGTAACCGGAGTGCTCGATCGCGATGTTACGGATCAGCTCCATCATGTTTACGGTTTTACCTACGCCCGCACCACCGAACAGACCGACTTTACCGCCCTTCGCGAACGGACACATCAGGTCGATAACTTTGATACCGGTTTCCAGCAGTTCCTGAGAGCTGGACAGCTCTTCGTAGGAAGGTGCCGCGCGGTGGATAGCCCAACGCTCTTCTTCACCGATGTCGCCTTTCATGTCGATTGGTTGACCCAATACGTTCATGATACGACCCAGTGTTGCTTTACCTACCGGGACTTCGATCGGGTGCTCAAGGTCTTTTACTTCCAGACCACGACGCAGACCGTCGGAAGAACCCATCGCGATGGTACGCACGATACCGCCGCCGAGCTGCTGCTGAACTTCCAGCACCAGGCTCTCGTTACCATTCTGTACCTCAAGCGCGTCGTACACGCGTGGTACGGCGTCCTGAGGGAACTCGACGTCCACCACGGCGCCGATTACCTGGACAATCTTTCCAGTAGCCATCTTGAATCCTCTACGTAATTCGTAAACCTGGTTAAACCGCGGCGGCCCCCGAGACGATCTCGGTGAGTTCCTGAGTAATGCTGGCCTGACGAGCTTTGTTGTAAACCAACTGCAGCTCTTTAATCAGGCTGCCGCCATTATCGGTCGCGGCTTTCATCGCCACCATTCGTGCGGCCTGCTCGCTGGCCAGGTTTTCTACAACGCCCTGATAAACCTGAGATTCAACGTAACGACGCAGCAGGGTATCCAGCAGCGGTTTCGGATCGGGTTCATACAGGTAATCCCAGGTTTTTTGCTTCAGCTCGCCATCTTCTGATGCCGGTAACGGCAGCATCTGCGTGAGCGTTGGAACCTGAGACATGGTGTTAATGAATTTGTTGCTGACAACGTACAGTCTGTCCAGACGGCCTTCATCATAAGCCTGCAACATCACTTTAACCGGGCCGATCAGTTCGGACAGGGACGGGTTATCACCCATACCGGTCACCTGAGCGACAATGTTGCCGCCAACGGAGTTAAAGAAAGAGACGCCTTTAGAGCCGATCATTGCGATATCGCACTGAACGCCTTTTTCAGACCATGCTTTCATATCCGCCAGCAGTTTTTTGAACAGGTTAATGTTCAAGCCGCCACACAGACCACGGTCGGTCGACACCACCAGGTAGCCCACGCGCTTAACGTCGCGTTCTTCCAGGTAAGGGTGCTTATATTCCAGATTACCGTTTGCAAGGTGACCAATCACTTTGCGCATGGTTTCTGCATAAGGACGGCTGGCCGCCATGCGATCCTGCGATTTACGCATTTTGGAAGCGGCGACCATCTCCATCGCTTTAGTGATCTTTTGCGTGTTCTGGACGCTTGCGATCTTACTACGTATCTCTTTTGCGCCGGCCATGAGCTTCTCCTCAATGCCAGGCGGCTTGTCCTGAGACAAGCCGCCGGACGATTACCAGGATTGGGTTGCTTTGAAGGAATCGAGGATAGCTTTCAGCTTGCCTTCGATTTCGTCGTTATAGCCACCGGTCTGGTTGATCTCTTGCATCAGCGGAGCGTGATCACGGTCGACGTAAGCCAGCAGAGCGGCTTCGAAGCTACCGATTTTCGCCAGTTCCACATCTTCGAGGTAACCGCGTTCAGCCGCGAACAGAACCAGGCCCTGCTGAGCAACAGACATTGGTGCATACTGTTTCTGCTTCAGCAGCTCGGTCACTTTCTGACCGTGGCTCAGCTGTTTACGGGTTGCTTCGTCCAGATCGGATGCGAACTGAGAGAACGCAGCCAGTTCACGATACTGTGCCAGTGCGGTACGGATACCACCGGACAGTTTCTTGATGATCTTGGTCTGAGCAGCACCACCAACACGGGATACGGAGATACCCGGGTTAACTGCCGGACGAATACCGGAGTTAAACAGGTTGGTTTCCAGGAAGATCTGACCATCGGTAATGGAGATTACGTTGGTCGGAACGAACGCAGAAACGTCACCCGCCTGGGTTTCAATGATCGGCAGCGCGGTCAGAGAGCCCGTTTTACCCTTCACTTCACCTTTGGTGAAGTTCTCGACGTATTCCGCGTTAACGCGGGAAGCACGCTCCAGCAGACGAGAGTGGAGGTAGAATACGTCGCCAGGGAACGCTTCACGTCCAGGTGGACGACGGAGCAGCAGGGAAACCTGACGATAAGCAACAGCCTGTTTAGACAGGTCATCGTATACGATCAGCGCATCTTCACCGCGGTCACGGAAGTATTCGCCCATTGCGCAACCGGCGTATGGCGCCAGGTATTGCAGTGCAGCAGATTCAGACGCAGTTGCTACCACAACGATGGTGTTAGACAGTGCGCCGTGCTCTTCCAGTTTACGAACCACGTTAGAAATGGTGGACGCTTTCTGGCCGATGGCCACGTACACGCATTTGATGCCGGAGTCACGCTGGTTGATGATGGCGTCGATAGCCATCGCGGTTTTACCGGTCTGACGGTCACCGATGATCAGTTCACGCTGACCACGACCGATTGGAATCATGGCATCAACGGACTTATAACCTGTCTGAACAGGCTGATCTACGGACTGACGGTCGATAACGCCTGGTGCGATAACTTCGATTGGGGAGAAGCCATCGTGCTCAACCGGACCTTTACCGTCGATTGGCGCACCCAGGGTGTTAACAACGCGACCCAGCAGGCCACGGCCAACCGGTACTTCCAGAATACGGCCAGTACACTTAACCTTCATGCCTTCGGCGAGGTCAGCGTATGGACCCATCACAACTGCACCTACGGAGTCGCGCTCCAGGTTCAGTGCGATAGCGTAACGGTTACCCGGCAGGGAAATCATCTCACCCTGCATACAATCGGCCAGGCCGTGGATGCGGATAACACCGTCACTTACAGAAACAATAGTACCTTCGTTGTGAGCTTCACTCACAACACTGAACTGAGCAATGCGCTGCTTGATCAGTTCGCTGATTTCGGTGGAATTCAGTTGCATGCTCCAGTCCCCTTAAGACTGCAAGACGTCTGCAAGGCGTTCAAGACGGCCGCGTACGCTGCCATCAATGACCATATCACCCGAGCGGATGATTACGCCTGCCATTACAGACTTATCGATTTTGCAATTCAGCTTAACTTTGCGTGACAGACGTTTTTCCATCGCGGCGGTGATTTTCGCAAGCTGTTCGTTACTCAGTTCAGTCGCAGAAGTCACTTCAACTTCAGCGGTTGCTTCACTAAGGGCACGTAAGTGCTCAAACTGCTCGAGAACATCCGGGAGCACACGGAGACGACCATTTTCTGCCATCACCTTAATCAGGTTCTGGCCGTTGGCATCCAGTTGCTCTCCGCACACGGCGATAAACGACGCGGCGAGGGTTTCAGGTGCTAACGCACCGGAAAGCAACTCGGCCATTTGTTCGTTTTTCGTCACCTCAGCGGCAAACGCCAGCATATTCTGCCAGCGATCGACATTTTGGTGTTCGATAGCAAAGTCAAAAGCTGCTTTGGCGTAGGGGCGAGCTACCGTAACAAATTCAGACATCAGCCCCTCCCTCCTTACAGTTCAGCGACAAGTTTGTCCACGATGTCGCTGTTAGCAGCTTCATCCACGGAACGTTCGATGATCTTCTCGGCGCCAGCAACAGCCAGAATCGCAACCTGCTTACGCAGTTCTTCACGAGCACGTTTACGCTCAGCATCAATTTCTGCCTGAGCCTGTGTCACGATCTTAGTACGTTCCTGTTCTGCTTCAGCTTTGGCTTCGTCCAGGATCTGCGAACGGCGTTTGTTAGCCTGTTCGATGATTACCTGAGCTTCCGCTTTCGCTTTTTTCAGCTGGTCTGTCGCGTTGGCCTGTGCAAGGTCCAAATCTTTCTTAGCGCGTTCTGCAGAAGCCAGACCGTCAGCAATTTCTTTCTGACGTTTTTCGATGGCAGCCATTAAAGGCGGCCATACATACTTCATGCAGAACCAGACAAAGAGAATAAACGCGATGGCCTGGCCGAGGATTGTTGCGTTCATGTTCACAGCACAATACCTCTTTAATTTCTGTGGCTTAGGGTTTTAAAACTACTACTACGCGACAGCAAACATCACGTACAGACCCAGACCTACAGCGATCATTGGGATAGCATCCACCAGACCCATAACGATAAAGAACTGAGTACGCAGCAGAGGAATCAGATCAGGTTGACGCGCTGCGCCTTCCAGGAATTTGCCCCCGAGGATGCCGATACCGATCGCAGCACCGATAGCCGCCAGACCCATCATCACAGCGGCAGCCATGTACAGCAGATCCATATTCAGGTTTTCCATGACAGTCTCCAGTTTGTTTCAATTAAAACGTAGTAGTGTTGGTAAAAAATCAGTGCTCTTCAGACGCCATCGACAGATAGACGATCGTCAGAACCATGAAGATAAAGGCTTGCAGCGTAATGATCAGGATGTGGAAAATGGCCCACGGCACATTCAGAACCCACTGTGACCACCACGGCAGAAGACCCGCGATCAGAATGAAAATCAGCTCACCCGCATACATGTTGCCGAACAGTCGCAGACCCAGTGAAACAGGTTTGGACAGCAGGCTAACGCCTTCCAGGATCAGGTTGACCGGAATAAACGCCCAGTGGTTGAACGGCTGCAAGGTAAGCTCTTTCACGAAGCCGCTTACGCCTTTCATTTTGATGCTGTAGAAAAGAATCAGGATAAACACGCCCAGCGCCATCGACAGGGTGATGTTCACGTCCGCAGACGGTACAACACGCAGTGCAGGCAGGCCGAAGATGTGCTCGCCGATAAACGGCAGCAGATCGATTGGCAGCAGGTCCATCAGGTTCATCAGGAAGACCCAAACGAACACGGTCAGCGCCAGCGGAGCAATCAGCTTGCTCTTGCCATGGTACATGTCTTTGACGCTGCCATGGACGAAGCCGATGATCATTTCGATGAAGGTCTGGAATTTCCCTGGTACACCGCTGGTCGCTCGTTTAGCAACACCGCGGAACATGGCCAGGAACAGAAGACCCAAAACCACCGAGAAGAGCATGGAGTCGATGTTGATCGTCCAGAAGGTGGCCGGGGGGTTATGTGGATCCACCAGCGAGAATGTACGCAGGTCCAGCTGAAGGTTATTCAGATGGTGACCTATGTAATCCTGCGGCGTCATATTTTCTGAAGCCATGATGCCTTTTACCCTTTGTTATTGATTACAGCTGGAGCCAGAACTTGTACCACCAGCACCAAAACCCACGTTGCTATCAGCGGCATGAAGACCACTTTCAAAACCGCCAGCGCCATCACCAGTAGAGCAAAGGTCAGCAACACCTTACACACTTCGCCGAGGGCGAAGGACCAGGCCACGCGGCCTTTGGCGGGTGTATGCGCCTGATGACGCCAGGCAAAAATCATAAACAACACGTTTGGCAGCACAACCGCCAAACCCCCGCACACGGCGGAGATGCCCCAGAAGGGGTCTTTGAGGCTAAACAGCAGTCCACTTGCTATCACAGCCAGAAACTGAACGAACAGAAGCTTACGAGCAACGTTTCTACTCAAGAGCGACACAGACATCACGTTTTTACTCCTGCTCCCTTCGAGGTATGCCGCGTGTCGTATAAAACGTCCTTTAAGGCTCAGAGTCAAGCATCAAAAAGCGGTCAAATTATACGGTGCGCACCCGTGATTTCAAACATTAAGTAGCGAAAAGGTGAATAAATGTTTAAATATTTTTCCCCACCGCTATTTTTTAACTTTCGCTGAAAGCGTCAACCTTCGACCAAAACTGCAAACAGCGCGAAAACGTTGTCGATAAAGCGTGCACGAGATCACAAAACACACATTTGCGATAAGGTTGTATTTATCAAAGGCGCAAATCACGAAAATTTATCTTTATGAAATTAAACACAAAATGTCGCAACTATTTTCAAAACAGCCCAGTACACAATAAAAACCTTTTATTGACATTCTTAATAAATAATTAACATTACGTTCTGGTTACTGCCTTCCACTTTTAGCAGACTTATATTTTCACAGATGACTATCTTCTCGGTGAATAATAGGCGCTACGTTAACCGGAAGAAAAACCTTAGTGAAGCAGAGGTTAAAAGCTCCCCGATAAAACCCTGGTAGTTGTGCTGTTTTTTAACATGATAAGAACAGCACGAATTCCACATTTTTTATTAATTTTTTAAAAATTGTTTGGCTTAATTATCACCAGATGACGTTCACCTTCGAGCTGAGGAATCTGTAATTTCTCAATAGACTCGACAGCAAAACCGTCTGGAAGCTGTTCAATCTCATCGCCTGGCAACTGCCCTTTCAGCGCATAAAAGCGGCCGTTCTCCGCAGGCAAGTGCTTACACCAGCTCACCATGTCATTGAGCGAAGCAAACGCGCGGCTGATAACCCCGTCAAACGGCGGCTCTGCCGGGAATTCCTCTACCCTGCTCTGCACGGGCGTGATGTTCTCAAGCTTCAGCTCATGCTGTACCTGACGTAAAAAGCGCACGCGCTTGCCAAGGCTGTCCAGCAGCGTGAAATGGCTCTCAGGGCGAACAATCGACAGCGGAACGCCCGGTAAACCTGGACCCGTACCCACGTCGATGAAACGCTCACCTTTCAGCCAGGGGGCAACCACGATGCTATCGAGTATATGGCGAACGAGCATCTCGTTGGGGTCGCGAACAGACGTCAGGTTGTACGCTTTGTTCCATTTGTTCAGCATATCGACATAGGCCACCAGCTGATTTTTCTGGTGATCGGTGAGCGAAATACCTGCCTGATCCAGCAGACGAGAGAGTTTGTTGAGCACGGTGAATACCTGTTTAGAGATTTTTCGCCCGGTGGCGCTGCCGCTTACCGGGCCTACGAATAAGTAGGGCGGGTAAGCGAAGCGCCACCCGCCAAAAGCAATGTCAATTACGCGCTGCGGCGCAACATACCTTGCTTTTTCAGCCAGACCAGCAGGATCGAAATCGCCGCAGGGGTAACTCCCGAGATGCGGGACGCCTGACCGATCGACACCGGTTTGTGATCGTTCAGCTTGGCGATCACTTCGTTAGAAAGACCCGTCACCTGGCGGTAGTCCAGCATTTCCGGCAGCAGCGTGTTTTCGTTACGCTGCTGTTTTTCGATCTCATCCTGCTGACGCGCGATGTAACCTTCGTACTTCACCTGGATCTCAACCTGCTCTGCCGCTTCAGCGTCTTCCAGGCCCGGCGCGAACGCGGTCAGTTTGACCAGGTTCTCGTAGGTGACTTCAGGACGGCGCAGCAGATCTTCCCCGCTGGCCTCGCGCGACAGCGGCGCTGTTAAGTGAGCGTTTACTTCGGCAGCAGTTTCCGCCTGCGGATTCACCCAGGTGGTTTTCAGGCGCTGACGTTCCTGTTCAATGCGTTCCAGCTTCTCGTTGAAGCGCGCCCAGCGTTCGTCATCGACCAGACCGAGTTCACGGCCCATTTCGGTCAGACGCAGGTCGGCGTTATCTTCACGCAGCATCAGGCGATATTCCGCGCGAGAGGTAAACATACGGTACGGTTCTTTGGTACCCAGCGTGCAGAGATCGTCAACCAGCACGCCCAGATACGCCTGAGAACGGCCTGGTGCCCAGCCCTCTTTCTCAGCAGAGAAGCGCGCGGCGTTCAGACCGGCAAGCAGACCCTGTGCAGCCGCTTCTTCATAGCCGGTGGTGCCGTTAATCTGACCCGCGAAGAACAGACCGTGGATGAATTTGCTTTCCAGGGTTGGCTTCAGGTCACGCGGATCGAAGAAATCGTACTCAATAGCGTAGCCAGGGCGAACGATTTTCGCATTCTCCATCCCCTGCATTGAGCGAACAATTTGCATCTGCACATCAAACGGCAGGCTGGTGGAGATGCCGTTCGGGTAAATTTCGTTCGAGGTCAGCCCTTCCGGCTCCAGGAAGATCTGGTGCTGGTTACGATCGGCAAAGCGCATCACTTTGTCTTCGATCGACGGACAGTAGCGTGGACCGATCCCTTCGATCACGCCAGCATACATGGGGCTACGATCGAGGTTATTGCGGATCACGTCATGGGTTTTCTCGTTGGTATGCGTGATGTAGCACGGTACCTGCTGCGGATGCTGTGCCGCATTACCCATGAACGAGAAGACCGGCATTGGGTTATCACCGTGCTGTTGCGCCAGCACGCTGAAATCAATGGTACGCGCATCAATACGCGGCGGCGTGCCTGTTTTCAGGCGGCTAACGCGCAGTGGCAGTTCGCGCAGACGACGAGACAGTGGAATAGACGGCGGATCGCCGGCACGGCCACCGCTGTAGTTATCCAGACCGATATGAATTTTACCGTCCAGGAATGTGCCCACGGTCAGCACCACGGCTTTCGCGCGGAATTTGAGGCCCATCTGGGTCACGGCACCCACGACGCGATCGTTCTCAACGATAAGATCTTCAACCGCCTGCTGGAAGATCATCAGGTTCGGCTGGTTCTCCAGGGCGGTACGCACCGCCTGACGGTAAAGTACGCGGTCTGCCTGAGCACGGGTCGCACGGACAGCGGGGCCTTTACTCGCGTTTAGTATCCTAAACTGGATGCCAGCCTGATCGATCGCTTTCGCCATCAGGCCGCCAAGTGCATCCACTTCTTTTACCAGGTGTCCTTTCCCAATGCCGCCAATCGCCGGATTACAGGACATTTGTCCCAGCGTGTCGATATTGTGTGTCAAAAGCAGGGTCTGCTGACCCATTCGCGCTGCGGCCATTGCGGCCTCAGTGCCTGCGTGACCCCCGCCAATGATGATGACGTCAAAAGGATCCTGATAAAACATGGTGGTCTGCCTCGCGTAAAGCGGTATGAAAATGGATTGAAGCCCGGGCCGTGGATTCTACTCAACTTTAGTCTTTCGAGAAAGCATTGGGATCCTGGGCTATTAAAAAGAAGATCTTTTTATTTAGAGATCTGTTCTATTGTGATCTCTTATTAGGATCGCGAACCTGTGTGGATAAGTCCGATCTCATAAAGAAGATCATGCAGTTAGAAAGGATCGTTTGCTGTGAATGATCGGTGATCCTGGACCGTATAAGCTGGGATCAGATCGCGACTTTATGCACAGGCCAAAAACGACGCTACGGTTGTTCTTTGGATAACTACGGGTTAATACGAGCTTTTAACCAGAGTTATCCACATCTGTTCGCGCGATCTTTAATCGTTTTTGAGTAAATTTTTCCATTCCGCGAGCCAGATCTCGGCTGGATCCTCCGGAATGTCATGATCGAGGATGTTGATCTTGAGCGTTTCACCCAGCTGTTTTGCTCCGCAGGAGGTGACAGCGGCTTCGACTTTCTCTATTGCCCCGCAAAAGGTGTCATATTCGCGACTGCCGATCCCCACTGCGCCAAAACGGACGTCTGACAGGTCGGGTTGCTGTTCCAGCAGTTCGTCATATAAAGGTTGCAGGTTATCCGGCAGATCGCCCGCGCCGTGCGTGGAGGTGATCAGCAGCCAGACCCCGTCAGTCGGGAGATCTTCCAGCAACGGGCCGTGCAGGGTTTCCGTGGAAAAGCCCGCCTCTTCCAGCTTTTCAGCCAGATGTTCCGCTACGTATTCCGCACCACCAAGGGTGCTGCCGCTGATAAGGGTAATGTCCGCCATTGATCGCTCGCCTGGATAAAGAGACGGCCATTGTACGCTGTGAACGAGCTGGGATCTACCTGTGGAAAATGTGGGAATGAATTTGCCCGATCACGGGCGGATGGTACGCATGATCGGGTTTTGCAGGGAGATCAAGGTCTCGGTGGACTGAATTTCATCGATTGTTTGGATCTTGTTGATAAGTACCTGCTGAAGGGCGTCGATGGATCGGCACATGACTTTAATAAAGATGCTGTAGTGCCCGGTGGTGTAATACGCCTCGGTGACTTCATCCAGTGCGTTTAGTCTCGCCAGGGCGGAAGGATAGTCTTTGGCGCTTTTAAGAATGATGCCAATGAAGCAGCAGACGTCGTAACCCAGATGTTTAGGACTGACGTCAATGCGTGCGCCGGTAATGATCCCCGCCTGCTTCATTTTCTCTACGCGAACGTGAATGGTTCCCGGGCTGACGCCAAACTGTTTCGCCAGTTCGGCGTAGGCGGTACGGGCATTGGCCATTAACGCCTCCAGAATGCCGCGGTCGAGATTGTCGATCTGATAATTTTCCATAGCTTTTTCTTATGAAGATTAATGATTCACTCTATTCTAGCGTTTAATTTTATCGAATCAAAAGTGAAGGTGGCTTTTTGTTGATGAGTTATTGAATGTGATGCCATTTCTGTTGCTTAATCAATATCAACAGGACGCAGGAGTATAAATAATGAAAACCGCTTACATCGCAAAACAACGCCAGATCAGTTTCGTTAAATCCCATTTTTCCCGCCAGCTGGAAGATAAACTTGGGCTAATTGAAGTCCAGGCGCCGATTCTGAGCCGCGTGGGTGACGGGACCCAGGATAACTTGTCTGGATGCGAAAAAGCGGTACAGGTGAAAGTGAAAACACTGCCAGACGCCCAGTTCGAAGTGGTTCATTCACTGGCGAAGTGGAAGCGTCAAACCCTGGGACAACACGACTTCAGCGCGGGCGAGGGGCTCTACACGCACATGAAAGCCCTTCGCCCCGATGAAGACCGCCTCACCCCAATTCACTCTGTCTATGTTGACCAGTGGGACTGGGAGCGCGTAATGGGTGACGGCGAGCGCCACGTCGGCACGCTGAAATCCACCGTTGAGGCGATCTACGCCGGGATCAAAGCGACCGAAGCGGCCGTGAGCAAAGAGTTTGGTCTGGCACCGTTCCTGCCGGATACGATCCACTTTGTGCACAGCCAGGAATTGCTGGCCCGCTTCCCGGATCTGGATGCCAAAGGCCGTGAACGTGCGATTGCTAAAGAGCTGGGCGCGGTATTTCTGATTGGGATCGGAGGCAAACTGTCTGATGGCAAACGCCACGACGTTCGCGCGCCGGATTATGATGACTGGAGCACTGCGGGTGAGGGCGAGTTTGCCGGGCTGAACGGCGATATTCTGGTCTGGAACCCGGTACTGGAAGACGCATTCGAGCTTTCTTCTATGGGGATCCGCGTGGATGCTGACGCGCTGAAGCGCCAACTGGCGGTCACCGGAGATGAAGATCGTCTCAAGCTCGAGTGGCACCAGGCGCTGCTGAGCGGTGAAATGCCGCAGACGATTGGCGGCGGTATCGGCCAGTCCCGTCTGACCATGCTGTTGCTGCAATTACCCCATATCGGTCAGGTTCAGTGTGGCGTCTGGCCGCAGCAGGTACGTGAAAGCGTCGGCTCTCTTCTGTAATTAACGCTGCCAGCGTCTGAGCAGGCGGCTACGCAGCCCGGTATCAAAGCGCCAGATATGATCGAAGATGCGCATGATGCCGGGTTTTCCATGGGCGGACATCGCCACCGCATGAAAACGGTGCTGATGCACCCGCTGTAACTCCTTCACCTTATTCACCACGTCATCCGGCAGCCGCTGGGCAATAAAATCGGAAATCACCACCGCGTCGGCGTCGTACCAGTCGCCGCCCTGCATACGCTCCACAATGCTGCGAAAGCAGCTGGCCAGATCCGTGCCGCCGCGAAAACGCTGGCTCAGGAAGCGGATTGCCTGCTCGATCCCCTGCTGGTTCGTCAGCTCATAGCCCACGACTTCGCTGGAGAACAGCATGATGAAGCAGCGACGGCGATCGGCGAGCGCCACGCGCATCAGCGCCAGACAAAAAGCTTTTGCACACTGCTCGTTAAACCCGCCCATCGATCCGGACGTATCCACGCAAACGATGAAGGGCCCGCGCGGCTGTTCATCAAAATCCTGATGAACGACCGGCCGCTGGCTGATTTTCTCGCGCCAGGCTTCGCCGTGCAGCCGGTAGGTGAGAAGCTGTTTTTCCACCAGCCGACGGTAAAACTCATACTCCAGCTCGGTCATCCCCAGCGTGCTCAGCTCCGTGGGCAGCAGACGCAAAATATCATCGCTCTGCTGGAGCCCGTCGACCTGCTCCGGTACGGTGGCCGGTTCACGCACCAGGGTGCGGAAGGTTTCCATCGGGGCGTCTTTCTTTGGAACCGACTTTGCCTCTCTTGAGCGTCCCAGCTGTTCTGCAAGCTTCATCAGCTCGGGCTGCTGCGTCAGAAAATCGCCGTACTTGACGATCAGCTGATAGTCCCCGCGCCTGAGCTGGCCTGCGCTCATATCCCAGAGACGCCCAGCGGCGTTTTCATTCTCCACCAGCACTTGTTCTAATTGGCCGCTCAGGGTCATTCGTTCCTGAACTTCACTAAGCAGCTGTTCGCGCTCTTCATCCAGCAGCTGCTGGTTTAGCGTCGTGGCCTGCACCACCAGGCTGAGGCGCCAGCGCTGTAAGAAGAGGGTGTGCAGCGCCGGGGTAAAAGTGGCGTTATCCGTGACCAGCGCCCGCGCCTGGCTGGCAAACGGGGAGTGGACCTTGTCGAGCAACGTCAAGGTTTGCGGAAGATGGACGATAAACTGCGGCGTGGAGAGCCGCTGGCACTGCTGATAGCAGGCCACCTCTTCCGTTAACTCAGGCGGAACTTCGGTCTCCCTGAACCGCTGACGCAAATTTTCGCGCCAGCGCGGAAGATCGTCCGTCATCGCCTTTTTGAGCTTCGGAAATTTTTCAAAGAAGGCTGCCAGCTGCGGTGACGCCAGAAGTGTTATGACCACCTCTTCGATCAACCCCTCCTCGCTGACGGCCAGCATAACGTTAAGCGTATCCAGGGTTAGCATTGACGCGCCTGTTTGATCTGCGCGCTGACGTCCTGCAGGCTGGCTTCAATGCGGCCTAACCAGTCGCTATGAATAAAGAGGCATTTTTGCTGCTCGCTAAAGCGGGTATGCTGCTGGTGCCATTCCGTATCCAGCGCTTCCAGCTGCTGCTTAATCTCTTCCGGTACGCTGTCCGAGGCGGTGCCCGGCAGCGCCAGACGCGAGCCCTGCAGGCTGACGTCGCGGATCACCAGATGCTGGCTGCTGTCCACTTCCATATTCAGCGGCTGCGCGAAGCCGATGCCGTTGAGCTTGCCGCGGATCTCTCCCCCCTTATCCAGCCACTGCGCCAGCGCCTCGCGCTCAATCGTAATGTGTACCACATGCATATCATGCAGTTTGAGCGGCTGCTGGAGCAGCAGCGTGAGCGTTGCGCCGGTCAGATCGGCAGGAAGCTCATAGTGCGGCTTGCGGGCAAACATGCCTCCAAGGCGATTCACTTTCAGCGCGGTTTTATCACTTTGCTGCTGCTGGAGCTGGATGCGCCGCTGGGCAATCGCCCCCAGCTGGTTGAGCATCGCCTGCTGCCCCCAGGCGTGTCCGGTCATCAAAACGTCAAGCTGCTGCTGCATCAAATTCATGCCTTCCGCGTCGTGCCAGAGGCAATCTTTCAGCAGGATCAGATCGATGGGGGCAACGGCATCGCGGCCGCTAAACAGGGCGCTGGCCTGCAGGAGGCGGATCGCTTTTTTCCAGCGACGATCGGAGACATAGGGTGCCGAAGGGAGGAGATCAAGCTGCTGACGCAGCAGATAGATCAGCTCGAATACGGCATCAGGCAGTTTGATTTTGCTGATATCCTGCTGCCACTGGTAATACTCCTCATCCGTCACCTGCAGCGAAGCGGATACCGGATTTTCACTCTCATCCTGCTGGCTCACCAGCATGGAGCGGAAGTTTGATTTGTCCTGCACTTTGTCCAGCCACAGGCGGATGAGCATACGGTCATACAGCGCTTCCAGACTGCTGTCGGCCTCGGGCAGTTCGTTAGAGGCGGCCACCAGCAGGCGCATCGGGATTTTCTCTTCACTGGCGCCGTTGCGGAACCGACGTTCGTTTATCGCCGTGAGCAGGGTGTTAAGAATGGCCGGTCCCGCTTTCCAGATCTCATCGAGAAAGACAATCTCAGCCTCAGGCAGATACCCCGCCGTCAAACGCTCATAGCGCCCTTCATCTTTCAGCGCCTGAATAGAGAGGGGGCCAAACACTTCTTCCGGGGTGGAAAACCGGGTCATGAGATATTCGAAGGCGCGGGCATTCTGAAAAGCAAATTTTAGCCTGCGGGCAATCAGGCTTTTGGCAATGCCCGGCGGTCCCAGCAAAAACACGCTTTCACCGCTCAGCGCCGCCAGTAAACAGAGGCGAATGGCGTGGCTACGCTCGAAAAGGCCTTTCTCCAGCGCGCTGCTGAGGCGGGAAATTCTTTCTGCTAATAAATGTGAGTGAGCCATAATAGTTTTGCATCCTTTCGCCGTCGTGGCGGCCAATTGAAGCGAGTATAGACGTTTCAGTCAGGGCTGGTAATAGACTGAAGTGCGGCGCAATTTTCTTTGCGCTACATTAATGCGGTTGCATTTAGGGGTACGATTTTGCAATGAATCGTGCATACTGTGCGCTTTTTGTGGGCCAAGGGACCAGGAACACATTTGTTATTTAAACGAAAAGACTAGTCTATGAGCACTGATAATAAGCAATCATTACCCGCAATAACGCTTGCGGCGATCGGGGTTGTCTACGGTGATATCGGCACCAGCCCGCTATATACGCTTCGTGAATGTCTGTCCGGCCAGTTTGGCTTTGGTGTTGAACGCGATGCCGTGTTTGGCTTCCTGTCCCTCATTTTCTGGCTGCTGATCCTGGTGGTTTCCGTTAAGTATCTCTCCTTCGTTATGCGTGCTGATAACGCAGGTGAAGGCGGGATCCTGACCCTGATGTCTCTTGCCGGGCGCAATACCTCGGCCAGAATGACCTCAGTGCTGGTCATTATCGGCCTGATTGGGGGCAGTTTCTTCTACGGAGAAGTGGTTATCACGCCCGCTATTTCGGTCCTCTCGGCTATAGAGGGGCTGGAGATTATCGCTCCACAACTCGATTCATGGGTGGTTCCGCTGGCCATTATTGTCCTGACGCTGCTGTTCATGATCCAGAAGCACGGTACCGGGCTGGTGGGCAAACTGTTTGCACCAATTATGCTGGCCTGGTTCCTGATCCTGGCGGCGCTTGGTTTGCGCAGCATTATTGCGAACCCGGAAGTGCTGCAGGCGCTGAACCCCTACTGGGCCGTGCATTTCTTCCTCGAATACAAAGTGGTTTCCTTTGTGGCGCTGGGTGCCGTAGTGCTCTCCATCACCGGTGTGGAAGCGCTGTATGCTGACATGGGTCACTTCGGGAAACTGCCTATCCGCGTGGCATGGTTTATTGTGGTGCTCCCGTCGCTGGGGCTGAACTACTTTGGTCAGGGGGCGCTGCTGCTTAAAAACCCGGAAGCGATCAAGAACCCGTTTTTCCTGCTGGCGCCTGACTGGGCGCTGGTACCGATGCTGATCCTGGCGACGCTGGCGACCGTCATTGCCTCTCAGGCTGTGATTTCCGGCGTGTTTTCTCTGACGCGTCAGGCCGTGCGTCTGGGTTATCTGTCACCGATGCGCATCATCCATACCTCAGAGATGGAGTCGGGTCAGATCTACATCCCGTTCATTAACTGGCTGCTCTATTTCGCAGTGGTCATTGTTATCGTCAGCTTCGAGCACTCCAGTAACCTGGCGGCGGCGTACGGTATTGCGGTAACCGGTACGATGGTGCTGACATCGCTTCTCTCCACCACGGTGGCCTACCGAAACTGGCACTGGAATAAATTCCTCGTGGCGATGATTCTGGTGGGCTTCCTGTGCATCGACGTGCCGCTGTTCTCTGCGAACCTCGACAAGATTGTCTCCGGTGGCTGGCTGCCGCTGACGCTGGGTCTGGTTATGTTCATTGTCATGACCACCTGGAAAAGCGAGCGTTTCCGCCTGCTGCGCCGCATGCATGAGCACGGGAACTCTCTGGAGGCGATGATCGCTTCTCTGGAGAAATCTCCGCCGGTCCGCGTTCCAGGTACCGCGGTATACATGTCTCGCGCGCTGAATGTTATTCCGTTCGCGCTGATGCATAACCTCAAGCACAACAAAGTGCTGCACGAGCGCGTGATCCTGCTGACGCTGCGCACCGAAGATGCGCCGTATGTTCATAACGTCCGCCGCGTGCAGATTGAGCAGCTGTCGCCGACCTTCTGGCGCGTGGTGGCAAGCTACGGCTGGCGTGAAACGCCAAACGTGGAAGAGGTGTTCCACCGCTGCGGCCTGGAAGGGCTGAGCTGTCGGATGATGGAAACGTCGTTCTTTATGTCGCACGAGTCGCTGATTATCGGCAAGCGCCCGTGGTATCTGCGCCTGCGCGGCAAGCTATACCTCATCCTGCAGCGTAACGCCCTGCGTGCGCCTGACCAGTTTGAGATCCCGCCTAACCGCGTGATTGAGCTGGGTACGCAGGTCGAGATTTAAGTCTTTGTGCGGCCTGATGCCCTCACCCCGCCCCTCTCCCACAGGGAGAAGGCGCAAACATAAAAAACGGTAACCAGGGGGTTACCGTTTTGCATTTACCTCCACGCCATTTCACTTAGCGAAACGTTTCGACGTCGATCACAAATCTGTTACGTCATGATGGTTTTCTGAACATTTCTGGGGCTACACTACTTTTAGCGAAACGTTTCGCTAGTGGAGCAAGAAAATGAAGAAAGGCACTGTACTCAACTCAGAAATCTCATCGGTTATTTCCCGTCTTGGGCATACCGATACGCTGGTGGTTTGCGATGCAGGCTTACCGGTTCCGCGCAGCACAACCCGTATCGATATGGCGTTAACGCAGGGCGTACCTTCGTTTATGCAGGTACTGGACGTGGTGACCGCGGAGATGCAGGTTGAGGCGGTCATTCTCGCGGCGGAAATCAAACAACATAATCCGCAACTCCACGAAACGTTGCTCAGCCACCTTGAGCAGCTGCAACAACACCAGGGAAATACCATAGAAATTCGTTACACAACGCACGAACAATTCAAACAACAAACCGCAGACAGTCAGGCGGTGATTCGCAGCGGGGAGTGTTCCCCGTATGCGAATATCATTCTCTGTGCTGGCGTCACCTTCTGAGGCCATCATGGACGCATTACTGCAACTCAAAGGGATCGATAAGTCGTTCCCGGGCGTAAAAGCCCTCTCCGGCGCGGCGCTGAACGTCTACCCCGGGCGCGTCATGGCGCTGGTGGGCGAAAACGGCGCCGGCAAATCCACCATGATGAAAGTGCTGACCGGTATCTATCAACGCGATGCCGGCTCACTCCTTTGGTTGGGTAAAGAGACTACCTTCACTGGCCCGAAATCCTCTCAGGAAGCGGGCATAGGTATTATTCACCAGGAGCTGAACCTCATCCCGCAGCTCACCATTGCGGAAAACATCTTCCTCGGCCGCGAGTTTGTTAACCGGTTCGGCAAAATAGACTGGAAAACCATGTATGCCGAAGCGGATAAGCTGCTGGCGAAGCTGAACCTGCGCTTTAAGAGCGACCGCCTGGTGGGCGATCTCTCCATTGGCGATCAGCAGATGGTGGAAATCGCGAAGGTGCTGAGCTTTGAGTCGAAGGTCATCATTATGGATGAACCGACCGACGCCCTGACCGATACCGAAACCGAATCCCTGTTCCGCGTTATCCGCGAGCTGAAATCGCAGGGGCGCGGGATTGTCTATATCTCTCACCGTATGAAAGAGATCTTCGAAATCTGCGATGACGTCACCGTTTTCCGCGACGGGCAGTTTATTGCCGAGCGCGAAGTGGCGACGCTGACCGAAGATACGCTCATCGAAATGATGGTGGGACGTAAGCTGGAAGATCAGTATCCGCATCTGGATAAAGCGCCGGGTGAGATCCGCCTGAAGGTGGACAACCTCTGCGGTCCGGGTGTGAACGACGTGACCTTTACCCTGCGCCAGGGCGAGATCCTGGGCGTGGCGGGCCTGATGGGTGCCGGACGTACCGAGCTGATGAAAGTGTTGTACGGCGCACTGCCGCGCACCAGCGGTTATGTCACCCTTGACGGTCATGAAGTGGTCACCCGCTCTCCGCAGGATGGTCTGGCGAACGGCATCGTCTATATCTCCGAAGACCGCAAACGCGACGGCCTGGTGCTGGGGATGTCGGTAAAAGAGAACATGTCCCTCACCGCGCTGCGCTATTTCAGCCACAGCGGCGGCAGCCTGAAGCATAAAGACGAGCAGCAGGCGGTGAGCGATTTTATCCGCCTCTTTAACGTCAAAACCCCGTCGATGGAGCAGGCGATTGGCCTGTTGTCCGGCGGGAATCAGCAGAAAGTGGCGATTGCGCGCGGGCTGATGACGCGCCCGAAAGTGTTGATCCTCGACGAGCCAACCCGCGGCGTAGACGTGGGCGCGAAGAAAGAGATCTATCAGCTGATTAACCAGTTTAAGGCCGACGGTCTGAGCATCATTCTGGTCTCTTCCGAGATGCCAGAAGTATTAGGCATGAGCGATCGCATTATCGTCATGCATGAAGGGCATCTCGGCGGTGAATTCACTCGCGAGCAGGCCACCCAGGAAGTTCTGATGGCTGCCGCTGTGGGCAAGCTTAATCGCGTGAATCAGGAGTAAGAAGATGACTACCCAGGCTGTTTCTGGTCGCCGCTATTTCACAAAGGCATGGCTGATGGAACAAAAATCGCTGATTGCCCTGCTGGTGCTGATCGCGATTGTGTCGACCATGAGCCCGAATTTCTTCACCGTTAATAACCTGTTCAATATTCTGCAGCAGACCTCGGTGAACGCCATTATGGCGGTCGGCATGACGCTGGTGATTCTGACCTCAGGTATCGATCTGTCCGTCGGTTCCCTGCTGGCGCTCACCGGCGCGATCGCCGCTTCGATTGTCGGCATTGAAGTCAACGCGCTGGTGGCCGTGGCCGCTGCCCTGGCGGCAGGTGCGGCGATAGGCGCCGTCACCGGCGTGATTGTGGCAAAAGGCCGCGTTCAGGCGTTCATCGCCACGCTGGTGATGATGCTGCTGCTGCGCGGGGTGACCATGGTTTATACCAACGGCAGCCCGGTCAATACCGGCTTTACCGATAACGCCGATCTGTTTGGCTGGTTCGGTATCGGTCGCCCGCTGGGTGTCCCGACCCCGGTATGGATCATGGCTATCGTCTTCCTGGCGGCGTGGTACATGCTGCATCACACTCGTCTGGGCCGTTATATCTATGCGCTGGGCGGTAACGAAGCGGCAACGCGCCTGTCCGGTATCAGCGTTAATAAAGTCAAAATTATCGTTTACTCCCTGTGCGGTCTGCTGGCGTCACTGGCAGGCATTATCGAAGTGGCGCGCCTCTCCTCCGCGCAGCCAACGGCGGGTACGGGGTATGAGCTGGATGCCATTGCGGCAGTGGTTCTGGGCGGTACGAGTCTTGCGGGCGGTAAAGGTCGCATTGTTGGGACATTGATCGGCGCACTGATCCTCGGTTTCCTGAATAATGGTTTGAATTTGTTAGGTGTTTCCTCCTATTACCAGATGATCGTTAAGGCAGTGGTGATTTTGCTGGCGGTACTGGTAGACAACAAAAAACAGTAACTGACGACACTACAGGACATCTTAGATATGAACATGAAAAAACTGGCTACCCTGGTTTCTGCTGTCGCGCTGAGCGCAACCGTAAGTGCTAACGCCATGGCGAAAGACACCATCGCGCTGGTTGTCTCTACCCTGAACAACCCGTTCTTCGTCTCTCTGAAGGATGGCGCGCAGAAAGAAGCGGACAAACTGGGCTACAACCTGGTGGTTCTGGATTCACAGAACAACCCGGCGAAAGAGCTGGCTAACGTTCAGGACTTAACCGTTCGCGGCACCAAAATTCTGCTGATCAACCCAACCGATTCTGATGCCGTAGGCAACGCCGTGAAGATGGCAAACCAGGCGAAGATCCCGGTAATCACCCTGGACCGTCAGGCAACCAAAGGCGAAGTGGTGAGCCATATTGCGTCTGATAACGTGCTGGGCGGCAAAATCGCCGGTGATTACATCGCGAAGAAAGCCGGCGAAGGCGCGAAAGTCATCGAACTGCAGGGGATTGCCGGTACGTCTGCCGCCCGCGAGCGTGGCGAAGGCTTCCAGCAGGCGGTTGCAGCGCATAAATTCAACGTACTGGCGAGCCAGCCGGCAGACTTCGACCGTACTAAGGGTCTGAACGTTATGCAGAACCTGCTGACCGCGCACCCTGACGTGCAGGCGGTATTCGCGCAGAACGACGAAATGGCGCTGGGCGCGCTGCGTGCCCTGCAGACCGCTGGTAAATCTGATGTGATGGTTGTCGGATTTGACGGCACGCCGGATGGTGAAAAAGCAGTAAACGATGGCAAACTGGCTGCGACCATCGCTCAACTGCCTGAGCAGATTGGCGCCACTGGCGTTGAAACTGCCGACAAAGTGCTGAAGGGCGAAAAAGTTCAGGCCAAATACCCGGTTGACCTGAAGCTGGTCATCAAGCAGTAAAGGCGAATCAGGCCGTCACGACGGCCTGAGGGACACCAATAAAGAAAAGTGTGGCATACGCCACCGGGTAACACCGGTGGCGCTCTCTGATGGACAATCCAACCATGAAAACCGCAGGTAACCTCGTCGTCCTTGGCAGTATCAATGCCGATCACATTCTTAACCTTGAATCGTTCCCGACACCGGGCGAAACCGTCACGGGTAACCAGTATCAGGTGGCATTTGGCGGTAAAGGTGCAAACCAGGCCGTTGCTGCCGGTCGCAGCGGGGCAAATATTGCGTTTATCGCCTGCACGGGTGATGACGATACCGGTGAGCGCGTACGCAAGCAGCTGGCGAGCGACAATATCGATATCGCACCGGTCAGCGTTGTTGCAGGGGAATCTACCGGCGTGGCGCTGATTTTCGTCAACGCAGAAGGTGAGAATGTCATCGGTATTCATGCTGGCGCTAACGCGGCGCTGACGACGGAACGCGTAGAAGCGCAACGTGCACTCATCGGCGGAGCGGAAGCCCTGCTGATGCAGCTGGAGTCGCCGGTTGAAAGCGTGCTGGCCGCCGCCAAAATTGCGCATGAAAATCATACCACTGTCGTACTTAATCCGGCCCCTGCCCGTGTATTATCTGACGAGCTGCTGGCGCTGGTGGACATCATCACGCCGAACGAAACCGAAGCCGAAAAGCTGACGGGTATTCGCGTTGAAAACGATGATGATGCCGCGCGAGCCGCGCGTGCGCTGCACGACAAAGGCATCGGAACAGTGATCATCACCCTGGGTAGCCGTGGGGTGTGGGCAAGCGTCAATGGCGAAGGCCGTCGCGTGCCGGGCTTTAAGGTGAAGGCGATTGATACCATTGCAGCGGGAGACACCTTCAATGGTGCACTTGTGACCGCGCTGCTGGAAGGTATGAGAATGGATGACGCTATCCGCTTCGCACACGCTGCCGCAGCGATTGCGGTGACGCGCAAGGGCGCCCAGCCTTCCGTTCCGTGGCGTAAAGAGATCGATGAATTCTTAAGTCAGCAGGGGTAACGCTTGGCCACAATGAAAGATGTCGCCCGCATGGCGGGCGTTTCTACCTCGACGGTCTCTCACGTTATAAACAACGATCGCTTCGTCAGCGAGGCGATTCGGGAGAAAGTCGAAGCGGCGGTAAAAGATCTCAACTATGCGCCGTCTGCGCTGGCGCGCAGCCTTAAGCTCAACCAGACGCGCACCATCGGTATGCTGATCACCGCGAGTACCAACCCCTTTTATTCAGAACTGGTTCGCGGCGTGGAGCGCAGCTGCTTCGAGCGTGGCTACAGCCTGGTGCTGTGCAATACCGAAGGTGACGAGCAGCGCATGAATCGTAACCTGGAAACGCTGATGCAAAAACGCGTCGACGGGCTACTGCTGCTTTGTACCGAAACGCACCAGCCGTCGAAAGAGATCATCCAGCGCTATCCTTCGATTCCCACAGTGATGATGGACTGGGCGCCGTTCGACGGTACCAGCGACCTTATTCAGGATAACTCCCTGCTGGGGGGCGATATGGCCACTCAGTATCTGATCGATAAAGGCTATACCCGCATCGCCTGTATTACCGGCCCGCTGGACAAAACCCCGGCGCGTTTGCGTCTGGAAGGGTATCTCGCCGCAATGGCGCGGGCAGGACTTTCAGTGCCGGAAGGTTACCGAATTACTGGTGATTTTGAGTTTCACGGTGGTTTTGAAGCGATGCAAACACTGCTGGCGCAGCCGCAGCGTCCGCAGGCTGTTTTTATCGGCAACGATGCCATGGCGTTTGGCGCCTATCAGGCGTTATATCAGGCCGGTTTGCGTGTTCCCCACGATATGGCGGTAATCGGCTACGATGATATCGAGCTGGCCAGCTATATGACGCCGCCGCTCACCACCATTCATCAGCCAAAAGATGAGCTGGGCGAGCTGGCCATCGATGTGTTGATCCATCGAATGGCTCAGCCCACGCTGCAGCAGCAACGCCTGCAGCTTACTCCTGTTCTGATGGAACGGGGTTCGGTTTAGCTTTCGCCTTATGGCGTTCTTTAATCAGGTTACGGCCATCTTTCGGTTTTAACAGCATAAAGACCAGCGCTGAAACGACGGTGAGTGCGCCCATGGTGATAAAGGTATAGTGGAACTGCTCGACGGTGTTTGCGCTGTCGAAACCTTCATAAAACCGCAGTACCGCCGCGCTCACGGCCACACCCAGACTGATGGACAACTGCTGTGTTACCGCCAGCACGCTGTTGCCGCTGCTGGCGTTTTCGTCGGTCAAATCCGCAAGGGTGATGGTGTTCATTGACGTGAACTGCGTCGACATCGCCATGCCCAGTACAAATAGCGGCAGGATCAGCATCCAGACGGGTAACGCGGCGGACTGCAGCGAGAACTGCGCAATCATCAGGCCGATAAAGACCGTCACGCCAACCAGCGTCTTACGATAGCCAAACCAGCGTAGCACCTGCGTCACGGTCGATTTTGCCAGAATCGAGCCCATTGCGGTGGGCGCCATCATGCAGCCGGCAATCAGGGCCGGGTAGCCGAAACCCACCTGCAGCATCAGTGGCATCAGGAACGGTACGCAGCCCGTCCCCAGACGCGAGGCAATGTTTCCCGCGATCCCGACGGAAAAGGTTCGGGTGTTGAAGAGCCCAAGAGAGATTAACGGCGTCGGATGACGGCGCGCGTGACGTATATAAAGAAGGAACAGCAGCACGCCGGCGAGGATAACGGAGAGCGCCATCCACGTCGCGACGATTTTCTCGCCAACCAGCTCCATCCCGCTGGAGAAGAGTACCAGGCTCAGGCCAAACAGGAAAAAGCCACCCATGTCGAAGCTGCGTCTTGGCGTGGTGAAGTTCGGCATATATTTGCGGGCATACAGCAGCCCCGCAACGCCAATCGGAATATTAATCAGGAAGATCCAGTGCCAGCTTGCCCAGGTGACAAACACGCCACCGAGTACCGGGCCAAGTATCGGGCCGACCAGTCCCGGCATGGTGACGAAGTTGAGCACGGGAAGCAGTTCGCTTCGAGGGTAGGCTCGTAATAAAGCAAGGCGCGCCACGGGCATCATCATCGCGCCGCCAATGCCCTGTAATACGCGGAAGATAACCAGTTCCGTTAAGGACGAGGAGAGCGCACAGGCCAGCGAACCGAGCGTAAAGAGCGTTACGGCCAGCATGAAAACTCTACGGGTACCGAAGCGGTCGGCCAGCCAGCCGCTAACCGGAATTAACATTGCAACCGTCAGGGTGTAGCTGATGATGGCGGACTGCATCGCCAGCGGGGAGCGGTTAAGGCTTTGCGCAATAGCGGGAAGCGCGGTGTTGAGGATGGTGGCATCCAGTGCCTGCATAAAAAACGCCATGGCTGCAATCCACGGCAATCCGGCCATGCTGCGCGCTTTTTTCTTTGTCATTTATTTACCTGCTGGTGGGTTGGCGCAGCCAGTAATGCCTGGCACGCACTCAGGGCTCGCTGCCCGTCGCTTTCCTGAATGGCATCCACTATCGCCTGATGCAATTCCAGTTTTACCACGTCGTTTTGTGTAATAGAGGTAAAGTAGGTGTGATACACCGAATGAAATAATGAGGCAAACGAGGTGAGGAACGGATTGGCGCTCATCATATAGATATGTTCATGCCAGGCCATATCGACCTCAACCCAGCGTTCGCGGTTGAAGTGTTTTTTCAGGAACACCATCTCTTCCATCAACGCGTTAAGCTGCGCTTTCTGCTCTGCTGTGCCAAGCATGGCGGCAAGCAGACATGCCTGAGGTTCAAGGCTGCTGCGCATCACCAGAAAGTGATCGACGACCTGATGAAAGTTGTCTTCCGTCATCCACCAGGAGAGCAGCTCCTGATCGAGAAAATTCCAGTTACTCTGTGGCATCACGCGTGTGCCAATACGAGGACGTGGAAGCACCATACCTTTTGCCGTCAGGGTTTTCACCGCTTCGCGCACTGCGGTACGGCTCACCCCAAACTGCTCACCCAGCTCCATTTCACCCGGCAGGATGCTGCCCGGGGCATATTTACCCGCTAAAATCCGCTGAGCCAGCTTTTCTGCCAGCACATACGACAGGTTTTTTTGGGCGGCCAGCTGTTGTGCGCTTAATGGCATCGCTTTTATTCCTTAAAGATTCATGCTGATAATTATGCCACCTCGAATGTGATTGTGGTTGCAGATACATCAAATAGAACAATTTGTAGCTTGATTTCACCTCTGTTGGTGAAAAAAAACGCGGATGGAAATTTTTTTTAAATTTCCTCTTGTCACCTCGGAATAACTCCCTATAATGCGCCTCCACTGACACGGAACAACGGCACACACGCCGCCGGGTCAGCAGAGAATAGCGAAAATAAACGCTTGACTCTGAAGCGGGAAAGCGTAATATGCACACCCCGCGCCGCAGCGAAAACGAAGCGGCACTGCTCTTTAACAATTTATCAGACAATCTGTGTGGGCACTCAAAGTGACATGGATTCTTAATGTCTTCGGACAATAAATGAATACCAAGTCTCTGAGTGAACATACGTAATTCATTACGAAGTTTAATTCACGAGCATCAAACTTAAATTGAAGAGTTTGATCATGGCTCAGATTGAACGCTGGCGGCAG